>DS990602.1:2467-35720 GCA_000155715.1 gamma proteobacterium HTCC5015 | reverse complement strand
AGTCGGGCTTCTGAGGTAAGGTTTGTTTCACAAAGGAGCCATCCTCGGCAAATTGCCACTCCAACACGCCACCTTTAGAAGTGAACGACTCTGGGTCTATGCCTGTTGTAGGTAGATACCCGGACGGGTCGAAGGCAGGAGCCTCCCACCAGGGAACGGCCGCTACCGCCATGACTTGGGGTGATTGCTGTGGCCATACATAGTCGGCCCATCGGCATCAGGGCTGAAGTCAGCTACTGGATCAAGATCGGTTGAACCCTGTGGGAAAAATACCAAGCGAAATTCTAGGGGAGTGTTGCTGTCTTGGGGGATGTTGTCTTTGTTACCTGCCCAGTGACTGATGCCAATGTAGACCGTTGCGCTCCCGCCACTGTTATTTTCAATAGTGACTGTTTCGAAGGGGTCTGCTCCACTCGCCGAGTTAAAAGCAAGTTGGTCTTCGATTGACTCTGCCAAGATAGAACTTGTACTACTTGGGCCATCGTGAACGTGTAAGTCAAGGTCAATTTGTGGGCCATTGCTGGTGTTGTCTGGCACAGAGAGGGCGGGTTGGTTCCACTGTAATACGGCGCGGAAGCTCTCACCATTTTGCAGAGTTACAGCTATCTTATTGCTGCCATTACTCCATTGGTGGTAGTCGCCTTCCGAGTCACTGGGAAAGTTGCCATCGGCGTTGTCGGTAGGATCGCTATCAACATAGGTTTCGTGGAATGCTAGGTTGGCGTTGTTGCCCGCTGCCGTCAGATAGGGAATGCCCGATTTGTGGCAGTTGCTGGCCGCTTGGCTGACAGGGTCTGCTTGATACATGAGCTGGGCAAAGTAGATAATGTCGTCAACGGCCACTGTAGCGCCAGCGCCGCCATCGGAGGTGGGTGTACAGAGGTCATCAATACCTGAGGCAAAGCCCGCAATACCAGGGCCTGCTTGGTGAAAGGCAATATTGGCGCCTGGTGCGATATCGTAAACCAGTTCAGCCATGGCCGCGCCCTCATCGATATTGTCGCCAGCGTTTGGGCAGTCAGCAGAAGATGCATCGTCGGAACGGAGGTCGATCTGGCTTGGGAGGTCGCCCGAATTTTGTGGTGTGGTGCCCTCTAAAATACCTGCAGTACAGGCGGCTGGCGTTGTGCCTCCATTTCGGACATCGCCCGTTCTGGCAAAACTGTCTGAGAGAATACCGACGGTTTGTCCACTGCCGTCTAAGTTGTCGGGGGCACCGGATAAACTGATGGTGTCTAAAGCATTGGGAGCTCGGCTGGTCACTGAGCCTGCACGTTGCGCATAACCATAGTCAGGGTAGATGTATTGAACCTGAGCGAGTGCAGCAATGGCTTCTACAGCGGCTCGGTGATCAATTTCTACTGTGGCGCGCAGAGCTTTAGAATTCATTTGAAGCACTTTGCCACCGGCTCGCTCAATGGCGTTTTTAGTGCCGCTGTCTACAGTATTCAGAACCACATCCACGCGAATGGGCTCGGAGGCATTGGTCTTTTTGGATGTAGTGGATTGGCTGTATTGAGAATGTTTATTGGCAAGCTGACCTATTTTAGGTGCCAAATTGCTACTTACTTTGCCAGTGTCGACTTTGCCTGCAGTGGCGTTTGAAAAAGCGAAGAGAAGTGGCAATGCGGACAGTATTAGCCCGTAAGATTTTGACGTACTCATCCTGGTACTCCGTTATTGGGGTTTGCGAGAAGCGGGTTTTGTGCCTTTTTGTTGGGCGCCGTGTTCCAGCGCGATATGCCGCACAAAGGGCAATTGAATAATTTGCTCAATCACTTGGGGTGTATTGGCAGTAGCGCTGATTCGCTCGTACTTGGGGTAGAAGCCGAGTATTGATGCGCCTGTGTCCTTGATCGCTTGCTTATTGATTGCCTTGAGCCCACTTGTCTGAATATCCAGTTGCACGGGCAGATCACTGGGGGGATGGCCGTTTTGAAGCCAATCAGAGAGAGAGGCCTCCATATTGTGAGTTGGCGCTTTTGTTGGTGCGGAGGGCTTGTCTAGCGAGTTGGATTCGCTATTAGCGGCTACGCAGGCGATTTGAGAAAATACAATAAAGGCGAGTAAGAGAGCTGTGATTAGCTTCATGAGTCATCCTTGAGCAGGTCTAGTTTGTTGGGGCGCCATTGTACCGTTGAGAAAAGATTATTCAACAAGCCTTCCTGCAATGCAGCTTACCGCGATTGTCGAGTGAGTGACGCCATTCATGTGCGGTATCAGCGACGGACTTCCACGCTGTGGATTGAAAAATGAGGTGTGGCCATTCGCTTTGGTAGACATAAGTGACATGGCCTTGCCAATGCCGCCTGAGGTTTTTGATTGCAACTTCGGGCACGCTTTCGTCTTGGCCGCCGTAAAACAGTAATACGGGAATATGGAGTTTGGGTGCTTGGTCACTGGCCAAGTCCGCTAGGCGTATGAGTCCGCGATAGGTGTCCATTCGAATGTCTCGCAGCGTGTGGGGGGAGTGCGCTAGACGCTGCGCTGTGCTTGAAATCAGCTCTGGGTTGTCGGGGTCGCGCTCAATGCTCGCAGTGGTGCTTGGGCTGATACTGGCCACCATGTTCAACGCCGCGTTGTAGGGGTAGCGAACGAGAATCCCCTCGCGTACGGCAGGGGCGGCTAAGATCAGTCCTCTAAACAATTGTGGCCTTTCTACCGCTGCGAGAATGGCGATCGCTCCGCCCATGCTCTCTCCCATTAAGTAGATGGGTTTGTCAGAGTGGCCGCGAATGCGCTCTGCAAGCGAGATGGCGTCACTGACCATGGCTTCACTACCGTACCAGCGCCCCAGCTTTCCCCGGTGGCCAAAGCCTCGTTGATCATAGTGATGCAGAGCATAGCCATGGCTTTTGGCCCAAACTTGCCAGTGATCAAAGGCGTGGTGATTATCGCCAAAACTGTGTAAAGCGATGATATGTGCTTGAACCGTCTGATTTTTAAATGAGTCGTCATCAAACGATATTTTGTGGGATGTATCCGCCTGAGGTGGCAGCGTTTTGGGTAGGCTGCAAGCGCTAGTGAATAAAGCCAGAGCTAGTAAGGTTGCGTTTAAAAAGAAAGACAAAACATTCATAGGACACCGCAATTTTCTCCATTATCGACAATGGATGTGATGATGCAGTGAATCGATAAAATGGCGCGGAAGCGATGGGTTGCCGACAATAGCTCAAAGGGTGTTCCCTCGGCGTTCTGTTTTTAAAGCGCACTTTCACAGCGAAAGTATTATAAGCTGATACTTTGGGTGGTCAGCCTTTGTACTTTTTGCACAAAGGTGGCGATTCGAAGCCCCATCGTCAAAATACGGACTTGTTATAAGGAGAGTGGAGATCACCGTGCAAATACCTCAAACCGTAAAAATTTTATATACCTTGTTTATGGCTATTTTGATTCCATTTTATTGGATGACATATGGGCCAACTAACTTTTTATATTTTTGTGATGTCGCATTATTTTTAACGCTCATTGGCGTCTGGCGAGAGGACAAGCTCCTCATTAGCATGGCAGCTGTTGGCATACTGTTACCACAGTTTGCTTGGGTTATAGATTTTATGGTCGGTTTATTCGGTTTTTCACTGCTAGGGGTGACGGACTATATGTTTAAAGAGTCCATCCCTCTTTTTGCCAGAGGGCTGTCTCTTTTTCATGGATGGCTGCCTTTTTTATTGATTTTTCTCGTACTTCGTCTGGGGTATGACAAAAGAGCTTTTCTTTATTGGACGGTGCTGGCATGGGGCTTATTAACCGTGTGTTACTTGTGGATGCCTGCACCGGGGGACTTGTTAGCGAACCCCAACGCACCGGTCAATATCAATTATGTTTACGGATTTAGTGCTGATAGTGCGCAGACTTGGGTGGGGCCGAATACTTGGTTTTTCATGTTGATAGTTGGCATGCCTGTACTGTTATTTTATCCCTGCCACCTTTTGCTAAAGCGATTTGCTCTGCGGCCCAAGCCTGTTGAGAAATCGACTCAGCAATCAAAATTGGCCGGTGAACGCTAAAGCTTTTACAAGGTGTCTATTGAAAAAACGAAAAGCCCTTCATTCGTTTAAAACGAAGAGGGGCTTTCTTTTTTCTGGCATTAGAGCTTGTTGGATTGATGCGTTTTTCGCCACTCGCTGGGTGTTTGTCCCGTCCACGATTTGAAGGCGCGCGTAAAGTTGGCCGGGTCGGAGTAACCTAGCCACTCGGCAATGCGACGCACTTCTAGTTCGCCGCTGTCGAGTAGGCGAGCGCTGTCGCGTCGCCGGGCTTCCTCGAGGAGCGATTGGTAGCTTTGCCCCTCTTCTTGCAAGTGGCGTCGCAGTGTGCGCGTTGTCATGTGCAACCGCGCGGCTACGTCTTCGGGCGAGGGGTAGCCATCGTTGCTCGCGATAAGCGCCATACGGGTTTGTTGCACAGCGCTTTCCGCGCCCTCCATCAGCGCACTTTCGCGCTGGCATTGAGCGAGAGCTTGTTCGTAGGCCTCGGGATTGGCCGATGGCTGTGGGCGATCCAGCCACTGTGGGTCACCGTGGATGACGACGGCGGAGCAGGGCATGGCAAAGCGTACTTCGGGGAGCTGGTTTTTTAACGCTTGATAACAGGGGGAGGACTCGCCCTGCCACCAGATCACGGGTTCGGCGGGTGCCTCGGGTAAAACAAACTGCATACCTCGGCAAATACTGGTGAGGATAGAGGCGAATAGGGCGTTGCGAAGTGCCTCTGGAATGGGCCATTCGGGCGTGAGCTCGAAGAATAGCTCATCGGTGGAAATCGAGCTTGTCATGATGACGCCGCGTCCGCGCAAATGCCAAAATCGCTCGAGTACTTGGATGGATTCTCGCGGTGTGGGTGCACACATCAGAGCATAGCCGAGACTGCCGTGAGCCGTGAGCGGTAATTTTAGGCCGGTTTCAAAGCCAAGACTTGGGTCGTCGGTGAGGTCGACGGCGGCGGCGACGAGGCGCCAGGTGTCCACTAGAGAGACTCGTCCAGCGGGATCATCCAACACCTCGGCGCTTAGATTCGCCCGCTGTAGCAGTCGCTCTCGGTCGATCCCCCGCTCTTGCGCAACACTGGCGAAGTTGCGCGGGTAAGTGGCTGACTGGTTGGGCTGCCATGCCCAACTGGGCGCTCTCTCCCACGCCGTTTTATTGACTAAATGACTCAAATGGCCACCAATGACAAGTAGGTTGTCCGCTCATCCTCTCACGACTGTGGATTTCTCGCCAGTATGATGGATTCATAGCAATAAGGCCTGATGAGGAGGCACACCATGACCCATAAAAACAATAAAGCTGCTGTACACGATATTACCCAGCGCAGTGGACTGAAAACACCGACCCCCAAGGGCATGATTCCCGAAGTGCGCCAGCCCGACTTTGATCTTGCCGACGATGTGCCTAAGTACTGGTGGGACAACGACCCCGTCAAAACGCTATTACTGGCTGCGCTTTCTTCTAGCTTTCCTCCGGGCGAACGCTTTTTTATTGACTCGGTGCGCCACTATCAAAAGCAAATCACCGACCCCGAACTGAAAGAGGCGGTGCGTGGCTTTATCGGTCAAGAGGCCCATCATTCAAAAGAACACAAAGCCTTAAATGGGTACTTACAGGATCGCGGTATTCAGCTCGATCGGCTCGAGCGCGAGATTGAAACACTCATGAACTGGATGCGTAAACGCTTTAGCCCCGAGCGCCAGTTGGCCCACACCGTCGCGGTTGAGCACTTCACCGCTCTGATGGCCGAGGAGTTTTTGCTCAAGTACGACGCCTTGGAGCAAATGGATCCCCGCATGGCCCCTATCTGGGCTTGGCACGCCATTGAAGAATCCGAACACAAGGCGGTGGCCTTCGACGTTTATAAAAGTATTGGTGGCAGCGAGTGGGTGCGTATTACGGAAATGATGGCGGTGAGTGTGATGTTCCCGCTGTTCAGCGGTATTCACCTCGCTCAGCTGATGAAAGAGGACGGCCAATTATTCAATTTAAAATCTTGGCTCGGCGGCCTCAACTACATGTGGGGCAAGCCCGGCGTATTTCGCAAACTGTTGCCTTCCTACTTCAGTTACTACAGTCCCAACTTTCACCCATGGAATCACGATGCCCGAGATTTGGTCGCAAAAGCCAAGCGCAAGTGGCTGGCGCCCGTGATGAAAAAAGCGTCTTAATTGCAGGATTTGGCGAGAAAAGAGATGGCCGTCTTATCGACGGCCATAACGCAAAGGAGCAATACCCTTCCAAGCTGTGATGGCTTGAGGGGCTGCTATGCGGCTTTAGATTTGTTTTGTTTGGCGGCGTAATTGACTTGGTACTCGTTGAGGTCAACGGCGTTCAAACGCCTTTGCAGTTCAGACAGCGACCAAGGCCATGCGGCAAAGTTTCTACCATTTTGATCTAAGTAGTAGCTGCTACAGCCACCGCTATTGAAGACGGTTGTTTTGAGGTTGCGCTGAACGCGTTTGTTATGGGCCGCGAGTACATCGGGGCGGATGACCATTTTGCTAATGGACTCGCGTTTCATTTTGGTGAGTGCATCGACGATGTAGTCGGTTTGCGCTTCGGCAAGTCGGATGAAGGAGTCGTAAACCAACACGTTGGGACCCAGCATTAGAAAGGCGTTGGGTACTTTGTCGATGGCTGTTCCAAGATAGGCCTCGGGAGAGCTGTCTTTCCATAGATCGGAGAGACGCTCGCCTTTTTCGTTAAAGACGCGCTGTCCAATCGGTGGGTGCGAGACTTCAAAGCCAGTGCCCCAGATAATCACATCGACATCGTGCCGCTCACCGTTGGCGGCGATAACGGTGTTGCCCTCTACGCCGACAAAACCATGCGGGATTAGCGTGGTATTGGGGGCTTGTAGGGCGGGGTAGTAGTTGTTGGCAAAGAGAATACGTTTGCAGCCAATATCAAAGTTGGGCGTGACATTTTTACGCAGAGTGCGATCTTTGATTTGTAGTTTTAGCAATTGCTTGGCTAGCACATTCACAGGTTTGAGTGCCTTGGGATTGCGCAGTCCAAAGTTAACGCCGTTCAAGATATGCGCCACGGTGTTGCGCCAGTTCTTTTGAATTTGCGGGAAGTGGGCAATGGCTTTTTTACTGATGTTGTTCAGCGGTAGATCGGGTTTGGGCAGCACCCAAGGCGCCGTGCGTTGGAACACATAGAGTGTTTTTACCTTAGGCTGAATTTGCGGCACGAACTGAATGGCAGACGCACCCGTGCCAATAACGGCGACGCGCTTGTCGCTTAAATCATAATCGTGATTCCACTGTGCCGAGTGAAACATCTCACCTTTGAAGTTCTCCAGGTCGGGCAGCTTGGGAATCGAGGGCTCGGTAATGGGGCCCGTGGCAAAAATGACGCTCTTGGCGAAGTGGCGACCGTTGTTGGTGTCGAGAACCCAGTATTTTTTTTGCTCGTCCCAGCGGGCTTCGTCCAAGCTCGTGTTGAACTCAATCATTGGTTCAATATCAAAATCTCGGCTGACCGTTTCCAAGTAGTGCAAAATTTCGGGCTGCTTGGCGAACAGGTGGCTCCACTCGCTGCTGGGCGCAAATGAGTAGGAGTACAGAGACGAGGGTACGTCGCAGCCACAGCCCGGATAGGTGTTCTCGCGCCACGTGCCACCAACGCGGTTGGCTTTTTCAATAATTTTGAAATGCTCGTAACCCGATTGTTTGAGTTTAATGGCCGCGGCTAAGCCGGAAATACCGGCGCCGACAATAAACGAATCGTAAATCTCGCTCGACGTATTGCGTTTGTTTTTTGGCATAGGAAATCTTCGGCTTTAAGTGTTACTTAAAAAATTGATAGGACAGACCCAAAAGGTTGGTGTACCACTTAGGGGATGCGCGCTTCATCATCCAGAAAACTTTGGCATCTACTTGCGGCGTGGTGTAGAGCTGGCCTTTGTCGAGACGATCCAGAGTGAGCTTGGCGACCGCTTCACTGGTCGTCATTGAATAGTTCATCAGCGCGTGATCTGCCAACTTGGAGTAGCGTCCGGGTAGGCGGCCACTTTTAATGATGTTGGTAGGCACCAGCGTCGGGCAGAGCACATTCACCTTGATGTTGTTCTTTTTGAGCTCGGACGACAGGGTTTCCGACAGGGCGAGTACACCCGCTTTGGTGACGTTGTAGACACTCATTTCGGGCGCAGCGGTATAGGATGCGGCGGAGGCGACATTGATGATGGCGCCGTGCCCTTGGCGTTTAAAACGCGGCACAAAGTGATGGCAACCGTGGATAACCCCCCACAGATTGATGTTCATACACCAGTGCCAATCGTCTAGGCTCATTTCATCAAACTTTCCACCTATGCCGACGCCGGCGTTGTTGATGACTAAGCTCACGGGATGGCCCAAAAGTGCCTCCGCTTCATCGGCAAGCTGGGCAACCTCTTCTGCATTACCCACGTCACAGCGAACAGCGTAGGCCTTGCCACCGGCTTTGCGAATGCGTTCGGCGGTCTCTTCGGCGGCGGCCAAGTTAATGTCGGAGCAGACCACCTGCGATTGTCGACTCGCCAGCTCCATAGCAAAGCTGCGGCCAATACCACTGCCCGCGCCAGTGACAACCGCATAGGCATTGTGGCTGGGTGAGGTGTTCTTTTTCGATAACCAGTTTTTCATGTCTATCACTTGCGTAAAGGCGGTACGGTTTCTTTCACCAAGTAGGGGGTGAGTAAGCCGGTTTCGGGGTGGAGGAGTGTCTCTTTGTAGTACTCGAGATACTCACTGGTGTCGTGATCGTTGGGGTGAAAATCGCGGCGCAAATAATCCAGCACGTGACCAATGGTGCTGCCGTAGACACCGTCTTTTTTACCGAACAGCACACCGACGCTGCGTTTGGCATCTTTCCAAAAAGCGGGGCTGATCAAATTGCGGGGGCGGCGGTAAAAGGGGATGACGCTGGTGGCCAAGGGAATGAGCCCCAAGATCGTGCCGAAGGCCATTGCGAAACCCGCAATGCGCAGCGGATAGCTGCCGGACAGCTCTTGGAAAACATCGTAGGCAATGTCTTTGTGTTCGGATTCCTCAAGCATGTGCCACATCCAAAGAGCGCGCTGTTTTTCGTCATCAGTCGAAAAGAACATGTCTTCGTGCTTCATGAAAAACTCGGCCATTACCGCAGTGAAATGCTCAATGCCCGCCATCAGCGATAGCTGCATCGGGTTGGGCAATTGCTTGAAACCATAGTCAAACACTTGCTGGGCTAAAAAGCGGTAAATCGACACGGGAAAGCGATTGAGTTGAAGCATGTCGTTCCACTCGTTGTGCGCTTTAGAGTGGACGGCCTCCTGCCCAATCAGCGAGGTGACGCGCTGTTTTAACACAGGATCGTCGACGAATTGGCGATGGTATCGAGCGGTGTCGATGACCAAGTCTTCACCAAAGGTGAGGAAGATAGAAAGTGCCTCAAAATAGGCGGATGCCAATTCCGTGTTGAGTAAGAATTTGTCGTCGACGCTTTTTGCATCGAACTCAAATTTCATATGTCGCACGGGAATGGGCTCTTGTTCGGTTTTTGGGGAACGAACAAGGGACAATGGCGTTTGTAGAGCGGCTGCAATCATATCCGATACCTTTGTAATGCAAGGTTGTATGGTCAGTTCAGCATCGATTTCCTGTGGATTCAGGGGTTTATCGACTCATTAAAATGCTAATCTGAACTTTTGTTCGGATTCAATTCGGGTTTACCGCGAGATGTTGAGCCCCAAGCTTTCGCCTGAGGCCGATGTGTTTAGGGTTTCGTCAATTGTCCGTGCTTGGCATTGCCCACATAGAAGGAGGGGCGGGTCCCCGGGAATAACCAAAAGGGCGTTAACTCAGAGGAGGGGAACACGTTGGGATAGCGCGCATCGCGTTGCGATGGGCCGGCAATGGTTTTTTCTTGCACCATAGAGATGTATTGATCCACGGCATTTTCCAAAGTGTTGCCGTTAATAATAATTTCGGTCCCGATGGTGTTGGCGTAGTCGGCAACACCGCTAATGCGAGAGAGCTGTGGCGCGTAGGCGTCGACGCTGATGCCATTTTCGCTGGTCACCCAAAGACCTTCGTCGGTGTGGGTGACGATGGAGTGATTGCCCTCTGTGTGGCCGGGTGTGTGGACGAGTGCACAGCCGTCTCCAAGCATAATGGAGCCATCAAACTGGATAATTTTCTCTGCGGGAATGCCGTGGATGCCCTGTGGACAGTACCAGTCGGCTTGATAGGGGTTGAGGTCGAGCGCCGATTCCCACTCGCGCCAGTGCACCAGCAGTTGGGCGTTGGGGAACAGGGCGTCTTCTTCGTTCGTGCCCAGCCAGCGTCGAACATCTTGGGTGTGTAGGTGGTCGTAGGTGATGTAGTCGATATCTTCGGGCTTTAAGCCAATGCGCTGCAAAATTTGGGGCACCGTGGTGTGGCGACGCGCAATGTAATTCACCAAAAAGCTGGGTGTGCTATCGACAAGGCGACGGAAATAGGGGGTTTCTTCACCGCGCTCGTGATCGGATGGGGAGACTAACAGCGTTTTAAGGCCGTCTGATGTGTCGAATTGTACGACGAACATACGATTGCGGATGTGTAAAAACTCGACCCAGCGCTCGCGTGAGAAAGCATTGCGCAGACCGTAGCGCGTGGGGTAGGGCACAGTGACGAGATCAAAAGATTCAAAGTAGCGCACCTTGGGTCCCGCGAGCATCTCGCGGCGGAAGTCTTCGGCGGCGCCGCGGGTGTCTTCAACACGGCTTTGTTGGCCGTAGGCTTTGCGCGAGCCGTCAAAATGTTTAATCGGTTTGAAGTCGTTCATAGTGATTTCCCGTCGTGGTGTGGTGGTTCTTATGTAGGACTTACGAGGTCGAATGCTTTTTCATCAGATGCCTCACAATGAGGGTGCTCAGAGCCATAAACGCATTGGGGAAGTAGCGGGCGCCCATGGCGGTGAGTTTACTTTTGGTGCCTGGAATGACCAGCCATTGACCTTTATCGATCCCTTTTAATATGGCGTCACAGGCAAAATCGGGCTCAAGCGATCCCGCGATATCTTTCAGAGCCAGCGCAATTGGGTCGGCCTGACCGGGGCTGCGCTCCACGGCCACCATCGGTGTTTTGACTTCGGGGGGGCAAACACAGGTAATGCCGATGCCCAGTGCCTCGTATTCATAGCGCAGCGTGGTGGCCAGCCCGACCACGGCAAACTTGGAGGTGCCGTAGGCACTGTAGCCGTAGCTGCTGGTAAGGCCCGCCATGGAGGCGATCAAGACGAGTCGATCCCCCGCTTTTAAATGGGGGAGTACGGCGCGAGCAAAGTGGAAGCTGCCCGTGACGTTGACGTCGATGACTTTCTTAAAGTCCGCACTGTCGAGCTTGTTCAAGGTTTTGTTGACGAGTATGCCCGCCGAGTTGATGCAGAGGTTCGGCGTAGAAAAGGCTTCTACCGCGGCGGCAACGGCCTGGTTGACGCTGCTCTCGTCGGTTAGGTTGGTCTCAAAATACTGCCATTCACCGCCCCCTTCTTGGGCCGCTTGCCGCAATCGGCTGTGCGCCTCGTCGCCGAGGACTAAATCTAAAACGCTAACGCGTCCACCACGATGTAAGAGGCGTTCGGCCAAGCCTAAGCCGAGCCCACTGCCGCCACCGGAAATAATGCTGTGTTGCCAAAGCTTCATCGCAATGCCTTTGTCATGGGGGTGTTTTTTTAGGGTGTGACCAGATTAAATCACTTGTATCGACGATTGCTTGATATTTTGCGAATATATATTTGATCAATTGCGAAAAGAGAGGGTGTGTGAGGTATTTTGCGAGATCGGGGGCGCTGATTGGTTTTGCTGACAAGGTCAGGGCCTATGGCGAGTCTCCCGAGCGGTTGCTGCGTCATGTGGGTTTGAGTGTGGGGATGCTCAAAGACGTGGACCTCTACATGCCCTACGAGTCCCTCGCAGAGGTACTTAACTTAGCGGCTGAGTGTTGCGGCGATTCGATGTTTGGCGCTCAACTGGGCTGGCAACAAGGCTTGGAAGCGGTGGGCGCACTCGGCTCTTTGATGTGTTTGCAAACGAATTTGCCCGATGCGCTGACACTGTTGCAGCGCCACCTCGACTTTCACGCCCGCGGTGTGCAGATTGATGTGGGTATTGATGGCGGCTTGATTGAAATTCGCATGGATTTTGATTTTTCGCATGCCGTCGACTGCTCACAGCTCAGTGCGTTAAGCATGGCGCTTTTCTTGCGCAGCATGGAACAGTTGATTCCCAGTGCCTGCCGCGCCACGCGCTTGCAATTGGCGGTGTCGAACTCCGATAGTGCGGCCGCCTACTCGCAATTGTTGGGCGTACCTGTGACGTTAAACGGCGCGGAAAATGTGTTGTATTTTCCCCTAGACCTACTGGAAATGCCGATCGAACCAGCGCAGCAAACCCGAGAGCGCTTGAGCCGTCAGTGGCGGCATGCTTTCTTGGGGGAGCCGGTTGGTTTACCACAGCAAGTGGAAAGCGCCATGGTCGCCTTGTTGCCAACGGGGGAGTGCAATCTGAACACCGTGTCTAAATTGCTTGGTTTGCACCCGCGCTCGCTACAAAACTATTTAAAGAAAGATCGAACGAGTTTTGGAGAGATTCAAAAAACAACGCGCTTGAAGTTGGCGCTACAATATCTGCGCAACACGAATACGGATTTGACCACGCTCGCGATGAATTTGGGCTTCTCTGAATTGGCGCCGTTTAGTCGCTGCTTTAAGCAGTGGACAGGGCAGTCGCCACGAGCTTGGCGCCGCACTCACAGACAGGGTCCAGTAGAGCATCACTAGGAGTAAGTTGAAGTGGATTGGCAATTGTTAGCGATTGTTTTTGCAGCTGCTGGCGTGGCGGGGCTGGCGATGCCGCTGGGCGGGGCATTGGCAAATATAGGCACGGCAGGGGCGCGCTGGATGGGCGCCGAAGTGAAGCACAGTGTTATTGCCTTCGGTGGTGGGGCTTTGCTATCGGCGGTGGCCTTGGTGCTGATTCCCGAATCGGTTGAGCGGGTCAGTGTCGTTGTTGCCGCTGTGTGTTTTGTGGCTGGGGGGATGCTGTTTATGGGGTTCGATGTGTATTTGAACCGCCGCAATACACCGGCCAGCCAACTAGTGGCCATGCTGTCCGACTTTATTCCCGAGTCCATTGCTCTAGGGGCTGCATTTGCGACGGGCGACCAGACGGCTTATTTGTTGGCAGCGCTTATCGCTTTGCAGAATTTACCCGAAGGTTTTAATGCTTATTGTGAGTTGCGAGAAGCGGCACACTTTAGCGGTAGAAAAATACTGGGGCTGTTTGCCTTACTGGCGCTTTTGGGGCCCATTGCCGCTGTTGCAGGAACGCTTTGGTTGGCTCAGCTACCCGTCGTGGTCGCCGTGATTATGTTGTTCGCCTCAGGGGGGATTCTCTACTCGGTGTTTCAAGACATTGCGCCCCAGGCCAGATTAGAGCGTCATTACGCGCCGCCCATGGGAGCTGTGCTGGGTTTTGTCTTGGGTTTGGTGGGTTATTTGCTGACGCACTAAATGCCCACAGCGGCAATTGTCGTTTGTCGGCGCCTTTTTCCAAAGCGCTGAGCAGTGACTTTGATACACTCCTGCCCTCAATGAGTACAAGAGCGATCTCTATGTTTGATTTTATAAAACAGCGCGCTTCGCAAGCTCGCAATGTGGCCGTCAATGCATCGGACTGGTTGCGTTTGTCCGATGATGTCGTGCTGGCACAGCAAACGCCTTACGAGGTGATTTATCGTGAAGACATTGCCTCCTTGCGCTACTACCCGCCCTTGGATGACGAAAGCATTGAGTTAATGGGTGAGACGGTTTCGGTGGAGAAAAAGCGCTACAAGATTCCCGTCGTGCTGGTATCGCCGCTGGCGGTGAACATGTCGATCTACGATCTCTTTCCCCAGCGCAGCTTTGTGCGTTTTTTGCGTGCGCGCGGTTTTGAAGTCTACCTAGTGGACTGGGGCAAGCCCACTCGCCGCCACAATCACTGGAGTTTGTACCATTACTTTGGCGATAGACTGCCACGCTTTATCGAGCAGGCTCGCGCCCACAGTGGCTCTAAAAAATTGAGCTTGCACGGTTGGAGCTTTGGCGGTTTGTTTAGCTACTGCTATACGGCGTTATTTCAAGATACAGACATTGAGAACTTAGTCATGATTGGCGCGCCCTGTGACTACCACGCCAATGGTGATTTGGGTAAGCAGTACCAGAAGATTGCTAAGCAATTACACCGTTTGGAAGATCGCACGGGCTGGACCGTGCATCGCTCACACCCTAGGTGGTGGCGGATTCCCGGTGTGGGCAATGCCGTCGGCTTTAAACTGACGAACCCCGTGGGCAGTGCTAAGGGCTATATCGATTTGGCAAAACATTTAGACGATCGCGAGTATGTGATCAATCACGCAACGAACGCTTCTTTTGTCGATCGCATGGAAGCTTATCCCGGTGCTGTGGTGCAGGACTTTATTCAATATTTGTGGACGGATAATGTACTGGCCAAAGGTCAATTGCCAATGGCCGATGGCGATGTGGCTCCCAATGTATCGAGTATCAAAACGCCGCTGTTTGCCGTTGCCGGCAAATCGGATGTGATCGTCAATCGAGATTGCCTCGGGCGCTTATTAGAGCTCGTGCAAAGCGATGATAAATCGATGATCGAAGTATCGGGTGGTCACATGGGCATACTCGGTGGTAGTAAAGCGCCCGAACAAAGTTGGAAACAAGTGGCGGATTGGCTGGGCGAGCGCAGCGGTGGTTTGGTCAGTTAGCTAGCGCGCGCGAAAGTCGCGATGCGATTGAGCACAACAGTGTTCTATATGAAAGCACAAAAAAGCCCCTCGCCAAGTGACTTGACGAGGGGCTTTTTAAGGATCGAAAACTAGTCCTTAGACGGCGCTTTCTCCTCGCCTTTAGGCGGGGTTTGATCCTTTTTCGGCTCGGCACTTTCAGTCGGGCTTTGAGCTTGCTTATCTTGTGTCGAAGGCTTGGGCTCGCTTTGTGGCGTTGTGCTTTCGACGGGCTTTTTGTCCTCGGGCTTGGAGGCCGCTTGAGGCGTATCTTGAGCCGCTGGTTTTTCACTCTTGCTCGGTGGCGCTGACTTGGCATCCGCTGGCTTGGCGTTTGCTGAATCGCCTGAGTTCGCTTGTTCAGCTTTGGCCGTCTGTTGCTGTGACGCCTTTTTCTTTTCGGCGTAAGCCAGTACCGATGTGTTCGTTACCCCAGTTTGGCTAATAGACTTTTGGTCGGAACGCATTTGTTCCGCTTCTTGGGGTTGTTTCGCAACACTGGGTTTATCGTCTTTCGTCACCTTGGAGTGGCGCGTGCTAATGCTGGCCTGGTGATCCGAAGAACCTGAACGATCGTTTTGGCGCGGCTTTCTCGACGAATTCGTTTCATTCGAATTTTTGTCGCTTTGCTGAGCGCGGTTATCCGATTTTTTCGGGTCTTGGTTTTTCGGTTCACTATTTCTCGCTTGCGAGTTTTTCGATGGGCCGTTATTGGCATCGTTGCCGTTGTTTTGCTCTTTGTTGTCGGCATTGCGATTGCTGTTTTGGTTGCGGTTGTCGTTGTTTCGATTGCCGCCACGACCGCGACCGCCGCGGCCTCGCCCGCCACGCGAACCGCGATTGTTGCGGTTGTTGCCGTTCTGCGAGTTGTTGTCTTTGTTTTGATCGCCGTTATCGCTGTTGTTATTGCCTTTGCTTTGGCGATTGTCGTTCTTGTTATCGCTCTTACCTTTGTTTTGCTGGCGACCGCCACCAGAGCGATTGTCTGAGCGTTGCTTGTTCTTTTTATCGTTGTTGTTCTGGTTTCTATTGTTTCTATTGCGGTTGTTGTTGCGGCCACCTCGGTTGTTATTACGGCCGCCGCCACGGTTGTTGTTACGTTGCTGCTTTCCTTTTTGGCCTTTTGAGGGGCGTTTGTCTTGATTGCCAAAAAGCCATTGGATCAGTCGAGCCAGCAGGCCTAGAGGCGCCGCCTCTTTTTTCTTCGGCTTTTGTTCCACTTGGGGTGGTGCGACGGGTGCGACAGTTTGCACCGCAGGCTCTTCGACAGGGGTTTTGTCGCTGCGCAACTCGGGCACATAACTTTCTTCTGCCACGGTAGCTTGCTCGTAGCTAGTGCGCTTTGCGTTGGCTTCTTTGTCGGAAAGGCGTACGCGCTCAACGACATAGTGGGGTGTTTCTAGCGCCTTGTTGGGAACGATGAGCAAGTCGATGGAATTGCGGTTTTCCAATTCGGCAACTTGCTGGCGCTTTTCGTTGAGCATGAAGGTGGCAACATCGACGGGCAATTGAGCGATGACTCGTCCCGTATTCTCTTTGAGGGCTTCCTCTTCCATGATGCGAAGTACGGCGAGTGCCAACGACTCGATGCTGCGAATCGTGCCGTGGCCCTCACAGCGGGGGCAGACCTCTTTGCTCGACTCGCCCAGTGAGGGGCGCAGGCGCTGACGCGACATTTCGAGCAGGCCAAATTTGGAAATGCGATTGGTTTGTACGCGAGCGCGGTCAATTCTCACCGCATCGCGCAGACGGTTTTCAACTTCGCGCTGGTGTTTGTTGCTGCCCATGTCGATGAAGTCGATAACAACTAGGCCACCCAAATCGCGCAGGCGCAGTTGGCGGGCAATTTCGTCGGCGGCTTCTAGGTTGGTGTTGAGTGCCGTCTCATCGATATTGCTGCCTTTGGTGGCGCGCGCTGAGTTGATGTCAATGGAGGTCAGTGCTTCTGTGGGATCGACGACAATGGAGCCGCCCGAGGGCAGGCGCACTTCGCGTTGAAAAGCCGACTCGATCTGACTTTCAATCTGATAGCGATTGAAAAGCGGCACAGAATCTTCGTAGAACTTCAGCTTGCGCAGGTCGTTCTGCATGGCCAGTGACATAAAGTCATTGGCCTGTTTGTGGATGCCCGCTTCGTCGATCAGAATTTCGCCGATGTCGTCGCGATAGTGATCGCGCAGCGCGCGAATAATGACATTGCTCTCTTGGTAAATGAGGAAGGGGCCTTGGCGACTCTCGGCTGCTTTTTCGATGGCTTCCCAGATTTGAGCGAGGTAGTCGAAATCCCATTGCAATTCTTCGCTTGTACGGCCGACACCTGCTGTACGCACAATGACGCCCGTGCCGTCGGGAATCGTCATGTCTTGCATGGCCTCGCGAACTTGGGCGCGCTCTTCGCCCTCGATGCGGCGCGAAACACCGCCCGAGCGGGGACTGTGGGGCATGGCGACGAGGTAGCGACCGGCGAGGCTGATATTGGTCGTGATGGCAGCGCCTTTGTTGCCGCGCTCTTCCTTTTCGACCTGAATAATCAGCTCTTGGCCTTCCTTAATGCCGTCTTTGACATTGGGGCGGCCGTTGTCATTGGTTTCAATGTCGTCGGGCAGATAGCGACGATTGATTTCTTTAAAGGGTAAAAAGCCATGGCGCTCAGCGCCGAAGTCAACGAAGGCCGCTTCGAGGCTGGGTTCAACTCGGGTGATGACGCCCTTGTAGATATTGGCTTTTTTTTGCTCCCGCGAGGGGACTTCGATATCGAGATTAATTAATTTCTGGCCATCGACGATGGCGACTCGCAACTCTTCTGGCTGAGTTGCATTGATCAGCATTCTTTTCATTGTGCATCCTAAAACGATTGGGATGCTTCAGTGGGTGACGGTGGTGTTGGCCACCTTGTCCGCTTGATAAGGGTAAAAGAGCGGAGCGAAGTTGAATGGGGCTGTTGTGTTGGAGGGAGCACGGCGAGGTGTTCACCATAGGCGCAGGGCGCAAAAGGGCGAACAGGGCCGTGATCAAATTGTCCAAAAACTGTTCCACTGTCACTTGAAGCATCGTAGCTAGTGAGGCCGTGCGGCTGGGCTGACATCGTGTGTCGAGCGCGTCACGGTAGTTAATGCGTTCCCCGTGTTAGGGGAATCGCTTAAAAGGGTTTGGCTGCCAATCCTGTGTGTCATACACTTTTCTGGCGCGTTCGGTGACCGAACTGTGCAAAAATATACCAGCCTTATACAGCCGCGGCAATCATTACATTTCATCTCTGTGACACAAACTGACTCGACGATTTTTTATCCCACACAAAAGCTGACTGTCCCCGACGAGGCAGTGGGACAGCGCATTGATAACTTTTTAATGGGTTACTGGAAAGGGGTACCGCGCAGTCGCGTGTATCGCGTGCTGCGCAAGGGCGAGGTGCGAGTCAACGGTGGCCGCAAGAAACCGATTTACAAGTTGAAATCGGGGGATTTGCTTCGATTGCCGCCAGTTCGGATTGAGCCCCAAGGCGAAACCGAAGTGCCCGCGGGCGCGTGGCGAGAGATCGCCCAGCGCATTTTGTTTGAAGACGAGCGCCTTTTAGTCATCAATAAACCCTCGGGGATGGCGGCCCACGCTGGCTCGGGCGTGCCGTTTGGCATTGCCGAAGCGGTGCACCAGCACCACTGCGATGGAAAGCGGACCGAGTTAGTCCACCGCTTAGACCGCGAGACGAGCGGCTGTTTGCTGTTGGCAAAGGGGCGCAGCGTACTCAATGTGTTACAAGACAGTTTTCGCCAGCGGGAGACGCACAAGCAATATCTGGCTCTGTTGGTGGGGGACTTAAAGGGTTCGCGGCGCGTGGATTTGGCACTGCAAAAAACCAAGTTGAGTGGCGAGGCGATGGTCGTGGTCGACGAGGCTGGAAAATCCGCACTCAGCGATTTTGAACCGCTTGCTCACTACCCGTGGAATGATCGGACACTAACGCTGGCCAGAGTGACGATTCACACGGGCCGCACGCATCAGATTCGCGTCCACGCTCGGGCACTGGGCTTGCCGTTACTGGGCGACGATAAATACGGCGATGAACGCTTGAATCGCGATGCCAAGCGACAGGGACTGAAGCGCCTGTTTTTGCACGCCGAGTCGATTCGCTTTCCTCTTGAGGGGCAGACACTGTACTTTGAGGCGCCGCTAGACGCCGACTTAGAGCAGTTTATTAACGCACTACCAATGAGGGAAACACCGTGAGACACCCTTTTGTCGTTTTTGACTGGGATGGCACGCTGATGGATTCGGCGCAGCGCATTGTCGATTGCTTGAACTTTGCCATTGCTAAAACGCGCTTGCCCGAACGCGATGATAACGATCTAAAGCACATTATTGGTTTGGGTATGGTTGAGGCCATCGAGTATCTCTATCCGAATGGGGAAATTCAGCGAAGCGACTACCCAAGACTCGCAACGGCTTATCGGGAGGCCTTTATGGGGGGAGAGGTGTCGCCATCGCCGCTTTTTGAAGGTGTTCCTGAGCTGTTGGAATCTTTGATCGAATCGGGCTATACCGTAGCGGTCGCAACGGGTAAAAGTCGCGAGGGGTTGGATCATATTTTGGATGAAGTGGGCATGGGGCAACGTTTTCACGCCACCAAAACCGCCGATGAAAGTGCCTCCAAACCCCATCCCCTGATGTTGCACCAACTGATGCAAGAGTGTGGTTTTAGCCCCAGCCAAACCGTTATGGTAGGAGACACGGAGTTTGATTTGAAAATGGCCCACGCCGCCGAGGTGGCACCGCTGGCGGTGACCAAGGGTGCGCACACGGAAGAGCACTTGCGTCGCTTTGAGCCTCGGGCGATGCTTGAGCATATTGTTGAACTGGAAGAGTGGTTGGCGTCAGCAAAGTAATGCGTGTGGCGTCGATATTTTATAAAAGGTAGTCCTATGTCTGATCAAGAACCCCAAAAATGGGAAAGAGATTTGTTAAGTCGCATCGCCATGGCGGGCGTCAACGAGCAGCGCCGAGCGCGTCGCTGGCGCATATTTATGTGGATGCTGACGCTGCTGTATTTAACGGTTTTGATTTTGGTGTCTTCGGGGGCTTGGCAATTCAGCGGCAAAAGCAATCCGATTAAGGGCGAACATGTAGCGGTGGTCCAAGTCAATGGCATCATCGCGCCCGATTCCGATGCCAGTGCGGATATGCTCGTCCCCGCGATGCGCGATGCGATGGAAAATGAAAACGCCAAAGCCCTATTACTGCGCATCAATAGCCCCGGCGGCAGCCCAGTGCAATCCGAATTGGTCTACAGCGAGATACTTCGTTTGCGTAGCGAGTATCCAGAAAAGCCCGTCTATGCGGTGATTGAAGATATCGGTGCTTCGGGCGCTTACTATATTGCTTCGGCAGCCGAAAATATTTACGCCATCGAATCGTCTATTGTCGGATCCATTGGCGTGACGTCTGGCGGAAGCTTTGGCTTCGTCAAGGCACTGGAGAAACTAGGCGTCGAGCGTCGCATTTATACCTCGGGCGAAAACAAGGCGTTCCTCGATCCCTTTTTACCCGAGAAACAACAGGATATTGAGCGCTATGAATCCATGCTCAACAGTGTGCACCAGCAATTCATTAAAGCCGTCACAGACGAGCGCGGCGAGCGCCTGAAAGACGATGGCGAATTGTTTAGCGGTTATGTGTGGACGGGTGAAGAGAGCCTAGAGTTGGGGTTGATCGATGGATTTGGTGATATGCGTGGCATCGCTCGCGAAATGTTTGAGACCGATGAAATTGTCGATTACACCCGCCAAGCCGATTTTCTAACGCGCTTTGCGGAAAACTTGGGTGCCTCGGCGGCGAATACCTTAATTGAAGCGGCTAACCCCGCGCCCGAATTTCGTTAATTGAGTCTCGTTGAGTACGAGGAAGGCAGGCGACTATGGCTAGAATTCCACGCAATTTATATACGATTTCGCAAGTCAAACAGCTTGATCAACTCGCCCACGACAGGGTGGAAGGGGGTGAGTACACCCTGATGGAGCGTGCAGGCGCGGCCGTTTTAAAGCTGGTGCAGGAAAAGTATCCCGGCGCCTCTCGTCTGCTCGTGCTGTGTGGTAGTGGCAATAACGCGGGCGATGGCTATGTGGTCGCTCGCTTGGCCCAAAAGGCCGGTTTGGATGTGGCCGTGTACGCCACGGTTGATCCCAAGCAGCTACAGGGGGCTGCGGCAAAAGCGGTTAGCGCCTGGCAGGAAGAGCAGGGGCGCTTAGTCGATGCCTCCTTTATTAAAGAGGGCGCTTGGGATGTGGTGATTGACGCGCTATTGGGCAGTGGCATTAGCCGCCCCATTGAGGGCGACCTCGCTCAAACCATTTCCTTGGTCAATGATTTATCGGTACCGACAGTGGCCGTCGATTTGCCTACGGGCATTCACGGCGACAACGGCGCGGTGATGGGTGTCGCGATCCGCGCGGACATGACCATGAACTTTATTGGTCTTAAGCGCGGTGGTTTTACGGGTCAGGCTCCGGATTACTGTGGCGAAATCTTTTTAAATGATTTGGCGGTGCCTCAATCCGTTTTTGAGCGTGTTCCCGTCTCGGGTTATCGCGTCGAAAAATCCGATTTGAAGTCGACCTTACAGCCTCGAAATGCCACTGCGCACAAGGGGCAGTGTGGACATGTTTTGGTGGTCGGGGGCAACCGCGGCATGTCGGGGGCGGCGCTCTTGGCAGGACAGGCGGCACTGCGCTCGGGTGCGGGCAGAGTGTCGATTGCCACGCGACAAGGCCACGCGGCGATGCTGAATCTGACACAGCCCGAACTGATGTGCCACGGTGTTACTGAGTTGAAACCCTTCTATGAACTTCTCGACGATGCGGATGTTGTGGCATTGGGGCCAGGCTTAGGGCAAGACATCTGGGCGCAAGAGCTGTTTAAGGCCTGTGTTGAGTCCGACAAACCACTGGTAGTCGATGCAGACGGCCTAAACTTGCTGGTGAGTAACTATGCCGAGCGAGGCAACTGGGTGCTGACGCCACATCCCGGTGAAGCGGCGCGCTTAACGGGGATGGACCTAGGGATGTTGCAAAAAGATCGGTTCTCTCAGGCGCGCGAATTGGCGACTCACTACAACGCCACGGTCGTACTCAAGGGGACGGGAACATTGATTACTCGCCCGCGCCGCGAGAGCGAGTACGGTTTTGATTTGGTCGATGCGGGCAACCCCGGTATGGCATCCGGTGGTATGGGAGATGCGCTGACAGGAGTTATCGCCTCGCTGGCGGCACAGGGTTTGAGCCTGTACGAAGCCGCTCGCTGCGGTGCTTACCTTCACGCTGTCGCTGGGGATCGCGCGGCTCTTGCCGGTGGCCAGCGCGGACTCGTCGCCAGCGACTTAATGCCCTATCTGCAAAAGCTTGTTAACCCATAGTGGCTAGCGTTCGCGTTTACGCTGCCGATGAAGCGGCGATGATAGCTTGGGGCCAGCGTTTAGCGCGGGTGGTTTCCTCGCCCGCCGTGGTCTACCTGCGCGGCGATTTGGGCGCTGGAAAAACCACTTTGAGTCGCGCTTGGATTCGCGCTCTCGGCCATGAGGGAGCCGTCAAAAGCCCGACCTACACACTGGTTGAGCCCTACGAATTTGGCGAGAGTGGCCAAGGCGGTTTCTCGCTTTATCATTTTGATCTATATCGTTTGGGAGATCCCGAAGAGTTAGAGGCCATTGGCCTGCGGGACTACCTGTCGGAATCGGCTATTTGTCTGTTTGAGTGGCCCGAGCGCGGTGAAGGCATTCTGCCGGAAGCAGATTGGGAAATTGTGATAGAACCACAAGATGTGGGGAGAGGGTTGTCTATCTACACCCAAGATGATGTGGCTTTAAGTCATTTGTAGTCGCTTTTAAGGGCTATAACTCATCTTAGCTATTTGCGCTATCTTACTAAAATACAAAGAAAAACTTGCATTTGTTCTTTCCGAGTAGCAGACTGTTTTCATCCGAATGAGGAAAGAGGGGGCACTCGGTGCGATCACTGATTAAAAAGCTCGGCTATACAATGCTCTTGCAGCTCTTTGCTGCGGCGGCCTTGGCGGGTGTTCAAGTGACCGATGTGCGCGTTGCCTCTAACAATGAGTACACGCGGGTTGTTTTCGACCTTGATGGCCCTGTCGATCACAGCTTGTTTACACTGAGCAAACCCGAGCGCGTCGTTATTGATGTAAAAGAAGCCTCCATGAGGCGCAATATCAGCAGCGGTGAGTTGGCAAAAGCGCGCGTGCTAAACCAACTGCGCAGTGCTGCTCGCAATGGTGGCGATTTGCGTTTGGTATTGGACACGAACCAGCGTGTTCGCCCTAAAAGTTTCATGCTCAAACCCAGCGATTCCGTCAATCACCACCGCTTGGTAATTGATCTCTACGAATCCGATATTGGCAAGACTCGCCAACCCGTTAAAACGCTGCCCAAAAACGATGATTTGCGCGATGTGATTGTGGCTATTGACGCGGGACACGGCGGAAAAGATCCGGGCGCAGTCGGGCATGGCGGTTTGCTTGAGAAGGATGTCGTTCTCTCGATTGCCAATAAGCTCAAGCGCCATATTAACCAGCAGAAAGGCATGAAGGCCGTCATGATTCGAGATGGCGACTACTTTATTCCCCTGCGCAAGCGGATTGTTAAGGCGCGCCAGCATCAAGCGGATATGTTCATTTCTATTCATGCCGATGCCTTCCCCGATAAGCGCGCCTCTGGGTCTTCCGTGTACGCTCTGTCGATCAACGGCGCTTCTTCAGAGGCGGCGAAATGGTTAGCGAAGCGGGAGAATGCCGCCGATTTACTCGGCGGCGTGAGCTTGGGGGATAAAGATGATTTAGTGGCCTCGGTACTGATGGATTTGTCACAGAAGGCGGCGATTCAATCCAGTTTAGAGGTGGGCGATCAGATTCTCGGCCAGCTGGGTCGTGTGAAAAAACTGCACAAGCGAAAGGTGCAGCAAGCGGGCTTCTTGGTGCTGAAGTCTCCCGATATCCCTTCGATTTTGGTCGAGACCGCGTTTATCACCAATCCCTCTGAGGCGAAAAAGCTGCGCGATCAAAACGGGCAAGACCGTATGGCTCGGGCGATCGTTCGCGGCGTGCGCTACTACTTTTCTAAAAAGGCGCCCCCGGGCACTTGGCTGGCGGAGCAGAACCGCCGTGAGCGAGGCGAGCGCGTCGCCGCCTTGCAATAACCCTCTCCTCGGCTGACCTCGTGGCATAGCCCTGGGTTGGCCCCTCTCTATCAAGAGCCCGCAGTGCGGGCTTTTTCTTTTTATGGCTTTGGCTTAGCACTGTAGATTGCGTCAACAAGGGATACGAAAAGACAGGCAATCGTTTACAATGCGGGGCATGCGAATTCAGCGTCTGCCCAACAAACTAATTAACCAAATTGCCGCTGGCGAAGTCATTGAGCGACCTGCGTCGGTGGTCAAGGAATTACTAGAAAACTCGATTGATGCCGGGGCAACGGAGGTGCATATCGATTTAGAGCAGGGTGGTTTGAAGCGCATTCGTATCCGCGACAACGGCTGTGGCATGAATCGCGAGGAAATCCCAATGGCGCTGGAGCGCCACGCAACGAGCAAAATCGGTAGCTTAGAAGATTTAGAAAGTGTGCGAAGCATGGGCTTTCGCGGCGAGGCCCTGCCAAGTATGGCCTCTGTCTCTCACCTGACGGTGACCTCGTGCGCCGAGGGTGAAGAGCACGGCTGGTGCGTTTCACCAGAGACGGAAGGCGGGGCGATGAAGCCCGCTGCCCACTCCCAGGGCACCACCATCGAGTTGCGCGACCTGTTTTTCAATGTGCCCGCGCGGCGCAAGTTTATGCGCACCGAGCGCACGGAGTACAAACACACAGAGACACTGGTGAAGCGCATTGCACTAGGGGCGCCCTACCTAGGATTAACGCTGCGCCACAATGGCAAAGTCACCTGCCAGTTGCGCCCGGCAGGCAATCGGGCGGAGATGGAAAAGCGTGTCGCCGAGCTCTGTGGGTCGGCGTTTATGGAGCAGTGTTTGTATGTAGAGCACGAGGCGGCGGGTTTAAAACTACAGGGGTGGGTCGGGCTGCCGACCTTTTCTCGCAGTCAGGCCGATTTGCAGTATTTTTATGTCAATGGACGGATTGTGCGCGACAAGTTGGTGACCCACGCGGTGAAGCAAGGGTATCAAGATGTGCTCTACCACGGTCGCCATCCCGCCTATGTACTGCACTTGGAGTTAGATCCCAAGCTGGTGGACGTCAATGCACACCCGACCAAATACGAAGTGCGCTTCCGAGATGGCCAGCTCGTTCACAGTTTTCTATTTCGCACATTGCACCAAGTTTTGGCGGATACGAGAGCGGGTTCCTACGAGGGCGGCGCTGCCCAGCGCGACGATATTCACCGCGCGGGGCAGGGGGCTGAGCAAGGTGGCTTAGACGCGTTTAGCACTCAGGCGGCGATGCCGCTGAGGGTAAGCGACGGTGAGATGGCCAGCAACGCGGGCTTAGGCGCTGGAGCGATCCCTAGCGACTCAAGGAATGGCTCTGTGGGCGGCTCGGTTATTCCCCCAGAGTACTATCGAACGGCGAGTTCGCCGAATCCTGACGTCGTCGCGGAGACCGAACAGCAACATCCTTTAGGCTATGCCTTGGCTCAGTTGCACGGCCTGTATGTGTTGGCGCAAAACCAGTCGGGCTTAATTATTGTCGATACTCACGCCGCTCACGAGCGCGTGACCTACGAAAAGCTGAAAGCGGCCTACGAGCAGCAGGGTATTCAAACCCAGCCTCTGCTGGTGCCTGTGTCGATCAATGTCAGCGAGGCCGAAGCGGATATGGCCGAGGAGCACGCCGCCGAGTTTTTGAAGTTGGGTTTTGAATTGAGCCGCAGTGCCCCCGAGGCTTTGCGCATCCGCCAAGTGCCCGTTTTGCTCAATCAGGCCGATGCCGAAGCTTTGGTGCGAGATGTGTTGTCGGATCTCACGGCCCACGGTCACTCCGAGCGAATTCGAGAGGCTTTAAACGAAGTGTTATCGACCATGGCCTGCCACGGGTCTGTGCGCGCTAATCGCTTGTTGACCCTGCCCGAAATGAACGCACTACTGCGTGAAATGGAGGCAACGGAGCGCAGTGGACAGTGTAATCACGGGCGTCCAACTTGGACGCAGCTCACTGTCGATCAGCTCGACAAGCTGTTTATGCGCGGTCAATAGGCGTCCTTGTCGATGAACACTGGTATACTCCGCGCCCCATGAAAACCCAAGACTTTCATTTTGATTTGCCCAGCGAATTGATCGCCCAAGTGCCTCTCGAGCGTCGCGTCGATAGCCGACTGCTGTGTCTGTCAGGCGACAGCGGGCCTGTCGATCGCCAGTTTGCCAATGTGATCGACATGCTCGATCCCGGGGATTTATTGGTTTTGAACGATACGCGGGTGATTCCCGCTCGCTTGCACGGCAATAAAGCGTCTGGCGGCAAGTTGGAAGTATTGATTGAGCGCATCACCGACGAGCATCGCGCGCTGTGCCACATTCGCTGTAGCCGTAGCCCTAAGCCTGGAACCCGCATTGTATTAGAGGGCGTAGTTGAAGCAGAGATCCTAGGGCGCCAAGGCGCTCTATTTGATGTCCAGTTCGACCCCGCCAAGCCGCTCATGGATTGGCTGCTCGAATACGGCCACATGCCACTGCCGCCCTACATTGAGCGCTCCGATGAAGCCAGTGATCAAGAGCGCTACCAAACCGTATTTGCGGAAAAGGCAGGCGCGGTTGCGGCGCCCACTGCGGGTTTGCACTTTGACCAAGATATGATGGCGGCACTTGAGGCCAAGGGCGTCCGTATTGCCAAGGTCACGCTGCATGTGGGCGCGGGCACTTTTCAGCCGGTGAAAGTGGATGAGATTGCCGAGCACACCATGCATTCCGAGCGTATCGACGTCGGCGAGGAGACGTGTCGAGCGATTTCAGAAACTCGATCCCGCGGTGGACGCGTCGTTGCGGTGGGTACCACAGTAGTGCGTTCACTGGAAAGTTTGCCCGAGGGCGATCACCCTCAGCCATATTGTGGTGAGACGGATATATTTATTACGCCGGGCTTTTCCTTCCGTTTTATCGATGTCTTGATTACGAACTTTCACTTGCCTTGCTCCACGCTGCTAATGCTGGTGTCGGCGCTGGGTGGTTACGACAAGGTGATGTCGGCCTACCGGCACGCCGTCGAACAGCGCTACCGCTTTTTTAGCTACGGCGATGCCATGTGGGTGGAAAATCAATCTGTGAGGGCTAAGCCCAATGAAATTTGAGCTCGACCAACAGCGGGGGCAGGCGCGCCGAGGGCGCTTGGTTTTTGAGCGTGGCACCGTGGAAACGCCGGCGTTTATGCCAGTGGGTACCTACGGCACGGTTAAAGCCATGACGCCCGAAGAACTGAAGTCCATCGGTGCGCAAATTATTCTCGGCAATACGTTTCATTTAATGCTGCGCCCGGGTACAGAGGTGATTCAGGCCCATGGGGATTTGCACGACTTTATGCACTGGGAGGGACCCATTCTGACGGATTCAGGAGGGTTTCAGGTGTTTAGTCTCGCCCAGATGCGCAAAATTACCGAAGAGGGTGTGGTGTTTCAGTCGCCGGTGGATGGCGCGAAAACCGTGCTCGACCCCGAGCGTTCGATGGAGGTTCAGCGCCAGCTGGGCTCCGATATTGTGATGATCTTTGATGAGTGCACACCCTATCCGGCCACTCACGAGCAGGCTAAATCTTCTATGGAGTTGTCTTTGCGCTGGGCAAAGCGCAGTAAAACGGCGCACGGCGACAACCCCTCGGCACTGTTTGGGATTATTCAGGGGGGTATGTACCCAGATTTGCGCGCTGAGTCGGCTCAAGGTCTGGCGGATATTGGTTTTGACGGCTACGCCATCGGGGGGCTTTCCGTCGGCGAGCCTCGCGACGAGCGCAATCAGGTGTTGGATATGACGGTGCAGCACATGCCACAGGATCGCCCGCGCTATTTGATGGGCGTGGGCAAGCCGCAGGATATTGTCGATGCCGTCCTGCGCGGCGTGGATATGTTCGATTGTGTGATGCCGACGCGCAATGCGCGCAATGGCTTTTTATACACGCACAATGGCGTGGTGAAGATTCGCAATGCGAAGCACGCTATGGACACGCGGCCAATTGATGAACACTGTGATTGTTATACGTGCCAACACTACAGTCGCAGTTACCTCAGACATTTGGATAAATGCAATGAAATGCTGGGATCGCGTTTAAATACGATTCACAATTTGCGTTACTATCAGGCGCTGATGGCAGATTTAAGAAACGCCATCGAAAATGATAGCCTCATTGAATACGCCCACGATTTTTATCAACGCTATGGTGTTGAGGCATCCCTGCCAAGTGCGGGTTAGTACTTTTTGATTTGCGTTTTAAAGTGGTTGATGAGGCGGGGGTAGACCTCGCCTCGCAGATTCTCGAATTCACTCGCATGGGCGGGGCTGGCATCTGCGGTTTCAATCAGCGACTCAATAGCGGGTGTCAGTGTGTAAAAGGGCGAGCCTAGCACTTTTTCTTCCCACTGCTTTTTGAGCGGCTTGTACTCGTTTCTGAGTTCGATGATTTGTTGGCCGTATTCAAGGATTCGCGTGTAATTGAAATTGAATTTCTTTAATTCACCCGTACTGTAACTGGGCGAATCACCTCGAGATAAATCTTGTTTTACGGTGTTAAAGCGCTGTTCGTAGTCGTCTTCTTTGTGATAGATAAAGCCCTGCTGCTCGGCCATAGATTTCCATTGTGCAGAGAGGGTTTTGTACTGTTGAAACGTATCGAGATAATTTTTGGCTTGAGTGTGAAATTCTGTAAGCTCGATGCTGAAGTCATTGAAAGCATAGCGGGCTTGGCTGAACTGCCCTTCATTTTCCAAATTGATGGCGTTGTTCCAGATGTCTTTTAGCTTTTTGTTTAAGCTAAGTTCTCTATTGGCGCTGAGTGTTTGCCACTGTTGCAAAATGGCCTCTGCTTCGCGTTTGGCCTTTAGCATTTTTTGTTCTTGACGCTGCTGATAAGTCAAGATGGTGGAGCCGCCATCCTCGGCGCGCTCCCCTTGGTTTTGCGCAGAGGGTTTCGTCGCTTGCCCTAGCTCGGAGCTCTGTTGTTGTGAACGCGACTCTAGATGTTGAAAAGTGAGAAATCCCAGTCCCAGAAGTAGCGCGCCTACACAGACGAGCATGAGAAGGCGCTTTTTATTGCCACTGTCGGTTTCCGGCTCGTCGTCAGCAGAGTCAAACTCTTCGGTGGCGATGTTGCCCAGCGTAGAATAGGCTGCTTCGAGCGTTTCAAGTTGGTGCTGAACCTCGGCCAGCTCTTCTTCACTCGCGTCATCTGCCAGCTTTTGCAGCAGGAGGTTTTTTTCAAAGTTGTAGAGTTTTTCAAGTTCTTCTGGCGTGCAGGGGCCATCTAACTTGAACAGTTCTCTCGCCTGATCGATTTCCACGGTAGCACTCGTCGTTATTGTTAATGGCTAACACTATAAAGCGAACGGACGGTTTGTCATAGGGCTAGCGCTTGAGGCGATAATTCTTGCGCAGTTCTTTGAGTAAGTTGCGCTCTAAACTCTTGAGCCCTTTAAGACGCATGTCGGCGGCTGACCCTACCCACAAACTTAATTCCGCACGTTTTTCACGGAAGTACATCAAAATAAACTCTTCCGATTTGATGAGGAAGGTGATGGCGTCTTTAGGATCGACCTGACTGAACGGGTTTTGCGCAATTTGACTCGCGCCTTGTTCCTGTAGCTCACAATAGCGCTGCATCAGCAGGTAGAGGCTGTTTTTAGATTCGTTGAGTGATTTTTTGGCTTTGGTGCTAACAAATTTGGATAGACTGGCCTCGACGATGGTGTCGAGCCAGCGAGTTAGATCGTTTTCGTCGAGGACAACTTCGTACATACGGCACTTTTCGAGCCGCTCGGTAATACGGTGTTTGATTTCCTCGATTTCATTTTTCTTGGTGTAGCGCGTCATCATATTGCCGACGAGGGCTTCAAGGTGAAAGCGCTCTTCTTCAACTTGATCCAGTACGCGACGGCTGAGTTCGTCTTGGGCTTTGATGCAGGCGATGACGTATTCCATTTCCTTGGAGGCGGCGATCATATTCACATACATGTAGATGTCGGTTGCATGCTGGATTGACTGCATGCGCTGGGACAGTATCAGTATGGGTTCGTCGAGTAAGTCTTTGTGGACGATGTCGGCGTGGTGCTGCTTGCCTTCAGCCAGCTCTTTTAAGCCAGACAGGTGGATGTACTCCATCTGTAGGTCGTTGTAGCGGTCGCGAAGTGATTGGTTGAGTTCGTCAAATCGAACCAGGTTTTTTTTGGTGGGGCGCTGTTTGTTTTCGTCGAACAAGTTGGCCAGCACCTTGACCTTGCCTTTGAACCAGCGCAGCGCTTCGGAGTCGCCGTGTTTTTGTGCTTCGGCGAGCACCGAGTGAACGCCTTGCCCGAAGATATCAGACAACTCGTTTTGAATATCGATGTTTTGCATCGATATATCGAACATGAGTTCTTCCACCACGGAGCGGCTGGGCTCGGGAGCCACTTGAATTAACTCTTGGGGAATGTGGCGCGGCAGGCGGCTGCGGTCGAGGCGGCGAAGGGTCTCTGGCGACGCAGTTTTGACCAGTTTGACAAACTGGGGGAGGCTCAGCCGCTGTGCTTCACTGGCGATGGTTGCTTTAGAAGACATAGCCATCTTATCCCATCAACTTGTAGTTCTTTTTCAGCTCTTTGAGCACTTTAGTTTCGACGTTATCGAGTGCTTTGAGCTTGGCCTCGGCGGCGTCGCCCAGCCAGGTGGCCATGGCATCGCGCTTTTTAATGAAGTAGTCGAGAATGAATTTCTCGGAGCGCAACATAAATTGGATGGATTGCTCGGGGTCAATTTGGCTGAATGGGTTGCGTGCTACTTGCTGGGCGCCCATTTCCTGCAAGATGCAGTATTTTTGCATCAAGCTGAATAGGGTGACGCGGGCGGTGCCGACCGTTTGCGCAGCGCGCTCCATGACGGATTCACTTAAGTTGGCGTCGACGATCACGTCGAGCCAATCGAGTAGGCTCTCCTCGGAAATGACGACTTCTTTACGATTGATCTCGTCGATAATTTCGGTGATATCCGCTTGTAGCTCTTGGATTTTCTTGGCGTGTCGGTGACGAGAAATAAAGCTGCTGGTCAGTGTTCTCAGCGACTCGCGTTTTTCATCGGCGTCTTGCTTGAGCATGCCGACATCTTGTTCAAGCCCGTTGATATGGTCGCGTACTTGTGACATTTCGGAGGCCACTTCGAGAACGCGTACGTAGGTAAACACGTTCATCGACTTCATCATTTTGTCGAATTTTATTTTTAGGGCTTCGATGGCCTTATCCATCACGCCGCGATATCGCTCATCCGCACAATCTTTCAGTGCGTTTTGCATGTGGCCTTGGGCGTGGGCAAAGGCGCCGGACTCTTGTCGTATATCGAGCGCTAGACTTTTAAGGTCGTGGCGCAATTGAGTGGCTGTTTCTGTCTTGAGTACTTCTGGGTTCTTTTTGCTGCTGGCGTAGATTTCCACCAGCGTTTTTACTTTGGCGTCAAATTCGCGGTGGCTGCGCGATCGTCCCTCTTGGCGCGAGAGGCTGAGGGCGGTGCTGACTTGTTCGCCAAATTCACTCTCGAGGTCCATCTGGAGATTGAGATGCAGCGCATTGGCCTCGAATATCAGATTTTCAATAGCGCTGCGGGTTTCGTAGGGGGCTTCTTCGACGATATCGTCGGGAATATCCTCTGGCAGGTATTCGGGGCGCAACTTGGCGATTTGTGGAGGCGTCGCTTTCCTGACGAACATTTCGAACTCTTGCAGCGTCAGGCTGCGAGGTAGTGTTTTTTGTGCACCCATAAACTGTTGCGTCTCTTACTGCTCCATACTAATTGAGTAAGTCTCTATCGGCTGGCGCTTGAGCGCAAAGTTTTTTTGCGAAAAAGAGCACCACCTGTCGCTATTTTTGCGGTGTTTTGTCTGTTTGAGGCCAATTTTGACGTATTTTGCGCTTGGGCTTGCCGTGATCGCGCTCAGGCCGTAGAATTCGCGCACCCAATTTCGGGTAACAAACCGGTTCTCCTTGCCTTACTAGCGCGTCTCACTGCTAGAAGGTCAGATCCGAAAGGAGCTTTTATGAGACATTATGAGATTGTGTTTCTGGTCCACCCTGATCAGTCAGAGCAAGTCCCCGCTATGATTGAGCGCTACCGCGCCATCATCGAGCAAGGCGGCAATATTCACCGCCAAGAAGACTGGGGTCGTCGCCAGTTAGCTTATCCCATCAACAAAATTCACAAAGCACACTATGTGCTGATGAATGTTGAGTGCGAGCAGAGTGTGCTCGACGAGCTAACGAGTACGTTCCGCTTCAACGACGCCATTATCCGTAACATGGTAGTGCAGCTCGACGAAGCCGTCACCGAGCCTTCGCCGCTAGCGAAGAGCAGCGACAAAGACGATTCCGCAGACGCGGCTTAACAGAAGAGGTTTATCATGGCTGGATATTTCCGTCGTCGTAAATACTGCCGCTTTACTGCGGAAGGTATTACGCAAATTGATTACAAAGACACAGATTTGCTCAAGCAGTACATCACTGAAACGGGCAAAATCGTACCGAGTCGCATCACGGGCACCAGCGCTAAGTATCAGCGCCAGTTAGCCAAAGCGATTAAGCGCGCTCGCTACGTGGCTTTGTTGCCTTATTCAGATCAGCATTAAGAGGAGATTATTCAATGGATGTCATTCTACTTGAAAAGATCGGCAACCTCGGCGTGCTGGGCGATAAAGTGAGCGTCAAGTCGGGTTATGCTCGCAACTACTTGATTCCTCAAGGCAAAGCCAAAATGGCGACTGCCGAGAACATCAAAGAGTTTGAAGAGCGTCGCGCCGAGCTCGAAGCTCAAGCCGCTGAAAAGCTGTCTGCCGCTAAAGCGCGTGCAGAGAAGCTCGAGGGGCTCGAAGTCACGATCACTTCTAAGATCAGTGGTGAGAACAAGCTGTTTGGCTCTATCGGTACCGTCGATATCGTCGATGCCGTGAACGCCATGGGCGCGGAAGCGATTGAGAAGAAAGAGCTACGCTTGCCCGAGGGCAATATCCGCGAGATTGGCGAGTTCGATATTGATGTGCATTTGCACGCCGACATCGATACGACAATCAAGCTGATTGTTCTGCCAGAAGAGGGATAATCGGCTTTACACCGATTATCCACAGGCAACGCACAAGTTGTTGTCTGTTAAGCGACTCTAGGTCGTGATTAAATAACTGGTCGCTTTAATAGGCGGCCAGTTTTTTTTCGCCCTAATGCGACGCAATATGACGGAATGTGGCGCTAGATTGGGCAAGGTCATCATTCAGGAGCAAGGCTTATGTCTGAGGCTGCTATCGCAACTTCACAAGACGAG
>DS990602.1:0-1533 GCA_000155715.1 gamma proteobacterium HTCC5015 | reverse complement strand
GCAAGGGCAATCTCGACGAAACGGATTGGCCGCGCGTGGTGGGTGCAGTCAGTATGCTGAACGAGCTGCCCATTTTCATTGATGACACGCCAGCCTTGACGCCAACGGGCATGTTGGCCCGCGCGCGACGGATTAAGCGCGAACACGGTTTGTCGTTGATTATGCTCGACTATCTGCAATTGATGCGCGTGGCAGGCAGTGAAAACCGCGTGAATGAAATCTCTGAAATCTCCCGCTCGCTCAAGGCTATGGCCAAAGAGTTGAACGTGCCCGTGATTGCGCTCTCTCAGCTCAACCGCGGTTTGGAACAACGCCCTGATAAGCGGCCCATGATGTCGGATTTGCGTGAGTCCGGTGCCATTGAGCAGGATGCGGATACGATCATGTTCATCTACCGCGACGACTACTACAACAAAGAGGATTCGGAGCACCCGGGCACAGCGGAGATTATTATCGGCAAGCAGCGTAACGGCCCTACAGGAACGGTGCGCTTGACCTTTATGGGCGAGTACACCAAGTTCGAGAACTGGGCCCCTGAAATGTACAGCTCCGACGAGTATCCAATATGAATCGACCCGCGAGGGCTACCATCGATTTAGAGGCCATTCGCCACAATGTCAAAGTGGCTAAGCGCGCCGCGCCGCAGTCCCGCGTGTTGGCTGCGGTTAAAGCCGACGCCTACGGCCACGGCTTAACCCGAGTGCTGTCCGCCTTTGAGGAGGTGGACGCATTGGCAGTGGCATCGGTGGAAGAGGCCGTGGCTCTGCGGGCAGTCAGTGACAAGGACATTGTTGTACTACAGGGCATTCGCCAACCAGAGCATTTAGCGCTTTGTACTAAGCACGCATTGCAGCCTGTTTTCCACCAATCTCAACAGCTGGACTGGCTCAGTCGCTGGTCTTCGCAGGACTCAATGTTGTCGGTGTGGCTAAAAGTGGACAGCGGCATGCACCGCCTAGGCTTTGACCTCGACGCGGTCGAGCGCGCATTTGTTCGACTGTCGGATCACGCCGCTGTAAACCGCGTAGCGTGCATGACCCATATGGCTTGTGCCGACGACCGCAGCGATGATTATACGCTGCAACAGCTCAAAGCCTTTGAGCGAGTAACTGCTGATTTGTCCGCACCGCGTTCAGCCGCCAATTCGGCCTGTGTACTGGGTTGGCCACAAGCGCACTACGATTGGGTTCGCCCCGGTATTATGTTGTATGGTGCTTCTCCCTTTATTGGCGATACGGCACAGGACTGGGGCCTGCAACCTGCGATGCGCTTAACGGCGCCGATCGTGGCGATTAAGCATTGTCGAAAAGGAGATGCCGTGGGCTATGGGCGCAGTTGGGTATGTCCTAAACCCATGACTCTAGGTGTGGTGGCCATCGGCTATGGCGATGGCTATCCTCGACACGCTAACAATCAGACACCGGCTTGGGTTAAAGGCCATACCACCCACTTGGTGGGGCGCGTCTCTATGGATATGATAGCGATTGATTTGACGGGGTACACCGATGTCTCAATAGACGACGAGGTGGTACT
>DS990603.1 GCA_000155715.1 gamma proteobacterium HTCC5015 | reverse complement strand
GTTGAACTGGTGATGGCCCTCGAAGAGGAATTTGGCATCGACATCCCCGATGAAGAAGCCGAGAAAATCACGACAGTGCAGCAGGCGATTGATTACATCAACGCCAATCAATAAGCATCTATACAAAGGCAGTCTTCAAGGGCTGCCTTTTTTCTAAACCATTCACTCACCCTCTCTAAAAAGTATTGTCGCATGAGCCATCGTCGCGTAGTGGTCACGGGTTTGGGCTGTGTGAGCCCGCTTGGGTTATCGGTTGAGAGCACTTGGCGCGCAGCGCTGGCGGGTCAATCGGGCGTTGCTGCTCTCGCCGAAACGGGCTCTGAAGACTTTGCCGTGCAGATTGCCGCCGAGGTGAAAAACTTTGATGTCTCCGCTTATCTCGATCGTAAGGCGGCGCGCAAAGTCGATACGTTTATTCAATTTGGCATCGCCGCTGCCGACGAGGCCTTAGAAAACTCGGGGCTCGATTTGGAGCAGCTGGATGCAACGCGTATCGGCTGTGCAGTGGGCTCGGGCATTGGCGGCCTGCCGATGATTGAAGACACCAAGATGACACTGGAAAACCGCGGGCCTCGCAAGGTGTCTCCATTTTTTGTGCCTTCAACCATTATCAATATGGTGGCTGGGCAGATTTCCATTCGCCACGGTTTACAGGGCCCCAATACGTCGGTGGTAACCGCCTGTGCCACGGGTACTCACAACATTGGTGAAGCGGGGCGCATGATTCGCTATGGCGATGCCGATGTTATGTTGGCCGGAGGTGCCGAGGCGTGTATCAGTCCGCTGACCTTGTCGAGCTTTGCCGCAGCTAAAGCACTGTCGACGCGCAACGACGATCCCGCCGCCGCCAGTCGTCCCTTTGACGCGGAGCGCGATGGCTTTGTGATGGGTGAGGGGGCCGGTGTACTGGTGCTGGAAGAGTACGAACACGCCGTGGCTCGCGGTGCGACCATCTATGCCGAGTTAGCGGGCTTTGGTATGAGTGCCGATGCTCACCACATTACTCAACCACCCGAAGATGGCAGCGGCGCGGCGCGCTGTATGCAAAGTGCGCTCAACGACGCGCAGTATTCCAAGGATCGAGTCGACTACATCAATGCCCACGGTACCTCGACACCGGCGGGAGATCTCGCGGAGACGCGGGCGATTCACCGCGTGTTTGGCGATCACGCCCAGCGTTTAGCGGTCAGCTCGACCAAGTCGATGACGGGGCACTTGCTGGGGGCGGCGGGTGGTCTCGAAGCGGTCTTTAGCGTGCTGGCTCTACACGACGGCGTGCTGCCACCCACGATCAATCTCGACAGCGCGGGCGAGGGCTGCGACCTCGACTATGTGCCTCATAAGGCCCGCGAGCAGCGCGTGCGCTGTAGTTTGAGCAACTCTTTTGGCTTTGGTGGCACCAACGCCAGCTTGATCTTTACCGCGCTCTAGCCATGGCTGCGTCGAGGCTCTCGGTGCGGCCGTTGCCGTTGCCCGCCAGTGATGACTCCTTAGATTTGCTCGGCTTGCAGCAGCTCTCAAGCGAGCGCTACCCCGCGTTGCTTAGTAGCACTTCCGAGCAGACGCCGAGCCAAGTGCAGGCTCAGCACAATAGCCGTTACGATATTCTTATGGCCTTCCCCGAATCGCAGCGTTTGGAGCTGCGCGCCGAGGACGTAGCCAGCGGTCGCGCCGACGACTTTTTACAGCGCTTGGATCGCGAGTTTCAGGCTCACTGCTGTGATGAAGAGGACACCGGTTGGCCATTTCGCGGCGGCTGGTTTGTGTACTTGTCCTACGAGTTGGCACAACAGGTTGAGCCGAGCTTACAGCTGCCGCTGGCGGACAATCAATTAATCGCCTATGCCCAGCGCGTGCGCAGTGCCGTGGTCGTCGATCGGGTGCGAGGTGAGGCCTGGTGGCTGTGTGAATCCGACTTGCCCGCCGCCGAGCAGGAAAAGCGTTGGAAACAATTACAAATCGATTGCCAAGCGCTGAAAGCCTTACAGGCTCAAGGTAGCGTCTCGCTGCAGAGCTTGGTTGAACAGGAGGCGGCGCACTATCGTCGCTGGGTTGAAAAAACGCTGAATTACATTAAAGAAGGCGATGTATTTCAGGTCAATTTGTCGCGGCCTTGGCGGGCTCAGTTGGCGGGGGAGTTGACCAGCTGCCAGTTGTTCGCCGAGTTGCGCCGACAAAACCCGAGCCCCTTTGCCGCCTGTGTACACGCCGCTGACTTCGATGTGATCAGTTCCTCTCCTGAGCGCTTAGTCTCGGTGCGGGCGGGGCGCGTCGACACGCGACCCATTGCGGGCACGAGGCCGCGCTTGGATGTCAAAGACGATGCCAAAGTGACTCGCGAGCTTTTAGGCCATCCCAAAGAGCGCTCCGAGCACATTATGCTGATTGATCTCGAGCGCAATGACTTGGGACGAATTTGTCAGCCGGGCTCTGTCACAGTCGATGAATTGATGGTGTTGGAGAGCTACGCCCATGTGCATCACATTGTTTCTAACGTCAGTGGTCAGTTGCGCGAAGGCGTCAGTCCCGGCGAGGTGATTCGAGCCGTCTTTCCCGGTGGCACCATTACCGGCTGCCCCAAGGTGCGTTGCATGGAGATTTTGTCTGAGTTAGAGGCCGAACCCCGAGGCGCCTACACAGGCAGTTTGGGCTATATCAATCGCAACGGCGACATGGATTTTAATATTCTCATTCGCACCATTGAGCGCCACGGCGACCAACTGACCTTCCGCGCGGGAGGTGGTATCGTGGCAGACTCCGAAGCCGAGAAAGAACTCGAGGAAACGCGGGCCAAGGCCAGAGGGTTGCTCAAAGTCTTTCAGGGTCACTGATCTTGTGTGTCGCACCGAGGAGTTGTCATGGCTAGCCAGCCCATCGCTGTATTGAACCGAGAACTGATCGAGTCTGTCCCCATTACGCATCGCGGTTTGCACTATGGCGATGGTGTATTTGAAACTATTGCTGTCGACACGAGTAATGCGTGTTTGTTGTGGGAAGAACATCTCGCCCGCCTAGAGCGCGGCGCGCGGGTGCTAGGTTTAGCCTTTGAGCGAGATCGTATCGAGAGCGATGTTCAGTTTGCGCTTTCCTGTAGTGCGTCGGGGCAGCAGCGCGTGCTCAAGCTCAGCCTGCTGCGAGCGGGACAGCAGCGCGGTTATACGCCGGGTTTGAACGGTCAATCCGATGTTCTAGTGAGCGTGTCGCCGTGGTCTACGAGCCAGGACGATTTTCGATTGGTGGATGGCGATGTGGCGCTATCGCCTCAAGGCGTTCTACAGGGGCTCAAAACCCACAACAGCCTCGAGTATGTTATCGCTGCTCGCGCGCTCGTGGAAAAGGGCGCGCAAGAGGCGGTACTGTGTGACGATCAGGGCTATATGGTCGAGGGAACGCGCAGCAACTTGTTTTGGGTCAACAGCACGGGAACGCTCTCGACCAGTAAACTCGATCGCTGTGGCGTGACCGGTGTGGTGCGCGAAGTACTGCTCAAGCGCGCTATGGAAGATGGATTGCCGATTAAACTCTCCCGCGCAACACCAGACGCTTTGGCGCAATCGCCAGAGATCTTCGTCACCAACAGCCTGCTTGGGGTACAATCCGTGACCCACTACAAAGAGCGCACCTTGAAGCAATTTAATGTGGCGGCGCGGGTTCGCGATTTTATGGCAGGCGCGATTTTGGCCCACTAAATCGATACGGACACTAGAAAAAAATATGGCTATCAAAACGCTATCAAAATGGCTCACCGGACTCCTCATTCTCGCGGCGTTGGCTGTCGGATTGTTGCTCGTCGGTTGGCGTTTGCCCGTGACCTTGCCCGAGGTACAAACCGAGCAGAGTGATCAATGGACCTATATCGTGTCCGAGGGCGCCAGTGCGATTGCCGTGGCCAACGATTTGGCCGAACAGGGTGTGATTGAGCACGCTGTGCTTTTGCGCAGTTACCTGCGCCTGACCGGGCAATCCCGAAGCCTCAAGGCGGGTGAATATGCGATTGAGCCCGACATGAATGTGATGCAACTCGCAGAGCGCCTCGTATCGGGCAAGGCCATACAAGCGCGCTTTACCATTGTGGAAGGCTGGAATATTCGCGAGTTGCTGTCGGCGATAAAAGCCGAACCCAGCCTGGAGCACACGCTGCCCAAGCAAGATCCCCAGGGAGCTTTGATGGCGGCGCTCGGATGCCCGGAGCAGCATCCCGAGGGTCGCTTTTTTGCCGAGACTTATCACTACGCCAAAGGTACCAGCGATGTGGCATTTCTGCGCCGCGCCTACCAAATGACCGAGCGCGTGCTGGCCGAAGAATGGCAAAATCGCAGCGCCGACACGCGATTGGAAACGCCCTACGAAGCCTTGATCATGGCCTCTATTATTGAAAAGGAAACAGCCGCCCCTGAGGAGCGTCCTCTGATCTCTGGCGTTTTCAATAATCGTTTGAAAAAAGGCATGCGCTTGCAGACGGACCCCACCGTAATCTACGGCATTGGCGCGTCGTACGATGGCGACATCCGCTTTAGAGACCTGCGCACGGATACGCCCTACAACACCTATACGCGGGCGGGTTTGCCACCCACCCCCATCGCGATGCCCGGGCGCGAAGCCATACACGCCGCGCTGCACCCCGCGCCTACCGAGGCTTTGTACTTTGTCTCGCGCAATGATGGCACCCACATTTTTTCCGCCACGTTAAAAGACCACGAAGCGGCGGTGGATCGCTACCAAAGGAACCGCTGATGAAAGGCCGCTTTATCACTCTAGAAGGCGGCGAAGGCGTTGGTAAAAGTACCAACCTTCGCTATGTGCAACAGTGGTTAACGGGGCAGGGGCTCAATGTGGTGCAGACCCGCGAGCCGGGCGGCACCCCACTGGGCGAGGCGCTGCGCGGTGTTTTGTTGGGTGATCAGGCCGAGGGCATTGGCGCCAAGGCCGAGCTGCTGACCGTGTTTGCCGCGCGTCAAGAGCATCTGGATAAAGTCATTGTGCCCGCTTTGGAGCGCGGGGACTGGGTCTTGTGCGACCGCTTTACCGACGCGAGCTACGCCTACCAAGGCGGGGGGCGAGGGCTCGCCTTTGATACCATTGCCGCCTTGGAAAACTGGGTGCAGGGCGACCTTCGTCCCGATTTGACCTTGTTGTTGGATGCGCCACTAGAGGTGGGCATGGCACGCGCCGCCGAACGCGGTCAGGCCGATCGCTTTGAACGCGAGCCCCGCGCATTTTTTGAAGCGGTGAGCGAGGCCTATCGCCGCCGCGCCAGCACGGAAGCTGAGCGCTACGCCGTGATTGATGCGGCTCAGGACTTGGCGTCGGTTCAAGCGCAAATCGATCGAGTGCTGAGTGAGCGCTTAGCACCGTGGCTGGAGGTGTCATCTTGAGCGATCAAGAAAGCGTTTTTGATCTTCAGCCGCTGAGCTGGCACACCCCGCACTGGCAAAGTGTGGCGGAGCAGCGTGAGCAGGGGCGGCTGCCTCATGCGCTGTTGCTACAGGGTGCTGCGGGCGTGGGCAAGGGCTTGTTCGCTCGCCAGTTGGCGCGGGGTTTGTTGTGTCAGAACGCGGCGGGCGTTGCGGCCTGTGGCCAGTGCCAAGACTGCCATTTAAGCGCCATTGGCCAGCATCCCGATTGGCACGAAGTCACCTTTGAGCGCACTAAGGAGGGCAAGCTATCGCGGGAAATTCGCGTCGATCAAATTCGCGCTCTCAGCGATAGTTTGTCGCTCAAAAGTCACTCTGCGGGGGGCAAGGTGGCGGTAATCTATCCCGCTCACAAAATGAATGTAAACGCGGCCAATAGCGTGCTGAAAACACTGGAAGAGCCGAGTGCCGATACCTTTTTGCTGTTGGTGACGGACGCGCCTTCACGGTTGCTGCCAACGATTAGAAGTCGCTGCCAAAGCATTCGATTCGATGTGCCGAGCGCCGATCAGGCCGAGCAATGGCTCGCTTCTGTCGTGGCCGATCAATCGCCCCAAGCACTGCTGGCTATGTCGGGTGGCGCGCCACTGCTCGCTCGCCAAGCCGCTGAAGAGGGCTGGTTAGACGAGCGAGAAACTTGGTTTGAGCAATTGCTCGACATCGCGCGAGGCAAACTCAATCCCGTCGATGCCGCCGCCGCAGCGGCGGGTATGGAAGTCGCGGCATCGCGGGTGCTTGAGTGGACGGTGAGCTTTTGCAGCGACTTGATTCGTTTGGTGCAAAAAGTGCCCGATAGCGTGCAAAACAAAGATCACCAATCGACCTTGGCGGCACTCGCCGAACACCGCTTTGCCAACTCGCCACAGCCGCTTTACCGCTGGTGCGACGACTTACTCAAAGCGGGCCGCTACGCCGAATCTGCATCCCTCAATGCCCAGCAGCTATTTGAAGATGTGCTGTTGCAGTGGCAAGACATTCAACACCGCTAGCGTCGAACTCGTAGGAGCTTGCCCTGCAAGCGAATACCGAATGGCGGTACATAAGTTGTTCGCCGGCACGGCCGGCTCCTACGGCAGGTATTTGATGTAGGAGCTTGCCTTGCAAGCGAATACCCGTGTGCCAGCGCGGTGACTGTTCGCGTGCAGGGCACGCTCCTACAGAAGCGGCTCATACCCCTTATCGACATCTCTGTAGGTAAAGCAATCTGCCCATCAAACGCACCAACAGATTGCCGCGTCGGCTGCGCCTCCTCGCAACGACGAGTTTTAAGCTTGCCTACGTTAAAAAAACGGGTCATTCCCGCGTAGGCGGGAATCCAGCGTCTTTGAGTGAGAGGGATCGTAAAGCCACTGGGCTCCCGCCTGCGCGGGAGCGACGGTAGGGGTGTGGGAAGGCACCTTTATGCCATTGTTAACCTGTGGGAGGACGCCTTTATGCCCTTGGGTGCTCGGGCCGACAGTGACAGTGCGTCGTTGTTATTATGGTCTTTCACTCTCGCCTACTCTAAAAACTCGCCATGACGCGTCACGGGCGAGGCCGTGGGCCGATGACAAACCGTATGGCGTTTTAATGGCTCAGCGTGTATCTTTAGGTCACTGCAAATCAAAGAAATTGGAGATCGCTACATGGCGGGACCAGCAGGACATCAGGGGATTCTCAACTTAGCCATCAAAGATAAAGGCGCGCTCTATGCGGCCTATATGCCCTTTGTGAAAAATGGTGGCTTATTTATCCCTAGCAACAAACAATACAATCTCGGCGATGAAGTGTTCATTTTGCTCACCTTGATGGAAGAGGGGCAAAAGCTTCCCGTCGCCGGGAAGGTGGTTTGGGTCACACCGCAAGGGGCTCAAGGGAATAAAACCGCAGGTATTGGCATTCAGTTCTCGGACAAAGACAACGGCCAAGCTCGCCGCAAAATCGAGGGGCACCTCGGTGGCGCTCTGCAAGCCGATCGCCCCACCCACACTATGTAATCTATCTCCCATCGGCCGAGCTCCGATGGGACTCTTTTTATACCGCCAGTCGAATTAGAATATCATCCAAGCGCTCCAGCGCTCGGTCGAGTGCGGCTGTGCTGGTGTAAAAGTGTGGCGAAAAGCGCACGCCTTGCCCTCGGTGGGCACACACCACTCCCGCATCCATGAGCTCTCGATAGAGCAAGGTAGCGGGAATCCTCTGGTGGCTGAAGTTGATAATGCCAGAGGCTCGCTGGGCGCGGCTGTTAACTGCTACGCCGTGCATGTGCTCTAGGTGCTGTCGAAGATAGCTGACGTTTTCTTTAAGGCGCTCATACACGGCATCGAGTCCGTACTCTTGCAATACTGACAAACTGGCAGACAGGGCGTGAATCGCCAGCATATTGGGGCTGCCACATTCAAAGCGTTTGGCCGACGGAGCCTCCGTCCATTCGAGGTTTAAATAATCGCTGCTGTTGTCGACCGTGTGCCAGCCGTACTGGTGAAGCGTGAGTTGATCGCGCAGCTCCGCGCGGCAGTAAAATAGCGCCAGCCCCTCGGGACCCAGCATCCATTTGTGGCCATCGGCCATCGCAAAATCGGCGCCGCAGGCTTGAACATCGAAGGGTAGGGCGCCGATTGATTGAATGGCGTCGACGCAGAATAAGGCGCCGTGGGCTTTGCAGGCCCGAGAGAGCGCGTTTAAATCCATGGCTAAGCCATCGGCGTAATGCACTGAGCTGGTGCTGAGTAATCGCGTTTTGTCGTCGACGGCTTCAATCAGCGCCGCCTCGGGGTTGTCGCCTCGCTCGATATCCACGCGGCGTATTTCCACGCCAAATCGCACGAGAGCTTCCCAAACGATGCGGTTGGACGGGAACTCCTGCTGGGCAAAGACGACGTTGTCGCCACGTTGCCAAGGGAGGCCAAAGGCCACCGTCGATAGCGCTTCAGAGGTGTTCTTCATCAAGGCGATATCATCGGCGCTGGGCGCGTGAATCAGACCTGCGATTTGCTGGCGCAGCTCGGCTTCCTTGGCCAGCCACTCGGGATAGTGTTTGGCGCCCCAGTGGCTGTTTTGTTGGGCAAATTGTTCCACTGCCATCTGCGTGCGCACGGGCCAAGGTGCTACGGCGGCATGGTTGAGATAGGCCAGTGATTCATCCAGTGCAAACTCGCGATTCAGATTCACGCCGAGACTCCCCGCTAAAGATTGTCGATCAAAGAGAAAGTGTGGCACAGTTAGCCACTTTCACGCCCCTATATCATTCCATGCTGAAACGATTTCGTCGCTTTTTAATTCGAACGCTGATCGCCATAACTGTCATTGTAGCCCTTGTGTTGCTACTTGCACCCACGCTGGCGACGCACTACGTCGAAGACCACTTTGCCGAGTGGGTGCCCGGTGCTCAAATTCAAATCGATAACCTCGATGTCGCCTACTTTAGCGGCGAGGTGGTGCTGGAAAATGTGCAGCTCAGCCGCGAGGGCATTGCAATTACGGATCTGGGGCTTCTCGAAATCAATGTGGGGCTGTGGTCGTTGCTGTCGGGGCACGCGGTGGTCGAGGAAGTGCGTATTAACGGCTTCACGACAAGAGCCGCACAATCGAGCGACGGACAATTCATGGCGGGTGGCTACCTAGCGACGCCGAGCGATAGCAGCGATACTGCGCCCGAGCCATCACCCGCTGCCGAGGGGGATGCGGCGCCCGCGATTCAATCCATTCGTGTCGATCGCTTGGTCTTGCAGAACATCAAAACCAGTTGGAAGCAGCCCGAGCCTGCCCTAGAGGCCCACGCCGCGCTCGGTGAGCTGGTTCTGGACGAGTTGCTGATTACGCTGCCCGCGAGTGCCGATGACGGCTTGAGTCTCGCCCACCGAGGATTGGCGATTAACGATTTGCAGGTTACGGCCACCACTGAGCAGGGGGAGTCACAGCTTGCGATGGCGTCTCTAGCGCAGCCCGAGCTGTCTGTGCAGCTCAATCCCAAGGCGGCGTTGCCCTTCATTCGCACTGCTGGTGTTGAGCTGGCTGGCCTGACGCTGAATCATCAGGGGGCGCTCGATCAGCTGTCGGCGACGCTGTCATCACTGCGCGTCGGCGGTTTTGATTCTGAGCAGGGGCTCGATACTGAGGTGGATGCGGATTTACGCGTCGAGGCGCTCTCCACCCAGCGCGCCGGTGCGCCCTTGGCGTTGAGTACGCAACCGCAGCTAACGCTGGACGCGACGCTCAAGGGCGAGCTCGCAAATCCAACGGTGAAGGCCGATGTCCGCCTCAAAGAGGTCGCCTTTCATGCCGTTGGCATCGAGCGAGAGCTCATGAGTTTTGCCTCGCTAGCGGTCAGCGGCATTGATTGGGATGGGCAATCGTTGACTGTTGACCAGACGCAACTCAAGGATTGGCAAGCACTACCTAGTGGCGATCAGGCCGAGGCGGGCGAGCTCTCGCTCAGTGCCTTTAAATCCTTGCGCATCGATGGTTTAGCTTTGCCCGAGTTGTCGAGTTTGTCCGTTGCGTCTATTGAGCTCGATAGCCTTCAAGGCGACATCCGTTTGAATCAAAAACGCCAGCTGGAATCCGTTGATGCCGTTAGCGACTATTTTGCTCAAAACAATGAGAAAGCCGATCAAACCCATCGAGACGATGAGCCATTGGATAAGGCCTCGTCGGCGGCGTCAGAACCCGACGCTTTCGGTATTCGTATCGATCGCTTTGCCCTCGTGGGGGACAACCGCATTCACTTTCTGGATAACGGCGTAAAACCCGCCTATGAGCGAGATATTCGTATCGAATCGCTAGAAGTCGGCGCCATTGATACGCAGCGACCCGAGCAGAAAACGCCCGTCGCGCTCAAAGCCAATACTGGCGAGTACAGTAAAATCGACTTAAACGGCGAGTACCAAGTGTTTGCTCAAGCTCCCAGTGGTTTTGTTAAGGGCAAGATGACCAGCGTCGAGCTGGTGCCATTGTCGCCTTACTCGCTGCAAGCGACGGGGTATTACATTCGCACGGGACAGCTGAGCTCCGATATTGATGTCTCGCTCGATCGTGCCAATCTTGGCGGGAAAGTCACCGTGCGCATGCACAACATCAAGCTTGAGCCGGGCGATGAAGAAGCCATGGCGCGAATGAAACAGCGTTTGTCGATGCCGCTGGACACGGCGCTGGGCTTGATTCGCAACGACGACGGCGATGTCGAGCTCGATATTCCCCTAGAGGGCAATATCAATTCTCCCGAATTCGGCATTGGCAAGGTGGTGAGATCCGTCACCACCAAAGCGCTGACCAAGGCATCGGTTGCCTATCTTAAATACGCCTTCCAGCCCTATGGCGCCATGATTGCCGTGGGCTCGTGGCTGGGCGACAAAGCCACTGCTGTGCGCCTCGACCCACTGACCTACGAAGCGGGGCAAACCGACCTCACCGAGCCGCACAAAGACTACCTCGAAAAAGTCGTCACGCTGCTGAGCGACAAGAAGGGGCTGCGCGTAAAACTGTGTGGTGTGTCATCCGCTCAAGAAAAGGCTCAGCTCGAAGCCGCCACCGCGGAACAAGGCGGCGCCTCGTCAGTAGCGAAGGAAACGCTGGTACAAATGGCCACAAAGCGCGCCGAGAGCGTGCGCCGCTACCTGATCGAAGAAAAGAGCATCGGTGCGGATCAAGTCTACCAGTGTCAATCCCAATTCGATGCCGAGCGCGAAGCCAAACCATCGGCGGTTTTCCTAGAAATATAGTTGACTCAGCAAGGCTAGGGCGGCATAATTCGCGGCCTCAAAACAAAGCGCCTGTAGCTCAGCTGGATAGAGTACCTGGCTACGAACCAGGCGGTCGGAGGTTCGAATCCTTCCAGGCGCGCCATCTCAAGATCCATCAGGGTCCATGAAAGGCCAGAAACCCAAATACATAAAGGGCTTCTGGCCTTTTTTGTTTCTACCTTATTCCACCTCAGTCTATTGAAATCCATGCACCTGTGGGGGCATTATTGGGGGCACCTAACCAAAATTTGAAGGGAAGCTACAAAAATGCCCCCACGGACACTTCTAACGGCTCTGTCTGTAAAGAGCGCTAAACCCAAAGAAAAAACCTATCGCATTAGCGATGAAAAAGGACTGTATTTGGAGGTAACAGCGAAGGGGCAAAAGTACTGGCGATTGAAGTACCGCTTTAACTCAAAAGAGAAGCGATTAGCTATAGGGGTTTATCCAGAGGTAAGCCTCTCTGAGGCGCGGGAAGCTAGGGAGGAGGCCCGTAAACTGCTTGGTGAAGGGGTAGATCCAAGTCAAGCTAAACAAGCCAAGAAATACGAGCTGAGAGCGTCTGAGTCGGATGTCTATGAAGTGGTCGCTCGTGAGTGGTTGGCAAAAGAGATACCACACTGGTCAGCAACACATAGAGAGCGTACAGAGCGGATTATTGAGAAGGATTTGCTGCCGTATTTAGGCAATAGAGTGATGAAGGAAATATCAGCGCCAGAACTGTTGGGTGTACTCAGGCGTATTGAAGCACGAGGCGCCATAGAAACGGCACATAGAGGGCGAACTATATCTAGCCAGATATTCCGTTATGGAATTGCGTGTGGTCATTGTGAGCGTGATCCAGCTGCTGATCTCAGAGGCGCACTTCAAAAGCAGATAAAGACTCACTTTTCAGCGATCACTGAACCCAAAAAAGTAGGGTGGTTGTTGAATACGATAGACGCCTACCAAGGGTCTACGCAGGTTAGGGCGGCCTTAAGGTTGGCTCCGTTGGTCTTTGTTCGTCCTGGGGAGCTTAGGCATGCAGAATGGTCAGAAATCGATTTTGAGACGGCTACATGGTCGATCCCCGCTGAAAAAATGAAAATGAGAGAACCTCACATTGTACCGTTGTCACGGCAGGCTCTACAAATACTGAAAGACTTATACCCGCTTACTGGGACGGCAAAATACATCTTCTATACGCGAAGCAAAAATAAGCCGCTCAGCGAAAATGGAATCAATGCGGCATTACGGTATTTGGGAGTAGGGAGGGAACAGATGACTGCTCATGGCTTTAGAGCAATGGCAAGGACGCTTTTGGACGAAGCGCTGAATTATAGAATTGAGTATATAGAGCACCAGCTTGCTCATACCGTGAAAGACCATAACGGCCGTGCCTATAACAGAACAAAGCACTTGGTAGAGCGAAGAAAAATGATGCAGCACTGGGCGGACTATTTGGATAGCCTTAGAAGTGGGGCGGTTGGCTAGTTAGCTCCCGCATGAGAGGTGGGAGGAAATCGACTGGTCCGGTCGAGTATGGAGAATTCCAGCAGAAAGGATGAAAAAAAAGGACCAAGGGGATCATGTAGTGCCATTGGCTAGGCAGACACTAGAAGCGCTTGAGCAGCTAAGAGGGTTTAGTGGGCATCGAGAATGGCTCTTCCCCCAGGCAAGAAACCCTAGAAAACCAATGAGCGACGGTGCCATGATTGCGGTGATTAAGCGTATTGGTTACAGAGGCAGAATGACGGTTCACGGCTACCGGTCAGTCGCTTCTTCCGTACTGAACGAGTCAGGTAAGTTCAGCCCGGACGCCATTGAGCGACAGCTTCACCACAAGGAAAAAAACGAAGTACGCGGCGCCTACAACCGCGCCGAATACCTGGAAGAAAGAAAAGCCATGATGCAGTGGTGGGCAGATTGGGTGGGTTACTGCCTTTAGACTCTTCTAAACCGCAGTGAAGGAGCAAAAAGGTAGTTCACATGCAGCAGCGAAAAACCCATTAATCCATTGAAAATATTGGCTTTTATCATCGCGGATTTAAGTCGCCAGTGCGACACCTCTTGAAAAGAAGTAGTGAGTGACGACAATCACGCTACTTCCAATCGCCAAAAAAAGAGGTAGCTATGACTTATCGCCGACTCACTGAGATAGAACGATACCAGATTCACGCCTTATTAAAACAAGGGCACAGCCATAGAGCGATAGGGCGAACCCTGTCTCGCCACCCATCCACCATTTCACGCGAAATAGCTCGTAATCAAGGGCTGCGAGGCTATCGGCCTCGGCAAGCACAGATGAAGTCCGTTGATCGGCAAACCAGTAAGATACATCACCGCATTTCCCCTACTATGTGGAAGGAAATTGAACGGCTATTGCGTTTAGAGTGGAGTCCAGAGCAAGTGAGTCAACGGCTTGAGCAAGAGCAGCAGACGCCAATCAGTGCCGTATGGATTACCACTACATCCAAAGAGATCGCGTTTTAGGAGGCCGTCTTTATAAGCACCTTCGTTGTCAAAAACAGCGCAAAAAAACGTATGGTGCTCAAGACCTCAGAGGTATCATGTCGGGCAGAAAGCGCTTAGCGTCTCGGCCTGTGGGAGCGAACAATCGCTCACGCTTAGGGCATTGGGAGGGCGACACCATTATCGGAAAAAATCACCAAGGAGCGGCGCTCACATTGGTAGACCGCAAGTCTCGTTTTACGCTCATTGAGCCGCTTGGGCGACGCACGGCAGACAATACACGGGCGGCTATTGAAAAATCACTGCGCCAGTATCCTCAGTATGCGAAATCCATCACGCTGGATAATGGCAAAGAATTTACCCAGCATAAATTACTGGAAAGTCACTTGTCTGTGTCTATATTTTTCGCACGACCTTACGCCTCATGGGAGCGGGGAACGAACGAAAATACCAATGGGCTGATACGACAATACTGGAAAAAAGATCGTCCACTACATGACCTAACAGAGAAAGACGCCATATTTGTGATGGATCGACTCAATCATCGACCTCGGAAGTGCTTGGCTATAAAACGCCGTTCGAGGTATTCTTCAAAACAAAGACAAGATTAACTAACTGTGTCGCACTAGCCACTTAAATCCGCGAGCTCAAGAAAACGAGAAAGTAGAACCTAATTTAACTCTCCGTATACTTATTCCTTAGCGGTGTTGGTTGAGCGCCAAGCTCATTACTGCTACTTACTGCTTTGGGTAGGGACGAAAATTAGCACACCCCCTAAGGAGGAGGGTGTGCTCTCAAAGTTATTCGGCTTCGACACCTTGCTCGCTACGACGATGTACCCAGTGGTACAGCACGGGCAATACAAAAAGTGTAAGCAACGTCGACGAAATAATGCCCCCAATCACAACAGTTGCCAGAGGCCGTTGCACTTCAGCGCCAGTTCCCGTATTGAGTGCCATGGGTATAAAACCGAGACTGGCAACCAGTGCGGTCATTAATACTGGACGCAATCGAATTAATGCACCATCAACAACTGATGTTAGAAGATCACCTTTTTCATGCCAGAGGTCACGAATAAAGGCCAGCATCACTAAACCGTTGAGCACGGCGACTCCAGATAGGGCAATAAAACCAACGCCTGCCGTAATCGACAGTGGCATATCCCGCAGCCATAGAGAGAGAACACCACCGGTTAGTGCTAAAGGTACGCCAGTAAAAATAATTAACGCATCTTTGAGCGAGCCAAAGGCCATCACCAAAATTCCTAAAATCACGAGGAGTGTAATGGGAACCACTATGGCTAAGCGCTGGCTAGCCGATTCAAGCTGCTCAAAGGTTCCGCCATAATCAAGCCAATACCCTGGTGGAATCTTTGCTTCCTGTTGAATTCTATTTTTGACGTCGTTCACGAAACTGCCCAAATCGCGACCACGTACATTTGCCGTCACTACTACGCGCCGCTTACCATTTTCCCTACTGATTTGTGCGGGTGAAGGCTGAATATTCAAAGTAGCAACTTCTTCAAGAGGTATATAGTCACCATTGGGGAGTGGAAGAGGTAAGGACATGAGTCCCTCTATATCTCGCCTAAGCATTTCGGGTAAACGAACAATCAGCTCAAAACGGCGATCACCTTCATATAGAATACCTGCGGACTCGCCTCCAATCGCTGTAGCAATCCAATCTTGCAGTTGAACGACGTTGAGGCCGTAACGACCGAGCGTTTCTCTTTTTGGTATAACGGATAATGAGGGTAATCCTTCTACTTGCTCCATACGGGCGTCAGCCGCACCTTCGATTGAGTTAACAATCTGCAAAATATCATTAGCGGTAAACATCAACTGGTCTAAATCATCGCCAAATATTTTTATTCCGAGATCTGCTCGAACACCCGATATAAGTTCGTTAAATCGCATTTCAATGGGTTGAGTAAATTCATAGTTATTACCCGGAATTCTTTCCAAAGCCTCTTCCATTTCTTCAAGTAATTCACTCTTTGATTTTGAAGGGTCACTCCATAGATCACGAGGTTTAAGAATGACAAAAGTATCGGCAATGCTGGGTGGCATAGGGTCGGTGGCCACTTCAGGTGTTCCAATCCGCGAAAAAACCTTGTCCACTTCAGGAAAGCTTTTAATGCGTTTTTCAAGGATTTCTTGCATCTCAACGGATTGCTCCAAACCTGTGCCGGGTATCCGTAAAGCCTGAAGCGCAATGTCGCCCTCATTCAATTGCGGAACAAATTCAGAACCTAATGTCGTCGCCAGCCAGAGGCTAAATGCGACAAGCATTGCTGCAAATGAGACAACCAGCCAACGGAACTTAAAGGCCAAGAGCAATGCTGGGCGGTAAAACCTTTTGGTGGCAGACAGCACCGCACTTTCTTTTTCACTGATTTTTCCGTTCATGAATACCGCCACAGCGGCAGGTACAAGCGTTAGAGACAAAACCATGGCGGAAATTAACGCCATCACCACGGTTGCGGCCATGGGGTGAAACATCTTGCCTTCGACGCCGGTAAGCGTAAAGATGGGGATGTACACAACCGTAATAATTGCCACACCGAATAAACTGGGTCTTATTACCTCCGACGTTGCTTCAAAAACTATATTCAACCGCTCGCGTAATGCCTGAATACCCCCATTCTGTTTTTGTGATTCCGCAAGCCGACGAACGGCGTTTTCAACAATAATGACGGCACCATCAACTATTAGCCCAAAATCAAGTGCACCAAGGCTCATTAAATTAGCGGAAACACCCGTCTTAACCATCCCTGTTATTGTCATCAACATAGATAGCGGTATCACAGCAGCGGTAATTAACGCTGCACGGAGATTGCCAAGTAGTAAAAACAACACAACAATGACTAATAATGCGCCTTCAACAAGATTTTTAGTGACTGTTGCAATGGCTTTGTCGACCAGCGTTGTGCGGTTATACACAGGCTCTGCGACCACTCCTTCTGGTAGTGATATCTGAATATCTTCGAGTTTTAGTGCGACATCTCGAGCAACCGTTCGGGAATTTGCGCCAATTAGCATCATGGCAGTGCCCAGTACGGTCTCCACGCCATCACGCGTCGCGGCACCAGTGCGAAGTTCTTTGCCAATAGCGACTTCGGCGATGTCATGAATTTTCACTGGAATCCCGTCGTTCTGCTTGATGATGACATCTAGAATTTCTTCAATAGTCGCTAGTTGCCCTGGAGCACGAACCAATAATTGCTGGCCATTTTTCTCAATATAACCTGCGCCACGGTTTTCGTTATTTGCCCTTAATGCATTAGCAATGTCATTGAAACTTACTTCGTGATACAAAAGCTTTTCTGGAATAGGCGTAACATGATATTGCTTGTTGTAACCGCCGATACTATTTACCTCGATAACACCTTTTACTTGTGCAAGTTGTGGCTTAATAATCCAATCCTGAATTTCTCGTAAAGCTGTTGCCGTGTAAGGTTTTCCATTAGTCATGCGTGCATCTGGGTTGGCTTGAATTGTGTACATAAAAATTTCGCCAAGCCCCGTGGATATTGGTCCCATTTCTGGCTCCAGGCCCTGTGGTAGTACACTTTTGATCGCACCAAGACGTTCATTAATAAGGTTGCGTGCGAAGTAGATGTCCGTACCTTCTTCAAAAACAACAGTAACTTGAGATAAGCCGTAACGCGAAAGCGAGCGAGTATGCGAGAGACGAGGTAAACCCGCTAAAGCTGTCTCGACCGGATAGGTAATACGCTGCTCCGCTTCCAATGGCGAATAGCCAGGTGCAGTTGTGTTAATTTGTACTTGCACATTGGTAATATCAGGCACTGCATCAATGGGTAGCTTTTGATAGCTCCAAATTCCAAGAGCGAAAATTACTAATATAAAGCTCAAAAACAGATAGCGCCGCTCAATAGCGAGACGCAAAATAGATTCAATCATGTTGCGTCTCCTAGTCGTTATCTTCGGCTTCGGATTTCAAAATATCCGCCTTAATTAAGTAGCTATTTTCTGATACGTATTCAGTTCCGCTGTCGAGGCCTGAAAGTACCTCAAAAAAGTTATCGTCCGATTTCCCTAACACTAACGGAGTGAACTCATAACTCTCGTTGTTTTTTACAAATACGCCAAATCGTCCATCCAGTTCCTGAACGGCTTCTTTTTTTACGGTCAATGCAACATCAAATTGACGTGTATGGATTTTACCCTTGGCAAATTGCCCTGGTGATAAATTTAAATCGGTGTTGCTCAGTTTTACACGAGCGAGGGCATACGGTTTGTCTGCTGCTGGAATCACATGTGTAACAAGAGCTTCGAGGGATTGGTCATTTATAACGACCAGAATAGTTTGGCCTTTATTTACCTTTTCTTGTTGAGCGGGGTAAACGCGAAACTCCAGCCAAGCAGTGTCTAAATTCACGATGGTAAATAGTTGTCGCTCTTGAGTGAGTTCTCCAGGGTTCGCCTGACGTTGCACAATCAGACCGGTTGCTGGTGCATGTAACGGATAGTCCTTTAGGCTTTCATTTGATTCTATTGTTGCTAGCCGATCACCTTCTTTTACCGTATCACCAATCGAAATATTCACTGACTTGATAATACCGGGAAAACGCGCATAAATTTCATGAGTGTTTTCTGGTGCTTGTGTTAGTTCTCCATAAACCGTAATGGTTTGACTGAGTGTTCCTGGTGATGCAAATGTCGTGACAATACCAACTTTCTCAGAGAGGTCGTCATCGATATGACTGGCCGTCTCTTCATGTTCTTCTCCGTCGTTGTCTTCATCCGCCAGAATGTTCTGTATTGGCGAAACAATGCCAAGTAGCAGTGATAGTATGAGTAAATAGTTTTTCATTTTCGATTACCTGTTAGATCAGCTTGAAGCCGAATCAATAAAATAGCGTTAAAATTTGTTTACTTTGTTAATGCTTCACCATACTGCGAGGTGGACAAAGGCTCTGCTGTGAGCTGTTCGATTTCGGCTCCATACGTTAATGCGGATGAAGCGGATTCGATCAGGGTGCGCTTGGCACTGAGCAATTCCTGTCTGGCGGAAACATATTCCAGGTAGCCGTAACGGCCACTCTGGTACGCTGACTGTATTTCTTTGAGCGCTTCTTCTAACGCAGGAATAATGGTGTTTTGAAGTTCCTTGGCAACAAGAATGGCCTGTTTTCTATTGTGGAATGCGCGAAATAACTGCGTGTGCATGTTGAGTAATGCGACTTCCTTTTGAACAAAGATTTCGCTACGTTGGGCGCGTGCAGAGGAGATAGCACTGGAGTTTCTTTTCGATGAAAAGAGCGGCATGCTAAAACCTGCAACCAAGGCTGAATTGTCGCTTTCCTCAAATCGACGCACACCGACTGACCAGCTAATGTTGGCTTTTGACTGTGTTTGGGCAAGACGTACTTCCGCCTCTTTAAGTCGCTCTTCAGCGGCAAAGATCTGAATAGCCGGGTTATTCTCCATTTTTGCGTAGAGCCTTTCAAAGTCGACATCCGTACCAAAGTGAAACAAATCACCATCAATGGCTGCAAATTTTGGCGACGTTTCTCCCCAAAGTGCCGCGAGTGACACTTTCAGATAAGCGAGCTGCTGTTGAGTGGAGAGTAGTGTGAGTTGTGCTTGCGAGGCCGCAGCCTGGGCGCGTTTTACTTCGGCATCTGGTGTTGCGCCTGCTTTAGCGCGTTCTTTTACGATGTTTAGAGTCTGGTTAGAAAGCTCACTTGCTTCTTTCGCCAGGGATACCTGCTCTTGTGCAGCGAGTACATCCACATAGCGCCGGGTTACTTCACCCAGCAATTCCAGTGATTCCACCTGTCTCTGTGCATCGAGAACGGAGCGACTATTAGAAACGATGCCCCTGCGCGCAGCGCGCTTATCGCCCAATTCCAGTACGGAAGAGAGCGAAATGGTTAGTTCAGCACCATCAAAGCCGCTGAGTTCGTCGGAGCCCGCAAAATTTTCTGCTTCCAAACCAAGTTCATAAGCCGGTTTTAAATTTGCCGTTTCCAACTGCCCAGTTAGCGCTGTGTTACGAAAGTCAAAAACCTTGAGGGAAGGGTTCTGTTCTAGAGTACGCTGCAGTGCGGCTTTTAGCGTGAGGGTACTGTTTGTGGCTTGAGCCTGAGCAAGAGGCAGTTGTCCGCCTACAATCAGACCGATAAATACCAGCTTTTTAAAGCTGATTCGTCTAAATTTTGCGCTTGTAGAGCGCACAGCCTTGGGAGGTTTCGTAGATTCCACCCAGCTGAAAATGGATGAGCTACCCGATAGTAGAGCAGCAACAATATTTCGCGTTTGCATAAATCAAAATCCGATTTTAATGAACGATCGTGCACAGTGATTAGCCTGTTACCGGTAATGGTTTACAGTAATAGCTGCGCGCTGATAAGTATCAGAAATGGCTTATACGATGGGAGGAGGAGTCGGTGGTGCCTGTGCGAAATTGAGGGTGTGAGGGTCGTAAGCTGAAAATCTCTGGTCGGTCATATCACAGTTCATGATGGTGAGATGCCCTGAGATGTTGATGCAGTGACCGTGACAACAATGCTGGTAGCGGTTGTCATTGTCATCTACGTCTGGCGAAAGAGAATCACTGCTATCTAAAACATGTGCGTATTTCCCCCCGAGAGGATGCTCTCCATCCACAGAACCCACTGCGCCTTCGATACCCATAAAGAGTAACGAAAAAACAAACAAATATAGGATGACGGGTCGAAACATAGCTAACAAGTCTATACTGTCCTGATTACGGGAAACAGAGTTATTGTACTGGAGGTGTTCAATTTTCAATTGCTCATTTTAGTTTAATTGTGCTGTATTTGGTTGTTTTGATGGGTTGTCAAATGATGAAAGAACAGGCTCGAAACAACGATATCGAAAGTCTGTGCGTTATCCGGTAGCTGTTGTGCATACCCTTGCTGGAAACTAATTTGACTGCCAATGGCAGCCACTTTGCTATTCGCCCGCTCAAGCTGCACTGGATCGGCGTCCAACCCCTTGATATGAAGCTTTTGCTCGCGTTCTGCGAGTAGATAGGTCAATGTGCCGGTGCCACAGCCAACATCGAGAACATGCTCCCCAGCTTGAGGGGCCGCTAATTCAACCAATTTATTTTTAAACATTCCTTCACGGGTGGTCAGCCGCACTACTAAGTCATAAAAGCGTGTTAAAGCGTGATATTTCAACGCGGGTATATAGGATTGCTGGCTGTGTGATTTCATAGACTCAAACGCTCGCCGTCAGGATTTCAGTTGCAAAATGCGGCGTGCGCCATTCAGAACGATCAAGCCGATTAGAAAACCAATCACCAGATCCGGGTAGCGCGAACCCGTCAATGCGACCAGCACACCGGCCAAGATAACACCCACATTGGCAATCACATCATTAGCAGAGAAAATCCAGCTTGCTTTCATATGTGCGCCGCTGTCCTTTTGCTTGGCGATGAGCAGCAAGCAAAGAGTGTTTGCTATCAGTGCCACACAGCCAAAGCTCATCATGAGCATCGATACAGGTTCACTCCCAAACAGCAACCGCCGGATCACTTCACTCAGAGCGCCGAGCGCTAGGATCAGTTGTAGCCAGCCAGAAAGGTGCGCTGCACGCAGCTTCATTTGAGCACTGTGACCTACCGCATAGAGCGCTAGACCGTATACGGTGGCATCAGCAAACATGTCCAAAGAATCGGCAATTAGCCCGGTCGACTGCGCGAACCAGCCAACGCTGATCTCAACCCCGAACATGAGGGCATTGATTGCCAGTAGCCACTTGAGGACACCGGCTTCTTTGGAATTGACAGCCTGAGCGGAAGCCACTGCAGCCGAGAAGTCCTCCCCATCAATGGCTCGCGTATCATCCAGCGTTGCGCCCAGTTCAAGATTTTCAATAGCGGCCTGAATGGGCGCAAAATTGTCGCCATGAAACACGGTGGCCTTACGATTAGGTGTATCAAATTCGAGTGCAACAGTAGGGTCGATGGCGCTAACAGCCATTCGGATCATGTTCTCTTCAGAGGGGCAGTCCATCTTAGGTATGATAAATACGCTGGCGAAGCCTCCAGAGCCCCGCGTTCTATGCAGCGGCGTGGCTATGCTTTCCTCAGCAGAGCCAGTACATCCTCCATCACACGAATCAGTCATATTTGAACCCTTGTTTTACCATTACGGCATAGTTTAAACTCTATAGTAACTATAGAGTCAAACTCTGGGGAAAAATGATGAAAATTGGTGAGCTAGCCAAATTGACCGGGTGTTCTGTACAGACAATTCGCTATTATGAAAAAGAGAAGCTGCTTAAATCGAAAACGCGCAGTGAAGGAAATTTTCGTCTGTATGATGCCTCAGCTGTTGAACAACTTATGTTTATTAAACACTGCCGTAGCCTTGACCTTGCTTTATCAGAGGTTCGTCAGTTGATCGAACTAAACCAATCGCCTGGTACGCATTGCGATGATGTGAACAAAATGATTGATAATCATATCGAACAAGTAGAGCAGCGTATGACGGAGCTAGAAAGGCTTCGACAACAGTTAACTTCACTCCGCAATAGTTGCTCCAATAACCGCACTATCGAGGAGTGCGGCATTCTACAAAACTTGTTGGCCAAATAATTATAGGGTTAGTGATCCAGCGCTCATTGGACGGCTTCCTGATTTAATTTCCTAAGTCTCCAAATATCTTACTCGCATAATGATAACCCAAAAAATGTTAAGTTAAGACCAGTATTATCAACCTTTGGGCAGTTACTGGGGAAGAATTTTACACCAAGCGTAAAAAGCTACTGCCTTAGCATTTGCGGCGATAGATGTATGAATCTTTATACATAGTCTGCCGCAACATCGCTGCTATACAACTCTGCTATCGATGTCGCTGAGTTTATCGCTGTGCGAACCTTTGTCTCTTTCAGATCGAGAACTCTATATGCATCACCAACTTTGGCTACCGCATCAATTCGGCGAAAGTGCTCACCTGATCTTTCGGCATATTGAGCCAATCCTCTCAACTTGGGAATGGAGTCACTGAACTGAGTACCATGAGGATCGACAATATCCGCCGCAATTGCACCGTCAGGAAGCTGCGCGAAGAAAATAAAATCAGGTCGCATCATTTTGACAATGCCTGCATCCTCGTAGATTACACCCAAGGAGTCCTGGCTTGCACGAGCAGGATTTCGATACCATGCAACAGAATTATCACGAATTAATTCAAGATTGAGCACATCCTTCTCCCAGGTATTGAAATCCTCAGGGAATGCCCCTTCTGAATTACAAAGCATGTGTTTCTCATACCTTGGCAAAGCCTTCTCCGTACCATCGGCCTCGCGAATAGTGGTTGGCTGCATCCATGAATTAGGCCTTGCCAAATCAACGTCCATCGGCTCTGTACTCATCTCACGGATTTCACGGTAAACATCCTGCCGCTCATCCGATAACGCCTTTATTGCAACTCTGTATTGGGTCAGCCAATCTTTAGACAGTTTTTCAGCTTCAGCTTCCAAATAAGCCTGTATCTCTGGGACCAGGCCGAGCGCTGCAACTGTTGCATGAGCATCCATCAACGCTTCTTCATAATCATCTGCGTCGCCTTCAGATTCCGCTAAAAACTCGCTATAAGTGTTTGCGAGATCTGGACTAATGCCTCTACTGGCTCGACGATAGGCGTCTTCAACAACAGCGTAATCAGCAGCCTCTAAGAAATCATCAAACGACATTTTTTTGTCCGCCAAGTTCGCGCTCAAAGTCCTACCCTCGACGGTAAGAACAGCTTGCCTCGCTTGTGAAATCTGATCCTTGTACCGCTGCCGCGCCGCATTCAGAACCTTGTGCATTTCCGCGTGTGCCAACGCGCCAGCGCCCGGCAAAATTTCATCGAAAGCAAGCTCGTGCGCTAATAAGGTCAAGCGCTTAATCGGCTTTGACTGTTTTTTAGGTAATGTTTGAGAAGGAAGCGAAAGCAACTTTTCCCAAACAGCCTCGGGGACAGCCGGATTGACCAACATTTCTTCTGGGTTTACCAGAATCCTGCGCCCCTGGAGCTGGTCGCCACCATCACTGCCTGTCATTAGTGAATCTGCCACTTCCCTTACCGACTTCTCATCGAAAAAGGGTAATAAGCAGTCCACGGCATTCAGGCGATCATTACCCGGGATACGTCGAGCCAATGGCGTTCTTACCATGCGTCCCAACAACTGAGTAATATGTGTCCTGTCTTTTGCTGGGCGGAATGACACCATCACCTCGGCCCTCGGGCAATCCCATCCAGTACTTATCGCATCTTTTGCGATAAGTATTCGCACCCAAGTGGACTCTTGAACTCTCTCCGGTGAAATATAGGGAACGTTGTAACGCCCAAATGTTTGGGTGATATGGTCGCCGAATACATGCGCAATCGCGCCTTCCGGCATATCTGGCCAACGTTCGTAGATTGTGTCCAGAGCCCTTCCGATCTCATTGTGATCCGGCATGTTTGGCACTTGTAGAACCATAAGGGGAAGCACTTCATCCACATCGCCTTGCTCCTGGTGATAAGCCGCCCACGCTGTCGAGATTTCTTTTAGCTTATCAATACCTCTGCGCACCAAAACCGTATCAAACTGACCCGTTTCGCTAGGCACATCGAGAATAATCGTATCTTTAAGCAAACCCGATGCCTGCACTTTAGCGGAATCTACCACCACGTTTGGCAAGGTTGCACGCCCCTGCATATCGGCAATGGCATCGTTAAAGCGCTCTACGGTCGCAGAGATCCCCCACACAACAGGTATTCCAGGTACCGCTCCTGTACCATTAATCAGCCGTTTAACAATAGTTGTTTTCTCGCCTTGCTTTGAACTAGCACCCATACCTCTATGGGCTTCATCAAGCACCAAAATCAGGGTTAGAGACGGGTCGTTAATCGTATTCTGAATGGTATCCCAAATAGTAAAAGCACGAAGATCTGGCATAACTTGCTGGCCAGACTTGTTATACCCCTCATCGTCAATATCGGCACCACGAACCAGAAGGCTATTCTTGCTGAGCTTTTGTGTATTGAGAAAATAGATTTTTCCTGGCTCGAAAGACTCTCTGTTAAACGTAGTTTGAACAACAACAAGATCACTCGGCGAAACTCTATCTGACGCCTCAAGTAGTCGGTACTTTGATTGCTCGTTTAGTGCCGGATCATCACTAAACCAAATCACAACAGCGCCAGCGTCAGGTTCAAAATCAAAATTGTCGTCACCATGAAATAGTGCTTCAAATACCGCTGCCGCCATCACTGTTTTACCGGCACCCGTCGTTGCCGTCAGCGAAAATGCATGATTGTCACCATCTTCCAGCCAACGCTTAGATGCCTTTCTCAAATTGACGAGCACGTCTCTAACGGCATCTTCCTGATAATCTTTTAACGTAAACTTCATTTTTAGCGGCCCATCGAAAAGCGAAAATTGGACAAATAAGACTCATACAAGCGTACAGGCTCAACCGAATCAGGTAAGTGACGAGCGACTGCCTGAAAACGGCGATCATCGTCGGTTACGATATAGGCAATACGCACTCTTTCTCTAGCCTTTATCGCCTTACAGAACTTCGTCGATTGATCGAGGTTTACCAAAACCCCGTAGGCTTCAACCACATCCCAACCTTGCTCAGGAACTTTTTCGATCCGATCTCCTTGCGATCCTGCTCTCATCCAAAGTAACGGAGCTATTCGCTTAAAGGCGACATTGTGTCGAACGGCAACAGGAGTTTCATAAGTGAGAGTGAAAAACTCTGCGTTCTCCTCAAAGCCATCAGCTAAAGGAAACTGGTCAATAAAACTGTAATCTCCAGAAATCTCCTTTCCATCAGGATTTTTACCGGTGATTGATGCTTTAATTCTTGGCTTAGTTACATATTCACAAATCCCATGCTTCTCCCAATCGAAATCACCAGGTCTTAGTTTTTTCTTTCGAAGCTTGATGGACTCTTCGTCGGAAACCTCGTTGTTTGTAACACAAATGCATTGTCGAGCTCCGGAATCTTGCTTATTAAGACGCATTACAGCGTGAGCCGTAGTTCCAGACCCACTAAAGAAGTCGAGGACAATAGCTTTTGGATTATCCCCAATGAACAAACGTAAACAGTCTTCTACCGCATATAGACTTTTGGGGTAGGGAAAACTCTTCTCACCTAGAAGATCCTTCACCAGCTCAGTACCGTACACCTCTGCATTATGAGAAGGCCTTAACCAAGTAGTCGTCGGCATTTTCATCTTATGCGAAACATATTCAGCAATAACACTTCCATCGGGGTTATTTCCAACTACACGAGCCCGATTAGTTTCAATATCATTGATTCTGCCTGAAGTAAGATAAGAAATTTCATACTTTTGTGGCTTGTTGGGGGTACTTCGGCCAACTCTCACGTAGCCTTTACTTAGGAGAGATTGAAGCGATTCAGGTGTAAGCCCCCAATTCATCTCGGTTCCATCATCTCTCATCGGAAAAACTGAAACACACCCTTTTTTAACAGGCGCGGTATTTCTGTCCGTAGAGTGCGGTAAAGGCTCCCCTATACTATCGATTACTCCACTTTTATTGACATAAATCGGATAAAACTGTTGTGTACCACCCTTCTTAGTTCCTCTTGCAGAAGTTATATCGCTGCGCCTAAGCGTTCTCCAACTAATAGAATCTCCTGTTTGAAAGTCTTCATCGGGCTCGCCTTTCACTTCAGCATCACCAAATGCCACGAAGTAAATATAGTCCTCGCTTCGGGCAAATTGCCCCGCACGATATTTACCTCTAGGGTTAATGACTGTGGTAACCATATCTATTCTGGCTTCTGGAAATAGTTGCTCCAAGAGCAAACCAAGCCGCGCATACTCTTTATCGTCAATAGCGACAATCAAAATGCTGTTGTTAGGATTAAGAAGCTCTTTAGCTACTTTTAGACGACGCTCCATAAATGCCAACCATTTTGAATGACGATAAAGGTCTTCCTTTTCGACATAGTCGTTGTTGTACTTCCAGTCCTTTGCACCTGAATTGTATGGAGGATCAATGTATATCGCATCCACTTTGCCTCGGTGGGTGTAGGTCAGCGCCTCAAGCGCATGAAAATTCTCTCCATTAATCACAGTGTGATATGGCTTATCTCCACCGCGATCAACTGTTCCGGTGCTAACTAGACCGGGATAGATGTAATCACGAAACTCTGCGACAACCACTAAATCATCAACAGCTACCTCCGATGTCTGAGGGTTTTCTACATCAAGCTGTTCAAGTTCAGCAATTCGAACATTTTCTGTTTTGCTGATTTTCAGAACTTTCCAAAGTGTTTGGTCGCCTTTTTTGGTCGAGCCACGTTCAGGCAAAATTCTAACTTTATCGCCTTTGCGCACGGGCCGCCCAGGTAGTTCAACGCTCTCTGGCTTGTGGCGTTCAAAATTCAACCCGAACGCACGCCTTGATGAGAGCGCCTTGAACTCTTTTTCCAGCTCTTCCCCCAAAGCCGCGTCTTTCGCTCTGGCTCTGGCTATTAAATCGGTCAATCGAGACACAGATGTTCCTCAGATTCTTCTATTTATTCGTCAAATATCACTTGCACAGAAAGCGAGACTGCAATAGCAACCCTACTTCTGCGGTATATCGTTTTCAGTAGGCTAAATGCCGTGCTGCTTGGCATATTCCAAGATCAGTACCTCGAGCATGGAGGCCTGAGAGCGATGCTCTTTCTACGTCCTTTTTATGGGTATAACGTGTTCCAGCTTTTTTTAGTTCTACATCATTTCCTTGGGTATCCACAAAACATCAGCTTGAGGATTAAAAAACGATGATTAAATGCACAAATTGCCATTCTATGCAGGTCGAGGCCATAGGTCGAGGCCGAAAAGTACTAGGTGGCATCGGTACGGCGGCTGGGGCCGCTGGCGGGGCTTTTGGCGTGCTGCGGGGCGCTAAGGTCGGGGCCACCGTGGGGGCCTCTGGCGGGCCTGTCGGCTCGGTGGCGGGCGCCATTCTCGGTGGGCTAGCTGGCGCGGCTACGGGGGGCGGCATTGGCTCTTCCGTCGGCAGCTATATCGATGACCATGTGCTGGACAACTGCCACTGCCTGCGCTGCGGGCATATTTTTCACTACGACCCCGACGAACTCTAAACCACTAATACACGGCATTTTTAAGCCCCTGTGCAGGTTGCTGCACAGGGGCTTTTTGCTGTGAAGGAGAAAATCATGTCACACGAAGTAGAAACCATGGCCTATGTGGGCCAAACGCCCTGGCACGGCTTAGGCAGCGAGCTTTCACCCAACCGCCCACTGGACGTCTGGCGTCACGAAGCCGGTATGGACTGGGAGATCTTGGAAACCCCGGTGCAGTACCGTAATTCCAGAGTACCCAATGGCGGTCACCTGGACTTTCCTGAGCACAAGGTGTTGTTCCGTTCGGACAATCTGCGACCGCTGTCGGTGGTCAGCCAGCGCTACAAGGTGGTTCAGCCCGAGCAGATTCTTGAGTTCTATCGCGATCTGACCGAAATCTCCGGATTCGAGCTGGAGACCGCTGGCGTACTCAAAGGAGGGCGCAAGCTCTGGGCTCTGGCCAAAACCGGCCAGTCTGGCACGCTCAAGGGCGATGACACCACCAATGGCTACGTGCTGCTGGCTACAGCTTGCGATGGAACACTGGCCACTACCGCGCAGTTCACTAGCGTTCGCGTGGTGTGTAACAACACCCTGGCTATCGCTACCGCTGGCGCCGAGAAGGCCGTCAAAGTGCCCCACAGCACGGTATTTGAGCCGGAGAAGGTTAAGCGACAGCTGGGCATCTCGGTGTCCGCTTGGGAAGAGTTCATGTACCGCCTGAAAGCGCTCAGTGAACGCAAAGTCAGCGAGAAAGAGGCCCACGCCTTCTACGAGCAAACCTTTGCCACAACTAGCCCTAATGCCCAGTTTCCTGTGATGGAACGCTCAATGGCCAAAGCCAAGGCGCTTTATGAGGGTGCCGGTATGGGTTCCCAGCTGAGCAGCTCGAAGGGCACGGCCTATGGCTTATTGAACTCAGTTACAGAGTTTGTTGATCACGGTAAGCGAGCAAAAAGCCAAGATCACCGCCTAGATTCTGCATGGTTTGGACAAGGCGCAAAGCTTAAAGAGCGTGCTCTGCATCAGGCAATGGATCTTGTTGCCTGATTTTTTCAACACAATTCAATCCACTCAGCCCGGCATTGCCGGGCTTTTTTATGCGAGGTAAGAAAGATGAAAGCAGAAACTTTAAATACCCGAAAGGCCCCAGCACCGCTGCGCCTAGTCTCTACTAAGGGAATGGCCGAGGAAGAGTGGCTGCAGGTCCGCAAACGCGGCATTGGTAGCAGTGATGCCGCCACGGCCGTGGGCCTAAACCCCTACCAGTCTCCGCTGGAGTTGTGGCTGACTAAAACCGGGCGCGATGCCCAACTGCCCAAACCCGATGCCAAAAGCGAGAACTCCCCTATGTACTGGGGGCACATCCTAGAACCGATTGTGGCTGAGCATTACACCAAGCACACCGGTAATAAGGTGCGCCGAGTGAATGCCGTGCTTCAGCACCCCGACCCTGACAAGCACTTCATGTTAGCCAACTTGGATTACTCCGTGGTGGGCAATGACGAAGTGCAGGTATTGGAGTGCAAAACCGCTGGGGAGTGGGGCGCTAAGGCGTGGCGTGAGGGTGTGCCCGAGTACGTGCAGTGCCAAGTACAGCATCAGTTGGCAGTTACCGGCAAAAAGGCAGCCGATGTTTGTGTGCTGATCTGTGGCCAAGAAATCAAGATATTCCGCATCGAGCGCGATGACGAGCTGATCGAGAGGCTGGTCGCGCTGGAGCGGGATTTTTGGACGCATGTCGAGAACGGCACGCCACCCCCTGCAGACGGCACACACTCCGCCGCCAAAGCGCTGGAATGCCTCTATCCCCAGGACCAGGGCAGTGTCGTCGACTTTACCGAGGACGAATCACTGGCTGGAGACTTCCAAGGGCTGCTGGACATTCGTGACCGAGTAGACCGCTTAAAAGGTCAGGAGTTGCATCTTAAACAGCGTATTCAAGAGGCTATGGGGGAGGCCAGCAGGGCGCTTTTTGACTGCGGTGAAGTGACCTGGCGCCGTTCGAAAGATAGCACCGTGTTAGACACCAAAGCTTTACTTCAAGAGCAACCTGAGTTGCTCGAAATGTACCCCAAAGAACGTAGAGGCTCACGTCGATTTGTCGTTAAAGCCTAACCTGCTGCCCGGCTGGTTTTGGTCGGGCAATTCACATTAAAAGAGGAGAAACATCATGATAAAAGGTTTAGCCATTACACCGCCGATTTTAGGGCGAATTGCCATTGGTCGTGTCGTTGAGAAAAACGGCAAGCGACTGCCTGAAAAAGATGATCAATTTACTATCACTACTCAGGTGCAGAGTAGGGAAGGCTGGATTCTTCACCCCCTAGACGAGGAGCTCCGCCAGAAGGCCGAGAAAGGCAAGATACGGTCTATCCCCGTCAAACTGCTGTTCAGCGAGCCTGAGCTCAATCTACGCGCGGAGTACAGCCTCTTTGATCGGCAGACCGGGCGGCCAGTGTGTGCTGGAGACGGTAACGAATGTCGTCGCCGTACCGCTGGAGGGCTGGAAAAGTTACCTTGTCCTAGCCCCGAAGGCTGCGACATTGGCGGCAACGGCTTCTGCAAGCCTTATGGACGCCTGCACGTAGTGATAGGTGACGATCACTCGCTAGGCTCTTTCGTCTTCCGCACAACGGGCTACAACAGCATCAGAACCTTAATGGCTCGCATGAGCTATCTGCAGGCCGCTTCGGGTAATTTGCTGCCGTTTCTGCCACTGGAACTCAAGCTACGTGGCAAGAGCACCACCATGAGCCACGGCACGCCAATCTACTATGTAGTCCTTGGAATACGCGAAGGCTACACCTTGGCCGAGGCCATACGGGAAGCACTGAGCACGAGGGCTGAGTTAGAGGCTGCGGGGTACAACCAATCCGCGCTAGATCAAGCGGCAATAAATGGTTTTACCAATGCCGTGTTCGAGGTGGATGAAGAAGAGGGCAGTGGTGTTATTGAAGAGTTTTACCCGACCGACTCAAGCCCTAGCCCCCAAGCCATGAATGATGGGCTCAAGGGTAAATTGGGCGAAAAACAAGCGCAGAAAATGTGAGCCGAAAGGGTCACTTAAGAGGGGCGTTTCCCCCTCTTTTTTTGGAGGCATAAATGCTTCCGAGAATTTTATTCAACCCAGGCGGTGATATGCCCGTTTGGGGCATTGATCCGCTCATTTCTAGGAGATATCAATGCAACACAAAATCACTACCATCAATTACCAGTATCGAAGTGCTGATAACTGGAAAATTTTTGGCCAGTTTTCTCTTCTTGGGGAAATTACCCAAGAGCAGCACGATCAGATCCTACAGTGCCTAGAAGGGGATGCGTTTATCCCCCACCAGGTTGGCCTGCCTAACCTCGCCTTGAGTGATGATAGTTACAAGTTCGACTTGGAATTCGATCACGGCTTACATGAGCTGTCACTGGCTCAATCGCTCGATGAGTCCATACGGCAGGGTCGTGTGAAAATAGAGGAATTACATTCAGGAGCGGATGGCATTCCGTCTATAAGTGAGTTCATAGGCAGGATGAGTGAGCAAGAATCTTGGGACGCGCATGTTGAGTTCATGCGGATGATTCAGGTTCGCTTAGGCAAGGAGTAAGTCGTTATGAACGATATGACCATGCTTGAGATGTATTTTTGGTCTAAGTTCGTCCTGTTAGGCTTGCCTGAAACGGACTACTTCGAACCTGACATCCAGTATTCGGTTGGCTTCTGCCAGAGTGACTTCGTTGAAGTGTACTCTGAGTTACCCTTTCGCATACTTAGGGACACCCCAAATCCAGAGGTATTAACGTAAACCTGAAAAATAAGCTGAGCTAGAAGAAGACTCAGCTAGCATGACCCGCAAGGGTCACATTAGAGGGGTGACCCCCCTCTTTTTTTTAGCAGATGCCGTTTCCGCTTCGCCTGTAACTCGGAACTTATGGCTTAGAGCGTTTATGGCCCTTAACTACGACAGTTTTAGGTCCCGGTTTTCCTGGCCCATAACAGCTGTCACTCCTCGTACTCCGCTTATGTGCTGACACATTGACCGATTTAGGCCCTGGTCGCTTAGGTCCGCCACATTTTGACATATCAACTCCAATGTTTATGCTTACAAATACAGCATAGTCGATATATCTCACACAGCAAGCACAACATATAGTATCTCCTGTGATTTTTTATTTAAGTGCCGTCAGATGACCCCAACTGTTTATATAGACCATAATGTCGTGGATGAAATCTCTAAGGGCCAAATTTCACTACCGCCTTCTAAGCTCAGCCACTCAATCCTGACGGGGTGGGCCTCAAGTCAATATTTGCAGTTCTGGCGCTTAATGGAAGTATCCGTTGATTGATCTATGTCAATCATCAAGGGCGTTATGTTTGAACTTTCGAGAGAATAAGGTATCTTTCCTAATGTTAATATAACCATTTGCAGATTATGTGGCTTAGCAGGTTCAGATTTTACATGGCGATCTTCGCGTTACTGGCTTTTACCAGCCAGTCGTTCGCTGTTGCGAAATTGCCCTGCCACAAGATGAGTCACGAACCTGATGTCCCAGTAATGACGGGGGCAATGGATCATGGAAGCCATACCAAGGCAAACAATATCCAGATCAATAATGCCCTTACGGCTGATGCCGCTGATTGTTGCAGCCAGGATCACTGCTCTCAGTTGGGTTGCATCTCTGCAAGCGTTGCGGTGGTGAGTACACTGTCGCCGTTTTCCGTTCAGTTTTCTCAAACCCTCAATACAGCGTATTCGGTTTCCTTCCTCTCCCAGGCAGCTTCCTCGCTGTTTCGCCCCCCCATTTCCCGCTGAAGTAGGGTTGGTACGCCTGAAATTCAGGCGTCTGACGACTCGATAAGCGGGAGATCAAAACTCCCATAACGTATGTTTAAAACGCGCCATCGCTACGAGCGCGTTCACTGCAACTCTTGATTGGGAGTCATCATGAAGCCGTTACATACCTATCTGCGCTTTCCGGCGCTGATCCTATTCCTGTTATTTCTTGCCGCTTGTTCCGAAAGCGAAAATCACGCAACTAAAAGCGCAACGATTGCCACGTTGGATGTTTATAAAAGCCGCACCTGTCAATGCTGCCAGCAATGGGTTCACCATATGGAAGATGTTGGTTTTGACACAAAAACCCACCACCCGTCGGACTTGAATCGCATTAAAAATGACTATGGCATAGCACCTGAGTTCCAGTCCTGCCATACAGCAGTGACGAGTAACGGTTATGTGTTCGAAGGCCATATCCCTGCGCGCTTTGTTCAGCAGTTTCTGGAAAACCCTCCTGATGACGCCATCGGCCTTAGTGTGCCCGGCATGCCGGCAGGCAGCCCGGGTATGGAGATGGGTGACAGGTTTACGCCTTACAAGGTATGGCTGCTTAAAAAAGACGGTTCGGCTGACGTGTTTGCATCTGTGAATAGTCGCGATCAGCAATAGGACATATAACGATGAACATTCAATGGGTATTTTTATTGTTTTTGCTGGTGGGGCTTCCTGTATTTGCGCAGAGCCCGGCTAATACGTTGAGTCTGGATGAGGCCATCGCCCATGCCATTGCCACGGATCCCTGGCTGAACGGTAGCCGGCATCGCGAAGACGCTTTGACCAGCGAATCAATTTCAGCATCGACGCTGCCAGACCCCAAGGTCAGCCTGATGGCGGCTAACTTTCCTACCGATAGCTTCGATATCAACCAGGAGCCTATGACGCAGCTCACTGTAGGTGTTAGTCAGATGTTTCCTCGCGGCGATAGTCTGGCGCTGTCCAGCCGTCAGAAACAGGAGTTGGCGGAACAGGAGCCATTGCTCAGGCAGAATCGCCAGGCCAAGGTAGCGGCTACTGTCTCGCAGCTGTGGCTGGAAGCATTCAGGGCCCAGGAGAGCATTCGATTGATTGAGCGGGATCGCTCGCTGTTTGAACATTTGGTAGATGCAACCAAAGCGAGCTATTCATCGGCACTGGGACGTGCCCGCCAGCAGGATATTATCCGAGCCCAATTGGAGCTTACCCGGTTGGACGATCGTTTGACGGTGCTGCGGCAACAGTCGGAGTCAGCACAGCAGCGTTTATCCGAGTGGGTCGGCGGTCGCGCCCGTCTGCCGTTAGCGCAGCTTGTGCCCAGTCAGTACGGTGATGAGCCGACGTCGGTGGGAAGTCAGCCGGATAGTGATCGTTGGCTCTATGAACAGGTCAATCGGCACCCACTCTTGCTGGCACTTGATCAGCGTATTGATGCCATGGAGACCGGGGTCGAATTAGCTCGCCAGAAATATAAACCTGAGTGGGGTCTTTCCGCCCAATACGGCTATAGGGACGATGATCCCATGGGTCGCGACCGCGCTGATTTGTTCTCTGTCGGTGTGACCGTTGACCTGCCGCTTTTCACCGGCAAGCGACAGGATAAAGACGTCAGTGCGGCCACTTCTCGGGCCGAGGCCATGAAAACTGACAAGTTACTGATGGCGCGAAAGCTGATGGCGGAACTGGATACGGCCTTAGTCCAGCTACAGCGGCTGAATGATCGTCGCGCGCTCTACGCCGAGCAGTTGTTGCCGCAAATGTCCGAGCAGGCCGAAGCTGCCCTGGCCGCCTACAACAACGACGACGGCGACTTTGCCGAAGCGGTGCGCGCCCGCATAGCTGAGTTAAATGCCAAGATCGACTTTTTAACGATCAGGATTGAACGGCTGAAGATGATTGCCGAGTTGAATTACCTCTTGTCCAAAAATGATTCAGAACCGTTTCCCGCCACTAGCAGTAACCACGCGGAAGGATTAACCCCATGAAGATTCAATTGAATAAATCTTTTTTCATTACCGTTGCCTTGTTGATTGCGACAGCGACCCTTGCCCACTACTCGGCCCTATGGCGTATGAAAGGGATCACGGGCGATGATGACGTTGCAACCGAGAAAAAACCACTCTACTGGGTCGCGCCGATGGATCCCAATTATAAGCGCGATAATCCGGGTAAATCCCCTATGGGGATGGATCTGATACCAGTGTATGAAGACGCGGGCGGCGATCAGGAGATTGGCACAGTCACCATCTCTCCCGATGTGGTCAATAACCTTGGCGTACGTACAGCGTCTGCTACTCGGGGGCAGCTGGACGTCTCTGTCAATACCGTGGGCTATGTGCAATACGATGAAGATCGCCTTGTTCACATTCATCCACGGGTGGAGGGTTGGATCGAAAAGCTCCATGTCAAAGCTGCGGGTGATCCGGTTATACAGGGTGAGCCGCTGTATGCGTTGTATTCGCCGACTTTGGTCAATGCCCAGGAAGAACTGTTGCTGGCATTAAAACGAAATAATCCAACACTAATCACGGCTGCCATGGAGCGGCTATCGGCCTTGCAAGTGCCTCATTCAGAAATCAATCGCCTAAAAAAATCCGGCAAGGTTAGTCAGACCATTACCATCACTGCACCTCAATCTGGGGTATTGGATAATCTTATGGTCCGTGAAGGCATGTTTGTGAAACCCGGTATGGAAATGATGGCCATCGGGCAGCTGGAACATATCTGGGTCATAGGAGAAGTGTTCGAGCGTCAGGTCATGAGCGTACGGGAGGGTGATGCAGTGCGCATGTACCTCGATTATCTGCCAGGACGCACGTGGTCTGGCACGGTTGACTATATCTACCCGTCACTGAATACCCAGACTAGAACAGCTCGGGTGCGGGTACGATTCGACAACCCAGACGGCTACCTGCGACCGGGTATGTTTGCGCAAATGACGATAGCGACACAACCCGCTCGGGAGGCGTTGCTCATTCCCCGTGAAGCACTGATTCGCACGGGTAGTCAATCGCGGGTCGTGTTGGCTAAAGGTGACGGGCGCTTTAAGTCCATCGCCGTCGAGGTGGGGCGGATTGGCGAGAACCGGGTGGAGATTCTGTCGGGGCTCAACGAGGGCGACCAGCTTGTGACTTCCGCGCAATTTTTGATTGATTCCGAATCCAGCAAGACCTCGGATTTTCGTCGCATGAACCACAGCCCGGATGACGATACCCAGCCTGGAACACCGGCATCGGTATCAGTCGGCGCCCGTATTGAAGGCGTCATGGTCGAACACCGAATGCTCAAGCTGGCCCACGACCCCATCGATGCCTGGCAATGGCCGGCCATGACGATGGATTTTACTGTGGACCCCGCGGTGGATCTGGGTGGGCTGAAACCCGGCATGAAGCTGCATGTGGAGATTCAGCGGAAAGGGGACAACCACTACGTGATCAGCCAGATCCATCGACTGGAACAGGTGTCCGAAGATGCGCCCAGGGAGGGGGGCGGGCAATCCATGGACAACAGCCAGCATCAGGGTATGAGCCATGATGCGATGGATATGGATCAAGGCCAGCGCAACGGGGAGGACAAGCCATGATTGAAGGTATTATCCGCTGGTCTGTCCAAAACCGCTTTTTTGTGCTGCTGGCCACCCTGATTCTGGTAGGGGTCGGCGGTTGGTCCCTGAAAAACACGCCGGTAGATGCCATTCCCGATTTGTCGGACGTGCAGGTGATTATCAAAACCAGTTATCCGGGGCAGGCGCCGCAGGTGGTGGAAGATCAGGTCACCTATCCGCTGACTACTGCCATGTTGTCAGTACCGGGTGCGGTCACCGTACGCGGCTACTCGTTTTTTGGCGACTCCTATGTCTATGTCATTTTTGATGAAGATACCGATGCTTACTGGGCCCGCTCGCGGGTATTGGAATACCTGTCGCAGGTGGCGCCCACTTTGCCGCCCAATGCCAGGCCGCAATTGGGGCCGGATGCCACCGGTGTGGGTTGGGTCTACCTCTACGCGCTAGTGGACCGCACCGGTCAGCACGATCTCAGCCAGCTGCGCAGCCTGCAGGACTGGTTCTTGAAATACGAGCTGCAAACGGTTCCCGGCGTGTCGGAAGTTTCCGCCTTGGGTGGCATGGTGAAGCAATATCAGGTCAGGGTTCACCCGGATAAGTTACGGGCCTTCAACATCCCGCTGTCCCATATCCAAATGGCGATCCAGCGGGGTAACCAGGAGGTCGGGGCGTCGGTGGTGGAAATGGCCGAGGCGGAATATATGGTGCGTGCCAGTGGCTATATCCAGGGTATTGACGATCTGAGAACCATTCCTCTGGGTTTGGATATGAATGGCACACCGCTGTTATTAAAGGATGTGGCCGATATTGAACTTGGTCCGCAAATGCGCCGTGGTATTGCTGAACTTAATGGTGAGGGAGAAGTGGTAGGTGGGATTGTCGTCATGCGCTCTGGCGAGAATGCCCAGAAAACCATTGATGGCGTCAAAGCAAAGTTGGAAAAACTCAAGGTGGGTTTGCCGGAAGGCGTAGAAATTGTCACGGTTTACGACCGATCTCGATTGATCTCTAGCGCCATTGACAGTTTATGGAAAAGTCTGGTTGAAGAGCTTGCTATCGTCGCGTTGATCTGTGTCATTTTCTTATTTCATGTCAGGTCATCACTGGTGGCAGTCGTTAGCCTGCCGCTGGGAATCCTGACGGCCTTTATTGTGATGTACTGGCAAGGCATTAATGCAAACATTATGTCCCTTGGAGGAATCGCGATTGCCATCGGTGCCATGATAGATGGTGCGATTGTGATGATTGAAAATATGCATAAGCATATGGAACGTACGCCGTTGACGCCAGAGAACCGTTGGAAAGTGGTGGCAGAGTCTGCCAGCGAAGTCGGCCCGGCATTGTTTTTCAGTCTGCTGATTATCACCGTCAGCTTTGTGCCGGTATTTACCCTGGAGGCTCAGGAAGGCCGAATGTTTAGTCCCCTAGCCTTCACTAAAACCTATGCCATGGCCGCCAGCGCCGCGTTGGCAGTGACAGTGGTGCCGGTGTTGATGGGGTATTTTATCAGGGGCAAGGTGGTCGCCGAGAGAAAAAACCCCATCAACAGGTTGCTGATTGCAGGCTATATGCCGCTGCTCAAGGGTGTTTTGCGCTTTCCAAAAATCACACTCGCCATGGCTGGCGTTGTGTTTCTTGTTGGGATCTGGCCGCTTAACAAGATTGGCAGCGAATTCATACCCGATCTGGATGAAGGCGACCTGATGTACATGCCCACTACCTATCCGGGCCTGTCCATCGGCAAGGCGCGGGAAATCCTGCAACAGACTGACAAGCTGATTGCCACAGTTCCGGAAGTAGAAACCGTATTTGGCAAAATTGGACGGGCTGAAACTGCTACAGATCCGGCGCCGCTGACGATGGTTGAAACCTTTATCCAGTTGAAACCGAGAGAGGAGTGGCGCGATGGCATGACCACGGAATCGCTGAAAAAAGAACTGGATGCTCTGGTGAAATTTCCTGGACTGACCAATGCCTGGGTGATGCCCATCAAAACCCGCATCGACATGCTGGCTACCGGTATAAAAACCCCGGTGGGTATTAAGGTGGCTGGCCCCGACCTCAAGGAGATCGAAAAAATCGGCAAGCGTTTGGAGCAGGTGCTCAAAGATGTACCTGGCACAGCCTCAGTATATTCCGAGCGAGTAGCGGGTGGCCGTTATATCAAGGTGGATATTCAGCGAGAAAAAGCCGCACGCTATGGCCTCAATATCGCCGATGTGCAGCAAGTGGTTGCCACCGCTATAGGCGGTGTGAACGTCGCGCAGACTATCGAAGGGCTGGAACGTTACCCCGTCAACCTGCGTTACCCACAAGATTATCGCAACTCTCCCGAGCAGTTAGCTCTGCTGCCTATTGTCACGACCAGTGGTCAGCGCATTGCATTGGGGGATGTTGCTCGTGTTTATGTTGAAGACGGGCCGCCTGCCATCAAGAGTGAAAACGCCCGTCCTAATGGTTGGACCTTTGTCGATATCGACGGAGTGGATGTCGGCAGCTATGTGGAAGACGCTATGAAAGTGGTGGCCGATCAGGTCGAACTACCAACAAGCTACTCCCTGAATTGGTCGGGACAGTATGAATACATGCTGCGGGCCAAAGAGAAGCTCTCCTACGTGGTACCTCTGACTTTGGCTATTATCATCGTCCTGCTCTACTTAAATTTCCGCAGTGTTGCCGAGGTTGCCATCATTATGGGCACCTTACCACTGGCAATGATTGGGTCCATCTGGTTGATGTATTTGCTTGGTTACAACTTTTCCGTTGCTGTGGGTGTGGGTTTTATCGCGTTGGCGGGCGTGGCGGTAGAAATTGGCGTCATTATGCTGGTCTATCTCAACCAGGCACATACGCTTTTCTTGCTTCAGTGTGAGGAGCGGGGCATCACACCGAGTATGAAAGGATTACGGGAAGCTGTTCTTCACGGTGCAGGCTTACGTGTTAGACCGGTGATGATGACGACAGTCTCTACTATTGTCGGCTTACTGCCGATCATGTTCAGTACCGGTACAGGGGCGGAAGTGGTCAGCAGAATTGCTGCACCTATGGTGGGGGGCATGCTCAGTGCTTTGGTATTGACATTGTTGGTATTGCCGGCGGTTTATTTGCTTTGGAAGCAGGGCAAGGTAGATGAATAGCTGGACGAAGAACTTACAAGGCCATTACAGCAATGTAATGAACGAGTCACCTTACCGTCAGGTACCCAGCCCTAGGATAGGCCGGATGTTTTCCTATGATCGGCACTTTGCTTTTTTTCATACGTAAGCTGGCGGACAGACAATTGATCGGTACCGACCGAGACAAATACAGCCAGATTCAGGGTGATTGAAATATTGAAAATCAAAAGTGGAAGACTGTTAAAAATTGCTTGACCTGTGTCTTGGACACAGGTGTAAGGTGACAAAAAGCCGAACAAATTCTTTGGATTTTCTCTCGGGTTTAGAACTGATGATTGACTCATATCAAGGCAAGGAACAGATCTTCGGGGTTAATCCGAATCCTGCGATACTCAGACTGAGCTGCGAGGAGGGCTGTGTGAAAGTTATCGAAATGGCCAGGCGTTTAGGGGTTACGGCCGATACCGTGCGGTTTTATACCCGGATCAAGATTCTGAAACCGGGTAAGAACAAAGCCAATGGATATCGGGAATACAGCGAAAAGGATTACAACCGCTTGCGATTCGTGCTGAGTGCACGGCAACTGGGCTTTTCCGTTGAGGATATTCAGGAAATTTTGAACCACGCGGATAAGAAGAAATCGCCTTGCCCGACGGTGCGCCGCTTGATTGACCAACGCCTGAATGAAACTGAACAACGGTTCGCGGAGACTCTGCAACTGCGGGAACGCATGCAGCAGGCCGTGGTCGAGTGGAGCCAAAAGCCGGATAAGGTGCCGACCGGCCATATGATCTGCCACCTGATTGAAGAGTTTTCCCAGTAAATCAACATAGAGGATTTGCCATGAATACACAGAATTTCGAGAGCCCTACTAAGCACCAGAGCGGCTGTTGTTGCGCCAGCAAGTCATCCACTGCAGCTACCACTCGGAGCAGTGTTGGCTCAGATAGCGATATCCCGCTGCAGCGGTTACAGGTGCAAGGCGCCACGTGCGGTGGTTGTGTAAGAAGCATTGAGCAAACGCTACACGCTGTTTCCGGCGTAAGCGATGCGTGTATGGATCTGGCGACGGGTGTCGCTTCGGTCGTTGGCAGGGTCGAGTCTAACGCGTTGATAGAGGCATTGCATAGGGCGGGTTTTCCTGCGGCGGTCATCAAATAATTCAGGAGTGATCCCATGAGTTCAGTGAACACGGAATCCGGCAAACCGGGTTGTCATAAAGATACCGATAACAACACACAGCATCATAACCATGAAAACGGTTCTGGTCCCCATGATCATGTTGATAGCGCGGCGCACCAGGAACTGATTATCGAGGGTGCTGGTTGTGCCAGCTGTGTGGGAAAAATCGAATCAGCTCTGAAGGCGGTACCGGGTGTGGAGAACGCGGAAATGAATTTTGCTCAGCGCACCGTCAGCGTGATTGGCAATGCAGCCGCGTCTGACTTGCTTAAGGCGGTGGAGAAGGCGGGCTATAACGCCAAGCTTGCGGCTGCTGAGAATGAAGATGATGCATTGGCCGAAAAAGAAAAGGCGGATCAGGTTTATTACAAGCGCTTGATGAAAGAAACCTGGATTGCTCTCTCACTGGGTGGCCCTTTGATGGCCTATGCGCTGATCACCGGTGAAGTCAACGTCAACACCACCACAGAACGCATCGCCTGGCTGGTCGTGGGTATTCTGACTTTTGGTGTTCTCTATTTTTCCGGCAAGCACTTTTTTGTCGGCGCCTGGAAGTCCTTTCTCAATCACTCTGCCAATATGGATACGCTGATTGCTTTGGGTACTGGCACGGCATGGTTGTATTCCATGGTGGTGGTGTTTTTTCCCGACGCCGTTCCCGATCAGGCGCGCCATGTCTACTTCGAGGCTACGGCGATCATTATCGGCTTGATTGATCTTGGCCTTGCACTGGAACTGAAAGCCCGTGGTCGTACCTCGGAGGCCATTAAGCGCCTGATTGGTTTACAGGCAAAAACAGCACGGGTCATTCGCGACGATAAAGAACTCGATATTGCCATCGAACTGGTACTGCTGAACGATGTGGTGCGGGTGCGTCCCGGCGAAAAAATTCCCGTCGATGGAGAAGTGGTTGAAGGGCATACCGCGATTGATGAATCCATGCTCACCGGCGAGCCGATGCCGGTTGAAAAAGCCACTGGGGATACCGTGGCGGCGGGCACCATCAATAAGTCAGGCTCAATTCTGTTTAAAGCTACCCGCGTTGGTAAAGACACGGCGCTGGCGCAAATCATCAATATGGTCAAGCGCGCACAAAACTCCAAGCCGCCCATTGGTCGTTTGGCTGATGTCATCTCAGCGTATTTTGTTCCGGTGGTCATGATTATCGCTGTAGCGAGCGCCCTGACTTGGTTGAATTTTGGGCCGGAACCAGCGGTAGCTTTTGCGATTGTATCGGCGACCACCGTATTGATTATCGCCTGTCCCTGTGCGCTAGGTCTGGCCACGCCGATGTCGGTGATGGTGGGTGTGGGTAAGGCCGCAGAGGCGGGTGTGCTGATTCGTAACGGCGAGGCCCTGCAAACCGCGTCGAAGATATCGGCGATGATTCTGGATAAAACCGGCACCATCACCCTGGGCGCGCCGAAGGTTACCGATGTATTGGTGGCAGGTGAACATGACGAGAAGGCGGTGTTGCGATTGGCAGCAACGCTTGAATCAGGCTCCGAGCATCCTTTAGCGATGGCTATTGTTGAAAGTGCTCAGGAAAGGGGGATCGAAATGGGCAAGGTCTCCAATTTTAACGCCATTGCCGGCCATGGTGTGCAGGCTGACGTGGACGGAAAAACACTGTTGTTCGGCAATGAAAAGCTCATGCGCGAGCGCACTATCGAACTGGGTGATTTTGTTGAAAAGGCCCAGGCGCTGGCCGCCGAGGCTAAAACGCCGATGTATTTCGCCGTTGATAATAAGCTCGCAGCGATTATCGCAGTAGCCGATCCGATTAAGGAAGACTCCATCGCTGCCATCAAGCGCCTGCAACATAACGGTATACGGGTGGTGATGCTCACCGGCGATAACCGCGCCACAGCCAAAGCGGTAGCGGAAAAAGCCGGTATCAAGGAATTTTTCGCCGAAGTGCTGCCGGAAGAAAAATCCAAAAAAGTGCAGGAACTGCAAATGGAAGGCGAAGTGGTGGGCATGACGGGTGACGGCATTAACGATGCGCCTGCCCTGGCCATCGCGAATGTCGGTTTCGCCATTGGTACCGGTACCGATGTGGCCATTGAGAGTGCCGACATAACACTGATGCGGGGTTCGTTGCATGGCCTGGCGGATGCCATTGCCGTCAGCAAGGCTACGTTGCGCAATATCAAACAAAATTTATTTGGCGCCTTTATTTACAACGTGGCCGGTGTACCGTTTGCGGCTGGCGTGTTGTATCCATTTTTCGGTTTGCTGTTAAGTCCGGTGATTGCCGGTGCGGCGATGGCGTTTTCATCGCTGACAGTTGTAACCAATGCTAATAGGCTGCGCTTCTTTAAAGCGCAGGAGCACTAATGAGAATGTCGGGATGAGGGCGTTGCGATGATGATTATTAATATTGCGGGTTTAGCGCTGATTGCACTGATTGTCTGGTGGTTCTGGCTCTACAAGCCGAAAGAAGCCGAGCTGGGTGAAAACGATCTGGTGATAACTGTGGAAAACGGTACCTATTCGCCTTCGCGCATTAAGGTGCCAGCTGGAGCACCATTTGAAATTAAATTTATGCGCAAAGATCAATCACCCTGTTCTGAGACTTTATTGATCCCCGAACTGCAAATCAGCGACACTTTACCGTTGAATAAACTGAAGACCATTCAGCTGCCAGCAATGTCATCCGGCGAGTATGCGTTTCATTGTCAGATGCAGATGTACCGTGGACAAATCACGGTGAAATAAGCAGGAGGCCCAATGAACATCAACAAAGTCATGGCCATTTTTGACGAGTTTCGCCTGAAAAACGTGGAAGAAACTTTGATTCGACATGGGGTGAAGGGGTTTACCTTGCATCCAGACCTGTCGATTGGAGGAAAAACACTATGAATGAGCATCGATCGGGTATCAATCCAGGTTTTTTAACCAAGCATACCTTGAGCGTGTGCGGGATCAATGAAAACAATACCAAAGCGATTGTTGAGGAAATTGATGAACTTCCCTGTGTTGACAGCGTTCAGTTCGATGCACGTAGAAAAACCTTAAAAATCGCCTACGACGCTTCTCATCACAATATCGATGAAATGATCGCCATTGTCGAAACGCATGGTGCGGCAATAAAAGACAGCTGGTGGCCCCGAACCAGACTGAGTTGGCAACGGCAGACCGATGAGAATATCAGGGATAACGCTAAACATGAGGCGCACTGCTGCAACAAGATGCCGCCTCATTAGATGAAAGAGAAAATGAGCAACAAAGAACATCGATTAGGTGTCTCGGAAATTAATCTGGTGAGGGGTCAATTGACGTTGGAACCTGTCGATATGACTAGCAGTCTGTTGAGAAATGCAGTTTTAAGCATCCTGTATACCTTGCAACGAATGCCCAGGAAGAGGGCTGACCATTATATTAAGGGGGCATGAATGGAGGAAAAAGACGATCGTTCGACACATTATGACGAGGGTAGCCTCTCTCTGTCAGGTACGGTGATGCTCGGGACTGGGGTGATGATCGGCGCAGGAATATTTGCGCTAACCGGGCAAATGGCAGAGATGACTGGTGCATTATTCCCATTGGCATTCCTCGCGGCCGCGATCATCGTTGGTTTCAGTGCTTACTCATACATCAAAATATCCAATGCCTACCCATCAGCAGGGGGGATCGGCATGTATCTGCATAAGGCCTATGGCGACCGGTTGCCCACTGCGTTTAATGCACTACTTATGTATTTTTCGATGGTCATCGCGCAGAGTTTTCTAGCGCGTACGTTCGGTTCTTACACCATGCAATTATTTGGCGGTGACCCTTCAGGGCAAATGACTCCTATACTCGGCGTCTCCCTAATTCTGGCGGCGTTCATTGTGAACCTGTTGGGTAATCGGTTGATTCAAGGGGTTGCAGGGTTTATCGGCCTACTGAAAATTGGTGGAATTCTAATCTTTGGTCTCGTCGGCATCTGGTTAGCTGATAGCCTGGCAGTGGACTTTGACCATGTAAGCGAGACCGGTTCAGCCAGTAATTTCCTCGGCGCCACAGCGCTGGGGATTCTGGCATTCAAAGGCTTTACCACTATTACCAATAGTGGTTCCGAGGTGATCGATCCACACCGCAATGTTGGTCGCGCCATTGTTATTTCGATTGCTGCCTGTGTCGTTATCTATACATTGGTTGGTTTTGCGGTGGCCAGTAACCTCTCACTCAGGGAGATTATTCAAACTCGAGATTATTCCCTGGCTGCGGCCGCTCGACCTGCACTCGGTGAGTACGGCGTGTGGTTCACCGTTGCGATTGCCATGCTGGCGACGGCGGGAGGGATTCTTGCCAGTATTTTTGCGGTCTCCAGAATGCTGGCGATGCTAACGGAAATGAAGTTGGTGCCCCATAGCCATTTCGGTATGCCGGGTAGCATTCAGAAACATACATTGGTGTACACCGTGGTTCTTGGACTTGTGCTCACCGCGTTCTTTGATCTTTCCCGTATAGCAGCACTTGGCATCATATTCTATCTGGTGATGGATATCGCCATTCACTGGGGTGTTCTGCGCTACTTGTTGGACGATGTTAAAGCCAAAAGCTGGGTCCCCGTTACCGCGATTATATTAGATTCGCTTGCACTAAGCGGGTTCGTTTGGGTGAAGTTGAATTCAGATCCATTTGTGTTGGGTGTGGCCGTTGTCACAATGATGCTAATCGCGATCGGAGAGCAACTATTCCTTGGATCTGAAAAACGAAAGCAAGCTGTGTCCCAAAGTCAGGCGCATGAACATCATCATTAAAAATCATGTGGAGGAAGCCTGCCAGGCACAGAACGGGACTCTAGTGGTTAACTTTTGTTGTTTGGAGAATGGTAATGGATCAAGTTAGCACACTTAAAGCGATCTATATGGGCATCGACACCCACCAGGAACTGGTGGTGTGTATGCGCAGCTATCGTGACTTTTTGAGACTCTAATCGATGAGTCAATCCACAACTGAGAAAAAATTATGCAAATTGAAACCTTAAAAGATGTGCTGCACTGGACCCGGGAATTTCACCAACATCTCAGTCAGTGCTTATCCCATTGCGCAGACAAGAATACGGATGAACGGGCCCGGATGATTCTTGCTTACCTGTCCGATCACGAAAAAAGTCTCACAAAAGTTGTCAATGGCTTCGAAACCTCGGGCGATGAACATGCGCTGAACACCTGGTGTATGGAATATGTAGCAAAGCATCCTATCGTCCGACATGCACATTGCGACGCGCCTTTTGCCGAGCTTGATGCCGCGCAAATCATGGAGGTGATTGTCGATCAGCATCAGCAGGTGATTGAGCTGTATCGCTATCTCGCCTCAAGGGCGGATATCCCCTCTGCCAAGGAGTTGATAGAATCACTCCGGTCGCTGGAGGAACACGAAATGATGCGTATGGTGCAGTCTGCCAACCGGTTCGGGGATATGTAGAGACACTAATTTATTGCAGATACACCACCATAAACGGAGGAATAGTCATGACACTTAATGCGTTCAAATTCGGGATAGCCAGCGCGATTACCGCGGCGATACTGTGGCTGGCTTGCAGCCTGTTGGTGATATTAATGCCCGCCATGATGTTATCCATGTCTGGGGAAATGGTGCATATGCAACTGAATGAGATGGGTTGGCATTTGACATTCACTGGCGTTGTTGTGGGACTGGTGGCTTGGTCAGTGTCAGCGGGTATCGCCGGGTGGTTGCTGGCGGCTATTTACAACCGCTTGCAGTAAGCCGATGGATTATGAGGTGCCATATCAGTGACCATGCCCTTCCGAGTCTTGCCCACGTGCGGTGAGTATCTGGTATTGGTCGGGAGACAGTTCCGGCAACTGCTTCAGGAACGCCACCATGTTCCAGATACGTTCATCGTCGTGGCCCGGTGCCCAGGTCGGCATGCCCGATGCCTTGATACCGTGTTTAATAATCCAGAATTGTCGCTTAATGGCCTCGTCGTCATTTTCGGTGTCGCCGGTATGTTCGTGCCCATGTTCATCGCCAGCTAGAGTTAGATTAGGGGGAGCGGGATACAGTCCCAGGGTGAAATCACTTTCGGTTTTACCCGGCTTCAAATGGCACCCTGCACACATATCATTGTAGTCGGCGCCACCCGCCAGTAACCGCAACGGTGCGTTTAGGTCGCTAGGAACCTTAATGTCACTGGCGGCGCGTGCGACGGAACGTTCACGCAAGGTTTCCAGCAGCCAGTAGGTCAGCCGATTGTGTGGTACATCGGCTCCCATGGGGTAGAGACCTGAATAGAGAAACAGCCCACCACCCACCAGCGCGATGACAGCGGTAATGACCAGACTCTTGATAAAGGTGGTGAGCGCCGACATGAAAACTCCTTGGGTTGATCAGTGTTGGTGTTCTGAATGTTGCTCGCCTGAGCTTTTTTCGTTGTCCTGATGATCAGCCTGCGCTTGATCCTTTTCAGAGTCGTTATGATGCGTGTCATTCATGCATTGTTTCATCATGGCCTGCATCACCGGATCATTCATATCCATCTTGCTGTGATCCATATTTTTCATGGCTGCACAATCCGGCTTTTCAGCGTCTTTCATATGCTCTTTAGGATCATGGGCCTGTGCAGATAAAGCGATGCCCAGTGTGGAGAACACGATGACAGTGGCTAGTGTTTTCATATTCATAAAGGTGTTCCTCATAGGTGTTTAAAAAGTTTCTATATCAACTTGGTGATTGTTAAAACCAGAACCGCAATCCGGCGACGAATTGGGTGTCTGAGGTCGATTGGTCAGCAGCACGGCGATAATCGGCTGTGTCGCCATAGGTGTCTGTCCATTCCACACCGATGTAGGGCGCAAATTGACGGCTGAATTCGTAACGCAGGCGTAAACCCACCGCCAAATCCGAGAGACCCGCCCCTAAACCATTTTCAACGTCATCCTTGCCGTACAGGTTGAGTTCCGCTCTAGGTTGAAGGATAAGTTTTTGTGTCAGCAACAACTCGTACTCGGCTTGGGCGGAGAGCGCGGTCCGACCATCGTCGCCCACATAGGCTGTCACATCTACCTCGAACCAGTAGGGCGCTAGGCCCTGTATACCAAGCGCCAGCCATTGTCGGTCCTTGCCTTCGTCATATTGGTCGAGTCGAACACCGAGTTGGGTGTCGAAAAAGGCGCTAAATGCATGTCCCCATAACAAGTCAGTCGAGCTTTCCTCTAGCGTGCCGTCGGCAATATCACCCTCCGCTTTGATGACGAAGCGGTCGTAGGTGGTGCCATACCAGGCCTGGGCATCGTAAACCGTGCTGTCGTTGCCTTTCTGATATTCTAGGCGATCCGCCAGAACGGACCAGAAAGCGTGCTCGTCTGCTAGTTTTAATTGTCTTGGGCCTGGCTGTGCATAAGGCCCCTCGGTTAGCGTGTAACCGTCTGAATAGGCGTGAGGATCGCGGCCATCGACCGTTGTGGCACTTGCCTCCATTTGCATAGCGCTGTGATCCATCTGCGCCAAGGCTGTAGATGCCTGAAATGCGCTGACAGCTAAAACTAGGTTGGTTAAGGGTTTCATTAAAATCCGTTTCATGACACCACCACCTCGCGGAACATGCCCGCGTCCATATGAAACAGCAAATGGCAATGCCAGGCCCAGCGGCCCAGATCGTGAGGTGTTGTCAAAAAACTGATGCGTTGTGCAGGCTGCACGGGAATTGTATGGCGCCGAACCCGCAATTCGCCCTGATCTGTTTCCAGTTCGCTCCACATGCCGTGCAAGTGCATGGGGTGCGTCATCATGGTGTCGTTTTGTAGAATGATTCTCACGCGTTCGTTATGACGTAAGGAGACTGGAGTGCTTTTGCCGAATTCAAGCCCGTCGAAAGACCAGCTATAGCGTTCCATATTGCCGGTGAGGTGTAGTTCCAGCTCTCTCGCTGGCGGGCGGCGGTCATCCAGTACACCATCGATGGATTTCAGGTCGGCCAGCGTCAGCACGCGGTGTCCCTGTGGGCGCAGTCCACGCTGGCTTAAGTTTCGCAGGCCAATACCGGGGTCGTCGAGATTGGTACTTGGCGTATCCACCCGTTGGTCAACCGAAGCCCCGTATTCGGTTCGGGCGTGGCGTATGGTAGATGAAGGTTTGGCAAGCGGGTTGTCAGAACCCTGCTGCATGCCGTGCATACTGTGGTCCATGGCCATACCGCCGGACATTTGGGAATGATCCATCTTGGTTTGGCCCATGGAGTCCATTTTCATCATGTCGTGGCCCATGGCGCCACCACCCATTGCTCCCATCATATCCTTCATGGTTAACCACTCGGGCGAATCGGGTTCTGGCACAGGAGCTGTTAAACCTTGCCGCACACTCAGGGTGCCGCGAGCGTAACCGCTGCGTTCCATGCTCTGGGCGAAGATCGTATAAGCGTCGTCCTGAGGCTCGACCATGACATCGTAGGTTTCGCCGGGGCCAAATCGGAATTCATCCACAGTGACCGGCTCGACATCCTGGCCATCTGCTTGGATTACCGTTAACTTCAAACCAGGAATGCGAACATCATAAAAGCTGTTGCTAGCGGCGTTGATAAAACGAAGCCGCACGCGATCCCCGCGTTGGAATAACCCGTTCCAATTGCCTGCCGGGGCGGTACCGTTCATCAGGAAGGTAAAGGTGGCTGCCGATAAATCGGCTAAATCGGTCGGACTCATCCGCATCTGATTCCACATCTGGCGTTTTTCCAGCGCCGCCTGTAATCCCATCTTTGAGACATCGTCAGTGAAATCGAAAAAGGTGGACTGATTGAAGTTATAGACATCGCTTTGAACTTTCAGTTTGCTGAGGGCGCGCATCGGGTCTTCATCGGTCCAGTCAGAAAGCTCCACCACATAATCCTGGTCAGCACGATGTTTTTCTTCACGTGGTTCAATGATCAAGGCGCCGTACATCCCCGTCATTTCCTGAAAGGCAGAGTGGCTATGGTACCAATAGGTGCCGCTCTGTTGTAACTTGAAACGGTAAACAAAGGTTTCTCCCGGCGCGATGCCTTTGAAACTGATGCCCGGTACACCATCCATTTGATAGGGCAGCAGTATGCCGTGCCAGTGAATGGAGGTGGCGACCGGCAGGCGGTTGGTGACGCGGATGGTGACGTCATCGCCCTCACGCAGCCGTAACGTCGGTGCCGGAATGGAGCCGTTGATGGTGGTGGCCATACGTGTGACACCGGTAAAATTGACGGGTGTTTCGGCGATCACCAAATCGATTTCTCGGCCGCTGAGTACCGGTGCCGAGCCCAGCGCGGTCGCGCCTTTTACGGCAGCCTGCAACCAGGACGGTGTGGCGGCCAGCACGCCACCGGCTGCCAGGCCCTGCACGAAGCGGCGGCGACTAAGTTGCCAGGGCTGTTTGGGTCGGGGAAACCATGGGGTCATGAGTCAATCTCTTTTCGAATAAACGATGGTTGTCCGCATACTAGCGAGCCGAGCCTGTCACCCGCATGACTTCAAAATGACAAAGTTGTAATCTGGTCGTCATCTTCTTGTGGGTTAGCCAGGTTTAGGCTGTTTCCAAACCCATTCTGAACATACGGAGCAAGGCAACGATGCGGCTATTGGTGGTCGAAGACGAAATCAAGACCGGCGATTATTTACAGCAGGGACTGACCGAGTCGGGCTTTCTGGTCACGTTAGTGCGCAATGGCCTCGACGGCCATCATTTAGCGATGACAGAGACCTTTGATTTGCTGGTGCTGGATGTCATGCTGCCGGATGTGGACGGCTGGCGAATTGTGCAGTCACTGCGCGAGGCTGGCCGTCAAACACCAGTGCTGTTCCTAACCGCCCGCGATAGCGTGGATGATCGCGTAAAGGGTCTGGAGCTGGGTGCTGACGATTACCTGGTCAAGCCCTTCGCCTTTGCCGAGCTGCTGGCTCGGGTGCGCACCCTGTTGCGCCGCAGTACGGTGCCGGTGATGACCGACCAGATCAGAGTCGCCGACCTCACCCTGGATTTGCCGCGTCACCGGGCCATGCGCGCCGGCCGCAAGATCAATCTCAGCCACAAGGAATTTTGCTTGCTGGAGCTGTTGGTCCGGCGGAAGGGTGAAGTATTAACGCGCTCCTTGATCGCCTCCCAGGTGTGGGACATGAACTTTGATTCCGACACCAATGTCATTGATGTGGCCATACGGCGCCTAAGGGCAAAAATCGACGACGATTATGAGCCCAAGCTGATTCACACCGTGCGTGGCATGGGTTACAAGCTGGAGGTTGAATACGACCATGACGAAGGTTAGCCTCGCCCGGAGACGACCGCTGTCACTCAACAGCCGGGTGATGTTGTTTGTCGCGATCGCCATCAGCCTGAGTCTGCTGATGATCGGCCATCTGGTGCAAAAGGAGGTGGAGCGCCATTTTGCTGAACAGGATGCCGACGAATTGGTGGTGATTACCCGTGCTGTTGAGAAGGCCCTGCAAACGGCGAAGGATCAGGGTCTGGCTCCGGAGGACGCCCTTGCGCGAGCTGTGTCTGGCCATCACGGCGTCTATTTTCAAGTTTGGGATGATGCTGGACGTCTGGTCTATAGTTCCGTGGACACCGGATCTTTGCTACAGGCGAACACCTATGCCCCTGTGGCCCGCATCCAGGTAGACAATCTGTACACCTGGCAATCTGATGGCAAAACCTACCGTGGCACTGCCACCCATACCCGCATCGCGGGCCAGGACTATCGCATCGTCGCTGCCATCGATATGGATTTCCACATCCACTTTCTGGAAAATTTTCGTCGCAGCTTGTGGATGATCATGGTGGCGGCAGGGGCCATCACTCTCCTGGCGGCCTGGTATGGCGTGCATCAGGGGCATGCCCCAATACGTACTCTCAGTGAGACTATGGGTAATGTCCAGGCTGATCGGCTGCATGTGCGTCTCGATCCCGATACCGTGCCGGGGGAGCTGAAAACGCTGGTTGATTCGTTCAACCATATGATTGGGCGATTGGAGGACAGTTTTGTTCGACTTTCTCATTTCTCCGCTGATATCGCCCATGAATTGCGCACACCGCTAACCAACCTGATCACCCAGACTCAGGTGGGTTTGGGTAAGTCCAGAAGCCTGGAAGAATATCGCGAACTGTTATATTCAAACCTGGAAGAACAGGAGCGCCTGACCAAAATGGTTAATGACATGCTCTGGCTGGCCCAGAGCGAACACGGCCTGCTCAAGCCTGTCTGGGAACCGCTGGATCTGGCTCGTGAAGTGCGCGAGCTGTTCGATTTTTTCGAGGCGCTGGCGGAGGAAAAACACATCGAATTGGTATTGGAGGGAAAGGCGCCAATCATACAGGGTGACCGCGCCATGCTGCGTCGTGCATTATCCAATCTGCTGTCCAATGCCCTACGCCATACACCTGAGGAGGGACGAGTGCTGGTCCGGCTGGATTCGTCGGGCGAGGGTAGGGCGTTACTCAGCGTACAGAATCCGGGGCCGGAAATTCCAGCCGAGCATTTGCCCAGGATTTTCGACCGGTTTTACCGGGTCGATCCTTCCCGGCAACGCCAAAGCGAAGGTGCTGGTTTGGGGTTGGCTATCGTCAAGTCCATAGTCGAGGCCCATGAAGGAAACATCGAGGTGATCTCCGAACGCGGCGTCACGCGCTTCACGATCAACTTACCCAGAGCAGCCGATGCAGAGGTAACTGTTATGGGAGAAAGTGATGAGTCAACTGACCATCGGTAAACTGGCGCAAGCAGCACAGGTCAGTGTCGAAACCATCCGTTATTACGAACGTCGCCAGCTTATCGAGCAACCGCCAAAACCAGCACAGGGATACCGACGTTACCCAAAAACTACCCTGGCGCGGGTCTTGTTCATCAAACGCGCCCAGGAACTGGGATTCACTTTGGAAGAAATCGATAATCTGTTGGCGCTTGGAGAATCCCAGTGCGAAGAGGTACAAGGTCTGGCTGAAAGCAAGCTGGCCGAGGTGCAGGCGAAAATTAACGACCTGCACCGATTGGAGCAAGTTCTGGAGCATCTATTGATTCAGTGCCGCACCAATCCCGATAATGCGGTTTGCCCCATTGTGGAATCCTTGCAACCCCCCTTCCGAGCAATCATAAATGGGCGATCAATCATAAATTTGAACTTGACTCCGTACCTGAGTACGGTGGTTACACTGGCTTCATCACAATTATTGGATGAAGTCAGCCATGACCCCAAAACATAAACTCGCTGAAAGCAACGTACCCGTTATAGGTGGCGTGATTGCCGCTATCGGTGCGAGTCTGTGCTGTGTCGGACCTTTTGTGTTGCTGACGCTGGGCATCAGCGGCGCCTGGATCGGCAACCTGACACTGCTGGAGCCTTATCGTCCTTTCTTTATTGTCATCGTGTTGTTGCTGTTCGGTTGGGCTGGCTGGCAGGTTCATCGACCAATCGAGGCCTGTGCGTCGGGCACCGCCTGCGTCGTACCGCAAACACGGAAACGGCGGCAGATTATTGTCTGGACCACGGCAATCATCGCGCTGATCCTCGTCAGCAGTAGTTACTGGATTCCCCTGATTGCCTAAAAAATGGCGCTCAACCGTTAAAGACTCTGGAGCCAACCATGCAGAAAATCATTCTCAGTATCGTATTCACCCTCGCCAGCTTCTCGGCCTGGGCCAAGCCACAAACCATCACGCTGGATCTGCCAACCATGAACTGTGCCATGTGCCCAATCACCGTCAAAAAAGCGCTGACCAAGGTTGAAGGAGTAACCAAAGCTGAAGTCAACTATGAAAAAAAGCAAGCGGTGGTGACCTTCGAAGATACCAAGACCAGCGCCGAAAAACTGATCGAAGCGACCACCAATGCCGGTTATCCCTCAACGATCGTTAGCGAAAAAAAACCATGACAGAAGTCATTCTACAATCGGAACTGACTTGCCCCGAATGCGGCCATAGAAAGATCGAAACTATGCCGACAGATACTTGCCAATGGTTTTATGAATGCGAAGGTTGTCATACATTATTGAAGCCGACGGCCGGTAATTGCTGTGTGTACTGTTCCTATGGATCGGTGCCATGTCCTCCGGTACAGCTCAACCCGAAGTCAAAAGGTTGCTGCAATTCACCATGACAGGTCAACCCTTGAAAGTGCGCCATAGTGCATAAATGGCAGCCAAGCTCACACACCAGAATAAGCCAATGGCCAAAGCGGCGGGCCAGCTTTTAGGTAAATTAATGCTGCTTTTTTCGACCTGCGTTTGGAACTCATGCCATAAAGGCTCAGGGATTAACTTTACCGCCAGATAGATCCCAAAGGGCAAGAGTATGAGGTCATCCACATAGCCCAGAACGGGGATGAAGTCTGGGATCAGGTCGATGGGGCTCAGCGCGTAGGCAACAACAATCACGACGAGGCATTTCGCTGCAATGGGTGTTCTTGGATCACGGCTTGCCAAGTACAGGGCTTTCTTTGCACTCTGTTTGGTGGAAGTGATTCTTTCCACCTACCCCCACCACCGTTTACGAGGAAATAATTGGGTTAGAACATTTTTATAAAGCTAATATTTTCTTCACGGATGGAGATTGTAACCTCAATCAAGTGGAACTGGGTTCGAAGCTTAAGCCTTCAGTAATTAAGATTTGGGGGCATTAATGGGGGCATAAAAATACGTAAATCATGTTAATGTTCAATATGTGATTGCTTTTAATGGTGTGTGTGAATCCTTCCAGGCGCGCCATACACATAAAGCCCTAGCAGCTAACGCCGCTAGGGCTTTTTTGTGGCCGCACGAAATCAGCACCCATCACCTTGGGTCGGCCTCTAGGCCGACTGCTCCGAGCACCCACTGATTTGAATGTTCTGTGATTCTGCAGGGATTGTCTTAGTGCATAAATCAGGCTAAAGTTCTCATTATGTTCTCATCCTATCAGAAGCCTAAAAATACTGCGGCAGTGCCCGAGTGCAGTGTTCTCGAGCCCGATTTCGGCAGCCGAATGCCGCTGCCTGTGGCGGGATATAGCATTCAGGGGGGCTTTCCATCACCAGCAGAGGACTTTTTAGAGAGCAGACTCGACCTCAATGATCTTTTGATTGCGCGGCCCGCGGCGACGTTTTACCTGCGCTATCAAGGCGACTCCATGCGCGACGCGGGGTTGCACCCGGGCGATATTTTAGTCGTCGATCGTGCCGAGAGCCCTCGGCATGGCGATATTGTGGTGGCCGTCGTCGATGGTGAAATGACCTGTAAGCGCCTGTATAACCGGGCCGGCCTCATTCGATTAGACGCAGAGCACCCCGAGTTCCCCAATATCGAGCTTCGGCAGGACAGCGAGCTGGTGATATGGGGCGTGGTGACGGCGGCTGTAAAGCGCTTCAAAACCACTCGCGCCGTTTAATGTTGGCCCTGGTCGATTGCAACAACTTTTACGCCTCTTGTGAGCGCGTTTTTCGCCCAAAGCTAGAGGGGCGACCCATTGCGGTTCTCTCCAATAACGACGGCTGTATCATCGCACGCTCCCAAGAGACAAAGGCACTGGGCGTTCCCATGGGCGCGCCGCTGTTTCAATGGTTGCCGGTGCTGGAGGAAAATGGCGCCCACATTTTTTCGGCCAATTTTGCGCTCTACGGCGACCTTTCAAACCGAGTGATGGCCGTACTTAAGGACGAGTGTCCGCGCTTAGAGGTCTACTCCATTGACGAGGCGTTTTTGGATTTATCCATGGTGCCGCTGTGCGAGCTGAGCGATTTTTGCAGAGCGCTGCGAGAAAAGGTCAGGCGCTGGACGGGGGTTCCCGTATCAATCGGCGTAGCCCCGAGCAAAACCCTCGCTAAACTAGCCAACCACGTGGCTAAAAAACACCCTAGCTCTGACGGCATTTGGTTGATGCGCGGCACCGAAAAAAACCGAATGTCGTCGCTGCCTGTGAGCGAGGTGTGGGGAGTGGGACGCCGCTTAGGTGCCCGCTTTGAGGGCTTTGGCATCAACACTGTCTGGCAGTTGCGAAACGCCGAGACGGCTTGGGCTCGAAAAGTCGCGAGCGTTAATATGGAACGCACCGTCAGAGAGCTTCGCGGCGAGCGCTGTTTCGATATAGATTCCACCGAAGAGCCGCGCCAACAAATTCTAGTATCGCGCTCTTTTGGTCAAATGGTGACATCAAAAGACGAGCTGGCCTCGGCCCTGTCTAATTTTGCCTGGCGAGCGGGAGAAAAACTGAGAAGGCAGGGCGCGCGCACTCAATCCATTCGGCTCTTTGCCCACACCAACCCTTTTCGCAAAGATATGCCGCGCTACTGCGGACGCGTACGGATACAGTTCCACCAAGCAACAGACTCGCCTCCAGTGCTAGCCAAGGCCGTTGCCCAAGGGCTAGACCAAGTGTATCGCCATGGCTATCACTATAAAAAAGCGGGGGTCGTATTGGATGAGTTGCTGCCCCGGGGCATCGTACAATGGAGTTTACTGAGCGAAGAGAGTGAGCGCTGTGAAAAAAAATCCCACATAGGCGGCGTGATGGACGCTATTAACGACAAAATGGGAACGGGCAAAATTCGTATGGCGTCGCAAGGTTTGGGAGAGAACTGGAAAATGCAGCAAAGCAGGCAATCCCCATCGTGGACGACGGACTGGGCGAACTTGAAAACCATTGTGGATTAATGAAACGGTGAAACAGGGTCAGAGTGCTATTTTCTCCAAGACATCAGCTAGGTGAAACGAGCTAAAAGGTACTCTGACCCCAATTTTTTGACCCCAATTTTTTGTGCCGCCATCGACATTCGCTTGCATGGCAAGCTCCTACCTAGCAAGCCCTCTTTATCAGAGGAAGTCATCATTGGCTTTGCTTCGCTGTAGCCGGTGGGTTAGCCCAATAAATGGTACTCTGACCCCAATAATTTATAATTTTTAACTAACCAGAAAGCACTATGCAAACACCTTTTCTTATTGTTTTTTTATCGACCTTGTTTCTTTTTACTTCAGGCTGCTCGAGTAATACCGTAATTGATCCAGCTGAAGTGAATGCTGTGCTTAAGGAGGTTGGTCAGGCAAGTCGCGAAAAAAAATTATGAAAAGGCCAAATCCCTTCTCGAGCCGCTTGCTAAGCGAGGGGCTGTAGAAGCGCAGTTCAACTTAGGGTTGATGTATGAAGTGGGCATGGGCATTACTCAAAATCATGGGAAGTCGGTATATTGGTATCAGAAGGCTGCTCGCCAGGGGTTTGCAATAGCACAGAACAGCCTCGGGCTGGCGTACCTCAATGGAGAAGGCACTCTCCAGAGCTATGAGAAAGCAGTGCATTGGTTCGAGAAGGCTGCCCAGCAGGGGTATGCGGTGGCGCAATATAATCTCGGCTCGAGGTACGCAAAAGGGCAGGGGGTCCCCCAAAGTCATAAGAAAGCGACTTCCTGGTTTAAAAAAAGTGCCCATCAGGGCAATGCGAGTGCACAAAACAACCTCGGAGCGCAGTACTTATTTGGCAGAAGCGTTCCCCAGAGCTATGAGAAGGCGATGTATTGGTTCGAAATGGCTGCCCAGAAAGGGGAGCCAACGGGACAGTACAACTTGGGAGACATGTACGCCCAGGGGCAGGGTGTTCCCCAAAGTCATGAGCAAGCGGCGTATTGGTACAAAAAGGCTGCTCAGCAGGGTCATACGCCAGCACAGAACAATTTAGGGGTGATGTACATTAAGGGTGAAGGTGTACCTCAAAGCCAAGTTATAGCGGCCAAATGGTTTATCTTGGCTAAAATGGCCGGCAACGATAAAGCTGCGAATAACTTAAATCGCGTCCAAAAGACGATGACCGCCACTGAAATTAGCAAAGCAGAGCGTCTCGCTCAATTGTGGCTGATCATACGCCGTTAATTATGAATCTAATTTGAGGAATAAATGGGGTCGAATTAATGGGGCAGAGTACTATCTTCTCCACAACATTCAGCTAAACGGTACTCGGTCCCCTAAATTTGCTCTGTGCCCTCTGTGTTTTTCGACCTTGCTTGGCCGCGCATATTAATAAGCCGTTTGATGAATGAAAAAAGCCCTAGCAGTATCGCTAGGGCTTTTGTTTTCTGTCGAGTTTAAAGAACTACTGTTTCATCATTTGCCGCAGTACGTAGTGCAGGATACCGCCGTGTTTGTAGTAGTTGACCTCTGCGTCGGTGTCGAGGCGCGAGAGGGTCTCGATGCGTTGTTCTTTGCCGTCGCGGCGGAATACGACGGTGATGCGGTCGCCTGCTTTTACGTTGTTGTCTAGCTCTGGAATGTCGACCATTTCACTGCCGTCGAGGTTGAGCGTTTTGCGATCCGTGCCCTCTGGGAATTGTAGCGGTAGAACGCCCATGCCGATGAGGTTGGAGCGGTGAATGCGTTCGTAGCTTTCGGCGATCACGGCTTTCACGCCGAGCAGGTTGGTGCCTTTGGCGGCCCAGTCTCGGCTGGAGCCCGTGCCGTACTCTTTACCCGCCACGACCACGGTGGACACCCCGTCTTTTTGATAGCGCATGGCGGCGCCGTAGATTGAGATCTCTTCGCCTTGGGGCAAGTGCTTGGTGAATCCGCCTTCTATGTGTGGCGTCATTTCGTTGCGAATGCGAATGTTGGCGAAGGTGCCGCGCATCATGACTTCGTGGTTGCCGCGTCGCGAGCCGTAGGAGTTGAAGTCACTGGGGGCTACATCGTGACCCTGCAGGTAGTGGCCCGCGGGCGAGTCGGCTTTAATGGCACCTGCGGGAGAGATGTGGTCGGTGGTAATGGAGTCGCCCAAGAGCGCTAAAATGCGCGCCTCTTTGACGGGTTCGATATCGTCTGTCTCGGCGGTCAGTCCGTCGAAAAAGGGTGGGTTTTGGATGTAGGTGGATTGGCTGTCCCAGTCGTAGGTTTGCGAGTCGGGAATGGGCAGGCTGCGCCACATGTCATCGCCTTCAAAAACATTGGCGTACTGTTGGTGAAACATTTGTTTGCTCACTTTAGCCAGCTCGGTTTGAATCTCCTGAGAGCTGGGCCAGATGTCTTTTAAGTAGACGGCGTTGCCGTTTCTGTCTTGGCCAATGGGGTCGCTGTCTAAGTTGATTCTCACAGTGCCGGCGAGTGCGTAGGCGACGATCAGTGGTGGCGAGGCCAGCCAGTTGGTGCGCACGCTTTGGTGGACGCGCCCTTCGAAGTTGCGATTGCCCGAGAGCACCGAGGCGACGACCAAGTCGCCATCGGTGATGGCTTGATCAATTTCCGTTGGCAGGGGCCCCGAGTTGCCAATGCAGGTGGTGCAGCCGTAGCCGACTAAGTCAAAGCCGAGCTGGCTGAGTGGCTGTTGCAAGTCCGTGGCGTTGAGGTAGTCGGTGACCACTTTAGAGCCGGGGGCGAGTGAGGTTTTGACCCAGGGCTTGCGACGCAGACCCTTTTCGATGGCTTTTTGGGCCACCAATCCAGCGGCCAGCATGACGCTGGGGTTGGAGGTGTTGGTGCAGGAGGTAATGGCGGCGATGACGACATCGCCGTGGCTGAGGTGGTGCCGCTGACCATCAATAGTGAGAGGCACATCGCCGATACCGGGCTCGTGATTGCCGACGGCGGTTTGGCCACCTTCGCCTTCGAGCTTGGCAATGTCTTCGTCATTGAATTGGTGCGTTTCGGTGAGCACATCGGTGAAAGTGCGTTTTACCGCCGTCAGTGGCACTCGATCTTGAGGGCGTTTGGGGCCAGCCAAGCTGGGCACGACATCGTCTAAATTGAGTGCTAACACATCGGTAAACTCGGGGTCTGGATCGCTACTGGAGCGCCACAGTCCTTGAGCTTTGCAGTAGGCCTCGACGAGGGCGATGGTGTCGTCGTCTCGGCCAGAGAGCTGCATGTATTCGGTAGTGCGTTCGTCGATGGGGAAGAAGCCACAAGTAGCGCCGTACTCGGGGGCCATGTTGGCAATGGTGGCGCGGTCGGCCAGCGATAGATCGGCGAGGCCGTCGCCAAAGAACTCGACAAACTTGCCTACGACGCCGTGGCGGCGCAGCATTTCAGTGACGGTGAGCACGAGGTCGGTGGCGGTAATGCCCTCGCGCAGTGACCCCTCGATTTTAAAGCCCACTACTTCGGGGATCAGCATGGCGATCGGTTGGCCGAGCATAGCGGCTTCGGCTTCGATACCGCCCACGCCCCAGCCGAGCACGCCGAGGCCGTTAATCATGGTGGTGTGAGAGTCGGTGCCGACTAGGGTGTCGGGGTAGGCGTAGGTGTTGCCGTCTTGTGCCTCGTCGTGCCACACGCCCTTGGCGAGGTACTCCAAGTTGACTTGGTGGCAAATGCCCGTCCCCGGAGGCACGACGCGGAAGTTGTTAAAGGCCTGTTGTCCCCAGCGCAAAAATTGATAGCGCTCGCGGTTGCGCTGGTACTCCATATCGACGTTGTCGCTAAAGGCCTGTGGATTGCCAAATTTGTCGACCATGACGGAGTGGTCAATCACGAGATCGACGGGCGACAGCGGGTTGATGCGCGATGGGTCGCCGCCGGCTTTTTGGATGGCATCGCGCATGGCAGCCAAATCGACGACGCCGGGCACGCCCGTGAAATCTTGCATGAGTACGCGGGCAGGGCGGTAGTTGACCTCTTTGTCCGAGCGCTTGTTGTCGAGCCAGCGCATAACGGCCTCGACATCATCGACGGTGACGCTGTTGCCATCTTCGTAGCGCAGTAGGTTTTCAAGCAGTATTTTTAGGCAGAAGGGCAGTTTGGAAAGGTCGCCCCAGCCCTTGCCGTCAAGCGCGTTGATATCAAAGTAGTGATAGGTCTTGCCGTTGGCTTCTAGCGATTTTTTGGTATTGAGAGAATCTTGGCCAATCTGTGTCATTGCGCATCTCCTAAGTCGGCTCGCCGATGTGGCGGTACCAGGCGAGGCTGCAGGGCCCAATAGCAGATCGCTATTGGGAAATCTGCACGGTGAATATATTCATACTACGCCTGAATGACGTTCAAATGAAATGCCGCACGCATCAGTAGACGAGAGCGTTGGGTGCTGAGAGTCGGCCTAGCTGAACTTACTCTTGTTGTGCCGAAGGCTGGAATAAAGCCCGAATACTTTCAATCCGATCTCGGTTGACGCCGAAGTCGCTGTAGCCAATGCGAGATTCTGAACGAACTTGTATGACCGAGCCGTCGCGGTAAAACTCGACATCGTCGGTGAAGCGAAAAATGAAACTGGTAAAGGTCGCGTGGAGGTAGTCCTCGCTCTGCTTAACGATTTCGACGCGTGGCATCGTCTGTATCAATTGGGAGAGTTCGGCTATAGGGGCTTGGCTATCCTCGGGAATGGTCAGCGGTGCAATGGCGTGCTGCTCGCGGGTGTCACAACTGCAAACGCAGTTGGGGTCGCCAGGGCAGGGCGACAAGGGCGAGCCTGTGTTGTTCGCTGCTGTAGCAAGCTGCATGTTGTTGGCGACTTCTGTCGTGTCAGTGGCGCAGGCCGTTACCGCCATCGCGAGTAATGCCGCCGCTAGCCAGCGCTTGCTGTTGAGTACAGTCATGATGGATTCCGTTGCTTGTTTAACAAGATCGTCTCATATTTTATAAAAAATGCGAGCAGCAACGCCCCATTAAATGGTTAGGCGTTTCTTCGGGCTTCGCAGCATTTATGAAGCGACACCCGAAGCTTAGATGTTGAAAATAAAATACATTGTGCCAAATCGAATAGGTTCATCGCTTTGCTGGATGGGAGATGAATTGCCCTGAAGGCTAAAGCCCAGCACAAATTGGTCGGTGAAGTAGGCAAAGCCGTAGATGGCGGAGGCGGTGATGGGCTGAATATCGAAGTTGTGGGTTTCTTTGATGGCTTCTTCGATATAGTTATAGGCGAGGGCGGTGCCGTAAAAGCCAAAATAGGCTTGCCACCCCGCGCCTTGCTGGCCGTCGAACTGCCCGATTAACGCGCTCTCGCTGGCGCTTTCGGTGTAGTACACATTGAAGTTGTTTTTTAGATTCTGCCCGTAGCGAATCAAGCCGCCTGCCGATAGGCCACTCTCGTAGTTGCCGAGGCTGGCGCCGTAGTTCAGGGTGAGATCCCAGCCTAGGCCATTGTCATTCGCTGTTTTAAACACTTTGTGGCCTTCTACATAAGTCAGCTCGGCAATGTAGCGTCGATCAATCTGGTTGTCCCAGCCCTGCGGTTTGTCTGAGCCCAATACTTTGTGCATAAATTGTTGGGTACTGGCGGCGCCCGAGTCGGGGCCGACGGCGCCGAGGGTCAGTTGGTATTCGTAAAATGTGCGTTCGTCCCAAGCGTATAGCGCAGTATCGATGTGTGTGTAGCCGATATAGGGTGCTTGGTTCGGCAAGAGTTGGGGCGATTGAATGTCTTCGGGCGTCACCATGATTTGACGCAGGGCGATAGAGCCTGAGTGGTTTAGGCGTGCGTCGCCGACGTGGGGCAAAAAGCCAAGGACGTTTTTTAATGCTTGAGAGTAACCGCTACCGAGAAAGCCGGGTGCTTCGCTTTCGGCGGTTTCTCCCACCCAATTGACGCGCAGACCGTTAGTGTAGTTACGGTCTGTGCCGGTAAAAATGTCGTTATCCCAAACGCCAGCTAGCGTGCCTTGTCGGTTATCGGACAACGCGTGGCTGCTTATTAATATTAGGAAGACAAGTGTCTGGAGTCTCAGCATGTCGTTACATTAAATAGGATTTCCTGAGAAGTTTACTCCGCTATGGCCAGAGTCAATAGAGAGTCGTGGCTATCGTGTTAATTGATGCATCTTGGGGTAGGCTTGATGGCGTTTTATTGAATAGTGTATGTGCCCATGCTGCATCGGATTTGGTTGTCGTTTTTTATTGTCGCGGCGCTATCGGCGCTGTATCAGTGGTGGGGACTGGGCGACAGTGCTGTGTTTGGTCGCCTAGTGCAGGCGAGCTTTGATATGGCGTCGCTGGCGGTAGAGCTGGCGTTGGGGCTGATAGGCGTGCTGGCACTGTGGCTGGGTATTGTGCAGGTGGGCGAGGCCAGTGGTTTGATCGATAAACTGGCGCGGGGTTTGTCGCCGCTGTTTCAGCGATTGATGCCCGAGGTACCGCGTGGCCATCCCGCCATTTCTTCTGTGACGCTGAATTTATCGGCCAATGTGTTGGGGTTGGATAACGCGGCGACGCCATTGGGTTTGAAAGCCATGCGCGATTTGCAAAGGCTCAATCCCAGCCCCGATCGCGCCAGCAACGCGCAAATCTTGTTTTTGGTGCTCAACACCTCGGCGGTGACGCTGTTCCCCGTCACGGTGCTACTGTATCGCGCACAGCAGGGGGCTGAGGACCCCGCACTGATATTTGTACCCATTTTATTGGCGACCAGTTGCTCGACCTTGGCGGGCTTGCTCGCTGTGGCGGTGATGCAGCGCTTGCGCTTGTGGGATGCTGTCATTCTAGCTTGGCTGGGCGGTGTGTTCGCTTTGTTAATGGCGATTGTGGCCTATGCGGGCACACTATCGGCGGATGCTTTGCAAAGCCAATCGAGCGCGCTGGGGAACGGTTTGATTTTCGCCGTGATTATTCTGTTTTTGAGCGTGGGGCACTGGCGCGGCGTGAACGTCTACGAGTCGTTTATCGATGGGGCCAAGCAGGGCTTTAAAACCGCGATCGACATCATTCCCTTTTTACTGGCGATGTTGGTGGCGATTGGTGTGTTTCGCGCCAGTGGCGCCTTAGAAATGCTAGTCGATGGCGTCGCTTGGGGCGTGGCCAGCTTGGGGTTTGATACGCGTTTTGTCGACGCCTTGCCTACGGCTTTGATGAAACCCCTAAGCGGTTCGGGGGCGCGGGCGATGATGTTGGAGACCATGAATACACACGGTGTGGATTCTTTTGCCGGGCGTCTGTCGGCGGTGATGCAAGGCTCTACGGAAACTACCTTTTATGTGTTGGCCGTGTACTTTGGATCGGTGGGTATTAAACACAGTCGCCACGCCTTGGGCTGTGGGCTAGTCGCCGACGCGGCCGGGATTGTGGCCGCTATCGGCGTGGCTTACTGGTTTTTTGGCTAGCGCGGCGGCTCCATGGGGTCGACCATGAAGATGATGGTCTTGCGGCTGTCGAAAATTTCGTCTTTTTCGTAGGCCAGTTCGGCGTAGGTCTCGTCGTGTTGCAGCATGTCGTTCATTTTTTGCGCGTTGGGAAAGGTCGAGACCACCACGAAATCGGCGTTGTAAATGCCATCGCTGCCACCTTTCATCCATTTTTTAACATAGACCCCCGCATTGTTGGTGCTGCCGTACTCTTGGCTTAGCTCGGTGAGGCGCGCTAAAAAGTCTTCGGCCTCTTCGCGGGTTTTACCTTTGTGCAAAAACAGAATTTCCAACATCGACACTTCGCGGTGGGGGTAAGTGGTCAGGCCGCTGTGAACGGGTAGGGCCGCGAGGCTAATAACGAGTGCGAAAAGGGCGGTCAGTGTTTTCATGGCTTCTCTCCTTGTAGTGCTCGCCATGCTAGCAAATCTTTTTAGATGAAGCTGCAAAAGCCACACAGGCAAGCTATGATGCGCGTCGATTTCAGGAGTCTTCATGCAAGCATCGGCACAGATTATCGAAAGAAATTTAGACGACATCACGAGCGCTTTAAACCGCGACTCTTGGGTGTGGTTTATCGATATTGCCGACGCCAGCTTGCTGGCTCAGTGGCCCACTCAACACGCTTTTTGGACCGATCATGCCGGCGCTGCCGAAGCCGCCACTCACACGCACGCACTGTGTACGGCTCTGGGCATTGAAGCGTACGAACAGCTGGTACAACACTTTCGTCAGCCGCCCGCCGCCGTGGTTTTAAAAGTCCCCAAATCGAGATCGCGCACGGACTTTCTACTGGCTCAGTTGGCCCACTGTCTACCCGAGAATACTGCGTTTTACCTCGTCGGCCACAAAAAAGAGGGCATCGAGGGTGGCGCCAAATTGTTAAAGCAACGAGCCAGTACTGTAGACAAACGGGACAGTGCTCGTCACTGCCAGCTGTGGCGAGCTGAACTGGCGCCACAGGCGTTTGATCCCGAGGCGTGGTTACAACCATTTGAGCTACCTGTTCCAGAGGCGGCGCCACTGCAATTGGCGACGCTGCCCGGTGTGTTTAGTTTGGGTAAGCTGGATCGGGGTACGCGGGTGTTGCTCGACAATTTGCATAGCACGCCGCTGTCGATCAAAAAAGATGCGCCGCTACTCGATTTCGCGGCTGGGGCAGGCCCTATCGCACTATGGCTTAAACGGCGCTACGCCGATCTCAACATAACGCTGGTGGATGTGAGTGCCATTGCCTTGTTCTGTGCGTGGATGAACGCGCAGGTCAATGATATGGAGGTGGTGTGTCAGCAGGCCGATGGTTTGCAGGGGGTAGACGGCGAGTGGCAGGCCATCGTTAGCAATCCGCCGTTTCACACGGGTGTCGAAACCGACTACCGTATTGCCGAACAGTTTATTCAAACCAGTTGGCAACGCCTTAAACGAGGCGGCGAATTGCGCCTTGTGGCCAACGGCCACTTGCCCTATGCCGAGTGGATCGAAGCGCAGTTTGGCCAGTGCGAGCGCCTAGCCAATGAGGACGGTTTCCATGTCTACCGAGCCTTTAAACGCACCTGACAATTCGGCTGTCTGTCCGCTGTGCGGCGAGCGCGAGATCGGCTACTACCATCGCGATCGCCGCCGCGACTACTGGCAGTGCCAGACCTGCCAATTGGTCTTTGTGCCGCCCGCCCAGCGCCTCGACGCCGAGGCCGAAAAAGCGCAATACGATTTGCACAACAACGATGCTGAGGATGAGGGTTATCGTCGCTTTTTAAACCGTTTGTGCGCGCCTTTGGGTCAGCGCTTGAAAGAGGCCGCTATAGACGGCGCTCAGGGTCTCGATTTTGGCAGTGGCCCCGGACCGACACTACATCGCATGATGATCGAGCGCGGCTTTGAATGCGAACACTACGATGTGTTTTATCACCCAGACGATTGTGTGTTCGACAAGCGCTACCACTTTGTGACCAGCACCGAAGTTGTCGAGCACTTGTACCACCCCGGCGAAGTACTCAACCGCCTGTGGGATTTGTTGCTGCCCGAGGGCTATTTAGGGTTGATGACAAAGCGCGTGATCGACCTCAATGCTTTTAAAACATGGCACTACAAAAACGACCCTACCCATGTTTGCTTCTTTTCAGAGGCGACTTTTCACTGGCTGGCCCAACAATGGCACGCTGAATACGAACTGATCGACAAAGACGTGGTGATCTTTAAAAAGAAATAGAAGCAAAGATAAGGAGTTCATCGCAGATTCTCGGGAATCAACGCCAACCTTGGGGGATGTCTAGTCGGAATAAATTCCGACCTACATAACCATCCTTCCAAACTGGATTTGGAATCTTCATAACCACCTCCCGTTATTACCGCGCAGGTGGGAATCTAGCCAATTAAGTCGGCTTGAAAGCCGACCCACGACAGTCATTCCCGCGTAGGCGGGAATCCAGAATCGTCGAGTGTGTGGAGTGGTAAAGCCACTGGGCTCCCGCCTGCGCGGGAGCGACGGTGAGGGTATCGTCATTGCTGCGGAGGCGCAGCCGACGCAGGAGCTTCGCCTGCGTGGGAGTGACGATGGAGTTGGGCGTTCTTAGCCGCTCGCTTGCAAGGCAAGCGCCTACTTTTGTGTAAGCGCTATATTTTGCAGCCGCATTTATTTCACGCTCACCAGTTTTAACCGCTCCAGCTTTTCGGCTTCGATGCGGTCGAGTTTTTCTCGGCACTCGGTAAAGGTGCTGCTGATGCGCGTGGTGTTGCGGATCATGTCGAGTTTGGGCCAGGTGGTGCGCTCGCCGTTTTTGATGAATGCTCGCACATCTTCCACTGTGGGATTTTTGAAAATTTTCAAAATATTGGAAGGGCGGCGCGGGGGGATAATGTTGATATCGCCAATGTATTTTTGCTGGGCGACGGAGTGTGCTTTATCGAACAATAGGGCGATGTCGTTGTTTTTAATGCGGCTTTGAATCACTTCGAGTGAAAGTTTGGCATTTAATTGCACATTGCGTACCGCGAAGGTGCGCAACAAATTAAAGGGGCCGGGAGCCTTTTCGTCGCGAGTGATAAAGGGCACCACGTGGGGATTGGTTTGGCTGACAATGGTGTGGTTGACACCGTAAAGTCGAGCTAGGCGGCCTACGGGTAAATCGTCATTGACGGAGCCATCGACCCATTTTCGCGTGGGTATATAGGGCACTTTCTCGCCGTGAACATTTTTCGCCCACAGTGTAACGGGTGGGAAAATGGCGGGTACAGCACAAGAGGCGAGTACCGCTTTGCGGATGAGTACGTGGGGTGATGTGCGCCAGTTGAGCAGACGGGATTGTTGGTGGCGGTCGTAGGGTGAAACCGTCACGTTGATTTCTAAGCCAGTTTCGCGGTAGGCCTCTTCAAAGGTCATATCGGCGATATTTTCCTGTAGGCAAACTTCTAGGTGATCGCCGTCCAAGATGGGGCGGCCTTTGAAGATGCCGGTCCAGCCGATGTATTTAAAGGCGGTCATGTAGAGGTTTTCGGGTTCGAGCTTGGCTTCGAGTTCATCGTCTTTGTGAGTGCCGACGGCGGCGGCGACAATCGAGCCGGCGCTTGAGCCAGAGATGACTTTGGGCAATAAATCGTGTTCCCACAGGGCCTTGACTACGCCGAGGTGGAATAAGCCGAGTGCGGCGCCGCCACTGAGCATTAGGGCGGAGCGGCCAAAGGCTTGGCCGACGGTTTCAAAGAAGTCGATTTTCTTTTTGAAGTCGAGGTTGGCAAATTCGTTGTCGCAGACGAAGTGTAGCGAGGTGCAGACTTCGTCGAGATATTCTTCGATCAAGCGTTTGGTGCCCAGCTTACTCTGCTTGTAGAGCATGGGGTTGGAGATGTTGCCAAGGTTGCCGTGCAGGCCCTCGTGCAGGTGGAATACGAGCTGATGGCCATCGCGTTTTTTGCGCGCGCGACGCAGCTCGCTCAGGCGCGCGCGAATCAATTCGTAATCGTAAAACGGGGAGTGATCGACTTGTTTCCACTCGTCGGCGCCGGACAGTCGGTCGTGCTCGGCGCAGGCGGCGCGCCACTCCTCGTAGGTGGCGGCGTTTTTAATGGCTTTTTCGAGTTTTCTCAGTTTGGCGGCCATGGCGATCTTATCTCTTATATTGAATTGCGTATGTGATGAAGCGCTTTACCTTGAGTCTATCCTAATTAACGCTCATTTTTTTGGCTATGTGTCATAGGTCACTGCCTTTGTCGCGCAGGGCTTTCAGTTTCTTCGCACTCTCTAGGCGGTGGCTGCGTCTTAGGCCAGCGGCGGCGTAGCGCAGTTCTTCCTCCTCGGTTTCGGGCTGCAACTGGGGGACTTCGGTGGGCTTGTTGTCGCTGTCGAGCGCGACAAAGGTGAAATAGGCGGAGAGAATGTGGCGCGTGTCTCCCGTGTAGCTGTCCTCGGCCATGACCTGCACGCCGATTTCCATCGAGCTGCCCCAGGCGCGGTTTGTCGAGGAGCGAAAAACCAGTGTGTCGCCGCCTCGGGCGGCGCGCAAAAAGTGCATATCGTCTACGGATACGGTCACGCAGGTGTGGCCGCTGTGGCGCTCGGCGACGACCAGCGCGAGGCGGTCGGCAATGCCCATGATGACGCCGCCAAACACCGTGTTGTGCGAGTTGAGGTCGTTGGGAAAGACCTTGTAGATGTGGGCATCAATTTTAGAGGCGCTTACGGGTTTGATGTTTTCGGTGGATTCAGTCATGCCTAGTTTCGCGTTAAGAGCAGTTAAAAAAGGAGGCCACAGCCTACAATGGATTGCAGGGCAATGGGGAGCTTGTCGCGAGCTTTAAAAAAATAGACCGCGACTTGCGGTGGGGCAGGGCGATATCTGGCACTGCCCTGGCCGAGCCCTGTCAGCGCACGAGGCGGTAGCAGGGCGTGTATTCGGTGCCCGGCAACTTCATGCGCCCCTGGTGGACGAAGGCCGCGAGTAAATCGTCGAGCGCGGCCATTAAATCGGCGTCGCCGCGTAGCTCAAATAGGCCGTGTTCGGCAATCGCCCGCATACCCGCCTCTTTCACATTGCCTGCAACAATGCCGGAAAAGGCGCGCCGCAGTTGCGCGGCCAGCTCGTGAGCGGGTTGGTCGCGGTGCAAATTGAGGGATCGCATGTTTTCGTGTGTGGGCGCAAAAGGCTGTTGGAAGGGCTGGTCGATGTGCAAGTCCCAGTTGTAGTAAAAGGCATCGCGAGCCAGCCTCCGATGGTCTTTGACCTGCTGCATGCCGCTTTTCATGGATTGGGCAACGGCCTCGGGGTCGCCGTGAATGATCTGGTAGTGCTCGGTGGCGCGATCGCCCAAGGCGAGGCGAATGAAGGCATCGATCTGCTCAAAGTAATCCGCCGATTCTTTGGGCCCTGTGAGTATCAGCGGGAAGGGAATGTTGGCATTTTTGGGGTGCATCAAAATGCCTAATAGATAGAGCAGCTCCTCGGCGGTGCCGACGCCGCCGGGAAAAACGACTATGCCGTGGCCTAGTCGCACAAAGGCCTCTAGCCGCTTTTCAATGTCGGGCATGATAATGAGTTGGTTGACGATGGGGTTGGGCGCCTCGGCGGCGATAATGCCGGGCTCGCTGATACCAATATAGCGGTTGCGGCGAATGCGCTGTTTGGCGTGGGCGATGGTGGCGCCCTTCATGGGGCCTTTCATGGCGCCTGGGCCACAGCCCGTACAAATATCCATGGCGCGCAGCCCCAGTTCGTGGCCGACGACTTTGGTGTAGTCGTACTCCTCGCGGCCAATCGAATGACCGCCCCAACAGACCACCAGATTGGGGTCTTGAGCGAGCCTGAAAGTGCGCGCATTTCGCAGAATGTCAAAGACGAGGTTGGTTAAATCCTGCCCCGATTCGGGCGGGTGGCTGACAATTTCACTGCTGACATAAACGATATCGCGCAATACCGCGAACAAGTGTTGGCGAATGCCCTCGATCAGCTCGCCATCGACAAAAGCCACTTCGGGGGCATTGTGCAGAATCAGTTTGAGCCCGCGGTGTTCTTCGGCGATCTCTAGTTCGAAATCTGGGTGTTGTTGCAACAGGTGCTGGCTGTCGTCGATGGGGCTGCCGCTGTTGAGCACTGCCAGAGCGCAGTTGCGCAATAGGGTGGCGAGGCCGCCGGCACTTTTGCCGCGCAGGCGCTCGGCCTCTTGCTGGGATAGAACTTCCAGCCGCCCCGTTGGGCGTACTACAGTGGATGTCATGCTTTACAATGATCCTATGAGTTGGGCTAGGGCCTGTTAACACAAATTTGATGGTCACTGTTGTGACTAAAAAAGCGCCAATCAAGGCGCAAGGAGCGTAGTTTGGTGAATCCAAATGAGCGACGAGCAACGATGAGTGGCGCTTTTTTAGCCACAACCCGAAGGGCTGGAGCTATTTTCCGCCCAGCTGCGTTATCAGTTGTTTGTGTAGACATACTACACGGCACTCCTTCTGCCTTGCTGGGCAGGAAAATGGCTTCCAGCAGAGATCATAAAATTTGTGTTAACAGGCCCTAATCAAAAAGTTGAGACTAGCACGGTCTGGGTGGATTCCCACTGCCACTTTGACTTTGATGTGTTCTCCCATGATTTCGACGCCGAGTTAGCGCGCTGCCGCGCAGCGGGGGTGTCGACGATTGTTGTGCCCGGCACCACGTCGGCTCGATGGGAGCGGTTGCAAGCGCTGGCCGAGCGCTATCCGATGATTCAGCCCGCTTTCGGCTTGCATCCCTATTTTATAGAGGAACACCGCGAGGCCGATTTAGCTCGCTTGGCCACATTGTTGCAGAGCACGCGCTGCGTGGCGGTAGGCGAGTGTGGCCTCGATTATCAACTGCCTCACTATGACGCCAAGGCACAGCAGTACTGGTTGGAGGCGCAGGTCGAGCTGGCTCAAGTAGCTGAGCTGCCGCTGATTTTGCACGCGCGCAAATGCCACGACACGCTGTTGGCGACGCTCAGGCGTCGCGGCTTTCAGCGCGGCGGCATATTGCACGCCTTTTCGGGCTCCCAACAGCAGGCGTATCAGTGGATTGAGGCGGGGTTTAAATTGGGTTTTGGCGGTGTATTGACCTTTGAGCGCGCGCGTAAAATTCGGCGGTTGGCTGCGACATTGCCCGTGGAATCCATCGTTTTGGAGACCGATGCCCCCGATATGCCCCCCGCCTTTCTCGCGCGCGGCGAGGTCAATCACCCCAGCTATTTACCACGGATTGGCGAGACGCTGGCGGCGTTGCGTGACGACTCGGTGACGGCGCTCGCCGAGCAGATGCGTCAAAATGTACAAGAGGCTCTAAGATTGTCACTGAAATGAAAAGTGCTTTGCGCTAGACTTTCGCGCCTTATGACACAGCGCTCTCAGCATTTTTCCCAGTTTGGTTTTGAAGCGGCTCGCCGAACGCCTCGACAGGGGTTGCATGGCCACAGCTTTCGCTGCGCCACGGTGAGCGCCCAGAAGCTCCCCGAAGACGACATAAAAAAACTGCAAAAAACATTAAATTACAGTGATTTAAAAGAAATATTTAATGTTGAGTCTGATATTGGTGTTGCGCTCAATATTGCCGAGCAATTGCCGTCAGTTGAGGAGCTGTGCCTCTACGCGGGCGAGCGCAGCGGTGTGTTGTTGTCGATGGGCGATTCCTACCAGTGGCGACGCTATCGCTTTGAGGCCGCACACTTTTTGCCCAATGTGCCCGAGGGGCACAAGTGCGGCCGCCTTCACGGCCACGGTTTTGAAGTGACCCTGCTGGCGCCACTGCGCTGGAGTGCCGAAAGCTTAGACGAGCACTGGCAACCTCTTTACGAGCGCTTGCACGGGCACTGCCTCAATCGGATTGTGGGCTTGGAAAACCCCACCAGTGAAGTGCTGGCGGAGTGGATTTGGCGTCAGCTGATCGACTCGATCACGGATTTGCTGTCGGTGGACGTGCGCGAAACGGTGACGGCAGGCTGCCGCTACGACGGTCAGACCCACCGCATATGGAAACAGCAAGAGGCGGAGTGTGCCGTGCAATTGGCGGGCTTCGACGAACCGATGGGACACTCTTATCGAGTGCGCCTGCACCTTGAGGCGCCGCTGGATAAAGTGATGGGTTGGACGCAAGACTACGGCGATGTCAAAACCCAGTTCCAGCCACTCTATCGGCAGCTCGATCACCACTGTTTGAATGAAATTTTACCCAGCGGGGAACCAAGTGACCTCGCGGTGGCCGAATGGCTAAGACAAGGCTTGGGCGAGGCACTGCCCGCGCTCAATCGGATTGATGTCCATTCCACCCCGGAGGAGGGGGCGATTTTAGAGTGGGGGGCGGCGCTGGCAACGGCGCCCCGTCTAGTGATATAACCCACTCTTTGGATTGCGCTGGGCAATAAAAGAAGTCGGAAAAAAGTATAAAGAATGTCGGAAGAGGCTCTGCAAAAATTGACGGCACACCCCTTGTGGCAGCGTTTTGTACGCGTGGCGCCGAGCCTGTGTACGGCGCTGCTTTTGGCGTTGCTGGCTTGGTGGAGTGCCTCGGCGGTGTGGGCGCTGGTGCCCGTTGCCTCTGGGCCCGACCTGCCGCTTCAAAAAACAGTGCAAAGTCATCAGCCCGCCGCCGTTCGCTATGGTGCTCAGGTGGCGAATAAACATCTATTCGGTCGCGCCGACGTCCAACAGGCTTCGGGTGAGATTGAGAACGCCCCTGAAACGCGCTTGGACTTAGTTTTGCGCGGGGTGTTGGCGATCGAGCCTCAAGAGTCGGCACTGGCGCTCATTTCTCGCGGTACTGCGGGCTTGCAAGAGGTCTACGGTATTGGCGATACCTTGCCTGGCAATGCCGAGTTGGTTGAAGTACACAGCGATCGCGTGATTATTCAGTATCAGGGGCGCTATGAGACGCTCACGCTGCAAGATGCGCCGGAGTTGAATATCGCCAGCAAGGACGAGCCTCAGTCGCAGTTTTTGCCGGGTAACGCCTCTCGCAAGCAGGCGATTGCGCCGAGTCGCGCGGCGTCGCTGCGGGACAAGTTTTTAAAATCGCCATCGTCTTTGATGGAACTCGTGACGATTAAACCCAAGCAGGAAAATGGCGAGTTGGTGGGCTACCAGGTCAATCCTAAAGGCGATCCCGCGCTGTTTTATCAAACGGGATTGCGCGATGGCGATGTCATTGTTTCGGTAAACAGTGTTCCTGTGAACAAGCCTCGTAAAATCAACAAATTACGCAATGCCGATCAGTACGATGTGGTTGTTTTGAGAAACGGCTCTAAGCAGCTGCTGTCGATCAGTTTTAAATGAGAGAATCCATGGACTACCTCGCAACGAATTTTCGCCGTATGAGTGTCTCCAAAGCGCTTCAGCAATCGATGCTGTTCATCTTGTTGTTATCGAGTTTGCTGTTGCCCGCTCAAGCGGCGGATGAAGAGAGCTTTACGCTCAACTTGAAAGATGCGGACATCGAAGCGCTGATTTCGACGGTAGCGAAAAAAACGGGGCGCAACTTTGTCATCGACCCCCGCGTAAAAGCGCGCGTGACGGTGATTTCCTCACAGGCCATGAGCGGCAACGAGCTGTACGAGGTATTTCAGTCGATTTTGCAGGTGCACGGTTACGCGGCGGTACCCGCGGGCGATGTGATTAAAATTTTGCCCGAGGTGAACGCCAAGCAAGGAGCCGTGCCTACGATCACAAACGGTCAGGGCATGGGCGACGACCTAGTGACTCAAGTGATTCCAATTCGCAATGTTGCGGCGGCGCAACTCGTGCCGATTTTGCGCCCGCTGGTACCGCAGCAAGGCCATTTGGCAGCGTATTCGGGCAGCAATATCATTGTGATTACCGATCGCGCCAGCAATATTTCGCGCTTGGCGGACATTATTGGTCGCATCGACCGCCCCGATAACGACGAAATTGAATCGATTCAATTGGAGCACGCCTCGGCGCCCGAGCTGGTTCGAATCATTAATTCTCTAAGTCAGGGTGGGAATAAGGGCGCAGAGGTAGACACCCCTCAGTTGGCCGCGGACGAGCGCACCAACAGCATTTTAATTTCGGGCAGCAAGGCCGCTCGCGATCGCATCAAAAAATTGATCGCCTCCATGGACACACCGCTAGAGCAGGGCGGCAATACCAAGGTGGTCTATCTAAAATACGCCAAGGCCGAGGATATGGCAGAAATTTTAAAAGGCGTTAACGAAGGCCAGAAAAAGGCGGCGGAAGCGGCGGGTGGAAAGGCCGCAGCGGCGACGGTTTCATCGGATAAAGAGGTCGACATTCAAGCCGATCCCGGTACTAACTCACTGATTATTACAGCCGCTCCCGACGCCCTACGGAATATCGAATCGGTGGTGCGCCAGTTGGATATTCGCCGCGCCCAAGTGCATGTCGAGGCGATTATTGTCGAGGTCTCCGATACCGCCGCGCGCGAGCTGGGGTTTAGCTACTTGTTCGCCAATGAAAACGGTTTTGACAACGAAACCAATCCTGTGGGCGGCGCGCTGCTCGGCGGAGGCGGCGATGTAATTAACGGCATTGCGGCGGCGTCAACGGGAGACGGCAGTGGGGCGTCGGTGCCCAACGGGTTTACGGTTGGTTTTGGTGACCGCGACAACAGCGGCAATGTGTTTGCTGGCATTCTGCGCGCTGTGGCCAGCGATACCGAAGCTAACCTGCTGTCGACGCCGAGTATCGTCACCCTCGATAACGAAGAGGCCGAGATTGTGGTGGGGCAAAATGTGCCCTTTGTCACGGGCTCCTACACGACGGCCAGCTCGGGTGCCAACAACCCTTTCCAAACCGTGGAACGGCAAGATGTGGGGGTGACTTTAAAAATCACACCGCAAATTAACGAGGGCGATGTGATTCGTCTCGATATTGAGCAAGAGGCCTCTAGCGTGGTGGAGTCTAGCGTGGCTTCGGGCCAGCTGATCACCAACAAGCGTGAAATTAAAACCAGTGTGATGATCGAAGATGGCCAAATGCTGGTATTGGGTGGCTTGATCGACGATCAAACTCGAAAATCTTTGTTTAAGGTGCCCTTGTTAGGGGATATTCCGCTGCTGGGCCGTTTGTTTCAGTACCGCACCAACAGCAACGACAAGCGCAATCTAATGGTGTTTTTACACCCCAAAATCCTGCGCGATCGCCTGTCGGCGGATGCCACCAGCCAAGAGAAATACCAGTTCATGCGTGGTCGCCAGCGCGAGGCGGGAGACATCAAACCCATTTTTAATGTCAGCACGGCCGCGCTGCCGCCCATTGCGGTGTACGACAGCTCGGTCGTCGATGGCGAGGCGCTCGGCAAGCGCTCGAACCAAGGCGAAGTCAAGCGTATTTCCGGCGAAGCGCAAGAGAGCGAAACAAGCCAGGAGGCCGCGGCGGATGGCCAGTGATCAGGCCCACAATCCAAACGTAAGCGAAGCGCTGGCAGGCGAAGAGGCGCTGCTCGCTCGGCCTAGGCCACTGCCCTACGCCTACGCCAAAGCGCAAGGTGTGCTGGTGCGCGTGGATGAGGATCACGGTGTCCATGTGGTCTACCGCGCCGATGCGGGGCTGACTGCTTTGGCGGAGTTGCGCCGTCGCTACGATCGAATTGAATCCTACGAAGAGTTGGAAACCTCGCTGTTCGATGCCCAGCTCGCCGCTCAATACGAGCAGGCCAATAACAATGCCAGCGAGGTGATGGACGATTTGGGCGACACGCTCGATCTCTCCCAAGTCGCCAGCTCCATGCCCGAGCCCGAAGATTTGTTGGAGTCTCAGGACGACGCGCCCATTATTCGTTTGATCAACGCCATTTTGACCGAGGCCATTAAATCGGGCGCCTCCGATATTCACATCGAGCCCTTTGAGCGAGAACTCGTGGTGCGTATGCGCGTCGATGGCGTACTCCGAAAAGTGCTGACGCCGCCGCGCTCTATCGCCGCTCTAGTCATTTCGCGCATCAAGGTGATGTCGGATATGGACATCGCTGAAAAGCGCGTGCCGCAAGATGGCCGCATCTCGCTGCGGGTAGCGGGGCGCAATGTGGATGTGCGTGTGTCGACGCTGCCCTCGGGCCACGGCGAGCGCGTCGTGATGCGGATTTTGGATAAGCAAGCGGGGCAGCTCGATCTGGATGAGATCGGCATGGATCCCAACGTGCTACAGCGCTTTCGCCGATTGATTCAGATGCCCCACGGCATTTTGCTGGTGACGGGCCCCACGGGTTCGGGTAAAACGACCACCTTGTACTCGGCACTGAGCGCCTTGAACAGCTCGGTGCGCAATATTCTCACCGTGGAAGATCCTATCGAGTACTACCTCGATGGCATCGGCCAAACGCAGGTCAACACCAAGGTCGATATGACTTTTGCCCGCGGCTTGCGCGCTATATTGCGCCAAGACCCCGATGTGGTGATGGTCGGTGAGATCCGCGACTTAGAGACGGCCGAGATCGCCGTGCAGGCCTCTTTAACCGGGCACTTAGTGCTCTCTACCTTGCACACCAACACCGCCGTCGGCGCGGTGACGCGCTTGCGGGACATGGGCGTCGAGCCATTCCTGCTGTCGTCGTCGATTATCGGCGTATTGGCCCAGCGCCTCGTACGCGTGTTGTGTCCCGAGTGCTGTGCGCCCCACGAGGCCACCGAGGGTGAGCTAGAATTGCTGCGCATGCCCAGCGCAGAAAAGGCCACGATTTATACGCACGTAGGCTGTGATCGCTGCAACCACTCGGGTTATGTGGGGCGCCGTGGTATCTACGAGTTGATCGAAATTAACGAAGCGGTGCGCGATATGATTCACGATGGCGCCAGCGAGAGTGAAATTGAACGCGAGGCGCGCAAGCTCACGCCCAGTATTCACAGCGATGGACGCAAGCTGGTGCTCGAGGGCAAAACCACACTTGACGAAGTGCTGCGCGTCACACAGGAGGTGTAAGCGTGGCCGCTTTTGAATACACCGCGTTAGACAGTCGAGGCAAAACCGTTAAGGGCGTGCTGGAAGGAGATAGCGCGCGCCAAGTGCGCCAACAGCTGAAAGCCAAAGTGTTAACGCCGCTCTCGGTCAACGAGGCCAAAGCGCACGCCTCGGCATTGAGTGGCATGCGCCTCAGCGGCGGTCAAAAGCGCTTGAGCGCCACGGATCTCACCCTGGTCACGCGGCAGTTGGCGACACTGGTGAAGTCGGGGCAGCCGATTGAAAAGGCTCTGTTCTCGGTCAGTCAACAAACCGAGAAAGATCATGTGAAATCGCTGTTGGTGGCGATTCGCGGCAAAGTGCTGGAGGGGCAATCGCTGGCACAGGCCTTTTCTGCCTACCCCAATGTATTTCCCGAAATTTACCGCTCGACCATTGCCTCCGGGGAGGCCTCGGGGCATCTCGATACGGTGTTAATGCGTTTGGCTGACTACGCCGAGCGTCGCCACGAAATGTCTAAAAAGCTCTTTGAGAGCTTGATGTATCCGATTGTTGTCGTGGTCATGTCCGTTTTGATTTTGTCGCTACTGCTGGTGTGGGTCGTGCCGCAAATCACCAGTGTGTTTGCCTCCAGTGATGCCGAGTTACCGCTGCTCACCGTGATGATTATCGGTTTGAGCGATGGTGTGAAAGGCTACTGGTGGTTGATTATTTTGCTGTGCGTGGCGGCGGTGTTTGCCTGGCGCTGGTATATGGCTAATGAGGGACGTCGCGCGGTGTACCACGGCTTTTTACTGCGCCTGCCGATGCTGGGTGCGCTGGTGCGCGGGCGCAACGCGGGTGCGTTTGCACGCACGCTGGGCATTTTGACGGGCAGCAGCGTGCCCGTGCTCGAAGCCATGCGCATCGCTTGCGATGTGGTGTCGAATATTCCCATGCGCCGCGCTATCGAAGCCGCGGCGGTGCGGGTGAAAGAGGGCTCGGGCGTGGCGGAGTCGCTACAAAAAACTGGGCAGTTTCCCGGCATGATGCTGCATTTGATTTCCTCGGGTGAGGACAGCGGTGCACTCGACGAAATGCTGATCAGTGCCGCCGAGTATCAAGAAATGGAAGTGCAATCCAAAACCTCGGCCATGATGGCGGTGTCACAGCCCTTGGTGATTGTCTTTCTCGGTGGCATCGTGATGATGATCATGATGGGTATTTTGTTGCCCATCTTTGATATGACGGATTTAATTAGCCAATAGGGTCAGGGCTAATCGTTGAAGCGAGCGCGTCGCCACGGCGGCGACAGCTCTAACAGCAGGGCGGCGGCGAGGCCGCCAATGGCGCCAAAGGCGTGGGCTTCGACAATCACATGGCCGCCCGCCGTGGCCTCTGAGCCGGGCATGGGGCCGATGAGAAGTTCGTAGGCGAGCTTGAACGCACACAGCGCGGCGACGCTGGCCGAGAAGAGGCGGTCGTATCGCCACTCGCGCCAGCAGCCGGCGAGCAAAATGCCGTGCAAGGTGCCCGATAGGCCGACATACCAGTGCATATGGGGCAGTAGGGTTTGCACGCCCGCGCTCACGGCCAGTGAGGCGAGCGCGATGATGAACAGCCACTCTCCGCTGTTGAAGCGGCGGGAGAACATCAGCCACATCAGGCCGAGGGCGCCCATGTTCATGGCGTAGTGGCTCCAGCCTAGGTGAGTGAAGTTGGCGGTCAGCCAGCGCCAGTACTCGCCTTGAACAATTAGGGCGCGGTCGTAGCGCATCCAGCCCGCGAGTGGTTCTAGCTGGCTGATGGCGCAGACGACAAACAGCAGCAGCGCTAAATAGTAGCGCTGTACAAATTGCACAACGGCGCCACTGAGGCGCGGGAACAAAGAACGAGGCGCGGGCATCAAAGCGGTGTCCAAGCAGCGATTAAAACGGTTTTAAGCATACAAGATTTGCGCGTATTCCACAGGAGAAGATTATGGCAGTTGCACAGCGTTTAAACACTCGACACCAAGGCGGTTTTACTCTGATTGAAATCATGGTGGTGATCGTGATTTTGGGTATTATGGCCAGCTTCGTCGCCCCCAAGTTCTTTGGCAAAGTCGATGAGGCGCGCCGCACTAAAGCACAGAACGACATCGCCGCGATCAGTTCGGCGCTGGATCTCTACAAGCTCAACAACTTTGACTACCCCACGACCGACCAAGGCTTGAGAGCACTGGTGTCTAAGCCCACCGTTGGCCCCGAGCCGCGTAGCTGGGAGCAATTTTTGGATAAAGTACCCATGGACCCCTGGGAGCGCGAATACCAGTACATCAGCCCCGGCGAGCACGGCGAGTACGACCTTTACTCACTGGGTAAAGACGGCCGCCCCGGTGGCGACGGTGAAAATGCCGATATTACGAGCTGGGAGTAAGCGCTATTTGGCGGCACGGCACAAAACACCACCGCAGTTCGGGCTTTACGCTGATCGAATTGTTGGTGGTGATGGTGATTGTCGCCATTATGGCGACCTTGGCCGTTTTGAGCGTGTCGGGCGGCTTGGGCGATCGCCCGACCAAGGAAGAAGTGCGCCGTTTGAATGCCTTGTTACACATCGCCTCGGAAGAGGCGGTGTTGTTTAATCGCTCCCTCGGTTTGAAATTCAATGAAGCGGGCTACGCTTTCTATCGGCTTGAAGAAGTGCCGATAGAAAACGAAGAAGACAGTTTGACGGCGACCAACCCCTTTTTGCCGCAGGGTAATAGCCAGCAAGTGGCGCAACTTCAAACCGAAAAGCGCTGGATGTTGATCGAGGGAGACGACTTTTTAAAAGAGCGCGAGTTACCCGATGGCGTGGAGCTGGAACTCAGTGTCGATGGGGCGGCGGTCACGGTGGAAGAGCCCTCGTTGGATATTTTGGATGAATCCATTGAGCGCGTGAAACCCAATTTGTTTATTACGCCAGACGGCGAAATCTATCCCTCGTTTCGCATCGAGATCAGCAAGGCGCAAGCGGGTCGTGACGCGCCGAGCTATTTACTGGAAGTAAACAACAAAGGCGAGCTGGAATGGCGGGAGCGCGAGTTGTGAAACAGCGCGGCTTTACTTTAGTGGAGGTGGTCGTGGCCATGGCCATTGCCGCGATTGCTCTGGTGGCATTGGTTACTGCGCTGGGTCAAACCACGAAAAATACGGCGCACTTGCGTGAAAAGCTGTTTGCCCAGTGGGTCGCCAGCAACGCGGTGAATCAAATGTGGCTAACCACAAACTTTCCCGCCAAAGGCAAGCAAGAGGGCGACGAGACCCTCGGTGGCTTGGAGTGGCGCTGGGTGCGAGAGGTCACAGAAACGCCCAATCCACTGGTGCGTCGAGTGGATATTTCCGTGTATCGCCTAGGTCTGGAGGGATCGCGGTCGGCCTCTCGAGATATCGATGACGACAGCGCACCGCTGGCAAAGCTGACGACCTTCGCCAGCGAGGCCATCCAAATTCGTCAAAAAGACGGCGAAGCCTCACAAAACAACTCGCCGTTTAATCGAGGAGGGCTCACCTAGTGCGGCTCCCCAATATCTTACTAGGCACTGAAGCCGTCGCCACAAAGCACTGTAAAAGGCCTCAAAACGGTTTTACTTTGATTGAAATCCTCGTCGCCATTGCGGTGATTGCGGTGTTGTATTTGATCGTTTTTGGTGTGATTGGCGAAGCCACTCAATCCCGTGAAAAGGTCAGCGATTACGGCGAGCGCTTAACGGATTTACAGCGCAGCTTTGTTTTGCTGGAACAAGACATTAGCCAAATTATCGACCGCACAGCTCGCGATGCCTACGGCGCGGAGCATCCCGCCCTGCGCAACGAGTCGCAGGGTATGGAAGTGGCGCTGGGGCTGACCCGAGGCGGCTGGCCCAATCCGGCGGGTTTGCCGCTGTCTAACACCGCGCGGGTTGAATATCACTTAAGGCCCAGCGAGGAAGAGAGCGAGGAGGGCGAAGCGCTGTTTGATCTCTACCGCGTCTACTGGCGCCCGCCCGACAGTGCCAGCCGTGAACCCGATCGCGAGCGCCGCCTGCTGCAACGCGTGCGCGCTTTTGAGGTGCGCTATCTCGACATGGACCGCCAGTGGCAAGAGGACTGGCCACCTTTAAACCAAACCGCCGCCGGTTTGCCGCGAGCGCTGGAAGTGCGCATCGATCTCGCGCCCTTTGGTGAGATAAAACGCCTGTTCCGCGTTGTGGAGGCCCACGGTGTTTAAGGTGGGAGTGATGGGAAAGACGCAGCGCGGCGTGGCGCTGTTGATGGTCGTGGTGACCGTGGCGATTATTTCGGCGATTGCCATCGCCATGGTCACTGATCAAACCTTTTTGCTGCGCCGTATTCAAAACACCATTGTGGTCGATACCGCTGTGCAATATGGCTTGGGTGGCGAACAAATGGCGGCACTGGCTCTGCAATGGGATAGCGACAACAGCGAGGCGGACGGCTATGGCGAAGTCTGGCTAACCCCCCAACAATATCCCGTGGATGAGGGCATGTTGAGCGGTGCGATTGGCACACCCCAAGGGCGCTTTAACTTGAACAATTTGCTCGATGCCAGCGGCAAAGTGCAACCCAATGAGCAAGCGGCGCTGGAGCGTCTGCTGACGGTGTTGAATGTATCCAAAGTGTGGGTGCCCGCCCTGATCGACTGGATGGACAGCGATCAAACCGTCAATCCCAATGGCGCCGAGGACGGTGTCTATCAATCCCTAGAAAAGCCCTATTTGGCGGCCAATCGCCCGCTTCGCAGTGTGCAGGAGCTGCGCATGATTCAAGGTGTGACGGAGGAGGTCTACGAGCGTTTAGCGCCCTTCGTCACAGCTTTGCCCACGGGCACGCCGCTCAATGTCAATTTTGCCAGTGCCGAAGTACTCGCGGCCTACCTGCCCGAAATGGCGGTGCCGTCGGCGCGTAAGCTGGTGGAGGAGTTGCGTGAAAGCATGGCGGAAGACGAAGAACAATTTAAACAAAAAGCGGGATCGTTCGACTGGGATGAAGTCCCCCAGTGGGGCGTCCAGAGCCAGTACTTCGACATCAACATGACCGTAGTACTTGGAGGAACCGAAGTGCGCTTATATAGTGTGCTCAACCGAAACAGCGGCGGCGATGTCTCTATTGTGCGCCGTGGACGAGGCTTACAGTAGTGGCAGATAAAGCAATTCTTCAATTCGATATAAGCGGTCGCGAACACCGCTGGTATTTTCACGATGGCGAGCGTGCGCGCGTGGGTCGCGGCTCTCTAGCCGACGCCGCTCAAGCGCTGGGATCGCGTCGCGTCGTGGTCTTGCTGCCGGGCAACGAGTGCTTGCACACGCGCATCGCACTGCCGGTGAAACAGTTGTCCAAGGCGCGCCAAGCCGCACCCAATGTGCTCGAAGACAATCTCTCGCAAGATATTGATTTACTGCACTTTGCCCTCGCCAAGTCTGGCGATAGTTATGAGGTAGTGGTCTGTGAACGCCGTCTAATGGACGCTGTCGTCGCTTCGCTGATCGAGGCAAATTTGCCGGTAGATGCCTTGCGCACCGACGTTCAGGCGCTGCCCATGCCACAAGAGGCAGCGGTGTGGAGTGTGATGCTGCGCGAGGATGATGTCTGTTTACACGGGGCTCACGGTTCTGTGCATTGCACACGAGCGGAGTTGCCCATTTTCTTGCAGCAGCTTTATCGCGAGCAAAGCGATGATGAAGACAAGCTGCATTTAAGTGTGTTTCACGCCGCAGGGGACGTGCCCGACTGGCCGGTTTTTGTCGAGATTGATCAGCAAGAGACGGTCGAAGAGCTGGAGCTGCTGTCGCGCGGCGCGGCGAGTGGCGTCAATTTATTGCAGGGCGAGTTTGTTATTAAGTCGCAAAGCTCGGGCAGTTTGCAGCGCTGGCAAGTGCCCGCGGTGTTGGCGGTTGTCGTGCTGCTGGTGTGGCTGGGTTCGATGTTTTATCAGGCCTATCAATACAAGCAGGAAAACCAGCGCTTGCGCGATGACATCATCGCTATGTACCAAAGCGTCGCTCCCGGCGCACAGGTCAATGTGATGACGGTGAAGCGGCAAATGCAAAATCGTCTAGACCGCTTGGAGCAGGGGGGCGATAGCGAGACAGATGCTTCGCTTAAGCGCCTCAATCGCCTCGCCAGCGCCTTGCAAGATCAAGATTTAACGCAGGGTTTGAGCCGCGTCAGCCTCAATCGCGATGCGCTCGATTTTGAATTGGTTGCCGAGAATTTAGAAAGCATAGAAACTCTGCGCCAAGCCCTTGAGCAGGCGGGTGCTCAGGCAGACATTTTAAGCGCGCCCTCACAAGATGGCGAAGTGCGCGCAGAACTGAGGATGAAGTAATGGAGTGGTGGCATCGATACTCTCAGCGCGAGCAGCGCACGCTGTTAGCCGGCGGCGCGGTGCTCGCGGTGTTTTTAATTTACATGCTGTTGCTGGAGCCGTTGGTGGACTTTCATCAGCAGGGCAAGGCCGACTTAGAAACTCACCGCGAATTGCATCAGTGGATGGCTCAGGCGGTGGCCGAGTACCGCAGTATTGGCGGGTCACAGAGCGCGCCCGTGGCAAGCTCCGGCAGTGTGGCGGTGGCCGTGGAAAATGCCCTAAAACAATCGGGCCTTCCCAAGGCCACGCGCATTGCGCCCAAAGGGCAAAAGGCCGTGTCGGTTAGCTACGACAGTGTGGCTTTTGATCGTCTGATGCACACACTGGATAAACTCACGCTCGATCAAGGTCTGCAACTGGCTCAATTTCAAGCCAGTGCTGTAGGCGATGAGCGCAAGGGTATGGCTAGCGTTGAGTTTGAATTGGAGCGCGCTCAGTAATGACACTATTTCGCGGTATTGTTTTATTTGTGGTGGTGCTCGCCGCTGGTCTGGTTTTAAAAATGCCCATAGGCCTTTTTTTAAATGATTCGGGTCGCATTGGGCCCGTGCAGTTGTTCGATGTACAGGGCACGGTGTGGAGTGGTCGCGCCGCGGGCGTGCAATTTCAGGACGAGCGCATCGAAAGCATCACATGGGATGTGAAGCCGCTGCACTTGCTGCTCGGCCAAGCGCGGGCACATATTCAATTTAACTACCTCGATGGCCAAGGCGCGTTGGATGCCTCGGTGTCGCTCGGCCAAACCGCGCAGATCGAAAACGCGAGCTACCGCGCTCCCGCGGATAATTTTGCCCAACACTTTGGCAAAGGTTTTTTTGGCCTCGAGGGCGATGTCGAACTGCAAATTGATCAACTCACCTATCCACTGAACAGCCAGTATGTGGAAGACGCCAAGGGCTTTGTCTACTGGCAAAAAGCGGGGGCTAGCTATCCGATGGCGGGGCGTGTTGGTAATGTTTCGATCGAACTCCAGCAGCAAGCGGGTGGCGATGGCAACAATGGCCCACTGGTCGCTACGCTGAGTAATCAGGGTGGCGAGCTCTCCATCGACGGCAAGGCCACCATAAACGCGGCTCGACAATACACCGCCAACATTACGCTTAAACCGACCGCGCAAATCACCAGCGCCACCCAAGGTGCCCTAGACAGTGCCCTGCGCGCGGACAACCAAGGTAACTACCACTTCCGTCGCCAAGGGCGTTTGTAAAAGAACCTCTGTGGTTTGCTGAGCAGTGAGATGACATCCGCAATACCCCACAATGAGTGCCACAGTTCGTCATTACAGATTTGATCTGGAATCTCCCCATTAGGGCTTCGGTGGTGAGGCCTTTAAGATTCAGCTTCTCACTTAAATTGACTTCCACGCCTATGCTGTCATTACGAGCCGTAGGCGAAGTAATCTGCCCATCGAATACGCCAAACAGATTGCCGCGTCGGCTGCGCCTCCTCGCAATGACGATCTTTCAGCTTCGCCACTGCCCTCCACCGTCATCCTGAACTTGATTTGCCTACAGGGATGTAGGTAAGGAGCGTGAGCAGAAGCTTCAGTATCTCCCTATCAAAGCCCCGTTCTGGAGATTCCAGAATCAAGTCTGGAATGACGGGGGAGTGCTTGGAATTATGGCGTGGAGTCACTTTGGCCTGCAACAATTTTAGGCTCGATGGTCTTTGCGTTGTATCTAGCTCTTTAAGAAAGACGCTAGGCTCCCGCCTGCGCGGGAGCGACATGGTGCCAAGCAGGGTGAGGGGGCAGCGATTAGGAGGGTGCCTTTACGCCCCTTGGATTACGCTACGTCAATTAGCCCCTGTGGGAGGCCGCCTTTATGCCCTTGGGTGCTCGGGCCGACAGTGCGTCGTCATTGTAATGACAGCTAACTCGTTACGATGTCTGTGCTTTTTTATTGCTTCTGCAACGCCAAAAAAAACGCCACCCGAAGGTGGCGTAGCAATGGCTGCTGAGTGATAAAACTTACAGGCCTTTGTTTTTCAGACGGTTGGCCTGCTGGCGATAGAGTTCTTTCACGTCGGGTGAGAACAAGCCTTTCATGCCGAGCACATGGTTGATTAGGTCGGCGTGGTTGAGGTGGTAGTCGTCGCGAATGACTTTGCCCCAGTGAGTTGAGCAGCGCTGGATGATGCCGTCGCTTTTTTCACCGCGGAAGGCGAAGACCAAGCCACCGGCGTTGGCTAGAAGATCGAAGGGGTCGAGGATATTAGTGCCAGGCGATGTGCCGCCCAGTGAATACCAGTTGATGCCGCCTTCAACTTCGGCGCCTTGGCCACAGCTGCTGGTGGGACGGCCGTTGGGGAACAGGTTGGCCCATTCGGCGGCGCCTTCGCTGTTGAGCTGTGCCATGGCGGCGAGCGCGTCTTGTGAATGTGTTTGGCCCGAAGTCATGTCGATAACTGTGCCGAAGGCGTTGGCAAAGGCAGCGACCAAGCTGCTGAGAGCCGAGGGTACATTGCTTTCAATACCCGAGACCAAGTCGGCCAAGCCAGAGCCCGCGTGTGCGCCACCAAAGGTAGTGACGGAGTCGACCAAGTCGGGGCGAACGCCAGCGACGTAGCGTGAAGTGAGAGCGCCTTGTGAGTGGGCGATGAGGTTAAATGAACGGTGGCCGTGACGGGCGCGTAGGTTTTCCAAAAAGCTCAACAGCGATTCGCCGCGGGCGGTGTCGTTGTTGAGGGCAGGGAGGTTGGCCACGTAAACGGTGGCGCCGCTGCGCTCCAAGGCATCTTCGATACCGTACCAGTAGTCTACTGTGCCGAGGATTTTGTCCCAGCCGATGATGCCGTGCACCAAAACGATGGGCTTGTCGGTTTTAGTATAGGTGTCGGCGGGTGAACCACCACTGGCAAAGCTGGTGAGAGAGACGCCGAGTAGGGCGATGGCGATAAAGCCTTTTTGGATCAATTGTTTCATGGTATTCCCCTGTTTCTGTGATTTAACGGTTATTTTTTGCCGATAAACGGTTTGTACAAATCGCATGATTCACATCTTGAGAAATAAAATCAAACGATTTGATTTAAATGGGAAAGCACTTAATATTTATTTAAGTCATTGAATTTAAATAATAATTTTGAATTTAACTCAAAAAGTGAGGGAGTATAATTTTGTACTTTTTAGCGAGCGGGGTGAGTGCTGTCAGACATAATGAGACGCGATGGCTCAAAATGTGTCACTACGGTGACAAGTCTGGTGGTTTTGAGGGGGAGGGTGAAGCCAGCTGAGAGATGTGGCCCAGTGTCTGCACTTTGAAGTGGAAACAGGCATTTTCTCGATAGACAAAAAAAACCGGGGTTTGCCCCCGGTTAAGTGCCAGTGTTGAAATCGGTGTTTTTACAGCCCCGCGTTCTTCATGCGATTGGCGTGGTTGCGGATTATTTGAACAGGGTCGGGCGAGCGAATGGATTTCAGCCCTGTCATTTGATTGACCTCGTCGAGGTGATTCAAATAGTAGTCGTCGCGAATCACGTCACCTAAGTGGGAAGAACAGCGCGGCACGAGGCCGTCGTGATCCTTATTATCAAAGAACAGTGAAGTGACGTCGACGACCAAGTCGGTTAAGTCGACCAGATTCGTACGCTGAGCCACGCCACTCCAAGAGTAGTAGCGAATGCCGTTGACTTGGTGGTCGCCCTCGCCGCAAGCACTAGTAGGCACGCCTTGGGGAAAGCTTTGATTCCATTCGGCCATGCCGGCGTAGGTCATTTGGCGAGCGGCCTCTTTGATGTCTTGGTTGGTGGCGTCGCCTTGGCCCGAGATGCCATCAATCACGATGCCGAGCAGGTCACCGAGTGCCCAAACTGCATCGCCGATGACGGGGTATTGGTCGAGGTTGTAAAGGCCGTCGGCTAGGTCGGTACCTTTGTTCACACCGCCTACGGTGCTCACTGAGCTAACCAGTTCAGGTCGTACGGCAGCCGCATATCTTGAGGTGGGGGCGCCATAGCTGTGACCAATCAGGTTAAAGGACTTGTGTCCGTCCAGTGCTCTGAATTGCTCTAGGCTGGCAATCAGTTGTTCGCCACGGGCGGCAATGCTGTTGGTGGCTTGAACATTAACTACATAGACGGTGGCGCCATTGTCGCGTAGATCATCGACGATGCCGTACCAATAATCGACACCGAGAATGTCGTCAAAGCCGAACAGGCCGTTGACTAAAACGATAGGAGCGTCAGTTTTGGTATAGGTGGCAGGTTCTTCGCCCATGGCTTGGGCGTGGCCGTTAAAAAGAAAAAGGCCGACCGCCACAATTGCGATTTTTTTTAGCATAACCGTGTCCTGTGTTGTTTCTTATGTGATTAAAGCAAATGATTTTTTACTACAGAAGGGAATTCAGTGACAAATGCGCCAAATTGGCACAAATAGCCTTTAATAAATGCGGTAAGTGCCTGATCAGCGGTATTAAAATCCGTTTAAACGGTCGCTTTTCCGTTTAAATCATGTCGTTTAATCATAAAATTATGTGTTATCTACAACTCGTTTGGCTCAATTAGATGATTGTTGAGGGAGTGGCTAGGCAAAAAAAAGAGGCCCGCGAGGGACCTCGATAAAGTTCGGGTGCAAGCCCGAAGGTGATGTGTTGTGTTACAGCCCCGCGTTCTTCACACGGTTGGCGTGGTTGCGGAACAGTTGCACGGGATCTGCCGAATCTTTCGCGCGCAGGCCTGTGAACTTGGCATGTAAAAAGCTCGGAGCCCGAGGGCTCCGGAAGGATTGTGGCGTATTACGCCAAGGTTATGCCATGTAACGCGATGTACCGTGGAGACGTTTGAATACACCCACGGGGCTATTGCGTTAAATCAGTTGATTTTTTGCGCGAAATAGGGCGCGGGTCAAACTCGTATCATTCTTTCATTTGGTCGTAGTGGATCTATATAAGTCATTGAAATTCATTATAAAAATATTCAAAAAAATCTATTTCGATCAATTTGTTTGTCGTCTATGGCCCGACGGGTGGCGCTTGTTCACACCGCTATCGACTGCATCTGTGGTGGTCTCGGCTTTTGAGCCGTGGTGTTGAACGCTTTTCAGGCAGGAAAAGAGCGAGTACATTGTTCAGCGGGGAGGCACTATGAAAACAAAGCACTGGATTTTTGGGGTTGTTGGCTTGATCGCCATTTTGGTAGCGGCGCGCTGGGGGCTGTATTTGCTGCAAAGCGATGAGCCGCTGGCGTCAGAGTCGATGGCTACACCGTCGAATGAAGTCGTCATCGACGATGCCTATCGCACCGCGCAGGCTTCGGCGCAAGAGGCCGAGCAACACGAGGCGTCGTTTGAGGGCGAGGCTCAAACACTCGATGCTGAGGCGCTCTATGCTTTGGCTGCGAAAGACTTGCCCGAATCTTTGCAGGGCACCGAGATCGACGGCAGTTTTCGCTTGGACGACCAGGGTAATTTAATCATCGAGCCACAAGTGCTGCGGGTGTTTGAATACTTTATGACCGGCATCGGCGAAGAGGATTTACAAACCATAGTGCAGCGCGTGCGGCGCTTGATTGATGCCGCCTTGCCGGTGACGGCGCAGGACGACGCCAAGCTATTGCTAGCTCAATACCTCGATTATCGCGAGCAACAGTCTGCCTTGCTCGAAGCGGGTTATGGAAACAGTGCCGATTTGGTGGGATTGCGCGAGAGCTTTAGTCAACTCAAACAATTGCGTCGCGAGGTGTTTGGTGCCGAGCACGCCGATGCACTGTTTGCCAGTAAAGAAGCCTATACGCGGTTTAATCTTAATACGATGGAGTTGACGCAGCGCGGCGGTGAGTTGAGTGAAATGGAGCGCATCGAACGCACCCGTCAACTGGCCTCCCAGTTGCCGCCTGAGCGTCGCCAGCAAGTGGAAGAGCGCTTGGTGCAGCGCGAGCTGGATCATCGAACTGCCAGTATGAAGGAAGAAGGCGCTAGCGCTGAAGAGCTGCGTCAAATGCGCGCCCAACTGGTGGGTGTGGAAGCTGCCGAGCGTTTGGGCGCCCTAGACGAAGAGCGTGCCGCCTGGGATCAACGCGTTGCTCGCTTTCGCAATGACCTCGATAGCGCGTTACAAGACGCGGGTGACATCGACGATAGCCAGCGCGAGGCGATTGTGGAGCGCGTGTTGTCGCAGCACCAATTCAGCGACACTGAAGCCCTGCGCGTCAAAGCTACACAGGGCTTGCTCTAGCCAAAGTACAAGGCCCAAAACTCGTCGTTGCGAGGGGGCGGCCGCCGCTCACTTAAAGACGCTGGATTCCCGCCTACGCGGGAATGACTCGTTTTTTAAAGCAGGAAAGGCATAAAACTTGTTCGTCGGCTCGGGCACCTAAGGGTATCAAGGCGGCCTCCCACCCCCTAACGTCGCTCCCGCGCAGGCGGGAGCCCAGTGGCTTTACGACCCCACTCATTCAAAGACGCTGGATTCCCGCCTACGCGGGAATGACTCGTTTTTTAAAGCAAGCGAGGCATAAAACTTGTTCGTCGGCCAGGGCACCCAAGGGCATCAAGACGGCCTCCCAGCCCCCTAACGTCGCTCCCGCGCAGGCGGGAGCCCAGTGGCTTTACGACCCCACTCATTCAAAGACGCTGGATTCCCGCCTACGCGGGAATGACTCGTTTCTCGATCGGCTTCAGTTGACAGAGTGTGCGCTTGCCATGATCCAAAATGAGCTCCCACACCTCGTCATTCCAAACTTGATTTGGAATCTCCAGAACGGGGCTTCGGAGGGGAGATCCTGAGTCGTGCTCAGGATGACGGTGGCGGGGAGCGATACAAGGGCGGGTTAGTCGTTAGGCATAACCCACTCTACGGCCAACGGTTTGAGGTGCACTTTTACTTGGAGTCGGGGTACAGCGGCGGCAGGGTTTTGCGCTGGCGCGGCTTTTTGTTCGCCTTTGTCGCGAATGTTTTTTCTTGAAAAGATTGTAGGGCTTCGGCCAGTGTTTGGCCGTCCCACGGTTGTTGAGTGCCGCTGTAGAGATGCCGATGCAGTGCGTAGATGGCTTCGGCAATGTCGGGGTAGCTCGCCTCCAGTGTTTGCGCAATGGCACTGAGCCCGCGCGGTTGGCCGGGTAGCTGTGTGCCCCAATCCGTTATCCACTGAGCGGCTTCGGTCGCGCTTAAACCGTGGCGCAATCGCTGGCGAAGGCTCGTGGTGCTGATACCTGTGGCGGATGCTTCGGGTGCAGAGTTTTCTTGTGCGGCTGCCCGTTTTTGTTTGCGCCAAAACACCACGGCGATTGCCAATGTCGCCAGCCACAGCAGGGCAAAGGCTAACGCGATGTAGGGCCAGTAAGACGCCGCGGCTTTGCGTGGGCTCGATGCCACTTCAGCAGCGGGCTCTGGGCCTTGAGTCGGCGGCGCAGTCTGGTCGGTCTTGCTATCTTGGGGCGATGGCGTGTTCGCCGTCTTGGGCGGTTGTTGCTCGCTGCCACTGGCGGCGGGAGCGACTTCTAGAGCAATCGGGCCTATTTCAACGCGCTCGTTTTTATCCTTTTGCGTATTCCACCAGTTGACGGTGATGGCGGGAATTTCAAAGCGGCCCGCTCGCGTGGGAATCAGTGCAATTTTATCCACGCGTTTCGCGGTAACCCCCTCGGCGCTAAAGCTGTCATCCAGTACGGGTTGGTCGGGATAGGTTTTTAAGCCATCTATCTCGGGCAGGGCAATTTCGGGCAAGTGCTGAGCTAATAGCCCATCGCTAACGGCGGAAATGCTGAGCGTAACGGGCTCACCCACAGTGAGTGTCTCTTCACTCAAATAGTGGCTGAGGGCCAGTTGCTTGGCGGGCAGCCAGGGCTGCGCGGCATTGGATGGCTGTGGGCGAACGTCCAGCGTGTGACTGTCCGAGGCAAATTGTTTGATGGCGTACTGGGCTCGGCCAAACATGTCGCGCTGCTGAGTGGCGAAGTAGGCTTGAAAGCGCGCGGGGCTGAGCTCCAGCTTGCCGCTGCGCTGGGGAAACAGGGCAAAGCGCCGCTCCATTTGCCAGTGTGGAACACCGTTGATACGGGTTTGGCTCATTGTCGCTTCGCTGTCGATGGCTTCGACAATCACGCTGTCGGGCACGCTTAAATGGGTGAATTGGCCGCGCACAAATTTTTCGTTGGAGAGGGCGCGCAGGGTGAGTATGACTTGTGATTGCACATAGGGAGCTGACTCATCGACGAGCAATTCAACCCGTGTGCCCGCGCTTTGAACATCCCCCTTTTTAACCGCGATGGTAACGGGCTCACTGCGTTTCTTGCCCCAGTTTAGAGCGGGAATGGTGATCTTCCCGCTGCGCTTGGGCATTACGGTGAGTCGAATGATTGTCGATTGCGTGCAGTCGAAGTTGACGCACTCGGTTTTACTGCTTTGATTTTGCCCCATCAATTCAAAGTCTTTTTTCAGCGGAGCGAGGTCGGGGCTGCCATCGCTGTCACCCTCATTTTTGAGGGTGAGTTGCAGCGTGCTGTTGGCCGAGGTGGTAAAGCGCTCTGGCTCGACCGTGAATTGTGCCCACGCACTCGATAGAGAGAGGGCGAGCACCAGCAGTGTGGCGGTGAGTTGTTGTGCAAAGCGAGTGAAACGAGATAGTTGGTTTACCACGGTTGTTGCTCTCCTGCGTCGGGCGGGTCGCCGCTTTGGCGGCCTCGGTATTGCAGCTGAAATTTATTGCGCAGCAAATTGCCGGGTTGATCGGGGACTTGCTTGAGCCATTGTTCAGTGGCTTGCTGTTCCTCGTCGGGAACCGCCTGTTGTGGCTCGGGTTCTGTGCTGGCGTTTTCTTCCGATGTCACTTCGGGCTCGGCGTCAGACGGCTTGCTCTCCGATTTCTCTTCGGATTTTTGCTGCTGTTGTTGCTTTTCTTCATCGGTATTTTGATCCGACTGAGACTCGGATGGGGGCTCTTGCTCCGCGCTGTTTTGTTCCGAATGGTCTGGGTCGGAACTGTCTTGGTCTGAGTTATTTTGATCCGAGTTGTTTTGATTTGAATCGCTGTCCTGCTGGTTTTCGCCCTTTGATTCGGAGTTGTTATCCGACGGCTCTGAGGCGTCGCCGTTTGAATTCTGTTGTTGCTCTTGCTGCTGCTCGATGAGCGATAGGTTGTACTGAGCATCGTCGTGCTCGGGGTCGATGTCGAGAGCGGCGCGATAGGCCTCGGCCGCGGCGTTTAGTTGCCCGCTGCGAGCCAGTGCGTTGCCCCGGTTGTAGTGGGCGCGGGCGGTGTCGATGCCCTCTAGGGATTGGGCGGCGCTGGTGTAGTCGCCGTTGCGGTAGGCGGCGCTGGCGCGCCACTCGGCGTCTTCAAACAGCGTTTGAGCTCGATCGTAGCGCTGGGCTTCAAAGTGTTGCGCGGCGCGCTGGTCGTTATTCAACCACAGTTGTTGCCAGTCAAAGCCGTTCTCTGCCGCCTCGGCTGGCGGTGCGGGCAGTGTGAGCGCAAGAGCCAACGGCAGTACCAACAAGTGGCGACGAAAAGCCAGTGCGGCGAGCAACAGCAGTGGCAGAATCAGCCAATAGCCTTGGTCGTCCCAGCGGTCGGCTTGGGAGAGTGTGTCGGTGCCGTCCTGTTGAGCCTTTTCAAAATCGGAATCGAGCTCGCTGGGGAGAACGGCCTCAATATCTTGCTCGCCCGCGCTCATGTCGCGGTAGTGCCCGCCACTGAGGTTGGCCAGTGCCTGTAGCGCGTCGCGTTCAAGCTGGGCGATGACGATATCGCCGTTGCGATTTTTCACAAATCCACTGCGATCGGGAATCGGGGCACCCTCGGTGGTGCCAAAGCCAATCACTGAAATGGGCAGCCCCAGCGCTTGCGCTCGATCCATGGCGCGCTCGCGCTGGGCGTCGGGAATGCCATCGCTGAGCAGCAGCAGCTGTGCTCTGTCGCCCGCCTTGGCGTTGCGCAGTACCTCGCCCGCTTTGTCGATGGCGCGGTCGAGGCGGCTGCCTTGGACGGGCATGAGTTCTGGGCTCAACTCGGGTGTGAGCAGGGCGATGGTGCGGTTGTCACGGGTTAGGGGAGAGACCAAAAAGGCGTCGCCCGCATAGCCGATGAGCGCCGTGCGACCATCGGGGCGCGCCTTGAGTATGTCCAGCACTTTGAGGCGCGCGCGATGTAGGCGGTTGGGTCGTATGTCCTCGGACAGCATCGAGCGTGATAGATCGAGCAGTATCACCAGCGCGCGATCCTGATCGAACAGGGGCACGGGTTTGCGCTCCCAGCTCGGGCCCGCCAAGGCGATGGCGGCGAGCGCAATCGATATGGCAACGCCAAGGCTTGACCCCAAGCCTTGGTGCCAGCTTTTGGCGTCGCTGGGCGCCTCACTGAGTACGTGTGCCTGTAGCTCGGGATCGACCCATTGCCGCCACAGGCCAATGGCGCTGTGGCGAAAACGCTGGGCTACGGGCAGGACGGCCAATAGACACAGCAGCCACAGCCAGTGGGGGCGTAAAAAGTGGAAGTCGGCAAAGTGGGGTAGCAGTGTCTCCATCAGGCGGCCTCCCCGTGTTGTATGTCATCTCGCCAGCGCACAGCTCCCCACAGGGCGAACAGCACGACAGACAGACTCAGCGGCCAGTGGAACAGACTGCGCTCGGGTCGGAAGTACTCGGCTTCGGCCTCACTGGGCTCTAGGCGGTCAATGTGCTGATAAATCTCGCGCAGCTCCTCGGGATTGCGGGCGCGAAAGTAGCGGCCATCGGTGGCCTTGGCGATGTCTTTGAGTGTTTTCTCGTCAATCTCGCGATTTTTACCAAAACCAAAATCAAAGCCCAGCAAGCTGGCCTGACGCTGCTCTGCGCCGAGGCCGATGGTGTAAATTTTTAGGCCCTCGCGGGCGGCAATTTGCGCGGCTTTGAGGGGCGCCACCTGACTGGCGTTGTCGCTGCCGTCGGTGAGTAGAATTAAGGTTTTATCGGGGGCGTCGATGTCGCGCAGGCGCTTGACTGCCAAGCCGATGGCATCGCCAATGGCAGTGGCGTGAATGCCGCGCTGTAGATCGTCAGCCATGGTCAGCTGTGCCTCGTAGATGTGCTGCATCACCGTGGGGTGGTCGAAGGTTAGCGGCGTTTGTAAATAGGGGTGCGTGCCGAACAACACCAGTGCAATGCGGTCGCCTTCGCGCTGTTTGACAAAATCCATGGCGACGTCTTTGGTGACGGCGATGCGGCTGCGGCGCTGGCCATTGTCGTCCATGTCTTGCTCTTCCATGCTGCCCGAAATATCCAGCGCGACGACCAGTGCGCGGCCCTCGCGGGGCATGGCGACGGGCTCGCCCACCCACAGGGGACGCATAGCGGCGACCACCAGCGCAATATAGCCGAGTGCGGCAAGCAGCCAGTACCAACGCTTGTGTGGGGGCGATGGCGAGACGCCGCTGTGAGAATCCACGCTGTGCGCAAACCAGCGGGTATTGGGGACTTTAAGCGCGCGCCCCTTGGCGCGCGGTTGGCGAGCGGGCAGGGCGTGCACCAGTAGAGGTAAGACCAGCGCGAGGCACAACCACGGCCATTCAAACTCCAGCATGGCGGCCTCCCCGTGAGTGTTTATAGCGACCGCTTAGCCACTGTTTGATATCGGCGAGCGCGGCGTCGGCATTAAAGTCGGGATCGGCACGATAGGCCGCCTCGGTAAGTGCATAAGCCGTGGCCCCGCTGGGTTGGGCGTCGAGCTCAAAGTGAGCGGCCAGTTGCTGTAGCCAGGCTTCTCCGGTGTCGCCAATGCTGGCGTGGGGCCGCTCGGTGGCGATTAAACGGCGCAGCAGCTGATTGAGTGCCGCTGCCAATTGGGCGCGATCGAGCTCGCCGTCTTGCCACTGGCGTTCAAGGCTGGCGAATTCACGGCGCGCGCCGGGACGATAATTGATGGCGCGTTGATGGTAGCGTCGCCACAGCCAGGGAATAACCCAGCGCAGCGTGACAAACACGAGCAGGGCCGCCCCGATGAGGAGCAGCCACAGCCACGGGCTGGGTGGCCACCAAGAGACGGGGTCGGGCAGGTGAATATCGCGCAGGGGCAAATCCTGTTGCGCGGTCGATGGCGCGGTGTTGGAAGGCGTCATAGGCGGCGCACCTCCAGTTGTTGGCGCAGGCGCTCGGCGGCGTCTTCGTGGGTAAAACAGTGGGCGTAGTGCGCTCGATACTGGCGCGCCCAGCTCTGCAAGGCCTCTTGGCGCGCCTCGAATTGTCGCTGGTGGGCGTCGGCCAATGCGGGTGTGCAGTTGAGTGTAAACGGCCCGTCGGGGCCGAGCAGCTTCAGGCGGCCGCGCTCGGGGATAGCGGCTTCGATGGGGTCGTTCACCTGAATTAAAATCAACTCGCAGTGCCGCGCTACAGCTTGTAGGGATTTTTGAACACTGCGATCAAAGCGGCTGAAATCGCTGATGAGACAAACCAAAGAGCCCGTCGGGGCTAGGCGGCGCAGGCGATCTAATGGTTGGATTTGGTGGTTATTAAAACCGGTTTTTACCTGTGAATTTGCATTAGGTTTATTGCAAAAGTCTTTGAATTTATTAAATAAATGCAAAACGCCAGAGTCGCCGCGCTGGGGCTTGAGCGCGAGGTGCTGGTGCTCGTCAAACAGCAGTGCGCCGACGCGATCGCCGTTTAAATGGGCTGCCCAAGCGAGCAGGGCGGCAATGCGCGTGGCGCACACGGATTTAAAATCGCCGCGGGTGGCAAACTGCATGTCGGCGCTGAAATCGCAGGCAATTAAAACGGGGCGCTCGCGCTCCTCGCGATAGAGTTTCGTGTGTGGCTCGCCAGTGCGGGCGGTAATGCCCCAGTCGATGTGGCGCACATCGTCGCCCGCCTGATAGGCGCGTACATCGTCGAACTCCATGCCGCGGCCGCGCAAGCGCGACAGGTGGCCGCCGTTGTGGGCGGCGCGCACGCGGCGGTGTTTGAGACGCAGTTGCTGGGCCGACTGACGCAGGGCGACGAGCTCGGACACCTCAATTTGTGTGGGCGTTGGCCGTTTCGACATAGCGTGAATCTACAGCGATGTGCGTTTTAGGCCACGGGAACGCGGTCGAGCAGTGCGGTGATGACCGTATCGGCATCAATGCCCTCGGCCTCGGCTTCAAAACTCAGCACGAGTCGGTGGCGCAGCGCGTCGTGGGCGATGGCCTGTACATCCTCGGGGGAAACGTAGTCGCGCCCCTGTAGCCAAGCCAGCGCACGCGCGCAGCGATCCAGTGCCAGTGTGGCGCGGGGACTGGCGCCGTAGTCGATCCAGCCGGCGAGATCGTCGCCGTAGCGCTCGGGCTGGCGAGTGGCGGCAATCAGTTCGACCAAATAGCGCTCGACGCTCTCGCTCATGTGCAGCCCCAGTGCGGCTTGGCGGGCGGCGAACAGGTCGGCTTGCTTGAGTGTGATGGCGGGCGCTGCCTGCGCCGCATTGTCGACGGCTTCACCGCGGGTTAGGCGCAAAATTTTGAGTTCTTCCTCGGCGCTGGGGTAGTCGACTTTAACGTGCAGTAAAAAGCGATCGAGCTGTGCCTCGGGCAGGGGGTAGGTGCCCTCCTGCTCAATGGGGTTTTGCGTCGCCATCACCAAGAACAACTCGGGGAGCGGGTAGGTGTGGCGGCCGACGGTAATCTGCCCCTCGGCCATGGCTTCGAGCAGTGCCGACTGTACTTTGGCAGGGGCGCGGTTGATCTCATCGGCGAGGACTAAGTTGTGGAAAAGAGGTCCCGATTGAAAGGCAAAGCTGCCGTCTTGCGGGCGGTAGATGTCGGTGCCGGTAATGTCGCCGGGCAGTAGATCGGGCGTAAATTGGATACGCTGAAAGTCGCCTTCGATGCCCTCGCTGAGAACCTTGATCGCGCGGGTTTTTGCCAGCCCCGGCGCGCCTTCGACGAGTAAGTGGCCGTCGGCGAGCAAGGCAATCAACAAGCGCTCGACCAAGCGGTGCTGGCCGATAATGTGCTGCCCAATGTGTTCTTGAAGTTGCTGCAGAGAAGACTGCAAAGCGGTGTTGTCGTTGGTGTTGCTGTCTGCTGTATCCGTGCTCATAGCTGTTGTGTCTTTATCGGGTGATTAGAAGTGTTTTAACGCCGTTTTTTGCGGTTGTTGATTGAGGCAATAGAGCCCCAAAGCCCGCTTGAGTTCCCATCGTTTTACATCGGTTTAAAACGATTTGTGAGTTCTTCGAACTCTTAAAAAGCAACTAGTTATTGGGGGCTTTTGCCAGCGCTTTCAAGTGGTAGATTTCTTCCAGTGCCTGCTTGGGGCTGAGCTCGTCCGGGTCGAGGTCGGCTAGCGCCTCTTCAAGTGGGTTTTGATCGCTGCCCGCGTCGGCGGGTGGCGCTTCGAACAGACCCAGCTGTGGCGTTTGCTGCGCGCTGGCTTGAGCTGCGCCTTGTTCGAGCAGCGCCAGACGTTTTCGGGCATTGGCGACGACGGCGGGTGGCACGCCAGCCAATCGCGCCACTTGTAAGCCATAGCTCTGGTTGGCGGGGCCGTCTTTTACGCTGTGCATAAAGACCAATCCGCTGTCGTGTTCGACGGCGTCGAGATGCACATTGGCAATGCCGTCGATGCTGTCGGGCAAGCTGGTGAGCTCAAAGTAGTGTGTGGCGAACAGGGTCAGCGCCCGCGTTTTTTCGGCCAGATGTTCGGCGCAGGCCCAAGCTAGCGACAGGCCGTCGTAGGTGCTGGTGCCGCGGCCAATTTCATCCATTAACACCAAGCTGTTGTCACTGGCGTTGTGCAAAATGTTTGCCGCCTCGGTCATCTCCACCATAAAGGTGGAGCGGCCGCCGGCGAGATCATCCGAGGCGCCGATGCGCGTAAATATTTGATCGATAGGGCCCAGGCGGCAGGCGCTGGCGGGCACAAAACTACCGACATGGGCGAGCAGTACGATCAGCGCTGTCTGGCGCATATAGGTGGATTTACCGCCCATATTGGGGCCGGTGATCATGAGCATGCGTTGATCATCACCGAGCACAGCGTCGTTGGGGGTAAAGGGATCGTCCACCAGCGTCTCCACCACGGGGTGGCGACCCTGTTCGATGTTAACGCCCGGGCTGTCCACCATCTCGGGGCGGCAATAGTTGAGGGCGGTGGCGCGCTCGGCCAAACAATTCAGTGTGTCGAGATCGGCGAGTGCGCGAGCCAGCGTTTGAATGGTGGGCAGTTCATTTAATAACTGGTCGAGCAGCTCGTCGTACAGTGCTTTTTCCCGCGCCAGTGCCCGCTCGCGGGCGCTGAGTACCTTGTCCTCAAAACCTTTGAGCTCGGGTGTGATGTAGCGCTCGACGGCTTTGAGGGTTTGGCGGCGCACATATTCGGTGGGGATGTTGTCGCTGTGGGTGCGCCCCACTTCAATGTAGTAGCCGTGTACGCGGTTGTAGGCCACTTTCAGTGTGCTGATGCCGGTGCGCTCGCGCTCGCGCTGTTCGAGATCGGTGAGAAATTGGTCGGCGTTTTGCGAGAGGCCGCGCAGCTCGTCGAGCTCCGCGTCGTAGCCTTCGCGAATAACGCCGCCGTCGCGAATGAGCACGGGCGGATTATCAATGACGGCGCGCTCGAGTAAGTCTTGCAGTGTCTCTTGTGGCGCAAGCGTTTGATGAATGCGTTGCAATAGGGCGATGTCGGCCGACTCGAGATTCAGCGATGCGAGGGGCTGGCGCAGCTCGGGCAGGGCACTGAGAGTTTGGCGCAGTTGAATTAAATCTCGCGGTCGCGCACTTTTTAAGGAGAGGCGCGAGCAAATCCGCTCGATGTCGCCGATTTGTTTTAGGCCGTCGGCCAGCGACGCGTTAATCAACACATCTTGCAGGGCTTCGACGGCGCCATGGCGCTGGCGCAGTACCTCGCGTTGGCGTAGGGGGCGGCGCAGCCAGCGCTGGAGATTGCGCGAGCCCATGGCCGAGCGCGTGGTGTCGAGCACCGACAACAGGGTGTTGTCTTCACCGCCGCTGAGATTGCGATCGATCTCTAAATTGCGGCGGCTGGCGGCGTCGAGCAGGATGGCGTCGTCGCGGTGTTCGACGGTCAACCCCGTAATGTGTGGCAGGGCGGTGCGCTGCGTATCCTTTAGATAGTTCAGCAAGCAGCCTGCCGCGCTGAGCGCCAAGCTTAGATGAGCGCAGCCAAAGCCACTTAAATCCTGAGTGCCGAACTGCTCTTTTAAAAGGCGCTCGGCGGTGTCTTGATCGAAGTGCCAAGCGGGGCGAGATACGCGGCCATGCAGTCGCTGGGTAGGGTGTTCGGGGGCGTCCATATCGGTTTCTGTGAGCAGCAATTCAGCGGGGCGAATGCGCTCTAGCTCCGCCATCAGGCTGGCCTCACCCTCGACCTCAATGACCCGAAACGCCCCTGTGCTGGTGTCGATATAGGCAATGCCGTGCTGCTGCTCGCGGGAGTACATCGCCGCCAACAGCTGCTCGCGGCGCTCTTCGAGCAGTGCTTCGTCGGTCACCGTACCGGGGGTGATGATGCGCGTTACCTTGCGCTCGACGGGGCCCTTGCTGGTGGCGGGATCGCCCACCTGCTCGCAAATCACCACCGACTCGCCCAGCTTGAGTAGGCGTGCCAGATAACCCTCGGCGGCGTGGTGTGGCACGCCCGCCATGGGAATCGGCTCGCCGGCAGATTGCCCCCGCGCCGTCAGTGTAATGCCAATCAATTTGGCCGCTTTTTGAGCGTCCTCAAAAAACAGCTCGTAGAAGTCGCCCATGCGGTAAAACACCAACTGGTGCGGGTGCTCGGCTTTAATCGCCAAGTACTGCTGCATCATTGGCGTGTGCTGAGGTTTAGACGAGGCGTCGCTGGCTTTCTTAGGCATGGCGCGCAGTTTATCCGAGGCGATAAAAACCGACAATGTTTACACTGGATATGCTATGAATCGGTTGATATGTCTTCAGGTCGAAACTCCGAGAAATAAATTTATCCCATAGAGTACTTTGCATTGGCTATCGCCCGATCGGGTGATTTTTGTGGTTGTGCGATGGGCGTCTTAAAACGCGTTATTGCTGGGGGCAGAATCTTTTTTTTGCCGCGTATTCGCGGTTTAATGAGCCAAAATCACAATCAACGGTTAGTGGGATGCGGGTTCTTTTAGCAGACGATCATCAGCTCTTTTTAGATGGCATAACGATGCTGATGGCAGATTTGGTCGAGAATGTTCGAGTGAGCACGGCGGGAAGCTTGGAAGAGCTCAAATCTCAATTGGTGGAGCCATTTGATCTATTGGTGATGGATTTGCGCATGCCGGGCATGAAGGGCATGCGCAGTTTGACGGGCGTGGTACATCGCGTGCCGGAAACGCCGGTGGTGGTGATTTCGGCCACGGAGAGCCAAGCGGACGTCAACGCCTGTATGGAGGCGGGAGTGCGTGGTTTTATTCCCAAATCGACGCCCGCGCCTGAGATGCTGGCCATACTGCGGCGCGTGCTGGCGGGGGAGTTATACCACCCCGCACTAGAGGCCACTGCGCAGCATCCGTCTTGGGAGAGCGACGATGTCGATCGCGCGGCGTTTAGTGAGTTGAGTGGGCGCCAGATGCAGGTGTTGGCAGAGATGGCCAAGGGCTCGACGAATAAGGAAATTGCCGCGGTGTTAAATATTTCTGAGCACACGGTGAAAACGCATATCGCGAAGCTGTTTTCTGTGCTCAAGGTAAACAGTCGCGTGGAGTGCGCCCAGCAGGCGCGCTTGATGGGCGTGATATAGCACTCACTCTCAACCGGACTGATGCACCGCCCTAGCGGTCGGTGTGTGTTGAAGATTGTACGAGCGCTTGCAGAGTTCTTTTCAGCAGCGCGGTGTCGATGGGCTTGTGCATCAATTGGTAGGGGCTGTTTTTAATGGCTTCGATTTGTTGGGGCTGCGTGTCCCCTGTAATGATAATGGCGGGCACTTTATGCCCCGCCCATTGTTCAACATTCTGGGCGACGTCTAGGCCAGTTTCGTGTTCGCGCAGGCGGAAGTCGCTCAGCGTCACATCCGGGGCGATACCGCATTCGTCGATGACTTGGAGCGCGCTTTGGCCGCTGTCCGCGGCGAGTGCGGTGTAACCCCAGCTATTGAGCAAATCCTGCATGGCGTCGCGCACATCTTTTCATCGTCTACCACGAGGACGATGCCTTCCTGTGTCTCGTCGCTGTGTTCTGAGTTGGAAGCGGGGGGCGCATCACGCATGGCCACTCTGCTGGCGCTGGGCGCGGCGCCCAGCGGTGCTCTAATACAAAAGGTTGTGCCGGTGTGGCCGCTCAGTGGATCGGCGGTGGAATGTAGATCAACATCGTGCGCCAGTAGATGGCATAGACGCCGCACGATGGCGAGCCCCAGGCCCAATCCCTTATTTCGGTCGCGCTCGGGATTATCGAGCTGGACAAATTCGGCAAAAATCTCTTCGTGTTTGTCGGCGGGTATGCCGGGGCCTGTATCGCGCACTTCAATGACAAGCTTGTCGCCTTCTTGTCGAGCCGCTACATCAATATGCCCACCGGCTGGGGTGTAGCGAAAAGCGTTGGAGATTAGGTTAGAGAGTATGCGCTTAAGAAGAATCGGGTCGGATCGAACCGCGTGTTGTGGATTGATATCAATGTGAAAGCCAAGGCCTTTTTGCACGGCCGCTCCACTGTAATCTTCTTTAAGTTGATGCAATACATCGCCGAGCGGCACATCTTGAATATGGACATCGACGGCGTTGGCGTCGAGTTTGGAAATATCGAGTAGCGAGTTAAACAGCATTTCTAAGCTAGAGACACTTTTTTGCATACGCTGAACAATGTCTTCGCGATACTCCCGCTTGTTACTGAGCACGCCTAGAAGTAGAGACAGGGCGTGCAAAGGCTGGCGCAAGTCGTGGCTGGCCGAGGCGAGAAAGCGCGATTTGGCAACATTGGCTTGTTCGACGGATTCCAGCATGTCTTGGTTTTTGAAGCGCAGGAGGGAGGCTCTGGCCACGGCTCGATTGACATTGAGGCTGGTCACCACCGACATCCCCAAATACATGTAGCCGAGTAAGCCCATGATAAAGAGGTCGGGGCGCAGCCAAATGATGGTAGTCGCTTGTAAAAAGATGGCAGGGGGGCCGTAGACGGCAAAGCCGCCGGGCAAAAACATCAGTGCCATGGCGGCGGCAATGACGATGACGCTACCTAAAATGATGATGGGCAGTGTTAGGTTGTCGTATATCGGGAAAAAGGCCAGGGGCATGATGCCCCACATAAAGCCGGAAAAGCACTCCATGCGAAGCGAGATAACATACCACTTAAAATAATCGCGCTTGTGCTCCGGTATGTTGGAGAAGCGCCGAAAGAGATAGGTGAAATAGGGGCCAGTTAGCATATGGGCGACGGTCCAAGCCAGTACCGACGGCGTGCGCAGAAAATCGTGAAAAATAATGGCCAGCGCAATAAGAAAGAAAAGAATGGCCGTGGTGTTGAGTGTGAATTGGCGGTATTGAGCTAAGAAGAGCTCGCGCAGCACGCGGGGGTCATCAGCCTGTGTGTAGCGAAGAAAGCGGGGCGCAAGCCAGCGGATCATAGTTGTTTTCCCATAAATCTTGGCGCCCATGTTGGCCCGTTTTAGCGTGGGGCTCAACAATAAAAATCACCCGTTTGGGTGATCCCAATTTGAGCCAGAAACACTATATTGTCCCAGAGGGCTGCCTAGGCTGTTTCTGACCTAATAGGGAAATGTGAAACCGAATGCTGGGCGGATAAAAAATGATCTACTCGGTATTCATCATGTCTAAAAATCCTATGCGACGAGTTCGGAGTGCTTCTGTATTGGCGGCACTCGTGTTTATAGCAGGCTGTTCACACATGCCGGGCTTTGGAAAAGATCCAGCGCCACACCGTCTCGACCTGCAACTTGAAACAGTGAGCTCTGGGGAGGTGAAGGATGGCATCAAGGAAATGCGCAAAGGGCATTTACAGGATGCGACGGATGCTTTTAACGAGGCCTTAAGCAAAACCTTTAACAGCTCCTCGCTGCAAACGCTGAATGCTTTGAACTACCACTTGCGTGCCCTTAACGGCGAAACGGCTTTTTTCGAATTGGCCGAACAGGGTTATTTGACGGCGATTCGAGCCGACAGAAGCAACTGGGAAGCGCGTTTTTATCTGGGGCTTTTGTATGTCGATATGCAGCGCTACGCCGAGGCAAAAACCCAGCTTGGCGCCTATGTTTTACATGACGATAGCGATTTGGAAGGGCTCTACTATCTAGCCTTTGCCTCTTACTACTCTGGTGATGTGGAGGCCGCTCACGCGGCAGCCAACCGCCTGTGGGAAGTGTCGGCCGAGGTGGGTGCGCCCGATGTGTCACCCGAGGCGATTCTGCGCATGCTCACCGTGGTCAAAGCCGCAGCGGGTGAAGACGAAGAGGCACATGAATATCTGGATCGCTACCTAGCGGCCTCGGAAAATGGCAAATACAGCGACAAGCTAAAGCGTCGCCTCGAGGATTGGCGCATGGTTTACGACTCGGTCGACAGTGATGGCTATGGCGCTCAGGACGACTATGGCTACGGTTACGGCGAGGAGAGCGACGATTACTACAGTCAGGAAGACGAGTTTGTCGATAACAAAATGGTGGCCGTCGACGTGGTGATTGTGCGCACGGAAGAAGATGTCTCCAGTGCCACAGGCGTTAACCTGCTGAGCCAGCTTCAATTCCAGTTTGGCAACCCTCTCGATGGCACGCCGGCCTATACCGAGGGCAACATCCGTACACGAGATCGCCTCGATCCTCTGGATCAGCGCCCTCCCGTCAATACGGCCAACGGCGATATTTTTGATCCGCGCTTGAACACGAATCAAGAGACGATTACCAACTTTATTTCGGTGCCTGCGGTCAATTACAACCTCAACATTCTGAACGCCAAAGACGGTGTGAATGAAATTCTGGCTCGACCCACTTTGGTGGCGCGGGCGGGGCAAACGTCCGAGTTTTTCTCGGGGGTAGAAGTCTCCGCTGCGGCCGTCTCGGGCGGTGCGGGCGACTCGATTTCCGTGGAAAAAGAAATTGGGGTGAAGTTGGCCGTGACGCCCGAGTTCGGGCCCGACGGCTCGATTATTTTGCAAGTCGAAGCCGAGCGGACGTTCTTGACCACACCCAGCAGTTCGGTGTTGTTTGAGTTCCGTCTCGATACAACCAAGACCACCGTCAACGCCAATGTGGCGATGAACTATGGTCAAACGCTGATCTTGGGTGGTTTGAACGAGCGCGAGACGGAGAACGACTCGGATGGCGTTCCCATTTTGCGCGACATTCCATTGATTAACCTGTTCTTCTCGCGCAAAACACAGCGGGACTTTAAAAAGTCGGTCATGATTCTGCTAACACCGCGCCCCGCCTCCTATATGTATACCGATCCGGAAGAGAGCAGAGCGAGCATTGAGGCGCGCAGTGAAGCCATCCGTGGACAGTTGCAAGATCGCTACCAAACGTGGTTTCAGCCATTGCCCAATATTCGTCATGTGATGCGCGAGCTTCAGGGGGGCGAGCTGTATCGCAACTTCCAAAGTGGTGACATCAAAGCCAATACTTGGCACGACAGCGGTAGCCATACCGCTCGTATGAAGCGCGTTTTGGAGCGTTCGCCGCTCTAGGGCCTGTCAACAATGCGTGGAACTTTCGCTCTTCTTTGCCTGATTTGCCTGCCCCTTGTCGCAGGGGCGGCGCCGCACAAAAGCGATAAGGCCTTGCAGCGTTGGGCGGATGGCTTCCAGTGGCAGGCCGTTAAAGGCCACGCCATCGACATCAGCAGTACTGTGGACGATGTGGTTTATGCCGTGGGCGAGGACCAGCGCGTCTACCGCTGGCGTCAGGATCGCGGTTGGCGCTTGTTGCCCGGCACCTTCAGCCGTATCTCGGTCGATGCCCAGAACAAGCCCTGGGCCATTGATTCCGAAGGGCAGGTGCGCCGCTTTAACGGGATTTGGTGGGATGTGAAAGGGCAGTTTTCCGATGCGCCTTTAGACGTCGCCGCCGCGCCCAGCAATGAACAGGTGTACGCTTTGACGGCTCAAGGCGAGATCGTTCAGTGGCAGGAGAAAGAAGAGCGCTGGGAGGACGCGGGTGTCGGTCAACCCGAGGGCTTGAGCGGTACCGTATTGGCGAAATCGCTAACCGTCGATAGTCAAAACCGCGTTTGGTTGGCCAGCCTAGGCGGGGCCTTGTTTTACTACGATGGCCAGCGCTGGCAGAGCGATGATCAAAGCGTTAAATCGATCGCGTCGGGGCAGGGCGGTGAATTGTTTGCCGTGGGAGGCAGCGGCGAACTACTGCTGCGCGGTGAGCGGGCATGGTTGAGTGTTGAAGCGCCCAAACCCGCCTCGCTGGTGAGTGTGGGAAAACACGGTGTGCCGTGGTTTGTCAGTCAGGATGGCAGCATCTATGTGGCGGGCACACTGCAAAACAGCAAAGATCTAGAAAAGGTGGAATCGGCCTCGGTTATTGCGGCCACGGATGAGGGCGTCTCGGACTTGGGCGATGAGGCCACCGAGGCAGCGGTGCGCAGCGAGGGCTTTACCGTGATTTCACAGCGCGCCGAGCCGACCGCTGAGGTCAAAAACTATCGCTTTATCGAGATTGATGACAGCGCGTCGCAATCGCTGGCGATTGGCTCCGACGGCAGTGTCTACAGCGCAGCGTCAGATGGACAATTACAGCGCTGGAGCAATGGGCGTCGTCAGTTTTTGGATTTCCCCGGGGTATTAAAGCAGGTTGCGGTCGATGCCTTTGGTTTGCCGTGGGGGATCAACCCCGCGGGTGACGTGTACCGCATCGACAACAAGCGTTGGGACAAGATCGAAGGTATTGAGGCGACGCGTATTGATATCGGCTTTGGCGGCGGTGTGGTGATTGTAACGCCGACGGACTCGATTTATCAGTTTAGTCCCACTTTTAATCGTTTCGAACGCATTCACGGACTCTCTGGGCAAGATGTCGCCGTCGACCCACAGGGGAACTTGTGGGTCTTGGAGAGCAATGGTCGGATTCGCTACTGCCCAGAGTATCGCTGTCAGCTGGTGCCGGGACTGCGAGCCAAGTCGATTGATATTGGCCCTGAGGGCTCGTTGTTCGCCGTGTCCGATGACAACCGCCTTTATCGCTATCTGGGTGACGGCGAGGACGCTAGCCGTCGCTGGGATTATATACACCGGCCCGTCAAACAAGTAGCGGTGGGCCCCGAGGGTTTTCCCTGGGTGATCGAAGCCTCGGGCAACATTGCTTACAGTGCCTTGTTCCAACGCGATGAAGGTCAAGATTTACTGCTGTCTCTCAACATCCAGGGCAGCACCGTGGATCAAGACAATCGAGTGGGCGGTTTTGTGATTAGTCGCAACCTCCGCTTTTCCCAAGAAAATCTACCCCGTTCAGCAGGTGCGGGGTTGAGCTTAGACAGCAGTGCCTACGGCGATTTGTTTTTACTCTCCGCGAGTGGGGCCTCAAGTGCATCGAGCAATGCGGCGACCACCACTTGGGTAAACCAGCTTTGTCTCGATAATCCGGGCGATAACAATTGCACCACTCCCACCGATTGTGGGGGCAATACCACTGGGGCCTGCGCGCCTTGTAACAATGCGCAAAACCAGCTCGATGGTTCGACTTGTGCCTCCATTGATGCGAGCACGGTGGTATCGAATCCCGTGGGCGATTTCGTCAATGGCTACTGTCTGTTTTTCCCTGCAGACCCCGACTGCATGATGCCGGGGCAGCCCGGTGGCAGTGCCGCTAATGTCGATTGCTTGGACCCAGGCAACCAGATCCACAACGTCTGCGTGCAGGTGGGCAATGACTTAACCGGCGGCAGCGCAGGCGGCACACTGGGCACGGTGTGGCGCTACGAAGCCAGCCGTAAGCGCTTTGTCGAATTGAGAAATATTCCCGATGATGCGGTCGCGTTAAGTCGCGACCAAGAGGGGCGTATGTGGTGGGTCACCACCGACGGTAGCGTGCTGCGGGAAACGCGTGAAAATAGTGAGCGCTATCGCCCCGTACTGGGTATGGCGACCGGTTCCTCCGTAGAGTTTAGCCCTAAAGTGAGCGCCGGCGGTGATGCCGTCTATGTACTGAATAACCTCGGTGAGTTGTTCGTCTACAACGAGAGTCGAGATCGACTAGAACGCGAGTACGCGGGCTTGGTCTTCAGCGATTTGAGTGTCGATAACCAAGGCCAGTTGTGGCTCGAGCGCAACAATGCCGTGATGCGTGAAGAAAATGGTCGCATTGTCCAAGCGACTCGACCGATCCCCCAAGCTTCTGAAGTCATACGCAGTGCCAACAACGGTGAGCTTTACATCGTTAATGAGGGAGAGCTATTGCGCTTTAATAGCAATCGTCGGCGCTTTGAGAGTATTCGATTCAGCTATGGCGAAGTGTTTAGCGCTGCTGCGGACGAGCGCGGCAGACTGTGGTTGCTGAGCCAAGACGGCAAGCTTTATCAACAGCAGTAGGGACCTGCCATGGCATTAAAGCGATACACACATCAATGGCGAACATGGGCGCTTTTATGCATGGCGCTGGTGGGCTTGGGGGCTTGGTCTCAGCCGATACTGGCTGAGGACGATGTGCGCTGCCCTATGGGTTACGAGCGATATGACGGCGCGGCGGCGGATTCTGCCGAGGCGTGTTTTAAAGGCCAGTACACTCGCGCCCGCAAGGGGCGGCCCGCCGAGCACTGTCCCGAGGGGCAAACCCGTGCGGAGCGCGGCCGCTGGAAGGGTTACTGCGTGAGTTGTCCCACGGGATTTCGTCGCGACGATCGCGTAGATGCCATGGATCGAGAGGCCTGTATCAGCAATGAGGCTGGTCGTGGCCGATTTGCGGCCGCCGAGAGACACGAGCGCGCCAAGGGATTGTTTGGTCAGGATTGTCCCGATCCCCAATTTTTACTCGCTTGGCCCGAGCTGCCCTACAAGTGGCAGGGCTACTGTCTGTCCTGTCCCTCGGGGTTTGCCCGAACGGAGGCGCCCGCCGACAGCAGAAAGGCCTGTATACGCGTGACAGCGGCGATTGAAACGGTGGCGGCAGAGCGCCAAAAACGCGCGCCGCAGAGCTGTCCGAGAGGTCAGTTTCACCATCGACTCGGCCCCGAGAGTTGGTTTGATCACTGCGTGTCGTGCCCGTCGGGTTACGAGCGCAGCAGTGAGGCGGTGGACGGCGCCAAGGCTTGTGTTAAACGGCGTTATAAAAGAGCGCTATAGGGCTTGTTAGCGCGATGAAAATCACCCGTATGGGCGATAGGCAAGTGGTTATAAAAACCTACAATATTTTTAAGCTGCGGTGATTGCCGAGGCTGATTTTTACAACAATGGGCATATGGAGTTATGACATGAAGGCTATGGTTCACCGCTTGCAGGTGCTTTTGTTACTGGCGTTATTCAGCGTGTCGCTGATGGCGCAGGCCGTAACAAGCAAACCCTACGAACCCGCAACAGACGACGAAAAGAAAGCACAGACCAAGCTGATGCAAATTCTGGCGTTGGCAAAAACGCCGGGCAGCTCTCCCCAAGTGTTGTACAAGCCCAATTTGGTCGGTGGCTCAACAGGTATCGACTTTACGGTGCCGGGCACCGATTTAACGGCGACCACGTTTTATTCGCGTTCATCGGGGCAAGAGGTGTGGCACGCCGCCTTGGTTGTCGACACGAAAACAGCGAACCAAGTACAACCGCTAACCAAAGCGTACAAGCAACTTGCGGACATTCTGGGACAGCCCGAATTCGAGTCTTTGGTATTGGTGACCAGTGAGGGCGACGGCAAGGTTAAGCCCAATGTTCTGTCGAAATATTTGCAGTCCGCCGTAAAGGGCTATGAAGAGAAGAAGGGCATCGACAAAGGCAAATTGGTACTGAAAAAAGGCATTAATGTATTTGCCAAAATTAAAACGCCAAAAGACGGCCCCCTTAAAACGTGGGAGCGCATTGTTTTGGCCGGTGGCGAGGTGACGGCGGGTACCCTCGATCTCAGTGGTCATTTGGGCTATGACTTGATCGACAAGCTGTTCTCAGAAAAAGAAGTAAAAACCGAAGAGCAAAAAATCTTAGAAAAAGAGCAGGGGCTGAAAAAAGATCCGCTGCCTTACTCACTGAGTATTGCCTTCCCCGAAGTGACGCCCGCGCCTTTTGCCATGATGAACGAGCGCGACGCCAAGAAAATTCTCTACAGTCAGCTGTTGAGCACCAAACTTTCTATCGATGTTGATAAAGCCAATGGCAGTACAAAGCTGTCCGGTGCACAAACCAATAAAATTTGGTTGGCGGGAAAAGATTTTGAAATTGACGGCAAGCTCACGATTGAAGAGAAAGAAGTCGCGGGCAAAAAAGAAGTGACACTAACAGGCTCGGGCGGGGTAAGCGTTTCGGGCATTGGTACACGCGACTTTTCAATCACGGGCCTCGATTTAAAAGGCACGACGACGTTTGAAGTGTCTCGCAGTGGCGATGTAGAGCAGACCGAAGCCGAGGCCGCAGCAGCCAAGGCCGATGGGGTTGGCAAGGAAAAAGCAGCCAGAAAATTGGGCTTTGGTTTGGGGGCTACGGTCAGTATTGGTGGTGAAGAACTTCGCGGTGCCGTGATGCTGAACACGACGACGCAGGGTAGAAAAGTCGACATCAACGATGTATCGATTGGCCTCGCGGGCGAATTAAAACTGGGCAAAATTGCGGGATTGAAATCGAGTGATCCTCTGTACCAAGCGTCGCTATCGGATTTGTATTTTGGCATTGCGCCACCTGAAAGTGGCGCGTCCCGCCCCGATCTCTATGTCACTGCGGGTATCAATTTCAGCAATACCGTGGGTGGCAAGGTCTCAATCGTTACCGAGGGCAATCAGGCCTATGTGTTAATGACGGCCAATCAAATGTCCGTCGCCGATGTGGTGGACTCCTTTGCCGGTGACAACTTGCTGAAAAAGAACACCCAAGAACGCAAGGTGATGAATTCCATTGTCATGCCACAGGTGATTGTGGCGCTGGGCATGTCAACGCGCCCAAGCAGCAAGGAACAGGGCGTCGAAGTTGGCGACCTGCCTACGCCAGTACAAAACCAAATGCTGAAAATTGTCAGCAGCACGAGTGCCTCGATTCCCATTTCACAAGATGGGGTTTCCGTGGTGGGTAAAGTGAATTTCGACAATGTCGATACCACTTTTAAAGATGCCCAAAAAGCGCTGGGCATTGAACTGAGCAAAGAGGCACTGGTTGCTGTTTCTCTCGAAGGTATGAGTAAGGGCAATTTAGTGCTCGGCGTTGCCGCACAGCTGCCGACCTTTAGTTTCCCCGAAGGCAAAAATGACGTCGGCAATGTGGTCTCAATGAAAGAGGGCACGGCGAGCTTCTTTTTGCGCTTGAACACGTTGCAGAAAGCCTTTGAGCTGGGTGTGTCGGGCAATATGGTACTCAAACTGCCCAAGAGTGGCGGCGGCCACGACGAAGTGCTACTCGTTGGCGATACCTATGTCAGCTTGCAGGCGACGGGCGCGGGCGTTCGCGTTTCGGGCTATATGATGGGTGATTGGCAGGCGCCGCTCGGCTTCGATGGAATGACTTTTAAAAACGGTGCCATTCTCGTTGGCGTAGATACCGAGGGCGCCGTCGAGTTTGGCGCCGGTGTGAAAGTGGCCTTTGATATTACGTCTAACCCAGACTTGGCTCGCGTAATGCCTTTGCGCGGCGATCAAGCGATGGCTTATCAAGCCGACCAGTTGCAATCGCTGCAGAGCTATCAGGCGGGCAATGTCGACAACAGCAACGACATTGCCACGGGCTTTGTGATCAACATGGTGTTGAGTACAGGGATTCCTACACCCAAAAAAGTCGGCTTCTCCTACGAGGCCGATCGACTTAGCTTGCAAGACGTTATGGAGATTAACGACATCCTCGTTGCAGGTGTGGTAACGGGCGATTTGGCCAATGGCATCATCAACCCCTTGCCCAACGGGCCCGTCAAAGATGCCTTGAGAGGCATTCAGCAGGGCGCCAAAGATCGCTCGGCGTCCAAGGCCTTTATTCAGGCAGCGGAGGCCTCGCCTATCCCGATTAACGATTTGCAGTTCCGCAATGTGGAACTCTTCTTCGCCACGCCCGGTGCCGTGTTACCCGGATTCCCGGGGCTCAATGGAAAAATGGGCGTCGCCATTGCCGGTGATGTCTATGTGCGCAATGCAAAGGGGACTTGGGACATGGTGCGCGTGCCCAATACCACCAAAAAATTTGAAATTCGCTTGACGACGGAAGGCCTGTCGTTGGGCGGCTTAGGTGAGTTGATCGAAAATACTTATTACGATGCCCGCTCAGTAACGATTGATGCGATGGCGGCGGAGTGGAATTGCCCCAAAGGTTCGTTCTTTGATGTCGGCCACTCCTCGTGTTGGAGCTGCCCCTCGGGCTACAGCCGCACTGCGGCCCCTGTAACCGCGGGTAACGCTTGTATTAAGCGTACAGTTCAGCAGCAAAAAGCGACTTATTTACAGGACGCGAACTTGCCTTGGGGTTGCCCCTCGGGTTCTTTCTACGACCCGCGCAATGAAGGCGAGTGCTGGTCATGCCCCAATGGATTTGGTCGCAACGCCAACCCAGTCGATCATCCCAAAGCCTGTACTCAATTGAAACTGGCTAACTTTAAGCGAGCTAATCACCACGGTAAGGGCTATGGCATATTTGGGACCGATTGTGGTTCGGGCCAGTTCTGGGATCCCAATGGCAATTGCTACAGCTGTCCCAAAAACTACATCCGCGGCGTAGCGCCTGTCACCTCTGGCGAAGCCTGTGTGGCCGTAGACATCTCCTTGAAAGAGAGCAAGGCGAGTTTAGTGCGCAAGGGTAAGCCCAACGATCCCAACGCCTTCTTCGATGTGGGCCTCGGCCAGTTCTGGAAGTGTCCCACAGGCTATAACCGCACGGTCTTCTCTGTGAAGTCGAGTCAAGCCTGTGAAAAAGTCACAGTGAATCACGCTTCGGGTACAGCGGTGCCACGCGGTCAAATTCACGACAAAGCCTCAAAGCTCTGTATGGGGGTTGTCGGCGGTGACGACAATATCAAGCGCCTCGGAAAAATTGAGAGCCAGGCTTGTCTGCAAGGTGTGAAGAGCCGCTCACAAAGTTGGTTCCTCGATAGCGCCGGTCGCTTGCGTCCTCTGCAGCAAGTGAACTTTGTCGATGAAGGCAAAAATATTCCCCTGTGTGCTCAACCTGCCGGAGCCAAAACGGGCGAGCAGACGCAAATGTTACTGGAGCAGTGCAACCACAACGCCGAGCAAAAGTGGTATGTGGACGAACAGCAACGCATTCGCAACAAAAAAGACCACAGTTGTTTGGAGTCGCGTGCCAACGGTTCGCCCAAGTTGGTGGAATGCCGTGACAAGCAAACCACTCAGCAGTGGACATTCGGGCCCAAGCTCGAAGAGCGCTACCAGGCTAAAGACGAATCGATTCTGGGGACGGTAGCTCTGAGATCGCGCCTGCACAGCTTGTGTGCGACCGATAACGGCTCTGCGAAACAGACCACTTTGCAAACCTGCCTCGGCAGCCGCAATCAACGTTGGAACCTTCTGCAGTCGGGCAAAATTAAAAGCGATGCCAACAATTGCCTGGTCTTTTCAGGAGAGCCTCACCGCGTCGGCGAGGGCACTGCGGTGAAGACGTATCGCTGTGACGATAAGGATGCCCGCATTTTTTGGACGCAAGATGAAAAGGGTCGTATCCGCAGTCGAGTGAACAGCAACCTCTGTGTGGTGGTTCAAGGAGCCAACAAAAAAGAGGGCACGGTGATGGAGTTGCAAGACTGTAAAGATCACGCCGCTCACTATTGGGATGGTGTCAGTGCACCCGCTTCGGGCAATGGTATTGATCCGGTCAAACAGCCCAAGCCGTTCTACACATCGGCGCGCAAATATAAAAAGGGCACGGGTTTAATTGGCACAGATTGTCCAAAAGGCCAAGTATGGAATGCCAAAAATGGCATGTGCTACGGCTGCCCCAATAACACCAAGCCCTCGTTCTTAGGCGATCTCGATTCCACTAAAGCCTGTATTGGTTATGGCGATAAACCCAGAAGCTGGGTCTTTCCCTGGGGTGATGCACCACCCGAAATTAAAGAGCATCCGTGGAATCGTATCCCGGGTCACGCCAAAGATATTTCGATTAGCTCCACGGGTGTGGTGTGGATTGTCGGTGTGCCGGGCGATATGTTCTACCGCAATGTGCAGAGCAACAGCTGGGTTAAGGTAGACGGTCACGCCACTCATATTGCCGCGGGTGTGGGCGACAAGGCCTATCATCTAGCGAGTAATGGCGCTATCTACCAAGGCAACATGAACGGCTGGAGCAAAATGCCAGGCAGTGCGAGTGATATTGCCGCCGGCCCCGATGGCGAAATTTGGCACTTGAGTAAATCGACAACTCGCGGCCAGGATCACGCCATGTATCGCTGGAACGGCAGTGGCTGGAGTGGTGTTCAAGGTGCTGCCACCAAAGTGGCACTGGGCGATGGCATTGCGTATCACATGAACGATGCGGGAGCCATGTACCGCTCTACCAACAAGGGTCGCAGCTGGACGTCTATTCCCGGCATCGCCTCTGATATCGCCGTGGCCAAAGATGGCACCGTCTTCCACCTGAGCAAGGGCGATGTGGGCGATAAAGGTAAGGGTATTTACTTCTCAAAAGATAAAGGTCAAACCTGGACGCGCATTACTGGCCAAGCCACCCGCGTCGCGATGACGCCCGATGGCTACCCCTGGGTGCTCAATCGTCAGAACCTGATCTACGATGGCGATAAGCACTATCGAGTTCAGCCCAAGGAGCACTGGTCGTGCCCCAATGGCTACAATAAAAATATTACCCGCCACTGGTCGGCCTCTAATGCTTGTGAGAAACAAGTTTTTGCCAAGGCCACGCGCCATAGAAAGCTTGACGCGAGCTGCCCCTCGGGCCAAGAAAAACAGATGGTGGGCGATAAGGCGGGTTACTGTATTAGTTGCCCCAGTGGTTACAAACGCGATATTGCGGTGATCGAGCCAACAAACAGCAAAGCTTGTTTTAAAACATCGAACCGCAACACGAAAGCGACTTACCACGGCAAGGGTTACGGTATTTTTGGCACCGACTGTGGTAGCGGTCAGTTCCTTTGGATTCCCTCGGGCAACTGCTTCTCATGCCCCAGAGGCACGATCAGCGATCCGACGATTAGTCCTGATGACCCCAATCACTGTAAAGGGTCATCGACCAGCCGACGCGCTGCGACGATTCACAGCAAGCCCCAGACGAGCTGCCCATCGGGCCAATTCCAGCATCTGCTGCCTGTGCCGGGGGATTGGTTTGGTCACTGTGTCAGCTGCCCCTCGGGCTATGTGCGCAACGCCAACCCCGTTAACGCGGGCAACGCTTGCGACAAGATGGATACCAAGCGGGCGATAAAGATTTATAAATAGAGTGACGGCTTTATGAAAAAACAAGCAATAGTAGTGGCTATGGTAGCTGCAGGTGCCTTGAGCGCCTGCAGCGATTCGGAAAACCGAGACAATAATTTTCCCAAATACACGGAAAAGGGTGTCCTGGTAGATAGCGTGGTGGAGGGCTTGCCCTATAGTACCGACTCGATTGATCGCGCCTATACCAATCAGTTTGGTGAATTTGGTTACCTCGAAGGCGAGAATGTCACCTTCAAAGTGGGCGAAACGGCTTTTCCCACAGTGCCGGGTCAAGCCGTCATTACACCGTTTACGCTGGCGAATTCAAACGACATTGGCAATCAGCGTGTGATTAACATCGCCTTTTTGCTGCAAGCGATTGATGAAGATCAAAACCCGGATAACGGGATTAAAGTGACGACGGCAATAGAGGGCTTTGCCGAGCCCATCAACTTTAATGTGCCTTTCCAGCAGTTTATTGATTTAGGCGGCCCAGTTGATAATTTGGCGTTCAATTATTTGGGCGGTGTGATGCCCAGCTATGACGACGTGGTAGATCACTTGAGTCGCCAGCTTGGACTAAGGGGCACTTGGACGGCTGATGGTGGCAAGACCCATGTGATGTTTTTGGCTGGGTCGCGCTTTTTGTGGGTGAATGATGCGGGATTTGAGTTCGGAAACTATGCGCACGACTCGGCCAATCAGCGCTTTACCTTGCAACTCACTCTCGATCAAAACGGCAGCGCGGGCTTTAACAATGGCAGTGAGCTACAGGTGTTGAATGTTGATGCCAGCACTTTGAAGCTGTCTTTAAACGACTCTGAAAGTCGTTATACAAGGCAGGCCAATACGAGCACTTCCATCATTGATACTTGGGTCATGCAAAGTGACAGCTCCAACGATCTGCTGGTGCTGAGCCTGCTAGAGTCCGAGCGATTTGTAGCGGTTAAAGCAGCGGGGACGGACCCGCTGGGTCTGGAAGTAGGGCGTTATACGCTGGATCAAGGCACGCTAGAGTTGGTGGCCGATCGCGATGACAATGGCGATGCGGGCTTTTTTGCCGGCGGCACTACCCAAACGACGGTATCGGCGACCTATACGGCGGATAATTTGACGCTGAATAACGCCGATATCGACTTTGTCTTTGAGCGCGATTAAGCGTTGTCGCGTTCCTGTCGATACTTTGGATCGCTCTGCAAGGTATTGAGTCCGCTACGAGAGGGCTAGGAGCTTTAAAACCAACGAATGTGGTGGCGGTATGCAGGCTGTTCGGCTGCGGTAAAACGCCGTCTCGGCAATGACAATTCAGCATCCCGCAGCTATCATGCTGTGTGATGTTTGACGCGACTTTTTTCAGCTCTCTAGAAACGGATGTTCAGCGCTTGGCGGACGGCCTGCTGGCACGTGACCAAAAGGTGGCGACGGCGGAATCCTGCACGGGCGGTTTGCTGTCGGCCCTATTTACCCAGTTCTCAGGTAGTTCCGCGTGGTTTGATCGTGGCTGGGTCACCTATAGCAACGCCGCTAAAATCGAACAGTTGCAGGTGGCCGCTACTCTAATCGATGCGCACGGCGCGGTATCGGAAGAGGTCGCCGACGCCATGGCGCACGGTGCCATGATGGCCAGCGAGGCCGAGTGGGGCGTGTCGATTACCGGCATTGCGGGGCCCAGCGGTGGCTCTGAAGAAAAACCCGTGGGCACGGTGTGCTTTGGCGTAGCATCTCGCCACGGCATTCGCTATGCTCGACGCTATCAATTTTCGGGCAGCCGGCAGGCCATTCGCGACCAATCCGCGGCCAAGGCCGTTAAGTTGCTGCTCGAGCACATGACACATCAGAACCCAAATGAGGGAGAGACCCCAATATGAAATATTTAGTGCTTGCAGCCAGTTTGACGATGATTTGTACCGCGGGCTGGGCCAATGAAGAACAGACAGCGGATCAGGGCCAAGCTTCTACGGAGGCCAAGCAGCTCAAAGCCGACGCTGAAAAAGAGATTAAAGCGTTAAAAAAGCAACTGAAAGCCGTTAATTTGAAGATTCGCCAAGGCGAAGCTAAGGTGAAATCCCTCGAATCAAAATTAAATCAATAGATATCGTGTATTGCGACACGGAATGACGCAACACAAGATATAGTGCTTCCACGCCCCAATGCGGGCTATGAAGCTCAAGGGGGCTGTGTGATAATTCAGCCCGTTTTTACATCCTTAATATGAGGTCATAGACAATGGATGAAGGCCGCAAAAAAGCGTTAGCCGCCGCACTCGGTCAAATCGAACGCCAATTTGGTAAAGGTTCGGTCATGCGCATGGGCGACGGTGTCATTCGCAACATCGAATCAATTTCAACCGGTTCCCTAACACTGGATGTTGCACTGGGTATCGGTGGGCTTCCCAAGGGGCGAGTGGTTGAGATCTACGGTCCCGAGTCATCGGGTAAAACCACCATGACGCTGCAGGTGGTGGCCGAGTGTCAAAAGGCGGGCGGTACGGCCGCTTTTGTCGATGCCGAGCACGCTCTCGACCCCACTTACGCCAAAAAGCTGGGTGTTGATGTGGATGAGCTTCTGGTGTCGCAGCCCGATACAGGCGAACAGGCGCTGGAAATTGCCGACATGCTGGTGCGCTCCAGCGCTGTCGATGTCGTAGTGATCGACTCCGTCGCCGCACTGACGCCGAAGGCCGAGATCGAAGGTGAGATGGGTGATTCTCACGTGGGCTTGCAAGCGCGCCTAATGTCGCAGGCGCTGCGCAAGCTGACAGCCAACATCAAGCGCTCCAACACGCTAGTCATTTTCATTAACCAAATTCGTATGAAGATCGGCGTGATGTTCGGCAGCCCCGAGACGACGACGGGCGGTAACGCGCTCAAATTCTACTCGTCAGTACGCCTCGATATTCGCCGCATTGGCGCGATCAAAAAAGGCGATGAGGTCTTGGGCAATGAAACGAAGGTCAAGGTTGTTAAAAACAAAACGGCCCCGCCTTTTAAAGAAGCACGCTTCGAAATTCTCTACGGTGAAGGCGTGTCGTTTGAAGGCGAATTGCTCGATTTAGGTGTTGAGCACAAGTTGGTCGACAAAGCCGGCGCTTGGTACAGCTGTAATGGCGAGCGCATTGGCCAGGGTAAAGACAACGCGCGCAACTACTTGAAAGAGCACCCCGAAATGGCGGCGGAGCTCAACAGTAAGCTGCGTGATATTTTGCTCGACCTGCCGAAAGACGGCGAGGCAGATGACGAAGAGGCTGTGCCGCAGACCGAAGCCGATCTTTAATGGGCGGTCGCAAAAAGGCGAGTCAACAGGCGGCGGGGCGGCTTAGCGAAGCTGACTCCGCCGCTGTTCGTTTGGCCGCTATGGACGCGCTTGCTCGACGCGAGCACTCGCGCTACGAATTGATCAACAAGCTGTGTGCCAAGGGAGCCGATACGGCATTGGCCGAAAAGGTGTTGGAACAGCTGCGCGAGGAGAATCTACAAAGCGACCAGCGCTTTGTGGAGGACTGGGTCAACAATCGCTATCGGCGTGGGCAGGGGCCAATGAAAGTGCGTGCGGAGTTGTCTCAGCACCAACTTGAGGGCGGCTTGGTTGAATCGCAGTTGAGCCGCAGCGATTTAGATTGGTTCGAGGCGGCTCGTCTCGCCTACCAAAAGAAATATGGCACACAGCCAATAGATGATTACAATGAGCGCGCCAAGCGGATGCGCTTTTTACAGGGCCGAGGCTTTTACGCCGAGCATATTCAATACGCCTTGTCGGCGCCTCAAAGCGGCGAACAATGGTAGTATCTACATACGCTTAGCAACAAATCCTCAAGATAACACTCCAGAGACTGGAAACGAGAAAAGATGACCAGCAGCGCCAATATTCGAAAGCAGTTCCTCGACTACTTTGCCAGCAAGGGCCACGCCGTTGTGCCCTCGAGTTCGCTGGTGCCCGCAGGGGACGACACCCTGTTGTTTACCAACGCGGGCATGGTGCCGTTTAAGCATGTGTTTCTCGGGCAGGAGCAGCGCGATTACAACCGTGCAACCTCGTCTCAGCGTTGCGTGCGTGCGGGCGGCAAACACAACGATTTGGAAAATGTGGGTTACACAGCGCGCCACCATACCTTTTTTGAAATGCTGGGTAACTTTAGCTTTGGCGATTACTTCAAGCGCGACGCGATTCACTACGGCTGGGAATTTCTGACTCAGGTGGTTGGCCTGCCCAAAGAAAAGCTGTGGGTGACCGTTTTTGAGGAGGACGACGAGGCGGCTGACATTTGGCTAAAAGAGATTGGTGTCGACCCCGATCGCTTGTCGCGCATCGGCGCCAAAGACAATTTTTGGCAAATGGGTGACACGGGGCCCTGTGGTCCGTGCACCGAAATTTTTTACGACCACGGCGAGCACATTTGGGGTGGCCCTCCCGGCACACCCGAGGAAGATGGCGATCGCTATATCGAGGTTTGGAACCTCGTGTTCATGCAGTACAACCGCAGTCAGGACGGCACGCTGACACCGCTGCCCAAACCCTCGGTGGATACGGGCATGGGGCTGGAGCGTTTGGCGGCCATTTTGCAGGGTGTTCACAGCAACTATGAAATTGATTTGTTTCAGGCGCTGATTCACGCGGCTGGCAAGGCGGTGGGCGTTGAAAAGCCCAGCCATGAGATCAGTTCTCTTAATGTCATCGCCGACCATATTCGCTCTTGTGCTTTTCTCGTTGTCGATGGCGTTTTACCTTCTAACGAAGGGCGCGGCTATGTATTGAGGCGCATCATCCGCCGCGCCTGTCGCCACGGCTATAAACTCGGTCAAAACCAGCCCTTTTTCTACACCTTGGTCGAGGAGCTGGTGGCTCAAATGGGCGAGGCCTATCCCGAGTTGAGCGAGTCTCAAGCTCGCGTTGAGCAAGTGCTCAAAAAAGAGGAAGAGCGTTTTGCAGAAACCCTGTCTCAGGGCATGGGGATTTTGAATCAAGCCATTGATTCGCTGGATGGGGAGCGCATTCCCGGTGAAACGGTGTTTCAGCTTTACGATACCTATGGTTTCCCCGTCGATTTGACGGCGGATATTGCCCGCGAGCACGAGTTAGATATCGATCTCGAAGGCTATGAGGCCTGCATGGAAGAGCAGCGCCAGCGCGCTCGCGCGGCGAGCCAGTTTGGCGCTGATCTGAGTGAGCGCATCGAGTTTTCCGAGGAGTCCGAGTTTACCGGTTACGAACACCTCAACCACGAGGCGGTCATCAGCCATTTGATCGTCGATGGCTCGGAGGTGGAGCGTATCGCCGAGGGGCAGCAGGGTATGGTCGTGCTCAATAGCACACCGTTCTACGCCGAGTCGGGTGGCCAAGTGGGCGACCGCGGCGTGTTGGTCAGCGAGGGTGTGCGCTTTCGCGTCGATGACACGCAAAAGCAGGGCGGGGCGATTGTCCACATCGGTCACTTGGAGTGTGGCGAGCTGTCGCTCAACGATAATATTTTGGCCGAGGTCGACATGGCCAAGCGCCGCGCCACGGAACTCAACCACTCGGCAACCCACTTGATGCACTGGGCGCTGCGCGAAGTGTTGGGCGATCATGTGCAGCAGAAGGGCTCGCTGGTTAACGAAGAGTATTTGCGTTTCGACTTTTCCCACTTTCAGCCTATGACAGACAGCGAGTTGGCTCAAGTCGAAGATTTGGTGAATGCCGAGATTCTAAAAAACCGCGCTACGCAAACGCGTTTAATGACGATGGAAGACGCCAAGGCCGCAGGTGCTATGGCCCTGTTTGGTGAAAAGTACGGCGATGAAGTGCGCGTGCTCAATATTGGCGATCACTCGATTGAACTCTGTGGCGGCACGCATGTTGATCGCACCGGGGATATCGGCCTGTTTAAGCTGATCGGTGAAGGCGGTGTCGCCTCGGGCGTGCGCCGCGTTGAGGCTATTACAGGCATAGCGGCTCAGCAGTGGGTACGACAAACCGACGACACGGTGCGTCAATTGGCCGCGCGCCTGCGCACAGATCGCGGCTCTGTCGCTGATAAAGTAGAACAGTTGGCGGACAAAAATCGCCAGCTGGAAAAAGAGCTCGAGCGCCTAAAGTCAAAACTGGCGTCTCAAGCTGGTGGCGACATTGCCAGTCAGGCTGTCGAGATCGACGGCATTAAAGTGCTGGCAACGGCGCTAGAGGGGGCCGATACCAAAGTACTGAGAAGCACGCTCGACCAGCTTAAAGATAAGCTCGGCGCGGCGGCGATTGTCCTCGGCGCAGCCGATGGCGATAAGGTGCGTTTGGTGGCTGGTGTGACCAAAAGCGAAACGAGCCGTATTAAAGCGGGAGAACTCGTCAACCATGTCGCTGTGCAGGTGGGCGGTCGCGGTGGTGGCCGGCCCGATATGGCACAGGCAGGGGGCAGTGATCCCGCTGCCTTAGAGGGCGCTCTCGCCTCTGTCGAAACTTGGGTGCGCGAGCAGCTGAGCTGATTCGGCGCGTGTACGGATTGGCCGCTCTATACGAGTTGGCACTCTTGGTTCTATAATCCGCCCTCGGCCGCTTTAGGCGGCCGTTTTTATGATTCAAAGCGAGAGCGTGTGTTGTGGCATTGATCGTACAAAAATACGGCGGCACTTCCGTGGGAACGGTAGAGCGCATTGGCAATGTGGCCGATAAAGTCATCAAAATGCGTGAGCAGGGTCACGACATTGTGGTGACGGTTTCTGCCATGAGCGGTGAGACAAACCGCTTAATTGAGTTGGCTAAAACGGCATCGGAGCGTCCCTCTGCACGAGAGATGGATGTCATCGTTTCCACCGGCGAGCAAGTCACGATTGCGCTGTTGGCCATGGCACTAGAAGCGCGTGGCCAAGCGGCGCGCTCCTACACTGGATGGCAAGTGCGCATGTTGACCGACAGCGCACATCAAAAAGCCCGCATCGAGCAAATTGATAGCGAGGCCATCACCAATGATCTGCAACAGGGACGGGTTGTGGTGGTCGCGGGATTCCAAGGTGTAGACAGTGACAACAATATTACGACCTTAGGGCGCGGTGGCTCAGACACCACCGCAGTGGCCTTGGCGGCGGCTCTCAAAGCCGACGAGTGTCAGATCTATACGGACGTCGACGGCGTTTACACTACCGATCCAAGAGTCGAGCCAGACGCGCGCCGACTCGATAAAATCACTTTTGAAGAAATGCTAGAAATGGCCAGCTTAGGCTCTAAAGTGTTGCAAATTCGCGCTGTGGAGTTCGCTGGAAAATACGATGTACCCCTGCGCGTGCTGTCGACCTTCGAGGATGGCCCCGGCACGCTTATTTCTCTTGATGAGGATGACACCATGGAACAAGCCCTGATTTCGGGTATTGCCTTTAACCGCGACGAGGCCCAAGTCACTATTAAAGGGGTGCCCGACCACCCCGGCGTAGCCGCCAATATTCTAGGCCCCATCTCCGACGCCAATATTGAAGTGGACATGATTGTTCAGAATATGGGTGGGAAGGGGCTCACCGATTTTACTTTCACAGTGCATCGCAACGACTACGAGAGAGCGGTAGACGTGCTGGAAACGGTACAAGCGGAACTCGGTGCCAAGTCGGTCGTGGCCGACGCAAAAATCGTCAAAGTGTCGCTTGTCGGCGTGGGAATGCGTTCTCACGCGGGCATCGCAAGCAGAATGTTCAAGATTTTGGCCGATGAAAGTGTCAATATCCGAATGATTTCCACCTCAGAAATTAAAATTTCGGTGGTGATCGATGAAAAGTATCTCGAGTTAGCAGTTCGCGCTTTGCATGCCGGTTTTGGTTTGGAGCAAGAATAATTAGCTTGGCTATACTCTTCATTGAAGGTACCGATTGAGCAGTGGTGAACTTATTGGCTTATGGGTATCGGTGAAAGGGAGTGTTTTTTCAGGAGCACTTCAAACTAGGTGATGTGAAAATAAAGGAAGATAAGAGGATATAACTATGTTGATTTTGACTCGTCGTGTTGGTGAGACCCTAATGGTGGGTGACGATGTTACTGTGACCGTGCTAGGCGTAAAGGGTAACCAAGTCCGAATTGGTGTGAACGCACCTAAGGAGATTGCGGTTCACCGCGAGGAAATTTACGAGCGTATCAAGCGAGAGCAAGACGATCCCGATTCTATTGGCAATCGCTAAGCACTCGCAGAAAGTAAAATATTCGCCAAGAAAAATTTGGCGAAATCCAACGGGCGGCCTTTAAATGGCTGCCCGTTTGTATATAATGCGTGCCTCTCGATTGGTGCTAGGCACCTCGAGAACACAACCCCGCGGAGAGCTGGCCGAGTGGCTGAAGGCGCGCCCCTGCTAAGGGCGTATAGGGGTAACTCTATCGAGGGTTCGAATCCCTCGCTCTCCGCCATTATTCTTAAAAGCCCGCACATGATGCTGCGGGCTTTTTTTATGCACAAAAGCCCTAGAGAGCGAGGGAGGCGAACCCTCGATTTTAAATGGGCGGGTTCGAGCCGAGCGGCTTTGCCGCGAGACCGCGCGAGCTTGCAAGCGCACCGCGCAGCGGTGGTACCATCCCTCGCTCTCCGCCATTATTCTTAAAAGCCCGCACCTGTTGCGGGCTTTTTTATGCGCAAAAGCCCTAGTAGGAGCCTGCCTTGCAGGCGAATGACCAGCGCGGCTCGAGTTCTGTTCGCTTGCAGGGCAAGCTCCTACGGTAGAACTCCCGCCCCCGGGCCGACGTCCCTATAGACAAATCAAGTTCAGGATGACGGCGGTGGGTTCAGGATGATGACGGTAGGTACAGAATGACGGCGGCGGGACAAGGAGGTAGGCAGCTAACCAAACCGCCACGTGAAGTAGATCAAAGCATTTCTCACAGGCCATGTGGCTTTCGTGAGGAAGCGCTGCAATTGAATATGTAGCGGTTTTCGGTGTTTCTGCCGCCCCTTGATTGTGCTGTCGCTACTGTGTGGAGAGGCGATGACGGAATAGGGGGTCAGGCCGTATATGGCTTGCTTGTGTTCCCAGTGCTTTTTGAGCATGACATCGACGGGGGCCGACAGGGTTTCACTCAGGCGAACAAAGGCCTTGGCGGTGCTGGGGTTGATGCTGTACGCCATCATGCAGTGGGGCACGCGAGTATAGCGCGAGAGGGTAAATTCGCCGTGTTTTAAAATTGCTTTACTGCGGGCGCGATACTCTTCTTGTAAGCGGATGTAACCGTATTGGTCGGCGAGACTTTGACAGGCGACCAAGGCGTTTTTGAAATCCGGCGTTAAGGTGAAATCGTCTTCCATGATCAGCATGGGCGATTTGCTGCGGATGCACTCAAGCCACAATGCGTAGTGACTGGCGTAGCAGGCTATTTCGGTAGGTGAGGGGTGGCGGCCGGTGTTGATCAGGTATTTGCGCCTGTCGAGGCGACGGTAGAATCGGCAGCTGGGATCGTCGGGGGTGATGGCGTCGAAAAACTCAAAGTCGATGCCCAGAATATCCATTTGTTGCTTGACGGCTTGTCGCCGTTCTTGACTGTTTTTCAGGCTAATAACACAGATTTTCATGGCGTTGCGGCGAGTTTCTTACAAAGCGAGCAGTATAAATTGATATCCATGTCATAGCGATGACAGTACAGGCGCGGCTGTCAATTGGCGCTAGAGTCGATAAAAAGGCGCTGATGACGTGATCTTTACGCGTTTTTGCGGCGGTAATTTACATTGTGGGCGCAGGGGGCTTCGGGTAGAATTCACAGACTTGAGTTAACCCACAACTTGAGTGCGAACCCTTCCTATGACTCGTTTCATTTTTATCACAGGCGGCGTAGTTTCATCCCTTGGCAAAGGGCTTTCAGCGGCCTCTCTGGCAGCTATTCTCGAAGCGCGCGGCTTGAAGGCCACCATGCTCAAGTTGGATCCCTATATCAATGTGGATCCTGGCACCATGAGCCCCTTTCAACACGGCGAGGTTTTCGTTACGGAGGATGGGGCGGAGACCGATCTCGACCTCGGTCACTACGAGCGCTTTATTCGCCAAAAAACCTCTCAGGCCAATAACTTCACCACGGGGCGCGTTTACTCCAATGTGCTCGCCAAAGAGCGCCGCGGCGACTACCTCGGCGGCACGGTGCAGGTAATCCCCCATATTACGGACGAAATTAAGCGCTTGGTGATGAAGGGCGCGGGCGATGCGGATGTCGCTCTCGTCGAAATTGGCGGCACGGTGGGCGATATCGAATCGCTGCCGTTTTTGGAAGCGATTCGTCAAATGAGTGTCGAACTGGGGCGCGATCGCTGCCTGTTTTTACATTTGACGCTGGTGCCTTTCTTGAGCACCGCCGGTGAAATTAAGACCAAGCCCACTCAGCACTCGGTCAAAGAGTTGCGCTCTATCGGTATTCAGCCCGACGTTTTGCTGTGCCGTACCGAAGAGGCGCTGCCGGAGGGCGAGCGCCGCAAAATTGCCCTGTTTACCAATGTCGAAGAGCGCGCTGTGGTCTCGGTGGTCGATGTCAAAAACATCTACGAAATTCCCCGCAAATTGCACGCCCAAGGTTTGGGCGACTTAGTGGTGGAAAAACTCAACTTGGGAGGCCGCCCCGCCGACTTGAGCGAATGGGATGCCGTGGTTGAGGCGCTGGAAAAAGTGCAGCACGAAGTGACGGTCGCCATGGTGGGCAAATACGTCGAGCTCAAAGATTCCTACAAGTCGCTGAACGAGGCCTTGGCTCACGCGGGTATTCACACCTACTCCAAAGTGAACGTGCGCTATCTCGACTCTGAAAAACTCGAGCGCGAAGGTTTGGCAGAGTTGGAGGGCGTCGACGCCATTCTGGTGCCCGGTGGCTTTGGCGAGCGCGGTGTCGAAGGCAAGATTGCCGCCGTGCGCTACGCCCGTGAAAACCGCATTCCCTATCTAGGTATTTGCCTCGGCATGCAAGTGGCCGTCATCGAATACGCCCGCCACTTGGCAGGGCTAGAAGGGGCGCACAGTACCGAGTTTCAGCAGGACGCGCAGCACCCGGTGATTGGCCTGATTACCGAGTGGCAAACCGAAGACGGCGAGCTTGAAACTCGCGATGAGGACTCCGATCTCGGCGGAACGATGCGCCTCGGTGCCCAGGGTGCTTGGTTGGCTGAGGGCAGTTTGGCGCGCGATGTCTACGGCGCGGAGCGCGTCGTCGAACGCCACCGACACCGCTACGAATTCAACAACCAGTACCGCGAGCCCTTAGAAAAAGCGGGCTTGGTGTTTTCTGGCCTGTCCCAAGATAAAAGTTTGGTGGAAATGATCGAAAACCCCGACCACCCTTGGTTCTTGGCGTGTCAGTTCCACCCCGAGTTTACGTCGACCCCGCGCGATGGCCACCCCCTGTTTACTCGATTTATCGAAGCGGCTCTGGCCCACCATCAACAAGCTGAAGGTGCGAAGTAATGGATTTATGTGGATATCAAGTCGGGCTCGATCAGCCGTTTTTCCTGATTGCAGGTCCCTGTGCGATTGAAGGCGAGTCGCTGGCGATGCACACGGCGGAAACGCTGAAGCGCCTGACGCAGGATCTCGGTATTCCATTTATTTACAAGTCTTCCTTCGACAAGGCGAACCGCTCCTCTATTGATAGCCCGCGTGGCGTGGGGCTCGAAAAAGGATTGGAAATTCTCGCCAAAGTGAAAAGCGAGTTCGATCTGCCCGTGATTACCGATGTTCACGAGTACACGCCGATTGACGAAGTCGCCTCAGTGGTCGATGTGATGCAGACGCCCGCCTTTTTATGTCGCCAAACGGACTACATTCTCAAAGTGGCTTCGGCGGGATTGCCAGTCAACATCAAAAAAGGCCAATTTCTCGCCCCCTGGGACATGCAACAGGTGGTGAGTAAAGCGCGCTCAACAGGCAACGAGCAAATCATGGTGTGCGATCGAGGCACTTCGTTTGGCTACAACAACTTGGTGTCGGATATGCGCGGCTTGGCCGTGATGCGCGAGACGGGTTGCCCCGTTGTGTTCGATGCCACGCACTCGGTTCAGCTGCCGGGCGGGCAGGGCAGCTCTTCGGGCGGACAGCGCGAGTTCGTGCCCGTGTTAGCGCGCGCGGCTATCGCCGCTGGTGTCTCGGGCGTGTTTATGGAAACCCACCCCGATCCCGCCAATGCCTTTAGCGACGGCCCCAATGCCTGGCCGCTCGATCAAATGAAAGCGCTGTTGCACACAATGAAAGTGCTTGACGATACCGTCAAACAACAGCCTCTGGCCGAACAAGGCCTGTAAGTTTACTTTTTTGAATTAACGAGACGGAGACACACATGTCTAAAATTGTTGCTGTTCAGGGCCGCCAAGTGATCGATTCGCGCGGCAATCCCACAGTGGAAGCGGATGTCACTTTGGAGTCGGGTGTGGTGGGTCGCGCCGCTGTTCCCTCGGGCGCTTCAACGGGTGAACGCGAGGCCGTCGAACTGCGCGATGGCGACAAGAGCCGCTACCTAGGTAAAGGCGTATTGAATGCGGTCGCCAATGTAAACGGCCCCATCGCCGATGCGCTCAAAGGCAAGGACATCAACGCCCAAGCCGATATCGATCAAACCATGATCGATCTCGACGGCACAGACAACAAAAGCAAGCTCGGCGCCAACGCGATTTTGGCCGCTTCAATGGCCGCGGTTCAAGCCGCCGCACTGGAGAACAAAAAGCCGCTTTACGCCTCACTCGGTGGCGACGAGAGCACGCTGCCCGTGCCCATGATGAACATCATTAACGGGGGCGCCCACGCCGACAATTCGGTGGATTTGCAGGAGTTTATGATTTTGCCCGTCGGCGCGCCGAGCTTTAGCGAAGCGCTGCGCTACGGTGCAGAGATTTTCCACAGCTTAAAAAAGGTGCTGGGCGATAAAGGCTACAGCACAGCGGTGGGCGATGAAGGCGGTTTTGCCCCCAACTTGGGCTCCAACCAAGAGGCTCTGGATGTGATCGCCGAGGCCATCGACAAAGCGGGCTACAAACTGGGCGAAGACATTTTCCTCGGTTTGGATGTGGCTTCATCAGAGTTTTGCGAGAACGGTCAATACAACTTGGCATCGGAAGGCAAAACATACGACTCGGCAGGCTTTGCCGATTACCTCGTCAGCCTAGTGGATCAATATCCCATCATCTCTATTGAAGATGGTATGGATGAAAACGACTGGGACGGCTGGAAAATCCTCACAGAAAAATTGGGTGATCGCGTTCAACTGGTTGGCGATGATCTGTTTGTCACCAATACCAGCATCTTGTCTAAAGGCATTGAACAGGGCGTAGGCAATTCGATTTTGATTAAAGTGAATCAAATCGGCACGATCACCGAAACCTTGAACGCCATCAAAATGGCACACGATGCTCATTACACCGCCGTGGTGTCGCACCGCTCTGGCGAAACCGAAGATACGACGATTGCCGATTTGTCGGTGGCGACGCGCGCGGGCCAAATTAAAACGGGCTCTATGTCGCGTTCGGATCGCATTGCGAAATACAATCAGTTGCTGCGCATTGAAGAGCAACTGGGCGATCGTGCGATCTACGCCGGCAAGTCGGCCTTCAATATCGGTTTTTAATCGGTGCGCGCTGTGACGACAGCGCGCTGCCTCAAGCGCTTCGACACGGGGCGCTCCGCGGTGGGGCGATTGATGTTGGGGCGACGGATGAGATTAAGACGCCCTGATACGAGTGGGAAGGCGTGAAAAGGAATCTGCTAATCGGGCTACTGTGCTGCGGTATTTTGGTACTGCAGTTTAAGCTGTGGTTTGGTGAGGGCGGCGTGCCCGAGTGGTGGCATTTAAAACAAGAGCTCAACCAGCAGCAGCGGGAAAACGAAGAGCTCAGAGCGCGCAACCAAGCGCTGCAGGCCGAAGTCCGAGACCTCAAAACCGGCCTCGACGCGGTCGAGGAGCGGGCTCGCGATGACTTGGGCATGATTGCCGAAGACGAGGTCTTTTATCAGGTCATAGGCAGCACCACGAGCGAGACAAAAGAGGAGGGGGATCAATGACAAAAACACCTATTTGGGTCGTGATACCCGCCGCTGGCGTTGGCAAACGCATGGGTGCCGATTGCCCCAAACAATATCTCCCCTTTGTCGAGCGCACCATCATGGAAGCCACCTTGATGCGTTTACACCAAGCGCTGCCAGAGGCCGTATTAAGCCTTTCGATTTCCTCACAAGACAGCCACTGGCCCGCTGTGAAAGCGCGTTTGCCGGAGTCGCTGAACAACAAAATACGCCAAGCGCCCGGCGGAGAAGAGCGCCGAGATTCCGTACTAAATGCGTTGAAGTCGTTAGAAGGCCAAGCGAGCGACAGCGACTGGGTGCTGGTGCACGACGCCGCGCGGCCCTGTGTGCGCAGCAGCGATATCGCAGCGCTCATCGACGCGGTTGAAGCCAAAGGGCACGGTGGCTTACTGGCCTCGCCAGTGAAAGACACCATGAAGCGCTCAGACCAAAACGGCAATGTGCAGGAGACGGTCGAGCGCGAGCACCTCTGGCATGCATTGACGCCTCAGGTTTTTCACTACGGCACTTTGTATGCGGCGCTTAAAGACGGCATCGCCAATGGCTTGCCGATTACCGATGAAGCCATGGCCGTGGAGAGCGCGGGTGGCCATGTCGCCCTAGTAGAGGGGCGCGCCGACAACATCAAAATCACCCGCCCCGAAGATTTGGCACTGGCGGAATTGTACTGGCAGGCGCAAGAGCGCGAGACAAAGGTTTAACAGATGATTCGAATTGGTCACGGTTACGATGTTCACGCCTTTGGTGAAGGCGACCACGTCATGCTCGGAGGGGTGCGCATTGAGCACAGCCGAGGCTTGATCGCGCACTCCGATGGCGATGTGGTGATTCACGCTCTGTGCGACGCCTTGCTCGGCGCTATGGCGCTGGGCGATATCGGCCACTTTTTCCCCGACGACGATCCCGAGTTTAAAGGCGCCGACTCCCGCGAGTTGTTGAGCGCCGTCATGCGCCAGCTGCGCGATCGCGATGTTCGCGTTAACAATGCGGACATGACCGTGATTGCGCAAAAACCCAAGCTGGCGCCCCACATTGTCAGCATGCGCGAGCGCATTGCCGAGACAATGGACATTGCGGTGGACTGTGTCAGCGTCAAAGCGACCACATCGGAAAAGCTCGGCTTTACCGGGCGAGAAGAGGGTATTGCCGCCCACGCCAGCGTACTCGTGGAAAGCCTATGAGTGCTCAGCAGCCCACACGCTTACCGCCAGGTGCGGTGATGCTGGATTTGCGCGGCCCAGAGATTGATGCTGTGGAGCGCGAAGTGTTGCGCCATCCCAACACGGGCGGCTTGATCTACTTTGCTCGCCATTATCAAAGCCCCCAGCAGATTGCCGAGCTCACGCGAGAAGTTCGCTCGATCCGCCCCGATCTGCTCATTGCCGTGGATCAAGAGGGGGGGCGCGTTCAGCGTTTTCGCGAGGGTTTTACACGGCTTCCCCCCATGCGCCAGTTGGGCCAACTGTGGCAGCGAGCCCCCAAGCAGGCCGATCAAGCCGCCGAGGCCTTGGGCTGGCTCATGGCCGCCGAGGTGCAATCGGTAGGCGTGGATTTTAGCTTTGCCCCCGTACTCGACGTCGACTACGGCGGCTCGGAGGTGATTGGCGATCGCGCCTTCCACAGCGCCACAGAGCAGATTGTCGAACTGGGTGGTGCCTTTATCCGTGGCATGAAGGCGGCGGGTATGGCCGCCACGGGTAAGCACTTTCCCGGTCACGGCTTTGTAGCGGGCGATTCTCACACCGAGAAACCCGTTGATGATCGCAGCTTAGCCGCAATCAAAGAGACGGATTTGATGCCCTTTGCCCAGTTGGCGCAGCAGGGCATGGACGCGGTCATGCCCGCCCATGTGCTGTATCCGCAGGTCGACGATAAGCCCGCGGGCTTTTCTCGGCGCTGGGTGCGCGAGATATTGCGCGGCGATCTGGGCTTCGATGGTGTGGTGTTTAGCGACGATCTCAGTATGGATGGCGCCGATTTGGGCATTGGCTATGTCGAGCGCGCCGACTTCGCCCTCAATGCGGGCTGCGATATGGTGTTGGTGTGCAACCACCCCGATATCGCCGAGCGCGTGGTAGAGCAGTTGCGCCCCCCTGAAGATTGGCGCGCCGATCGCCTAGCCCGTATGCAAGGGAGTTTTAGCGCACCACAGGGCGCGCAGTTAGCCGATTCGCTACAGTGGCAAAACGGGCGCGATTGGGCCGCCCGTTTATTGGAGGAGTAAGCAATGCTGGATTTTTTACAGTTAAAAGGTTGGTTTGATATCGAAGGCTTTAATGGCTTTTTTGACGATTGGCGCCTGACCATCTTCGCCTTGGTGTTAGGCACGGTGCTGTTTAATTTTGTGCTGCGCCTCGTCATTCACCATATCGCCAATGGTTTAACCAAAACAGAAAACAAGTGGGACGACGCCTTTGTGCACGCCTTGTCGAAACCGATATCGCTGTTGGTTTGGATTATCGGTTTAAGTTTGGCAATTGAAATCTTGCACAGCAAAACCGGCGAAGCACTCTACGACATTGCCGACCCCATGCGCCGCATTGGTTTAGTGGTCTGCATTATTTGGTTTTTGGTGCGCGGGGTAAAAAACACCGAGCTCAATGTGATTGAAGCGGGGCGCCGCGCCGATCCCGCCTACGATCCGACCACGGCGGTGGCCATGAGTAAGCTGGGCCGCTTGTCGCTGGTCATTACCGGCAGCTTGGTCGGTTTGGAAAGTCTCGGCGTCTCGGTGTCTGGGGTGCTCGCCTTTGGCGGGGTGGGCGGCATCGCCGTGGGTTTTGCCGCCCGCGATATGCTGGCCAACTTCTTTGGCGGCTTGATGATTTACTTGGATCGCCCGTTCTCCGTTGGCGAGTGGGTGCGCTCCCCCGATCGCAATATCGAGGGCACGGTTGAGGACATCGGCTTGCGCATTACGCGCATACGCACTTTCGACAAGCGCCCGCTGTATGTACCCAACGCCATTTTCACCAATATCGTGGTGGAAAACCCCTCCCGCATGTTCAACCGCCGCATCAGCGAGAGCATCGGCGTGCGCTACGACGATTTAAGCCATGTCAAAAACATTGTCGCCGACATACGCTCTATGCTGGAAAACCACGAGGACATCGATCAAGAGGAAACGTTGATCGTGAATTTTGATAAATTTAACAGCTCCTCGCTGGACATCATGTTGTACACCTTTACCAAAACCACGAATTGGGTGGAGTACCACAAAGTGCGCCAAGCGGTGCTGCTGGCAATCGCGGATATTATCGAAGAATACGGCGCCGAGATCGCCTTCCCCACGCGCACGCTGCACATGCCCGACGGGCTTCAGTTTCAGTCCTTTGCCGACGCGGCGAAACACAACACAGAAAAACAGGAAAGCGCCGAATGAGCGATTTGAACAATGCCATGAAGATCTATCACACCGCACAAGTGCTTCACGACGAGGCCACAATTGCGGAGTGTTTGGACAAGATGGCGGGCAAGATTACGCTGGACTACACGGGCCTAGACCCGCTGGTGCTGTGTGTGATGAACGGCGGTTTGTACTTCACTGCCGAGCTGACTAAGCGCCTAGAGTTTCCCATGCAAGTGGATTACCTGCACGCCACTCGCTATGGCGACGACAGCGTGGGCAAAGAGGTGGTGTGGAAAGCGATGCCCCAAGCAGAGGTGGCGGGCCGCCATGTATTGGTGCTCGACGATATTCTCGACGAGGGCTACACCTTGGCCGCCATTCAAAACGCCTTGCAAGAGCAGGGGGCCGCCAGCGTTCGCATGGCCGTGCTGACGGAAAAGCAGCACGATCGCCGCTGCGAGGGCGTCAACGCCAAATACGTGGGTTTACAGCTGCCAGACCGCTTCGTATTCGGCTGTGGAATGGACTACAAAGGTTACTTCCGCAATTTGCGCGCCATCTACGGAATCGAAGGCATTTAAGTATGCGAGCCGTCATTGGTGGATCGGGCTTGGAGCAGCTGGATGGCTTGGTCATCGAGCACCGCCATCAGGTCGATACGCCTTACGGTGAGCCATCGGCGCCGGTTATCCAAGGTCGCTACGAAGGTCAGTCGCTGCTGTTTTTGTCGCGCCACGGCGAGCGCCACCAATGGCCGCCCCACCGCGTCAATTACCGCGCCAACATCCATGCATTAAAACAACTGGGCGCCCAGCAGATAGTGGCGGTGGCCGCCGTGGGAGGTCTTGTCGAGCCCAATGGCCCCGGCGCACTGAACGTGCCCGATCAAATCCTCGATTACACTTGGGGGCGCCCCCAGAGCTTTTACGATGACGGGCAGGGCGTGGAGCACATCGACTTTTCTCAGCCCTACACGCCTGCGCTGCGCCAATCGCTTCTCGAAGCTGCGCAAACTGCGGGCGAGCCCGCGGTGGACGGCGGCGTCTACGCGGCGACGCAGGGGCCGCGCTTAGAAACGGCGGCGGAAGTGCAGCGGTTGATTCGCGACGGCGCACACTTGGTCGGGATGACGGGCATGCCCGAGGCGGCACTGGCGCGCGAGGCCGAGCTCGATTACGCCTGTCTTGCGGTGGTCGCCAACTGGGGGGCGGGCATCGCCGACAGCGAATTATCGCTGGATGAAATCTACCAAACCTTGGCTCGTAGCATGCAGCGCGTGCGCCATGTGCTCGCGGCTTGGGTGGCCGCCTAATGCGCTGGCTGTGGGCGGCCTTGGCCGTGTGTTTTTTTGCTCTAGGCGTTGTCGGTATCGCCCTGCCTGGATTGCCCACGGTGATTTTTTGGATTGTCGCCGCCTGGGCGGCGAGCCACGGCTGGCCCGAGCTTGAGCAAAAAGTGCTCGATCACCCGCACTACGGCCCCTATGTATTGGCTTGGCGGCAGCACCGCAGCGTACCGAGGCGCGCCAAGTGGCTGGCGACGATAACGATGGCCATTTCGATAGCGGTTTTTTTCAATTTATCTTGGCCCATTGGCGTACAGTGTGGCTTAAGTGTGCTGCTGATCGCAGTGGCCGTTTGGTTGTGGATGCGCCCCGAGACCGTGGCTGCCCCACACCGTTATTTCAATCGCGATGAAAGGACAGATGATGAGTGAATTTTACACCCTGAGTGCGCGCTCTTTAAAAGGAGCCGACATTGAAATGAAAGACTACCAAGGCAAGGTCACCTTGGTGGTGAACACAGCGAGCAAGTGCGGTTTTACACCACAGTATGAAGGCTTGGAAAAACTGCACGAGAAATACGCCGATAAAGGGCTGGCGATTCTGGGCTTTCCCTGCAATCAATTTGGCAAGCAAGAACCGGGCGGCAGCGACGATATCTCCGAGTTCTGCCAGTTGAACTACGGCGTGTCTTTTCCCATGTTTGAAAAAGTCGACGTCAACGGCGACCAAGCCCACCCCGTGTTTCAGTATCTAAAGGAAGAACTGCCGGGCACCCTCGGCAAGGGCATCAAGTGGAACTTCACCAAGTTCCTACTCGACCGCAACGGCAAGCCCGTCAAACGCTACGCCTCCACCACCAAACCCGAAAAAATCGAAGCAGACATCATCAAACTGCTAGAAGCCTAAACACAACACCCCTCTCTTTTAGGGAGAGGGGATAAACAGAACAACTAGAACCGAACCGCCGTAAAACATCGCTAACCGTTTTAAGCTGCGCGACGGGGGCAGCCTCTGCAAGACGGATCAATGTCAACAGCGAATGCCGAGTTGGGCCTTGGTTGAACAGGCTTAAAAATACCCAAGATTTTTGCGACTCAAACTGTCGCAATGGTCGCGTATCTTGCCTGTTCATCTACAGGCAAAGGTGTACACCATTGCCCTAGATTTTTATAAGCTCAACGGCGTAAGCTTTGTTTTGGATGCAAATGAGCCTTAATAAACAGTGATCCATTGTAAGATTGACTCCTATTTCAGCTTGGCCGTGGTGCTGAGCGTTGTCACGCGATTAAAACCACAACTGAACGCAGAACACTCAAAATGAGCCAGACCATTACCCTGCAACAACTCGAATCCTTTCTCTGGGAAGCCGCCGACATTCTCCGGGGCAATATGGATGCCTCGGAGTACAAGGATTACATCTTCGGCATGATGTTTCTCAAGCGCTTGTCCGATGCCTTTGAAGAGGCACAGGAAAGTGTTGTTCAGTACTACATGGGTAAGGGCAAGTCCGAAGATCAGGCCCGCGAGTTGGCGGACGATGAAGACGAATACGACAAGACTTTCTATATACCGCCCGTTGCCCGCTGGGGTGCCATCAAAGACCTGAAGCACGACATCGGTGCAGAACTGAACAAGGCTACCGAAGCAATTGAAGAGCACAACGGTTCCCTGGAAGGCGTACTGGTTTCCATTGATTTCAATATCAAAAACAAGCTGTCGGACAAAAAACTCCAGGATTTGCTCAGTCACTTCAGTCGCCACCGCCTGCGCAACGAAGACTTCGAGCGCCCGGATCTGCTGGGCACCGCCTACGAATACCTGATCAAGATGTTCGCCGACAGCGCCGGCAAAAAGGGCGGGGAGTTCTACACGCCCTCAGAGGTGGTGCAGTTGCTGGTGTCCCTGCTCAAGCCCCACGCCGGCATGCGGATTTACGACCCGACTGCGGGGTCAGGGGGGATGCTAGTACAAACCCGCAACCATCTGGCCACACACGGCGAGAATCCGTCCAACTTGTCACTCTACGGCCAGGAGATGAACCTGAACACCTGGGCGATCTGCAAGATGAACATGTTCCTCCACGGGGTTTACAGCGCGGACATCCGCAAGGGCGACACCCTGCGCGACCCGCAGCATACCCAGGGCGGCTCATTGATGACTTTCGACCGGGTGATCGCCAATCCCCCCTTCAGTCTCAAAAAATGGGGTAAGGAAGAGGCCGAGAACGACCCCTATGGCCGCTTCCCTTATGGCACCCCGCCCAAGGACGCCGGCGATCTGGCCTTCGTCCAGCACATGATCGCCAGCCTCAATGCCGAGGGCATGATGGGCGTGGTGATGCCTCACGGTGTCTTGTTCCGGGGCGCCAGTGAAAAGGCCATCCGTAAAGGCATTCTTGAAGATGACTTGCTGGAAGCCGTAGTGGGCCTGCCCGCAGCGTTGTTTTACGGTACCGGCATTCCCGCCTGCCTGCTCATTATCAACAAAAACAAACCCCAAGAGCGCAAGGGCAAGGTGCTGTTTATCAACAGCGAACTGGAATACGAAGAGGGCAAAAACCAGAACAAACTGCGCCAGCAGGATATCGAAAAGATCGTAAACACCTTCGAGAACTTCGCCGACATCAAGCGCTACTCAAAAGTCGTCCCGCTGGAAGAAATCGAGGAAAACGACTTCAACCTCAACATCCGCCGCTACGCCGACACCAGCCCACCCCCGGAAATCTACGATGTACGCGCTATCCTCCACGGCGGCATCCCGGTACGGGAAGTGGAAAACGAGTATATCCGCGAAGAGATACTGGAAGGCTTTGATGTGTCTGTGGTGTTTGTGAAGCGGGATGAAGAGCCCTCAGCGGATGAAGGGTATTACGACTTCAAGCCGGAGATCGACAGCAAAGAAGCCATTCGGGATGCCGTGGGTGAGGTGGATGCCAAGGTCATTGCCCAGCTTGAGCGCTGGTGGGACAAGTATCGGGTATCACTGAGCGAGCTGGATGCGAAGGTGGCGGAAGCGGAAAGCGTGATGAAAGGGTATCTGCAGGAGCTGGGGTATGTTTAGTTCAATACCTAAAGACTGGAAACGTGTGCCCCTATCTTCAGTTTCGGAAAGAATGAAACGGCGAAACTCTGCTGGTAATACCAATGTGCTTACCATCTCAGCTGTGCACGGGCTAGTTAATCAGAAAGACTTCTTTAACAAGATTGTCGCCAGCGATAACCTCTCCAACTACTTTCATCTTAAGAAGGGCGATTTTGCATACAACAAAAGCTACTCACACGGCTACCCGGTAGGCGTTGTTCGTAGGCTTGAAATGTACGATGAGGGAGTTCTTTCCCCCCTGTATATTTGCTTCTCCATGAAAGGAGAAGGCGTTGACGATAAATTCGCAGCCTATTTCTTTGATAGTCACTGGTTTATCGAGGAGATCAACGAAATTGCCAAGGAAGGGGCCAGAAATCACGGGCTTCTCAATGTAGGTGTTGGTGATTTTTTTGATCTGGACTTCGTGCTTCCCCCTCTCCCCGAACAACAAAAAATCGCAGCCATCCTGTCCTCCGTCGATGAAGTAATCGAAAAAACACGCGCACAGATCGACAAGCTGAAAGACCTGAAAACCGGCATGATGCAGGAGCTATTGACCAAAGGCATTGGGCATGCCGCGTTCAAGGATTCGCCCGTGGGGCGGATTCCGGAGGGGTGGGATGTTGTTGCGCTTGGTGACCTTGGCAAATGGAAAGGCGGAGGAACCCCTAGCAAGTCCAATAAAGATTATTGGAATGGCAATATACCTTGGGTGTCACCAAAGGACATGAAGTCAGAGTTCATTACCCAAACATCTGATCAAATCACAGAGGAAGCCATTTCAGAGTCATCAACGAATCTAGTCAGTCGTGATTCTGTCTTAGTAGTGGTGCGTAGTGGAATTTTAAAGCATACATTGCCTGTGGCCTTGGCATCTTGCGATTTGGCGCTCAATCAGGATATGAGAGCTTTGAGTGTTAATTCTGACCATTCTGAGAGATTTGTCTTTCAATACCTTCAGGCGAACAACCATAAGGTACTCAGGGCAACTTTGAAGGCGGGAAATACAGTTGAAAGTATAGATTTTAAGGTTTTTTCAGATTACTTAATTCCATGCCCGCCACTGGAGGAGCAGGAAAAAATTGCTCTAGCGGTCGAAGCTGTTGGAAATAGAATTAGAGCTAAAGCAGCTCAACTAGACGCATATGTAATTATGAAACAAGCTCTAATGCAGGATCTGCTTACCGGCAAGGTCAGAGTCAACACCAGAGATAATTAAGGCGAAAAAGATGAGTGCTCGTAAAAAGGTCAAGGTCAATTTTTTTGTCTCCTATGCGCATCGAAACAAAAAGACCGTGTTCCAGTTCCTTGAAAAAATGAAGGATCATTTTTCCGCTTCTGCACGATACAAATATGAAATGTGGGATGATCGAGCTATTGAAATTGGTGAGGAATGGAGCGAAGAAATTCAAACAGCTATCAAAAGTTGTGACTTCGGTCTACTTCTAGTGAGTCCTGCATTTTTGGGCTCAAAATATATTGAAGAGAGTGAGTTGCCTAGTTTTATTTCAGGCAATAAGGCTTGTATTCCCGTTATGATGCAGCCTATTGATTTTGCTAGACATGATTTAAAAGGTCTTGAGAAGAAACAAATTTTCCGATTGGATTACGACGGGTTTAAAGAGCCAAGGCCATACGGGGACTGTAAACCAAAAAGACGCGATACATTTGCTTTAGAGTTGTTCAAAAAAATTGAAGAGAAGCTGGATAAGAACTTTAAGCCTGGCCCGGGAAATAAAAGAGGGGGCAGTGCCCCCTCTTAGCCTTGGCCATTATTTAACGCTTTTGCTTAACACGCACTTTAATGGGAAAAGCTTTGCCCTTCTTGGGGCGAATGATCTTCCCATTCTTGCGAATGTAAGCGCGAAAAATAATCTTGTAGCCATCGTTTTTACGATGAGCCATGGGATTACTCCTGTGCTCCATGGCCTTGGAAA
>DS990604.1:39823-126822 GCA_000155715.1 gamma proteobacterium HTCC5015 | reverse complement strand
GTCTCCTTATGAAAAAGCATTATCTATTACTACCCAGTTTACTGTTGGCCGCCTGTGGTGGGGGCAGTTCAAACGCTCCAGATGGAGCGTCTTCCGTGGTTGAGACACCAGCGCCAGCCAGCGAGCCAGAAGTGCGAACTCACTTTTTTGGTGCGAGTAATGGCGTTAACGGTTTCCAGTTATGGAAAACTGATGGCACTGAAGCTGGGACAGCTATGGTTAAGGTGATTAACGAAAGTGGCTCTGCAGATGTGAGAGTGATAGGGAGTTTAGATGGCAAAGCTATATTCACTGCCAAGGATGGCATTAACGGCAGGGAGTTGTGGGTTAGTGACGGCACGGAAGCTGGCACGATGATGCTAAAAGATATTAACCCAGGCTCAGCAAACACTAGTATCGAGACATTTTCTGTTGTGGGAAATACCTTGTACTTCGATGCTTATGCGAGTGCGACTGGAAATGAGCTTTGGAAAACGGATGGAACGGCAGCAGGTACCATGATGGTCAAGGATATTAACCCTGGGGCTAATAGTTCAAATGTTGAGCGTATTGTTGTTCTCAATTCTGACATCTATTTTCGCGCACATGATGGGGTTAATGGTTACCAGCTGTGGAAAAGCGACGGCACAGAGGCAGGCACGGTTAGTATAGGCGCACCCGTTGTCCCTTATGATGAGATGCTTGTTTTGGACGGAACCATTTACTTTAAAGGCTATGATAATGTGACGGGTGCCGAGTTGTGGAAAAGTGATGGAACGGTAGCGGGCACCGTGATGGTTAAGGATATTTTTCCTGGCATTACGGAGTCTCGAGTGAGTGATATAGTCAGCATGGGCGGTAATATTTATTTCCTTGCTGCCGAGAGTAATGCGCAAGGGCTAGAGCTGTGGCGCAGCGCCGGTACAGCGGCAGGCACAGTATTGGTGAAAAATATCAATACCCAGACCTCGGGAAGCTTCAATAATAATGGCTCGCGTATTCGTTATTTAACCGCCACTAACGATAAATTATTTTTTACCGCCCGTCCTTCGTCGGCGAGTACCATCAGTGAATTATGGGTGTCCGATGGTACCGAGGCGGGAACCATTTCGCTGCACAGTAGTGCGGGATCAGTTTCAGATATTATCGTTACGCAAAATGGAACTTATTTTGATGGGTTTGATGCGACTAATGGTAACGAGCTTTGGAAAACCGATGGCACTGTAGCGGGGACTGCCCTACTTAAAGATGTTGTTCCTGGAACAGGCAGCTCGGGTTTTTTGTCTCTAGGTGGATACAACTATTACGAAACGCCATCAGCGCCTGTATTAGAGTTATCGGATGGTTCGATCTTGCTGGCGGGCTATACACCCGACAAGGGGGTTGAGCTGTGGAAAACCGATGGCACAGCGGCGGGCACGGTGATTGTTAAGGATATGAATCCCGATGCAGGTGACGGGCTTGATAACTAAGTAGTCACTGACCATCTAAGTAAGGGAAGAGCTAAGCTCTTCCCTTTTTTATGCTAAATCACAAACTCCAATACGCCAGACCACTGTCCAACCTGACCATTATCCTTCACTTTTCTTACTCGCACATAGCGCTTTCCAGGGCCTGTGAAACTAGTCGTAAAAAACTCAAAGCTATTGGTTATTCCTGTATCGGTTAATTCCAATGTACTAAAGAATTCAGATTGGCTGATCTGAATTTCATACTGACCACCTGTAATCATAGCCCGGCCTGCTACACCGCCGTTATCATCATAAGAACCATCGAAATAAAAGCGATAAGCCGTACTGCTATTCACCAAAGCATAAGTGGGCGCAGCAAGGGCAGGGTTAAACTCATCGATGTCAATGACTGTGCTCACAATATCAGCCACCTCATTCGTGTTAAAAATTTGTCCCAAGTTCTGGTTAACCGCGCGCTCATCGATATTGGCATGTGAACTTAGTAAAGCCTCTAAGGTGTCTGGATCAATTTCCGCTTCAGCGCGAACGTCCTCAGATAATGTGGAAAGCAGGCCTTGTACCGTTAACTTGGGATGGTCCTTAGCCGTTTGTGTTATCAAAGCTGACAGATAAGCCAAGTAAGCAATGTCGTCTCCATTAGGGTTATCAGCCAGTGTTAGCCCTGTTGCACCGAACGCGGACTCGACCTCTCTTGCCCCAGTGATTGGTTGAATCAGAGCCAGCACCTTTGATTTAGCCTTGCCATTAGCCACAGAAAACGCCACCCCTTCTTGCAACTGCGCTGCAATATAATCGTAGGCTAAATGCGTAAAAACATTGATAAAGGCTTTCTTGCTGTTCGACACTTGAACGAATCCCTTCATCCTCAGTGGATCCCTCGAAAATGCGGCACTGGTTTCATCATAATAGCGGCCCACCACTTGTACGGCGTATAACCCACTGTCCAAATCAATAGAGAAATCACCTTGATCCGACAATACTTCACTCAAAACAGCTCGACTTCCCAGTACTCCTTCACTCACGGGAAAAAATCGAATCACGGCCCCTTTCATCATCGGGCCTTTATACACACCACCTGAAATAGTGCTCTTACTGGAACCATCCCCCGTGCCTGAAATTCCACCATCGTTCCCAGCTGTCTGATAACCACTGTCACTGCACGCTGTTAGTAAGCAGAGTGTGGCTAGAAATAAATACGATAAAAACTGCTTCATTGGTCGTCATCTTGGCCATAGGGCTCTTCAAAGTAGTAGATACCAACCCCAGCTCGATACTGTGGTTCATCATCTTCTGATTGCTGTTGATCTAGCTCCTGATCAATCCATTGATCAAGCTTTTTAAGCAACTCATAACTGTCGGTCTCAATAAGCTTTTTCAACTTATTCGTCACATGCTTATTCATCCGCTGATAAGCGACACTCAACTGCAGTCGCGACGTTTTGCCTGCTTGGTTGATGTTATAGATGGCGCTACTGAGTAAATCGTGACCTGCCTGCCCCATTAAATGAAGTAGCTCTTCATTGTCCTCATGGGGAATATAGCTGCTGTCCTTTAAGGTGATAACATCATCTGAACCAACCTCTACCAAGCCCGATTGCTCCAGCTCTTTGAGCACTGTGACAGCAGAAATGTCTCCACAATGTTCAAATGTTAATTGTTGAAAGCTGGCGCCATCTCCATATAAGGGCAAAGGCTTAGGCTGGCCGTCTTTACAATAGGCTGCCTCTTTTTGCCAAGCATTGATCGCGCGAATAGCCCGGTTCGTACGCTTGGCTTGCTGGTGTAACAACTGATCCATATTTTGATTTAGCTTGCGCAATCGAGCCACTTCTTTGCGATCTAGACCTGTGAGCAAAGCTATGCGCGAAGTACTTTGCTTTTTACCCTCGATTTTGAAGCTTTCAGCCTCTTCCACATAAATGGCTTTCAGCCAAGTGTAGAGATCATTAACCGAGACACCTCGCTTAATCGCCAAACGCACCAGTGGCCGCACAAGCTGTCGAACCGCTTTATGAAAAGCTATTTGGCTTGAATCATCAGACATACTGTTACTGTTTCGATCCTATAACCCGCAGAAATGGCAATTCAATGAACACAAAATAACAAATTTGGGACTCAAAGCCCATTTTTAAACTGATATATACAAAAGCTTGCCACCAAAAAAAAGCGGGCCGTAGCCCGCTTTCTAAAAGAACCGGAGACACAGGTAATTAGCCCAGCCCCATTTCCTCTTTAATTTGCGCCGTCCACTTTTCGATGCGCTCATTAGTCAGCTCTTCCTGCTGGTCTTCGTCCAAACCGAGACCGACAAAGTGGGTGCCATTGTCCATCAGCGCTTTCGATGCTTCAAAATCGTAGCTGTCGATGGGCCAGTTACCAATCACAATAGCGCCATTGCCCTCGATCACATCGTTCAGCATACCCATCGCATCTAGGTAGTAGTCGCCGTAGCCGCGCTGATCGCCCAAGCCGAACAAGGCGCAAATCTTGCCACTAAAATCGATGCCTTCCAGCTTTTCCCAGAACTCTTCCCAGTCGCTCTGCAATTCGCCAAAGTCCCAAGTGGGGATACCCAAAATCATAAATTCGTATTCGCCAAAATCTGCCGGATCGGCATCAGCGATGTCGTGCACATCAATTTGCCCCTCGGGGAATTGATCTTTAATGAGACCTGCGCAGTATCGGGTCGCCCCTTCGTCACTGCCGTAAAACAAACCAATCTTGATCATTCGCTTCTCCAGTTTGGCGCGTATGGTACGAAAAAACAGTCGCTTATCATAAAGCAGAGGCCGCCCTGAGCCAAACCCACGGCCCATCTTTTTAAGAATAATTATCACTATGCTTATAGCGAGCCTTGGCAAAAGCTATCGTTGTCATACAAACAAGCTTTTTTACTAATCACAAGCCTGCCGTAGAATAACGGCATTCACACAACGATCGGAGCACACTCATGGAACGCATTACAATTTTTGGTCGCGAAGGCTGTGGTTTTTGCACTCGAGCTAAGCAACTTGCCGAGATTAAGTCGCTCGAATACCGCTACATCGATATTCACGCCGAGGGCATCTCCAAAGCCGATTTAGAAAAAACCGTCGGTAAGCCCGTGCACACGGTGCCGCAAATCTTTCACGGCAAAGAGCACATCGGCGGCTTTACTGAGTTTGACGCCTTCGTCAAAGAACAACTCAACGGCGAAAAGGCTTAGTTTAACTCGCTGTTTTGCCTAACAGGGTGCTCTGAGTTTCCTCGGATGGACTTAGAGCACTTCCCTCAATCGCCCCAGTGGACACAAACAAAGTGACCGCCTCGACAATATCGGGCGCCCACATCAAGCGTCGGTGTCCCAAACCTTGCGTTTTGATCAGCTGAGCGCTTGGCCAAACACCTTGAATCAGCTCACCCTGCGTGTGAGAAACCTCTTTATCATCGCGATCGAAAATCATAAGAAGCTCACCGTCGGGCTCGCGGAAGGCGAGGCCCGCCTCGATTTCTGGCCAAGTGGCCCCGAGTTGCCGAGCGTAGATCGCACGAACGGCGTCTAAGGTTTTCTCGCTGGGCTGCAAAATTTTTCGAATACCCTCAACCGCTGGATAGGGCGCAGTAGGTGATCCCAACGTGCAATAACGCTTGGCGCGAAAGCCTTTCTGGCGCATTCCCATCGACAAAACGCCCCCCGCCGAGTGGCCAACGAACGCCTCGATCTCACTAAATTGCTGAGACAGTGCCAAAACATCCTCACCAAAATCTTTGAAGCTAACCGATTTTCCCTCGGAGTCACCGTGGGCGGAAAAGTCGATCGCCACGGCTCGATACCCACGATCAGCAATTGCCATGGCCATCGTCGCCATTTGTGAGCCGCGACTCTCCCAGCCGTGGGCGACGAGAACAATCGGCCCTTCGCCCCAGGCCCACGCCACACAGCGGCGTCCCTTCGAGCCGATAAACTCTATGCGCTCTGCCGAGGCGAGCTGCTCTTGCTCTCGCGGCTTGCGCGGAAAGCGCCGAGGCTTTGAAGCCAAGCGCACCGCCAGCTTAGCCGCCAGCGAGGGAGACAACGCTTGTAAGCAAGCAAAGACAAATCGAATCACAGAAAGCATGACATCACCTACTCGTAATAATAGGTGACGATGCTGTCACAGCCTCGCCCCCCCGCCTTGGAAGAAGTGGTCGCCCCCTTGAGATCAGCGCTTTGAGAGCGCATATTGTCGTCATTCAACCTACGACTGACGCCTAAAATGGACAACACTCAACGACTCAAAAATCGTCTCAATACGATTATTTTTGGCTATCAAACATCGGCGGGACGCAACTTTGATATTTTATTGCTGATAGCCATCTGTATCAGTGTAGGCATCGTCTTAATCGACAGTGTTGAAAGCATCCATCAAACCTACGGCCAGTGGCTCTACTGGGTGGAGTGGGGCTTTACCCTGTTTTTTACAGCCGAGTACGTCTTGCGGCTGTGGATTAGCAGTGACCGACGCGCCTACGCCACCAGTTTTTACGGCGTCATCGACCTACTCGCGATTTTGCCCACTTATCTGAGCTTGCTCTTCCCGGGTAGCAATTATTTGCTGTCGATACGCGCGTTGCGCATGCTCAGAATTTTTAAAATTTTCGAACTCAGTGGTTTTGATAAAGACGCCAACTTTCTCGTCAAAGCCCTTGTCGAATCGCGTCGAAAAATACTCGTATTTTTATTTACCGTGTGCATGCTGACCATTCTCTACGGCAGCCTCATGTATTTGGTCGAAGGCCCTGAAAACGGTTTTACCAGTATCCCCCGCAGTATTTACTGGTCGATTGTGACTCTCACCACGGTTGGCTATGGCGACATCTCGCCGCAAACGCCGCTCGGGCAAGCCATCGCCTCGGCTATTATGATTACGGGTTACGCCATCATCGCCGTGCCCACAGGAATTGTCACCTCGGAACTCTCAAATATGAAAAGGGGCGACCGACAACTGTATTGTCCTCAGCACAGCAGCGCACACCACGAACATGGCGCACAATATTGTCTGCACTGTGGTCAAAAATTAGAGCGGCAAGATCACGATTAAAGCAAAGGACTACGCCAACCAAGTAATCCAGGGAATCATCGCATTACTGAGAGACAGCAAGCCGTCAAAGATAGGAAAGCCCAAAATGCTCAGCACGATCAAGCCCATAAAGAGCCACAGTCCGTATTGCGCATTAAAAGCATCGTAGCGGCGCCCCATTTGGGGCGGCAACATTTTTGAGGCAATGTAGTGGCCATCGAGCGGCCCGAGTGGCAGCAAATTAAACAGCATCAACAGCAAATTGATATGAACCATCAGCACCAGCGCCGTCTGCTGGGTTTCACCCAGCATCCAGCCCTGAGCGCCCGCCAGCGCCAGTACATTGACCGCTAGAATCGCCAGCACCAAATTCATCGCGGGCCCCGCTGCGGCGACAAGCGCGCTCCCCCAGTGCATGCGTAGATTATTGGGGTTAAACGGCACGGGCTTGGCGTAGCCAAAACCGACCGTCGCCACCATTAACAATCCCATAGGATCAATGTGCGAGACGGGATTGAGTGTGAGTCGCCCCAAACGCTCGGCGGTGTCGTCACCCAGTGCGCGGGCCACGATGGCGTGGCCGAACTCGTGCAGCGTCAACGATAAAATAATCGCCAGCAACACCAAAATAAAAATGCCGTACTCGCCCTGTGTTAATAAACTCAGCATGATTGCGCCTTAAGAGATACTAGAGGATGTGGCTGGCGTCAGGCATAAAGGGAATATCTGTACTCCCCATATCCACACCCCGCTGCGACAACAGCGTCGTCACTTGGCCCCGATGATGCGTCTGATGATTAAACATGTGTACTAACATCAGCCAGCGGGGCAATTGACGCGCCTTGCCGTCGACCACACTGGTAAACACCATGGGCTCGGACAGCCAAGACGCCTCTAAGGTTCCCACCCACTCCTGAAGACGCTGATCCAACGACTGCCTCAGCGAGTGCAGTTCAGAAAAGTCTTCACAGAGCATTTGATCGAGTGCGGGAACGGTCTTGGGCTCTCCCGTAAAACGCGAAAGATACGATAAATCTCGGCTGTAAATATGGTGCAAGGTCTTAAAGATGGAGCCGAAAAAAGCCCCTCGGTCTCGGTACAACTCCTCAGCAGGCAGTGTCAGACAGGCCTCAAAGAGGCGCCGATTCATCCACGCATTGTACTGAGCCAGTTTGCGGGCATAGTCCACACTTAACATCAGGCACTCCTCCAGTCAGCAAGCCGCTGTCATTAGCAAAGAGATGGGCTGATCTGTGTGTGGGTGGCGCGGCTCTTTCACCGATTCGACCGTGAACCCACTAGCAGTCATCACCTCTAACCAGCCCTCTCGGTCGCGAAAATACCACGGCATGGCCTGCCAATTGCCCGAAAAACTTTCAAAGTGTTCTTCTCTCCAGCCCTCGCGGGCCGACGGGGAAACACTGTGGGGGTGCACAGTCTGAACCAACAGCTTTCCCTCTGGCGTCAAGCACGGCCTCAAGGCTTGTAGCAATTCCACACAGTGATCGGCCAGTAGCGAAAAATTGGCCACAACCAAATCGAAGTCCCCCTGTTGCAACGAAGGGTGAGGTGTCTCGATTAAAGATTCATAAGTGACGCAGACTCCCCGCCCGCCAAGTGCGTTTAAGCGATCGATCAGCCATTGTGAACCGTCGACACCCAGCATCTCAGGCGCCTTTTCACCCATGTGTTCGCACAGCGCACGCATTAGCCAGCCCTCGCCACAGCCCACATCTAGCAGGCGCTTGGGAGACTGTGCTGTGATCGCATCAAGAATCGCTTGATTGGTCACCAAGCGGCGGCTTTCAATCGCACTGTCGCGAACGGCTTCAAACCACTGCTGGGCGTTCGCATCCCAGCTGTTTAGCAGCTTTAAGGCGTTTTCATGGGGTTTCAAAATCTTTCACATCAATTTTAGAAGCCCCCGAACGGGGGCTTGAGTCGTTTGTGCCTAGCCTAACCCACTTACGCTAGACCGTTTTCTGTCAAATAGTTGGCGTAGTCTTTGCGCAAACCGATTTTCAACAGTTTGCCCGTGGCGGTGTGGGGCAATTCATCGACAAACACCACCGCATCGGGCAGCCACCACTTGGCCACTTTGTCTTCTAAAAATTCGCGGATGCTGTCCGGGCTCGGGTCCGTCCCCTCTTTGCGCACCGCTAATAGCAGAGGGCGCTCGTCCCATTTGGGGTGAGCCACACCGATCACACAGCACTCGGATAAGTCGGGATGCCCCACCGCTTGGTTCTCCAACTCGATCGAGGAAATCCACTCGCCGCCCGACTTAATCACATCTTTGGCGCGGTCGACGATCTGCATGGTGTTGTCGGAGTCGATAGTGGCCACGTCTCCCGTATCGAACCAGCCATCGACAAAAGAACTGCGATCCTCGTTTTTGTAGTACTCGTCAACGATCCAAGGGCCGCGCACCAACAAGCGGCCATAGGCTTCACCATCGTGAGGCAGTGCCTTGCCATCGTCATCGATAATCTTCATTTCAACGCCGAACACCGCGCGCCCTTGTTTAAGTTGGTGCTGATAGCGCTCCTCGATGGGCATTTCACGCATTTTTTGCGTCAGCGAATTCACCGTGCCGATGGGGCTCATCTCGGTCATGCCCCAAGCGTGCAGCAAAAAGGCATCGTGCTTTTCTTGAAAAGCTTTAACCATCGAAAGCGGTGCCGCCGCGCCGCCGACAACCACCGTGTGCACAGTATCGAGCTTTTTGCCCACTTCATCCAAGTAGTTCAAAAGCCCCAGCCAAATAGTTGGCACGCCTAACAACTGAGTGGCTTTCTCCGATTCGACGAGTTCATAGATCGATGCACCATCCATACCCGCACCGGGGAAAATCATTTTGGCCCCCATCATGGTCGCGGCGTAGGGCGTACCCCAAGCGTTAACGTGAAACATAGGTACAACGGGTAAAATAGCGGAGTCCACATCAATGCCCAGCGCATCGTTCTGGCAAGCGGCCATGGCGTGCAACACTGTAGAGCGATGGGTGTACATCACCCCTTTAGGATTGCCCGTCGTGCCCGAGGTATAACACAGCGCGGCGCCGGCGTTTTCATCAAGCTCGGGCCACTCGTAAGTCTCGCTACAATCGGCAATCAGTTCTTCGTAGCAAAGCAGCTCCAGATCACTCTCGGGCATGTGTTCGCGATCGGTTAAAACGACCACGCCCTCTAAACTGGGCAGCTTATCTTTTAACGCTTCAATCAACGGCAAAAAGGTCAGATCGACAAACAAATAGCGATCTTCCGCATGCCCCACGATATAGGCAATTTGCTCTGGGAATAGGCGTGGGTTAATCGTGTGAGTAATAGCCCCCATGCCCGACACGCCAAAATACAACTCGTAGTGTCGAGACGTATTCCACGCCAATGTGGCAATGCGGTCGCCCTGTTTAACGCCGAGTTTATCGCCGAGCGCATTGGCTAATTGCTTACTGCGCTTGGCCGCCTCTGCATAAGTGTAGCGATGTATGGGGCCCTCTACGGTGCGCGTGACAATCTCCGCATTGGGGTGCGAGACAATGGCGTGCTCTAAAATGGACGAAATCAGCATGGGTTGCTGCATCATGGACATGATTATTCCCCTATTCGTTAATCGTTAGCAGTGCCAACTACTCTAAACGAATGAGGCTATGCCGCCAGCCCCTAGGCTGGCTAGGAAAGACAGAATTGCCGACAAAAGCGCCAGTAAAATTAGGATAGATATTGCCCCTAAGGCTGGAAATCGACACCAATGCCCGCCATATAGGCATTGGCCGTGCCATCCTCGTGCATCGCGTCTAACTCGGATTTCAACGTGTTAAATCGCGTATCGCTGGCGTGATCTTTGTGCACCCAGGCAATAAACTCTAACTCGCCAAGAAATAGAACCTGGTGAAAGTGCGAATAATCCCAGTCTCGAACCACTGTTTGGTAGCGGTAGGACACCTCGGTCAACATCACCGCATCAAGGCGGCCAAGTTCTAGAGCATCCAATCCATTTCTGCCCGAATTGACGGGAACCAAGGTAATTTGAGGCTGTTTCATATACTCGTGAAACAACGGCAGTCCCCGCAGGTAACCCACTTTCATGGGCGGCAGTTCTTCCACGGACTTCGCTTGAATTTTTTCACGGGAAAACAGCGTCATCTGTACGCGCCCAAAACTCGCCAAAGGCACGGCAAACTCACTGAGATCCGCTTGGCGGGGTGCGGCCGCCATATCGACGCGGCCGTTTTTCAAATCGACAATCGCACGACGAAAGGGCAGCGGCTCAATCCGTATATCCAAGGAGGGCGAGCGGTGCATAATCGCGTCCATGTATTCGGGAATAATTCCGTGCTTGTGCTCCTCTTGTTCGCGAGCCGCTTCACCGCCAGGAATAAACCACGGTGCCGCCTCATAAGCACCGAATTGGATCACCTGTTTTTCCTCGGCACTCGCCACTGTAACCACCAGCCACATCGCTAGCAGCCACACTCCGTGCTTGAGTCGCTTAGTGTCCAAAATCCACTCCCACTCCCGTCATATAGGCATTTGAACTGCCGTCGGCGTTCATTTCTTGCAACACCTCTGCAAGCCGCTGGAAGCTTGCCTCCTTTGACCGCCCCTTTTGCGTCCACGCGTATACGGGCACCGAGCCTAAAAATAGAGCCTGATTAAGATGACCGTAGTTCCAGCCCATGCTTTCAGCATAGTAACGGTAAGCCACTTCGGCAAATATTACCCCATCTAAGCGGCCGAGATCTACCGCCGCAAACCCGCTGCCCTCGGAGTTAACGCGCACCACTTCCAAATGGTCGGCCCGGTCGACGCTAGGCAGTATAGGCAAGCCGCGTAAATAGCCCACCGTCATTGGCGGCAATGCCTCTACACTGCGGCTTTTAATTTTTTTCTGGGTAAACAGCGTCATTTGCAAAAGACCGAACTCCGCCACGGGTTCTGCAAACGCCTCTAAGCTTGGATGAAAGCTGGAGGCAATCATGTCCACTGGCCCCTCTTTCAAATCGACCAACGCGCGTTGAAAAGGCACGGGTTTGACGACCACATCTAAGTTGCCCGCTCGGTGTTCTAGGTCGGCAATATACTCTGGCGTCACACCCAGATCGGGCGCTCCCTCTTTTTGAATCATCCACGGTGGATGATCGTAGGCGGCATAGTAGATAGTGAGCGTTTCTTCACCCACGCGATCGGTGTGATCGGCCGCAGCAATGCCACAAAACAGCAGTGCCGTACAGGCTGCCCAACAATGCTTCATCAACCGTGTCATCACTTGCTTCATACGTTTTATTATAGTGTCTATTTGAAACAAAGTCGGCGCGAATGTTGGTGAATTGTCCCCTTCCCTCTCGTGCCCTCTATTCGAGCCTCTGATAAAGTACCGCGACAATTCGGAGAACTTCATGAAAACACGCATTACCGAACTACTGGGCATTGAACATCCCATTTTACTGCCCGGCATGAGCTGGATTTCTAAACCGAAACTGGTGGCCGCCGTTTGCAATGCAGGAGGCCTAGGTATTCTCGCCACTGGCCCCCTCACCCCCGAGCAAACCCGCGCGTCCATTCGAGAAATCCGCGAACTGACCAACAAACCCTTTGGCATCGGCTGCACGTTGATGATGCCCGGCGCCAAGGAGAATGCCGAAGTCGCCTTGGAAGAGCAGGTTCCCGTCATCAATTTTTCGCTCGGCAAAGGTGACTGGCTGGTTCAGCGCGCCCACGAGTACGGCGGCAAAGTCATCGCCACCGTCACCACTGTCAAGCACGCTCTCTCCGCGCAAAGCATTGGCGCCGACGCCCTGCTCGTTACCGGCCACGAGGCGGCCGCCCACGGCGGTGATGTCACCTCGCTGGTGCTAGTGCCCACTATTGCCGATGCAGTAGACATCCCCGTCATCGCCACAGGTGGCTTTGGCGATGGCCGCGGCCTACTCGCCGCACTCAGCCTCGGCGCCGACGGTATCGCCATGGGCTCTCGTCTCGCCACTTGCCAAGAGAGCCCACTGCACCAGAACATCAAAAATGAAGCCATTAAAAAAGATCAAGGCGATACCGTGTACTCACCCAATTTTGATGGCATCCCCGCGCGCTACATGAAGACACCGACGGCGGTAAAACTCACCAAGCGCCCCATGAGTTTCCCCATAGCGGCGATTAAGGCGACGCAAGCTGCGAAGTTAGTCGGACAGCCCGTGTGGAAAATTATGCTCGGCCTGTTTGTCATGTTCGACAAGATCAAACTGCTGGCCTACTTCGGCGCTGCCACCCCGCGCCTGATGGCGGCCACCGAAGAGGGCGATCTGGACAAAGGCATGCAGTTTATCGGTCAAACACAGGGGTTAATTCGCGATATCCCCAGCGTCGCCGAGCTCATCGAGCGCGTGATACGCCAAGCGGAAAGCGCCCACCAAAACAATGGCGAAAAGCTGGTTTAAACCGCTTCGTATTGCGTTAAAACGGCGGAGCCTCTCAGTTTGAAGAGGCTCCGCCATATAAAATTCATAAAATAAAGCTTGCAGCGCACTACCGCGAGCCGCACAATGGCCCTTGTCTCGGTACGGGACAGGGCTCCACTGCAAGAAAGACGAATCTCAGAAACACCTCTGAACACGGCTCTCACGCACTACCAGTTCTTCTCTACCAGCAACATCCGAGTAATGGATTCCGTGAGGAATCGTGTTTTTATATAGAGGTTTTACAATGTCTGATCTAATCAACGGAACCGTAAAATGGTTCAACGACGACAAAGGTTTCGGTTTCATCCAGCAAGAAGGTGGCCCCGATGTATTTGTTCACTTCAGCGCCATCAACGGCACTGGTCGCCGCTCACTGGCTGAAGGCCAAGCGGTTAGCTTTGAAATCACTGACGGTCAAAAAGGCCCTCAGGCGAGCAATGTAACACCCGAGTAAGTCACCGACTTCACTCGACAAAAAAAGGGGCTTCGGCCCCTTTTTTTATGTCTGCCTTCACCTCCCCGCAAAAGAGAGAACTAACTTTGTGGTTGAGTTTTTTTTGGGAGGCGCCTTTTATGCCCTTGGGTGCACGGGTCGATTGCATGGTAGTCGCAACGGTTATTGTGTGAGTCGGATCGAGCCCCCACCGGCATAAAAGCGCCCTTCTACAGAGCCCGGAGCTTTAATAATGGCTCCCCCTCTCCCCTCGCGGGAGAGGGCTGGGGAGAGGGGGTGCCAAAACACCCAACCACACACCCTACCCAACACAGCCAATCCGTTATAATCCACCCATGCTGTCCTCACTGCCGATTCACGCCGTGCTCGACGATGTGTCGAATGCACTCACACAACACAACCGCGCCATACTGCAAGCGCCTCCAGGGGCGGGCAAAACCACCGCCGTGCCGCTGGCCCTACTCGACCACGCACTATTCCAAGGGCAAAAAATCGTTGTGCTCGAACCGCGGCGGCTCGCTGCTCGCCGCGCCGCCGAGCGCATGGCCGAACTGCTGGGCGAGCGCGTCGGCGATACCGTGGGCTACCGCATCCGCCTCGACACAAAAGTCAGCGCCCGCACACGCATCGAAGTGGTCACCGAAGGCATACTCACGCGCATGCTGCAGAAAGACCCAGAGCTTCTCGGTATCGCTGCCGTACTGTTTGATGAATTTCACGAGCGCAGCTTACAAGCCGATCTCGCCCTGGCATTTTGCCTGCAAAGCCAGCAACTGCTGCGCGAAGACCTGCGCCTGTTAATCATGTCTGCCACCCTCGACGGCGCGGGCATTCAACAATTGCTCAGCCGCATCGACGGCAGCCACACACCGATGATCACCAGCGAAGGGCGCAGCTTTGCGGTGGAGACGCGCTATCTCACAAAAGCTCCGCCAGCCGCCCGCGAAAAGCGCGCCTGGCTCGATGGATTGGCCCAGCTCACACAAAAAGCCCTAGCCGAGGAACACGGCAGTGCGCTGGTGTTTGTGCCGGGCCAAGGCGAGATTCAACAACTGGCGCAACGGCTTCAAACCCGCGTCGACGAGGACACACAGATTGCCCCGCTCTACGGTGCGCTATCCAAGGCCGAGCAAGATCGCGCCATCGCACCCGCCCCCAAGGGCCAGCGCAAAGTGGTTCTCGCCACCAATATCGCCGAGACCAGTTTAACCATTGAGGGCATTCGCATTGTGGTCGACGGCGGCCTTCAGCGCCGCGCTCGCTTCGCACCCAATACGGGCATGAGCGGCCTTGTCACCGAAGCCATTGCCCGCGATGCCGCCGATCAGCGCCGCGGCCGCGCGGGTCGACTCGAAGCCGGTGTGTGCTACCGCTACTGGTGCGAAAACGACACGCGCGCCGCCCACAGCCCCGCCGAAATCGAGCACAGCGATCTCGCCCCCGCCCTGCTAGAAATCGCCCAGTGGGGCATTACCGATTTAAGCGAACTGTACTGGCTCAGCCCGCCGCCCGAACAACAGGTGAAACGCGGCCGAGAACTCCTTCTCAGCCTCGGCGCTATCGACGAGCAACTCCGAATTACGGCACATGGCAGCGACCTTCTACAACTTGGTTTGCACCCTCGACTCGGCCACATGTTGCTGCACAGCCGATATTGGCAGGCGGAGCACACCGCCTGCACTCTGGCCGCACTGCTAGAGGAGCGCGACCCGCTGCCCAAAGAGAAAAGCCAATCGGCAGACTTACAACGGCGCCTCGACGCGGTGAAGCGCTCATCGGCGTCGCCAGCCATCAAAGCCATTCTACAGCGCAGCCAACAGCTGGCGCAGCGTTTGCGCCGCCTCGCACTGACGGGCGACGCCACAGACACCATAGACCACAGCGAACAACTCGGCCTGCTCCTTGCTCTGGCCTATCCCGATCGCATTGCACAGAACCGCCACGATAGAGAGCGGCGCTTTTTGCTCTCGGGTGGCAAAGGCGCTTTCTTTATCAGCGACGACCCACTCGCCGCTCAGGACTACCTCGTTATTAGCGACCTCGATGGCCAGCGCAAAGACGCCCGCATTTTTCGCGCGGCGAGCCTGTCAAAAAACGCCATCGAAACGCATTTAAGTACACTCATTCGCCACGAGGAGCGCGTCAGTTGGGACGAGGCTCAACAACGCGTCAGTGCCGAGCGCATCGCTCGCCTCGGCGCCCTTGTATTAGCGCGTCAAAACATTCGCCCCAACCAAGCACTGACCCAGCGCGCGCTGCTAGCGGGGCTGCGCCAACGCGGCGAGCTACCCCTCAACGCAGCCGCCCAATCGCTACAAGCGCGCGTGATGTTTTTGCAGCGACAACAAAACCAGAGCAACCACCCTCTGGGCATTCGCGCGCCTCTTCCCGATCTCAGCAACGCACATTTACTCGACACGCTCGAAGAGTGGCTGCTGCCGTTTTTGGGCCACCAAAACAGCCTCGATAAACTGGCCCAACTCGACTGGAAATCTCTACTGCTCGGGCAAATAGACTGGGAGCAGCAACAAGCCATTGACCAGCTCGCCCCGGAAACCCTTGTGGTGCCCAGCGGCTCGCACATTCGCATCGACTACAGCGAGCATCCTCCCGTGCTCGCCGTGCGCCTGCAAGAACTCTTTGGTCTCAACAACACGCCCGCCATTGCCAACGGCCACTGTCCGCTGATGATCCACTTGCTCTCCCCCGCTCAGCGCCCCGTGCAGGTCACACAGGATCTCCCCAGCTTCTGGAAAAACACCTACCCCGAGGTGCGCAAAGAACTACGCATCAAATACCAAAAACACTACTGGCCCGAAGACCCCACACAGGCTCAGGCCACCCGCCACACCAAAAAGCGTATGGATCGCGCAGATCAATAAATACGACACCGGTATTTTTCTATCTATAAGAAAATACAAATGTCATGCCCCAACCCGATAAAGAAGCCATACGTCAAAAAAGAGTGCTAGCATTCTGGTTGAAACGCTTGAATCTAAAGGGAAAAGAAAATGATCAGCTGTGATCACTACGATTACATAGAAATCGTTTGCCTGTTTAAGTACCCGGTCGAACTCACGATGAAATCGGGTGAAATCATTGCTGGGAAAGCCCTCGATACAGTCAGAAACCCTTTGAATGAAGAGTGCATCAAACTACAAGTTGAAAACGATGAGGTGGCAGTCGTTCTAGATGCCATAAAGCAGTTGCACGTTTTGGTTGAGAACCCACACTTTGAAACGGTTTCATTCGAGGGATAGGCAACCACGGCCCCCTTTTAAAAGGTAAGGTAATGACGATGGATATTCCCATAAAAACACATCGCCCACGCGTCGAAGAACGGCTCTCTTCTTACCAGCACCTCATGGGTAGAGACTTCCCCGCTTATCGAAACCATGTGTATCGAGCCATTACCTACGCCATGTACTTCTTGGGCAATAATCCGCAACACGAAGAGCTGGTGGAAACGGCCTTTGTCTACCACGACATTGGGCTTTGGACAGACCGCGAACTCGCCTACCTTGAGCCCTCAGAGGCCTTAGCCTTGGCAGATAACGCTGAGTACGGTTGGGGGCTCGACAGCGAGGCTCTGCGCGGCGCCATACACTGGCATCACAAAACTTTTCCGTACAAAGGCCCACACCAAGCCGTCATTGAAGCGTGCCGCAAAGCCGATTGGATTGACGCCTCAAAAGGCACGCTTCGCAAAGGCATGAGCAAACAAGCCATCAAAGACGTCGAAGCGGCGTTTCCCAACTTAGGCTTTCACAAAACACTGTTAAGGCTAACCAAAACCTATGGTGGCTCAATGCTTTCTGGTGGCGTTAAAGTCACCCGCGGCATTGTAAAGTGGTAGCGATTCGCCTCTTGGCGTGCACATCGAGACGGCACTCACATACCCGGCACACCACCGACCCAGTCGGTTGTGGTGGTAACTTTAAAGGTGACATCAAATTTGTATTCGTCTTCGCCGATTTTGAAGGGAATAGTAATGCGATGCGGCTCGTCTTCGTATTTTTTATAGACGGCCAGTTGGGATTTGGTTAGGCCGCCGCCGCGAAGCACGGTGCCGTATCTAGCGAGTGCGTGTGGGGTGTCATCTGGAAACATTTGAAAATTTTCTACCTCCCCTCCCCCAAATATAAATGGCCCATCAAAAGGATCATTAATGTGAACCTTATAAACTTCCCCTTTAAATTGGTATTCAGCGCTTAATTTACCAATGAAAGAAGAACCGTCCTTTCTAACTCTATAATTCAGCATTACCTTGTTATAGTGTGTGAGCGGCCCAAAAAGAACCTCCATCCCCTCTCCTATCCCTGTTAAATAAACATTAGGAGCAACGTGCTTATCACTATTTGTCGATATACTCCAAGATGTACTGCCTTGAAACTCTGATACCAAGCCCACTTCATATTTCCCATTCGGCGTATAAAACCACCCCTCTACCACTTCAATATAGGGTTTCTCTTTCGCCATAAAGCAGCCGTTTAAGCTGCACATGACAGCTGCGATAAAAAGGATTTTCAGAAAACGCATGGTGGATTCCTTTAGTTAAACATCTGCTCCGCCTGCGCTGGGAGTCAGATGCTCGTTCCTTAAATGGTCATTGGCCTTGATGTTGGGCGTTTTTTTTCGCCCGAGTAGCGGTTGTTACTTTCTCATACCCTGAACTGGATTCAGGGTCTTTGCCCCGTTTTGGAGATTCCAGATCAAGTCTGGAATGACGACAGTGACAGGTTACACTTGCCTTCTTCCCTCGTCACCTTGGACTCGACTCATCTCCCCGTCACCCTGAACTCGATTCATGGTCTTTGCCTCCGTTTTGGAGATTCCAGAGCAAGTCTGGAATGACGAACACGACAGAACTCAGTTACCTCGGCTCACTCAAAGACGCTGGATTCCCGCCTGCGCGGGAATGACGAGGATTATTGAAAAAAGCGCGATGCCGAGTATTTCGAAAATGCCGCATCCCGTCTGGACGGTGGGGCTGACCTCGGGATACCTCTTGGCCAATACACTATTTCTAGCGAATGCGTTGCCCTAACATGCGACGAAGCGTGCCATCTTTATCGACGATATGGTGTTTCAATGCACCCGCAATATGCAGGCCAATGGCGACGATTAACGTGTAGGCAATAATGCCATGCATCTCGTGAGCCACACCCGAAACGGTGCTATTGTGCGATACGGTCTCGCTGGGATTGGCTGGGTCGGGGTTGCGCGCCACCAATTCGAGACCGAAGAACTCAACGCCGTTGCCACCCACAGCCGACATCAAAAAGCCCGAGATCGGCATCAGCACAATCCCCACCAACAAGACATAGTGAACGATTTTAGCCAGCAGCTGCTCCGCCTTGGGGTACTCCCCCACAGGCTCGGGCCAGCCATTTTTTATGCGCCATACAACGCGTGCCACAATTAAAAAGAAAATGAGCACACCAAAGGATTTATGCAGGGGGTATAAAGCGTAGGTGTGAGTCTGATCCATATAAATCCCCACTGTCAGCAGGCCTAATACCGACAGGCCCACAATCCAGTGCAATACGACCGTTGTCGTACTGAGTTTCTCTCGTTGATCCGTCTGCATACGATCTCTCCAGTCTATGTGTTTTTGTTCTCTTGCTTCGTTACTCAGTGGCACGAGATATGGCTAGGCATAATCGTAGGGGCCACCCTTTTCTAAACCGCGTTGATACGCTTTTCGCGCATGGACGCGTTCTAACCATTTAACGATATTCGGGCACGTGCTTTTTAAATCGGTGCGGGAGCCCGCCGCCTCAAGGGGAAAGCTCATTTGGAAATCGGCACCGCTAAGCTGTTCGCCTGTAAACCACTCGTTCTGGCTGAGGTGCTGCTCGACAAAAGCCAATTGTTCTTGGGCCCTCGGCGTTAAAAATTCGCTTTTAACGCGCGAGCAGATGCCTTTCGCCACGGGGCGTACCAAGAAGGGCATCGGCGACTCGGGAATCCGGGTAAAAATCAGCGTCATCACCAGCAAAGGCATCAGCGAGCCCTCGGCGTAGTGCATCCAATAGGTGTACTGCATCTCTTCCGCCGTGTTCGGTGCGGGCTTGAACTGCTCGCGACCATAGGCATTGATAAGGTACTCGATAATGGCGCCGGACTCGGCGATGGTCTGCTCGCCATCGGTAATAACGGGCGACTTACCTAAGGGGTGAATTTTATACAGTTCGGGCGGCGCCAGCATGGTTTTGGGATCGCGCTGGTAGTGCTTCACTTGGTAGTCGACGCCCAGCTCTTCCAGCAACCAGAGAATGCGTTGAGAGCGAGAGTTTTCAAGGTGGTGTAGCGTAATCATATGGCCTCCAAATCATTGCGATTACGCTAGCATATTTTGCGCGGAGGCGGCGATAAATCGGATAAAAAAGGCGGGCTCCGCCAATGCCGAGCCCGCCTTTTTAGCGCTCCATTTGTCGCGGCCTAAGTCAGGCCGCTTCTGTGTCGTACTCGTCGACATCAAACTGGCGAGCACTCAGTGCGTACTCGGTGGCGAGACCGGGGAACAGCGTGTGATTCTCACCGTACTCGTCCAAGTACCAGCTTTGGCAACCCGACGTCCACGAGGTGTACTGCATGCGCTGTTGCAGTTTTTTGTGGTAGCTATCCAGCACCGATTTTTTGACCGTCAGGTATTTAAGGTTTTTGCTCAAAATTTCCTGAATGGCCTGAGTGATGTACTTGGCCTGGGCCTCGGTGTAGATCAGTACCGAAGTGTGGCCGGGCCCCGTATTGGGCCCCAACATAAAGAACCAATTGGGAACGCCATAAGAAGCCATGCCTTTATAAGCCTTGCCACCTGCACCGCTCCACAAGTCTTTAATGCGCTGCTGGTTGAGACCGACAATTTCAAAGGGCGGCTCAGAGATATTGATTTTAAAGCCCGTCGCCATGACGACGACATCGGCCTCTAACTCGCTGCCGTCACTGAGGATAAGACCCTTTTCGCTCAAGCCTTTCACGCCCTCGGTCAGCACATTGACATTGTCTTTATTCAAGGCGGGATAGTAATCGCTAGAGAACAAAACGCGCTTGCAGCCGATGTCATAGTCGGGTGTTACCTTTTCGCGCAGTGTCTTGTCTTTTACATTGCGATCGATGTTGAACTTGGCAATTTTTTGCAGCCCCTTATCGAGCGGGGTATCGAGAATCACCAAGGGGCCAAACACGCCCTCGGAGAGGGCCAAAATGGCATTGCGGAACACTTTTTGCGCCACGGGGAATTTGCGGAACAGCGACTTCATCCAGCCACCGATAGGGGTATCGGGCTTGGGCAGTACCCAGGGCGGAGTGCGCTGAATCACATTGAGCTCGCCCACTTTGTCGGCAATGGAGGGCACCACCTGTATGGCACTGGCGCCGGTTCCCACAATGGCGACTGTCTTGCCCGTGAGATCCACGTCGTGATTCCAGCGAGCGGTGTGGAAAATATCACCTTTGAACTGATCCATGCCGTCAAATTGGGGCCAAGAGGGGTCGACTAAACCACCCACCGCAGAGACCACAGCGCGGGCAATGTAGCGATCGCCGCCCTCGGCATAGAGCGTCCACTCACCCGCCTGTTCGTCGAACTCGGCCTTCTCGATGCTGACACCAAAGCGCAGGTGGGGACGAAGGCCGTATTTCTGGGCCGTGTCGCGAATGTACTGGTGAATTTCCGCATACCCCGAATAAGAGCGCGTCCAGTTGGGGTTTTGCTCAAAGGAGTAGGAGTAGAGGTGCGAGGGCACATCGCAGGCGCACCCGGGATAGGTATTGTCGCGCCACGTACCGCCGACATCGCCCGCGCGCTCTAAAATAGCGAAATTCTCAATGCCGCGCTGCTTAAGGCAAATGCCTGCATTGACCCCTGAGAAACCAGCGCCGACCACGAGCACATCAAAGCGCTGAGTTGCCGCTTTGCGACTCGCTTTTTTGCGTGCAGTTTTCTTGCTCGCGCTGGCTTTTCTTTGTACCGCTTTTTTCTGGGCGGCTTTCTTACTCGCCGATTTTTTGCGAGCGGCTTTTTTGTTGGCTGCGGCGTCTGCCATAGTCTTGCTCCTACTTGTTTTCATAGTAATGCGAGCAGATTGCTCCGACTTTTAAGGGCATTCAATCGGTTTGGCATAAATTCCCGCCCGCCGTCATTTATGACGCATTGCAACATTAAAGCTTGGCGCGCCGCGTATCCCTTTTGTCGGACAAGGTCCCCCCAACATATCCGAGCCCCTTCCTTTCCTCTATGCTATTCACTCGAACTTCTTGCACAAAAATACAATAAGTAAGGCTTCCATCACCTCGGCACTGCCGACATAATGGGCGGCCATTATAACGATCGCAGGCATACCGCAGCGGCCATTAGGAAGAATCGACTGTTTTGTTTTCCATTCTCTCGACACTAGCGCTTATCGCCGTCATCGGCATGTTCTGTCAATGGTTGGCTTGGCGCGTCCACATGCCCGCCATTTTATTTTTATTGCTATCGGGGATTATTTTGGGCCCGGTCGCCGGCGTGGTTGAACCCGACGCCCTCTTCGGTGAATTGCTCTTTCCGTTTATCTCGCTGTCTGTTGCCGTCATCCTATTTGAAGGCAGCCTCACTTTAAAATTTAGAGAGCTCAAAGAAGTCGGCTCTGTCGTGCGCAATATGGTGAGTTACGGCGCTCTCATCAACGCCGCCATCACCACCGTTGCCGTGCACTATATTGTGGGCTTGGACTGGCCTCTGGCAGCCTTGTTTGGCGCCATCATGGTGGTGACGGGGCCAACGGTTATCGTGCCGCTACTGCGCACCATTAAACCCAATGCACGCGTCGCCAAAGCCCTGCGTTGGGAGGGCATCGTCATCGATCCCCTAGGCGCTTTGTTTGCGGTCTTGGTTTACGAGTGGATTGTCGCCCAGCAGGGCGGTGGCGGCTGGAGCCAAGCCAGCTTGATTTTTGTGCAGACCATTGCCGTGGGCATGGTGACGGGGGCTTTGGCGGGCTATCTTTTTGGTGTCGTGCTGCGCCGACACTGGCTGCCTGAGTACCTACACAATTTTTCGACGCTCGCCCTAGTGTGTGGCGTATTTGCCGTCTCGGAAATGCTGCGCCACGAGTCCGGGCTGCTAGCGATTACGGTGATGGGCATTTGGCTCGCCAATATGCGAGATGTGAACACCGAGGACATCCTCAACTTCAAAGAGAGCTTAACCATTGTTTTGGTATCGAGCCTCTTTATCGTGCTCGCCGCGCGCCTCAATTTTGCCGATCTACAAATGCTGGGCTGGAGCAGCGTCGGCGTATTGGCGGTGATGCAGTTCCTAAGCCGCCCCATCAAAGTGTTCTTTAGTACCTTCCGATCCGTCTTTACGCCCAAAGAGGGGCTGTTGCTGGCCTGGGTCGGCCCGCGAGGTATTGTGGCAGCGGCGGTATCAGCTTTATTTGCGTTAAAGCTGGAGCAAAACGGCTACGAAGGTGCCGAGCTGCTCGTGCCCCTCGCCTTTGCCGTGATTATGGGCACGGTGATCATTCAAAGCGCCACCGCGCGACCACTGGCCAAGGCTCTAGGTGTGGCAGAGCCCGATTCACGCGGCTACCTGATTATGGGAGCCAACCCCGTGGCGCGAGCTATCGCCAAAGCCTTGCAAGAAGCCAATTACCGAGTGCTGCTGGCCGACACGTACTGGGACAATATATCCACCGCCCGCATGGACAACCTGCCCACCTTCTACGGCAGCTTGCTCTCGGAGCACGCCGACAACCACTTGGATCTGGTGGGACTCGGGGGATTTTTGGGCCTGTCCCACCACGCCGACCGCAACCACTTGGGCGTGGTCAAATATCGTAACGAGTTCCCCAAAACGCATATTTTGAGTTTGGCGACCCGCGACGACAACGAAGCGGCCAGTAAGCACATCACCAGTGACAAACACCGCGGGCAGATTTTATTTGGCGTCGACATGACGTTTGGCAAGCTCGCCAGCATGTTGTCAAAAGGCGCTCAAATCAAAAACACCACGCTGACCGAAAGTTTTGATTTTGACGACTGGATGGATCACGAGAATAATTTTTACAACATTCCATTGTTCGCGGTCGACCCCAAAGGCATCGTGCACTGGTTTACGGCAGACGCCGATCTCAACCCCAAAAACCAGTGGCAACTGTTTAGCTTGGTCCCCGCCGTCAGCGACAAGGACAACAAGAGCGGAAAGCCACCTCGTACACAGAAAGTCGGTGAATAGCGCGCTATAATACGCCCCTCTGGAGGTTATATGCGCGCACGATCCACACTTCACAAGCTAATTTTTACGGTACTGCTCGGCGGTTTACTGCTCGGCTGTGAAAGCCACTCGCCCTTGGTGCAATACAAGGGGCAGGTCATGGGTACGACATGGTCCGCCAGCGTGGTACTCCCCCGCGGAGCAGAGGCGGCTCGCTACCAAGAGCCACTCCAAGGCGTGCTCGACGACATCAACGGCAAAATGTCGACCTATCAAGAAGACTCGGAACTCAGCCGTTTTAACCAACTGAAAAAAGCGGCTTGTCTGCCCGTATCAAACGACACGCTCACCGTCGCCAAAACCGCTTTAAACCTATCAGAGCAAAGCCAAGGGGCCTTTGACGTCACTGTAGGACCACTCGTCAACCTTTGGGGCTTTGGCCCCGAGGCGCGCCCCATTAAGCGTCCTAGCGAAGAGGCTCTAGAAGCGGCACGCCAACACAGCGGCTACCAAAAGCTATACATCGAAGGGAGCCAGCTCTGCACGCGCCAAGTTGGGCTTTACGTCGACCTCTCGGCGATTGCCAAGGGTTACGCTGTAGATGCCGCCGCTCAGTATCTATTGGAACAGGGCGTTGAGCACTTTTTAATCGAAGTCGGCGGCGAGCTCTATGCCCACGGCAAAAAGCCCTCTGGAGAGCACTGGCGCATTGGCATTGAGCGCCCCGTTGTCGGTGAGAGAAATGTGTTTGAGAAAGCCATCGTCGAACTCGACAATCAGGGCATTGCGACCTCTGGGGGTTATCGCAATTTCTACGAAGTGGACGGTGTGCGCTACTCACACACCATCGACCCGCGTACGGGCGAGCCAATTCGCCATCATTTAGCCTCGGTAACGGTCATGGCCCCGAGTGCGATGCTGTCAGACGGCTGGGCTACCGCCCTCATGGTACTAGGCCCCCAAAATGGGTTAAAATTGGCTCAGGAGCTCGATTTTCCGGTCTTTATGCTGATTAAGCACGAAGGTGATTTCGAGCCACGCTATAACGCAGCTTTTCGAGCTCAGTTTCCAGCGCTGGTTAAAACTGCGCAGAAGACACCTAAAGAGCTCGATCAAACCGACCCCGTGGAGGCTCAACCATGACAACATTTTTACTCGCATTCGCCGCCATGGTTATTCTTGTCGCCGCTATGTCCATCGGAGTCCTGTTAGGCGGCTCCCGCGTAAAAGGCAGCTGTGGTGGTGTCGGTAATATTCCGGGACTCGACAAACAGTGCGATTGCGACAACCCTTGCGATCTTAAACAAAAAGCGCGCGAGGCCGCCGCAAAGCGCGAACGCGAAACGCACTTTTCCGCCTAATACCCGACGAGTCCCTGAGCCGTATTGCTCTATTAGATTGGGTTAATTTTTGTGGCTACTGGCCGCTCTTTTGCAGCTCGCCATGCGGCGCTGTTGGCGCTTGTCGTACAATTTGAGTTGTTCCGCCTCAAGAATTTTCACCATTTCCGCTCGAGACTGATCCCAAACCACCCTGCGCTGTTCGCAACTGGGGCGCTTGCCATCCGCACGAAGTGCTCGGCGCGCCTGAAACTCTTTGTCCAGAACAACTTCCACTTGTGCCTTTTGATCAGGTGACAAATTCAACATATGCGCGAGTGCTTCAAGACCCACAGCACCTGCCGCGAACGGCAGTACGCTCAAAATCAATACCAGCAAGCAAGCCACACCATTGAAAGTGCTTGAGCGACCAGAATCCCTCACAGTTCTCTCCCATTTCTGTTTTCATTAGCCCACTACCAACGTAATGCAGCTGTCACAAAAAAGCACGCTCTCGCTATAGAAGTGGCATAAAATCACAATTAACGTCTACCGCTCCCCGCCTGCGCCTTCCGCCACACTCTGTCACGACAAGCCATTTGTCAGGCTTGATGCAGCCGCCATAGTCGGCGATGATGCCTTCCTTCATATAGGAGAACCGCAATGAGCTTGCAGACCATTCATATTCAAATCGACTTTCCCGCTCCCGTTTCAACCGTTTTCGCCACTTTGGGTGATCACGAAAAGCTTGGCCCGATTCTCGGTGCCAAAATTACTCGCATTCGAGATGGGGAAGATGCATTGAATGGCAAAGGATCGGTTCGTCGCGTTAAACCGGGCCCCCTACCCGCCTTGGAAGAGACGGTAACCGTTCACAAAGAGAACGAGCTAATCGAATACAAAATCACCAAGGGGTCGCCGCTGAAAAACCACCACGGCATCATGAGATTCACAGAGCAAGGTGGCCACTCCCACCTCGACTACAAAATCGTTTTTGACTCCGACCTTCCCGGCGTTGCTCCCTTCGTTCGCTTGGTGTTAGAAAAAGTCATTCGCCGAGGCTTGAAGCAGTTTAAAAAGAAACTGTAAAACCACGAATCATTCGCGTATTGGCGGACCCGCTTCGAGCTCCGCCATACGCGCTTTTCTGAAAATTATTTCACGCGCCGATGACTGCCATCGCACAACGGCATTTGGCGGCTTCGGCCACAGGCGCACAACCAAACCCAGCGCCCCCTAGCTCCCCCTTCTAACACCGCGACATCGCGCTCGTGACAGCGACAATCGACCACATTTGAGTCACCACAAAGACACACGCGGCGCTGCTCTCCCGCGTCAATCCACAGCATTTTCGGTCGAATTTGAGTGCTCATTCGTTCCTCACCAATCGCCTTCTCGGTGTACACTACGCCCTTTGCCCAGACTGCGCCATGCCACTGTTACGTATCAAACAACTGCAACTCGCCTACGGCCCCCACACTCTGCTCGACCGCGTCGATATGCAGCTCGACGCAGGCGAGCGAGTCTGCCTGATTGGTCGCAACGGTACCGGCAAGTCGACTCTGATGAAAATTATCGCCGGTGAAATTCAAGCAGATGATGGCGAAATCGAGCACGCTCCCACACTCAAAGTAGCTCGACTGGTGCAGGATGTTCCCACCGATGTGGAGGGCAGCCTATTTGATGTCGTTGCCCAAGGGCTGGGGGACATGGGCGAGTGGCTGAAACAACACGCCCACGCTGTGCAGCGACTGTCCGCGGGCGACGACAGCGCCATGAAGGATCTAGAGCGCGCTCAAAGCCACATCGAAGCGGGTGATGGCTGGCAGGTGAACCAACACGTTGAAACCGTGCTCTCGCGCCTCTCTCTCGACCCCGAACAAAATTTTGAGGCCCTCTCTGGCGGCATGAAACGCCGCGTTTTGCTCGCTCAAGCCCTAGTCACACAGCCCGACATACTGCTGCTCGACGAGCCCACGAACCACCTCGACATCGACTCGATTCGCTGGCTAGAAGACTTTCTCGCTCAGTATGAAGGCACACTGGTTTTCATCACCCACGACCGCGCCTTTTTGAGACGGCTGGCGACGCGCATTATCGAACTCGACCGCGGCCAGCTCACCTCTTGGCCAGGCAGCTACGATAAGTACCTAGCGGGCAAGCAGGCGGCGCTGGATGCCGAGGAAAAGGCCAACGCCGAATTCGACAAAAAACTCGCCAAAGAGGAAGCCTGGATTCGCCAGGGTATTAAAGCGAGACGCACTCGCAACGAAGGTCGCGTCCGAGCCTTAAAGCAACTGCGGCAGGAGCGCCTACAGCGGCGCGAGCGCTCGGGCACCGCCAGTTTGAAAATGAGCCAAGCCGATTTATCGGGCAAGATTGTCATTGAGGCCGAGGACATTCACTACGCGTGGAACGATCAAGCCATTGTTCAAAATTTTTCCACTCGTATTATGCGCGGCGATCGCATCGGCATTGTCGGCCCCAACGGTTCAGGCAAGAGCACACTACTGCGGCTATTGCTCGACAAGCTCCCCCCCGACAGTGGCACACTCAAGTTGGGCACCAAGTTAGAAATTGCCTATTTCGATCAGCTCCGAGACGCCCTGGATTTAAACAAAAGTGTGACCGACAACATCGGCGAGGGTCGCGATATGCTGCCCCTGCCCGACGGTCCTCGACACGTCATGAGCTATCTGCAAGACTTTTTGTTTTCTGCCGAGCGCGCACGGCAACCCGTACGCTCCCTATCGGGCGGCGAGCGCAATCGCCTGTTGCTCGCCAAGCTCTTTACGAAAGCCTTTAACCTATTGGTGCTCGACGAACCCACCAACGACCTCGACGCCGAGACGCTAGAGCTACTCGAAGATCGCTTGATGAGCTATCAGGGTACATTGCTGCTCGTCAGTCACGACCGCGAGTTCCTCGACAACGTGGTCACTAGCACATTGGTTTTTGAAAACGACACGATCAACGAGTACATCGGCGGCTACTCCGACTGGTTGCGCCAGCGCGAACCACTCGATGGCGAGTCCTCTAAGGCGGCCCAAAACTCGCTGAAAAAAGCCCCATCAAATGCCGCGAAGCCCAATAGCGGCACTGCCGAAAAATCACCCTCTAAAAGCGCGACAAAGAAGAAACTCAGTTATAAAGATCAACGCGAGCTCGAGAGTCTGCCCGCCAAAATCGAGACGCTAGAAAGTGAACTGTCTCAGCTCCAAGAGACACTGGCAGACCCGAGTTTTTACCAGTCCGACAACGACACTATCAGTCAGGCGCAAAACCAACTGCAACAATTAGAGAGTGACCTGGAACACTGCTTTGAGCGCTGGGAAGCACTCGAGGGATAGAAGCTGCGACATAAAAAAGCCCCGCACTGATCCAGTCAGACGGGGCCTGTAGGCGATAAATCGCCAACGACTTATTCAGACCAGAACTTCCACCAGGGACTGTTTTCACTGCGCTTTTCCTGGCCTTTTTCAGAGCCTTTATCCATATTTTTCTGGATGCCTTTCATTTCGCCTTTTGCCTTTTCCATACCGTCTTCAGCAGCATCGGCGGCATCCTCAGCCATATCCTCTGTTTCATCTGCCACATCTTCTGCGACATCTTTCACATCTTCGACCTTATCGTCGATAACCTCTCCCATGGTCTCACCGTCATTGGCCTCATCGACCGCATCTTCGGCCTTGTCTGCCATATCTTCAGCGGCATCTTTGGCATCTTCCGCCTTATCTTTGGCGGCGGCTTTCATTTGCTCGGCTTTCTCTTTACCCGTCCACTCAGCTTTCTCTGCAAAAGCGGGAGTGGCAACCGCTAAAGACAATGCCACGAGTGTGCTCAACATGATTTTCATAATTCCTTCCTGTGCATTTGTTTAAAACCCTAGCTAGGCTAACAAACACTCATCCTATTCACCATAAACTCTGCTTTTCTTAACGTTTGTTAGGCGTCTGGCTCGGGCTGGGGACACTCGCGGTTAACACTCGCTTCATCGCGGTCTCGGGAGACATATCCAGTTCTGTCACTTGATCTTCGCTGACATACACGGTGAGTCCGCCAATCTGAAAACTAAGGGGAATATACACGGCCAACTTTTCTTCGTTATTGATGATTTCGCTAGGGTTCGTGACAAAACCAATCACTTCTTGGTGCTGATTGAGTTTGATAAGTACGACGCGCTTGACCTGATCCGCATCGCGAGCCATCGCGATGTAGCGAGTAAAGTCGCGAATACCGCCATAAAGCGACTTAACCACGGGAATGCGCTGAACACCGCGATCCAGCACTTTCCACACGGTACTCATTAAATACAAATCGACGACTAAGCCCACGGCAAATACCACGACGACGAGTACCGCAATGCCCATGCCCGGCACATAGTAATCGCCAGGCAAAATCAAACGAAACAAATAGCCGACTAAGTTCTCCGTGCCAACGGCCGCCCAACCGATGATGGCCACCGTTAAGGCCAGCGGCAATAAAGCCAACAGGCCTTTTAAAAAAACCGTTTTTATACGATCAAGCATCGGTTGGCTGCTCGACCAAATCTTGAATTTCTTTCAAAAAGTCGGCGTGGCCCGCTTCATGGCGTAGCGCTTCCAACTCTGCCTCTGTATCAATCAAATCGAGGTAGCTGTGAACGGCGACCACGGCTTGCTTCAAGTGGGCGCGAGCTTCAGAGAAGTTGCCCAAACGACTCAGAGCACAGGCGGCCTGAAAGTTGGCGTGCGCGTTATCGGGATCAATGCTCAAGGCGCGCTGACAAAGGTTTAACGACCAAATGGGCTGCCCCATTTCTAGTACCGCATCGGCCTTGTAGGTCAGTGCCTCGGTGTCTCTGAGATCGTACTCTAAAATCTCATCGTAAATTTCCACCTTAGCGGCGGGAGAGTGCTCTTGTGACGCCTTCAGCCAAAGCGAGTGCACTTCTTTTGTATTTGAAATTTCAATGCGGTTTTCTTCAATAGAGGCACTTTTATCCGACAGCTCTTGCTCGATGTGATGCAGGCGCTTCTCGTACTGCTCGACCAAATGCGTGATCTTTTCATCCGCTTTACTCATGGCTTTTTCGCGAATATCCCGTATCGACTTCCAGCCAAAAGCCACTAGCAGTGATGAAATCAAAGCCATCAAATAGAACACATTGGAAATCGAGCTCGTCACGCTATTCACCGCTTGATTCGTCAGCTCAATGTGCTTATCGCGCAATTCCATCATCATCTGGTTGCGGTATTCCACTTGCTCCATGCGCAGCGATTTGACCTCGTCGAGCAGATAGCGTTCGACAAAGGGGTTGTAGAGTGGCTCTTCCAGTTGCTCTATTTTTTGTTCGGTTTTTTTATCCAGAGTCTCTCGCTCTGTTTCACTCGGTGCCGACCAAGCCGAGCCCCAAAGAGCACAAAGGCCTACGATTAGGCAGGCCTTTATGTGAGTTACCAAACGACGTTGGCGTGTGTTCATGCAGCGCTCTCCTCAGAGGATGATTTATCGCCCACCACCAGCGCACTGTGCAGTTGCACAACGGCGCGGTCGTGTTGTGAAGCGGGAACCACAAAGCGCACTTCAATATCACGGTGGCCTGTGGAGGCGCCTAGCACTTTAACATCACCGCTCAATAAAGCGTTAATGCCATCGCGCAATACACGGCCCATCTCCATGCCGCGGCCGAGCACGCCAATCTGTGCTACCGATTCGGATTCACAACTGCCATCGGGCCAGTGTTTATCCAACTCCTCGACCAAACGCTTTTGCTGCTCGCGAGGCATCGTCGCCACAACACCCACGGAGTTGGCGCTGTGAGTGGAGCTGATGTAGTCACCGCCAAGTTCGTCAACCAAGTCGTGGATGTATTGGTTGGCCTCGGGCAGATTACCCAGCATGTCGTGGTCAAAGGTATTAATATTCACCACGTCATCGCGGCTGGCAATAATTTCAACGCGGTCGTACTGCTCTTCATCCGTACCAATCAACGTGCCCGGGTGCTCGGGGTCGAAAGTGTTTTTCACGCGGATCGGAATCGCCGATTGGCGCATACCGCGAGCGGCCTCGGGGTGAATCGCCTCCATACCGTAGTGCGACAACTGGTCGGCAATATCGTAGTCGGTGGTGTCGAGCGTTCGGGCAATACCCACGCCAACCAAACGAGGATCGGCACTACTCAAGTGGAACTCTTTGTGAATAATGGCTTCACTGGCATGCAACATAACAGCGAGGTAGCTCATGGTCATTTCTGTGTAGCCGCGACCATACCGTTTCATCATGCCGTCTTCGCTGCGAGAATAACCCGTAACGACGGGGAGGACATTTCCCAAGTCCAACTTAGAAAAACTGTCTTTTAACAGCTGTTCCTGCGTTTCAAAGTCCTGATCCTGCCAAGCCGACAAATCGACAAACTGGGTGTTGTAACCGAGGTCTGCTTCGATTAAGTGCGCCAAATTCCAAGCGCTGTGCGCCTCGCCCAAGCAAGCCAGCATTTCCTCACACTGGGGCAGCGAAGACTCCGCTTCGAAAAAGCCGGTTTCCAACAGTTTACCCACCGTAGCGAGCTGATCTTTGACTTCGTCCACTCGCGTACCAATAAAGTGATTGGCTTCGCGCAATAGCGGGGCGTGGTCGGCGAACAGCTTGCCGTTGAGATCCAACATGGCCTCTTTGACACTGTCTAGGCAAACCCGCCAAGCGGAACTGGTGGGGTCTTGTTTAAACAGTGCAAAAACACCGGGCTGGCCGGTTTTTTTATCGCGCAACAAGTGGTTGGTCATGCCCGCATAGGCAGAGACAACAAAGACGCGCGCATAGGGCGATTCATCGTCTTTCTTTTTAAAAATGTTATCGCGAACGGCCGCGTAGTCCACCATGGACGTGCCGCCGATTTTTTCTACTGTGGGTCTAATATTGGCCACTCTGAGTGTTCTCCTAACGATTCGGATGGGTACAAACTGCGGGGCTTAATAACGTCAATCACTAAGCGTCTTCGGGCAGTGCGTACGCGCCATCCTTGTCATGCACTTCATTGCCCGTTAAAGCGGGATTAAACACGCAAGCAAACAGCAAGTCTTCGCCCTCGTCACAGCGCAACAGGTGCTTATCGTTTTCGTCCAAGATATAGATATCGCCGGGACCGATGCGGTAGACCTTACCCGTTTCAACAATTTCTACTTCACCGTGTCCCTTGATGCAGTAAACGGATTCCAAGTGGTTTTTGTAGTGGATGGGCGTTTCCGTGCCCGCATAGATGGTAGTGATGTTAAACGAAAAACCCATGTTGTCATCGGCCAGCACCATGCGAATGCTCTGCCAGTTACCGTTTTCCGCTTGTACCGCTTTACAATCTTTTAAATTTCTTACTTTCACGCGTTGCCTCCCTAGGCATTGTGTGTATTTCAAAACGAGCTCCAATGACTGGAGCTCGAGTATTGTTTTTGGCCTGTCTTAGGCGCGAGCGACGGCCGCATCGACAGCGGCGGCCATTAGCTCGAGACCTTCAACCAATTTGTCCTCTTCGATCGTCAGCGGCGGGAACACTTTGACAATTTCATCGTCGGGACCACAAGTTTCGATAATCAAACCGCGCTCAAACGACTCTTCCACCACGAGGTCTGAAATGGCCTCGCTACCTACGTTCAAACCCTGCATCAAACCGCGACCCTTAATCGACATGCCGTGCTTGTCGGCCATGGCTTGAAGGTGCTTCGTGACGACTTCCGCTTTCTCGTTGACCGAGTTGGCGAACTGATCGTCTTTCCAGTATTCCTTGATAGCCGCCGTCGCCGTTACAAAGGCGTGGTTGTTACCGCGGAATGTACCGTTGTGCTCGCCTGGCGCCCACTCGTCGAGGGGACGACCAATCAACACCACCGCAAAAGGCAGGCCAAAGGCGCTTAGCGATTTCGACGTGGTAATAATGTCGGGCTTAATGCCACTGCGCTCGTGGCTAAAGAAAGTCCCCGTACGACCGTTACCCGCTTGAATGCAATCGAGAATAATTTTGATATCGTGCTTGTGACAAATTTTCTCGAGGCGCTGCAACCACTCATCCGAGGCAACGTTCAAACCGCCCTCACCTTGAACGGCTTCAAAAATCACGGCGGCGGGCATATCCAAGCCACTGGAGTTGTCGTCCAGCATTTTTTCAAAGAGGTCCAGTGTGTCAAAGTCGGCACCGAGGTAGCCGTCGTAGGGCAAGCGCGTGACATTGCCTAGAGGCACGCCCGCGCCACCGCGGTGGTGCTGGTTACCGGTTGCCGCGAGTGCACCCATGGTGACGCCGTGGAAACCGTTAGTGAACGCGACGATGTTGGTGCGATCGGTCACTTTACGAGCCAGCTTAATCGCCGCTTCAACGGCATTCGCACCCGTCGGCCCAGTGAACTGAATCACGTAGTCCATGTCGCGGGGCTTGAGAATGAGGTCTTCGTAAGTGCGCAGAAAATCGGCCTTGGCGTCTGTGTGCATATCCAGACCGTGGGCGACACCATCCTTTTGAATGTAGTCGATCAAGGCCTCTTTACACACGGGATTATTGTGACCGTAGTTCAGCGAGCCAGCACCGGCGAGAAAGTCGATATAGCGCTTGCCGTCGACATCGAATAACTCGGCACCGCGCGCGTATTCAAAGGTAGTGGGGAATGAGCGTGCATAGGACTGCACATTGGATTCCATCCGATCAAAAACTTTCATTAAATTACTCTCCAGATACTGACTTAAACGGGCCAATGCGAATCAGAACTTCCGAATCGTGCTGACCCATGAAATGGGTGTCTTTTTCAAAAAAGGGTTCTTCTACCAACTCCACGCCCCAACCATCGGCGAGAGACTGGAACATCGAGCGCGAGGGAACATTGTCGGGCGTGACCGTCGCCAGCAAATAGCGGACATCGCTGTGCTCAGGGCGATCCAACACGCTTTTAATCAAGCTTTTCGCCAAACCCAAGCCGCGCGCCGACTCTGACGTCGCCACCTGCCACACGAAATAGCCCGCGGGCTCAGAGGGCGGACGGTGCCCCGTCACAAAACCCAGCAGCTCGCCGCTATCGCTCTCGGCAATGGCGCAGCCATCGCGAAAGTGCGTCGCTTGGATCAAGTTGCAATACATGGAATTAACATCGAGCGGCGGGCAGGCTTTGACCAACTCGTAGATGCGAGCCCCATCAGTGGACTCGGGCTTTTTCAATTGATAGTTCATGGTGACCTTTTGTTTTTAGGTCTAAGCATAATAGACGAAATTACTTTGATGTGCAAAGCATCCAAAAACGCAGAAATGCGCTTATATCGGCATAACCCGACAAATAATGCTCGCTTTTTGCGCGTTTTCTGCGTATTTTATATTTTTACAGTCAAAGTAATTTAACGTTATACCTATGCGCTATAATAGTACGGCCTTAAGACTACTTCCCGATGACGACATGCAAAAACACGAAGAGGTGTTGGTCTCCCTGCGCCGACTCATCCGCGCCACCGACCTCAATTCCAAGCGTTTGAGCAAGGCCACCGGGCTGACCTCGCCACAGTTGTTAATCATGCAAACCATCCGCGAAGCCGTAGAAATTACCGCGGGCGATCTAGCGCGTCAGGTCAATTTAAGCCAGGCCACCATCACCAATATTTTAGACCGCATTGAGAAGCGCGGCTGGGTGGTGCGCCAGCGCAGCGAAAAGGACAAGCGCAAAGTCTACGCCTCACTCACCGCCGAAGGCCTCAGCAAAGTGCAAGACGCGCCAACGCCGCTGCAACAAAATTTTGTCAGCGCCTTCGACAACCTCAAAGAGTGGGAACAATCGATGATTATCGCCTCGCTGCAACGCGTCGCGGAAATGATGGACGCTCAAAACATCGACGCCTCGCCGGTGCTCGATGTTGGCGACATCGACCGCCACCAACAACACGAACACAAGTAGCACAGCGCGTCACTAGACGATGGGCGGTTCGCCACTGCCCTGTTGGTCGTCTGAAGGCTCGTTAGGGTCGAGGATATTCTGCCAACTCTCCACCTGCTCTAAGAGCGCGTCAGAGCGCTTGCGATACCACGCGATGTGGAACAGCGCATCGCCCTCGTACACCAAGGGCAAAAAGGTTCGCCCAATCACGATACCCTCGGCGGGGGCTTTGACCTCGACTTCCCAATCGCCCAGCGGGTTGGCGATCACGCCGAGCACATCGCCTTTGCGCGTTTGCCCCCCCAGAGGAATCACCGCCCGCATAATGCCACTGGCGGGCGCTCTCACCCAATTCGATTGCTCGGCGATCATAGGCTCTTGCGGTGGCTTTCTGCGGCTTTTAGCCAACATGCCCAGCGAGCGCATGACATTCATCACACCGCGGTAGCCCGCTCGGATACACACTTCATCAAAGCGCAGCGCCTCGCCCGCCTCGTACAACAAAATCGGCACATTGCGCTCGACAGCTGCGGCGCGCAGCGAACCATCGCGCAATTTGGCATCGAGCAACACGGGCACGCCAAAAGCGCGCGCCAAGTTGAGGGTTTCCTCGTCGCTGAGGTTCGCGCGTATCTGCGGCAGATTACTGCGGTGTCGCGCCCCTGTGTGCAAATCGATGCCATGTGTACACAAGTCGATGATTTCATTTAAAAAGCTGTGCGCCACGCGGCCCGACAGGGAGCCTTTGGGAGACCCCGGAAAAGAGCGATTGAGGTCGCGCCCGTCGGGAAGATAGCGAGCGTGATTGATAAAGCCGTAGATATTCACCACGGGAATCGCAATTAAGTCGCCGCGCAACTTGCCCGGTGTGATGTCTTTAAGCACGCGGCGAATGATCTCGACGCCGTTGATTTCATCGCCGTGGATCGCCGCACTCACAAACAAACGAGGCCCTGGGCGCTTGCCGCGAATCACATGAATAGGCACCGCCAGCTCGGAGTGTGTATAGAGCGGCGCCAAATCGAAATCGATCGTCCGCACTTCCCCCGGCCGAATGTCCTGACCCGCGACCGTTAAAATATCGTCGGCCCGCTGCTTTGTTTTTTTCTTCATGCGGCGCTTTTTACCCGCGCTGTTTTCACTGCTCTGAGCCACCCGTTACCCCTTGCCGCGCGCACGGTTATTAAAGGGTTTGGCGTTCTCTTCAATATGCTTGACGATCGCCACCGCGACATCTTTGCCCGTGGCCTTCTCGATACCCTCCAGTCCCGGCGAGCTATTCACCTCCATCACCAGCGGGCCACGCTCCGCCCGCAACAAGTCGACGCCCGCCACGCGCAGCCCCATAACCTTGGCGGCTTTCACCGCCGTGGCCCGCTCAGCGGGTGTGATTTTGGTCAGTTCGGCAGAGCCGCCGCGGTGTAGATTAGAGCGGAACTCACCGGCGGCAGCCGAGCGCTTCATTGCAGCGACGACTTTATTGCCGATCACAAAACAGCGCACATCGGAACCGCCCGCCTCTTTAATAAACTCCTGCACCAGAAAGTCAGCATTGAGCTCGCGAAACGCGTCGATCACACTCTCCGCCGCCTTGATCGTCTCGGCCAATACGACACCGCGCCCTTGGGTGCCATTGCACAGTTTAACGACCAGGGGCGCACCACCGACCAAGCGAATCAATTCGCGGGTGTTGTGCACATCGTGGGCAAAGCTGGTTTTAGGTAGCCCCACGCCTTTGCGCGACATCAATTGCAAAGACCGCAATTTATCGCGAGAGCGACCCAAGGCAATGGACTCGACGAGGGAGAAAGTGCCGATCATTTCAAATTGGCGCACCACGGCTAAGCCGTAATCGGTAATCGACGACCCAATGCGCGGAATCACAGCATCAAACTCATCGAGTTCTTCGCCCTCGTACAAAATGGCCGGATCCGCCGAAGTAATATCCATGTAGCACTTAATGGTGTCGAGCACCTGCACCTGATGACCGCGCTGGGCGGCGGCTTCAACAAGGCGGCGCGTGCTGTACAGTTTGGGGCCGCGGGAAAGAATCGCAATTTTCATGGGGACTCCTGTGACTGAGAGAGGGGAATGGGCGCATCCTCTTCACCATAGACGGTGCGCAAATGTATGTCGCGCTGAGGGTAGGGAATTTCAATATCGTACTCTTTAAAGCTGGTTTCCAACTCCCACATATAAGAGGCGCGCAGCGCCATCGGTTTAGAAACGGCCTTGGGGTCTACCCAGACAATCAGTTCAAAGTTCAGTGAATTGTCACCAAACTCTAACAACCACGCTTGAGGCGCTCGGTCTTCAACATCCGTAATCGTCAGCGGCACGCGGGACGCCGCCTCCAAAGCCGCTTTTCTCACCACCTCTTTATCGCTTTTGTAGTGCACGCCAAAGGGCACGCGCACGCGACGGTAGCGATCGCTAAACGTCCAGTTTCTGACCCGCGTACTGACAAATTCGGAGTTGGGCACAATCACATCCATATTGTCGGGCGTGTTGACTCGGGTGCTGCGGATATTGATCTCGCGCACCGTGCCCAGCATGCCGTCTTCCAGCTCCACGACATCACCCACTTTGATGCTGCGCTCAAACAGCAAAATGATGCCAGAGACAAAATTGTTAAACACCGACTGCAGGCCAAAACCAATCCCCACCGACAGCGCACTGGCGAGAAGAGCGATTTTAGAGATATCCATACCCAGCGATGACAGCGCCAGCATAAAGCCGACGACCAGCAAAACGTAGTAGACCAGCTTGCCAACAATATGAATATTGGCCTGCTCGCGCACGTCGCGTCCCTCGGCCAAGCGATTGATCATAATCCGCATGACGATGGAGACCACGATGGCCCCCAAGGCCAGCGCACCAAAGACCACCAAGTCGTACACTTTGAGCGTAAATTCACCGATGGTGATCAGTTCTTTTTGCAACAGTTCATTCATGGCACTACAACCAATTGATTCGCTTAAACCCGTACAACATCCCGCCCGCGCAGGACGCCATAATCACCAGCGCCAAGGGGTAGCCCCAAGGCACTTTGAGCTCGGGCATGATTTCAAAGTTCATGCCGTAGATGCCTGCAATCAAAGTCAGCGGCAAAAACACCGCCGTACACACAGTGAGCACCTGCATAATGCGATTGAGGCGATGAGCGTGAAGCGAGAGAAAGGCATTCATTAAGTCGGAGCTAATCTCCGCCAGCATTTGCGCCATCGTCGCCGCGCGGTCGACGTTTTCCAACACATCTTGCAACAAGTGTTCACTGTGTTGGGTCGACTTTTTATGCGCTTTGGCAATAGCCCCCAGCGCAGTGTGCTGATAGCGCAGCGAGCGAGCCATTTGCTTGAGCGTCGTGCTCTCGCTGAGCACTTCTTTTAAATAATCGTCCGAATGTTGCGCTTCAATCGAATCCTCCATGATTTCCAAGCGCTCCTCGATGCGCAGCAACTGCTCGGCATAGTGATCGTTAACACGCCTAGACAAGCGCACGACCGCATCGACGGGCTGCGTGATGTGCCGACTGGTTTTCTCTTGCAGCTCGCGCAACACCGACTCCATCGCCGTCGAGTAGCGGTGTTGGATAGTCAGCAACCAGCGCTCCCCCCAAAAAATGGAAATGGGCGCAAACTCAAAATCACAAATATCCGTGTGACTTAAATTCTCTCGAAGAATTAAATACTCGTTCTCGTCGAAGTGTTCGTACTTGGGCGGGTGTCGCGGTCGCTTGGCGTCCGTCAGCGCCAGTGTGTGTAATTCGAATTGCTTGGCGTAAGCGCCAAAGCTGGGCTTGCTGACCTCGCGCGCTTCAAAGGCCAGCCATAGCCAGCCCTTGCCCTCGCGCGACAAAGCTTCGTCCAGCGACTCGGGCGCCAACGCTTGCAGGCGACCCCGTTCAAAATACCACGCTTTCATCTCTCCCCCCCGCCGCCGCTCAGTGTGCGGCCGGCCACTAATGACGCAATTCGTTCAAACGCTGAAAAATGTACTCAAGTTCGGCGCGATGCTCCGCCCACTCGTTGACTTTCTCTTCGTAAAAATCGACCACCTGACGCTGCAGCTTCACTTTGTTCAAGCGATTGATATTGGTGATGCCACCCGGGTTCATCACATTCACTTCTAAAATTTTATCGCCAATCATATCGAGGCCGACAAAGTACAGGCCGTCCGCCGCCAAGCGCGGCCCGACTTTTTTACACACATGCCGCTGGCTCTCCGTGAGCTTGTACTTATGCGCAGTACCCCCAACATGAATATTGGCTCGCAAATCGCCATCGGAGGGCTTGCGCTGGTAGGCGCCGATGGGTTTTCCATTGAGCATCAAGACGCGTACATCTCCCTCGTGGGCGCCCTCGATATACTCCTGCAAAATCACATAGTTCGAGGTGTCGCTGCGGGTGTTGATGTAAAAATCCAGCAGCGAGTTCGTGTTTTCCTTCGCATCGCGCTCAAGCACGATCACGCCGCGCCCGCCCGAACCATCGAGCGGTTTTAAAATCATGCGCTCCGTGGGCGACTCGGCGATCATTCGCTTTAAATACTCTTTGTTTTTAGAGACGTGCGTCACCGGCAAAAAGGCATTATTGGGGTCGTGAAAAGTGGTCGTGTACAGCTTGTTATTGGCTTTGCGCAAACCGTCGATATCGTTAATCACAACGGTTTGATTTTTCACCGAGTCGAGGAAATTGAGCATAATGGGATCGATGGGTGGATCCTTGCGAATCACAATGCAGTCAAAGCCCTGCAGGGGCAACATCTGCTCCTCAAACTTCACCTTTTTATAAAAGCTCGCAGCCGAATCGGGGACTTTTTCCATCTCCTGAAGCACGCGGCAAAAACCGTGGGCCACATTGTTGCGCACGGTTAAATTGCTGGGATAGACCACCGACACGCGGTGACCGCGCAACATACACTCTTGAATCAACAACAGTGTCGAACTTTTGCCCGGCTCGATATGAGCCCAGTCTTCAATTAAAAACCCTACATTCATCCCCAACTCCTCAATCAGTGATCGCAGTTTTTAAAGGCGCGTTTTAAGCCTTTCTTCATAGGAAGTGAAATGACTTCTTTTGTCAAAAACACCCGCTTTAACAACTAAAGGTTATAAGGCGCGCGCATGGCGTACAGCCTCGGCCAAGCGTTGCTCAATGCGCTGGCGGCGACGCTTGAGATAAGCGTACATTTCACGCTGCCAAATAAACACCCAAAACACCTTGATACGACCGATGATTCGGTAGCGCTGCTCGCGCATCAGCAATAGCGTGACCGTGCTGATTGGCAGCGACAGCGCATACAGCGCCGCCCACCAGCGGCTCTCAAACAAGCAGTACACCACGAGTGTCTGTGCCGACCAAAACACGAGGGCCATAAACAGTCCGCCAACGGCCCGCGCCGTGTCTTTTTGATGGGCTTCGTAGCGGGCGTAGCGCATGCCGATACACAGCCCCAGCCAAGCCAAGCTATTGTTGATGCCGCCCCAGATGCCAATCGGCACCGCCAAAAAAGTAAAGCTCAAGGCCCGCGCGACGAAGCCCAGCATCATTTTGGGTTGATAGTCGACGCCCAACTCGTAGTTGCCAATGCCATACCAATCGCACTGGGCACTGAACTCGTCGAGATCTTGGATCAGCCCTCGCATCAACTCGGGATGCTCGGACTGCAAGCGATGGCGGCGGGACAACAACAGCTTAAAACTCGCAATGTGGTTGCTGTACTGCGGCCGAGTTTGCCGCAGCTCAAAGAAAGGCGCGAGGCTCAAAACAAACTCCAGCTCTTCCCACGATGAGGCGCCGAGTAGCTGCGACTCCATGCGCCGCTGAATACGCTGGGTCAGGGCCTCGACCTCCGCGCCCTCGGGCAAACCGTGAGTCGCGACGGGCGCGCCCACCTGCACCAACACACTGCGGCGAAACCGCGTGGGCTCGGTGTAAGTAATGCCGACAGGGATCACGACGGGCACCGCTCTCTCGTGACCGCGGGCTTCTAGCACCATGCGAGCGGCGCCCGTTTTAATCGGCTGTAGCTGCGTGCGATGGTGCGAGTGCCCCTCTGGAAAAATCAAAACGGCCTCACCGGCGTCGATCATTTCAAACAGGCGCGCAAACCCACCGCGGTTCTGCCCCTGATCGCCATAGGCGCGCGAGTAGACGGGCACGGCGCGAATGGCATCGAGCAACCAACCGATCACGGGCAGATCAAACAAGCGCTTGCGAGCCACCGGGCGCAGCGTTCTCGCCGTCAACGACTGCACCACCAAGCCATCCACAAGCGAATTCACATGATTGGCACAGACAATCACGGGACCTTGCTCGGGCAAGTTGTCCAAGCCCATAACCTCAACACGGGCGTAGAGCAAGCGCACCAACAGGCGGCAAAAACTGCGCCACAGAATCTCTAAATGTTCTCTCACAGCCAATTATTCACTTAATGACAGACTTCATGCCCTTTATACTGCGTCACTTTATCGCAAAGAAAAACAACGGTTTTTGGGAGTCACCATGAGAGATGTAGTTATCGTCGACGCCACTCGCACCGCCGTCGGCAGCTTTGGCGGCAGCCTGAGCGGCGTGCGCGCCAGCGATCTGGGCGCCACGGTCATCCGCGCGCTGGTTGAGAAAAATGGCGTACCCGCCGATCAGGTCGATGAAGTCATCATGGGCCAAGTACTGACGGCTGGCGAGGGCCAGAACCCCGCGCGCCAAGCTTCGATTGCCGCAGGCCTACCCTACTCGGTGCCCGCCCTTACCATTAACAAAGTATGCGGCTCTGGCCTAAAAGCCACGCATCTCGCCGCTCAAGCCATCCGCTGTGGCGACGCCGACATCATCATTGCCGGCGGCCAAGAAAACATGAGTGCCTCGGCCCACGTGCTGCCGCGCTCGCGCCAGGGCCAGCGCATGGGCAACTGGCAATTGGAAGACAGCATGATCAAAGACGGCCTGTGGGACGCCTTTAACGACTACCACATGGGCATTACCGCAGAGAATGTGGCCGAGGAGTACGAGCTCACGCGCGAGCAGCAAGACGAATTCGCTACAGCCTCTCAAAACAAAGCCGAAGCGGCTCAGGCGGCGGGCAAATTTGACGCCGAAATCACCCCCGTAAGTATTCCCCAACGCAAGGGCGACCCCGTGGTGTTTGATCAAGACGAATACATCCGCGCGGGCGCTACCCTCGACGGCATGGCCAAGCTGCGCCCCGCCTTCAAAAAAGACGGCACCGTCACCGCGGCCAATGCCTCGGGCTTGAACGATGGCGCCGCCGCCGTGCTAATGATGAGCGCCGAAAAGGCACAACAACTAGGCCTCACTCCGCTGGCCACCATCAAAGCCTACGCCAACGCGGGCGTCGATCCGCGCATTATGGGCACCGGCCCCATTCCCGCCAGCCAGCGCTGCCTGAGCCGCGCCGAGTGGACACCCGCCGACTTGGATTTAATTGAATCTAACGAGGCCTTTGCCGCCCAGTCGCTGTCCGTCAATTGCGGCATGCAGTGGGATGCCGACAAGGTCAACGTCAACGGCGGCGCCATCGCTATTGGCCACCCCATCGGCGCCTCGGGCTGCCGCATCCTCGTCACGCTGCTGCACGAAATGCAGCGCCGAGACGCCCACAAGGGTCTCGCCACGCTGTGTATTGGCGGCGGCCAAGGAGTGGCTTTAGCCGTCGAACGCTAAAGCAACGCGCCAAAACGCGGCGGTTTTTTTGTGCCGCCGCGTTTTTCCCGTAAAATCATGGATCTACTCGTATCGCCCGCACGGAAAACGACGACATGCGCATTCTAAAAAAGTACCCCAACCGTCGCCTCTACGACACCTGCGAAAGCAGCTATGTCACCCTAGACGATGTCAAAGAGCTGGTACTCAATCACGAGCGTTTTCAAGTGGTGGATTCCAAAAGCGGCAAGGACATCACGCGCAGTATTTTGATGCAAATCATCTCCGAGCAAGAGTCCTGTGACGGCAGCCCCATCTTTAGCAACAAAATGCTGCAACAACTGATTCGCTTCTACGGCGACAGCCTGCAAGGCGTGATGGGCGAGTACCTAGAAAAGAGTCTCGGCCTCTTTCTCGAACAACAAGACATGCTGCGCCACCAGCTGCACTCGGTGATGAACGCCAACCCACTAAAACAAATCTCGCGCTTTGCCGACCGCTTTGCCGAAGAAAACCTGCCGATGATTAAAGGATTCCAGCGCCACCGCAGCGATTCGACCAGCAAGCCGCCCAAGCCCGAAACCACAGAGAACAATCCCGCCCCCCGCTCAGACAAGCAACGCAGCGCCAAAAAGTCGCGCAGTAGCTCCCCGCGCAAGAAAAAGTCGTAAACACCCCATCATCACGCCGCCTTGACAGTAGGTGGCATACACTCATGTCGCTTTTCGAGGCAATGTGTCGCGCCTCAACAAATTCTCTAGGGTGAAAACTCTAATTGTGCGTTGCACAATGCTCGTGATTTAGCAGTAGCCTATCGTTATCTGAGAGCAGCTGGGCCCCTCCTTCCCCCCCTTTGCCCAGTTGCTCGAAAGATAATATTTTAGCCGCAGCCTTTGCTGCGGCTTTTTTTATCCCTCTGTTTTTATTGCGCTTTTATAACAAATCCATGACAGAGTCATGTGCTTCACAGCCCCTAAAATCGCAGTCATCACCGCTTATATGGCGCCTGCGCAACCCCAATGTCGCATTGCAACATATTCTTCCCACTCCTTTAGCCAGTCCGTACAAGCTGACAACTATATTGCGGTGCACAATAATCGTGATTTAGCAGTAGCCTATCCTTACACGGCACTCGGGGCCCTTCCTCTCCCCCCTTTGCTCCGAGAAGGCCTTAAGGATTTCGCCCGGATCGATTGATCCGGGCTTTTTTTGCCCGCCCTTTCAATCATCGACACGCACCCTACGCTAAGTTGATTCTGCTATGGCAGAGGCCTCCACCCAAAAGCAGTAATTACAACACAGCATGTGACTTCAGTCGCGCGAAGTTAACGGCACAACACCGCCCATCAGAAAGACACAAAGAGAAAGGCTTGATCCTTACTCCGAACCTTGTCTAAATGCACTCTTTCGACTTTTAAACTCATAAAACAACAAAGGACACTAACCCATGAAACTGGAATCCATCGCCTTGCACCACGGCTATGAATCTGAAGTGACCACAAAAGCCGCTGCAGTGCCTATTTATCAAACGACATCTTATACCTTCGATGATACTCAACACGGCGCCGATCTATTCGACTTGAAGGTAGAAGGCAATATCTACACGCGAATCATGAACCCGACAAATGCTGTGCTGGAGCAACGTGTTGCAGAAATGGAGGGCGGTATTGCAGGCCTAGCCCTTGCCTCGGGTATGGCGGCCATTACTTATGCAATTCAATGTCTCTGTGAGGTCGGCTCTAACATTGTCAGTACCACTCAACTTTATGGTGGTACCTATAATCTGTTCGCCCACACTCTGCCTAAACAAGGCATTGATGTAAGAATGGTGGACGCGAACGATTTTGAAGGCTTTGAAAACGCCATTGATGAAAATACTAAAGCGGTTTTCTGTGAATCCATCGGTAACCCCGCGGGCAATGTGGTCGACATTACCAAGCTTGCAGAAATTGCACACAAACACGGTGTCCCTTTAATGGTCGACAACACAGTCGCCACTCCAATCCTGTGTCGCCCTATCGAGTTGGGTGCTGATATTATCATCCAATCTCTGACTAAATACATCGGTGGCCACGGTACCACTGTCGGCGGCATGATCATCGATGGTGGCAAATTCGATTGGACCGCAGATAAAAAACGTTTCACAGTCCTGAACGAACCAGACCCTTCTTATCATGGTGTTGTCTACACAGAAGCACTAGGCGCGGCAGCGTTTATTGGTCGCTGTCGAGTGGTTCCGCTACGTAATACGGGTGCAGCCCTTTCACCCATGAATGCGTTCCAACTGCTACAAGGCTTGGAAACCCTAGCATTGCGCATGGAGCGCCACTGTGGAAATGCCGAGAAGCTGGCTGAATACTTGCAAGAACACGAAAAAGTGAGCTGGGTTAATTACGCTGGTCTAGAAGACAGTCCATATTACGACACCTGCCAGAAAATCTCTGGCGGTAAAGCCTCTGGTATTTTGAGCTTTGGGGTCAAAGGTGGTCGCGACGCTGGCGCACGCTTCATTGATGCACTGCAAATGATCCTACGCTTGGTAAACATTGGTGATGCCAAGTCACTGGCTTGTCATCCTGCTACCACTACGCACCGTCAGCTAAATTCTGAAGAATTGAAACGTGCAGGTGTAAGCGACGACTTGGTTCGTATCAGTGTAGGCATCGAGCATATCGATGACATTATTGCCGATGTTGAGCAGGCGCTAGCGAAGGCATAGATTTCGTATAAACCCAATAAGGCCGATGATGCAGCAACATCATCGGCCCGAAAGAGACGATAGAACGCGGCGAGATACAGAAATTCTAAATCGCCGAGCAAGCACAAAATCGGCGGCGTTTAATAGATTTTAACTAGCTTTTACAAAACTTGTTTCAAACAAGCGTTTAACTCGGCCAATTCATACAATTCAAACGATCGTTTCAGGTGCAAAATTACACCTGTGATTTAGCAGTAGCCTGTCCTTACACGGCAGCCGAGGCCCCTCCTCCCCCCCTATAGCCTCGGATTCGCCATAAGGATTTCGCCCGGATCGTTTGATCCGGGCTTTTTTTTGCCCGCACTTTCCCCTGAATCACAGGGTTCTAAGATCACCACACGAAAAAGCTCCGTGTACTCGGTGACCTCGGCGGCCCCTGTGTTATTACGCCAACTTAGGGACCTAGCCTAAGACGACTCGCGGTAACGCAAAGTGTTTGAAGCAATGTCGTAGAGTGTGGCGTTATTCGAAGCGAGCACGCTGGTAGTGTCGAGATCGAGCGCTTTGCCCTCTAAATCGGTAAAGCGACCGCCGGCCTCTTCGATGATGACCGACAAGGCGGCAATGTCGAGAATGTTCACATCGGATTCGATGATTAAGTCGATTTTTCCCGAAGCCAGCAAGTGGTAGTGAAAGAAATCGCCATAGCCGCGAATACGGCTGACGCCGCGAATCAATTCGCCCAGGCCCGCCCAAGAGGAGCTGCCCGCTAGCGTGGCGATATTGCCCGTCGACAGGGCGGCGTCTTGCAGTTCGTCGATATCGGAAACAGCGATTTTTTCGCCGTTCATAAACGCCCCTGCACCGCGCTCAGCCCAACACATTTCCTGGAACATGGGCGAGTTGGACACCCCGACAATCAGCTCGCCTTTGTGCATTAAGGCAATTTGCGTCGAAAACATAGGATACTGGCGCACAAAGCTTTTGGTGCCGTCGATGGGATCAATCAACCACAAATATTCGGCATCGGCGTTAGTTTTGCCGGTTTCCTCGCCGTAAAAACCGTGGTCGGGGAAGGCCTCGAGAATAATCGATTTAATGGTTTTTTCCGTCTCTACGTCCGCCACCGTTACCGGGCTGCGATCCTCTTTGACTTCAATCTCCAAATTCGACAAATAGTAGCGCCGAATCACGGCCTCTGCCGCCGTCGCCGCTTCAATCGCTACTTTCAAAAACTCGCTTTGTGCCATCTCGAACTCCTAGAAAATCTGAGCGCGATTATAAGCTACCGAGATCGCAGATCGTAGGGGCTGCCGCGATTGATAGGGCCAACGGCTCGCTAACGATGGATCTGGCTGTGACCTCGGTGGCTAAAAACCGTACAATATCGCCATGAAAGAGACTGAAACCACAACAGGCCGCGATCCCGTTCCCGCGCCAGAAAACACCGAGCGCGTATTGCTGCACTCCTGCTGTGCCCCCTGCTCGGGCGAAGTCATGGAGGCCATTCACGCCTCGGGGATTGAGTTCGATATCTTTTTTTACAATCCCAACATCCACCCGCGGGAAGAGTACGAAATCCGCAAAGAGGAGAACATCCGCTTTGCCGAGGAGCTCGGCCTCAAGTTTATTGATGCCGACTACGACGCCGACAACTGGTTTGAGCGCACTCGCGGTATGGAGTGGGAGCCCGAGCGCGGCAAGCGCTGCACCGAGTGTTTTGATATGCGTTTTGAGCGCACCGCACTGTACGCCTTTGAAAACGGCTACGATGTGATCACCAGCTGCCTCGGCATTTCGCGCTGGAAAAACATGGAGCAAATCAACGACTGCGGCGTGCGCGCCGCATCGCGCTATCCGAATCTGCGCTACTGGACTTACAACTGGCGCAAGGGAGGCGGCTCCAAACGAATGATCGACATTTCTAAGCGCGAGGGTTTCTACCAACAAGAGTACTGCGGCTGCGTGTACTCCCTGCGCGACACCAACCGACACCGCATGAGCCAAGGGCGCGATCGCATCGAAATTGGTGTGAAGTTCTACGGTCGAGACGACCTCGATGGCATCGGGCAATGACCTTTCTCGAACACTTAGAACAACTGCCCGCCATTGAACAGGTGCAAGCCGTGGTGTTGCTCGATAGCGATGGCAAAGAGGTGGTGCGAATTCCCAATGCCCCGGGGAAACGGGGCTCGCTAAAAATCTATCACGCGCTTTTGACGCAATACGGCGCGCTCACGCCCGAGGCCGCCCAGAAAGGGCTTGAATGGTTTGCCGAGAAGGTCGACGAAGCCAAAGAACAGCCGGGAGCACACCCCAATATCGACCGCCTATTCGATATCGTCGAGAACAAAACAACCCTGTCGCTGCGCGCGGAGTAGTGTTCATCGGCCCGAGCACCCAAGGGCATAAAGGCACCTTCTCACACCCCTACCTTCTCTCCCGCGCAGGCGGGAGCCTAGTGACTTTACCACCCCACTCATTCAACGACGCTGGATTCCCGCCTGCGCGGGAATCACTCGTTTTTTTAAAAAAAGTAGGCGAGGTTGAAAACCCTTCATAGCCATGACGGCGTTCTGTCGGCCCGAGGCGGGCCTCCCACAAGCCAACAAGGGCATAAAAGTGCCCACAGAACCGGGCCGAACACCCAAGGGCACAAAGGCGCGCTGCCACACCCCACCGTCGCTCCCGCGCAGGCGGGAGCCTAGTGACTTTATTGCCCCAGTTCATTCAAAGACACTGGATTCCCGCCTGCGCGGGAATGACGCGTGTTTAAAGCAGGCAAGGCTTAAAACCCGTCATTGCTGCGAGGAGGCGCAGCCGACGCGGCAATCCAGCATCTTTTCTGCTGTAAGTCAGAATGGATGCCAACATTCCCGCACCTCTTAGATGAACAAAAAAAAGCCCCGAGATAACTCGGGGCTCTTAGGGCTGAATACAACTCGAATCAGAATTCATTAAACCTCCACTTCTGGGTCGTATTCAAAGACTAAGTCTGTGAACAGCAATTTATACAAAAGTACTAACATGATGAACCTCCTTTGGTTCTGGGTGGTTACAACTTAATAGTAGTACCTTTGTTGCGTTGCACAATTAAAAGTTCGCACATAGTCACAAAATGTCGTCAAATGCTAATTTGATCGCATTTCTTTGAATTTTATGGCTATGCTGCACTGCAATAAAACAGCCGCTTTATACCAGCGTTTGCTTCAATTGCTTGCGGTAATCCGCCCACTTAAAGTGCGGGCCGGGGTCCGTCTTGCGCCCTGGCGCAATATCGCTATGCCCCACAATGTGCTCGGCCGACAATTGCGGATAGGTTTGGATGAGTTGAGCCGTGAGTGCCACCAAGGCTCGATATTGCTCGGCTTCAAAAGGCTGGTCATCGCTGCCCTCTAACTCAATGCCAATGGCGAAATCGTTGCACTTGTCTCGCCCGCAGTAACTCGATTGCCCCGCGTGCCAAGCGCGCTTGTGGAACGGCACAAATTGCACCACTTCGCCATCGCGCCGCACCAGTGCATGGGCCGAGACTTTGAGCTGGTAAATGCCCTCATAGTAGGGGTGCTCACTGGGATCGAGACAGTTGGTAAACAGTTGTTCAATCCCCTCGCCGCCAAACTGATTGGGCGGTAGGCTGATGTTGTGAACCACCAACAAATCGATCGCTTCGCGCTCATCGCAGTGGGGCGAAGCCACTTGGCGCTCGTCAAAATTGGGCGAGGGTACATGGCGCACGCCCTCGCCCGACAACCAGCCGCTGTCGACATCGATTGACCATGTTTGCTGTCTTTGCGTTTGTACATCTGTCATGACCTGAGTCTATCCCGAGTCGGTTCGTGGAGAAATGCTTGGGTGAGTTTTCACTGGGAATCCGTCAGTGCGAAAGGCGCAGTCGAACTTCGCATGTAGCACCACACCGTCGCTCCCGCGCAGGCGGGAGCCCAGTGGCTTTACGACCCCACTCACTTAAAGACGCTGGATTCCCGCCTGCGCGGGAATGACCCGTTTTTAGATGAGCCGAGGTTGGAAAATGACGACGCACTGTCGGCCCGAGGCGGGCCTCCCACAGGTCAACAAGGGCATAATGGTGCCCGCCGAATCAGGCCGAACCCCAAGAGCATAAAGGCGCCCTCCCACACCCCTTCCGTCGTTCCCGCGCAGGCGGGAGCCCAGTGGCTTTTCGACTCCACTCACTTAAAGACGCCGGATTCCCGCCTTCGAGGGAATGACGCGTTTTTTTAAAAGCAGGCAGGGCTTAAAACCCGCCACCGCAGTAACAGCAGGCCCAAAATTGACGCCGTCAAGACTGCCCAGTTCAGAATTCAGCGGGTAGAATGGCGCCCCCGAGAGGACATTCATGCAGCTAAACCCACAACAGCACGAAGCCACCACCTATTGCGCAGGCCACGTATTGGTACTGGCGGGCGCGGGCAGTGGTAAAACGCGCGTCATTACTGAAAAAATTGCCCGACTCATCGGGCGAGAGGGCTACGAGCCCCAGCAGATTTTTGCCGTCACCTTTACCAACAAGGCGGCGCGCGAAATGCTGGAGCGGATTCACTTACAGCTCGGCATTGAAGCCAGCCGCGGCCTGTCTATCTCTACGTTTCACACGCTGGGCTTGCATATTATTCGTCAAGAACACGAGCTGCTGGGCTACAAGCGCGGTTTTACCATTTTCGACAGCGCCGATAGCAGCGCCGTTTTGCGCGAGCTGCTGCGCGACGGCAACGAGGGGTTCAATGGCGACGAAGACAGTGCGCGATGGCAAATATCCCAGCTAAAAAACGACGGCGTCTGGCCCAAGCAAGCGGTCGAGGCCGCCACCAGCGGCGGAGAGCTAGCGCTCGCTCAGCTCTATGCGCGCTACCAGCGACAGTTACTGGCCTACAACGCGGTGGATTTTGACGATCTCATCATGCAACCCGTGAGGTTATTTCAAAGCAACGATGAGGCCCGCACGCGCTGGCAGGGCAAAGTGCACCACCTGTTGGTCGACGAATACCAAGACACCAACGCCAGCCAATACGAGCTGATCAAACTACTGCTCGGCCACCGCGGCAAACTCACCGCCGTGGGCGACGACGACCAATCCATCTACGCTTGGCGCGGCGCTCGGCCCGAAAATATTCAAACGCTGTCCGAGGACTACCTCAGCTTAAAAGTCATCAAACTCGAACAAAACTACCGCTCGCTGGCTCGCATTCTCAAGTGCGCCAACACCGTCATCGCCAACAACAGCCACTTGTTCGACAAAAAGCTGTGGTCGGATCTAGGCGTGGGCGACAAAATTCGCGTTATGCCCTGTCGCAACGAAGAAGATGAAGCGGAGCGCATCGTCAACGAACTGATCCGCACCAAATTCTCGCACCGCGCCAAGGACAGCGACTTCGCTATTTTGTATCGCGGCAACCATCAGTCGCGCATCTTTGAGGCCGCCCTGCGCAGTCACAATATTCCCTATAAAGTGAGTGGCGGCACCGCCTTTTTCGACCGCTCAGAAATCAAGGATGTACTCGCGTATCTGCGCCTCGGCGTCAATCCCACCGACGACGCCGCCTTTTTAAGAGTCGTCAACACACCGCGCCGCGAGATCGGCACCAGCACGCTAGAAAAACTCGGCTCCTACGCGCGCCAGCGACAAGTGAGCCTCATGGAAGCCTGTGACGAAATGGGCTTGGAAGCCGTGCTCGGCAACGCCGCCCTGCTCAGGCTCAGACGCTTTAGCGACTTTATTCGCGAGCTGGGCCGCCACGCGGATCTCGCCAGCGCCAGCGATGTGCTGAGTGGCCTGCTAGAGGATATTCACTACGCCGACTGGCTCACCGACACCAGCCGCGACAAAGACCAAGCCAAGGCCAAGCTCAAGAATGTTGCCGAACTGCAAGACTGGATTGGCAAAATGGCCAAGCGCCAAAGTGAGGAAAAAGGCGAGGCCTTCAGCCTGCAAGACCTGATTGCCAAAATCACATTGATGGACGTCATGGATCGGCAGAGCGACGATGGCGAAATAGACGCCGTTAACCTAATGACACTCCACGCTTCCAAGGGGCTGGAGTTCCCCCATGTTTTTCTCGCTGGCATGGAGGAGAACCTGCTACCCCACCGCAGCAGCATCGAGCAAGACACCATCGAAGAGGAGCGGCGCCTTTGCTATGTTGGAATCACTCGCGCCCAGCGCACGCTGTGTTTAAGCTATGCCCAAAACCGCAAGCGCGCCGGCGAAATGATACGCACCGACCACAGCCGCTTCCTCGAAGAGCTGCCCGAGAGTGATATTTTGTGGGAGGGGCGCAGCGAATCCTCTCCCGAGGAAAAAAAAGCCGTCGCCGAGGCCAGTCTCGCACTACTGCAAGACATGCTAAAAGGCTAGGGCTGTGACCATCAAACTCGTATAAACAACAGGCCCTAAGTCCCAATGAGCGATATTCAATACATCCAAGACACCGCTTCTCTTAAAACGCTCTGCCAACAATTGGCAGGCAGCGAGTGGCTCACGTTAGACACCGAGTTTCTTCGCGAGAAAACCTACTACCCCCAGCTGTGTTTAATCCAGATCGCCAACCACGACCTCATCGCCTGTATCGACCCACTGGCCATCGACGATCTCACGCCTCTGTACGCGTTGCTGCACGACGAAAGTATTGTCAAAGTGCTGCACGCCGCCGTGCAGGATCAAGAAATTCTCTATCAGAGCAGCCAACAGCCTCCCAAACCTGTGTTCGACACACAGGTTGCCGCCAGCCTGCTGGGCTACGGCGATCAGATGGGCTACGCCAAACTGGTGGAAAAAATCTGTGGCGTGCAATTGGATAAGTCGCAAAGCCGCACCGATTGGAGCCGCCGCCCGCTCAATGAAAAACAAATTGACTACGCCGCCGACGACGTTCGCCACCTGCGCGAAATCTACCAACACCTTAAAACGGAGCTAGAGCGCCTAGGGCGCAGCGACTGGCTGCAAAAAGACTTTGACGATTTAGCCAACCCACAGCGCTACGACCCCGACCCCGACTCCGCCTACAAGCGCGTTAAGCAATACCGTCGCCTGCGCCCCAAGCAGCTCGTCATTCTCAAAGCTCTGGCGGAGTGGCGCGAGAAGCGAGCCATGGACAAGAACAAACCGCGCAAATGGATTGCCAGCGATGACTTGCTGATGGATCTGTGCAAAATCCAACCCAAAACCGTGGCCGAAATCGGCCAGCTGCGCAGCGCCAGCGAAGGTTTTGTGCAACATCAAGGGCAGTACATTCTCGATTTAATGCAAAGCGCTCAACAAACGCCCCAAGAACAGTGGCCCGTCCTACCCAGCTATCAGGCACTGACGCCCAATCAAGAGGCGCAAGTCGACTATCTCATGGCAGCCGCCAAGTTAATTGCCGATGACAACAACATCACGACGGGCAGCTTAGTCTCTCGAAAGCAGCTCGAACAATTGGTGCAAGGCAATCGCGACATTCCTCTGATGAAGAGCTGGCGCTACACGGTGCTTGGCCAATCCTTGGTCAACCTACTAGAGGGACATGCGAACCTAAACATTCAACAGCACACATTACGCTACAGGGATGCACAATGAATAAGACCACCATAGGCTTCACCTGTCTAATCGGCCTGCTCGGCTTGACCTCCTGTGAGCTAGACAATGAAGAAGTCTCTTCCAACGATATCGACACGCAGCGGATTGTTTTGCGCGCCGACCTCGTCAGGAACTCCGACGGCCGAGTTTCGGCCACTGCCACCATCCTCGATGCCGAAGACGCAGACCGCCGTATCCTGTTAGAAAAAGGCGATAGCTTAATCTTAAAAGGCAATGGCAAAAGAAGCGCACTGGAAGTCAACGACAGCCTGTTTAATCCGCGCTACCGCGGGGGCCTCGACGGCATTGCAGCGGGCGCGACTCTTACACTGTCTTTAGAGCGCGCCGCCGAGCCCGACCAAAGCGGCAGCCCCTTTCCCGCCGATGCCCTCGGCGATCCCGACTTTGGTGAGTTTTTTGTCAGCGCGCCCAACAATACCGTCACCCTCCCCAATCACTTTGACATCAGCAGCCCAACTTCGGGCACCCAGTTTTCGGGTAGCGATACCATTTCGGTGCAGTGGACGCCCGCTGGCAGTGGCACCATGACGATTCAAAGCGAAGGCAATTGTGCTGCCGATGGCGGCAACAGCGCGGAGACTAGCGACGAGCGATCCGTACCCGACAGCGATGGATCCACTCAATTCAACGCCGCCGATTTGGTCTACAACCCCGACAACCGCAATTGCCAAATTCGGTTCCGCCTATTCCGTCGCAATACCGGCGCTATCGACTCCAATTTAAGTGCCAACAGCAGCCTAGAGGGCTTTCAAGAACAATTTGTTAGCGTAGGGTACACACCGTGAAAAAAACATTCGCAACCGCACTCTTCACTGTTGCATCTGCGGCTACGCTAGCGCCCTCCGCTGCCCAAGCAAGCAATGAAAGCACGCCTCCCCTAAACCCCCGTGTCAGTGTCGAGCTCGCTGTTCCCATAGACTACGAAATCACTCAAACGCCCAGCGCAGAGCGAGAGGATGGCCCTATTGGCCTTGGTCTGAGAGCCGGCCTTCCCTTTGCCCAACACTGGACAGCCGAAGCTGCTGCTCTCGCATTGGTTGACGGCGAAGTCGACGGCAGCACGCCCTCAATGAAGTGGCAAATGGATATCGACACTTTGGCGCTACAGTTTGGTGTGGGCGGTCACTACCCTCTTTTCAAAAAGATCGAGGGCTACGCAAAAGCAGGCGCCATGTATTGGGAGAGTCGTACCGAAGCCACCAAAATATTCCCTCAGTTTGGAGGGCTCAGCTCTAGCGGAAAATTCAAAGAGCAAGGTTTTGAGCCTTATTACGAAGTGGGATTCAGCTACCGACTCCCCTCCAACTTGAATCTGTCCATCGGCTATTCACGCTGGACGCAATCTGACATTTTCCCCGGCACCGACTTAAAAAGCCAAAACCTCGTACTGCGCCTAAACCTGCCATGACCTTCGCAGAAGCGCTGACTCACGCTCGATCTCGTATCCACAGCGACAGTGCCGCGCTCGACGCGCAGCTACTGCTCTGCCACGCCACCAATAAAAGTCGTAGCTTTCTCATAGCCCACGGCGAGGAAGCCCTCAACGCAGAGCAAGCTCAATACTTTGAGAGTCTCGTCAAACGCCGCGCCGACGGTGAACCGATTGCCTATTTGCTAGGCCAGCAGGAATTTTGGTCGCTGCCTTTTGAAGTGAACCCGCACACGCTCATTCCCCGTGCCGACACAGAGAGCTTGATCGAACACAGCCTCCAGCTATTCGGCCCAGATAGCACCATCGATATTGCCGATCTCGGCGCGGGTTCGGGTTGTATCGGCTTAACTCTGGCTCACTGCCTACCCAAGGCCAACGTTTTATGCGTCGAGCGCTCCCGCGATGCATTAGCCATGATCGAAAAAAATCGGCAACAACTGAATATAAATAATGCGAAAGCCATAGAGAGCAATTGGTGCCAAGACCTCGGCGAGCAACACTTCGACCTCATCATCAGCAACCCACCCTATGTGCGCGAAAACGATGAACACCTAGATCAAGGCGATGTGCGCTTCGAACCCATCACGGCACTCACAGCCGGTGCCGACGGACTCGACGATATCCGCCAATTAGCGACGCAAGTGCCCAAGCATTTAAAGCCCCAGGGGCACTTTATCGTCGAGTTTGGCTACGACCAATCGGAAGCGGTTAAACGCATTTTATCTGCCGCTGGTTTTCAAAGCCTAACGGACATCACCGATCTCGGTGGCCATATACGCGGCATTGATGCGCAGCAATAGAGCCGCACCCAGTGATTCCATAGCGCACAGCCCCTGTGCTAAATTACAAAAAATATGTGCTGGGAAGCGCCAAATCAGCGAACCTTCCTCGACAAACTGAATAAAAACAGAGACATAAATCTTATAGAACCAACCGAAATATGCGGCCCAAGGCCGCAGATTTAACTGTTATGTTTCTTGACCGCACCTGTTAACTGGTGCTATTAATAGCACTTAATCGTTGGCTAGGTAATCACTATGCAAGTGAAATTTTCCGAGGATGTCATTCCTCTATCAGACCTTAAAATCAATCCCGGAAAGGTGGTTGGTCGAGCGCAGGACACGCATCGCCCAATCCTGCTTACCAGCCGTGGCCGCGGCATAGCTGTTGTGCAGGGGCTTGAGGATTATGAGAGAACCGCAGAGGAATTGCGGTTTGTAAAGGCGGTGGCGCAGGGGCTTATGGATGTTCGCGAGGGCAACACCGTATCGTTGGAGGACGCCAAGAAAACGTTGGGCATCAAGTAAATGGAATTACGCATCGCACAGTCCGCTCTTGAGGACTTACAGGCTATTCAGGAGTATTACAAAGAGCAGGATGTGCCGCATATCGGTGATGATTTCGTGGCTGCTATCCTGGAGCATAGCGAAATGCTTCAACTCCACCCTGATGCTGGCCGAGTAGTTCCTGAATTCAACCTGGATCATATTCGCGAATTGATTCACGCGCCGTTTCGAGTTGTCTATCTCAGGCAGGCTAAAGAGGTTGTGCTCATACGAGTCTGGCGAAGTGAGAGGCAGCTCGAATTACCAGCAAACGAAACATAACCAAGCCATGCACCGGATGCCAAACCCTCCGCCTCGCTGCGGTTTTGTCACCGATGATGGCGGGCGTTATATTCCCAAATTCCCCACGATGAGTAAATGCCAGTAGCGGCATTGTTTCGCTGGGTATGGCATCAATACTTAGCGCAAACAGGGCACTTTGGATCTTTGGGTAAGTTCATGTGCCGCCACTCGCCGGCAAGGGCATCAAACAGCACGACGCGGCCCGCCAAGCTCTGCCCCATATCCGCCAGCACCTTGATTGCCTCCAGCGCCTGCCAGCTGCCCAGCACCCCCAACATCGGCCCGAGAACGCCGCGCTCGGCACAGGTGTCTTCCGTCGCCGACTCATCAGAATAGAGGCAGCGGTAGCAGGGGCCGCGAGGCGCGAAAACGGCAATCTGCCCTTGGCCTCGCACCGCAGCCGCCGATATCAACGGCACTGCGCGATCGACACAGGCTCGGTTAATCGCGAAGCGCGTGGGAAAGTTATCCGTGCAATCCAACACCACATCCGCCTTGGCCACCGCCTCGCTCAAAGCCTCGCTATCCAAGTAAGTGGCGAGACTCGTGACATCCACATCGGGGTTTATTGCCTCAATGGCGTGCTGCAACGACGCCACTTTGGGCGCGCCAACATCCTGAGTGCCGTGGGCAATCTGACGCTGTAAATTGCTCAGCTCCACGGCATCGCCATCCGCTAAATCCAGCTGCCCCACACCCGCGGCCGCCAAATAGAGCGCCGCGGGCGACCCCAAGCCACCCGCACCAATAATCAAGGCTCGAGAGTCGAGCAGGATTTCCTGCCCTTGCACGCCCAGTTCTGGCAACAGCAGGTGGCGGCTATAACGGAGTTTTTGCTTATCGTTCATAGGGCTATTTTAACTCAGCAAAGACAAGCGACTAGCATTCACTAAACAGAGGGAAATAAAGGGCAGCGCTCGGCCAATGACACCGTTGAAACGGTGCTATCAACGCGATTGTGTAGGAACTGCCACTCGCCACGCTGCAGGCTTGTTCCCACAAATTCGAGCATCAGTAGCACCCCGTGCTGATAGCGTTTAATCGTCATGCCCGTCGTCGCATCGCCGAGCGAGTACGCCAGCAGTTTGGCCTCGCCTGCCTCATCCGACCCAATGGTGACGGGGGCGGGAATATGGCTGTGGTGCCCCACAATGGCGTCGTAGTCGTTGAGCATCTGCTCAGCGCGCTGAATCCAGTCGGGTCTTGGGTAGCACTCCAGCTCGTAGCCCCAGTGTGGGTAGAGCACGTTAAACACCCCTGCCTTTTTATAGCTATCAGCGTGTTCAAGAAACGGTAGATAACCGTGCTGCTGATTCGTCCACTCCGTGACGCCGATCAAGTGAATGCGATCGTCGATGGTAATCGCGGGCTGCTGCTTACTGCCAAATACATTAAAGCCGCGCTCGGCCAGTCGCTGGTTCGTCAATTGGTACTGATCAAAATCAAAATCGGCGGCGTGGTTGTTTGCCACCGACAAATAAATATTGCCGGCGGGCTTTAAGGTTTCTAGCGCATCGAGAATCCGCTCGTCGTGCCGCTGCTGTAAAAAGGCTTTGGGGCCATCGCCCAAGCTGCCTTCAAAATTCGCGACGAGGTAATCGGCCTCGGCCACCTTGGCCACTAGGTTTTCATCAAATTCGAGGGACTTCTCCCACATGGGCATCAAGTCGCCCAAGAACGCTATCTTTATTGGGGCTTCCGCGCTGTCCTGTGGCTTTCCTGACTTTCCTTGGATTTCAAAATGGCGAGGCGCAAACGCACTCAAGGTGCTATGGCGCTTTGAAGGCGGAAAAATATTGTGCCAAGTCACTCGCAAGAAGTTCAGCGGCCCGTAGGGTACGGCAAACCAGCGAATGCCCCACTGCCGCGCCCACTGGGGATCATTGCGGTAAGCGCGATATTGCTCGCGCTGATATTCGCGCAATAGCGCCAGAGGAAACAAAATGTAGTAAAAAATGCTGACCGCTGTGGCACCCGCTACGGTTTTTAGCACTTCTGGCGTCCCAATCACCCAATGTACAAACGTCATAAGAAACAGGCTAAACAAACCCACGCCCGCCGAGGCGGCGAGAAATTTGAAGAAGGGGTGCTTCGGTAATTTAAAGGCCACTTGCATCATGGTGGCCGAGGTAAAGGTCATGGCAAAGCACAACCCCATCTGGCCCAGAACGGCAATCACAATGTCCTGCCAAGGGTGCCCCCAGTTGGCAATCCAAGCAATCACACCGAACAGACTGGCTCCCAGTGTAGCCAGTACTGCGGCGCGCAAAAACTCACGGCGGCTGGTTAGCGCCTCTTGACGATGTTGCATAGTTCCCCCCAATGCAGGGCCAGCAGTGTAAACCAATTTGATGCCAAATCGAGCCAAACACGGCCCAAGATGGCGCCATCATCCCCATTTCTGCTGCCATTTACGGGCAAAATAGGAGGTCTGTGTAATGCCTCAGCTATGGGCTTCGGGTATAATGCGCCCCTGTTTTATCTAGGGTGATTGTCTTCGTGACCTCCACACTTGAAATCAAAATCAAACGCCCCCTCGCCGTCCACCTGATGAGTTTGGCTCAGCGCTCTCCCGACGCCGAAATCTGTGGCCTTATCGGTATGCAGGACGGTGAACTCAGCACTTGTTACCCGATCGACAACATTGCCGACAACCCAGCCGAAGCGTTCTTGATGGACCCCGAACAGCAGGCCGCGGCAATGCGCAGCATCAAGGATAAGAACGAGTCGCTGTTTGCCATTTACCACTCTCACCCAAGCAGCCCGCCGGTGCCTTCAGAGCGCGATTTGCGCGAGGTCTCGGTGAACGATGCCTACTATTTAATTATCTCGCTCAATACGAAGGGCGTGCTCGAACTGGCCGCTTACCAACTCCAAGAGGGAGCGGTTAAATCCGTAGAACTCAGCATTTGACAGCATAGGAAGGACATTATGATTCGCGTGGTTTTCAACCAGAAAGGCGGCGTTGGCAAATCCAGTATTACCGCTAATTTGGCCGCGGTCGCCGCTCACAGCGGCAAGCGTACGCTGGTCGTCGACCTCGACCCCCAGTGCAATTCCAGCCAGTACCTGTTGAGCGATTTTTTTGACGGGCAGGAGCACGATCAGTCCATCGCTCGCTTTTTTAGCGACAGCTTAAAATTTAAGCTGATGGACAAAGACCCGCAGGAATACGTCTACAAAACAGACTACGATAACTTGGATGTACTACCCGCCGATGAAGAGCTGTACGATCTACAGGTCAAATTGGAAGCCAAGCACAAGATCTATAAACTGCGCGATGGCCTCAACAAACTGCGCGAGCGCTACGACGAAATCTATGTCGACACACCGCCCGCGTTTAACTTTTTTACACTCTCGGCGCTCATCGGCGCGGATTCCGTGCTCATCCCCTTTGACTGTGACGATTTCTCGCGTCGAGCGCTCTTCAACTTGCTCGACAACGTGGAAGAAACGCGCCAAGACCACAACGCCTCGCTGCGCCTAGAAGGCATCGTGGTCAATCAATTTCTCCCCCAGGCTAGGCTGCCCAAAAAAGTCGTTCAAGATTTAATCGACGAAGGCCTGCCCGTGTTCGAAACCAAGCTTTCCAGCTCGGTGAAAATGCGCGAGTCTCACGACGAGGCCAAGCCGCTGATTTACCTAGCGCCCAAGCACAAACTCACTCAACAGTTTGTTGAACTCTACAAAGAGCTTCAAACCGCTTAACGAGCGCCACCTCTAGGCGGATGCCACAGCGCATCCGCCGCCCTCATAGCCACATCTTCGCCAACTGCGCCCCATTGTCGCGCTTGGCGGCCTACATCATCACCGACTACACCGACCTTGAGAATTAGTGACAAATAATCACATTTTAAATTCAAATGTGTGTCTTTATCACTTTTAATGGCAGTTCTGCTCAATCAATATCTGCTAAATCAATAAAGGTTCTATCGAATGAAACACCTGCTCAAATCGATTCTTGTGCTTATGGCTTTAAGCCCACTTCAAAGCTTGGCCGGCGGCGGTGAACCCGCAGAGCCAGAGCCGCCTGTGGTCGACAACCCCGACACCCAGTACCGCTCTGATCTCACCGTGATGACTTACAACATTCTGCAACTGCCCGATGTCGCCGGCGATTGGGACGACGCACAGCGCCTCGCCCGCCTGCCTGACGCCATCCGCAATATGGCGGTTCAACCCGATGTACTTGTCATTCAAGAAGCGATGACCGATGCCGCGCGCAACGCGCTTGAAGGCCTCGATGACATCTACCCCTTCATCACGCCCGTAGTTGGCTTGGACTGCTCTGGCGCGGGCTGGGACGGCACTAGCGGCAACTGCTCAAACAGCCCCGCTGTGGTGCGCGGCGGCGTCATGGTATTGAGCCGCTGGCCCATTGAAGAGCAGCGCCAGCATATTTATCAAAACAGCCAAATGTGGACGGGAGACTACTACTCCAACAAAGGTTTTGCCTATGTTCGCATCGACAAAGGCGGCTTTGACTACCACGTTGTCGGCACCCATATGCAATCCGACGCCGGTGACTTTGCCGTGTCTCAGCAAACGCGTATGGCCCAACTCGACGAGATGCGTCAGTGGATCGATAACCGTGCGATCAGCGCGGCGGACCCCGTCATTCTCACGGGGGACTTCAACGTCGAGCACAGCCGCAATGATCATCTGGCCGACATGCTCCAACGCAGCAACAGCCAAATCAGCTTCCCCGACCCCTCCATTGGCTCTTACTCGGCGCTCGACAACTTGATGACTCAAGCCAACGCCTACTACTACGAGTACAGCCAAAGCTACAACGACACACTCGACTATGTCGTCACTCGCACGGACTACTTACTGCCTATTGTCTCGGCCGACATGCAAGTCATTCGTCTCAAAGCAGACGACAGCTGGTACTGGGACTACATGGAAAATATCAATAGCACGGGCATGCACAGCGAACTGTCCGACCACTATCCGGTCGTGGCCACTTTCCGCTACCACTAAACTCCCCGCGCTGCGACGGCTTGAGGCCGTCGCAGCGTTTCCTACCAAAGACTTCACGCGGGGCTGACGGGAACTTGCTAGGCTGTGCTAACTCACACAGGTAAGTTCAAACGCAAAAGGGGCTCCCGTGACACTCTCTCGTTCCAATATACTGATCGGCACCGCCGCCGCGCTATTAGCCACTACCAGCTTGGTGATCGCCAGCAACACTTCGCGCGAAGCCCAAGTGCAAGACACCCCCAAACAGGCCAGCCAGCATACGCAAAGTATTGTATTGGGCTCCGGTTGTTTTTGGGGTGCGGAAAAAGGCTATGAAGCACTGCCCGGCGTAGTCGATGCCGTGTCGGGCTATGCCGATGGTCGCGGCTTAGAACCCACATACAAAACCATCACTCAGTTCAAACACCGTATGAACCCCGACAATTTTGCCGAAGTGGTTAAAGTGACTTACAACACACAAATGCTCAGCACAGACGCTTTGTTGAAGCACTTCTTCGAGCACCACGACCCCACCCAGAAAAACCGCCAAGGCAACGATATAGGCACTCAGTATCGCTCTACGATTTTGTACAGTAACGAAGAACAAGGCCAAGCGGCACAACGTTTAAAGGGCCAGTTTCAAGAACTGCTGAGCAAGGCGGGATACGGCGAGATTAAAACCACGATAAAACCGCTACAGCAGTTTCATCCCGCCGAGACCTACCATCAGGATTACATTAAGAAAAACCCCAACGGCTATTGCCCCGACCACTCAACCGGCGTGACCTTTGAAAAAAGCCAGCAACCCAGCGTCGACAATAGTGCGCTACTGAAGGGTCAACACATACTCGTGCTAGAGGCGGAACACTGCCCCTACTGTGAGCAATTTCGCCAAGATGTGGCCAACGACTACCAGGGCAGCATTCCCATGAGTTTTCGCAAGGCCAATGAACTCGAAGGACTCAAGCTCGCGACGCCCACTTGGGCAACACCCACGCTGTATTTCTTAGAAGACGGCAAGGAACAGGCAGGCCATCAAGGCTACATGAGCCCCGAAGCGTTTTACAAAACGCTGAAGCAATTTAAAAATGGCAGTAGTGCCCAGTAGGTGTTCAACGCCAACCCAGTCATCCCCGTCTCTTCATCGTCGCTCCCGCGCAGGCGGGAGCCCAGCGACTTTCACTGCGAGAAGGCTAAAAAGACACTAGATTCCCGCCTTCGCGGGAATGGCGAGAGCGATAAAGCATGGTTTGTTGAGTCTGCTGCTGGAAGATATCCTACGAAGGAATGGCAGTTAGTTGTCACCACCCTCTCGCGCAAGACGTAGGGGTTGATCGCTTTCGATGGCTTGGCCGGATGAGTCCAGTGCGGTGGCGCCTTGATCGTCGAGCTCAAAGTAGCGAGGCGCCTCGCTTTGATCGTCTGGCGTCAATACAAATACGTTTTCAGCGCCCTCTGCCAATTGCCACTGACCGAGCGTCATGAACGGCTCGTCGCCCTGTTCTCGATACACTTCTAATAACTCAAACCGCCCCTGTGCCTGTAGAACCAGTTCGGTTTCGATGCCCGGGCAGGAGGCGCAGGGCAACACACCTTGATAGCGGCCAGCATAGCGTTCTAGCGGCGACAAACCAGCATCTTCACTGGCTGACAAAGGGCTCGCCTGCACAACGTCAATGCCCGCCGCCAGCAATAAGGGGCCGCGCTGATCGGCACTTGCGGCATCGGCCAACGAGGCATTGGCCGTATAGCGTTCATCTTGAACACGGAGTCGTCGCAGTGGCTCACCCACTACACCGCCTCCGCCTACGGTTACAACAAGATCGTTCCAGCCGTGGCTTTTGGTTTCACTCAAAAAAATCGGCGTTTGAACCACCGAAGTACGAGAGTGCAATGCAAAGCGCCCCTCTCGCTTGGCCAGAACTAATAGATCGCAGCCTCCCGAGCCGCACACCATCGGCCCCATGGGATAGACCAAAATTTCAGGGTGGCCATCGCCGTTTAAGTCCGTGGCCGAGGCGGCATAGCGCACGTTGTCGATGCCTTGATAAATGGGGCCCAACAAATCGCGCACCGCTTGATGAAGCTCACTTGGCAGTGGTTCGGTGCCGGCAATCACGCGCTCGTGTTGGTTCGATGCCGCAGGTGCAGGCGAGGACTCCGCCGCCGCATCGGCCTGGGGCTCCTCACCGCCACAAGCACTGAGAAAAACCACCAGAAAAAAAGAAAGACCGAGAAATCGCATAAACCCTATAAAAAACACCAGATCCAAAGTGAAGCCATATTATAAGGAAAGACAGACCGAATGCGGACTGCGCGGTTCCCATTCTTGCCATAATTTTTGTGAACTCGAACATTTATCGAGTTCACAAAGCACTCTGCGTTTTTATGCCTTGTAGAGCGCCGTGCTGCATCACACCTTCTGGTAAATTTCGGCGCCCTTATCGCGAAACTCTTCGGACTTCTCCTGCAAGCCTTTTTCTACCGCCACGGTGACATCACCGATTTTTTGATCGGCGGCGTAGTCGCGAATGTCCTGTGTGATTTTCATTGAGCAGAATTTGGGGCCGCACATGGAGCAAAAGTGGGCCACCTTGGCCGAGTCCTTGGGTAGCGTTTCGTCGTGGTACTCCCGCGCCCGCTCGGGATCGAGACCGAGGTTGAACTGGTCTTCCCAGCGGAACTCGAAGCGCGCCTTGGACAGGGCGTTGTCTCGCACTTGCGCACCGGGTAGCCCCTTGGCCAAATCCGCCGCGTGGGCGGCCAATTTATAGGTGATAATGCCATCGCGAACATCGTCTTTATTGGGCAACCCCAAATGCTCTTTGGGCGTGACATAACAGAGCATCGCCGTGCCATACCAACCGATATTGGCGGCGCCAATACCCGAGGTGATGTGGTCGTAACCGGGCGCAATATCCGTGGTCAGCGGCCCCAAGGTATAGAACGGTGCTTCGTGGCAGTCGTCGAGTTCTTTGTCCATGTTTTCTTTGATCATCTGCATGGGCACATGGCCGGGCCCTTCAATCATCACCTGCACATCGTGTTTCCAAGCGATTTTGGTCAGTTCACCCAAAGTTTCCAGCTCGGCGTACTGGGCCTCGTCGTTGGCATCCGCCACCGAGCCAGGGCGCAGCCCGTCGCCCAGCGAGAAACTCACATCATAGGCTTTCATGATCTCGCAAATCTCCTCAAAGTGGGTATAGAGGAAGCTTTCTTGGTGGTGAGCCAAACACCACTTCGCCATGATGGAGCCACCACGGGAGACAATACCCGTGAGGCGATCCGCCGTCATGGGCACGTGGTGCAAACGCACACCCGCGTGAATCGTAAAGTAGTCCACGCCCTGCTCGGCTTGTTCGATCAATGTGTCGCGGTAGAGCTCCCAGGTGAGTTCCTCGGGCACGCCTTTGACCTTTTCCAAGGCTTGGTAAAGCGGCACCGTGCCCACGGGCATGGGGGCATTGCGCAGAATCCATTCGCGGGTCTCGTGAATGTTCTTGCCCGTAGACAGGTCCATCAAAGTGTCGCCGCCCCAGCGCGCCGACCAGACCATTTTTTCGACTTCCTCGGCAATCGACGAGGTCACTGCCGAGTTGCCGATATTCGTGTTGACCTTCACCCGAAAGTTGCGGCCGATAATCATGGGCTCTAGCTCGGGGTGGTTGATGTTGGCGGGAATAATGGCACGGCCCGCGGCCACTTCATCGCGCACAAACTCGGGGGTAATCACTTCGGGCAGGTTGGCGCCAAAGTGCTCACCGGGGTGCTGCTTGAGCAGACGGCGCACCACTGGATCACTCTTGGCCTGCGCCCTCAACTCGTCGAGGCGCGCGGTCTCGCGAATGGCGATGTATTCCATTTCCGGCGTGATAATGCCTTGGCGGGCGTAGTGCATTTGGCTGACATTTTGGCCTACCTTGGCGCGGCGCGGCTTGTGCAGGTATTCAAAGCGCAAATGGTCGAGATCGGGGTTGGCTTGGCGCTGGCGGCCAAACTCGGACGTCAGTTCGGCCAGCTCCTCACTGTCTCCGCGCTCTTCAATCCACTGCAAGCGCATTTTGGGCAAGCCCTTGAGCAGATCAATTTTCACACTGGGGTCGGTGTAGGGCCCCGAGGTGTCGTAAGCGGTATAGGGCGGATTTTTCTCCACCCCGCCGCTAATGCCGTTGACTGTGGTGTTGCTGAGTTCGATCTCGCGCATCCCCACGCGAATGTCGGGGCGCGATCCCGTCACATAGACTTTTTTCGATTGGGGAAAAGGGCGAGTCACTTCATCAGACAACTCGCTGGTGCGGCGTACAAAATCTTCAGGGATAGCGCTCATGGTTTACTCCATATTGAGCGCAGGAAAGCAGGCGGACGGCACCGAGCAAAAACATCAATACCAACCGCTCTCTGACTTCCCTACGCTGATGTGAATCAGTTCAGGTTCGAAGGGACTCTCTCAACGGCTTTCGCCGTACCCCTAGTCGTAGCGGCAAGCCTAGACCCGACACGCTCAATTGGCAAGCACAGGACAATGTGAGAGCGCTCGACCTGCACAGCCCCCCCGTCACCCCAAACCAATTAAGTCGGCTTGAAAGCCGACCCACGACAGGCAAACCCTACTCATTGTGGGTCGGGCTTCAGCCCGACAACAACTGCCCGCTCTCGCTGTGAAAGCTTCGAACCCAGTTCGCACCGATGAATTGACTCAGACAGTGTCGGCTTGAAAGCCGACCCACGGCAGGCGAATCCTACTCATTGTGGGTCGGGCTTCAGCCCGACAACAACAGCCTGCCCTCGCTGTGAAAGCTTCGAACACAGCTCGCAACGATGAATTGACTTAGACAGTGTCGGCCTAAAGGCCGACCCACGGCAGCTCCATTTGTGAGTTGCCAAGTCAAACTCGGAATGGTGGGTAGGTTCAGCCTGCCTGCCCCACAACATGAGCATTTGTCACATTATTAAAATTATGATAGATTATCGCTTATTATATGGCAGACTGACTTCATCAAACGGGAAGGGACGATGATCCACGACTATTTAATAATCGGCTCGGGCGCTTCGGGAAGCGTCATTGGCTACCGCCTCGCCGAGGCGGGCGCCGATTGTTTGATGCTAGAGGCAGGCAAAGACCTCGGCCCCAAGACCTATCCTCGCGATGAACTGCGCACCAACACGCGCCTTTTTTGGGGCGGCGGCAGCGATTTCACCACCGATGCCAAAACCGTTTTGCTGCGCGGCAAAGTGCTGGGCGGCGGCACCGTGGTCAACAACTGCCTGCTGGATCGCTTCGACGACATCGCCCTCGACGATTGGGTACAGCGCTCGGGAATTAGCGACCTCAGCCGCGATGCCATAACCCCCTACTACGAGCGAGCCGAGTCTCACCTCGACCTCTATGAGTACCAGCGTCAAGACTGGAACGGCAACGCCGAACTCTACGCCAAGGCGTTCGACACGCTTGGTTTTGAGCGCGGCCCCCTGCGTCGCGGTGAAAACAACTGTGGCGGTTTGTGTGAAAGTGGCCAAGGCCGAAAGAACGACTGCATCGTCTGTCTGGGCGGCTGCCCGCGGCGCTCTAAGCAAGGTATGGCGGTTAACTACCTGCCGCAAGCTCGACAAAAAGGCTTGCAACTAGAAACCGAATTCACCGTCGAGGGCATCGTCCACGGCAAACACCATGTCGCGGTTCACGGCCGCCAAAGAGGCGAGGCTCGCGTGGTCTACGCCCGCCAGCTAGTTTTGGCAGCGGGCGCGCTAGGCTCGACAGAGCTGTTGTTGAAATCGGGTTTTAAAGAGCAACTGCCCGCACTGGGCGAGCGCTTTTTCTGCCACCCTCAATTTATGAGCGTCGGCTTTATGAACGAACCCGTCGATGCCCACAAAGGCGCTTTGCAATCGTTAAAATCCACCGACCCGCGCTTTCGTCAACAGGGCTTTAAACTAGAGAACGTGTTTGCTGGCCCCATTGCGATGGCCATGCTCCACGGCGGACACGGCTACGAATTGATGCGCCACATGGGTCGCTATCGCCACATGGCCTGTATCGAAGTGGCGCTGCGCGATGAAGAGGCGGGCACAATTCAGCTCGCCAGCAACGGCCGACTCAACGTGTCCAAACCCCTCAAGGGCTTAGATCGACAAAAAGCCAAAGCGGGCAATCGCGTGGTCAAAGACTTGCTCGGCGCCATGGGCGCCTACGAAATTCACCAATCGCCATTGCAAATTGGCCTGCACCTCATGGGTGGCTGCGCCATTGGTGAAAACGCCCAGCAATCGGTGGTCACGCCAGAATTTAAGATCTACGGCCTAGAGAATATTTATCTGGCCGACGGCGCCGTCTACCCATCGGCGCCGGGTATCAACCCCTCGCTGACCATTATGGCCCTCGGCCACAAGGCGGCGGATCAAATACTGGCCGAACGCGGACAGCGCACAGCGGCGCTCGACACCTTTGCCAAGGAGGCCCAGCAATGAGCCACAGCACATCGCGCTATTTAAGCCATCGCGCCCTGATCGGTTTAGACAAAGTCGGCGACATTGTCATCCCCGGTGGCGGGCCACAACAACTGCCCGCATTCAGCGAAACAGGCTGCGCTAGCAGTGTCGATGAAATTTTAGATGCCACGCACCCCGATGACATCCAAGGTCTTCAGCTGCTGCTATGCGCCGCCACGTGGATGCCCGCGGGTTTTATCAAAGGCCTGCTCTGGCTCTCCGCCCAAGAGGGCAAAGCGCCCAGCGTGATCGGTACGGCGCTGCGCTTTTTGGGCATGGGCTTAAAGGGCGTTCCCGTGAGCCTGTACTTCGGCAACGAGACCTCGCCCTACTACCAGGGCCAAACCGTCTACGACGCCATTGAATACCATGTATATGTCGAACCCGATTACGGGGATTGATTGTGGGTCGGCCTTTAGGCCGACAAGGTTGGCCACAGAGCACCCAAACTGCGGGCACAAGCCACAAAGAGCACGGACTGTATAAATGTCATTCCGGAACGCGCAAAGCGCTTATCCGGAATCTCCCTCACCAAAAGACAAGTGAAACACCAAAGAGACCACAGCCATGACACAAGCCAACATTCAAAACCTTCACCAGAGCGATGAACTGAATGAAGCACAAGCCGCCGAAGTGTTTGAACGCGCTCGGGCCGCCGCCCGCGATCTGCGAAAAACCACCGTGGCAGAGCGCGTCGGCGAACTAAAAAAAGTCCTACATCGCTTCTACGAAATGCGTGAAGAAATCATGGATCGCGTGTGTGAGGAGAACGGCAAGTGCCGCACCGACGCTCTAGTGGCCGACATTATGGGGCCGCTGGATTTTATGGAGTGGCTGATCAGCGATGCCGAAAAAATCTTAGCCGACGAAAAAGCGCCAACGCCGCTGGCACTGATGGGCAAAAAATCTAAGATCTACCACGAGCCACTAGGCGCTTGCCTGTTGATCACACCGTGGAATTACCCGGTAAACAACAGCATGATTTTCACCATGACGGGTTTTATCGCCGGTAATGCCATCGTCTTTAAGCCCTCCGAACACACGCCGCTCAAAGGCCTGCTGGAAAAAATCTTCGACGCCTCGCCGCTGATAAAAAACAGCGTTCAAGTCGTCTACGGCAGCGGGACGACCGCGCAACATTTAATCGATCAGCGCCCCGCTAAAATATTCTTCACGGGTTCCAATCGAACCGGCCACAAAATCATGGAACAGGCTTCAAAGTATTTGATCCCGCTGGAACTCGAACTCGGCGGCAAAGACCCCGCCATCGTATTTGACGATGTCGACCTCAAACGCACCGTAGCGGGCGTGCTGTGGGGCGCCATGACCAACACCGGGCAGTCCTGCACCTCGATTGAAAAACTCTACATTCAGTACGGCATCTACGAAGACTTTATCGCCCAGCTCAAAGCCGAGTGCGAAGCGCTGGTCGTCAACAACGCCGACCGCGGCGACGCCGATGTCGGCGCCATGACCGCCCGCTTTCAAACCGACATTGTTCAGCGCCACTTGGACGACGCCGTCGACAAGGGCGCCAAAGTCCTCTGCGGCGGCGATCTGATCGACGGTAAAGATGGCAAGTTCTTCCTGCCCACCGTGCTCACCGACATTCCCGACGACGCCGCCCTCAACCACGAGGAAACCTTCGGCCCGCTACTGCCCGTCTACCGCTTCAACACCGAAGACGAAGTGATCGACAAAGCCAACGACACCGAGTTCGGCCTCTCCGCCAGCGTCTGGAGCAAGGACCTGGAGCGCGCCGACCGCGTGGCCCGCGCGCTGGAAGTGGGGGCCGTGAGCATCAACAATGTCATGCTCACCGAGGGCAACCCCCACCTGCCCTTCGGCGGCCGCAAATCCTCCGGCTTCGGCCGCGTACACGGCCCCGAGGGCCTGCTCGGCTGGACCGCCAGTAAAGCCATTATCGTCGACAAGCAAAGCGACAAGCTCGAAGCCAACTGGTATCCCTTCACCATCAAGAAATACACCCTACTGCAAAAGCTGATCTCGGCCGCCGTGATTCACAACCCCATACTCAAAATCCTGCGCATCGCCCTCGCCGGCCTGCCCCTAGAATCCCACGCCCAAAAACCCCGGGACTGATTCAACCTAGGGAGCGATGGAAACCAAGATAGTAAAAGCACAGGGGCCACAGAGAACACAGAGCGCACAGAGAAATGTAGGCCGGACTTCGCCTACAGGGATGTAGGTGAGGGGCGTGAGCAGGAGCGGAAGCTTCAGTCCGACTAACAGGGGCGGCAACCTACACCCGTCATTCCGGAAAGCCGAAGGCTTATCCGGAATCTCTAAGAGCCCCTTCCCTATTCGGGAGAAAAGCTAGGTAAAAATGCAAAGCAAAATGCCCCCAAGAAAGTGACCCCGTTCATATCCCAAAGTACCTATGCTAGATTAAAACCCAACCAGACGCAGGGAAGCGCTCAGCCACCAAGCGTACCGAAAAACACCACTGGCATCGTTAATGCTCTGCGAATCCATAGCACCCAATAGGGAAAAACATGATCAAAATACAATCCGCTTCCATTTTGTTAGCTTGCGTTCTTTCTGGCTGCACTGCGACTGGCTCCAGTTCAATTTCAAATGCCAACCAGCAACTAGCCAAGAGTGAGTCCCCTTATCGATTCGTAAAAACCGAGCAAAGTGAGTCTCATACTGCCTATGAACTCCAACCCGCCGGTGAGAAGCACCCTTCGATTGCATTTTCCAGTGACGAATTAACGGCGGATGTATTCAAATCAATTAAAGAAAAATGTAACTTCCAGAAAAGTGACCTTGTGGAGACAAGAGCTGTTTCATACCAACCTCCAAGTTTTTACGAGGTTTGGGTGTTTAACGACCCCATATCTGAAAGTCAAAACAAACAATCGGCTGTTTCCGTTTTGCTATACCAATACCCCAACATGGGCGGAGTGGATATATCGCTGTCAGCCAATTGCCACCACAAACCTTCAAAGTTAATTTTTGGAAAGTAAACTCACTTGAACCTATGCGTTTCAAGTAATAAAAATGGCCGAAATGACTCTGCCGAACATTATCAATTAACCAAGGGTTATTTATGCTAGCTTTAAGAATAACTGTATATGTTGAAGGGACTCAGAAAAGCAGTAAGTCGAAGAAGCTTTGCTCCACCAGTCTGAAACAACTCGCTTCTATTTAAGTCGTCATGCGGAGCTGTTCGCCATACCCTGACCTTTCAGGCTAGATAGCTCTTTCTTCTAACGTCCAACTAGAAAAATAAAATAGCTCCCAAGCGCATAAAAGCACTTCCTATAGCCAGCAATACGCCTTAGCATGATTCAGTGCCCGCCCAACCTGCCCTTGGAGGTTCTCATGCCGATCACGATTTATGACTCCGGTCCAAAAGATGCTGAAGAAACCCTGGTTTTTTTGCATGGCTATCCCGACGACTCGTCTATGTGGGATCTGCAAGTCGCTTATTTTGAAAAGCGCTTTCGTTGCTTGAGACCGGAGCTTCCCAATTTTGGGGATCGCGTCGAGGATCCAGCCGGGTATGATTTTGAATCGGTCATTCGCCAACTGGGGGATGCCCTCGGCGCCCATAGCCCGAAACTAAAGGGTCCATTGACTCTCGTCGTACACGACTGGGGCGCCGTCTACGGCTATCTGTTTGCCGAGCGCTATCCCGAACGGGTGAAGCGGCTGGTGGCGCTGGATGTGGGCGCCGCCATTAAGAAACAACCCAACCCGATTGGCTACCTGATGGTGCCCGCTTATCAACTGACACTCGCATCCGCTTTTTTAATCTCTAGAGTTCCTGCGATCGGGCCCTTTGTGGGCAATTTGTTAACCAAGGGTATTCTCGCCGGGCTGGGTTTATTCGGCTCGCAATACTCTGGCCCCACGCGGCGCACGCCTCTATCGCCCGCTCTAAACTACCCCTATTATTACTTTTGGAAGGGTGTTCTCACCGGCCAACTTCCCCTGTCAATGAAGTTGCCCGACATCCCCTTTTTCTTTGCTTACGGCACCCGAGGCCTTAAAAAAGTCATGATGTTTCACGATGAGGCCTGGCTGAAAAAGGTGAGCCAAAAAGCCACAAATAAGGTCGTAGCCTTTGAGCAATCCAGTCACTGGCTCATGAGAGATGAACCGGAAAAGCTTAACCGCGAAATCGAATCCTTTTTACAGTAGTGCCGTTATTGTTAGGCCGCTTTGCACGCTACCCCACGGATTGGCGCATAACGCCTTAAGCGATATGGTTTATGCTGTGTTTAACGCGACGTTAAATTAGGAGAGCAGCAGTGAATCAATCGTGGATTAAATGGGGGTTTGTGGCGGCGGCGCTGATGAACATTGGCGGCGTGCTATTGTTCTCTCGCGGTTTTACCAATACGGCCATCAATGCGGCAGACCCCGTCGTTATGTCGAATTTTGGCCTGCTGATGATTGTGGTGTGGGGCTTGGCGTATTTGGGCGCGGCCTTTGTTCGCGGCAATGTTCAGTGGCTGGCAGCGGCGTTCGCAATTGAAAAATTGGTTTATGTGGTGGTGTGGCTGCTCTGGATAGGCAATAACAGCCTGTCCGACTTGTACAGCCAAGACCTATTGGCCGGTGTTTTCTATAGCATCTACGGGATGAATGACCTGATTTTTATGGGCTTTTTTGTCACCGTTTTTATCTCGCAACAGCGCCAGACAAACTCGTAACCATGGAGGCACTGCTGATATGGCTAGCGGTGATCGTCCCCTCAGGGCTGTGGGGCGCGCTCTGCGCTCGGGTTTCTCAACATCGAATAGCCGCCATCTCATCAGCTGCCGTGCCTTGGCTCGCACTGCTGGCGGCCATTCTCTACGCCGAATACGTCTTGCCTTATGAGGGCGGCGGGGCATCCATGTGGCCTATTGCTCAGTTGGTCGGTGGCACAGCAGCGGCGTTTAGCGGCTACCAATCCTACCGCTTTTACCTTCGACGGCGACACCGATCTGAGTAGGCACCCTGTTACTCCATCTTTAAAATATAAGCGCTTTGACTAAAACCCTTTATGACCGTCAACCTACTCGACTACTTTAACAAGGTCTTCTCAAACCCCTTATGTTTGAGAGTCATCTTTTTTGTATGGGGTTTGTTGTTCAGCACTGTGGCTTTGTGTGGCGCGATGAGTGTCTCCTTTGAAAGCGGTTCAATGCTTGTCATTTTATGGGGACTGCTCTTGGCGGCTGTGAGCGCACTGAGTCTGTTGTCACTTTACTTGTGTTTTTTCGGCGCCGATAAAACGCTAAAAAAAGCAGTGGATGCTCTCAACAGCAGCGAGGGTCTTTTAGGCATGGCGTTTTTAATCGGCAGCCTCGTGTTCGCCCTGCCCGCTTGGGAGCTGCTTCGGCGGGTGCGCCAATAAGTAACTTAATTAGAGGTTAAAGGCATCAGCGGCTAGGGCTTTAAATAACTGCCAAATAAAAAATCGGCGAAGGGGAAAGACACATTAAAATTGTAGTGGCGCGACCATTTGGGGTGGTGGTGCTTGCGATGGTGTTCGCGCATAAAACGAAAACCGGGCAGTTGGGTCAGTCGGTTGTGATCGGGCAAGTGGTCAATGAGGTGGACGACTTCGTACAGGCCATAGCCGAAAACGATACCCATGGAGAACACAACGCCCGCAGCGGGTTGCCACACTTGCCCCACCAGCCAGCCTAGTGGCAAGGCAAAAACCACAATGACGGCAGGCAACAAAAAGGCCGGAAAAAGCACCACGCGCCAGTCGCGCACCGTGTCGATGGTGTAGTCGTCATGGTGAAAGAAGCCGTGGTGATCGACGGTGTGGCGTTGGTAAAACAACTGGGCCCAAGCGCGTTTGTGATGGCCCAACCAGCGATGGGCAATGTATTCGCCGATGTTAAATAGCAAAAGTCCTGCCAGCGCTGCAAAACCGTGTTTCCACTGATAGCCTTCACCCGAGTGCCAGAGCACAGCCAACGTGATAGCGACACCCGTGTAAACAAACCCCGCGTGCAACCATGGCGAGTAGTGTCGGCTGATGCTTTTTCGGTAGCGTTGGCGAAATGCGTAACGGCTGCTCGCTGGCATGGTGTTTTCCCCTCTCCCCAGCCCTCTCCCGCAAGGGGAGAGGGCGCTTATTGAATCAACATTCTCTTCACCACAATAGTTAAGAGAGTCGTGAATAAATAGTCGCCCTTTAAAAGAGCGCGAGGCGACGTTTATGACTCATTCAACTGGCCGAACTTACCGGCATTAAAGTCGAGAACAGCTTGACGTATTTCGCCCTCGGTGTTCATCACAAAGGGGCCATAGCCGACGACGGGTTCATTGATGGGCTCGCCCGACAACAGCAGCACCGTAGCACCGTTATCACCCGCCCTCAGTTCGATGTCACCCACTTCGCCCTGTTCCACGCTCTCGAAAGTCACTAGCTGCCCAGTGTGGGCCTGCTCGCTGGCGTTGATCGCCACGTCGCCTTTCATCACCAGTAGCAACAGTGTGTGATCGCTAGGCACGCTCAGTTGGCTCTGGCCATTGGGCCGCAAGACGACATCCCACAAATTGATGGGCGTGTAGGTCTTTGCCGCCCCGCATTGCTGTTGATAGTCACCCGCGATCACGCGTACATGGCCCGCGTTATCAGCCAGTGGCACCACGGGAATACGGTCATTGCTCAAATGCTGATAGGTCGCCTTGGCACCTTTGTCTTTGCGCGGCAAATTCACCCACAACTGAACCATCTCAAAGTCGCCACCGGTGCGACTGAATTCGGGTGAGTGAAACTCCTCGTGGATAATGCCGTCGCCCGCCGTCATCCACTGCACATCGCCTTGGCGAATCACACCACCGCCTCCGCTAGAATCGCGGTGCGCCACTTCGCCACGATAGGCAATCGTCACCGTTTCAAAGCCCTTGTGTGGATGCTGGCCAACGCCGCGCGGCGCGCCCTCATTGGGCTCAAAATACTTGGAAGCCGCGTAATCCAACATGAGAAAAGGGTCGGTCACCTTGTCGCCCAGCATATGGGAGAACAGGCTCTGCACGTGAAAGCCATCGCCCACCCAGTGCTTGGGCTGGGTGCCGTATACGGTGTTAATACGTCTCATCGCAAACTCCTCATTAAGCATGCCGACTGTACGGCGTTTGACTTAACTATAGAGCGTGTCGCCAATTTTAAGAAGGCGAGCGCCAGTACCGCTGGCCTCTTTAATCATTACGATTGAAACCACTTATGCCACCGCTTCGATTGGGATTTCTTGCCCCTTCTCTCGACGTTGATGCTCTTCCTGCCGATGGCGATCGAGTTGTACATAAATGCGGGGCAACAAACGCTTTGAAATTCGGTTCAATGGCCGCTCGATCCACTCGGGCAAATCCATCCCTAAAGGGTTTGTTTCGGCGTGATCGCCCTCTCCGATCACTCGCGTGCCCATGATGTAGTCAAACCAAGGCCGCGTCACGCACCAGTTGGCGTCTTGATGAGTATTCATATGGTGGTCGTAGTGCCAGGGTAGATGATACTTGCCCCACTCGGGGTTCATGTGCGCTTTTTTGTGGCAACGCCAATAATTCCAAGCGGCGTAGTAAGTACCTAACGTAAAAAAGGGCGCCACGGGGGCCGCCGCTGTTGTCACGACACACAGACTCACCAATGAGGTTTTCTCAAAGTAAATCTCTTGGCTCTGAAACAGCGATTGCCGATAGTGCTCGTCGTAAAAACCTTGAGTGCGCACGCGTTTGTGATGGCGGATATGCGAAAAGAAGATGCTGTTGCGGTGTTTTTTAGGGTAGTCGTGCAACCACGCCTTATGGGCATACCATTCAAATGCATTTGCGGTTAATACACCAATTGGAAATCCTAGCATTGCGACACCTCATCTCTTGTTATGCCTCTATCATGGCAACTTTGAATAGACTTGTATTGACTCTGGTGACAAGCGGGTGTGTCTTTTCGAACAAGCTGCCCCTCACCGCCACCAACGTTCCCACTAGCCCAACCGTCTCTCCCGCGTAGGCGGGAGCCCAGTGGCTTCACTGCCTCACTCAAAGACGCTGGATTCCCGCCTGCGCGGGAATGACTCGTTTTCTTAAAGTAAGCAAAGCTGAAAACTCGTCGGTGTGAGGAGGCGCAGCCGACGCGGCAATCTGTTGGCGTATTCGATGAGCAGATTGCCTCACTACATTCACAATGACGGCGCACTGTCGGCCCGGGCACCCAAGGGCATAAAGGCGCCCTCCCACAAATAAGCTTTACGGCGGCTGCTGGGAGCTCCCCCACACACAAGTCAGGGTGGATTAGCATAGCGTAATCCACCGTCACAGGATCGGGCCAAAGGTAATTCTCCTACGCGCCGCCCCCGCCAGCATCACTCCTAGCTCCGCCGTCGCTCCCTCGTAGGCGGGAGCCCAGCGTCTTTTTAATAAATTCACACCGAAGACTCTGCATCCTAGAGTGCATAAAGGCGCCTTCTGCACACTGCACTCTCACAACGGCGATAATAGTTAACGGTGTTTGCGTTCGCGGTAGGCCATGGGGCTTTCCCCCGTCCAGCGCTTAAACGCCCGCGTAAAGGCGGAGGCCTCTGAAAAGCCGGTGAGGTAAACGATTTGTTGCAGCGGCTCTGTAGTGCGCGACAAGAGGCGGCGGGCAAGGCGCTCGCGATACTGAGCCAGCAGACGATTAAAACTGGTATCGAGCTGACTGAGTTCGGCCCGCAATTGCCGCTCAGACAAGCCGAGTTGTTTTGCCACTTGCCCAAGGCTGGCATCGCCCTGCTCCAACAAGCCCCCCAGGGTGCTCTCCACACGCCACAGCAAGTCGCGGCGCTGTAAATCCTCAAGGCGCTCTTGGGCAATTTTCTCGTGCACAGCCAGTAAGCCTGGCTCGGCGGCGGGCGAAGGGCGATCGAGCAGAGCTGCGTCAAACTCCACCATGCCCTCGGCCGCACCCAGTTGCACAGGGCAACCCCACACGCGCTGATACTCTTTTTCCGCAGCGCCATTAAAATGGGTTAAATAAATTTTAAGTGGCTGGAAATCGTCCTCCGTGACTTGGCGCAGCATGGTAATCACGATACACAGGGCAAACTCCACATAGTGGCGCACTGGATGCGACACGCCCGCGAGCTGCGCTCGCTCTCCCTCAACTTTCAATTCAAACTGCAAGACATCCGTCATCAGGCCTTGATAAGCGATAGCGCGTTGTAAACCCGCGCCAAATGTTGGGCTACTTAAAAACAAATACTCTAGAACTTGCCCGCGGACCGCGGGCATTCGCTTGCCTACGTGCAAGCCGATGTCGGGATCGTTGGAGATACGCTCAGCCGTGCGCCAAAAGTGTTCCTGAAAAGCATTGTCTCGACGTTCGTTGGGGTCAGGCGGTTCATCCGCCAGCCCGACACTGCCGTATATGGCCTCGCAATCGAGCCCCATTTCTTGCATGACGCGGTAGGTCATCCACAGAAATACGCCATTATCGGAATGTGTCATTGCGCTTTCACATTTAAAGTCACTGGTGTTGATGGTTTCGCACTCGATATCGGCAAAGCCAATATTAGTACCGTGCCATGATAGACTACCGCACGACATTCGCCACACCAGATTCATTACACAAACCCGTTTATTGAATGCCGATGAAAACCATCACCGCCACAGAGCTTAGCCAATATCTCCAAGACAATCAGCCCGTGCTGTTAGATGTTAGGGAGCCATCTGAGCACGCCATTTGCACGATCCCCGGATCGACGCTGATGCCCATGAGCACCATTGTTCAACGCATCGACGAGCTCGACAAACAAGCCGAAATCATCTGCATTTGCCACCACGGCATGCGCAGCATGCAAGTTGCACAGCATCTGAGCCAACACGGCTTTGAGAATGTGGTGAACTTAACGGGCGGTGTCGACGCATGGGCGCTCACTGTAAATCACTCAATGCCGAGGTACTGATGCAAAAACTGACTCAAGCTCTATCACCCCTTATCGCTGGCGCACTTGCCGTGGGCGCCTCCACAAATGCTTTTGGGATTACGCTCGGTGAAATGGCCACACTGGCCAAGCAAAACGACGCTCAATACATTCAAGCCGAAGCCAACTACATTGAGACACGCGAGTCGCTGCCCCAAGCTCGCTCCAACTTGCTGCCCTCGCTAGAGGCGTCGCTAGGGCGCTCTGAAATCGACTCGGAAATTGGCGGTCTGCCCGCGGGCGCCAATGCCTACTCCGTGGGCCTCACCGGTGAGTACGCTACCAATAATGTAGCGGTAAACCTGCGCCAGCCCATCTACAACCACGGAAGCTGGGCGGGTTATGACGCCGCCAAAGCTCAAGTCAATAGTGCTGAAGCTAGCTATCAAACAGCCAAGCAATCACTGCTGCTGCGTTTAACCTCTCGGTATTTCGATGCCCTCACCGCCGAGGACACGCTGCGCTTTGCCAAGGCTGAGCAAGAAGCCATTGCCCGCCAACTGGAAGATGTGGAAAAGCGCTTTGAAGTGGGTTCGATTCCAGAGACCGATGTCAAAGAGTCGCGCGCCGCCTACGACTTGGCACAAGCGGAAGTCATCTCCGCGGAGAACGCGCTGCGCAACGCCCGCGAAGCGCTGTTCACTATGGTGGGCCAAAGTGTTGAACTCTCGCCTCTACAGGGCGAGTTAGAGTACGCCCCGCCCCAGCCCGACGACGTCAACGCTTGGCAAGAGGCGGCCCTTCAGGGCAACGCTGCACTGCTTGCAGCCCAAGCCAATTACTCGGCCCTCAGCGAAGAGGCCTCGGCGCGCCAAGCACAGCACTACCCATCACTGGATTTACTCGCCAGCTACAATCAAAACGATTTTGTCGACGGCAATTACGACGGCCTCGAACAAGAGGAAACGCGCATCACCTTGCAGCTGACTGTGCCCATCTACAGTGGTGGCGCCACCAGCTCGGCGGTGCGCAGTGTGATTGCTCGCCGCGACGCCAGTCAAAGTTTGCTGAGCTACCAGCGACGCCAAGCCCAACAAGACGCCCGCAATGCCTACTACGACCTCAAGGCGGCCAGCGCCCGTGCCAGAGCTCTGAGCGTGGCACTGGAGTCGCGCATGGCCTCGCGCGAGGCCATCAAGGATGGCTTTGACGCGGGCACTCGCACCAGTACGGATGTACTCGACGCCGAGCGCGAGGTGCGCCGCACGCAACGCGACAATGCGCGGGCACGCTACGACTATCTGCTGGCGACGCTGCGCTTAAAAGAGGCTGCGGGCACGCTGAGCAGCGCAGACATTGCCGCCATTGACGGCTTGCTGGAGCACTGATGAGTACGCCTCAGTTGAGTCGCGCCGAACGCGCGATTCTGTGCGTGGTTGATATTCAGCCACGCTTGTTGAGCGCCATGAGCGATGTCGATCAGCAGCGCGTGGTCGGCAACAGCGCAAAACTGATGCGCGCCGCCGCAGCCCTCGACATTCCCATTTTAATATCCGAACAATACCCGCAGGGCCTGGGCCACACGCACCCCGAGCTATTACAGCTCGCGGACGAGATCAATCTCAACGCGCCCATCATTGGAAAACGCGAATTCTCCTGTCTCGCCAATCCCGATTGGCTCGCAGCATTAGAGCAGGCAACGCAAGATAGCGGTCGCAACGAACTCATCCTGTGCGGCATGGAGGCTCACATCTGTGTTTTGCAGACGGCCATCGAAGCGCTCGAGCGAGGCTACCGCGTACATATCGCGAGCGATGCCATCGTCAGTCGTCACTCGGAAAACCGCGACAGCGCAGTGGCGCGCATGAGCGCTGCCGGCGTGGTGGCGAATAATGTAGAATCCCTTTTATTTGAGTGGATGCGTAGCGCGGCGCACCCCAACTTCAAGGCCCTCAGCCAACTGATTCAATGAACTTTGACTACCGCAACTACCTCCACCCGCGCCACTGGCCGACTTGGGTGGGCATCGGCATTCTGCGTCTATTTGGCGCACTGCCCTTTGCCGCCCAGCAGGTTATTGGAGGCACGCTCGGCTGGCTCAGTTACTTTGTCGCCCGCGAGCGCCGCCGCGTTGCGCGCATCAATTTGCAGCTGTGCTTCCCCGAGCTAGATGAGCCAACCCGCGAGCGCATGCTCAAAGAAAACTTTATCGCCACCGGTCGCGGCATCGTCGAGCTCGGCAGCTTTTGGTGGATGAGTGATGCCGAGTTTCGCCAGCGCTCCACCGTATACGGCCAGGAGCATCTCGATCTCGCGATGGCCGAGGGCAATGTACTGCTCTTGGGCGTACACTTTACCTGCCTAGAATCTAGTGTGCGTGCTCTACGCGTGCGCGGCTATCATCCCCAAGGTATGTACAAGCCCGCCCACGACCCGCTGTTTGAAGACTTTATGCGCGCTCAGCGCGACAAGCACTATGACAATGCCATGGTGCCCAATCGCGAGTCCAAGCGCTTCATCAAACGCCTGCGCGGCGGGCGCTTATCTTGGTATGCACCGGATCAAAGCTTTACGCGCAGCGTGACCTACGCGCCCTTTTTTGGCATCGAAGTAGCCAGCCTCACGGCGACGTCCAAAATCGCCAAAGTCGGCAAGGCCCAAGTGCTGCCATTTTTTGGCATCCGCAATGCCTCGGGCAACGGCTTTGATATATACATACTACCCGCGCTTAAAGGCTTCCCCAGTGGAGATGATGTCGCCGATGCCACGGCGGTCAACCGCGCCATGGAAGCCATGATTCGCTACGCCCCCGAGCAATATATGTGGGGTCACCGACGCTTTAAGCATCTCGCCAATCAACAACCCAATCCCTATCGATAATGCAATTCATCTGGCTGACACTCTATCAAGTGGCGATCACTCTGTTGGCGCCGCTTGGCATTTGGACGACTCTGCGGGACGCTAAGCGCCGCAGTGGCGGACTGCGCTTTGTTCAGCAGCGCTTTGGCTTTGGCTACCCCATCGTCAATGCCGATGTCGACCTGTGGATTCACGCCGCCTCGCTCGGCGAAGTGAACGCCGCCAAACCCCTAATCAAACTCCTGCGCAAAGCGCAACCCGAGGCGCGCATTTTGGTAACCACGGCGACGCCCGCGGGTGCCCAAGCCGCCAACAGCCTCAGCGAACTGCAAGTGCAACACGCCTATCTCCCCATTGATTGGCCGCTCAGTGTATGGCGCTTTATGAATCACTTTTCGCCCAAGCGCTTTATCGTGGTGGAAACGGAAATCTGGCCCAATCTCTACCGCCTCGCAGCTAAGCGCGGCTGCCGCCCCGTCATCGTCAACGGGCGCCTCTCGGTCAAAACGCTGCGCCTTAAACAGCTCTATCCTTTGTTCTCGCTGTGTTTGAGCTACTGCGAAATGATTTACACGCGATCCGATCGCGACTTGCGCAACTTTATCGCCATCGGCGCTGATCGAGAGCAGTTACTCACCGTCGGTAATTTGAAGTTCTCTGGCGAACTGCCCGACCCCACACAGCTACCCCGGCTAGTCGATCAACCCTATGTACTGGCGGCCTCCACGCACCACGACGAAGAGCGCATGTGCGCCCAACAACTCTCGCGAAGCGGCCAGTTGGTTGTCATCATTCCCCGCCATCCCGAGCGCCGTGATGAAATTTTGCAAGAACTCAAACGCCTGCCACTCAGTATTGCGGTTCGCAGCGAGGGCGACGAAGTGACCGATTCCACACAGGTCTACCTCGCCGACACCCACGGCGAGATGACCGCCTTTATGGCTCACGCTAACTTGGTTTTCATGGGCGGCTCCCTCGTGCCCCACGGCGGTCAAAATCTGCTGGAGGCCGCACGATTGGGCAGACCCATTATCTGCGGCCCCCACACTTGGAACTTTGTCGATGAAGTGGCGGCTCTACGCGGCGTAGAGGGCGTCAGCGAAGTCGCCAGTGCCGATGAATTGAGCCAGGCTGCCCAGCACTTTTTAGACCAGCCCAAAGCGGCGCAAGCCACGGGGAACAACGCCCTTGAACTGATGCGTAACAACCGCGGCATCGCTCGCCAGTACGCCAAGTTATTAAGCCGCTAACACCCCTTCTCAGTTCGCTTTTGTCCTCTTTTCATCCAAATTGCCCGTTTTCATCAATTTTTGAGGCTCTCAGCCCCTTTTTCTAAAGCGTTATGATGAGGGCATGGAACGCCAAAAAAGCATTGTGGTAACGGGAGCGGGGCAGGGCATTGGCCGCGCACTGGCCGAGGAGGCCCACCACCTTGGCTTTCGCGTCTACGCCACAGACGCCAGTACTCAGGGAATGGAGGATCTCAAAAAACTCGGTGTCACAGTGCAGGCGCTCGACATCACTCATTCAGCACAGATCGATACGCTTTTGAAAACCCTAGAAGCCGACAACGAAGGGCCCGATTACTGGGTCAACAATGCGGGCTATGGCGCGATGGGGCCGCTGTTGGATCTGAGCGGAGAATCCCTTGAACAGCAGTTTGAAGTCAACGTGTTTGCGCAGATGCGTTTAATTCGCGCGATTTCGCCACGCATGATTGAGCACGGCGAAGGCTGTATTGCCAATATGGGCAGTATTGCCCCTGAATTTCCCACCCCCTTCTCGGGCGCCTATGCCGCCAGCAAAGCGGCGCTGATTACACTGTCGGACACATTGCGCATGGAGCTCGCTCCCTTTGGCATTGATGTCGTCACCATTCGTCCCGGGCGCATTCGCTCATCCTTTGGCCACACGGCTCAACGAATCGCTCAAAGCAACCTATCAGCCCCCTCGATGTACAGCGCGATTCGCGATGCAATTGATCAAAGAGCCAACGCCTCCCAGCAAAGTGCTACTGCCGCGGATGTCATGGCTAGGCACGTACTGAGACAGCTCATAAAAGTGCGCCGCCCAACCGACATCTACGTAGGCAAAGACAGCCGTAGGCTACCCTGGCTTAGACGCCTACTACCAACGCGCCTTTTAGAATGGGGGCTCAAGCGCGTATTCCGTCTACACACACTATCGAAACATCAGCGAAAGAGAGTTCCGCATGAAACGTGAATTGACCCCTCCCAGTGGTTGGCAATCCCCCGGCTACAATCGGCTCGCGCCTCTGCGGAGTCACGAGGCCAATTTTGTACAACGCGTATTGATTCGGCTCATCAATTATTTTGGCAAGCTAGATGCTTCTAATTTATTTATGACGCTCATACGTAACACGCGACTCTTTCGCAGTTGGCTAGGCTTTGCCGCCAAACTCATGCCCTATGGCCGACTCGATCGCGTGGATACGGAGCTGGTGATCTTAAGAGTGGGATGGAACTGCCGCGCTCGCTATGAGTGGGGGCAACATGTCGACATTGGCTTGCGAGCGGGCCTTACGCCGGAACAAATTGCACGCATTCCCGAGGGTCCCACATCGGCGCAGTGGAGTGAAAAGCAAGCTGCACTGTTATCCGCTTGCGATGAACTTCACAAACAACGCATGGTCGCGGAGACAACCTGGGAGACACTCAAGCGCCATTTCAGTGAAAGCGAGATCATTGAATTATTGATGCTGATCGGCCACTACGAAATGCTGGCTGGGGTTTTGAACAGTGTGGGATTGCCACTTGATGACAAGCTAGAGGCCATTTTAGCCGCCGCCCCAATTCACGCCCCAGAGCGTTCTGAGAAGACGTAACTACTCAATACTGGCATCAAAGCGAATCGCCACAGACTCACCCGCCTGAATCGGGTTATTGATAGCAATCCGCCAGTGGGTCACATTGGCGTCGTAATTGGCGGGCGCACCGCCTCCGCCAGAAACAGGCGTGTATGTCCACGTTGCACCATTGTCGTCTGAGTATTCCGGTGCTCCCAATTGGGGTTCTCCCTGCCCGGCACCACATCCCGACACGCAACTAAAAGGTTGCCCGGCACCGTAAGTATCCAATCGAAGGGCGGTAAAATTGGCCATATCGTCCACGATGACAGAAGAAATCGCTGGGCCTGGACCCACGCTGTCTAACTGAATCTCGTAGGTGACGGTATTTCCAGGCGAGGCACCGGGATTGAGCTCCATATTCACTACCCCCTCAATCGCATGCACGCTCTTATCGACTGTCATATCCGCCGCACATAGAGAGTTGGCACCAAAGCTCACCGTTGGCTCACGGGCGTGGCACTGGCGACTTCGAATATCCAAATTGGTCGTATTCCACGCTTGATAAGCGCCGCCGGGCTTTCGGAACTGCACTGTCGCGCCACCATCACAACAATCTTCAAAACCGATAATACGGATGCTGTGGTAGCCCTGTGTCAGAGAGATACTGCCTTGAACGACAGATGGACTGCCCCAGTTATTCGCCCACCAAAGATTGTTAGCCCAGTCTTCATCAATCACTTGGTCGTCAACATAAAGACCACCGCCGTAACCAAAATCGCCCCCGAAGCGAAATGTCCAAATGCCCTCCTCGCCGCTTCCCACGGGAAACCAGGCCTCGGAAAAATACACGATATTCGAGGTCCTAGTAGGTGGCGCGTACTCTCCAGCGTTATTGATGCCGTAAAATTGCTAATAAAACTACAGCCGTATCCATTTGCAGAAGTCGCATTGGCAAAACCTGTCTCAGCTTGGGATCGGTTGCCGGGATTTAGGTTTGATTGCTTGGTGTGAAATTTGATGCCCGGCTGACCAAAGGTCAACGTCGCGCTGCTAGAGTCTGCGGCGCGCGCATTGCCATAAACCAAGTACAAGGTGCGCGAGCCATTGCCAGGCAAGCTGGGCACAGTAATCCAAAGGGTGGCCTGTTCCGCTCCAGCGTTCCAAGCCTCAATAAAATACGTCAATTGAGTGCTGTCATCCTGATCGATAACCCGCAGATCCTCCCCCGCACTCGACCAAGAGTAGCTAGGATGAAGCTCTGCCCCTGACACATCAACGCGGACTTGGTAGTTCGTCAATGCTGTGCCCGTTGGATTACTCACTGTCAGCGCTGTTTTAAAGGGCCAGTCGCAGTCGTGCGCAGAGGCGCCCGACACCAATAAACAGAGCAATGCCCAAACACGGAAAACTTGATTCATACACACACTCCCCAATTCGGATCATACCCCCAAGCACCCCGCAAAAAAATGATGTGAATCAACTATATTCGCTTCTCTTTGAAGCATAAAAAAGGGCGACCCGAGGGCCGCCCTTTTATTAACACGTGAGGTGCTGTCGAGATTAGGTGTTCTCGAACTGACCCATTGTGTTGTCTTTACCACCGGCTTTCAGAGCGCTCTCTTTAGAGAAGTACTCTTTGTGATCGTCACCGATGTTAGAACCCGCCATATCTTGGTGCTTAACCGTAGCGATACTTTGACGGATTTCCTTACGCTGAACGCCTGCCACATAAGCCAGCATGCCTTCTTCACCGAAGTAACCTTGAGCCAGGTTGTCCGTAGAAAGTGCCACTGTGTGGTAAGTGGGCAGAGTGATCAAGTGGTGGAAGATGCCCGCTTCGCGAGACGCGTCGCGCTGGAAGTTCTGACACCATTCGTCGGCCACTTTGCCCAGCTCTGTCTCGTCGTAATCAGCGCTCATCAGCTTGTCGCGATCGTAGCTAGAAACGTCTTTACCTTCCTCTGTCCACGCGTCGAATACTTGCTGACGGAAGTTCAGAGTCCAGTTGAAAGAGGGGCTGTTGTTGTAAACCAACTTGGCGTTGGGAACCACTTCGCGGATGCGGTTCACCATACCAGCGATTTGGCCAACGTGAGGCTTCTCTGTTTCGATCCACAACAGATCCGCACCGTTCTGCAAGCTAGTGATGCAGTCCAGAACAACGCGATCTTCGCCAGAGCCGGGCTTGAATTGGAACAGGCCGCTGGGCAGACGCTTAGGACGAACGAGCTTGCCGTCTTGCTTGATGACAACATCGTTGCTGCCGATGTCTTCAGCTGACTCGATCACATCGCCATCGATGAAGCTGTTGTACTGAGAGCCCAGATCGCCTTCTTCGTTAGAAACGGCAATTTTCTGAGTGAGACCAGCACCCAATGAGTCAGTACGAGCAACGATAACGCCGTTCTCAACGCCCATTTCTAAGAAAGCATAACGCAGTGCGTTGATCTTAGAAAGGAACTCAACGTGGGGACAAGTCACCTTGCCGTCTTGGTGGCCACACTGCTTGGCGTCAGACACTTGGTTTTCGATCTGCAGGGCACAGGCACCCGCTTCGATCATTTTCTTAGCCAGCAGGTAAGTCGCCTCTTCGTTACCGAAGCCAGCGTCGATGTCAGCAATAATGGGGACAACGTGAGTTTGGAAGTTGTCGATTTTGCTGATGATGTCTTTTTCTTTCGCACTGTCGCCAGCGTCGCGAGCGGCGTCGAGCTCACGGAACAAGTGGTTCAATTCCCACGCGTCCGCTTGCTTCAAGAACGTGTACAGCTCTTCGATCAACGCGGGTACCGACGTTTTTTCGTGCATTGATTGGTCGGGGAGAGGACCGAACTCTGAACGCAGAGCCGCAACCATCCAACCAGACAGGTACAAGTAGCGCTTGTCGGTCGTACCGAAGTGCTTCTTGATAGAGATCAGCTTTTGCTGACCTACGAAACCGTGCCAGCAGCCCAAAGACTGAGTGTACTTAGAAGAGTCCGCATCGTACTCTTCCATATCTTTGCGCATGATATCGGCTGTGTACTGAGCGATATCTAGGCCAGTTTTAAAACGGTTCTGAGCGCGCATACGAGCGGCAGACTCAGGGTTGATGCCATTCCAGCGCTCGCCTTCGGCGCCGACTAGCTTGGACATGGCTTCGATGTCTTTCAAATATTGTGACATGACAAACCTTCTTGGTTGATGAAACACTGAGAATGCAAAACGAGCTCTGAGAGCCCGCTCAGCAGTTTGGGCATTTTACTGCCAGCCGCACCATAAATTAAATCTATATTCGTGATAATCGGTATTTTTTTAAAAAATACTCAAAAGGGCACGCGCCCTATCCACATATCTCGATACATGATGAAGTCGCTCACCAAGCTATAGAGAGGATACTTAAAGGTGGCGGGGCGATTTTTCTCGAAGAAAAAGTGCCCAACCCAGGCAAAGCCATAACCACAGATCGGCAAGAACCACAGCACCCACCAAGTCGATGTCAGCAAAGCATAGATCAAAATCAAAAGGACACCCGTGGTGCCTACAAAGTGCAAACGACGGCAGACGCTGTCGCTGTGCTCCTCTAAATAGTAGGGGTAAAACTCTTTTAAACTTTGAATGCGCTCAGACATAATTCTCTCCTGCTAACTGGTATGCCCCGAGATTAGCACAAGCGGCAGCGGTTATAGGTTTTTGCCGCGTATCGCAGAGAACCCAAGAGTGCGACAGCTGGGGAGCGGCTTTGGTGATTTTACCGCTGAAAAGTCACTGCCCAGCCGAGGACATTCGCTGCACGGCAGGCCCGCCGCACTGCATCCACCTCGTTAAAAAAGATGCTGGGCTCCCGCCTGCGCGGGAGTGACGGTAGTGGCGCCGAAGCGGCGGCTATGGCGTGAATGTACTTGACCGACTTGTGGGAGGCCTGCCTTTATGCCCTTGGGTACTCGAGCCGACAGCGCGTCGTCATTGCGAGCGCAGCGAAGCAATCTATCCATCGGATGCATTAACAGATTGCCGCGTCGGCGGCGCCTCCTCGCAATGACGATCTTTCGGCTTCGCCGACAGGAATCTTGGTAAGCACCTTCTGTAGGAGCGTACACATGGGATCGCAAATTGCCGAGCTATCGGACATTGAACAAGGTGTACGCGAGATTTGTCAGTTTTACGCCGACCTCTGTGCCCTCGGCGCCCCTCTCGATACCCTCGAT
>DS990604.1:0-39803 GCA_000155715.1 gamma proteobacterium HTCC5015 | reverse complement strand
CATCGGCGGCACATAAGCATTCGCCTACTATAAGGCTCCTACGACACTCTGTTTAAGCTGGCGTGGGCTCTAACGACCAACCCTTGAGGTGCTGGGCAAAGTCTTTAAGCGCGTCAATACCGCTGGCCTCAGCTTGTTGAATCCACTCCTGCATGGCGTGCAGCAGGCCGTCGTTATTGGCGTAGCGCGCCGCCCAAATGGCCTGAAGCTTCTGGCGATATTCATAAACTTGTTGCAGTGTCGAATTGCTCTCCAGCGTGCGCTGAAGGCGCCCCTGCTGTCGCTCACTCAAGCGCTGTTCATCACGAATCAGCGCGCGCTTGGCGCGGGCGTACTGGCGTCGCATCGCATCCCCAGCCCGCTCGCGCTCCTCGCGCAATACGGGTTTGATCACCGAATTGGCGTAGGCCGCCATCACATGCATTTTCGAGCGCAAAATGGCGCGCACGCTATCGGCATCGAGGTGCTCTTTGCCCGCCTCCACAATCGGCTTGGGCAGGGTTTTGCGCACCTCTGCCAGCCCGACGGTTTCCAGACAACGAATCCAAACCCAACCGATATCAAACTCCCAGGGTTTGGCCGAGAACTTGGCCGAGCTGGGGAAAGCGTGGTGATTGTTGTGCAGCTCTTCGCCACCGATCCAAAAACCCCAAGGCGAGATATTCGTCGCCGCATCGGGGCACTCCCAGTTGCGATAACCCCAGTGGTGGCCGAGACCGTTAATCAAGCCCGCCGCGTGGAAGGGAATCCAAGCCATTTGAATCGCCCAGAGAATAATACCCGCGGGGCCAAATAGCGCCATAAACACCAGCAACAGCAAAATCACACCCGTCGTCTTGCGCTGGTACAGATGGCGCTCCAGCCAATCGGTCGGGGTGCCGTGACCGTAGCGGGCGACGATACTTTCATCCTCACTCGCATCGCGGTAGAGCTCCGCCCCCTGCCACATTACTTTGCTGAATCCCTCAACAACGGGGCTGTGAGGGTCTTCTGCTGTTTCACAGTGGGCGTGGTGCTTGCGGTGAATCGCCACCCACTCGGACGTCACCATGCCCGTCGTCACCCACAGCCAAAAGCGGCAGCAATGATTGATAACCGGATGTAGACGCAAAGCCAGATGCGCCTGACTGCGGTGCAGGTACAGCGTTACCGAAAAAATCGTCAACTGCGTACACAGCAGCGCGATCAACACATAGCTCCACCAAGGTAAGCTCCAGAATAAAAAATCGTTGTATAAGTAATCGAGGGAGCGCCCAGCGGCGGCGTGAAATTCAGCGAGGTTCATGGCGTAGCCTGTTTCTATAGAAGTCGCAGTATAAAAGGGAGGCAATGTAGGGTCTATGAAAGTCGCAAGGCAGTTTGATGACAAACGGCGAAAACCAACATCAAACTAAAGCAACTTATAAGACCTTAAGAGAAGATAAAGACATTTAGATACGTTTTAAAGGATTTTACCCATACGCGACAAATGCAGATTAGCCGCGCCATCAACATTCACTCGCCACTGCGGCTCCACCCACACCGTGGCCACTTGCCCGACGATCACACAGGGGCCTTCCAATTCAGCATTGGCGGGAAGCTGCTCGCGACGATAACAGGCCACGTCGCCACAGCCTTCAACCGACACATCGCCCAAAAGCGCTTGGCTCAGTTCCCCCTCGGCGACACTGGGCAGGCGCCACGAGGGCGCAGCCCCTTGGCGAAATACACGCAGTGTGACCAGCTCGACCGGCAAGGAGAGCGCGTGCCCTAGCTGATCGCGGTGCGCGCTGTGAAACGCCTCGGCGATCTGTGCCACACTCTCGCCGCGATACGCTAGAGGCAATGCGCTGGACTGCCCCTGATAGCGCAGCTCTAGCTGCCAGCGACTGCTGGCCGTCAACGCGGGCGAGGCCTCTAACAACTCGCGATCCAGCGTATTGAACGTGCCTTGCAGCAGGTGCTCATCGCACTCGTCGAGAGGCGCCCGAATACTGCGCGAGCGCTCGGACTGCCTCGGCGACGCCAGCATACCCAGCGCCGACAGCACGCCGCCGTGAGCCGGCACAAACGCGCGGTCGAGTTGCATTAAATCCGCTAACGCGCAGACATGCAGTCCGCCCGCACCACCAAAAGGCGTCAACACAAAGCGTTCTAAATCGACGCCGCGCGACACCGATATCACGCGCAGAGCGCGCGCCATGTGCTCATTAGCCAGCCGCACAATGCCCTCGGCAGTCTCACTCACCCCTAGGCCCAGTTGCACTGCCAGTCGCTCTACCGCCTGTGTTGCGGCTCGCTTATCCAGCTTGAGCGAGCCACCGAGGGAGGCCTGCGCGGGCAGTCGCCCCAAGACTACATTGGCATCCGTCACCGTCGCTTGCTCGCCCCCCTTGCCGTAACAAGCGGGCCCCGGCGAAGCGCCCGCAGACTGCGGCCCCACCTGAAGCACGCCGCCCTCATCGCAACGCGCGATGGAGCCACCACCGGCGCCAATGGTGTGCATATCCACCGTGGGCACGGCAATGGGGAAACGCCCCATGCGGCTCTCTTGAGTCAGCGCTGGCTCGATGTCAATCAAGGCGACATCCGTGGAGGTACCACCCATATCAAAGGTGAGCAAACGCTCTTCCCCTGCCGCTTTGGCAACATAGCGAGCGCCCATCAAGCCACCCGCGGGCCCCGACAACAACAAGCGCACCGCGTTGTTGCTGGCCTGCGACACGGCAAATGTACCGCCCGCGCTGTGCATCACTTCCAGCGGTGCGGGCGCTAAGCTGTCTTGCAAACGGTGCAGATAATCGCCCATCAGCGGCCCCACACTGGCGTTAATCCACGTAGCCACCGCGCGCTCGTACTCGCCGTACTCGGGCAATACATCGCTGGACAAACTGACAAACACCTGCGGAAAACGCTTGCGAATAGCACTACCTAGGCGGCGCTCGTGATTGTCGTCAGAGCGATCGAGGTAGGCGAACAGCAAATTGATGGCTACGGCCTGTACTTCACCACCTTCAATCGCGGGGGCTAATTGATCCAACAAGCGGTCGATCATCAACGGCGTAAGCGGAACGACCTCGACACCATTGGCGTCGAGCCGCGCCTCCACCTCAAAACAGTGGTCGCGTTCAACGGGCGGCTCAAACGGAGGCGGGTTGAGATCGTACAAGCGCTCGCGAGCTTGACGCCCAATGCGTAGCACATCGCTCAAACCACGGTTAGCGACATAGGCCACGCTCACTCCCTTGCCCTCCAGTACGGCATTCGTCGCCACCGTCGAGCCGTGAACCACCGACAGGCACCTCGGATCGAGCTGCATGTCACGAATACCCTGCAAAATCGCTTGCTCTGGCGCGCGCGGTGTCGACAACACTTTATGCGTGCGCAGTTCACCGTTTTCTAGAACAACGAAGTCGGTAAAGGTGCCGCCAGTGTCTACACCGAGCAGCGTGGGATAAGAAGCAGGATGGTTCATGTCGTCGTAGTGCTGGAGCATCGGCTCATTTATACTGCCGCGCAGTGTACCACCACCTAGCGATTCACCGTCACTCGATAGCACTATGCCTGAGCTTCCCGAAGTAGAAACCACCCGACGCGGCATCGCACCGCATATTGAAGGCCAGCTCGTTGATAGCGTCGTCGTGCGTCGAGACCAGTTGCGCTACCCCGTGCCCAAAGATTTCGAGCAGTTGATGGGGGCCCGCATTCACTGCGTTGAGCGCCGCGGAAAATATTTAATCGTCAACACAGACTACAAACACTGGCTCTGCCATCTCGGCATGTCGGGCAGTTTGCGTTTAGTCGATGGCGACACGCCCTACAAAAAGCACGATCACCTCGACATCGCCCTCGCCAACGGCAGGCACCTACGCTACCACGACCCGCGCCGCTTTGGTCTCGTGGTGTGGGCCGGCACCACACCACAGGCACACCCTCTGCTCTGCAAGCTGGGCCCCGAGCCACTCGGCCACCACTTCAGCGGCGAACATCTCTACGCCAAAAGCCGCGGTCGCAAAGGGGCGGTTAAGAACTTTATTATGGATTCGCAGGTCGTCGTCGGCGTGGGCAACATTTACGCCTCCGAGTGTTTGTTTTTAGCGGGAATTCACCCGAAGCGCGCGGCGGGTCGAGTCGGCTTAGCTCGCTATCAAGCGCTGGCACAGGCCATACAGACCGTACTCGGAGACGCCATCACCCAAGGCGGCACCACGCTGCGCGACTTTGTTAACAGCGATGGCCAGCCCGGCTATTTTGCCCAGCAATTGCGCGTTTACGGTCGCGCTCAAGAACCCTGCCCCCAGTGCGGAAGCCCTATACACACCCAAGTGATTGGCCAGCGCTCCAGCTATTTCTGTAAACAGTGCCAGCGCTGAATTTTTAGGCTAAGCTGAGTAGCAAGTACTTACAAAAAGGTAGCTTTGCTCCTATGCGCCATTTCGCGGCCTCTTCACTCGTGGTGCTCACACTGCTGTTCAGCAGTTTGCTCAGCACCTCGGTTCGCGCCGATACATTCCGCTTTTCCACCTTGGAGTGGCCGCCTTACATCACTCAACACAGCGACTCCAACGGCTATGTGGCCGCCATCATCCGCGAGGCCTTCGCCGCCAGCGGACACCGCGCTGAGCATCAATTTTTGCCTTGGGCCCGCGCCTTGCTCGAAGCCCGCGAAGGCAAGTATGTGGGACTCTATCCCGAGTACTACGACCCCGAGCGCCTCGGTGATTTCGTCTTTTCCGACCCCTTTCCCGGTGGTCCCGTCGGTTTTTACAAGCGCGTCGACAGAGACATCCAATATCGCCACGACCCGCGCCTCGACAAAGCCGCCGCGATTGACTCTCTCGCCGCCTACAAATTTGGCGTAGTCCGCGGCTACTTAAACGACCCCTACTTCGATCGATCAGAGCAGCTCACAAAACAGGAGTCGCCTTCCGATTTAGCCAACTTGCGCCTGCTATTTCACCAGCGCGTCGACTTAATTTTTATCGATCAGCTCGTCGCCGAGCACCTTGTTAAAACATCCATGCCTGCGGCGTCTCGCGATGCACTCGAGATGATGCAGCCACCCCTGACCTACAAGCCGCTTTATGTGGTGTTTTCCAAAGCCCACCCTCAACACCAGAAAGCCGCCGATGCCTTTAACCGCGGGCTACAAGAACTGCGCCACAGCGGACGGCTCGATAAACTGCTCAAGGAATATGGGATACCCGCCAAGTCCGACGACAGCCTGACAAACTCTCCACACTAGACTTGTCGCCGCATGACGCTATTCGCATAATGCCCGTTTTCAATATTTGGAGTTGTAATGAGTCACCCAGCCTATGTTTCTTCGCCGCTCTCAGAGGCCGCACTCAATCGCGCACGAGATGGTATTGCCCATGCGCGAAAATCTCCCGCTAGCAAAGATGCCAAGCAACACTTGCTCGACACGATCAACTGCCTCACCGAAGAGGCCATGAACTACTATTTCTACACGCCCATGGATATCATCAAAGCGGGTACTATGACTCGAAAATTTGTCGGCATGGGCGTTTCAGGTAGCCTCAAGATGGTCAATAGCATGGGCAAAAAAGCCATCAGCTCACTGTCGGAAGAACAGATCATTGAACTGTGTGATTTTATTGAAGACCTCATTCACGAGCGGAGCGAGTAATGACCTCGCCTAGCACGGAAGCCCGCAACACCAGCTACCGTTTATTCCTAACGGCAGCGGCTCTCATGGTGATCATCGCTAGCCTGCGCGCGGCGGCAGATCTACTCGTACCCTTTTTACTGGCCACTTTTATCGCCGTCATCACCACACCCGTGTTGCGCTGGCTTCAGCGCCGCGGACTGCCCATGTGGCTGGCCATGCTACTCGTCGTAGTCGCCATGGTGGGCAGTTTCACCTTGGTCGGCGCACTGGTGGGTAGCTCCATCACCGACTTCACGCGCTCGCTACCCCAGTACAAGGCGCGACTCGGTGGAGAGATGCAAAGTGCGTTCGCACTGCTTAACAGCTACGGCATCGAAACACCGACTGCCCTGCTGAGAGAGCACGTGAATCCTGGCGCTGCCATGGAAATGGTCGGCAAGGTATTTAATGGCTTAGGCAATGTGCTGACCAATGCCTTTTTAATCGTATTGACGGTGATTTTTATTCTCGCGGAAACTCACTCGTTTCCCAATAAATTAAAATCGGCCTTTACCGACGCCGACCACCACCTCGTACAATTTCAGCTGTTTAGCCACACCCTGCAAAAGTATATGGTCATCAAGACCAGTATCAGTTTGTTGACAGGACTCTGCGCCACGATACTGACTTGGGCTATCGGCATCGACTATCCCCTACTCTGGGGCTTGTTGGCCTTTCTGTTTAACTACATTCCCAATATCGGCTCTATCATCGCCGCCGTACCCGCTGTGCTGCTAGCCTTTGTGCAATTGGGAGGCCTTCCCGCGCTCGGTACCGCCATTGGCTATGTCGTGATCAATGTCGTCATGGGCAATATGATCGAGCCCCGCTATATGGGAAAAGGCCTAGGGCTATCCACCTTGGTTGTCTTTTTATCCTTGGTATTTTGGGGTTGGGTGTTTGGCCCCGTTGGCATGCTGCTGTCCGTGCCATTAACGATGTTTGTAAAAATCGCCTTGAGCAGCAGTGACAACACCCGCTGGCTCGCCGTCTTGATGGACAGCGAAGGTGCGCACAGCAGCAACGCCCCCGCCCCAGACGAGACTCAAGAGGAGACTTGATATGAATCCGCTCGCCGTTGTTACAGGAGCCTCTTCCGGTATTGGTCGGGCCTTTGCCATTGAGCTCGCCACCCGCGGCTACGATCTCATACTGGTGGCGCGTTCAGAAGCCAAGCTGGGCGAGTTGGCCGAGGGCATTCACGCCGAATCGGGCGTCAATGTCACGGTACACGCCGCCGACCTGACCAAGAAAAAAAGCCTCAACACCCTGTTGCGCTATTTAAAAGATAAACCCATTAGTCTGCTAATCAACAATGCAGGGGTCGCCACCATCGGCGCATTTTGCGAACGCAAACCCGCGCGGCTTGAAGAGGAAATACTGCTCAACATCAACGCCGTGGTGCAGCTCACACGCGCAGCTCTACCTGGCATGGTTTTGCGCAATGAGGGGCAAGTCATCAACATTGCCTCCAGCGCCGCGTTCCAGCCCACCGCCTACTTTAGCAACTACGCGGCCAGCAAAGCCCACATTCTGAGCTTAACGCTCGCCTTGAATGATGAAGTCGGCGATAGCGGCGTTTTTCTACAAGCCGTCTGCCCCGGCCCAGTGGAAACGGGGTTTGAAGACTACGCCGCCGACGGCCAACTGTCGGCACCGCGGGCGCTTTTCATCAAACCAGAAACCGTCGTTAAGCAATCGCTGAGCGATTTAAGCAAGCGCAAAGAAGTCAGCATCCCCGCCCTACATCACCGATTAGTCCTGCGTGCAGGTCGCCTGCTACCGACTTCGGTGTCGCGCTTAGCGATGCGCTTTAGCGGCAAACAACTGTTTGATTGATTCGTTAGGCCCAACATAAAAAAGCCCCGCACTAGGCGGGGCTCAGTAGCTTGCGCTTTTCTCTCAGTCGCTATTCGACCTCAGTCACATTGACTTTATAAATTGTCGTTGTGCCACTCACTTCGTTGCCCACCAAAAGCAATGGCGCATCGATTGGACTGTCTGCTTCGGGGATAAATTCAAACCCCTCTGGTCCGAGATCGCCCGCGGCGCCAGCGGGGTCGGCACCATCATCAATATCATCTGCAATGTTGTAATCCATGTCTCGATTATTGATGTATTGCAGATGCTTAGGTGCCGTTGGGTCGGTAATTTCGTAGACCATAATACCGCCCACTCGCTCAAGACCGACAAAGGCAAAGTGTTGCTCTCCGAGCGTCGCCACCTCGACGGTTTCGGGCTCGGGCCCTTTGGCATCGCTGCGGCTATCGCCGTCGTTTTCACCATTATCATTATTAAAATCATCGCCCAGAACATTGGCCGTAATGGTTTCAAAATCGCTGCCACTGTCGTAAACCAGCGCACCCTCCTCGCTCCAAATAGAGAACGATCGAGCGCCAAACACGAAAGGCTCTTTGACGTTGCCACTGGCATCTACGTTGCCTCCTATGGTGGTGGCAATGCGCCCAAGTTTTTCCTCGTCGTCGAAGTCGGCGCTATCAAAAGAGGCCGCTCTCGGCGCGTCTTCAAAGCGTATTTCCTCAACAAAACCGTCGTATTCGCGGGCGTCGCCCTCGTTGGCTGTCAACACGTAGTTTTGGCCATTAATAGTGACACTGGCGACCGTATCAGGCATATACATCCCCTTGATCGGCCAAGCCTGAATATTAACGCCGTCGTCTTTGTCGGAGGCATCCAACTCGTTGCCCGCTTGGCTGTGGTCTTTCGTGCCCAGCGCGGCAATGCGGTCGACGGTTTTCGTGGCCAAGTCAATCACGGCGATGGCATTGTTTTCCTGCAGCGAGACAAATGCTTTCGTGTCGTCTTCCGACACCGCGATGTACTCGGGCTCCAGATCTTGAGCGACGCTCGACTGGCCATCGTGTAGATGCACAACAAAACCACCCATGCCATCTTCGTCCAACGTATCCTGAACCTCTGTATCGCCATCAAAATCGTCGCTTAGCGTGATCGTGTTGCCCGCTACACTGGCCACTTGATAATTGATGGGATCGCCTTCACTGGCCTCCAGTGTTAACCAGTCGCCGGCAGAAACGCCGCTCGCGTCATTCACCGCTAACACGGCGGGATCTGCATCGGGATCGGGCGCTGTCGTCAGTGACAACTCTGTGTGGCCGAAGTTGCCAAATATACGAACATCGCTAGGTAGCTCAGCCGCGCGCGAACCACCGACATTAAAGTCACTGAAGCCGACCGTCGTCACTTGAGCCGCGCCCACATTCACCGCTCCGACACTCAAGTCGATAATGCTCACAGACCCCTCGGGGTCATCGTCATAGGCGTCGTTGGGCTCGCCTTCATTGGCGACCAATACGGTATCTCCCGAGCGATTGAAGGTGACCAAATCGGGTAGTGCCCCCACTTCAAAACTGGTGATAAAGCCGAGGTCGCTGGCGTTGTAGAAAGCGACGTGCCCCTTGGCTTGCTTGTCGTCGTTTTCCACGGCAACGGCCACGAGGCCACTGTGTACCGACACACTGTTAAAGCCGCCCACTGAGATCGCGGTGATGTCTGTGTCGTCAATCGTGCCTAGCTTGGCCGGTTTGCTAGGGTCACTCAAGTTGAGTACATCGACAGTGGCGTCCTCTGCATTGATCACAAAAGCGCGCTGACTGGTTTTATCGTACGACACAATTTCAGCGCCGCCATCGTCGAAGATATCGGATTCGTAGCGACCGATCTGCTCGAGACTTATCGTTACCGACTTTTTGTCTTCGGTGTCGGGTTGAGGTTCGGGCTGAACACCAGACATTCCTGGAATGTCTTGATCGCTATCGGCACACGCAGCCAGAAAAGCGCTCGAAACAAGCGATAACGCTAATAATTTTTTCATATTCATAATTACACTCCCAATGCTGAGGAGCACACCGTACTCTGCGCGTGTGTCTCCTATGTCACATTGAGGTGTCCGTTTTTTATCGGGCAGGCGCAATACGGTCCGCCATTCAACCGAATCGTCACATTCATCCTGATATATAATATGTTCCAATGACGGCTTTCCCAGACATCAGGGTTCAATGAACGATTACGCCCAGCAACTCGAACGCAAGCGACAACGGCTCTCTCAGTTGCTCGCCCCCTTCCAAGCTCCCGCCTTAGAAGTGTACGAATCGGCGCCGCTGAACTGCCGTCTGCGCGCGGAGTTTCGCATCTGGCACGAGGGTGAGGACTGCTGCTACGCCATGTTTGAACCCGGCCAGAAAGCCAGTTCAAAAAGTTTAATTCGAATAGAACAGCTCCCTATCGCTAGCCGAGCCATTAACGAGTTGATGCCACCTCTACTTGACGCTTTGAAGTCCAAGGAACTCACGCGAAAGCGCTTGTATCAGATCGAATTCCTATCGACGCTCAGTGGCGATATGTTGGTCACACTGATCTACCACAAAAAACTTGATGACGATTGGCGGACTGCCGCTGCTCAACTGCAGGAACAATTGGGCATCGCAATTATTGGCCGCTCGCGCAAGCAAAAGTGCGTACTCTCGCGAGACTATGTGCTGGAGCAATTTACAGTGGCCCAGCGACACTACGAGTACCAACAATTGGAGGGCGGCTTTACCCAGCCTAACGGCGCTATGTGCGAGATTATGCTGAACTGGGCCAGCGACTGTGCAAAGACGATGCAGGCCCGCGGCGATTTACTCGAACTTTACTGCGGCAACGGCAACTTCACCCTGCCCCTGTCGCGCCACTTTCGACGCGTGCTGGCCACCGAAGTGGCCAAAACGTCCGTCTACGCCGCCGAGTGGAATATCCAACGCAACGCCTGCGACAATATTACGGTGATTCGCCTGTCTAGCGAAGAACTGACCCAAGCCTTAAACGGCGAACGCGAATTTCGCCGCCTGCAGCAAAAAGCCATCGAACTCGATCAATACGATTTCGACGCTGTCTTCGTAGATCCGCCGCGCAGCGGCATGGATGTAAACACCTGCCAACTGACGGCCCGCTTCGAACACATTCTGTACATTTCATGCAATCCCGAGACTCTGGCGAGAGACTTGGCACTGCTGTGTGAGACTCACCGCATCGAGAGAGCGGCATTGTTTGATCAGTTCCCGCAAACCGATCATATCGAGGCCGGGGTCTGGCTCAAGCGCCAAGGCGCTTAAGCCAGAACGCTCGACGTCGTTAGCGAGCAAAGTAACTCAGGCGCCACTCGCCATCGTGCTCTTGCGCCACATAAATCCCAGTGTCGACGACCAATAACTGTCCGCCCTCAGCCACTGGTGCCACCGCTGTGTGCCAAGCCACACGTTTTCCCTCACTGGAAAACTGCTCCGTGCGACCCTGACCGATGACCACGAGAGACTCTTCATCCAGCCCCACCGCCAGTTTGGCCACCTCGGCGCCGCGCGAGCTGTAATCGACCTGCCACTGGGGCTTGCCATGGTTGCTTCCCAGCGCCGTAAATTGTCGCAGTGTCGCGGTGGATTGAAGCACCACAACCACGCCATCGCCGCGCACCAAAAACTGTGAGGGGAAGTGTCGTACATGGGGATTGGCATCGAGTGCCGCCAGCTCGCGCTGCCATTTAACATCCCCCGTTCGCGCCGAGAGCATCGTCGCCGTTACGCCCGAACCGTCATCGCTGGCTTGAGCGTAAAACAATTCGCCCGACGCCCACTGCAAGCTCACGCTATTGACGACTTTCCTCGCCGTTGTAACGCGCTGCCACAGCTGGCCACCCTCTTGGGTGTAGGCGGCAACGCTAGACTTATTCGCCACATAGATATCGCCAAACAAGCCCACTTGCAGTTCGGTGTAAACGCTGCCGGCGTGATCCACTTGCGTCAGCAAACGCCCTTGCTGACTGAGCACTAAGCTGCGATCGCCACTGAGATAAACGCGAGTTCCCTGCACCACCAACTGGCGCAGATCGGCGGTGGCAAACGATTGGCGCCAAGCGAGGGAAAACTGCTCAGTATAAACACGCAGTTCGCTGCCCTGAGCGTTGTCCATCAATAAGTAGTATCGTCCATCGTAGTACTGGCTATCGACCAATGTCGCCCTTGCCGTCCCCTGAAGAGACTGTTCATTGAGCATGAGCCCCTGCTGGCTATAGCGCTTTAACATCCAATTGCGCTGGGAGCTCGCTGTCACCAACACAGCCGATTGATCCATCGCGGGCAGTATCGCCTGTACCGCGCTCTGAGAATCGACCCCACTCACGCTTACCGACCAGTCGGGGTCAATGCGGCAGGCGCTTAAAAGCAGTACCATTAAAATGGAAGCGAATAGAGAGTTAGAGAATTTCACGGCAAACTCCTGTGTGAAACAAGAGCTTCAATGTACGCGTTATTTTTAGAACAAACCCACCAAGCAAATGATTTAAAACTCAATTAAATCAGATACTTAAGTTAACAAGAATGAAACAAATCTACATTTTTAGACACGCTCAAGCCGAGGCGGGAACATCAGGCGACGACTTTGGCCGAGCCCTGACGCCCAAGGGCCTACGCCAAGCTCAACAGCAGGCAAAAGCGCTCGCCCAACACGCCCGTCAACATGGCGCGAATCATCAATTGATCATCGCCAGCCAAGCGCTGCGAACGCAGCAAACCGCCGAATGCTTTCGCACGGCTTTAGGCGGCCAGCTCGAGTTACACCATTCGCTCTACGCCAGCTCTGTCAATCGCTGGCTGTTGGAAATAGCGGGGCTTGGTCACGAGCTGTCATCGCTTGTTTTGGTAGGGCACAACCCGGAAATTTCCGCTCTCGCCCAGCACTTATCAGGCCAGCACCTCGGCTTCTCTCCCGCAGATGGCGTAGCTCTCTTCTGGGACACCGACCGCTGGGACGATGTGCAGCACGCTCGACCACAGCAACAGCAGCGCTTTGTCTGTCGCGACAGCCCCTAACTCGGCTCAGCCCCCCTGTAGCCATCCAGTAAGCTGAGCCAGTTTGACGCACTAAAATAAAAAGTTTCAGAGCGGCTTTCTATTTTGTGCAAAGAGCGTTTTAGGCGCTGTAAATTTGCACCCGCCCAGCCCTTGCCGCGAACGCTGTACTCTACTCGACAGGGGGAGCGCAACTCGCCTTTGTCAAAATCAATTAAATAGTCTTGATCTTGGCCCAGCAGAATATTCTGCGCGTTGAGATCGTCGTGATAGACGCCGCGCTGATGAAACTGCGCAATTAAAGCGCCCAGCTGCGCCCAGCGCTCGCTGGCCAGCTCGCGCTGCTGTAAAACATCGCCTAAGGGTTCGACACCGTGAATCTGATGCGTCAACAAATCCGCGCGATAAAACAGCGGACTATTCAAAAAGCGTACCGCGGCGGGCACCGGTGCGGGCAGACCCCACTCGGCCAATTGACACAGCAGTCGCCACTCTCTCCAGGGGCGGCTATTTTCCACGCGCAAGCCCCAGTAGAGATCGGGATTAAACTTGCCCACCAAGCCACCTCGGCGATAGTGACGCAACACCAACTCTAAGTCGCTCTCCTGCCAGCGATAAAACCATGTCTCGCCACGGCCGTGGGCGATACGCTGTAGCCAGCCTTTTTGCTGGATATGAGCGGGCTCGAACAAATAGGGTAGCGCCGTCTGTGGCACCGCCGAAAGGGCTTCAGCATCGTACAAAATGACTTGTCGCCCCACGCGAAGCGTTTGCTCTTTGATTACGGCCATTGTGTGAGCCACCTCTTTCGCTGCCTATCCGCTTACCCACAAGGCAAGATTCGATATACTGCGCACATTATCCCAGACCCAAGCGCGATGACCAGCACTCTACCTCTACAACACGCTCCCCAATCGCTATGCCTGCTGCGGCTCTCCGCCATTGGTGATTGCACGCATGTCGTGCCGCTAGTGCGGACACTGCAAAAGCACTGGCCCGAGACAAACATTACCTGGGTCATTGGGAAAGCCGAGTACCAATTGCTAAAAGACCTCGATGACGTTGAATTTATTGTTTTTGACAAAAGTCGAGGCTGGCGCGCCTACCTCGATTTACGCCGGCAACTTAAAGGCCGTCAATTTGATGTGCTTCTGCACATGCAAGTCGCCATGCGAGCCAGCTTGGCCAGCACACTAATTAAAGCACCACTGAAGCTCGGCTACGACCAAGACCGCGCCAAAGACAAACAAAGCCTTTTTACCAACGCCCGTATTGCCGCCGTTTCCCAACAACATGTGCTCGACAGTTTTTTTGAATTTGCCAAAGCACTGGGGCTCCACGAGCGCGAACTGCGCTGGGACATTCCCATTCCCGACAGCGCTAAAAGCGAAATCGATCGGGTGCTAGAGCGCTCGCAAAAGCTACTGGTCATCAACGCTTGTACCAGCAACCGCTCGCGCAACTGGCGCAATTGGAAAGCGGAGTACTATGCGGAAGTGATCGACTACGCCGCAGAAACCTACGGCTTGCACACTGTACTGAGCGGTGGCCCCGATAACATCGAAACGGAAATGGCCGCGGCAATCGTGCGACACGCTCGGCACACCCCAACAAATCTCGTCGGCCAAACCAGCCTCAAGGGCCTGCTCGCCCTACTCGATCGAGCTGTGCTGATGGTGTCTCCCGACACGGGGCCTGCCCATATGGCCACCGCCGTCGGCACCCCCGTGGTTGGCCTATTTGCCACCTCCAACCCCTATCGCACTGGGCCCTACCTCAGCTTGGATTACGCGGTAAACGCGTACCCCCAAGCCCTCAAGGCGGAGTACGACTTGGACGTCGATCGCGCCGCCTGGGGTCAACGGGTGCGCAACCCTGAGGCCATGAACTTCATTAAAGTGTCATCCGTTTGTGCTAAAATCGATCAGCTTTTAGATACTCAAAGACATTGAATCTAAAGCCTATTCCCATTCGCGTCACTGAACAAATTACTCATGAAAATTAGCGGCTTCACTTTTTTAAGAAACGGTAGCAAACTGTTTTACCCCATCATTGAATCCATCCAAAGTGCCCTGCCACTAGTCGACGAATTTGTGATCGCGCTCGGCGACTCCGACCCCGACGATGATACGCGCGAAAAAATTGAAGCCCTCGGCAGTGATAAAATTCGCATTATTGATACCGTGTGGGATTTAGAAAAATACCCACGGGGCATGGAGCACGCCCATCAAACCGACATTGCCAAAAACGCCTGCACTGGCGACTGGCTGCTCTATTTGCAAGGTGACGAAGTACTGCATGAAGACGACCTGCCGATTATCCGACAATCATGTGAGAATTGGCTGAATGATAAACGCGTCGACGGTATGTTATTTGATTACCTGCACTTTTGGGGCGACTACGATCATGTGCACTGTTCTCACGCTTGGTATAAAGAGGAAATCCGCTTAATCCGCAACGACCCGGAAATACACTCTTTTCGCTCAGCGCAAAGTTTCCGTCGCATTCCCAATTTTGACGGCGTGTCCTATCGCGAAAAGAAAGGCACTAAAAAACTGCACTGTGTTCACTCGGGGGCGCGAATTTTTCACTATGGCTGGGTCCGCCCTCCCATAGCCATGCGCAAAAAGACCGTCTATTTCACTCGCAATCATCGCGGGGAAGCCGCGTCCTCATCTCTAGCTCAGTCCACACCAAAAGATTATGACTACGGCCCCTTAGCTCCGATTCCAACCTATCAAGCAACCCATCCTCGCGTCATGTCTGACACCATACGCTCCTTGGATTGGCAAAGCTCACTGTATTTCAAAGAAACCGACGCCCCAGAGACCAGAGAACAACACAAACACGAGCGCTTTAAATATGTGGTATTGAGTTGGATCGAAAATCGTTGGCTCAAAGGCCGACAACTCTTTGCTTCTGAGAACTACCACCCACTAGAGAAATTCAAGCACCGGCCCCATCCGGCGCTGACTTTGAGCTCTGTCGCTTCGGAAAACTCGTCATCCTAAACGATCCAAATAGCTCACAGCGTGCTTATTCTCTATAATCGCGACTTCATTCACTCGACTTAACTTCTCCGTTAAGTCGGTCACGCGAAGGCACTATGAGCTCACACACGCTCCAACTCACCTGCCCCAAAGGCTTAGAGCTTATACTCGCCGATGAGGCGCAAACTCTTGGCCTGACCGACGTCGAACCTGGCAAGGCCTCGGTGCGCGGCACGGGAGACATAGAAACCGCCTACCGATTGTGCCTTTGGTCGCGCTTGGCCAACCGCGTGTTGCTGGTGCTATCGGAGTTTGAAGCCGCTGACGCCAACGCTTTGTACCAAGGCCTACGCGAGATTGATTGGGACGAACATCTCGCCGTCGCGGGGCGCTTTGCCGTGACTTTCTCTGGGCGAGGCTGCGGCGTCGACAACACCCACTTTGGCAACCTCAAAGTCAAAGACGCCATCGTCGATCACTTCCGCGAACATCATGGCAAGCGGCCCAATGTCGATAAAGACCGTCCAGACATCCGAGTACACGTCCATGCCTTTCGCCAACGGGCGAGCCTCTCTCTCGACTTATCGGGGGATAGCCTGCACCGCCGCGGATATCGCAGCCAGCAGGGCACCGCCCCATTGAAAGAAAATTTAGCCGCAGCCATTCTCCTGCGCGCGGGTTGGCCCCAGTTGGCTGCCGAGGGCAAAGCCTTGGCCGACCCCATGTGCGGTTCAGGCACACTACTGATTGAAGCCGCCATGATGGCCGCGGATATCGCCCCAAATTTGCAACGCGCCCACTGGGGCTTTGACGGCTGGCTGGGCCATGTCCCCGCACTGTGGAAGCGTCTCCATCAAGAGGCCAAAGCGCGAGCCGACGCGGGCAAATCGAAGCCGCCACTGTGGATGCGCGGCTACGAAGCCGACCCTCGACTCATCCAACCCGCTCGCAACAATGTGGCGCGCGCGGGCCTGGAGGATTGGATTAAAATCTACCAACGCGAGCTGCACGACTTCGCCCCGCGCCCTAGCGAGGGGCAAACCGGCTTGGTGATTTGCAACCCACCCTACGGCGAACGACTCGGCGAGGCGAGCCAGCTGCTCTATCTCTACCAGAACCTCGGACACCAACTGCGCCAACATTGCACGGGCTGGCAGGCGGGCATTTTCACGGGCAACCCCGAACTGGGGAAGCGCATGGGCATTCGCAGCCACAAGCAATACGCCCTCTACAACGGCGCCCTGCCCTGTAAATTAATTCTGCTAAATGTTGTACAGGCACAATTCGTCGTCGACAAATCGAGTTCAAACGATTCGAAGCATATTGAAGCAGACCGCTCAGCCCGCCTCACTGAAGGCGCACAGATGTTTGCCAACCGCTTAAAGAAAAATCACAAGAAGCTGGCCAAATGGCTGCGAAAAGACAATATTGAGTGCTACCGCCTGTACGATGCCGACATGCCCGAATACGCCGTGGCCATCGACGTTTATGGCAAGCACTTGCATGTGCAGGAATACGCGCCGCCCAAAACCATCGACCCCGCCAAAGCGGAGGCGCGCATGTTGGACATCGTGTCGGCACTGCCCCAGGCCCTTGATATCGACCCCGCGAACATTCACTTAAAACGCCGCGAGCGCCAGCGGGGAAAGGCTCAGTACAACAAGCAGGATCGAAAAAACCAGCTCATTGAAGTGCAAGAACACGGCGCCAGACTCTTAGTCAACCTCGACGACTATCTCGACACTGGACTGTTTCTGGATCACCGCCCCCTGCGCCACCTTCTACAGACTGAAGCCGACGGCAAACGCTTTCTCAACTTGTTTTGCTATACCGCCAGCGCCACCGTCCACGCCGCGCTCGGCGGCGCTCGCACGACCACCAGCGTCGATTTGTCCAACACCTATTTAGATTGGGGCAAGAAAAACCTATCACTCAACGGATACAGCGATAAACACCAACTGATTCGCGCCGATGTCATGGAGTGGATTCAGCAGGACCGCGGTGTGTACGACTTGATTTTTATCGACCCACCGACCTTTTCCAACTCCAAGCGCACTGAGGATGTCTTCGACATACAGCGCGATCACATCGCACTCATTCAAGCCGCTATGGCGCGACTAACTCCTACAGGGGTCTTATACTTTTCCAACAACTTCCGCCGCTTCGAAATGGATGCCGATTTAGAACACCACTTCCAAATCGAAGAGATAAGCCGCGACACCCTCGACCCCGACTACGAGCGCAATCAAAAAATCCACCGCACTTGGCGCATTCAACATCAAAACGTCATTTAAGAGATTCTTAGAGCTCGGGGTCAATAGCGATTAAAGGGTCGATACAAGCGCCACACACGCCTCACAATCGACCCAATAATTTTCTAAGCCCCAAACCTGTTCACCATCACAAGCTTGAACTTGATTCTTTGTCGGGAAAACCAACCACTTTTTCATCGACAAGACACCTTGCCCCTCGGCCTTTGCCACAGCTTCCTTAGCCGTCCACAGCTGTAAAAACCGCTGGGGATCGTCACCCGCCCAAGCGAGCTCGTCGTCGTGAAAATAGCGTTTAAATGTCTGGGCTGTTTGGCCGCGAAGCTGCTCCACATCGACCCCCACAGGGCCAACTCGGCTGATCGCCACCGCCAACCATTCGCGACTGTGGGACAAACTCAGCCACGCGGGGGGCGTCGCGTCACCCTCGGGCCAGTGGGGCCAACCGCGCTCGTCAAAACGCAGCGACTCGAGTGCGGGATAATTGGGGTTTTCGCTCAAAACCTCATTGAGAAAGGCGTAGAGCGCCAAGCTGTTTCGGCGGATACTGGGGTTTCGGCGCAGTAACTGCTGTTGTTTCGCATCGGGCAAGCGCGCCAACACGGCCTCGAATTGCCCCGCATCTATCTGATTTGACAAGCGTTTGTAATATACTTGCGCCACGCAATACGACTCTTAAGTAATCTATGACGGATAACACCGCCGGCAATGCCCTGCTCGACCCACCGCTGTTTCAGAGCTCTGAACAGACTGCCGTCGATATTGGCCCCAATCAAACCAGTTTTCCGCTGGTTAAAAAAGCGCTATCGGCCCACCCCGATATCTGCCGTCTGCCGCAAAAAACGCGCAAGGGTGACGCCTATCTGATCAACAAGCCCGAGTTTGTCAAAAACATTCTGGTCAACAATCATCCCAATTACCACAAGGGCGCAGGCTTTGAGTTGGTTAAGATGCTGATGGGTAACGGCATTATTGTACTCGATGGCGACATCTGGAAGCGCCATAAAAAAATGATACAACCCGGCTTTCACCGCCGCTTCGTCGCCCAACTCACCACCTATATGGAACAAAGCAACCGCGAACTGGCGGAGCGGTGGGAATCGCTAGCCGATAGCGGTGAGGCCTTTGATTTAACCGAGGCCATGAACGAGCTGTCGCTGCGCATTATTTTGCGCGCCCTGTTCAGCCGTGACTTTGAGCGCATGTTGGAAGAACACGGCGGCGGCCACCCCTTTAGCATTTTCTCGGAAGATTTGGCCCGCGACCTCAAGCTGGTGGCTCGCTTTCGCGGCCTCGGCAAGGAAGTGCAAGCAATTATCGACCGCCGCCGCGCGGAACAGCGCGAAGAAGTCGATTTCCTCAGTGTTTTCATGAATGCCCGCGATGAAAACGGCGACCCCATGAGCGACAAGGAGCTGATCGACGAAGTCATGACACTGATCGTGGCCGGCCATGAAACAGGCGCTAACACGCTCAACTGGTGCTGGTATTTGCTCTCGCAAAACCCCGATAAAACCGCCCTTCTCCATCGCGAAATCGACGATTTAGCCTTTCCAGAATTTGCCACCTTCGAGGACCTTCCCAAGCTGGCCTACACCGAGCAAGTGCTCAATGAAACACTGCGGCTCTACCCTGCGGTATGGCTCTTCAGCCGCAAAGCACTAGGCGATGACTCCGTTGGCGACTACCGCATTCCCGCCGGCGCCGACGTATTTCTCTCGCCGTGGTTTATTCAGCGGCGCGCCGACCTATGGCCCGAGCCGGAGGCGTTTATTCCCGAGCGATTCGACAAGTCACAACCACAATACGGCAACCGCTATTCTTTCATTCCCTTTTCAGGCGGCCCGCGCCGCTGTATCGGCGATTTTTTTGGCATGGTGGAAATGCAACTGCATTTAGCCTATTTTGCCCGTCGCTACGAACTCGTTTTCGACGCTTCAAAAAGTGGTAACGTCGATATTGAACCCGAAATCAATTTGCGCAGCGCGGCCCCCATCTATATGCGATTGAAGAAACGCCGCACTGCCCTTTAAGCCTTTTTACTCGATCACAGGATCACCATGAGCCAACACCGCATTAGCCCCGATGCCTTTCAAACCCTCACCGAGATGCTTGATCAGCGCGCTAGCGGCAAGCACACGCTCACCTATGTCGCCCACGATGGCAGCGAAACGACTTGGGCCTACGCAGACATTCGCGAGCGCGCACTCGCTCTACTGGCGGGTTTACAGCAGGAACACGGCCTCAAGGCGGGCGATCCTTTGGTGTTCTTTCTGGAGGACAACCTAGCTTTTATTGAAGCCTTCTGGGCTTGCCTCTACGGGGGGGTGATTGCCGTTCCCGTCTCCAGCGGTCCGACCACAGAACACTTGAACAAATTACTGAAAGTCAGCCAGCAATTTCAACAAGCAACGGTCTACACCCACGACGCCTTGGCCGAACGGCTCACCGCCCACGCCGAGAAAACCGACTCGAAAGCGCCCCATGTGCTAACTCTAGAACAGGTGGCGCGGGGCGATTCCAAAGCCGCGACCATCACTCAGGTCAAGGGCGACGACCTCGCCTTTATTCAATTTTCGTCGGGCTCAACCAGCGACCCCAAAGGCGTTGTACTCACCCACCGCAACCTAATCATCAATAGCGCCGCCATCGCCAATGGCGGCCTCTACCGCGACGACGACATCACGTTTAGCTGGATGCCACTGACCCACGATATGGGTTTGATAGGCTTTCACATCACGCCTATGTTGCGCGGCGTGAGCCAAATCAACATGCGCGCAGAAACCTTTAGTCGCCAACCCCACCTGTGGCTGGACAAAGTCAGCGAACACCGCGCCAGTGTACTGTGCTCACCCAACTTTGGTTTTAAGCACTACCTCAAGCGCCTAGACAGCGAACCGACACATCTCGATTTAAGTTGCGTTCGCGTCATTTACAACGGCGCCGAGCCCATTTCTGTCCCTCTGTGCCAAGAGTTTTTACAAAGAATGGGGCAGCACGGTTTAAAAGACACCAGCATGTTCACCGTATACGGCTTGGCCGAAGCCACTTTGGCCGCGACCTTCCCCGAGGCGGAGACGCCCTTTACTTGGCTCAGTGTCGACCGACAGCAACTCAAGCCCGACGACACAGTCGCGCTGCTTGACGACAATGATGCCAATGCGCTGCATTTTGTCTGCGTTGGCAGTGCGGTCGATGACATCGAAGTCAACATTCAAGACGACAAGGGCGAGCCACTCGACGAGCGACGTATTGGTTCGATTTGCATTCAGGGCCCCACCGTCACCTCGGGGTACTTCAACAACGACGCGGCAAACGCAGCCGCCTTTCAAAACGGCTGGTTCAATACCGGCGATCTCGGCTTTATGCACCAAGGGCAGCTTTATATTACGGGGCGCGCCAAAGACATTATTTTCAGTAACGGCCTGAACTACTACCCTCACGATCTGGAAGACCTATCGGGCTTGGAACTGGGAAAAATGGTTTTTGTCGGTGTGCGCGAAGGCGATGACGCCGTAGAGGACAGTATCATCGGTTTTGTTCACGTCAAAAAGGATCAGATGGAGGATCTAAAGGCCTTTAGCGAGCAGGCATCGGCCATTCGACGCCGCGTTAACGAAGCCAGCGGCCTGTCGGTAGACGCCATCCTACCCACCCCCGTCGTTCCCCGAACCACGAGCGGCAAGGTTCAGCGCGCGCGCCTCGGACAAGCCTATCTCAATGGCGACTTTAGCCACATTGAACAGCAACTCGCGCAACTCAACAACGCCAGTAGTGAAACATCAGACGATGGCAATGCGCTTGAAAATGAAGTCAAAGCCATCTGCGACGAAGTCATCGAAGAGACCAAGCTGAGCCTCGATGACAACTTTTTCGACAGCGGCATTAGCTCTTTATCCTTGGCTCAAGTGCATGAAGAAATCGATGAGCGCTACCCCGACAAACTGGAAATCACCGATTTCTTCGACCACCCCTCCATTCGCGAAGTCGCCGCTTACCTGCAATCGCAACTGGAAAATTAGCTACCGAGTCACGGAGAGCTAGGATTGCAGGAGTGGTACCTTTCGGAGACAGAAGCCTAGTGGCTTTACTGCCACACTCGCTCAAAGACGCTGGATTCCCGCCTACGCGGGAATGACGACGCACTGTCGTCCCGGGGCGGGCCTCCTACAGTTTGATCACGGCGGTATCCCCCTCTATGTTCTCTGTGCCCTCGGTGGCTTACAATTCATGTCACTCAAAAACACAGAGGCTTACCATGTCCGACGTGGATCACAACTGGAAATTCAAGCTCAAGGTCACCGCGTTCAAAGGGCTTTTAAAAACGCTATGGCTCACGACCAAGGTGGAAAGAGTCGTGGGCGAAGAGCATTTAAATCAACTCATTCGCAACGATCAGCCAGTGATTCTGTGCTACTGGCATCAAGCCCATGTTATGGGATTGCAGTTTGTCTTAAACAAACGAAAAAATGACGGCTTAAAATTAAGTGCCTTGGTCAGTCCTTCAAAAGACGGTGAAATGGCAGCAATCGCCATGAAGGAGTGGGGCGTCGATGTGGTTCGCGGCTCCTCAAGCCGCACAGGGGCACAAGCGCTCAGGGATCTCTATCAAATTATCAAGAAGGGCTATTCGCCCGTCATCACGCCCGATGGCCCGCGCGGCCCCGCCTTTGAGTTTAAATCGGGCGCCGTTATGCTGTCTCAAATTGCCAAAGTACCCATGCTGCCCATTGCAGTTACCTGTAACCGCTCTTGGCACCTCAACTCTTGGGATCGCTTTATGCTGCCCAAGCCTTTTTCAAAAGTAACTATCGCTCTTGGTGAACCCGTACAGGCGCCTAAGCGCATGGATGAAAAGGTACAAGAATCGCTGCGCCTAGAGATGGAAAACACCATCAAGGCCTTAGAACAGGCCAATCGCTATACCGTTTAGTCACAGAGTTGGGGGTTGTCATCGCGAGCCGTGTAGTGGCGCGGCGATCTGCCTATAGAATGCACCAACAGATTGCCGCGTCGGCTACGCCTCCTCGCAATGACCGAAGCTAACATTGTCCACAAGACAACCTCTGTGCGCTTTAGGGTGCTCTGTGACTTATCCTTTAGAACACCGACCGAACACTGAGACCACGGCCGACGCCATAGTAGTCAAAACCGAGTTCGACCATGCGCTGGGGATCGTAGAGATTGCGGCCATCAATAATAATAGGATTCGCTAGGGCGCGTTTTATCTCGGCAAAATCGGGGCTCGTAAAACTCTTCCAATCGGTACAAATTACCAGAGCATCCGTACCGCTTAAGGCGGCATAGGGGTCATCACACAGCGTCAGTTCCTCTCGCTCACCGTAGATGCGACGCGTTTCTTGCATGGCCTCTGGATCGTAAGCTTGCACCCTTGCGCCAGCTTGCCACAGGCTTTCCATCAACACACGGCTCGGCGCTTCGCGCATATCATCTGTGTTCGGTTTAAACGCCAAACCCCACACGGCAATCGTTTTTCCGCTTAAATCGCCACCCATTGCCGCAGACAATTTAGTGTATATCGTCTGCTTTTGCCGTTGGTTTGTGGATTCCACGGCCGCCAGCATATCGGACTGCACACCGGCAGACTGGGCCGTCCGATGCAGGGCATTAACATCTTTGGGGAAACAAGAGCCGCCATAACCCGCACCCGCGTAAATGAAGTGATAGCCTATGCGTGGGTCGGAACCAATACCGCGACGAACTGCCTCAATATCCGCTCCCACTCGCTCGGCAATATTGGCCATTTCATTCATAAAGCTGATTTTCGTCGCCAACATCGCGTTGGCCGCATACTTGGTCATTTCTGCAGAGCGCACGTCCATCACAATGAGACGGTCGTGATTGCGATTGAAGGGCGCGTACAACTCGCGCGCTAGTGCAATGGCTCGCTCACTGTCTGCGCCAATGATCACGCGATCAGGCTTATTAAAGTCGTCTAAAGCAGCGCCCTCCTTGAGAAACTCCGGGTTAGAAATAACATCAAACTCGATGTTTTCGCCGCGCTCGGCCAAGGTCTGCGCGACCACACCTTTCACCTGATCGGCGGTCCCTACAGGCACTGTGGACTTATCGACAATGACTTTATAGCCGTCTAAGTTTTCACCAATCGTCTTGGCAACGGCCAACACATAGCGTAGATCTGCCGACCCGTCCTCATCAGGCGGCGTCCCCACGGCAATAAAAATCATATCTGCCGAGCGAACTGCCTCGGCGGCGTCCGTGGTGAAATCTATACGCCCCGCACTGATATTGTGCGCCATTAGTTCGCTAAGGCCCGGTTCGTATATGGGGATGTCACCTTGCTGTAAACGCTCAATTTTTTGCGGGTCAATGTCAACGCAAGTGACTTGGTTGCCCGCGTTGGCAAAACAAGCTCCCGAGACCAAACCGACATAACCGCTACCAAAAACAGTGACTCTCATGATTTCACCTAAATCTCAAATAAGTGCTCACAGGCTACTACGCCCGTATTGGAGAAATATGACACGAAACGCATGCCTTGTTGGGCATTAGTCCATCTCTGTCACTACAGTGACATCGAGTCCAGAACTCGGCTGGGGCTTATCTGCTTCAAGCAGTTGTAGTGTCCAAACTGACAGGTTCGCGCAAAACAGGGGCTGCAGTCTATTTGCAACCAATGTATCTCTCTTCGATCCGTCAATGGTGGCGTAAACAAGGGAGAGGAAGAGCCGTAAATAGCCTGTACGTAGCAGCCTGTCGCCGCGGCCACATGCATCAAGCCCGAATCGTTACTCACCGCCATGTCCAGCTGCCCCATCAGATCGACCACCTCTTCCAGCGAGGTCTCTCCACAGAGGTTGGTGGTAACGCCGCCGGAAAGCTGGTCAATCTCCTCGCCCACCGAGCGATCTTTAGCCGAGCCAAATGTCCACACCTGTCCACCCAATTGAACAACGCTCTTGGCCAGATCGGCAAAATGTTGCGCGGGCCACTGCTTAGCGGGGCCGTATTCCGCGCCGGGCATAAAGCCCACAATGGGCTTATCTGCCTTTAATTCAAGACGCTGCATCGCCCGCAACGCCCCTGTGCCATCCACCGTCAAGCTCGGGTGAGACAATTCGAGTGTCGTCACATCCGCTCCCCTCGGCTGACCCAGCGCAACAAAGCGTTTGACGGTTTGATCGAGTACGGTTTTATCAAAGACGCGCACATCGTTAATCAGGCCATAGCGCATCTCACCGAGGAACCCCGTGCGCACGGGCACCCGCGCAAAAAAAGGCACCAGCGCCGCTTTGAGCGAACGCGGCAGCACAATCGCCCAGTCGTACTGCCCGCGCAGCGAGCGCCCCAATGCCCAGCGCTTTTTAAGACCACCTTCGCCATGGCCCACCGCCAAGGCGAGCCCGCGACGCACTTCCGGCATACGAGCCAGCACAGGCAACGACCAAGCGGGGGCAATCACATCGATATTGGCTTGGGGGTGTTGTCGCTTGAGCGACTGGAAAAGGCTTTGCGCCATCACCATGTCGCCCACCCAAGAGGGTCCCACCACCAAAATATTGTTCACTTCATCCGCCATCGGCCGCACTGTCACAATTCTGAAATATAAGAAAAATTTGCGTAAAATCTTACCACACTGGCTCAAAATATCGGCCGACAACGGATTCTGCTCAATGGCTTTGCATGTAATTTTCGATATTCGGTTCACTTATTATTTTCCACAATACGAACCGGTTCTAAAGGCACTATTGCTGGAAGGCGCGCGCTGCGACATTCTTGTCCACCCCGCCGTTCACCCCGCCCTAGAACAGCAAATTCAATCTCGCTACGGCATTGAGTGCATTGCGATCGACGACGAGACGCAAGCGATCGACAGGGTCAACCAAAAGCGTCCGCACTGGTTTGTTTTGGGCCACGGCATTGCCAATATGGAGCGTATTCACCCGCCCACTCAAACGGCTTTAATTTTCCACGGCCTAGACTCTAGCTTTAAAGCGGCAACACTGGCCCCGGGGCTGAATGCCTTTGATGTGCGCTTTTTATCGGGCCGCGGACGCAGCCAATTTTTGAAACAGGCGCTTCCCGATGTGACCTATGTGGAAAGCGGTTTTGCCAAGCTGGACCCACTTATGCCCCCCGATAAGCGCCATAAAGAACCACAATTTCTCACCCGACGAGGGCTAGACCCCAAAAAGAAGACGCTACTTTACGCGCCCACTTTCTATCCCAGCTCGCTAGAAAATTTTCCTCGGCGCTTCCCTAAAGATTTTCGTCACTACAATATCTTGATCAAAGCGCACGACTTCACGCTCAACAAAAAGAAATATCGCCATCAATTAAAAAAACTCACGCACTGGGCCAGCTTTGACAATGTCTACCTCGCCAGCGATGAAGAGTTTTCACTGCTGCCTTTTATGAGTGCCGCTGACTTAATGATTTCCGACACCTCATCCGCTGTTTATGAATTTGCAGCACTCAACAAGCCCGTGATTATTTGCGGCTTTATCTATCTGCGCTGGTCCTACCGAGGCCCCTTCCGCGCCAAGGCGAAAAAGCGTCTCGACGCCAGCACCGAAGCCTTCCAAAAACTCGCCGAGAAAGTGCCCAAATACTCTGCTTTAAAAGCCGCTGTGGAGCGAGACATTCAGCACCCGAAACGACTCGAAAAAGAGCGATTAGAGATTAGCGACCAAGTCGTCGGCCCGCGCGACGGGCTGTGCTCACAGCGCATTGTAGACTACTTAAAAAGACACGCCGCTGATTAGCCACAGACTCAGCTATCGAGCAAATTGCGAATAATCGACTTGTATTCGGTAGTCGACAGCTCGGGAGTGCGCTCTAAGTACACCACTTCACAGATGTCTTTGAATTCATCGAACTTTCCGCGCCAATCGTCTCCCATTACAAACACATCTGCCTGATGCTCCACTAAATACTCGCGCTTTTTCTCAAAGCTTTCTTCGAGAAAAACGCCCTCGACATAGCGAATGGCAGAGACGATCTCCATGCGGTGACCTTCACTAAAAACTGGGTATTTTTTCTTTTTCTCAAAGTTAAACTGATCCGAAGAAATGCCCACAATGAGGCGATCCCCATACGCGGCAGCACGCTCTAAAATTTTCAAATGACCGTAGTGAAAAAGATCGAAAGTACCAAATGTAACAACGGTTTTTTGACTCATACTCTACTGACCAATAAAGTGCTGATCGGCCAACCACGCCATATACTCGGGCACGGCTTCTTCAACCGTTTTAAATGATGCTTCATAGCCCGCTTGGCGCAAAGTATTCATGTCGGCCTGAGTATAACTTTGGTACGCGCCTTTCAGCTTTTCGGGGAATGGAATGTACTCAATCGAACCTTTGCCGTGCCAAGCGATGACGGCCTTGGCTACATCGTTAAACGACTGACTACGCCCCGTGCCGCAGTTAAAGACACCACTGACCTCGGGGTGATCCCACAGCCATAAATTAACGGCCACGACATCGCCTACATACACAAAGTCTCGGCGTTGCTCGCCATCCTCGTAGCCTTCTGTGCCTTTAAACAAACGACAAACGCCATCGCGGCGGAGTTGCTGATTAAAGTGGTAGGCCACACTCGACATGCCGCCTTTGTGCTGTTCGCGGGGGCCATACACATTGAAATAGCGCAAACCGGCAACTGGGGCTTTGCAGTCTGGCAAATGGCGCCGCAGGTATTGGTCGAATAAAAACTTGGAATAGGCGTACATGTTGAGCGGGCGTTCAACTTCGCGCCGCTCGACAAACTCGCTGCTACCGCCGTAAACCGAAGCCGAGGACGCATAAATAAAGGCCGCGCCCTGTTCTTGGCAAAAGTGGAACAAATCCTTGGTGTATTCGTAGTTGTTTTCCATCACAAACTTGCCGTCCCACTCGGTGGTGTCGGAACAGGCGCCCTGGTGAAAAATTACTTCAACCTGCCCGTCCAAATCACCCGATAACACACTGCCTAAAAAATCGTCCTTGTCGACATAGTCGGCAATTTCCAAGTCGGCCAAATTGAACATTTTGGTGCCATCGCGCAGATCGTCCACCGCTAAAATATCGGTACGGCCGCGATCATTGAGGGCCTTGACGAGGTTGCTGCCGATAAAGCCAGCGGCGCCAGTGACGACGATCATAGTGAAAACTCCGAAGTATTTGCCGACATTGTACTATGTTAGCCACAGCACCCTAAAGGGCATAAAAGAGCACAGAGATTTTGAGTGTAGCGTAGGTCGGCCTTCAGGCCGACGACCATGTCAGTGAGCGCACTATAAGCTGAACAATGCATACGGAGCTCAGAACAATGAGGCTGTATTATTTTTTCCAGCATGGGTGGCGAGCCTGAAGCCCTACCAATAAAGCCTCTGTGTCCTCTGTGGCTAACACTCAAGCCTTGAGGGCGCGGATGTCTTCGATAATCCGTGAGGTCGAGCAGCCATCGACAAAATCGAGCACACGGACTTCGCCCCCATTGGCCTGCACCGCCGCGCCACCCGCAATGTCTTCGGGTTGATAGTCGCCGCCCTTAACGAGTACATCGGGCAAACAGGCTTCGATTAAACGCTGGGGCGTGTCCTCTGAAAAAGGCACCACCCAATCCACGCTCTCTAGGCCTGACAACACGGCCATGCGCTGATCCAAGCCGTTGACAGGCCGCTCGGGACCTTTGAGGCGTTTCACAGAATCGTCTGAATTCACTGCCACAATTAAACGATCGCCCAAGGCCGCAGCCTGAGACAGGTAGGCCACATGCCCCGAGTGCAAGATGTCAAAGCAGCCGTTGGTCATCACCACGCGCTCGCCATTCGAGCGAGCGCGCTCAATCAAGCTAACCAGCGATTCTTCCGAGACCACGCCGCGCTCTAGCGGCGCATGCTCTAACATGGCCGCCTGCAACTCACGCAAATTGGTTGTCGCCGTGCCCAGTTTGCCCACCACGATACCGGCGGCAATGTTTGCCAACTGAGTAGCCTCCACGAGATCGCAACCCGCAGCAATGCTCGCCGCCAAGGTGGCAATCACCGTATCGCCAGCGCCCGTCACATCAAACACTTCCCGCGCCCGCGTTGGCTGAATAAAGGGCTCACAATCTCGACGAAACAGCACCATGCCCTTCTCACTGCGCGTGACCAGCAAGGCGTCCAAATTGAGCTCGGCGCGCAACTGCTCGCCTTTTTGCATTAGCTCTGCGTCACTATTACAAGGGCCCACCACCGCTTCAAACTCACTTTGGTTGGGGGTGATCAGGGTCGCGTCGCGGTAGATCGAGAAATCGGTGCCTTTCGGGTCAATCAAAACAGGGCAGTTAGACTCCCTCGCCATTTTTATTAAGGCGGGAATATCTCTGAGCGAACCCTTGCCATAGTCTGACAGCACCACCACACGGGACTCTGCCATGGCTTTGCGCACCGCCGCTTCCTCCAAACCACTAGGCGAGGCCAAAAAACCGTCCTCAAAATCGGCGCGAATCAGTTGCTGCTGTCGGCTGATCACCCGCAGTTTGGTAATCGTATGACTGCCTTCCACCGTTTGAAAACGGCATTGCACGCCCTGCCCAGACAGCACCGCCGACAAGCTCCCCGCCGCCTCATCCTGCCCGACTAGGCCAATAAGATCGGCCCTCCCCTCGAGGGCCGTCACATTCAGCGCCACATTGCCCGCGCCACCGGCGCGCTCCTCGATTTGCCCGACCTTCACCACAGGCACGGGCGCCTCCGGCGAAATCCGGCTGGTATCGCCGTACCAGTAACGGTCGAGCATGACATCGCCGAGAACAAGAACCTTGGCGGTCGTAAAATTAGGAAGCTTCAAACGCATAGATCACCTAGATTTTTCATCCCTAAATTATACTGAGTCATTTGTTAACTGCTAGCGACTCTCTGACAATTTTGCCAACAATGTCTCATATCAGAAACCATGCCCTATGGTAGAATTCTCCCCACTAGCCAGCCGAGACAGAAATACTTCACCATGACGACGAGCGACGAATCACTCAAACGATCCTATAGGCAAGACTGGATCAATAAGCTTCTATCCATCATAACTCTTTGCGCCATTTCAGGGGGGATCTGCCTTGGTCTGATTGTAGAAAAATCAGGTTCCAAGGCTTGGTCTATACTCGGTTTAGTCGGCTTAATAGTGCTGCTTATACCCAAGGAAAGAGGAAAGCTAAACCCTTTCCCCCAAGCGCTTAAGTATTGGCTCTACATCTGCGCGGCAGTATTTTTTACTGCCTGTCTCTCTTGGTGGGCTAACGGCTTAGACCCAGAACAAGCACGAGCACTGGGCAGCCCGATGGGCAAATTCTTACTAACCCTCTTAACCGTGCCAGCTCTTCTACTGTGCTACAGGTCATACTCTAGGCTATTTACCCAAACAGTAGTGGCTAGCTGCATAGCGGGCGCTATTTTAAGTGGTTTTCACGCTCTTTGCGAAATATTCCAATGGACTTTTTTTGGCGATCAGTTTTCGCGAAAAACTTGGCGTGCAGATGGCGTGGTCAATGCCATTTATTTTGGCAACATCGCTTTAATGCTTGGCACCATCTCAGCAATCAGCCTCTATCAGAACTGGCAAGAAAAAAAGTGGATCTGGGTATTTTTTGCTGTCAATGGCGCCACTTTTGGCATTATTGGAAGCGTATTATCACTGTCTCGCGGAGGTTGGCTAGCAGGGCTGATTCTGACATCTTTGTTTTTTTTCATTTTGCTAATCAAAGGTAAAGTAAAACTGCTATTCCTTTTTTCTCTACTATTAGTCTCGGCTCTTTTCGCAAGCTACTTTTTTTCGCATGAAGGCATGCTAAAAAAACGCTTTCAAAATACCTATGAAAACATTTCTCAGTTTGACCCAAAAAACAGCGAAACATCCATTGGGTACCGACTTCGCATGTGGCTGCAGGCTATTGAAAATATTAAAGAATCACCCTTTTTCGGCAGTGGCCCCGATAGCTTTGCGTTCATCAATCCAGACCCAGACCCAAGTCTATCAATTGAAAGCGAGTACTATCATGCACATAACGATTATCTAAACACACTATCCAATACGGGCATTACGGGTTTTATCCCCTTAGTGTTTTTATACTCCATGCCTCTACTTTACTTTACACGAAAACTCTTTTTTTCTACTTCACATCAATGGCCTCTATCAGGAGCTTGCATTGTTGTTTTGTACGCCTGTTTCTCCTTAACAGATGTCATGTTTTATCGCTCAGTTGGAACCATCTATTTTTTATTGCTCATTCCCCTCTTTATGATCCTGTGTGACCACAATAAGAGCAATGACCCTAATGGTATGAGATCCACATGAAAAAAACACTGCTTCTCTGCCAAGACAATATTGGTGACTTAGTATTCACCTCCGCCCTGACAAGCCACCTGTCAAGTCATGGCGAAAAAATCACCTTGGTAACTAGAATCGACACAGAAGCAGTTGCCCCATTCATACCTGGCATACAATCACATCACTCCATACCACTTCTCGATAAAATTGATCCTATTTTCCACTGGAAAAAGCATGTAGCCTTCTGGCAGTTCATCAAGTGGCTAAAAAGACAGAATTTTGACATCGCAATCACCGTCAGCAAAAACTGGCGGCTTGGGCTTGCTCTTTACTTGGCTAAAATTCCTGTAACGATTGGTTGGGACTTTCCAAAACTCGCTCCATTTTTAACACACGCCACTCCTCGGCCTTCGCTAAAAAAGCCCGCCATAGAAGCCATTCAATCACTCATATCTCACCTCCATTATCCACCACAGGAATCCCCTCACTACTCTTTAGATCTAGACGCCGTTCAATCCAAAAAGCAGCTAATGAACATCACTAAGGACACCAATGATCAATGGGTCGGCCTTCATGCCTTTGCCAGCTTAAAAAACCGCTGCGTTGATTTAGAGACTTGGTTGAAAGTAGCCCGAGAGATTAAAGCCACAGGGTTCACCCCAGTGTGGTTTGGAACCACGAGTGAATTAAATACCCTACGAGACATCCGAGGTTGCATCGGCTTATTCTCTGATTATCTCTGCAATGGACAACTTGACCAGGTAATTCCACTTCTATCCTATTGTGACGCTTATATTGGCCACGATTCTGGCGTGTTACATTTGGCTTCAGCCATAGGCATACCCAATTTGGGCATATTCACACCTGGGGAGCCTAAGCGGACCTTTCCACAGGGAATATACCAAGGCACCATCATATTCCGCCCTTCACCAGAACAGCTTTCCTCGACTGATATAATGTCCAGCTTTAAAAAGCATTTAGAACCATTACTCAATTAAGAGACTTCCAGTCTATGCATATCACACACATCAATTTGGCCAAAGGTTTTCGTGGAGGAGAACGGCAGACAGAGTTATTAATTAAAGCTCTTAGTGAATTTAACGACATTCAACAAACCTTGGTATCCCGACACAACTCGCCCATTAAACAGCATTTACTGAATGACTATGGAGTGAATTTCGTCACATCCAGCAACCAAATAATTGGGCATTTCAGATCTCGAAAATCAGATGTAACGCACGCCCATGAAGCAAGAGCTATTCACTGGTCGTGGCTACATTCAAAACTGTTCTCTACGCCATATGTATTAACACGACGAATTGACTGCGCTGTAAAAGACAGATGGCTTAACCATAAAACTTACGATCAAGCTTCCAGCCGCGTCGCCATATCTAGGGCCATTTCAAAGCAAATCACCAATCACTACGCCGGCGATGTTGAAATCATTCACGACGCTTATGCGGGCTTTACACACCAAGCCGAAGCCACCCAAAAGTTTCGCAACCAATTTTCTCAAAAGTTCATTATTGGTCATGTCGCAGCACTAGTGGACTCGCACAAAGGGCAACGAGTTTTGCTACAAGTGGCTAAGGAGATTCAGCACTCTCACCCAGAGATTCACTTTGTTTTTTTAGGCAGTGGTGTTGACCACGACATATTAAAGAGTGAATCTCAAAATTTGCACAATGTTAGTTGGCTAGGCTTCAAATCTAATATTGCAGACTATATTGCCGGTTTAGACTTATTTGCCTTTCCCTCGCGAAGTGAAGGACTGGGCTCATCTATTCTCGATGCAATGGACTTGGAAATTCCTGTCATCGCATCAGCCGTTGGAGGAATACCGGACATTGTTAAACATCAAGAGAATGGCCTTCTATTTGAAAACGGAAAAGCAGACCAGCTAAAACAATCGATTCTCAATCTGTATAAAAACCGTACTCTCGCGAAGACCTTGGCCTCCACGGCCAAAGAACAACTAGATCAGTACTCCATGGAAAGCATGGCCAAGAAATACCTTGTCCTGTACGAGAAAGCCATACGAGAAAATCGCTAGTAACCACTAATTCCGTTTACATCAAACCACTGGCGTCAGCCAGTTCTGATCGAGGTGGGATCGGCCTTCTACCACATCGAAGTAGAGCTTTTGTAGCTTTTCAGTGACGGGGCCACGGCTGCCGCAGCCGATAGGGCGGTTATCGACTTCGCGAATGGGTGTCACTTCTGCGGCGGTACCCGTAAAAAAGGCTTCGTCGGCGATATACACTTCGTCGCGAGTGATGCGCTTTTCAATAATATCGTAGCCGAGCTCATTGGCCAGCTGAACGATGGTTTTGCGCGTAATGCCATCGAGTGCCGACGTCAGGTCGGGGGTGTAGATCTGACCCTCGCGTACGACAAAAATGTTCTCGCCACTGCCCTCTGCCACAAAGCCGTCAACATCCAGCAGCATAGCCTCATCATAACCATCGCGCTGAGCTTCTTGCAGAGCCAGCATGGAATTGATGTAGTGCCCATTCGCCTTGGCTTTGCACATAGAAACATTCACATGGTGGCGAGTAAACGAAGAGGTCTTAATGCGAATGCCTTTTTCAATGCCCTCGTCGCCTAGATAAGAACCCCACTCCCAGGCGGCGACCATGACATGCACTTTCAAATTATCGGCGCGCAAGCCCATGCCCTCTGATCCAAAAAAGATCATAGGGCGAATATAGGCGCTGTCCAGATTGTTTTCGCGCACCGCGGCGCGCTGGGCCTCGTTGATTTCCTCTTCACTGAAAGGAATCTGCATATTCATGATTTTGGCCGAGTTAAACAGGCGACGCGTATGCTCTTCTAAGCGAAAGATGGCCGCACCCTGCTCCGTCTTGTAGGCTCTCACGCCTTCAAACGCGCCCATGCCATAGTGCAAGGTGTGAGTCAGCACGTGCACCTTGGCATCGCGCCAAGGAATTAACTCACCATCAAACCAAATTAGACCGTCACGGTCGGCCATCGTACTCATTGCTGTCTCCTGCTGCCCAAGCCTAGGCATGGGTTCACTCAAAGTTTTATCGAATTGGTTCCTACTCTGCCAACATCCACCGCTGCCAAAAATCGGCCACTTGGGTGAGAACGGGCTCAAGCGCCCCCGCCGACTCGACAATGGCCTTGCGGCGGTCGAGGGCGAGGCGGTGTATTTTAGCGCGAATACTGCGATAACTCTCTATCAACATCTCCGCATCGGAAGCGGACAGCACGCCACAGGCCGCTATCGCTTCGAGAATGCGAATATTATCACTGTATTGCACCAATTGTGGATATTCTGATGCGTAGGCGAGCACGCCAAACTGCACCATAAACTCAATATCGGCCAGTCCTCCGCGGTCTTGCTTAAGGCTCACCATACCGCGCTGGCCGCCGAGATGCCCGCGCATTTTTTCGCGCATATCGACCACTTCTCGGCGCAGCTTCTCTTTGTCGCGATGCTGACAAAGCACCTCTTTCCTCACGGCCTCAAAACTCGAGCGCATCGCTTCACTGCCACAAATGAAGCGTGCGCGCACCAAAGCCTGGTGTTCCCATGTCCACGCTTTGTTCAATAAATAGTCGCGGTAGCCATCCACGCTCTTCACCAACGCACCGGCATCGCCATCGGGGCGGAGGCGCGTGTCTATTTCATAGAGCTGCCCTGCCATGGTTTGCGAGTTCATGACGGACACGAGTTTTTGGGCAGTGCGGGCAAAGAACAGGCTGTTGTCGACACAGCCTTTTCCCTCATCATCGCGACCGCTGGTGTACTCGCGCTGACCGCTGCTATCGTGCAAAAAAACAACATCTAAGTCAGAGGAATAGCCCAGCTCGATGCCGCCGAGCTTGCCATAGCCGATCACCGCCATTTGCGGATTGTAAACCCCGTCTTCGCGGCGGCAATGAGGGAAGCCATGCTTGGCCGTCGTCTCGCGCCAAGCGATGCGATGCCCCTGCGAGACCAGCACCTCGGCGCACTCTGTCAAATGATCACTCACGCGCATTAAGGGCATTTCGTCGTTTAAATCAACGGCGGCAACTTTTAAGGTATAGGCGTTTTTAAATTGTCTTAGCTCATTTAATAGCGTTTCAAACTGTTCTTGCGGCACGCTGCTGAGGTGCTCTTCCAACTGTTGATCAAGCTCGGGGCGACGCGGTAGCGAATACAGCAAGCGAGCATCCAGCAGCTGATCCAATACGGCGGGCTGACGTGTTAGCTGCTCGGCCACCCAGTCGCTCTCGGCAAAGAAAAATACGAGGCGCTCTAGCGCCTTGGGGTTCTCTGTCAACAGCACCAGATACACAGAGCGCCTCGCCACAGCGCGCACAAAATTGATTAACCGCAATAGAGCCTGCGACTTGTCGACATTGAGATGTGACACTTTGCACAGCAGTTGCGCCATGAATTCATCGACGCGCTGCTGGCTTTCTTTGGGCGATTTCTGGTAGGCACTGTTTTCGCGCAACTGCTTCAGTCGAGCCAACACTTCAGTTCCCCGAGGATCTCCGCTCAACCCCATGGCCTCTAAAGACGCTGAGGTCGACATTTCGCCACACCAGATTTTCTGCCACTGTGTGCGATCCTGATCTTCCGGCGAAGCAAATACCCATTGAAACTGCTCAGCCACAAAATCGCGGTGTACTTGAAGCGCTTCGGCAAAGTCACGCCACGTTTGAAACCCCATGGCGTAAGCCAAGCGCTGCTGGCCGAGTTCATCCGTGGGCAAATCATGCGTCTGCGCATCCTCAACCATTTGCAGTCGATTTTCAGCGAGACGTAAAAATGTATAGGCCTCTAGTAAGCGATCGACATCGCTCTGTGACAACAACGCCTCTTCAGCGAGATGGCCTAGTACGCGAACAATGCTGCGCACACGTAGCTCGGGATCGCGGCCACCATAGATCAGCTGAAAGGCTTGGCCTATGAATTCCACTTCACGAATGCCGCCCCGACCCAATTTGATATTGCCCTCCATGCCTTTCTCACGCACTTGCGCCTCAATCATCGCTTTTAAATCGCGTAAAGATTGAATGGCGGTAAAGTCCAAGTAGCGTCGAAAAACAAAGGGGCGCAACATTTGATGAAGGCGATCAATAGCCTCGGGGTGCCCCGTCATTGGCCGCGCTTTAATCAGTGCATAGCGCTCCCACTCGCGACCTTGAGTTTGATAGTAGTTTTCCGCGCCCGCGAAGGACACGGCCAAGGCACCTGCGTCGCCGAAGGGACGCAGGCGCATATCCACGCGATACACGAAGCCGTCAGCGGTTAAGTCATCGAGTAGACGTATTATTTGCTGGCCCAAACGAATGAAATAAGGGTGGTTGTCGAGACATTTATCGCCATCCGTTTGCCCACCCTCTGGATAGAAAAAAATCAAATCAATGTCCGAGGAAAAATTGAGCTCACCACCACCTAGCTTCCCCATTCCGTAGACAATCAGCGATTGTTCCTTTCCTTGGTCGTCACGGGGCACGCCATAACGATGTCTGAGTTGCTCTCTCGACCAATTGTGCGCAAGCTCGACCGCGCAATCGGCAAAGGCCGTCAGATCTCGCAAGGTTCGCTCTAGATCGACCCAGCCCATGATGTCGCACACAGTGATACGCAACATTTCGCGCTGACGCATCTGCCGCAGTCTTTGCATCGCGACCGCCTCGTCACAATCCATTGAGAACGCCTCAAACTGAGACTGGCTGTCACAACCATTGTTTTCGACGCCCCAACCGCAACCCGACAATTGCGCAAACCATTCGGGATGAGCAGAAAATTGGCGCACCGCCCACGGGCTACACATCCACACCGGCGCTAGTCGCTCGACCTCATCGTGCTGATCGCTGGGCAACGCCTGCTTCAAGCTGGCGAGACTGCGCGCCAACACAGCATCCAACGCTTGGGGAAAATGTTCCGACAATGTCGGGCGCCACTGACAGGCGGAAGGCCACATATTGCTACTCCGTTTTACACTCATTGTAAGGCAATCCCCATCAATTGCACGGTTCCCAGTACTGCCCAAGCGGCATATCGCTTTATCCTTACTTTGCAAAGTTTGATGATTATCAACACGGCAACAAAAGATCTTTTCTTTGTACCTGTTAGCCTTTGCCCGTCCCAACGACTGCTTTAGTACAAGGAGCATTTTATGAACAAATTCACACTGCCTTTTTTGCTCACTTCGTTTGCATCTTTGTCGGCTCCCCACGCCGTTAATGCAAACACAGCCGAGCCCAGCACTTATCTAGGAGCCAACTATGGCGGTTATAAATCGCGCGGTGGCGAATTTGAAGAGGACAACGACTTTGTTCAAGGCATTTTGGGATTTCAGCTACTCCCAGTGCTCGGCATCGAATTCGACTACACGGATTTTGGCCAGGCTCAAAACCGCATTTCCTCAGTAGAAATTGATGGCTATGGAGCCTCTGTAGTTGGCCGCATTCCTCTCAGCGAAGATTTCTCCCTATTTGCCAAGGGCGGCCGCTTTTACTGGGATGCCGAAGTGCAAGCCTTTGGCGTCAAAGACTCTTTCGAGGGAGACGAACCCTACTACGGCGCGGGGATGACATTTTCTATATCAGATGCTGTAGATTTCAACCTGGAGTACAACCGCTACGAGGTGGAACTCAAATCCTCTCAAATAGACAATCGTCTCAGCGACGAGGACTCTGACATCGATACACTCAAGGCAGGCGTTCGATTTAAGTTTTAATTAGCAGCCAGACCCACAAAAAAGCCCCGCAGTGCGGGGCTTTTAGTGGGCTGAGCCAATGGCGCACTACATCATGCCGCCCATTCCACCCATGCCGCCCATATCGGGAGCGCCACCGGCAGGCTCTTCGCTAGGCAGCTCGGCGACCATGGCCTCGGTGGTAATCATCAGCCCCGCCACAGACGCTGCATTTTGCAATGCTGAACGCGTCACTTTCGTGGGGTCGAGAATACCTTGCTCTAGCATGTCGACATACTCTTCGTTGGAAGCATTGTAGCCGTAGGAGCCTTCACCCGCCGCCACTTTATCGAGTACCACAGAGGGCTCGCCACCCGCGTTGGAAACGATCGTGCGCAGTGGCTCTTGCATGGCGCGCAGAGCAATAGTGACGCCGACATTTTGATCGTCGTTATCGCCTACGGTATCTACGACCTTGGCGTAAGCGCGCACTAAGGCAACACCGCCACCGGGCACCACACCTTCTTCAACGGCGGCACGAGTGGCCGACAGCGCATCATCGACGCGGTCTTTCTTCTCTTTCATTTCCACTTCAGTGGCTGCGCCAATCTTAATGACGGCAACGCCGCCCGCCAGTTTAGCGATACGCTCTTGCATCTTCTCTTTATCGTAGTCGGAAGAGGCTTCATCCATTTGCGTACGAATCGACTTAACTCGCTCTTCGATGGCGTTTTTATCGCCCGCACCGTCGACAATCACCGTATTTTCTTTCGTGATGTTGACCTTTTTGGCCTCGCCCAAGAGATCGACCGTCGCTTTTTCCAACGACAGACCAACCTCTTCAGAGATCACCGTACCACCCGTCAAGATAGCGATATCTTCCAACATGGCTTTGCGGCGATCACCGAAACCGGGGGCTTTGACTGCAGCAACTTTAACGATGCCGCGAATGCTATTAACCACCAAAGTCGCCAGCGCTTCGCCCTCAACATCTTCAGCAATAATCAGCAAAGGACGGTTTGACTTGGCCACACCTTCCAACAGAGGCAATAGATCGCGAATGTTTGAGATTTTCTTGTCAAACAACAAGATGTAAGGATTCTCCAACTCCGCAGCCATCTTGTCTTGATTCGTAACAAAGTAGGGCGACAAGTAACCGCGATCGAATTGCATGCCTTCGACCACTTCCAACTCGTTTTCAAGGGACGTGCCCTCTTCTACTGTAATCACGCCCTCGGTACCTACTCGCTCCATCGCCTCGGCAATCAATTCGCCGATGACCTTGTCAGAGTTGGCTGAGATGGTCGCTACTTGAGCCCAGCTGTTCTTACTATCGCAAGGCTTAGACAATTCTTTAAGCTCAGCAACAGCAGCGGCAACCGCTTTGTCGATACCGCGCTTGAGGTCCATGGGGTTCATGCCAGCGGCAACGGCTTTCATGCCTTCGCGGAGAATGGCTTGAGCCAGTACTGTGGCCGTGGTCGTACCATCGCCCGCCACATCAGCCGTTTTGGCGGCAACTTCTTTAACCATTTGCGCGCCCATGTTCTCGAACTTGTCTTCCAGTTCAATTTCCTTGGCAACGGACACACCGTCCTTCGTAATGTTGGGCGCACCAAAGGCCTTATCCAAGACCACATTGCGGCCCTTGGGGCCGAGCGTCGCTTTTACCGCATTGGCCAGCGTGTTAACGCCTTTAACCATTTTGACGCGAGCGTCATCACCAAATTTGACTTCTTTTGCACTCATTGTGAATTCCTCTTAACTCGAATGTGTTTATTGCTTGGATTAGTCGACAATCGCTTGGATGTCGTCTTCACGCATAATGAGCAAGTCATCGCCATCGACTTTGACGTCGGTGCCGCTGTACTTGCCGAACAACACTTTGTCGCCCACTTTGACCGCTAGGGCGCGAGTCTCGCCATTTTCAAGGGGCTTACCCTCACCGACAGCGACGACTTCACCTTGGGCGGGCTTTTCCGCAGCGCTGTCGGGGATAATAATGCCGCCAGCGCTTTTGCTCTCTTCTTCTTGACGCTTGACGACCACACGGTCGTACAAAGGACGAATGGACATGGTGCAAAACCTCCAAAC
>DS990605.1:85452-103660 GCA_000155715.1 gamma proteobacterium HTCC5015 | reverse complement strand
AAAGTAGACAGACATGCTTAGTTCATAAAAAACAATCAGTTACAGTGTTTTTGTTAGGCTTAGTGTTAGGAAAAGTGTCAATTACAGGAATATTACTTAGGTAAGTGCACTTTTGTGCATAAAAAGCAGCGGGACTAGACGTTTCAGTAGGCTATGTAGATACTAGGTGCTCTAAAATACGTCGATAACAGGACGCCTAATCGATACAAAATACAGGGTTGGTAATGAAATCATTGATTTTCTTTAAAGTGATCCCCTTCGTGGTCGTGGTGATTGCGGGTAGTTTTTACGGGCTTTATTTGCATACGGGGCAAGTGCCTTGGCAGCACAGTGATGTGTTGCGCCTTAAGGCGTTGAGTTCACAAGTGGATTCGGTGTTTGACGATTTGTCGCCGGAGAAATTGGCGAATTCTGTTGAGGCCTCTGTCAATTTAGCGGCGGAGTCCGTTATCTTTCGTTGGTATACCGCCGATGGAGGCTTGGTCTACGGCGATGAGCCCCCGCCCGATGCAGTGCGTGTCGAGTTGCTCCGAGAGGCCGATCTCTCGCCACTGACAGTTCTCGATCACAACGAGGTCGTGGCGGAAGGCGACGCGGCTCAGCCGACAGTGGCCGAGCGACCTAAAGAATTGACGGGGCATGCAAAAGGTGGGGCCGCTTTGTTACAAGAGGCCAAGGCATTAAAAGCGAAAATTGAGAAACGCTATCGCGATTATGGAATGTTGCCCGACGAGTAGGCGGCTAAAAATTTTCGCGGCGAACATCGACCTGAATGGATTCGTGCTGCCAGTCGATGTGTAAGTGCATCAGAATCGGAGCGCAACACACTTGGCAATCTTCCACGTATTCTTGGTCTTCCACTGAGGGGTCGACGCTGCTGAGATTGCGCGCGCCGCAGTGGGGACAGGTGATGTCGATGTCTCTTAAATCGGCAGCAAACATGGCTTTCCTCCCGCGTTGGACTTTCAGTGTAGGACAGATTTTGAACGCTGCAGCAGGCTGACGCCGATTGCCAAGGGACGATGGGTGAGTGGCAAGGTTTAACAGGCCCTAGAGAAATTCTCCCATCAGAACATTGAGGAATCGCAGCCCTTGATCCGTGGGCTGGATGCGGCGGGCATTTTGGGTGAGTAGGCCGCGCTCCCGCAATGGGCCGAGAGTCTTCTCGATTGTCGCGAGGGGTAGCCCTGTTCTTTGTTCGAACAGCGCACTGGGAACACCCTCCACTAAACGCAGGGCGTTGAGCATGAATTCGAACCCGCGCTGGCTTTCAGGAATCCCGGCTGCCTCGTCGAGTGCCTCGTGCGCGCCAGCGTAGCGCAGGTATTTATCGGGCGTTTTAACCTTGCTGCGGCGGTGGATGCTTTGCCGCGAGGTGAGCTTGGCGTGGCTGCCTGCGCCGATGGCGAGGTAGTCGCCAAATTGCCAGTAGTTGAGGTTGTGTCGACAGGCGCGAAGGGGGCGGCTGTAGGCGGACACTTCGTAGTGCTCAAAGCCCGCCTCGGCGAGCGTCTTCTGACAGGCCGTTTGCATGGCAAAGGCGGTGTCGTCGTCGGGGAGTTCGGGCGGGCGGTAGTAAAACGCCGTGCCGGGCTCTAGGGTGAGCTGGTAGTGGGAAATGTGGCTGGGCTCTAGGGCGAGGGCTTGCTCGACATCGCTCAGGGCCTCTTCGACGCGCTGCCCGGGCAGGGCGTACATCAAATCCAGATTAAAGCCGTGAGCGCCATTGTGATATTGGGTAAAACCAGCGGCGCGAGCCATGTCGGCGGCGGCGACTGCCTGTTCGGAGCGGTGAATACGACCGAGCTTTTGTAACTGTTGGTCGTCAAAACTTTGTACGCCAATCGACAAGCGCGTGACCCCAGCTTGGCGGTAGCCAGTGAAGCGCTCGGCCTCGGCGGTGCCGGGGTTGGCTTCGAGAGTGATCTCAATGTCCTCCTCAAAGCCGAGCTTCGCTTCGACCGCTCGCAGCAAGCGCTGTATGGCCTCGGCGGAAAACAAGCTCGGTGTGCCCCCGCCAAAAAAGATGCTGTGCAGTGGTCGCGGCGTCCAGTCCGCTTGCGAGAGCTCCCAATCTAAGTCGCGGATTAGCGCGTCGATGTACTCGATTTCGGGCAGCGATTCGCGCTCGTGGGAGTTAAAGTCGCAATAGGGGCACTTGCGCACACACCAAGGCAGGTGCACATACAAAGACAGAGGCGGCAGGGAAAAATCAGTCACGGCGGGATTGTGCCACAAAATAAACTTCTCCATCGGAGCTTGCCTTGCAAGCGAAGTTTGCTTGGTTGCCTCCTGTGTTTATCGGCGCTACTCGCCTCCCAAAATCGCGGGTTGGGTTCAGTTCGACAGTGTTCGGCCTACCTCGCCACACAAGCAGGGCAGGCGACCTTCGCATGCAGCGCCCCATTGTCACTCCCACACCTCCCCCGTCGCTCCCGCGCAGGCGGGAGCCCAGTGGCTTTATTGCTCCATTTACTCAAAGACGCTGGATTCCCGCCTACGCGGGAATGACGAGTGTTTCTGAGATTAGAAAAATGACGGGCATTTTGGAGATTTGGGGCTTGGGGGGAAATGACTCGGGCCGAGGGCGACCCTCCCACAGAGCCTCTCTCAAAAGTGGAAATGTATTGTAGGAGACGCCTTTATGCCTTTGGGTGCTCTGGCCGACAGTGCGTCGCCATTGTAATGGCCACAAATAAATTCTCACACTTGTCATTCCAAACTGGATTTGGAATATCCTTAACCATTACCCGTCATTCTAGGCACTCCCCCGTCATTCCAGACTTGATCTGGAATCTCCAAAACGGAGCCCTGATAGGGAGATCCTGAGGCTTCCGCTCCTGCCTCTTGTCGACATTCCCGTAGGCTGTAGGAGCTTGCCTTGCAAGCGAATTTTTATAGGAGGTATGCTGTTCGCGCACTAGGCGCGCCCCTACAAAACCTTTTCTAGGCGTTGAGTTTTTCCAGCAAGGCTTGCATGGCCTGCCCGCGATGGCTAATGCGATTCTTTAATTCGCGATCAAGCTCTGCGGAGCTGCAACCTTCGCTGGGTACAAAAAACAGCGGGTCGTAGCCAAAGCCCTGTTCGCCCTGCGGGGATTCGAGGATGCGGCCCTCCCAAGTACGATGCACAATTAAAGGCGCGGGATCGTCCTCGTGGCGTACCAGTGCTAAGGCGCAGTGAAAGCGAGCGCCCCGTTGCCCCTCGGGTATGCCACGCAGTTCGTAAAGCAATTTTTTATTGTTGGTTTCATCCGTGGCTTCTGGCCCAGAGTAGCGAGCCGAGTAGATGCCAGGCGCGCCCTTAAGAAAGTCTACTTCTAGCCCCGAGTCGTCTGCCACACTCACCCAGCCACTGTACTTGGCCGCATTGCGCGCTTTGATGATGGCGTTCTCCACAAAGCTCAAACCCGTCTCGTCGGCTTCGGGCGTGTTGAAGTTGGATTGCGGCAACACTTCTAGGCCAAGCGACTCGAGTAGAGCCTGCATCTCTTTGAGTTTGCCTTGGTTGCCTGAGGCTAAAACCAATTTGTTTGAACGAATTTTCATGGTGTTGCTCGCTCTTTATCGTTGCGTCAAAAGCCGTGCACCTTGCCTTTCGCGTGCACGGCACGCTCCTACCGCTAGCTATCAATGCACCTGTAGGAGACTGCCAAGCAGGCGAACACTGACTGATTTTGCCAGCGGTATTGGTGCCGAGGTTGCCAACCAACACGGTGCCGTTATTTGTCTTTTCGCGTGCAGGGCACGCTCCTACCGCCAGCTATCAATGCACCTGTAGGAGCCTGCCGCGCAGGCGAACACTGACCGATTTTGCCAGCGGTACTGGCGCCGAGGTTGCCAACCAACACGGTGCCGTTATTTGTCTTTTCGCGTGCAGGGCACGCTCCTACCGCCAGCTACCAATGCACCTGTAGGAGCCTGCCAAGCAGGCGAAGGCTGATTGGCTTCGCTTACTTTGCCAAGGCCGCCTTCTGCACTTCAAACAACTCGCGAATACCCTTGTCGGCCAAATCCAACAACTGGTTCAATTCCTCGCGGCGAAAGGCGTGGCCCTCAGCGGTGCCTTGCACCTCAATAAAATGGCCGGCGTCGTTCATCACGACATTCATATCGGTTTCGGCGTTGGAGTCCTCGGGGTAGTCCAGATCCAATACCGGTGTGCCCTCGTAAATGCCCACCGAGATAGAGGCGACCTGACCCAGCAGCGGGCTTTTCGAGAGCTTGCCGTCGTTGATGAGCTGGTTGACCGCATCAGTGAGTGCGACAAAGGCGCCAGTGATGGAGGCCGTGCGCGTGCCGCCGTCCGCCTGAATGACGTCGCAATCCAGTGTGATTTGGCGCTCGCCCAAAGCTTCTAAATCGATAGCGGCGCGCAGGCTGCGGCCGATCAAGCGCTGAATTTCTTGGGTGCGGCCCGACTGCTTGCCGCGGGCGGCTTCGCGCCCCATGCGAGAACCCGTTGAGCGCGGCAACATGCCGTACTCTGCCGTGACCCAACCTTGACCTTGGCCTTTTAAAAAAGGCGGCACGCGCTCTTCGACGCTGGCGGTGCAAATCACCTTGGTGTTGCCAAACTCCACCAGTACCGAACCCTCGGCGTGGCAGGTGTATTGACGGGTTAGGCGTACGTCGCGCAATTGGTCGGCTTGGCGGCCGCTAGGTCTTTCGCTCATAGTGTCCTCGCTAGTGAATTTGCGGCGATTATACGGGTTAGCGCCGCGCTTTGCAGAGTGGCACAATGCGGAGCATTCCAATGAAGCAGCGAGACGCGAAATGATTAAAAGCATGACCGCCTTTGCCCGTGGCGAGAGCGACGGCGAGTGGGGATCTTTGGTGTGGGAGATTCGCTCCGTCAATCACCGCTACCTCGAAACCTTCGTGCGCATGCCCGACGAGCTGCGTGGCTTAGAGCAAACGGTGCGCAATCTCGTCGGCAAGCGCCTCGGCCGCGGCAAGGTGGAGTGCACGCTGCGCTTGAAAAAGAGCGAGGGCGGTGGTGGCGAGCTCACCATCAACGAGGCCTTGGCGCAACAAGTGATTGAAGCCAGTGATCGAATTGGGCAGATGATGGGCGGCTCACCCAGCCCCACACCGCTGGATATTCTGCGCTGGCCAGGGGTCACGCAGCAGCCCGAAGCCGATATCGGCGAAGTGAAACAGGCCGCGAGCAGCACCTTAGAAAATACCCTCGAACAGCTGATCGAAACGCGTCAACGCGAGGGCGAGCGCATTGAAGCCATGTTAATGCCGCGCCTAGAGGGCATCGAAACCATCATTGCGTCAGTGCGCCAGCGCCGTCCCCAAGTGCTCGACGCCATTCGTGAAAAACTGCGCCAGCGCTTGGCGGACCTCACAGAGGATGTGTCGCTCGATGAGCAGCGCATCGAACAAGAGTTAGTGATGCTGGCGCAAAAGCTCGATGTCGATGAAGAACTCGATCGTCTCGACGCCCATGTGGCAGAGACCCGAGCCGTACTCAAGCGAAAAGAGCCCGTCGGTCGACGCCTCGACTTTTTAATGCAAGAGTTCAATCGCGAAGCCAATACCCTGGGCTCCAAAGCCAACGACAAAGAAACGACGCAACACGCCGTCGACCTCAAAGTACTGATCGAGCAAATGCGCGAGCAGATCCAGAATGTGGAGTGATATCCCCCTTAGGGTGTAAATGTTATGTTATCCCTTTAAGGGTATATTTTTGACAATATACCTTTTAGGGGGTAATTTAAGAGTCTCTAGAGGAGGCTCGTATGATTATTACCACTCCAGCTGCTCTGGCACAGGTGGCTAAGAATGCTCGTAAAGCAAAGGGCATGACGCAGCAAGATGTCGCCGATTTAGTCGGCGTTAAACAAAAAACGGTCTCGGCGTTTGAAAACCATCCCGAAGGCACTCGCATAGATACGTTGTTTCGGCTATTGTCGGCGCTGGAGCTCGAGTGCCTTTTAGAGCCCCGCGATAAAACACCATTGGGTGATACACGAGCCAGTGCTTGGACTGAGGAGTGGTAGGTGGCTGAGCTCGTGGTGGCAATGAACGGTAGGCGGGTCGGTGTGCTGCGCAAAGCGCAGAGCGGCGCCTTAAGTTTTCAGTACGATGCGAGCTGGCTTGATCACGAAGGCGCGCGAGCCATATCGCTATCCCTGCCGCTAAGAAGCAGCGCCTTTAAAGGCCAGAGTGTCTACGCCTTTTTTGACAACTTGTTGCCCGATGTCGATGCCATTCGGCGCCGCATACAGGCGCGAACAGGGGCAGCGAGTCACCAGCCCTTCGACCTTTTGGCAGCAATGGGGCGGGATTGTGTCGGTGCCGTTCAATTACTGCCTCTAGAAGAGTGGCAGCAATGGGGAGCGTTGCCCTCCGTGCAAGCCGAGGCCATTAGTCATACCGAAATTGCGAGCAAGTTAAACAATATCAAGGCCAACCCATTTGGTATTGAAGAGGGCGAGGATTTCAGAATTTCGCTCGCGGGCGCGCAGGAAAAAATGGCGCTGCTGCGCTACCAAGGTCAATGGCACCAGCCCAAAGGCAGTACGCCGACCAGCCATATTATTAAGCTGCCGATGGGCTACATCGAACACAATAATATGGATTTGAGCGATAGCTGCGAAAACGAGTGGTTGTGCAGCAAAATTGCCGAGGCCTACGGTTTGCCTGTGGCGGCGTCAGAACTGGCTCAGTTCGGGCGGCAAAAAACGCTCATTGTCGAACGCTTTGATCGCCGCTGGTCTCGGGATGAGCGCTGGCTCATGCGCCTACCACAGGAAGATTTTTGTCAGGCACTGGGCATTCCATCTGGGCTCAAGTATGAAGCAGATGGCGGGCCTAGTATTCAAGCGGGTATGAAGTTGCTCGAAGGCTCGCAAAATGCCAACCGAGATCGCGAGACTTTTTTTAAGGCGCAAATTTTATTTTGGCTGCTCGCGGCGATTGATGGGCACGGCAAAAATTTCAGTATTTTTATAGAGCCAAACAGCGCCTACCGAATGACCCCGCTGTACGACATTATCTCAGCCTACCCAGTGATGTCGCCCAGTGAGCTGCCCAGCAAAAAGGCTAAAATGGCCATGGCGCTCACGGGCAAAAATCGCCACTATCTCTGGCACAAAATACAGATGCGACACTTTCTAAGCACTGCCAAGCACAGCGGCTACTCAGAAGTGATGGCCAAAAAGCATCTAAAAGACATGCGAGACAAAACCCCCAGCGTTATTCAGAAAGTTCGCGAGCAATTGCCTAAGGACTTCCCAAAGTACATCAGTGACAGCATTTTGAATGGCTTAGAAAAGCAGGCAAGAAAAATACAGCTTGGTGATGATTAATGGGAGAGAAAATGCAAAAAATTAAAGTGCTTTATCAGTATCGCGATGCAGCCAATAACAAAAAAATAGAATGGGTTGTAGTGGAGGCCGAGAGCCCGGCTATAGTAAAAATACAGCTAGAAAGAATCTTTGCCGATTGTCAGGGGTGGCCAGATGTCCCTTTGTTTCAGCCAGAGCGCTTGGGTTGGCCGACGGCATATTTCGAAAATCACGATCTTCTTGGGGATGATGTGGCATTCCATGAAATCTGTGAAGTGGCTTTAACGGATGATGTGGTGACGCACGAACTTTCTCACAGCCGTTAAACTTCAGTCAGTCCACAGTTTTTTAAGAAGTTGAATGTTGGATCGTAGAACTCAGGCGGTCTCGTGTTATCACTTCTGTCGCCTTTAGGAATGTAAATAACCATCCCCTGCCGAGCCCGAGTGAGAAGAACGCGGTAGGCATTGGCTAGATACCGTTTGTCTTCTTCTTTATTTCGGTGAGTCCATTTAGTGCCGACAAATCGCCAGTGCTCAAATTGGTTGCCATTAAAACGATAGTCTGCATCCCACGCCACAATGCACCAGTCAAGCTCTAAACCTTGCACGTCAAATTCTGTGACGCAGTCCTCTAGTGCATGGCATGAGCGGATATCTTCAATTGGATTAAGAAACCAAACGGCGGGATCGATCTTGTTTTTGACGAATATGCCGTTGGGTTTTAGACGAATCCCGTTAGAGGAAGCGAGTACACCCGATGATTCGTTGCCACGCCGGTGGTCGCGTACCCATTTCTTTGCTGAGGCTAAGCTTCTGGTGATGGCAATTGGATAACTGCCCTCAATGGTGCTGTATGTTTTCCTCGCCTTTGTACTATCTCCATGAATAATATGGTGGATAAATGTTGATAGATGTTCTGCTCGGAATGAACGCATTGATGTCGCTAAATGCAGGCTAGAGAGTTTATTCATACCGGTCATGTCACTTGAATTTAATGAATCCGATATGTAATCGCCTTTAAGCAGCTCTGGTGAATAATAACCTTCCCAGTAAGCAAAGTTCTTTTGTAGAGCATTAATCCAACCAGATAACCCAGCCTCACCTTTGTTAATTTCTTGCCCTCCGCCAATCAGTGCAATGATAACTGCCCAGTCATCCCTTCTATCCATTACTTGCAGTAAAAACTCGGGCTCTGATTGGTGAAAGCTTTGCAATCCCCGTTTTCTTTGCATGAATGAACTGGCTTGCTCGGCGTCCCACGCCCTTTGAGCTTCGTCGTAAAGAAGGACGCCTTCGCTAGGTCGATCACTCTCACTCAAATGATCGTCGCGGAAGTGGTGAATACTTTGTATAAATTGTTTTACTTCGCGTTGCGCTTGAGATTTGGTGATGCTTTCTCGTCTCGCTTTGTCTCGGGCGAGAGCTTCGGTTAATACGGAAACTAGAGGGCCATTGCCGCTGAGGAAAACTGCGTATTCGCTGTCGCTTGGGTTTGAATGCGTATTGGCAATATTGAGTCCAACTAGTGTTTTCCCTGCACCAGGTACACCGGTAACAAAACAAATAATTTTCTTCTGTTTTAATCGGGCTTCGTGGATGAGTTCAAAAATGGCTTTACTAGTGGCTTCAATGTTTTGATTACTCGCTTCACTGCGAGAAATTTCCTCGACTTTGTGGTTTGCATAAAGAGCCTGAGCTGCCTCGACAATAGTCGGAGTGGGGTGGTAAGGGCTACTCTCCCAAGTGTAAGTATCGAATGCTGACGTAGAAAGTTTTTGGCAAACAGAATTAATGTTTTTTTCTAAGTTGTGGGCATTAGAAAGCAGAGTCTTGCATACACGGTCATTTGATAGCTCAACGTCGACAGAATGTTCGGGAGCATTGGTGGCGACTAAAATAGGAATAATGACTTTGTCGTGACTGCCAAGGTGGAAGTTTTTTAAATCTAGCGCGTAACCTTGTGTTTGGCGAAGGTCTTGAGCGTAGTAACGCTTGGCGTGTACTTTGAATTCAAGAATAAAAATAATGCCATGATGAATCAATAAAACATCAACACGCTTTCCCATTCTGGGGATGATGAATTCAAAATAGATGTGACTTTCTTCAGCGTTAGCGCCAGAAAGTGCGGATTGGAGTATATCTACTTGGTGTCGCCATGCCCCTGTTTGTTCGTGAGTGAGGTCTTGAGAGTGCCGAGCCGTTAATGCACCAATGATGGAATCTTTGTCTTCCAATAAGAACTGTGAGAGAGAACTGGCGTGGTAGGCGCGTTTACTCATTGGGAGAATTCTCAATCAATGTGAGTAGTGCGCTTGGTTTTACTTGAAGGGCATTGGCGATTTATATGAGGTTGAGCAAGCTTACATTACGCTTTCCCCGCTCAACGCCGCTTATATAGGTCCGGTCTAGCTGTGCGCTGGCCGCTAAGTGTTCTTGGCTTATGCCTATAGCGTATCGTAACTCCCGAACTTGATCGCCTAACAATTTGAGTGCGTTATCGGTCACTGGCTAATCCCCATTCAATTACATGGATTGTCCGGGGTGTTGCTTATGAGTCTACGGACTTTAAGTCACTATTTCGGATGGTGTGATCTGAATGTGCACCCGCTCGCGGCTAGGTGTTAGGATTCGTCTTTTACTGGAACTGGAGAGCAAAATGGCTGAGACCGTGGATGATCTGACCGTTGAATACTTTGAAGGCACGATGCAGACCGTAAAGGAGCTGGATAAAGAGGTGCTGACTAAAGGGGCGTGGGCGACGGTGATGTATAAGTATCAGGATTTGGATCGCGCCAGCGGCGAATTCGACAAGGTGAAATTCACCATCCGCCGCTACCAAAAGCGCAACGGGGCTTATCAGCAAAAGTCTAAATTTAATATCTCCAGTGAAGATCAGGCGCAAAAGGTGATCGATACGCTGCAAGGTTGGTTGAAAGACTAAACTGTGGCCACGGAGTTACAGCGCGCGATTCAAGCGGTGGTCAAGGAAGTACCTGTTGGTCGCGTGGCGACTTATGGCCAGATCGCCCGCTTGGCGGGCTACCCCGGCCGCTCGCGCTCGGTGAGCCCCGCTATGGGGGCGGCGCCAAAGTCTATGGGCCTGCCTTGGTGGCGCATTATCAACGCTCAGGGGAAGTCGAGCATTCGCGGTGAGGGCGTGCGCCGCCAGTTGGACTTGCTGGCGGAGGAAGGGGTGGAGTCGCTACACGGCCGTATCGATTTGAGTCGCTACCAGTGGGACCCGGTACTCGATGGCATGATGGCGGATTTTATGGCGCCGCCCTTTCACCCTTAATTGAGGCGCTGCTCTGTAGGAGGCCCGCCCTCGGGCCGATACGATGTGATATGTGATCGGGTCGGGCACCCAAGGGCATAAAGGCGCCCTCCCACAGGCAGCATTGACACTTAGGTTTATTGCCCGCTTTTATGGAAACCCCATCAATGTCGAATCCATTTATTGACAAGCCCTACAGCGAAGCTTGCGAACGCAATGCACCATTTATTGCCGAGGTGCTGTCCCAGTGGTTGCGAGGCGATGAGCGCGTGTTAGAAATCGGCAGTGGCACGGGGCAGCATGCGGCGACGTTTTGTCAGCAATTCTCAGACATGACGTGGCAGCCCTCCGATGTGGCTGAACATCTCAGTGGCATTGAACAGTGGGTCAGCGGGTTCGGTAATTGTGCGCCGCCAGTACCTTTAGATGTGCTCCATGAATGGCCTCGGTTTGAGGCGCCATTCGATGCAGCTTACACGGCAAACACGTTACATATTATGAGTTGGCCCGCAGTCGAGGCCTGTTTTTCAGGTCTGGGGCGCTGCCTCAATCGCGGTGGCCGCTGGGTGGTCTACGGCCCATTTTATTTTTCCGATGAGGCATTTGCCGAGAGCAATCAGCGCTTCGACGCGTTCTTGCGTCAGCGAGATCCCGCTTCGGGCATCCGCGCTTTTGATGATTTACTGGCGCTGGCTAAGGAGACGGGCTGGCGCTACATCGAACGCCGAGCCCTGCCAGCCAATAACCATATGCTGTTGTTTGAGCAGAGTGAAGCCCCTTGAAAAGCGTATAAGCCGCCCATATTAAAGCGGATTAAACTTCTATCTTATTGATTTAAAAGAAAATAATTTTATTGGAAAGCCTTGAAAATATTTGGGCCGCAACTACCTCAGTGTTAAGCCAGCGTTCGTCACAGGCGAACCATTAGCAACAAACCATTAACGAGGAGGTACGCTATGAGCTTGGCCCTTTATCAACCCTACGATTTGATCCAGCAACTGAATGGCGAGATGAATCGTCTGTTTTCCGCATCGAGCAGTGCCGAGGCGCAGGCGTCACAGTGGCGCCCCGCCGTAGACATTCGCGAGAGCGATGCGGGCTTCGCCATTGTGCTCGATGTGCCCGGCGTCGACCCCGCCGACATTGAAATTACCGCAGACGATGGCGAGCTTGTGATTCAGGGCAAGCGCGAAGCCAGCGAAAGCAGCGAGACTGAAACTTTTTGTAAAGTTGAACGGGTCAGTGGAACCTTCTACCGGCGCTTTCGTCTACCAGACACAGCCAATGCGGAAGCGATTGCCGCCACCAGCGAACACGGTGTGCTCACTGTGAGCATTCCCAAGCAGGAAAAGGCGCAACCGCGGAAGATTGCTGTCAGTGTGAACTCCTGAGTTTCATTGATCTCCCTGAGTAGAGTATTCGCCCGGCACCCCGCCGGGCTTTTTTTGGGGTGAGTGTTTTGTTCGTCTGTAGGCTGGGGCGGTTTTGTTTTTTTTATCCTTCGGAAGCATTCGCCTGCTTGGCAGGCTCCTACGACAGCTTTGCGCAGTGCGTGGATTTTTGCACGATGCCGTGGGTCGGGCTTCAGCCCGACAGAGTGTGCCAGTAGAGGGATGGTAGAGTCGGCCTGAAGCACGCTGAAGGGCATAAAGCCGATCCACGTCGGCTGGGTCTTTTTTATCTTTCGGGGCCATTCGCCTGCGAGGCAGGCTCCTGCGACACCTTTGCACAATATCGAGGGCTTTCTTCCTCCACGAAAATGTACCGAGCACAAAAAAGCCCACCGTGTGGGGTGGGCTTTTTCGTCGAGCGAGTTGTGATTACAGGGCTTTGAGGCCTGCGATTACTTCGCCGATGGCTTTCTGTGCATCGCCGTACAGCATGCGCGTGTTGTCGGCGTAGAACAGGTGGTTCTCGATGCCCGAGAAGCCAGCGCCTTTACCACGCTTCACGACGACGACATTCTTGGCCTTGTCGGCGTCGAGAATGGGCATGCCGTAGATGGGGCTATCGGGGTTGGTGCGAGCAACGGGGTTGACCACGTCGTTAGCACCGATGACCAATACCACATCGGTGGTGGCGAACTCGGGGTTGATGTCCTCGAGATCTTCAATGATGTCGTAGGGGACACCCGCTTCGGCCAGCAGTACGTTCATGTGGCCGGGCATACGGCCCGCAACGGGGTGGATGGCAAAACGCACATCGACGTCGCGATCCATCAGCAGCTCGGTCAGCTCCCACACTTTGTGCTGGGCCTGAGCGACGGCCATACCGTAACCGGGTACGACGATGACGCGATCGGCATAGGCCATGTTGATGGCCGTGTCGTTGGCGTCGGTCTCTTTCATTGAGCCTTCGACGGAGTCGTCACCACCGGCACCGCCACCGCCAAACTTCTTAAACAGAATGGCGCTGATTTTGCGGTTCATCGCATCGGCCATCAGTTTCGTCAGCAAGGTACCTGCCGAGCCAACAACGATACCGGCAATCATCATCGCGGGGTTGCCTAGCACAAAACCTTCGAGGCCAACGGCCAAGCCCGTTAGTGCGTTGAACAGCGAGATGATGACAGGCATGTCGGCGCCGCCAATGGGCATGGCCAGCGTCACACCGAAGAGCAGGGCAATCGCGAAGAAGACAACAATTAAAGTAATGGTGTCTTGGCCCACTGCGTGAGTGCCGCTGAGATCAATGGTGGAAGTCAGGTAGGCGCCCAGTGCCAGCGCACCCAAGAAGATCAGGCCGTTGACTAGCTGAATCCAGCTGAACTGCCAGCTTTTCTTGATTTTGCCGTCGAGTTTGCCCCAGGCGATCAGCGAGCCAGACAGTGCAACGGCACCGATCAGCGCGCCGAGCACGGCCATAGACTGTTGCACGTAGTTGGCCGCGTGGCCTTGCAACAGGGCGATGGCGGCAATACACGCCGCGGCGCCGCCGCCGAGGCCGTTGTAAAGCGCAACCATTTGAGGCATGTCGGTCATTTCGACTTTTTTGGCGAGGCCCCAGGCAATGATAGAGCCGATTACCACCGCAGCGGCCGCGAGGCCGATATTGGTAGCAACGTGATCACCCTGCCAGGCGTAAGTCGCCGTTGAGGGGATAAAGGCAACGATGGTCGCGGCAATCATGCCAATACCTGCCCAAACCATACCTTTGCGAGCCGTAGTAGGCGAAGACATGGCTTTCAGGCCGAGGATGAATAGAACCGCGGCAACGAAGTAAGTTAGTTGAATAAATGTGCTCATAATGTGGGCTCCTTACTTCGAGTCTTTGCTCTTGAACATTTCCAGCATGCGGTCCGTGGCGACGTAACCGCCAGCAGCGTTACCCGCAGCCATGAAAACACCGACGAAGCCGATGATCTGTTCTGCCAGCGTGTGAGCGCCAGCCAGAGCGATAATGGCACCTACCACTACGATGCCGTGAACAAAGTTCGAGCCGGACATGAGGGGCGTGTGCAAGATCACTGGTACCTTGGAGATCACTTCGTAACCTGCCACGGCGGCCAGCATGAAAATGTACAGTGCAGTGAAACCTTCAATCACCATGGCTTAGCCTCCTATTACGCTTTTAACGCCTTCGTGCTTGATTTCGCCATCGCGAGTCAAGCAGCCGCCGGCCAGTACTTCGTCTTCCCAGTCGGGCTTAAGCTCGCCTTCTTCGATCATTAGATTGACCAAGTTCAGCAAGTTTTTGGCGTACATTTCGCTCGCGTGAACGGGCGATTTACTGGGGATGTTGACGGGGCCCGCGATGGTCACGCCGTTGTCGGTCACAATCGTTTCACCGGCTTGCGTCAACTCGCAGTTGCCGCCTGTTTCGGCAGCCATGTCGACGATAACAGCGCCCGCCTTCATGTCGGCAACCATGTCACCAGAGATGATTTTGGGGGCGGGGCGGCCGGGAATGGCTGCTGTGGTGATGACGGCGTTGACTTCTTTAAGCTTGGCAGCGAGCGCTTCGGCCTGCTGTGCTTTTTCCTCGTCCGTCAATTCGCGGGCGTAACCGCCTTCGCCAGCGGCATCAACGCCGGTGTCGATCAATTTAGCACCCAGCGACTCAACCTGCTCTTTGGCGTCGGGGCGGATGTCGTAGGCTTCGACCTGAGCACCGAGGCGCTTGGCCGTGGCAATGGCTTGCAAGCCTGCAACGCCAGCGCCCACTACGAGCACTTTAGCGGGGCGAATCGTGCCCGCAGCAGTCGTCAACATGGGGAAGAAGCCGGGCGATAGCTCGGCGGCTTGAATGGCGCATTTGTAGCCCGCCAAGCCCGCTTGTGACGACAGTGCGTCCATGGCTTGAGCGCGAGAAATACGAGGAATCAGTTCCATGGCGATGGAGTTGATCTTTTTCTCGGCCAGTGCCTTTACCGTATCGTGCTTGCGGTAGGGATCCATGAAGCTGATAACCAGCTGCCCTTCGCGCATTTTGTTGAGCTCTTCATCGGTGGGAGCTTGAACTTTTAGAACAACGTCGGCGTTTTGATAAACCTCATCGGCGGAATCGACCAGCTTGGCGTCTTCGTAAGCCTCGTTGAGGAAGTGAGCAGATTTGCCTGCATCCTTCTCAATCAGAACCTCGGCTCCAGCTTGTTTGACCAAGCGGGTGACGACGCCGGGGTCCAACGCAACACGCTGTTCGCCCTCGAGTACTTCCTTAGGCACTCCAATCTTAATAGGCATGGCGCTACCTCTTAGCTTCGCGAGCAGCTTTGCTCGCGGGTTATAAAATGACTGCGATTGACGCAGTGCGACCACGGAAAATGCGAAACAGACGCATTTCCGAGTAAAACGGTCGGCAATGATAGCGGATTGGCGAGCATGAATAAATTGCTAATCTATTGAAAATTATTATTAGATCTATCAATACTGGCCCGTTGGCGTCGATATTAGCTTGGTTGGCGCGTCGCGCAGTGATAGATTAGCGGCGCTTTTTACACCTTAATTTATAGGCGAGTCCGATACATGCACTACCCCCATAAACAAAAAATTGGCGTCTTGTTGGTCAATCTAGGCTCACCCAAAGAGCCCACGGCGGGTGCAGTAAGACGTTATTTGCGACAATTTTTGTCGGATAAACGCGTGGTAGAGCTGCCTCGTTGGTTGTGGTGGTTGGTGTTAAACGGCATTGTTTTGGTCGTTCGCCCCAAAAAATCGGCCGAGGCCTACCGAAAAATTTGGATGGAACAGCACGGATCCCCGCTGATTTACCACACCCAGCAACAGGCTGAGGCACTGCATGAATCACTCAACGACGTGTTGGAGAACGATGTAGTCGTCGACTACGCCATGCGCTATGGAGAGCCCAGTATGGCCTCCGCCGTAGAGCGCCTGTGCGAGCGCGGCGTGGATAAATTACTGGTGTTGCCAATGTATCCGCAGTACTCGGCAACGACGACCGCCAGCATTGTCGATGAAATGGGGCGAATTTTAAGCCGGATGCGCAATCAGCCCGAGGTGCGCTACATCAAAGACTACTTTGACCACGAGCCTTATATTGCCGCCATGGCCGCACACATCCGCGAGCATTGGCAAACCCACGGTCAGAGTGAATGCCTGTTGCTGTCGTTTCACGGTTTGCCCCAGCGCTGTATCAACAAGGGCGACCCCTACCGCGAACAGTGCGAAATCACGGCCCGTCTGCTAGCCGATGAATTACTGCTGGAAGATCAGCAGTGGCAATTGGTGTTTCAGTCGCGCTTTGGTGCCGAGGAGTGGCTACAGCCTTACTTGGATAAAACGCTAGAGCGAATGGGCGGCGAAGGCGTGAATAGCGTTGATGTATTTTGCCCCGGCTTTGCTTCGGATTGCTTGGAGACGCTTGAAGAGATTGCGATTCAAGGTCAGGAGAGTTTTAGCGAAAGCGGTGGCGGTCACTTGCAGTACATTCCCGCACTCAATGCTCGCGATCGGCATGTCGAGGCCTTAGTCGAGCTTTGTGAACGCCACCTCGGCGGCTGGGGGGCGTATTTGCCAGACGATCGCGGCAACCCCATTTCGCGACTGTTTAACCGCGTGGTTGGGGGCGAGTAATGCGCCGATTTGGCCTTCTAGTCGTGGGTGATGAGATTCTCTCGGGTCGTCGCCACGATGTGCATCTGCGCAGTGTGATTGAGTTATTGGCCGAGTACCGCCAAGCGCTCGCCTGGTGCCGCTATGTCAGCGACGACTTGGCCGACCTAACCGCTGCGCTGCGCGACAGTATGGCCACGGATGATATTGTGTTTGTCACAGGCGGTATTGGTGCCACGCCCGATGATCGCACGCGCCAGGCCGCCGCCGATGCGAGTCAGCGGCCCTTGTTGCCCCATCCCGAGGGCGTCGCCATTTTAGAGGATGTGTTCGAGGGCGATATCTATCCCAATCGCGTGCATATGGCGCACTTCCCCGCCGATGCCGAACTGATTCCCAACCCGGTCAATCGCGTCTCGGGCTTTTTTGTCGATGAGCACTACTTTGTGCCCGGGTTTCCCAAGATGGCACACCCTATGTTGCGTTGGGTTATGCAGCAGCACTACATCGATTTAGCACCCAGCCTCGCGGTAACAGAGGGTTTTAAAATTGCCGGTATCGTCGAGAGCCAGCTAACGCCCCTATTGGAAGAGCTCGAAGAGGATTGGCCTGATATTCAAATTTATAGCTTGCCCAATGCTCGTGATGGCGACCGCTTTATCGAAACTGGCGTAAAAGGCTATCAGCCGAAAACAATCCAGAAAGCGCTTGATGATTTGCGCAACCGCTTAAAGGATCGCTACCCTAAAGACATTCAATTTTTATAGCCTTGCCGGCAACGCAAAAGCTGCTATAAAGAGATAAGGAAATGTCGCTCAATGGATAAGGACAGTAAAAATGATAAGGAATGCAGAGGCCTGTTTAGTCGGCGAAGTAATCGTTGTAAAACACAGCGAGCACTGCAGTAAAAAGGACGCTCAACAGCTAAGCGATCAATGCAAGACGCTCATTGAATCTCAGCATCGTTTAGGAAAGTCGGTGTTGGTATACCACGATATTGGCGACCGCTCTCTCGAGAAAAATGGCTATTTGAAAAGCTTTAACGCCTGCTTTGAACTGCTGCGCGATGTTCACGGCGCTCAGCTTGCCTACATCACCCGCCCTATGAGCTCGGTTCACCTACGCCTCGCCTCCACTCCCTGGGGCTTGGTCCCCCGCGTGTATGCCACGCGCGAAGCCTGCTTTAACTACTTGGTCGATCACGGCTACTGGCTCAGCTCCCCAGAGCAAATCGCCTAGGGTGAGCGAGGTCATTTTGCTGGTCGGCCCGAACACCCTAAAGGGCATAAAGGCGGCCTCCTACAATACATTTCCACTTTTGAGAGGGGCTCTGTGGGAGGGGCGCCTTTATGCCCCTGGGTGCTCGGCCCGAGTCATTCCCCCCCCCAAGCCCCAAATCTCCAAAATGCCCGTCATTTTTCTAATCTCAGAAACACTCGTCATTCCCGCGTAGGCGGGAATCCAGCGTCTTTGAGTGAGTGGAGTCGTAAAGCCACTGGGCTCCCGCCTGCGCGGGAGCGACGAGGGGTGTGCAGAAGGGCGCCTTTATGCTCGTGTGTGCCCGAGCCGACGAACAAGGGTGAGTTAGCCGCAAGGTGTAATCCACCAATACCTGTGGGA
>DS990605.1:1283-85407 GCA_000155715.1 gamma proteobacterium HTCC5015 | reverse complement strand
CATTTTATGGTCGTTGCCCTCCCCGCGCCGTCATTCCAGACTTGATCTGGAATCTTCAAAACCGAACTTCAATAATGAGAGTCTTAGGCGGCTGTTCCAAAACGCTTGTGAATTGAAAGACTCGGCGTCTCTGTGTTTTTGGCTCAGCCTGCAACAACATTCTTGACCCTTGATGTAGCTCAAGGGTTTATACTCTCAGTATGAACACAACATCCAACAAAATTGGTCACGTCGCCAAAGCACTCGGTGTCAGTGTTGATACCCTGCGTTTTTACGAGCGCGAGGGCCTACTCGTGCCCAGTCTTAGAAGTGAGGCGGGCTACCGTCTGTACAGCGCGCAGGATGTGCAGCGCGGCCATTTCATTATGCATGCCAAAGCCGTGGGATTTAGCTTGGCGGAAATCGCTCAATTACTGGATTTAGAGGTCACGAGGGACGCCCAAACATGCCATGATGTGAAGCAGGTTGTTGACGACAAAATTCAAGAAATTGAATCAAAAATCCTTGATCTTCGAAAAATGAAGCAATCCTTGAAGGGTTTGAGTGACGCCTGCTGCGGCGGCGAAGAGTCCGCCATCCACTGTACGATTTTAGATACACTCGCCGAGAGAGGTAATCACGCATGAACGTTTTCATTGAAATTGCCCAAGCTTTTACCGAGCTGTTCTTGGAGTCTGCTCCTTGGCTTATCTTGGGTTTGTTAGTGGCGGGGTTTATGAAGGCGTTTGTACCGGCTCAATTGCTCGCAAAGCACCTCGGTGAGCACGGTGTTATGAGCACCATTAAAGCGGCGCTGCTGGGTGCGCCGTTGCCTCTGTGCTCTTGCGGTGTGATTCCCGCCGCGGTGGGCTTGCGCCGCAGTGGCGCCAGTAAAAACTCAACTGTGTCGTTTTTAATTTCGACGCCGGAGACGGGCGTGGATTCCATTTCTATTTCCTATGCGCTGTTGGGCCCGTTTATGGCAATTGTGCGGCCGATAGCGGCGGTGTTTAGCGCCATCACAGCGGGCTTACTCGTGGGAAATGATGAGGGCGAAAAAACAGTGCCCGAAAAAGAGCCCGAGGCGGAGAGCAGTTGCTGTTCGCAGAAAAAAGCACCGGAGGCGCCAGCGTCGTCATTGATTCAGCGCGTTAAATCGGGGCTGCACTTTACCTTTAACGATCTCATCGACGACATCGCCCTGTGGCTCTTTATCGGTCTCGGCATGGCGGCTTTAATCCAAGTGTTTGTTCCTGAGACGTTTCTGACACGCTGGGGCGATGGCGTGTTGGCGTTTGTCGTCATGGCCGTGATTGGCGTGCCCATGTATATCTGTGCCACTGCCTCCACGCCGATTGCGGCGGGTTTGTTGCTGTCGGGTGTTTCGCCCGGGACGGTTTTGGTGTTTATGCTGGCGGGCCCCGCCACCAATATGGCCACGTTGGGCGTGGTTTGGCGCGAGCTCGGACGCCGCGCTCTTGCGGCTTATCTCAGCGGCGTTGTAATTGTGGCCTTTATCTTTGGCTATATCACCAACTGGGCGGCCGATTATTTCTCCATCGATTTTATTGAGCAGTCAGGCCATGCACACCAGCTTGTACCCAGTCCGTTGGTGTGGATTGCCTCGGCCGTATTGGCGTTGCTGATGGCGCGCAGTTTCTGGCGCAAATGCCGCCCCGCTCAGGCTGCGTGTCACTAGATTGAGTGATGCTGTTTGGGTTCAGCACCGATTTTTAGGAGGCTAGCCTTTATGCCCTTGGGTGCTCGGGTCGGTGAACGTAGGGTGGGTTACGCTGCGCTAATCCACCCTACGCGCCGCTTCTTACTGCCGTCACCTGGAACCTGATTTGCCGACAAGGATGTCGGTAAGGGGCGTAAGCAGGAGCGGAAGCTTCAGGATCTCTCAGCCACGCGCCGTCGATGTCATCCTGAGACCCACCGCCGTCACTCTGAACTTGATTTGCCTACAGGGATGTAGGTAAGGAGCGTGAGCAGGAGCGGAATCTTCAGGATCTCCCTATCAAGGCTCCGTTTTGGAGATTCCAAATCAAGTTTGGAATGACGGTGGGGGCTTTGGAATGACAGCGGGGGTTTTGGAGTGACGGCTTAGGGGGCCGAAGTGACGAGAAGAATATCGTCGTTGCGAGGAGGCGCAGCCGACGCGGCAATCTGTGTGTGGGTTCGATGAGCCGATTGCGTCGCTGTGTTTGTAATCACGACGCACTGTCGGGCCGAGCCACCCCAAGGGCATAATGGCGCCCTCCCACAGACCCCCCTTTCAAAAGTGGAAATGTATTGTAGGAGGCTCGCCCTCGGGCCGACAGTCGTATTAAAAAAGACGCTGGGCTCCCGCCTGCGCGGGAGCGACGGTGGGGGCGAGAGCGACGACGATGGTGGCGGAGTTGTTGGACTGGAGTACCCACAAGGGCACAAATCCGTATCTAAAGCGCCTGCAAATTGGCGTAGGCGAGAACCAGCCACTTGGCGCCTTCGTCGGCAAAGTTCACCTGTACGCGGGCGTGGCTGCCTTGGCCCTCGCAGGCGACGACAACGCCCTCGCCGAATACGGCGTGTTCAACGGGTTGGCCAATGTAGAGGCCGCTCATGTCTGTGCCTGGGGCAGTCTGGCTGGGGGCGCTATCGAAGAGTCCGCCGCCGGGATTGGCCATTTTGGCGCGGGGGCGCACATCGTTAATGTGCTGATCGGGGATCTCACCGATAAAGCGCGAGGGCAATCCAAATTGCTCGCGGCCGTATAGGCGACGCGATTCCGCGTAGGACATCACAAGTTGCTGGCGCGCGCGGGTGATGCCCACATAGGCCAAGCGGCGCTCTTCCTCGAGTCGCCCCTCTTCCTGCAGTGACATCTCGTGGGGGAATAAGCCCTCCTCCAGCCCTGCTAAAAACACCAGAGGAAACTCTAAGCCCTTGGCGCTGTGCAGTGTCATCAGTTGCACGCAGTCCTCCCAGGCCTCGCCCTGTGCCTCGCCAGATTCTAGTACGGCGTGGCTTAGGAAGGCGTCGAGAGGTGCCATGTCTTGGTACTCCTCGCGCTCGTCCATGCGAAAGCTTCGCCCTGCGGAGATCAGCTCTTGCAAGTTTTCCTGCCGAGTCTCGCCGCGCTCGCTCTTGTCCTTGGCGCAGTGTTCGATGAGCCCCGAGTGGTGAATCACATGCTCGATTTTTTCGTGCAGCTCCAAATCGGTGGAGGCGGCGGCCATTTCGTCAATAAGCTCGATGAAACGATTGACGGCGCCAGCGGCGCGCGCGTTGAGCCCATTTTCAGCCAGCACTTTTGCCGCCTGCCACATGGAGCAGCGCGAGGCTTGGGCGTGGTCGCGAATATGGGCGACAGTGCGCTCGCCAATGCCTCGCGTCGGCGTGTTGATAACGCGCTCCAGTGAGGCGTCGTCATTGCGATGGCTGCACAGGCGCAAATAGGCGAGGGCGTCTTTGATTTCGGCGCGCTCGAAAAACCGCAAGCCACCGTAGACGCGATAGGGCATGCCTCGTTGCATCATCTCTTCTTCAAACACGCGGGACTGTGCGTTCGAGCGATACAAAATGGCGCACTCTTCGCGGGCGCCGCCGTTTTCCAGCCACTGTTGAATGCGGTCGCCGACATAGCGCGCTTCGTCAATTTCGTTAAACGCTGAGTAGAGGTCGATGGGATCGCCCTCGCCACTGTCGGTCCACAGTTGTTTGCCGAGGCGACCCTCGTTGTGGTCGATTAACGCGTTGGCGGCATTGAGGATGTGCCCCGTTGAGCGGTAATTCTGTTCCAGCTTAATCAATTGAGTGTCGGCAAAATGCTGGCGGAAATCTTGAATGTTTTCGATGCGCGCACCGCGCCAACCGTAGATGGACTGATCGTCGTCACCTACAGCAAATACGCGCCCCGTACTGCCCGCTAGCAGGCGCAGCAGGGCGTATTGAATGGTGTTGGTGTCTTGGAACTCATCCACCATTAGGTGGCGAAAGCGACGCTGGTAGTGATCGCGTAGCTCATCGTTGTCGCGAATCAGCTCCAGCGCCCGCAGCAGCAGTTCGGCAAAATCGACCACGCCGAGGCGCTGGCACTGCGCTTCATAGGCGGAGTAGATTTGTACTAACTGGCCTGTGATGGGGTCGCCATCGTCGGGGATGTGTTGGGGGCGCTTGCCCTCGTCTTTGCGGGCGTTGATAAACCACATGGCCTGCTTGGGCGGCCAGCGGCTTTCGTCGAGCTCCAAACTGCGAACCACGCGTTTGACTAAGCGCAGTTGATCTTGGCTGTCGAGAATCTGAAAGCCCTCGGGCAGTCCCGCCTCTTGCCAGTGCTGGCGCAGCAAACGGTGTGAAATGCCGTGGAAAGTGCCGACCCACATGCCGCCAGTGGGCATGCCTAGCAATGCCTCGCAGCGCTGTCGCATTTCTGCCGCCGCCTTGTTGGTGAAGGTCACAGCCATCAAGCCGTAGGGTGAGACTTTTTCTACCTCAATCAGCCACGCCATACGGTGCACCAGCACACGAGTTTTGCCGCTGCCCGCTCCCGCGAGTACGAGCAGATTGGCGGGTGGCGCGCAAACGGCTTCGCGCTGGGCGTCGTTAAGGCCATCGAGTAGGTAAGACACATCCATGGCGCGAGATTTTATCAGGCTGAGCTATACAGTGTCTCGCTTGGTTTTGGAATCTTCATGACCGCCCCCGTCATTCCCGCGCAGGCGGGAATCCAGCGTCTTTGAGTGAGTGGAGCAGTAAAGCCACTGGGCTCCCGCCTACGCGGGAGCGACGGGGTGTGGACGGGAGCGACGGGGTGTGGACGGGAGCGACGGTGGAGTGGGTTAGCCATCAGGCGTAATCCACCACCTACCTCACAAGAAATGATGGATTACGCTGCGCTAATCCACCCTACGCACCACTTCTCACTAACGTCATCCTGAACTTGATTCAGGATCTCCCTATCAAGGCTCCGTTTTGGAGATTCCAGATCAAGTCTGGAATGACGATAAGAGGTTTGGAATGATTGCAAACACTTTGACGCAATCGGCTCATCGAATACAGCAACAGATTGCCGCGTCGGCGGCGCCTCCTCGCAATGACGATGCCCTCACCATCACTCCCGCGCAAGCTGGGCTGTCGTAGGCTAAAATGCCCGCCATGCAAACGCCCTTCGGTCATTTCGAGTTACAACGCCTTCCTCTGCGGCGCCGCGAAACGCTACAGGCTTGGGACGCGGCGGATGAGTATTTATTACAGCACCATGCGGCACAGCGGCGTGGTGATGTGTCGCCGCTGTTGCTGAATGACAACTTTGGTGCGCTGGCGATCAATTTGGCGCGGCAGCAGCCTGTGAGTTGGGGCGATAGTGCCACGGCGCACGCGGCAACGGCATACAATCTCAAGCTCAATGCGCTATCAGAAAAATCGGTGCTGTGTGTGCCTAGCACACAGGTGCCCGCGCTGCAGGGCGTCACGGATGTTTTGATTCGCGTGCCCAAAAACTTAGCCTTGTTCGAGCAGCAGTTAAGGCAGCTAAGGCCCCTGTTGGCCGCGCAGGCTCAGGTGACTGCGGCGGGCATGGTGAAACACCTGCCCCACGGTGCCAAGCCGCTTATGGAACAAATTCTCGGCCCTTGCCAACTCTCGAGGGCCGAGAAAAAGGCGCGTTTAATTCATTGTGTCGCGGAGCAGGGCGGGCAACACATCGAGGCCTTGCCCGATCGCTTGTGTGAGGTGAGTGAGTGGGATATTCAGTTGAGTAATCAAGTGAATGTGTTTGCCCACGACAAGCTGGATATTGGCGCGCGGTTTTTTCTTGAACAGTTTCACCACTTGCCTGCTGCTCAGCGTATCGTCGATCTAGGTTGTGGCAGTGGTGTACTCGGCATCGCCGCACAAAAACAACAACCCCACGCCGCAGTGACTTTTATCGATGAGTCCTACATGGCCGTTGCCTCAGCCAAAAAGAATTATCAGATCAATATCGGTGACGGCGATAGCGTCCGTTTTATCGCCGATCACCAACTGCCAGCGTGCCGTGGGTCGGCTTTCAAGCCGACATGTCGGCCTGAAGGCCGACCCACACCAACACTCCCCGACCTCATTCTCTGCAACCCGCCCTTCCATCAGGGCAACACCATTAGTGAACACATTGCTCGGGGTATGATTCAGCAGTCCCACCAAGCGTTGGCTCAAGGTGGTGAGCTATGGCTGGTGTTCAATCGTCATCTCAGCTATCCCAGCCTGCTAAAACGTTTGTTTGGCGGCTTTGAAACCATCGCTCAAAATAAAAAATTTATCGTCACACGGGCTGTTAAGCGTTAGGTGCTGTGGCCTCTTTTTACGTCTACTTCATTAAAAAGACGCTGGGCTCCCGCCTGCGCGGGAGCGACGATGAGGGCGCGGGGTGACGGTGGGGGTATCCTCTGAATCCCAAATTTCCGAAATACTCGCCATTCTGTAATTTCTCCATTCTCCGAAGAACTCGTCATTCCCGCGAAGGCGGGAATGACGAGTGTTTCTGAGACTAGAGAAATGACGGGCATTTCAGAGATTTGGGGCTTGGGGAAATGACTCGGGCCGAGCACCCAGGGGCATAAAGGCGACCCTCCCACAGAGCCCCTTTCAAAAGTGGAAATGTACTGTAGGAGGCGCCTTTATGCCCTTTAGGGTGCCCGGGCCGACAGTGCGAACCGCAGGCGAAGCAATCTGCCCATCGAATTGCATCGCTGCGCTCGCGATGGCGAGAGTTATTTAGAAGGCCGCCTTTATGCCCTTGGCCACTTGGGCTGACAGTCGAGGGTAATCCCCGTTCTACCTATTTCTTACGAGTCATGAGTCTGAGATTCCACAACAGCAGTAAGCCAACGAGAGTTAATAGACTGAATGCGCCTTCCGTGGTGCTCAGGTAATAATACAGATGATTTAACTTGAGAGAAAGCTATAAAAAAAGCGAAGCGGTCAGGCTTCGCTTTTTAGTCAGGGACATCGCGCTTCATGGGTTATTGAGGTATCAAAACGACATTACCATTCATGCTAAAGCCGCCGTCCAAATTGATGCTCAGAAGATCCCGATTGCCAATTTGGGCAACCGGGTTGCCCAGTGTGGTACTGAGCGTTTCATCATTGTCATCTCCGCCATCCGCAGAGGCCACCACATTGCCCGTATTGCGGTCAATGATGGTAATGAACGGGTTGGGCGCGTCATTATCCCCGCCGCCCGAGGTACTGACATCCACCGTCACCGTACCCTGATTCGTGACGCTCATGATGGAATTAAAGAAGGTGCCAGCCGCAGTGTGGGGGTAGTCATCATCAATGTCACCTGGGTTAGCTGGCGGGTCATCTGTATCCCATGTCCATGTACCTTGGGTTGGATTATTTTGCGTATAAGCGGCATTCAAGCCACTCACTTGGGAGAGCCCCAAGCTAGTGATCCCATTGGACGGACCTGGGGCACTGACAACTGTCGTCCAGAATCCCGGCAAGTCTTCTGGCGGGCACGATCCAAGTCCCAAAAAACCACACCCGAGAGCTGTTCCCGCTTGGAATTGACCAAAGTTCTCATTCTGACCCACCCGCAATTGGTAGGACGCAGGCGCCAGCGCCGTATCGCCTGTCTCGCTGGCGGTTTCATTCCAGGCCACAGTGATGGCACCGATCTGGCTGTCGCGGAATTCCAAGCGGTCCGGGAGGCCCATCACCACAGCGGCGGTCACACCGTCACCGGCAAATGTGCTGGTGTAGGCGCCGTCAGCATCCAGCGTCAGATTACTGATGCTGGCCTCGATCCTGGCGTCGTCCAGTACCAGGAATTTGTCATCGCCGGGGTTTTTCAAACTCATGTCAAAACAGTTGTCTTCAGGGCACAGCACCGGGTCGGAAGGGTCTTCAGCAGTGCCATCACCAGGCATGCCCTTCATCACCAGGTCGCCGTTGATGGTCAGGCCGGCCTGACCATTCACTTCGGCCAGATCCTGGTCGCTCATGGGTTCCAGATCGGCATGTGCCTGAGCCAGGCTCAGCCCAGCCAGGACAACCCACAGCCCCCTAGCTTTTATGCTTGCGCGAACTGCTTCAGTTAACCACATCATGCGTCTGTATCCTTAAATACTGGATCTGTAGGCCCTGGACATAACTTGAACCAAGGTTGCCGTTGGTGATTTGCACACCATCGACTAAGGAACTGTCATTGCCAAACACGAGTTCGCCAATGTAGATGTCACTCATATTGGTGGCGGGGTCGTAAAATTTCTCACAGGCTGAATCGGGGCCGCAATCCACGCCAGAGTAGCCCGCTTCGCCCGGTTGGCGTCCCGCACTGTCAGCCAGGGGAATGGAACTGATTTCGAGCACTTGCTCCGCCCGTGTGCGATCGTTTACCGGGTCGTAGGTGCTGGCCGTATAGAGGCGAACTGGCTGGTAGAAGGGATGCCCCAGCTGCAGGTCAATTGAGACATCGTTAAAGGCGACCGTCGAAGCCGGGTTCCAGTCAGGCGCAACCGGATAGCCTGGCGTGTTATCGCTGGCATAAGTCCAACGCAACTGATCCGCATCAATACGCAGGTTGGCTGCGGCAGAGAGGCCGGTTAGCTCATCGGGCCACACTGCTAGCCAGGTGCCACCGTATACCGACGCCGCTTCAAGCGGTTTGCCATCTGTGCGGATGATGTCATTGTCATACAGGGTTGTCCCCACACCATCCTGACAAACACCATCACCGTCACCGTCGTCACAAGCCTGCACATTGCCCTCGAAATCGACGTTGCCCGTGCCATAGTAGGTGCCGTTATCGTAGGCCCCGTAAATTCTGCGCTGGGCCTTGGCAGGAATGGACTCCGATTCAAAACCAAAGCCGTTGAGCTCGGCCCAGACAATATCGGTGAAGCCGTTATCCGTATCGTCCCGGTATGTCAATGCCGGATCATTGCCGATAATGTCGAAGCGAAAGCCCATGTCCGCCTTGTCAGTAGCCGCAATCGGGCTCTGATCAATATTGGTGGGGTCGGAGCAGTCCGTGCCCGTCCAGCATAAAACAATGGCCGAGCGATCAGCCTCTGAACCGTCATTAACCAGGGTGCTGGTGATGTTGGGAAATTGCAGCGAAACCGGCGAATTGACCGAGCCTGCATTGACACCCTCACCGGGGCTGACGCCGTCGGTTGGGTCGATAACGCCGGCCTTGCCAATGTAGAAGTGACTCAGCCGGACATAATCATTGCCGCCGCTGGGCCGCAGTGTCATATAGGTCATATCCGCGGACGAACCTCGATCACTGGCGATGGCAATGTCATTAAAATTGATACCCAGTGCCTGGCCAGACACCTCGGCCATCTCACCTGCGCTCATGGGCGCCAATGCGCCCCACACCATGCCGGGGAAGCAGAGCGAGAAAACCATAATAATCCGATTAAGCGTCATGACCGCACCTTGATCCTAATGGCAGTTTGGGCGAATGGCAGTAAACGGGTGGGCCGCATCGGTGGCCAATGTCTGCGTTTGATTGCCATTCCAGCAGTTATTGGGGAACGCGTTACCAAAATCCGTACAGCCAATCAAAAAGGCACCGCCCTGGCACTCAGAGGGCTGCATATCACGAATCGTGACATTGTCTGCCAGATTCAACCAAAAACCGGGCTGAGCTGTGGAGTGAGTCAGCCCCCCCAGGCCACCGTAATCCGGATAGTCTACCTCTTGATCCTGCACCGATATCCAGAAATTGCGGATGCCATCCACATTGAGCTTGGGGGAGCTGATCAAAGGTGCTTCAAGATCGATAAGACCCAATGCGGCACCACTGAGATAAGTGAATCGTTTGCCCTCGTTGCCCACTTCCAACTCATCGGCACCCAGCAGGGCCAACAAATTGGCGATGCCACCCTGGGGAAAAGCGCGTACCTGAACATTGCCCGAGAGAACATTGTTGCGCCCGCTCAATATGCCATCCTGGTAGCGTGCGCCCAAACGGAAGCCGGCCACCTCACGCTCTGACCCGGACGTATCAACCGCAAATTCAATATAGGGGTCAATAATGGTCATGGTGGTGAAGGTGCCATTGGCGGGGTCGACGGTGCCCAGAGACATGTACTCCATGTCGATATCTGCCGTACATTTATTGGCGATGCAATGCTCTTCCCCGTCGGCCCCTGTTCGGTTGACATTGCCCCCATACTCACCCAGCCGAATTCGGCGTATGTTGGCATTGATGTCGATTGTCAGCCCCTGGGTGATCTTGATGAATTCCATGTCAGCAGAGGCGCCGGGGTAGTCGGCATCGGTGAATTTATCGATGGTAATCACCCCTTGCCCATTGACCTCGGACAGCTCGCTTTCTCCCAGCGGCTCCAGGGCAGCCATGGGCAGGGAGGCAGCCAAACAGGCAGACAGGGCGAGCCAGCGCCAGCGCCGACTCTTGTTAAAGAGGGTCTTTTCCATTTCAGTCCAGCTTGGTGATTTAGCAGCAGATTATTGTAAAGTAAATCATGCTCTTTATATCGTATCAACCCCCCCTTGCGCAAGCGGCATCAAAAGTTGACCAACCCGCCAAGCTCGGATAATCTCTCATTTTCTGCCTTGGTGGTCGGATCCCGTGGCCTTTTACGCTTCCAAATACACCCTATCCGCCTGCTTTCTCCTGCTATCACTTAGCGGTTGCCAGCCCGAAGCTTGTGGCCCTTGTGAGACGCAGGTTGAGCAGTTTTTTGGTCAATTGGCCCAAGGCACCACCCAAACCGCATTTGACCAGCTGTTTGAGAACGCTACGGTTGCCAACCAACAAGTCACCGTCAATCAGTTCCAAAACCAGACAAACGCCTTGTTGCGAAGCAACAAGCAGGTCCTGGGGTATGAAAAAGTGGACGAAAAGAGCAAAGGCCGCCTCTACACCACCGTCTACTACCTGTACCAAGAGGAAAGCGTGACCCGTTGGGCCTTTTATTTTTACCAGAGACCGTCGGGCGTATATCGGCTAACCAATCTGGACGCCACGCAATCGACCACTCATTTTGATCTGTATTAATCGATGATGAAAATGAGAGTCAGCGTAACATTTGCCTGGGCCCTTCTTCAGGCATGCCTGTTACCAGCAGTCCATGCCCAAAATTCTTCGCTGTTCATTCACGACACAACCTCTTTTGAACCATTGGCACCTTATTACCCTGTCCTGTGGAGAAAGAGCGCTGGACGCAGATAGCCAGTGGAGACGCCGATATGCCCGCAACAATCAGGCTCAGGGGTTTTCCGGGGGCGTTGCAGCCCGCGATATCAATGGTGACTTCCGCGTTGACATCGGCGTGGTATTTCAAGGTGGCGTAGACCTTTTTGTCCAAAGCAATAGCGGCGAGTACCAGCACCTCACTCGCGTCAAAGGCGCCAACAGCGGCGCATTATTGGCCGACATCAATCACGATGGAAAAATGGACCTGGTCGCCGGCGAATCCCTGTATTTCCCGATAGATCAGGCGGCTACTGAACAAAAGCCCATCTACCACTTTTACCTGGGGCCCGAATGGGCACGGCCCGAACCCACTGACTGTCTCTTGCCTTTTATTGCGGGCGGCCAGCGGAATACCTATTCCTTTGCCATGGCCGATGTCACTCTTAACGGCATGCTCGATCTTGTTACCAGCAACTGGACCGATCAGCGCGTTGCCAGGGAAGAACCCAGAATCTGGTTTGCCGATGCACCCTGCCGATTCAAGCCGGCTAGTAAGAACAATGGCATTTACGGCAGCTTTTCCGGCAACGACTTTTCGTTCACTTCCACACTGTCCGACATCAATAACAACGGATTACCCGACCTGTTAATGGCCAGTGACTTCGAAACATCCCAGTACTTTATGAATCTGGGGCAGGCAGAATTCAGCAACCAAACCAATCCACTGATCATTGATGACCAGAATGGCATGGGGGCAGCCGTTGCCGACTTTGACAACGATGGGCAGTTTGACTGGTTTGTAACATCTATCCGGGACAAAGAGCTCGGCCAACATGTAGTGAAATCCCTGTATGGTCACTGGGGAGGCACAGGCAACAGGCTCTATCGGAATGTCGGCAACGGGCAATTTGAAAATATTTCCGGGCGAGCCGGCATCGCTGACGGGGGTTGGGGCTGGGGCGCCTGCGCTGCCGATTTCAATAATGACGGCCACCTGGATATATACCATGTCAATGGCTTTTTAACCGACGATTTTTTGTACCATCCCGCCATTGATGGCAAATTTTCCAATGAACCATCACGCCTTTTTATCAACAATGGTGACGCCACCTTCAAGGAAAAGGCCTCCGAGTGGGGTATTGACGAACCCAATGAAGGGCGTGGTGTAGCTTGTTTTGACCATGGGCGCGATGGCGACATCGATTTTATTTATACTCAAGCCTACGGCGAAGCGCGCTTGTTTATTAATCAGTTAAACGATTCCCCCGATACCTTCTCCAATTACTTTGGCGTTATCACCCAGGGGCTCAAGGGTAACTTAGCCGCAGCGGGCGCGAAGGTGTATTTGTTCCCAGAATCGGGTGATGACCAAGTGCGAGAAATTCGTATTGGTGGCAATTTTTTGGGCCAGCACCCACCTGAAGCGCATTTTGGCTTGGGCGATGCTGAGCGCATTGAAAAGGTGTTAATTCAGTGGCCAGGAAAGCCTGCGGTGTATACCGAAATAGAGGATGTTGAAGCGAGTCAGTGGATTGTGGTGAATCACCCCGAGAGAGTAAAGGCGGGGGAGCCGACTTGGTTTCCGATTCCTGAGTCGGCCAAGTTAGTGAGTGCCCAGGATGACTTGGAATGATGTGTCTGACGGCACTCTCCCGCGAGTGGGGGAGGAAGAGCGTAAACCCAACACGCTCGTTCTGGGTTCACTTCGTTATTCTAGGCTCGATTTGGAATCTCGATAACCGCCACCTGTCATTCCAAATTTCCGAAATACTCGTCATTCCCGCGCAGGCGGGAATCCAGCGTCTTTGAGTGGGCGGGGGGCGTAAGGCCACTGGGCTCCCGCCTGCGCGGGAGCGACGATGGGGCGGGGGGAGCTTGTAAGGAGGCCTGCCATCATTCCCGCACCCTACACTGTCACTCCAAACTTGATGTGGAATCTCCGAAACGGAGCCTTGATAGGGAGATCCTGAATCAAGTTCAGGATGACGACTAGGGGGCAAGATGATGGTGGCAGGCAGGGTGTAGAAGAGCGCCTTTATGCCCGTGGGTGCTTGGGTCGATGGTTTGTTTTGGGTCGGGCCGAAGGCGACCCTCCCACAGAGCCGTTTTCAGGTTGTCGATGTGTGTGCAGCTGTTGGAGAGCGTCTTTATGCCCGTGGGCACTTGGGCCGAGTTCCCCAGAACCGCCCCATCATGCTTCCAAGCCCCCAATCTTCAAAATATCCGTCATTTCTCTAATTTCTAAAATACTCGTCATTCCCGCGCAGGCGGGAATCCAGCGTCTTTGAGTGAGTGGGCAGTAAAACCACTGGGCTCCCGCCTGCGCGGGAGCGACGATGGGGCGGGGGGGAGCTTGTAAGGGGGCCTGCCATCATTCCCGCATCCCACCGTCATTCCAAACTTGACTTGGAATTTCCTTAACCATTACCCGTCATTCCAGACTTGATCTGGAATCCCCGAAACGGAGCCTTGATAGAGAGATCCTGAATCAAGTTCAGGATGACGGCCTCGAGGCTCGGTTGGGAGATCCTGAAGCTTCCGCTCCTGCTCACGTCCCTTATCGACATCCTTGTAGGCAAATCAAGTTCAGGATGACGATGGTGGATCATCAGGATGACGGGGCGGGCCTACTACAATACATTTCCACTTTTGAGAAAGACTCTGTGGGAGGCGCCTTTATGCCCTTGGGTGCTCGGGCCGACAGCCACATTAAAAAGCCACTGGGCTTCCGCCGACGCGGCAATCTGTGGGTGTGTGTGATGAGCAGATTGCTTTGCCGCGCTTGCAATGACGGAATGGTGGTGACGGTGGGTGCTACAGTAAATTCGCCACGGTAGGGAGGAGGTCGACTTGCTGGCTTAGCTCGGCGGCGCTTTGCCGAATAATCAACACGCATAAGTCGATGTGCTGAATTTCTGCTTTTGCCAAGTTTTGTTCAAGTGTTTGTTGTTTGGCCGTATCCACAGACTCCAGCACGGCGCGGATGGTTTGGCGCATGACGAGTTGAATCCTCGCTAGCGAAACGCCAAGCTCATTGGCGAAATCAGCTAGCATATAAGCCGTAATGGGGTTGTTGAAGTTGCCGGCGCTTCCCTGCTCATAATCGCCGATCGACATTGCATAGTGCTGAGCCATAGCGCCACTGTTCGATGGTTGCCGCATTGCTTGGATGATGGCTTCGATATTCACCAGGTCGTAAAACGGGGCGAGCTCTAATCCCTGCTGACGGACAAAAAAACTAATGTTTTTGCCATGGGCGTCGTAGTTGCGTACTAACAGGTTAAAGGTCATCCAGCGGATAAGATGCGTGTGGTAAGCGATGTTATTGACGGTATTGACTTTGGACAGCTTGGCAAAGGAGACGCCGTCGCGAATGTATATTCCCTCACCTTCATCACCATATTGACGCTCGTATTTGTAGGACGGTGGCAAATTAGTAGCTTGGCAGCCATCAATGACATGGCGCCGAAAAACCTGAGTGTGGTCAGCAGAGAGCTTTCTATCAAACCTTTTGACAGCAAGGGCTCTGGCATCGCCAAAACGCTTTAACTCGACCGAAGGTACGGGCAATCCAGCCTGATTGGCTAGCAGCATGGTGAAACATTCATTGGCCGCAATAAAGGGGGCTTTGCCTGTCTCGAATTTAATAATGGTGTTGGAGCAAAGGTTGCCTTCGCCAAAGCCCAGCTCCTCGCCCCGTTGCAATAGGTTGAGCTTGTCTTGAACACCCGCGACGGAAAGTCGGGTTTTGCCATCCCAGACAGTAATGGGTTCATCGTACTGCTTAAAGCGCCTGAGCTTTTCGGTAAGCTCATTTTCAGTGACGGGGCGAAACGCAGTCGTCGGTCGAGCACTTGTGGCGCTTCGGAACGACAGCGCTCCCGACGTTTCCGCACCGATGGCCTTGATTAAACCAAAGGTATTGTTTTTTGAAATCGTCGTGTGAGTGGTGATCGCCTCCAGCCCTTTGCCTTCAGGCAATAAGTTATTGAGGAAGTGAAGCACCTCGCGATGGCCAAATTCACCGGTCAGCGGTAAATGGGGGGAGACGGCAAAGCCCTGTTCAACCCAGCTTGGCTCATAAGTGAGAGTCAGCTCGCTTTCGGAGCCTGCCGCTATGCTCAAAGTGGCAATCTTTCGGTCTGCGCCAAGCAATACCTCAAGCACATTATCGGCTGATTGGCTGGGGTTAGAACCAGTCATCGTCAGCTCCACTGCTTGGCGAGGGTGGTAAAATGTCATCCGCGATAAGCTGGAAAGACAAACCTAAGTACTCCATGACCTTTAATAGATTAGAGAACGTGACGCGCGGGTCTCCCTTTTCTATTTTAACCAGTGTGGGTTTTGAAATAGACAAAGTGGATGCCACATCTGTGAGTTTGAGCTGCATGCCGGTGCGTTTTGCGGTGATGGCCTTGCCTAGCTGAACGCTGGAAAAGTCTTGGCATAGATCGGGCATCTCTGTGCTTTTTACGACGCGCCCCAGAGTTTGTTTGGGTGGGCTAGTTTTCATAAGTCCAAGGCTGCATAAGTTAAATTAAATTCACTTTTGGCAGAAGGTAGCACTTTATCACTCTAAAGTAAATTTTAAGTGACCTTTGGCGTAAAAATATTGACATGTCCTGTAAAAGTAAAATTTAATTCACTTTAAAAGGTCGGGCTCGGGAAAGCCCACTCTTGTGGCTTCGGTTGAGTGTCGGCCTGAAGCACCCTGAAGGGCATAAAGCCGACCCACGGCTCGGCCGGTACCAATGAATCTTGGCCCTCTCCCGCGAGGGGAGAGGGGGCAGCTCCGTATTTTCTGGGAGCTAACCAGTGCCGTGGGTCGGGCTTCAGCCCGACAAGAAAATGGCACAGCATTACTGCCTTCAATGCGGGTATAACCCCTTTCTACCTCGTCGGTCGACGCCTTAAAGCCGGTGCACTTTGTCGTACTGAAGTACCCTGAAGGGCATAAATCCGACCCACGGGGTGCGAGCAGCTCCTAGAGCGTTGAAAGCACGCGAACAGTCATCGCTTGCGTTAAAGTGTCTACGACCCGAGGCGCCGTTATGGAGATTCCAAATCTCCGAAATATCCGTCATTTCTCTAATCTCTAAAATACTCGTCATTCCCGCGCAGGCGGGAATCCAGCGTCTTTGAGTGAGTGGGGTGGTAAAGCCACTGGGCTCCCGCCTGCGCGGGAGCGACGATGGGGGGAGCTTGTAAGGAGGCCTGCCATCATTCCCGCACCCTACACTGTCATTCCAAACTTGATTTGGAATCTCCATAACCATTACCCGTCATTCCAGACTTGATCTGGAATCCCCGAAACGGAGCCTTGATAGGGAGATCCTGAATCAAGTTCAGGATGACGGCCTCGAGGCTCGGTTGGGAGATCCTGAGGCTTCCGCTCCTGCTCACGTCCCTTATCGACATCCCTGTAGGCAAATCAAGTTCAGGATGACGGCTAGGGGGCAAGGTTATGGTGACAGGCAGGGTGTAGGAGAGCGCCTTTATGCCCGTGGGTGCCTGGGTCGATGGTTTTTTGGGGTCGGGCCGAAGGCGACCCTCCCACAGAGCCGTTTTCAGGTTGTCGATGTGTGTGCAGCTGTTGGAGGGCGCCTTTATGCCCTTGAGGGCACGGACCGGCAGCGCCGAGCGGTGCTACAATCGCCGTCTATGAGCCGAGTTATTTTATTCAACAAACCCTGCGGGGTGCTGTGTCAATTTCGCGACCCCGATGGCGTGCCTACTTTAGGAGACTATATCGACGTCCCCGATGTATACGCTGCAGGGCGTCTCGATAAAGACAGCGAAGGCCTGCTCGTTCTCACCGATGATGGCCGGCTACAAAATCGCATTACCAGCCCCGAAAACAAGTTGCCTAAAACCTATTGGGTACAAGTGGAGGGCGAGCCCAGTGATGAAGCCTTGAAACAACTCAGACGCGGCGTTCATTTAAAAGATGGGAAAACACGGCGGGCCGATGTGAAACGCATGGCGGGGGAGCCACTGAGCGAACACGGAGGCCTGTGGCCGAGAAATCCCCCTGTGCGTTATCGCAAAAGCGTTCCTACCTGTTGGCTGAGTATTACTTTGAAGGAGGGCAAAAATCGCCAAGTTAGACGCATGACCGCCGCCGTTGGCCACCCCACACTGCGGCTGGTTCGTTGGCGCATTGGCCCTTGGCAACTCGCCGATCTCGCCTCGGGCGACTGGATCGAAAGCGACATTAGACCCTAGCGCTACTCCTCTCGGGGCGTGAAATCGGTCTCGATGGTAAATGCAGAGGACGCGGTGCCATCTTGAGATTGGAGAAACAGATAATAAGTTCGATCAAATATAACGCGCCACTGAAAACACACATCCTCGCTCTGCCCTGTTGAGCAGCCTCCCGATGAACCTCCCGTGCGCTGCTTGCCCTGGGAGTCATAGATGATCGCATCGAAAGCCTCCCCCCCAGTGGTAATTGAGAACTCCTGTGTGTCGCCTTGCGTTAGTGCCATTTTATACAACGCATAGCCATCGGCATTGAGGCTGCCCGTCGTCGTGTCTCGTTTACCTAGAGAGGGCGCCGCTGCACGTGCACGCGCATAGACATCCTCTCCGGAGGCATCCGTTTTGTTCAGCACTATCTTGTAGCGCCCAGAGATGCAGCCTCTTGGGGCATAATCCACCTCGACGGGTCCCAGGTGCTTGAAGTCTTCGGAGTGCTCCATCACTGTGGTGCCACCACTGTAGCGCAACTCCACGCTGACTGCGGATTCATCTCCGACATAACTGCCACTGAAGCCCAGAGGCGACTCCGTGAGCGCGCCCGCCTCGAGGCCCAAAATGTTGCTAGGGCTGATGGCGATGTCGAGCTGATCTTCTTCAATGGTCAGATAAAAAGTCTCGGTTTTTCCCACATCAACGGCATCACTCTGTCCTGAGCAATCCGCTTCGAGTAGCGTTTGCTTTCCCGTCCAAAAACCATCGAGGGTTTCATCTTGCTGTGACCCGCTCGAACTGCTCTCACAAGCGAGCAAGCCGCTAGCTGTGATAAGCACCAGTAATGCCTTAATCGCTGTCGCTTTCACTAGTCAGCCTCTCTATAAAACACTTCTACCGTAAGCACACCGTCGTGCTCGCCGGGCTGTAAGTCCTCAATAAGCAAATAGTGCTGCCCCGTACCGCCTGGCAGGACTCGTTGATCAAAACATAGGTCGATCTCTTCATCGATAGCGGGCGTGTACTGCTCGCAAATATCAGAGCGCGTCGATTTTCGATCGCGGTAGGAGGCGATAATGCGGCCATCCGCATCGAGCACCCCTAGGGCGAATTTATCGAGCCCTTGGCTCACTACTACGCCGATTTCGTCCTCAGTAGCGAGGGGAAATTGGTAGATATAATAACCCTCACTATTCAGTGATACGGTTTGAGAAGAGTAGCCACTCTCTAGGGAGATGGGCTCTGCGCTGGCCCGCTGTTTAGCGTACTGGTTTTCCGCTGTATCGCTGATTTTTCGCATCACCACAGAGTAACTGACATTGCAGCCATCCACTTCGCGGCGGTAATTTTTACTGGAAATCAATCGATTGCTGTTTTCCACCTCAAGTTTCACTCGGTCTGCGACCTCAATGCCAGCCACATTGATGGGGCCCGTTAAGGTTTGCCCCTCCAGCTGAAACTCTTCAATCGAGCCCCATTTCTCTGTTGGCTGAATGCCGTTAACACCGAGGAACGAGAGAATATGCATACGCGTCACCCCTTCGCGCTGATCCAGCTTTCGATAGGCCACGGTGGTTTCACCTTTGCGTGCTTGATACTCGGCACACTCGGCATCCACCACTGTCTGCTCGAAGGTCCAGAAACCTTTTACCGTGAAATCCTTGCCCTCTTCGCCACTTTCACAAGCGGCCAGAAACAGGCAGAAAATGCTTAAAAATAATCGTCTCGCTGGCATCGATTTAGCGGCCTTTTTTCTATCGCAGGCTTAGGCCTGTCTTGATCGGTAATGACTGGGTGACTCCCCGCTCCACTGGCGAAATGCCCGCGAAAAATTGGAGGGGTCAGAGTAGCCCAGTTTATCGGCAACCTGCTGCACCGACAAACCCGATTTAAGCCAGCGGCGCGCTTTGTCCTCTCTCACTTGTTCGAGCAACTGGCGATAACTGACCCCTAGGGCATCGAGATAGCGGCGCAGGGTTCTGGCTGTCAGACAGTATTGCTCGGCTAATTGTTCCAAGCTGGGAAAACCGTCCTCGGCCATCATCAGCCGGTTGCGAACGCGCAGTGCCCAGTCCTGCTCGGCTTCAAGCTTTTGTAGCTCCTCCTCACATTTTAAAGCGGCCTGCTCTCGCGAGGCGGGATCCGCTAAGGGAAAGGGCTCGTAAAGTAGAGCCACGGGCATGGATAGCTCAGCATGCTCGGCATCAAAGGTCACGTCCATTTTGAGCAGCTCTCGATAGCGATCGGCATAATCAGGGGCCGCATAGGGCATTTTTATTTGGGCGCCCTGAAAGCGCTCCCCCAACACAAAATGCGCCCCCGCCACCACCGAGGCCATGACCACCTCTAAATAAGGCACTCGCACATCGCCGAGATCGTAGGTTTCGATCAAAGCAAAGTGCACGCGCTTGCCCACTTTTTTTAAGCGCGGTTCGCACAAGCGTGTTCGCGTTCGAAAATAGCGCTCTAGTAAGCTCAACATATCGGCTAAGTGGGGGCTACTGATCGCGGCGTAACCCAGCAAACCGTGGGAAGTCAGCGTCATTTGCTGCCCCAGCCGCAAACCGATCGCCGGATCGCCACTCTGGGCGACAGCGGCCTGCATCACTAGGCGAAATTGCTCAAAACGGAGACTGGGCGCGCTACCGTAAACGGCTTCTCGATCTAAACCGACCGACTGCAATAGTGCTTCGATATCCAAGCCAGACTGTCGCATCAGCTCCAGCAGCGTGCGGACATAATTCACCGAAATCGGCGCGCGCTTTTTAAAAGCATGGCTACTCATATCTCTATGATACGACAGGATGCTGTCCGAAAATAACCGATTTATGGACAATCCCGCCCTTCGATCTCTCGGCGCAATCCGCACAATACCCCCAATATTTGCAGGTGCAGTGGAGCCGTTTGCCGTCATTGCGAAAAGCCTGCTTCATTCCAGACTGGATCTGGAGTCTTCATATCGGGGTTTTGATGGGGAGATCCTGAATCAAGTTCAGGATGACGACGAGGCATAAACCCGACCCACGGCACTGGTTAGCTCCCAGCAAATACGGAGCTGCTCCCTCTCCCCTCGCGGGAGAGCCCCAACAACTTATAGGAAACACCAAATGACAGAACCTAACTACAGCCGCACATTCGGCGCTGACGACGCCCGAGAAATCCGCAACGCTGTCAAGCGCGACCTCGGCAAAGACGCCTTCCGCGAACGCCCTTTGCGCGCCCTTTGGTTTATCCCCATGACGGCCATCATCGTCGGCGGCATCGCGGCCATACTCACCCTCGGCATGCCTTGGTGGGCTAACCTATTGGTGTCTCTCCTCGTGGGCCACACCGTCGCCTGCCAAGCACTGCTGGCTCACGAAGTGCTACACGGCGCACTGGGCTTGAATCGCAAAATGCAAAACTTTCTCGGCTGGCTGGGCTTTGGCCCCGCTCTAGTGCCCCCCGAGTTCTGGCGTCGCTGGCACAATATTGCCCACCACGCCAACACCAATCTGCACGATAAAGATCCAGATTCTTTTGGCACCATGGCCCGCTATGAGAAGTACCCCAAAATGGCCAACTTCACCAAACCCGCACCGGGTTCGGGCAAGTGGTACAGCTATTTGTTTCTCACCTACTCTTTCGTTTTCCACGCCCAGCTCGTGCTGTGGATGCAAACGCGGCGCCGCAAAGAGTTTGGCGAGCTGGACCGCAACAAGGCCATTCGCCAGTCACTCTACTGCGCTGCAGCTTGGGTTGCCCTTGCCATTGCATCGGGGCCATTGCTGATTTTTACCGTGGTCATCCCGCTGGCTATGCTCAATATCATTGGTCAAAGCTATATCCTGACTAACCACATGTTGCGCCCACAAATGGACAACAATCACCCTGTGGACAATTCCATGAGCGTGCGTACTTGGCGCTGGCTGGATCCACTGCACTTTCACTTCAGTCACCATGTCGAGCACCACATGTTCCCCAAAATGGGGTCTGATCAAGCACCCAAAGTACGCGCTTGGCTCGAGCGTGAAATGCCCCAGCGCTACGTCTGCCCCACCCACTTTAAAGCCCTGAAAATGCTCTATACCACGCCACGCGTGTACAGCGACGCGGAGACACTGGTCGACCCGCTCAAGCCAGAGCGGCGCGTGAATGTACACGATTTACATAAGAAAGCGGCTTAACTCCATCAAACTCAACAACCCTGTCGGCGAAGTTGAAAGATTGTCATGGCGAAGAGACGCAAAAAAGTTCGTCGTTCCCGCGCAGGCGGGAATCTAGCGTCTTTGAGCGAATGGGGCAGTAAAACCACTGGGCTCCCGCCTGCGCGGGAGCGACGGTGGGGGTGTAGAAGACCCGCCCGGGTCGACAGCGCGTCGTCAATGACCCAAAAGGAGTTCCACCAGCGCTGCCATCACCACTTGGAGTACTGATCTTCCACAAAGCCCCACAAGGCATCGATCTGGAGATCGCCGATACGTCCCTGAAAAAGGCCAAAGAACTGCTTGAAATTACTGGCAACCAGTAGGTAGTTTTGCTTTTCTCGATGTAAGCCGTGAGGCGTGAACACGAGATCAATTTGTCCATCGTAACTAGCAATGCGCCACAGGCTGTTTTCATCGTCTCGATCGTAATCGAAGCGAATAGAATCAACTTTAATTAGCTTTCCATCAAGCCAAAAGCAATTTTCGGTAAAGCCCGTTTCATTCACCCCACAGGACAAGTTCAGTCCAACGTCTACGGTGTGCCCGCGGGCATCCCTGACCTGACCGCTGGTGCAGGCCCAGTTCCAGAAGGTCTCCCTGCGCATAAAACCGCCCGACCAATCGTGATGGGCGTAGGCGTTCAGCTGCCCCATATCGAAAGCCCCTGAGGCATCGACCACTGTGCCAAAGCAGGGAATACCCGCAAACTTTTGCGCGTAAACCCAGCCGTTTGTGCCCGTTTGCGTGGTCAAACACATCGGATCAACGTCCTTTTCCTGGAACGATACATCGATATCTAAACCACCCATGCGGTGAGACTCTGGGATATGTACGCGCAAGCGACGCGCCTGTTGCGCCTCGTTATTTTCAAATTCAATCAATGTGTGGCCGCGCTTGAAAGTGCTCTTGCCCGTTGTGGGGCTGTCGCTGACACTGGAAAAAAAGCCACCAATATCTTTGAAGTGCCACTCATTCAACGCTTTTGTCTGCGTGTGATAGGTGTAACAAAAATAAATAAAGCCCAAACGCATTTTGACCATGGCGCAGCCAAACAAAAGGTCGTCGGACAAGACCCCAAAATACTGAAAGTGATTGTACGCCAAGCGCTTCTTAAGGCCGCTAATCGGCTTGCCCATTGGGCTTCGATAATCAAAATCTTGGTGGTTGATAAGTTGCCACGGCGCATCAACGACGCCGTATTGCGGACGGCCATTTTGTATTAGTTTTCGCATGGGCTAATCCTAGCAGTTTTTTGAGAGGGCGGCCTTGGCAGACTGCTCTACTCACTTAAAGACACTGGATTCCCGCCTGTGTGGGAATGACAAATATCTCGGCGAATGGTGGGTATTTCGGAGATTTGGGGTTTGGAGGAATGGCAGTCATTGCGAGGAGGTGCAGCCGACGCGGCAATCTGTTGGTGTATTCGATGGGCAGATTGTGGCACTGCGTTCGTCGGCCCGAGCACCCAAGGGCATAAAGGCGCCTCCCACAGTGAATCAATGATAGAGGCGTGCTGACGAGTGTTTTCTCGTGTGTTTATACTGTGTCTCTTTGGGGTGGGTAGTGTGGTAAGCCATGTCAGATTTATACGCGGTGAGTTCGAGTGATAAAGCGGTGCAGTCACTGCCGTGGGACTGTCAGGATGCCTTCGTTTACCAACTTGAAGTCGATAATCAGCATATCGATGTGATGGGTCATACCAACAATTGCGAGTATTTAAAGTGGTGCGAGGTGATGGCCTGGCGACACTCGGAGCACCTAGGGCTGGGTATTGCGGAGTATCGGGAGGTAGGGCACGGAATGGCGGCGGTGCATACAGAGCTGGATTATCTCGCCGCGACCTTTGCGGGTGAACAGCTTTACATCGGTACTTGGATTGCTAGTTGCAACCGCATTGGCTTGGTGCGCCACTATCAAGTCATTCGGCCAGCGGATGGCGCCGTTGTTCTGCGCGCGAATACACGGTTTGTTTGTGTCGATTTAAGCTCGGGGCGGCTGCGTCGTCTGCCAGAGTCCTTTAAAACGGCTTATGGCAATGCAGTGGTCGCTGCGGATTGATACCGTCATTGTGAGGCGGCGTCAGCCGACGTGGCAATTTGTTGGCGTATTCGATGAGCAGATTGCGACGCTGAGTTTGTAGTCACGACGTATTGTCGGCCCGAGCACCCAAGGGCATAAAGGCGCCTCCCACAGGCATTGGTGGGTTACACCTAACCCACCGCCGTCATCCTGAACTTGATTTGCCTACAGGGATGTCGATAAGGGGCGTGAGCAGGAGCGGAAGCTTCAGGATCTCTCTATCAAGGCTCTGTTTCGGGGGATTCCAGATCAAGTCTGGAATGACGGGTAATGGTTAAGGAAATTCCAAATCAAGTTTGGAATGACGGTAGGGGAGTAATAACGGTGTAGGGTTCGGGAGTGATGGCAGGCCTCCTTACAAGCTTCGTCGCTCCCGCGCAGGCGGGAGCCCAGAGGCTTTACTATCCCTCGCACTCAAAGGCGCTGGATTCCCGCCTGCGCGGGAATGACGATTTTTTCAGAGAGTAGAGGAATGACGAATCTTTCGAAGATTTAGAGTTTGAAGGGATGACGGGGGGGCGGCTATGGGGGCTCGGCCCGAGCACCCAAGGGCATAAAGGCGCCTCCCAAGTAGGCAATAGTCATTGTGGGAGGCCCGCCCTCGGGCCGACGGAGCAGTGTTTCGATTAGTTGGGCTCGTGGCCGTGGACTTCGCCCTCGTTGTCGCCCCACAGCCGATGCAGTACGGCAAAAGTGATGAGGCCTGCCACCGTGCCGGGGGCGACGGAGTAGACGAGGCCGCCGAGTCCTGCTTTGTTCCAAGTGACAAATACCACAACGCCTATGATGACGGTGGCCATAGCCGCGTACTCGGGCAGTCGGCGGCCAAAGCAGTAGTTGAGGATGAGTGGCACGAAGGCAGAGGCCAGCAAGCCCCAGGCATCAAGAACTAAGTTGAACACCGTTTGGTTGTTGCTTAGGGCGATCCACACGGCCACGCTGAGCACGCTGAAAGTCGATATTTTAGCTGCGATAAGCGATTGCCCTTTGCCGCTGAAAAAGTCGCGCGTGGCGGCGGCTGAGCACGAAAGAATCAGAGAGTCGGCGGTGGATAGCGTTGCCGCGAACAGGGCGGCGAGTACTAAGCCGACAAACACATCGGGTAGCAGTGACTGTGCCATTTTGGGTAGCGCTAGCTCGGGGTCAAAACTGCCCGCCTCGGGGAATATGAGGCGACACAGCAAGCCCACCATCACCGTGGCGGCATAGAAAAAAGTAAACCACAGATAGTAGTAAACCCGCATATTTTTGACTTGCTCTGTCGAGCTAATGGACATAAAGCGAATAATGACGTGGGGCTGGCCAATCACAGCGGTGCCGCCAAAAAACCAACCAATAATGAACAGAAGTCCTTCGAAAGCGCCCATGTCGCCCATCAAGTTCATGTAGTCGTCAGACACGGCGTGAAGCTGATCGAGGCTAGAGGAGAGGCCGCCGTTGATATGTATACCTACGCCCATCAACGCCAGCATGCCAACCATCATCACCATAGATTGTGCGGCGTCGGTCCATATGGAAGCGCGTAAGCCACCGCTCAGGCTGTAGACGAGCACAATGGCAGCGCCGGCGATAATGCCGGTTTCGGGTTGCCAGTCGAGTAGAACAGAGGTGGCTTTGCTGCCCGCTTTCAGTTGGGCGGCGGCGTAGACGGTGAGGAAAAACACGGTGAAAAAACCCACTAAACGGCGCAGTTGGCGATGGTCTTGGCCGTGCCAGTGGGCAATGAGGCCGCCGAAAGAGTTGATGTTTTTGCGTTCACTGGCTTGGCGGATGCGAGTGACCGAGAGCAGCGAGGCGGTTAAATCGCCGATGATCCAGCCGATCATAATCCACAGCGAGGACAGGCCCGTGCTGTAGGTGACACCAATCATGCCAATGAACATGTAGCCGCTGTTGTTGGTTGCCACGGCGGACAGCCCTACCAACCAAGGCGGAACGGATTGGTTGGCAATCAAGTAGTCGTGAGCGGTTTTTTTGGCGACAAAAGCGGAGCTGATACCGATGAGAAGAAACAGACTGAGAAAGGCAATAAAGCTGGTAGCGATCATAGCGGATTTAAAGTTGTAGAGTGATGCCTCAGTCTGACAACGATTGTCACGACTGGCAAATGCGCCCCTTGTGTCAGGGGGTGGCGGGGGTGTGCCCTTCGGCGGCGACGTTCACATAGTGCTTGAGATAGGGTGTGTAGATAGCGAGATAGTCCATGCCTTCGAGGGTGTGATTGAGGGTTTGAGCGAGTCGGTCTGCGCGGGGGGATCGACCGACTGCTAGGCCGGCAAAAATATTGGTCTTGAGGGTTTTGTAGTGCACCGTGGGGTGTTCCGACTGTTGGGCAAGGGTACTTAGCACGGAACCACGCTCAAATAATATGGCGTCGATGCGCTTTAGTGTCAGCATTTCCACTAAGCCGGCCAGTGGGCTCTCAGTAAAGCGATCGAAGGGGATTTGCGCTAAATCGGCCATGAAGGCCGCGTTGCCTGGAGGTGTACCCAAGCGGTTTTGCTCGAGGTGGTCGGGCTTTAAAAAGCGGGGGTCGAGGGCGAATAGATCGAGCCGAGTGGGAATTTTGAGGTTCAGTTCCTGCGCATATTGATAAAATGCCGCGCTCTCGAGGCCCTTGGGGGTGTGGCCAATTAAGTCGATATTGCCTTTCTTCAGTTCAATCTTAGAGCGTTGGTAGCTCATGATATTAACTTGAAATTGCAGATTTGAATGCTTTTCTAGGCTTTTTAGTAAATCGATGGTGTAACCCGTGCCATCGGAGTTGATGAGCGGAGGAAAGGGTTCGAGGCCCACGCGTACAACGGTGTCACTCCAAGCGGCGCTACTGAAAGCGAGCGCTAACAATACGGAGGCGACAAGCGCGTTGATACATCGTTGCATAGTGAAATCCTTTTAGTCTTGCTGCAGAAAGCCATGCCCCGACTATAGCGGAGCAAGGCCCGTGGTGCATCCCTCTAATAGGGGGGGCTTTGGTCACCATGTCGCTCCCACAACCACCGTCGCTCCCGCGCAGGCGGGAGCCCAGTGGTTCCCACTCATTCAAAGACGCTGGATTCCCGCCTGCGCGGGAATGACCCGTTTTTTAAACGTAGGCAAGGCTAAAACCCGTCATTGCGAGGAGGGCAATCTGTGGGTGTGCTGCGATGGGCAGATTACTTCGCCTACAGCTCGCAATGAAGAGTTTTTTAGATTAGACGAGGTTAGTAAAGCTGCGTTATTGCAGTGACGGTGCACTGTCGGCCCGAAGGCGGGCCTCCTACAACAGATCACACATCGACAACTGCTCTGTGGGAGGGGCGCCTTTATGCCTTTGGGTGCACGGCCCGAGCACCTGCGGGCATAAAGGCGCCTCCTACAGTAGGTGGCGAGGGTTGAGTTGAGCGCGTTGAGCCAGCGTTTTTGTCGCGGGGGGCTGAAGTCGAGGCGCTGAAAGAGATCCCCTAGGTGGCTTTCGTCCCACTGACAGGGGACGAGGGCGCTGGCGTGTGTGTTGATTGTGGGGTCGTCGGGGATAACGGTGAGTAGTTTGGCGAGACGGATTGTGTCTTGATGCATGCGCACGAGGTTCTCGATGCGTTTGGCGCTGCGGAATTTCATCTCGCCGATGGCGTCGATGTTGTTTAGTACGCCGTCGATATCACCGAATTTTTTCAGCAGATTGGCCGCCGTTTTCACCCCGACACCGGGCACGCCGGCGATGTTGTCGCTCTTGTCGCCAACGAGCGCCAAGAGGTCGGCGACCTGTTCGGGGTAGATGCCCCATTGCTTGTGAATACCGCGGTAGTCGAGCCGTTTGTTGCGGGCCACCTCCCACCACTCGTCGCCTTCGCCAATCAGTTGCGTGAGATCCTTATCGCCCGTAATGATTGTCGAGACAAAGCCCTGTTCGCGTAGGCTGCGGCTGAAGGTGCCGATGATGTCGTCGGCTTCAAAGCGGTCGCTGCCAAAGCAGGCGAGCCCCGATGCCTGCAGCAGTTCGCGGCAATGGGCAAACTGGCGTTTGAGTTCTGCAGGGGGCGGCGGGCGGTTGGCTTTGTATTGGGCGTCGATTTCTCGGCGCCAGTTGCCCGCGTGGCAGAGGTCAAAGGCAAAGCCGATGTGGCTGGGTTGCTCGCTGTGGAGGAGTTGTAGGACAAAGTCGGCAAAGCCGTAGACGGCGTTGGCGGGGTGTCCCTCGGCGTCGGTCAGCGTGTCGGGCATGACATGCCAGCTGCGAAAGACATAGATGCTGGAATCGACGAGGTGGGCGCGGGGCATAATAAAGCGGGGCTCCTGTGAGCCCCGATCCCGTTTACTCGCTGTCGCGCTTGCCTTCGGTGGCCTTGAGCCCTGGCGGAATCACGCGCGCGACCTTGCTTTTGATGGCTGCGCGCGAAATGGCGGGCGGTAAGGTCTCGATCAAGCGGGGATCGTTGGGTTTGGGAATGATGTATTCGGGGCCAAACTCCAAATCCTCTAGCCCGTAAGATTCCAGCACGCGCTGGGGAACGGGGGTCCGCGCTAGATCGCGCAACGCCTCTACAGCGGCAATCAACATGTCTTGATTGATGGTGGTGGCCTGAACATCGAGTGCGCCGCGGAAAATGTAGGGGAAGCCCAGTACATTGTTTACCTGATTGGGGTAGTCCGAACGCCCTGTGGCCATGATGGCGTCGTCGCGAACTTCTTTCACCTCGTGGGGGTGAATTTCAGGGTCGGGATTCGACAGCGCAAACACCACAGGGCGCTCGGCCATGGAGCGAATCATGTCTTGGCTGATAATGCCGGGGCCCGATACGCCGACCAACACATCGGCGCCATTCATGGCTTCTTCCAGTGTGTGGATGTCGGTTGTGGGATTGGCGAACTCGCGCTTTTGCTCGTTCAAATCGTTGCGATCTTTCGTGATGACGCCCTTGCGGTCAATCATAAAGATGTTTTCTTTCTTCGCGCCCAAGTGCACCAGCAATTTCATGCAGGCGATACCTGCCGCGCCGGCGCCTGTGCAGACAATGCGGACATCGGCGATGTCTTTGTCCTGCAGGAACAGCGCGTTGGTTAAGCCCGCAGCAGTAATCACAGCCGTGCCGTGTTGATCGTCGTGAAAGACGGGGATGTCGAGCTTTTTATTGAGGCGATCTTCTATTTCAAAGCAGTGTGGTGCGGCGATGTCTTCAAGGTTGATGCCGCCAAAGCCGGGTGCAATGCGCACGACTGTATCGATGAATTCCTCGGGGCCGTCACATTTTACTTCGATGTCGAATACATCGACATTGGCGTAAATTTTAAACAGCAGTGACTTGCCTTCCATAACCGGTTTAGAGGCGAGAGCGCCGGTATTGCCAAGACCCAACACGGCGGTACCGTCGGAAACGATCAGTACTAAGTTGCCTTTGTTGGTGTACTTGTAGGCCTCTTCCTCATCGTTGGCGATGGCGCGCACGGGGGCGGCAACGCCGGGGGAGTAGGCAAGCGTCAAGTCTTCCTGCGTCGCCGCAGGCTTCGTCACTTCGATGCCAATCTTACCGGGGCGGGGAAGTGCGTGATATTTGAGAGCGCGGGTTTTTAAGTCGTCTTCGTTCTGCATGGCCAGTACAGGGCTTTTGTCTGCGTTAAAAGAAAGTCGGTGCGAGCATCATAGGCCTGGCCCTTTTGGGGAGTCTCGCGGCGGGGAGCCCGAGACAGTGGCGCTAGCGAAAAGAGAAGTTTAGCTTCCTTTTCGCCTGTGCCGATATTGCACAGCGACGAAGGGCGTAATCTAGCTTATTTCGGGGGTGGTTGCACTAGCGCAAAGGCATAAATCGGTATTTTTTCAGAAATCTTACGCGCGCCTATGGCCGCTTGTCGCCTAACCACAAGTCGTTGGGGTGTCGAATACGCAACATCCAGCGATTGTGGCTAAAAAACAAATAACCCCGCGCGACGAGTTGTTGTCCTCTGCGAAGTGCGCTTTGGGGTGGGAAATGGGGGCCGAGCCGCTGACTGTCACTGTGTCTTATGTAGAGTCCGAGGCCGCCTTCCAGCATGAGCCATTGATTGCGCCTAGAGGATTTTAAGCCAGTCACGGTGCCTTGAACGAGGCGAAACCCCTTGCCTGCTTCGATGGCGGCTTTAACCGAAATCGGCTGCTGTTGCGGGTAGCGCCACAGTCCCGTTTTTTGTTGGCGCGCCTGAGCTTCTAGACGGCCGTAACAGGGACGTAGGGCGTCGTGATCAAGGTTGAATCCCGTGGCGAGCCCGCGCTGGAGCAGAGCGGCTTGAAGGTTTTCTTGCTCGGCATAGAGGTGGGCGAGGTAGCGGCCGTAGCGGTCTTTTTCGAGTGTCTTGCCAAAGTGCACCAAGGTGACGGTTTGGCCTGGAGGCAACTGTTGCTTGAGCCAGCGACTGGCTTCATCGCCGCCGCGTTCGGCGCGGCGATAGGGGCCATCGACTTCCGGGGTGTCGATACCGATCAGCCGAATGAGGCGCTGGTCGCGCAGCCTGACGGTGTCGCCATCAATAACGGTGTCGATGGCAGCGACTTGGCGGTGAGCATCGCGGGGCGCAGGGCAATCAGACCATGTCGCCGTAGCGAATAAAGCGCAGAAAATCAGTGTGAGCGTCCGTGGCATGGGCTAGTTATGCCACAGGGTCGTATCTAAGGGAAGATGGATATTTTCGCGTGACGGAGCTGAAAGTCCGCCATTGCAATGACAGGTGTAGGAGCCTGCCAAGCAGGCGAATGTTTGTGTGCCGTCGATGGATTTTTCGCGCGCAGGGCACGCTCCTACGGTGTTGTGCTGTAGGAGCCTGCCATGCAGGCGAATGCTTGTGTGCTGTCGATGGATTTTCGCGTGCGGGGCACGCTCCTACGGTGTTGTGCTGTAGGAGCCTTAAAGCAGGCAAAATCATCTGCTGGTGTGTTCGGTGGGCAGATTGCTTTGCCTGCGGCTCGCGCTGTCGGCACGAGCACCCACAGGCATTGGTGGGTTATGCCTAGCGGCTAACCCACCTGTCACGATGGCCTAACCGTCGAGCGCAGCGAGGAGGCGCTGGAAGATATCGTCGATATCACCGAGGCCGTCGATGGTTTTCAGCAGACCTTTGTCGCCGTAGTAGTTGATCAGTGGTGCCGTTTGCTCTTCGTAGACACCGAGGCGACTTTTGATGGTCTCTTCGTTGTCGTCGTCGCGGTGATTGAGTTCGCCGCCACAGCTGTCGCACTGTCCTTCGATTTTGGGTGGTTTGAAGTAGGTGTTGAAAATTTCGCCACAGCTTTTGCAGGTCCAGCGACCGACGACGCGTTTTACCAGCACGTCAAAATCGACATCAACCAGTACGACGCGGTCGAGGGGAGCGCCGATGTCTTTGAGTAATTCGTCTAAGGCTTCGGCCTGTGCCGTATTGCGGGGGAAGCCGTCGAGGATAAAGCCGTTCTGGGCGTCGTCTTCACTGAGGCGCTCGCGGATCAGGCCCAGTACCAGTTCGTCCGAGACCAGCTGGCCAGCGTCCATAGCGGCTTTTGCTTGTTGGCCCAGTTCGCTGCCTGCAGCCACTGCGGCGCGCAGGAGATCGCCAGTAGAAACCTGAGGAATGCCGTATTTTTCGACGAGAAGCTTGGCCTGTGTGCCTTTGCCGCCGCCGGGGGCGCCGAGAAGAATCAATCGCATAGTGTTTAACCTTGTGTCTTGCAAAAATTTTCCCAAGCCGACTCAAAGTATTGAGCCTTTGCTAGGCGCAGTGGCTTGGGGAAATTCTTGTCTCAGTAGGTGTCAAAAAATATTGGAAGTGTTTCCAAATCTTTACAAAGGCGGCGATTTTGCCACGCGCGGAGGGAACCGTACAGGTCTAATCTGGCCAAGGCGCGAACGGAGATTCTGGGCGTCGTTTGAGAAATACACCAACAAATCGGTATAATCCGCGCCGAACTGACCCCAAACCCTATAAAAGGATATAGAGATTCTTATGAACATCGACAAGATTGAAATCGGTGAGAAGTCCCCCGAATTGGTCAATGTGATCATCGAAATCCCCGCCAACGCCGACCCTGTTAAGTACGAAATCGAAAAAGACAGCGGCGCCTTGGTGGTGGATCGCTTCATGGGCACGGCCATGTTTTACCCCGCCAACTACGGCTTTGTGCCGCACACGCTCTCTGAAGATGGCGATCCTGTAGATGTGTTGGTTGTGACGCCCTATCCTCTGGAGCACGGTTGCGTGATCGAAGCGCGCCCCGTAGGCGTTCTGAAAATGAGTGATGAATCAGGCGTCGATGCCAAAATTATCGCCGTTCCCAAGAAAAAATTGACACCTCTCTACGATCACGTAGAAGAAGCGACGGACCTGCCCGAGCTGTTGCGTGCTCAAATTATGAACTTCTTTGAGAACTACAAGGCCAATGAGCCCGGTAAGTGGGTTAAAGTGGATGGCTGGGGCGATGCCGCCGAAGCCAAGGCTGAAATCGAAGCCAGTATCGCTCGCGCTCAATAAGCGAGCAGCTCGGCTTTTTAAAACCCCGCTGCGGCGGGGTTTTTTGTGCCCGAGGGGTTTGTAGGCGGTGGCGCGCTCGTATCTGTGGTATGTTTCGCGCGCAGACCTCAACTGATTACTATGGCCAGAAGACGAGCACGATTGCGCAACCCCGATATGGAGATACGCCTGTTTAAAGGGCGGGCTCTGTTTGCGGGTGTGGTATGCCTATTGTTGGCTGCCACGCTGTTTGGGCGGCTCGCTTGGTTGCAGTTTTTTCAGTACGACAACTACCAAGAGCAGTCCCAAGACAACCGCGTTCGCGTGAGGCCTATTCCACCCACGCGGGGTTTGATTTTTGATCGCAATGGCCAGCTTTTGGCGGACAACCGCCCCAGCTATCAGTTAGAGATTACCCCCGAGCTGGTGGAGGACATGGATGCCTTGTTGGCTCAGCTTGAATCGGTTGTATCTATTAGCGACCAAGAGCGTACGCGCTTTAAGCAAGGGCTCTATCGGCAGCGGCGCGGCTCCTATAAAGGGGTGCCGCTGAAATTTAATCTCGCCCCCGAGCAGCTGGCCGCTATTGCTGTGGATTTGCATCGCTATCCAGGTGTTTCCATTGAGGCGCGGCTCAATCGCTTTTACCCCGACCACGGCACCGCTGTGCACACTGTGGGTTATGTGGGGCGCGTCGACGAGCGGGATTTAGAGCGCTTGGAGAAGCGGGCTTATCAAGGCACGACGCACACGGGGAAGGCCGGCATTGAGCGCCACTACGAAGACTTGTTACACGGTGAAGTTGGCTTTGAGCAAGTTGAAGTGAATGTGCAGGGGCGCGCGCTTCGCGTGCTCGATCAGCAAAAGCCAGAGCCGGGTGCCAACCTTTACCTCAGCTTGGATCTAGGCATGCAGCGCGTCGCAGAACGTGCATTTGGTGAGGAGGCGGGTGCGCTGGTTGCAATGGATCCGCGCACGGGCGAGATTTTGGCCATGGCTTCAATGCCGACCTACGACCCGAACTCGTTTGTCAATGGTATTTCGGTGAAAGATTATGCGGCTCTGCGTGACGGTTTTTATCGACCGCTGTTTAATCGCGCTTTGACAGGGCAGTATCCACCGGGGTCGACGGTCAAACCCTTTTACGGCTTGGGGGCTTTGGAGGAGGGCGTCAATACGCAGGGCAAGAAAATCCGCTGTATCGGCTACTATCAATTGCCCAATGAAGATCACCGTTATCGCTGCTGGAAAAAACACGGCCACGGCCGCCTCGATTTGGATCAGTCGATTGCCCAGTCCTGCGATATCTTTTTTTACGATCTCGCCCACCGAATGGGCATTCAAAAGATGCACGACTATCTAGCGCCCTTTGGTTTTGGCCGAGAATTGGGCATTGATACCTTGGGAGAAGAGGGCGGCTTGCTGCCTTCACCCGAGTGGAAGCGTCGGGCGCGCAATCGGCCCTGGTACCCAGGGGAGACGCTGATTGCCGGGATTGGGCAAGGTTATTTTCTGGCGACGCCACTACAGCTGGCGGTGGCGACATCGGCTCTGGCCATGGACGGGGCCGTTCCCAAGCCCCATTTGTTGCAGCGTGTAGAGCATGCAGACGGGCGCGTAGAGCACCACAGTACCGAGCCCATGGGCCAGGTTGAGGTGAAACAACAGCGTCATTGGGAGTACATTAAAAAGTCGATGGAGCATGTGGTACACCATCGGCGCGGCACGGCCTACTGGAATGTTGGCGTCAATAGTGAATATCGCTTTGCGGGCAAAACGGGAACGGCGCAGGTGTTTAGCGTGGCGCAAGACGAAGAGTATGACGAGGAGTTGGTGGAGAAGCGTCTGCGAGATCACGCGCTATTTGTCAGCTGGGCGCCCGTTGATGATCCGCAAATTGTGGTAGCGGTTATTGTGGAAAACGGTGGCCACGGCAGTTCTGTGGCGGCGCCGATTGCAAAGCAGGTCATGGATTATCACCTGCTGGGAGAGGCGCCGTGAGATTGGTAGAAGCGCGCCGAGAGAGTTTGCCCGTTCGTCTGCTGAAGTGGCTCAAGCTCGACCCCCTACTGCTGTTGTTGTTGGGGCTGTTGATGACCTTGAGTTGTTTGGTGCTGTTTAGCGCTGGCGGAGGCAATATCGACTTGGTGCTGCGCCAGTTGGTGCGTTTCGGTGTGGCCATCGGCGTTATGTTGTTTGTCGCACAGATTACGCCACACGCCTTAAAACTTTGGTCGCCGTGGATTTACGCGGTGGGCGTGAGCATGCTAATCGCCGTTGCTGTGATTGGTGTGACGGGCAAGGGTGCCCAGCGCTGGCTGGATTTGGGGTTTATGCGTTTTCAGCCCTCTGAGGTGCTCAAGCTGGCGGCTCCTATGATGGTGGCTTGGTATTTAGGCGATCGCGCTCTGCCGCCAACGGTGCGGCAAGTGTTGGTTTCGCTGGTTATTATCACGGTGCCGATGTTGTTGATTATGGATCAGCCCGATTTGGGGACGGCGCTGCTGGTGGGGAGTGCCGCCTTCTTTGCGCTATTTTTGGCGGGTTTGTCCGTGCGTTTGCTATTAGCGGGTGGCGGCTTGGCGCTGATCGCTGCACCCATCATGTGGTTTTTTGTGATGCACGATTACCAAAAGCAACGTGTATTGACTTTTTTGAACCCCGAATCGGATCCGCTGGGATCGGGCTACCACATCATTCAATCCAAGATTGCGATTGGCTCGGGAGGTGTAATGGGCAAGGGCTGGATGAACGGTTCGCAGTCTCAGCTCGACTTTTTGCCCGAGCAGTCGACGGATTTCATCTTCTCCGTATTTGGCGAGGAGTTTGGTTTGGTGGGTAGCTTGTTATTGCTATTGCTCTATGTGCTGGTGCTGGCACGTTGTTTGAGAATCGCCAGTCGCGCACAAGATAGCTACGCCCGCTTGCTGGCGGGCAGTATTAGTTTAACTTTTTTCGTATATTTGTTCGTTAATATCGGCATGGTGTCGGGCTTGCTGCCCGTGGTCGGCGTGCCGTTGCCGATGGTCAGTTACGGCGGTACCTCTGTAGTGACGCTGGCGGCGGGTTTTGGCATGCTCATGTCGGTCAACGCGAACAAGCGTTTAATGAACCGTTAGCAATGTCAGCGGTCACATCGCTACGGCGATATGTCGGAAATGTTGGGAGACAGTGTGAATAAGCATTTTTGGAATCGAACCCTCAAGTTGGGATGGGTGTTGTGGGCTGTGAGCTCTGTGGCATGGGCGGATGATGTCAGCGATATGCGCTACTCTGAGCGTCCCGAGGTGGTGGCCTTTGCTGAGGATTTGATTCGCCAGCACGATTTTGGACGCGGTGAACTTCTGGGTTTGTTTAAGGCGGCCGAGCGCCAGCAGGCGGTGATCGACGCCTACAAAAAACCGGCCGAGCGCGCCCTGCGCTGGGATGAGTATCGCCCCATCTTTATTCAGGAGTCGCGTATTGCGGCGGGGGCCGAGTTTATGCGCGAGCACGCCGAGATACTGGCGCGCGCCGAAGCCGAGTACGGCGTGCCTCCCGAGATGGTCGCTGCGATTATTGGCGTTGAAACGCGTTTTGGTCGCTACAAGGGGAAGCATCCCGTGTTTGATTCCTTGGTGACCTTGGCTTTCGATGGTCAGGAGCGCCGCCGCGCATTTTTTAGAAAAGAGCTCAAGGCCTTTTTATTGCTTTGTCGCGAGCAAGGTTTTGTGCCTCGCGAGGTAGTGGGGTCTTATGCGGGCGCCATGGGCATGCCTCAGTTTATTGCCAGTAGCTACCGCGCCTATGCCGTGGATTTTGACCAGGATGGCCGTATTGATTTGTTCGACAATGTCGAAGATGTAATCGGCAGTGTCGCGAATTACTTTCAGCGCCACGGCTGGCGCGCAGAGGGACAGGTGGTGACACCAGCGACATTGGCGCAAAACTCTCAGGCTAAAGCGGTGGGTCGTGGGCGCACGGGCATGAAGCCAGAGACGCCCTATCAGGATTATCGAGGCCAAGGAGTTAAAGCGGCTGAATCACTGGCCGATACGGAGGAGGTGGTTTTATTGCACTACCTCGACGGTGAGGAGGATCTCTACTATTTGGGGCATCACAATTTTTATGTCATCAGCCGATACAACCACAGCAGCATGTATTCGTTGGCGGCGTGGCAGTTGGCGGGCATGATTGCCGAGCGCTACTCACAGCGTCAGGAGAGCTAGTCGATGACGATATTACGATGGACGCTTCCCGCCCTGCTGGTGCTAGGTCTAGCCGCTTGTGGCGGCGATTCGTCGACACGCCCTGCCGAATACAGCAATTACTCTGGCCCCGAGTGCACCTTGGGGCCGCGCAGCAAGTACGGCAACCCCGCCTCCTACGAGGTGATGGGCAAGCGCTATTACGTGCGGCCGACGGCTTGTGGGTTTAAACAGCGTGGTATCGCCTCGTGGTATGGGCCAGGGTTTCACGGCAAACGCACTTCGAGTGGCGAGGTTTACGATATGCACGGTATGACAGCGGCTCACAAAACGCTGCCGCTACCGGCAAAGGTCAAAGTGACCAATTTAGATACCGGCGAGTCGCTCGTGGTGCGAGTCAATGATCGTGGGCCGTTCCACGAGGGACGAATCATTGATTTATCGAAGGCTGCGGCACAGCGTTTAGGCGTGATTAAGCACGGCACGGTGCCCGTAGAAATTGAAACGGTGGGCACGGCCAGCGAGCGGGTTAGTGCCGGTCGTGTGGTTCAGGACTACAGCAATCGCTTTTTTGTCCAAGTGGGCTCTTTTTCCGAGCGCGGTAACGCGGAAAACCTGCTCTCAAAGTTATTGGCAGACGGCTTTTCCGATGTGCAAATTCAGAGTGTGGTGGTCAATGGCGGTACGGTGAGCCGCGTTCGCCTAGGGCCCGTCTCCACGCCCGTAGCGGCGAACACATTGAGCAATCGCCTCAATCGACTCGGCTATCGAGGCCATCGCGTACTGACGGAATAGCGACTTTCTCGAGTTTTGTCCGTTAAGTTAGGTAATCGGGCTGGCTTGGGCAGGGGCGATTGCCTACAATTCCCGCTACTTTCCTCTCGCTTGAATTCATTTGATATTGATATGAAACACTTTCTTCTGGCTATCGCTCTGTTCGCGACCTCTCTTTTTAGTTTTCAAGCGGTGGCTGTGCCGATTCCCTCTCCACCACAGTTGAATGCAAACTCTTGGATTTTGATGGATTTTGCCACGGGCAAAGTCTTGTCGGAGCACAATGCCGACGAGCGCATTGAGCCCGCAAGTATCACCAAAATTATGACTTCTTATGTGGTGTATCAAGCCATCGACAGTGGCTTGATCTCCATGTCGGACTCGGTACCAGTGAGTGAAAAGGCTTGGCGCATGAAGGGGTCGCGCATGTTCATCGAGGTGGGCAAAAGCGTGCCACTGGAGGCGTTATTAAAAGGGTTGGTGATCCAGTCGGGTAACGATGCCGCTGTTGCACTGGCCGAGTATGTCGGCGGTACGGAGGAGGCCTTTGCCGAACAGATGAATGCGGCGGCAAAGGCGCTGGGCATGACGGGCAGCCATTTTGTCAATTCCACGGGTTGGCCGCACGCCGATCACTACACGACGGCTCGCGATATTGCGATTTTGTCCCACGCTTTAATTCGCGACTACCCCGAGCACTATCGGGTGTACGCTGAAAAAAACTATACTTACAACAGCATCAAGCAACCCAATCGCAACGCATTGCTGTGGCGCGACTCTAGTGTCGATGGTATTAAAACGGGGCACACTGAGGCTGCGGGCTATTGCTTAGCCGCGTCAGCGCGCCGCGATGACATGCGCTTGATCTCTGTAGTGATGGGGACCGAGAGCTCGGGAGCTCGCTCGCAATACAGTCAGACACTGCTCAATTATGGCTTTCGCTACTATGAAACGCGCAAGCTGTACGCGGCGGGCGCCTCTTTGAACGCCCCGCGCGTCTGGAAGGGCAGTATCGAAAATCTGCCCATTGGCCCCGCCTCCGATCTTTATGTCACCATCCCTCGCGGTCAGTACAAGAACCTCAAACCCTCTTTGGACGGCGTGCCCAATCCCTTGGAAGCGCCGGTTGCCAAGGGCACTCAGCTGGGGACGATACGCGTCAAGCTGGGTGAGGAAGTGGTGGCTGAGGCGCCCGCTGTGGCGCTTGAGCAAGTCGATGAGGGCGACTTTTTCTCCAGCGCTTGGGATTCGATTTTACTGATGTTTGAGTGAGCCATCGGCTCGCTCGGCGGCACCGTTTTGCAAGCCAAAAGGGTGCCGTATGCCGTATAATGCCTCTATGAGTACTGTTTATCTTAACGGGCAGATGCTGCCACTATCTGAAGCTCAGATATCCGTGCTGGATCGGGGCTTCTTGTTTGGTGATGGCGTCTATGAGGTGATTCCCGTTTACAACCGTCGCCCCCTGCGGCTTGCTCAACATTTGTCGCGATTGAATGACAGCCTGAATGGGATTCATCTCGATCTCTCGATTGATGCGGCGGGCTGGGGCGAGATTATTCAAAAAGTGATCGATGCCAATCAGGGCGACGAGCAATCGGTGTACCTACAGGTGACCCGCGGAGCGGCCGAAGCCCGCGAGCACGCCTTTCCCAATAAGGTCTCTCCCACGGTGTTTGTGATGAGCTCGCCGATTGCCGATATTCCCGCCGCCGATGACATTCGGGGCGCCAGCGCAGTGACACTGGAAGATGTGCGCTGGTCACTGTGCAATTTGAAAACGGTGGCGCTGCTGGGTAACGTTTTGCTCAAGCAGGAAGCTTTAACGCGAGGTTACGACGAAGCGGTATTGGTGCGCGACGACTACGCAACGGAGTGCTCGGCGAGCAATTTGTTTATGGTCAAAGAGGGGCGTTTGCTGACGCCGCCTAAATCTAGACACCTGCTGCCCGGCATTACGCGGGATCTCGTGGTCGAGGTCGCACGCGAGCACGGCTTCGAGGTGATTGAGCGAGACATCCACGAAGCGGAGCTGAGCGAGGCGGACGAGCTGTGGTTTACGAGCTCGACGAAAGCCATTGTTCCGATTGTGGCGTTGAATGACCGAGCGGTCGGTTCGGGTGAGCCCGGTGCGTTGTGGCGAGAAGTGTTGAGTTACTATCGCGACTATGTGGAAAAGCTAAAACGTGGGGAGGCGAGTTAATGCGTTATCAGGATATGCCAGAGGACGAGCGCGCGCTGAGTTTCCCCACGCCGTTTCCTGTAAAAGCCATGGGCAAAGCAGGCGGCGATGTGCGAGCGGCGCTGTTAGCGGTGTTGGCAGACAATCAGGTGCTCTACCGCGATGAAGATATTTCGGAACAGGCGAGCCGCACGGGTAAGTACATCAGCATTACGGTGATCATTCAGGCCGAGAGCCGTCAGCAGCTCGATCACGTCTACGAACAGCTAGCGGATCACCCCGAAGTGGCCATGACGCTGTAATGGCCGCGCCGCTGGATACCTTGCGCGTGCGCGACTGGGGGCGCGCCGATTATCTGCCGGTTTTTGCGGCCATGCAGGTGTTCACCGAGCAGCGCGACTCTCAAACTTGGGACGAACTCTGGCTGGTTGAACACCCGCCTGTCTATACACAAGGTGTGGCGGGCAAGCCAGAGCATATTCTCAACCCCCATGACATCCCGGTGATCCCGGTCAACCGCGGTGGGCAAGTGACATACCACGGCCCCGGACAAGTGGTGATTTACTGCTTGGTGGACGTCGAGCGCCGCAAGTTGGCGGTGCGCGAATTAGTCCGTCGTATTGAGCAGGCAATGATAGCGGTGCTGGCGCACTTGGGGATCGAGGCGAAAGCTCGCTCTGACGCACCCGGTGTCTATGTGGGGGAGGCCAAGATTGGTTCGATTGGCCTTCGCGTGACTCAAGGCTGCACCTACCACGGCCTTAGTTTTAATGTGGATATGGATCTTGCCCCCTTTGCTGGCATCAATCCCTGTGGCTATGCGGGGATGGCTGTTACCCAGCTTAAAGCGCTTTGCGAGTCGGCCGACATGGACGATGTACGTCGGCTATTGGTCGAGACACTCGGCGCTGAGTTACACTATCTAGAGATTCAGCGCTGCACCGGCGCAGAGCTGAGTGAATCATTCGCCGAGCCAATTCGCATTCGGCTCGACGAGCTTCAATCACGATCCGAGCCCGTATAAGGCCACCCCATGAGCGACACTGGAAAAAATTTTACTGCCCCCTCGCGCTTTAGCGATGAGAAACATCAACGCGGCGCTGAAAAAATGGCGCGCATCCCGGTCAAAGTTGAAGAAACAAAAACGTTTCAGCGTAAACCCAGTTGGATTCGCGCCAAGTCACAGGGCTCACCCGAAGTGCAGCGCATTAAGCGCTTGTTGCGCGAACACAACTTGCACAGCGTGTGTGAAGAGGCCCAGTGCCCGAATTTGGGTGAGTGCTTCAGCCACGGAACGGCCACTTTCATGATTATGGGTGATATCTGCACGCGCCGCTGTCCATTTTGCGATGTGGCTCACGGTCGCCCCAATCCGCTCGACGCCAAAGAGCCCAAGCAGCTCGCAGAGACCATTCAATTGTTGGGTCTCTCCTATGTGGTGATCACCTCGGTGGATCGCGATGATCTCAAAGACGGCGGTGCGGGCCACTTTGCCGATTGTATTCGCGAAATTCGAGCGCTGAATCCCGAGACCAAGATTGAAGTGCTGGTCCCCGATTTTCGCGGGCGCATGGACAAGGCCATTCTCTGTTTCGAAGAGACGCCGCCGGATGTGTTTAACCACAATCTTGAGTCGGTGCCGCGATTGTACCGCGCGGTGCGCCCTGGCTCCGACTACGAGTGGTCACTGGATTTGATTAGCGAGTTTAAGCGCCGCCACCCCCATGCGCCGACCAAGTCGGGCTTAATGGTGGGGCTTGGTGAAGAGATCGAAGAAATCAAGCAAGTCATGCGTGACTTAAGAGCGCACGATTGCGATATGTTGACTATCGGCCAGTACCTGCAGCCATCGCGCCATCACCTGCCCGTGACGCGCTTTGTTCACCCCGATGAATTTAAAGAATTAGAGGTTTTCGGCTACGAAATCGGTTTTACCCATGTGGCTTCTGGACCGATGGTGCGCTCCTCTTACCACGCTGATTTACAAGCGAAAGAGGCACTTCAGGCGTAGTGAGTGATGTGGCGAATTTGCGCGCCGCTGCTTGATTGTGGTCGTTAATGGTGCTCATAATGGTCGAGTCGTTTTTTTCAAGCGACAAAAGCGGTGAAAGCGACGACAAAACGATCGTTAACTCATAATAATACTGCGAGGCTAACTCGTGGGGGTTAGGTGATGGGAGAAAGGGAAAGCCCTTTACAGTACACGCTGTCTAAGCGTTTGCTGTCCTATATTCTTCTGTGCAGTGCTGCCTTTGCCATGCTGGCAACGGCGGTGCAGTTGTATTCTGATTACGAGGGCGACGTCTCGGAAATTGGAAAGCGCATCCAGCAAATTCAAAGTAGTTACTCGGAATCCATCGCCTCTAGTTTGTGGTTAGTCGACCGCGAACAAGTGTATTTACAACTCCAAGGCATTTTAGAACTGCCCGATGTGGAGTACATCCGCCTGAGTGCCGTCGACGACCAAGACTATGAAGTGGGTGTGCGGCCTGAAACAGACAGCGTCATTGAGCACAGTTTTGATATTGCTCAAAACGAAGGCGGAGAGGAGCAACTGCTAGGGCGACTGCATCTTGTGGTTAACCTCAACAACGTCTACGCACGCTTGATTGATAAAGCCGTGGTGATTCTGTTTACGCAGATGGTTAAAACCATGATGGTGTCACTGTTTATTCTGTTCATCATCCGCGCCATGGTCACGCGCCACCTCAACCGCATGGCCGATTACGCCAAGAATCTCAATTTAAATAATCTCGATGAGCCCCTAGCGCTTTCGCGCAGGGAGACTCGCCTCAATAAAAACGATGAACTCGCCTATGTGGTTCGCGCGCTCAATGAAATGCGCGAAGCCATGCAAGAGGATATGCAAAAGCGCGAACTGGCCGAAAAGGCGCTGTCGGCAAGTCGTGAGAACTATCGTGCGCTCTACGATCACAATCCCTCGATGTTTTTTACCGTGAATTTTGAGGGCGAGTTAATTTCAGTCAACGAGTTTGGTGCGCGCCAACTCGGCTATGACGTGCAGAATCTCGTGGGGCAGCCTATAGGCAACCTTTACCGCCACGGCGATAGTGAATCGGTGATTTACCAATTAAGTAAAGAGCATATAGAAGAAGGTAAACTACACCGCCGCGATGTGCAGATGGTGGCCAAGGACGGGTCACCACTTTGGGTGCGCGAGACGGCGCGAGTCATCAATGGCCGCCACGGCGAAAACCAAGTGTTAATCGTCAGTGAAGATATTTCCGAGGCGCGGCAGCTTTCTAATCAGTTGTCCCATCAGGCCAGTCACGATGCACTGACGGGGCTGGTAAATCGCGGTGAGTTTGAGCGTCGCTTGCGCCAGCTTGTCGAGCGGGCACACGTCGATGATTCGGGGCATGCCTTGCTCTATCTCGATTTGGATCAATTCAAAATCATCAATGATACCTGCGGCCATGTGGCGGGGGATGAGCTGCTGAGACAGCTGGCAGGCTTGTTGAAACACAAAGTGCGCAAGGGCGATACACTGGCTCGACTCGGTGGCGATGAATTTGGTGTGTTGGTCGAAAACTGCACCATGGAAGACGCCGAGCGCCTCGCGCAAACCATGTGCGATGTCGTGGCGAGTTTCCAGTTTTTCTGGGGCGTGAGTAGCTTCCGTATTGGTGTGAGTATCGGTTTAGCCAGTATCGCTTCGGGCTCTGGTGACTACGCTGACATTATGAGCCAAGCGGATAGTGCGTGTTACGCAGCGAAGGATCTCGGTCGCAATCGCGTTCACATTTATCGCGAGAATGATGCGGAGTTAGCGCGCCGCTTCGGCGAGATGCAGTGGGTGTCGAAAATTGAATCGACACTGGAGCAAGATCGCTTTGAGCTGTACTTCCAGCCTATAGTGCCCATCGATAATACGCGACTTGATGGCAGGCACTACGAAGTGCTTGTGCGCATGCGCGATGTCGACGGCAATATTGTTCCGCCCGCGTCGTTTATGTCGGCGGCGGAGCGCTACAATCTGATGGGGCGGATTGATCGCAAAGTCGTGAGTCAAACGCTGCGCTGGTTGTCGCTGCACCCCGATCACTTGAAAAACCTCTCTGTTTGCTCGGTGAATTTATCGGGGCAAACATTGATGGACGACGACTTTCTCGAGTTTATTTTTGACGAGCTCAAGCAGTGGAATGTAGACCCGCGCAAGCTATGTTTTGAAGTGACGGAAACCGCTGCCATAGAAAACTTAACCAAAGCCAGCGACTTTATCCGCAGTCTTAAAGATCGAGGCTGCAAGTTCTCATTGGACGATTTTGGCTCTGGCTTGTCCTCTTTCGCGTATTTGAAAAATTTGCCGGTGGATTACATCAAGATTGATGGCTTATTCGTTCGCGATATCGTCAAAGACCCTATCGACTACTCTATGGTTCGATCGATCAACGAAATTGCACAGGTGATGGGTAAGAAGACCGTAGCCGAGTTCGTTGAAGATGAATTGATTTTAAACGCTTTGAGAAATATTGGCGTCGATTATGCCCAAGGCTATTATATTAGCCGCGATCAACCGATCTCCCGCCTCGTTACCGACTGAATGACCTTTCAGACAAGTCAGCGGGGCTGTTTTTTTGTACACTCCCCGCTCTTTTATTCATTCAGTGAGAGTTGTCATGTCTAGAAAAAGCAATCAGCTGGCCAGCACGATTGGCAAATTCCAGTCCCTTCCCACGCCTTTGCGCAAAGCGGCGGTGAGTCAGTTGTTTGGCTTTGTGGTGAAGTTTTTTGGCACGGCGGGCATTCGCGTCGACGAAATTTCTCAAAACCGCGCGGTGATGACACTAAAAAACCGCCGCAAGGTACAGAACCACATTGGCACGGTTCACGCCGCGGCGATGTCGCTGTTGGCGGAATCCTGTACGGGGATGTTGTTGGGCATGAACGTCCCCGATGACAAGCTGCCGCTGATGAAAACCATGTCGTTTAACTATGTGAAGCGGGCTGCTCCCGGCGAATTGGTGGCCGAGGCGACATTGACGGATGAACAGCTTGAGCGAATTTACAGCGACGACAAAGGCGAAGTGACGGTACAAATCAAAATCACCGATGTAAAAGGCGTCGAGCCGGTGCTTTGCGATATGACATGGGCGTGGATTCCTAAAAAGCGTGGGTAGCATCCGGTCACTTAGTGCTCACGTAGCTAGTTGAGCGCAAGTTTGATTCCAATATCCCATGCCTAGAATGAATGTCTTCCATCTGCCACACCGAGAAGCACAGGTAAAAACGGAAGAAGCCGAGGACTGTTTGAGCGAGGGACGAGCGAGTTCCGCAGGCGCCGTTTTTACCGAGCATCGCAGGGCACCCGAAGGGTGTGGCAGCTGGGCGGCGTTTTCTTTGGTTACTTTCTTTTCGCTGTAGAAAAGAAAGTGACTGCCCTGTCGGGGGCAGTCCCGACGATCCTCAACTCTTTAAATTCTAGAACGATGAACTCAGAGACCCTCGCAGGGCTTCTAGGCGTTCGGGGGTGCCGATATCTTGCCACTCGCCGCGGTAGTGCTCGCCGCTAATCACTTGTGAGGCCATGGCTGGCACGAGTACGTCTCTTAGAGGAATGAAATCGACGGGCCAGTTTTCAAATAGCTGGGGGTGGTAAACGCCAATGCCGCTAAAGGTGAGGCCGCGCTGCGACCCTTTTCGCGGGGAAACCTGTTGTTGCTCGCTTAAGACGAAATCGCCCTCGGGGTGTTGGGGCGGGTTGTCGACCAAAACGAGATGCCCAAGATTGCCCGCTGGCAGTCGAAGTTGTTCGAAGGGATAGTCGCACCAGACATCGCCGTTGATAACGGCAAAGGGCTGTTCACCGAGTAGCGGCAGGGCCTGAATAATGCCCCCCGCTGTCTCTAGGCCGCCCTCGCGCTCGTGGGAGTAGGCAATGTCAACGCCGTAGTTTTCACCGTCGCCCAAAGTCTCAGGGATTTGAGCGCCGAGCCAGGCCGTATTGATGACGACGCGCTCAAAACGGGCGGCGGCCAAACGCTCTAGATGATATTCGATGAGCGCTTTGTCGCCGACTTTGAGCAGTGGCTTAGGCGTGCGGTCTGTGAGCGGAGCCATGCGCTTTCCGCGCCCAGCGGCGAGGATCATGGCGGTTTTTACGGGGGCTGTCGACGACTGCATCAGGCCGCCACGCGCTCGGCGATTTGGCGTTTGAGCAACAGAGCGGCAAAGGGTTTGAGGGTGTCGTAGCGCTGGCAGACATCGAGTATGTAGCCGAGTGTGCGTGGAATGTCGCCTAGGTAACCGACTTTGCCGTCGCGATGCTTCAGACGGGCAAAAATGCCTGCGGCCTTGAGGTGGCGCTGCACGCCCATCCAGTCGAACCAGCGTAGAAACGTCTCGCCGTCGGTGTGCGTGAGCCCCGCCTCGACCGCGCGTAGATGATAGTCTGCGACCCACTCTTCGACCCGTTGCCGCGGCCATTCGATATAGCAATCTCGCAGCAGCGAGACCAAGTCGTAAGTTATGGGGCCCGCCACCGCATCTTGGAAATCGATCATGCCGAGCTCGGGTGGCTGTTCGCTTAATACCATGAGATTGCGCGAGTGGTAGTCGCGGTGCACAAATACTTGGGGTTGCTCAAGCGCATTGGCTTCGAGCATGCGATAGCTGATGTTGAGAATGCGGCGCTCGTTATCCTCTAGCCTGACTTCTAGGTGCTTTTCCAGCAGCCACTCGTCAAATAGCGACATCTCACGCTGCAGTAGATCGCTGTCGTAATCGCCGAGTTCACGGGTGTCCATGTGCGTTTGTAACTTGAGTAAGTCATCCATGGCGCGGCCGTAATAGGCCTCAACCGTCGTGGTGTCGAGCTTGCTAAGCAGTTGCCGATCGCCAAAATCCTCGAGCAGCATAAAGCCCTGTTCCAAATCTACTGCGACGAGCTCGGGAGCGCGGATGCCCTCAGCGAGTAGCGCTCTGGCGCGCTCGACAAAAGGACTGCTGTCCTCTTTGTCGGGGGGCGCGTCCATGGCAATGAGTGAGCGGGAACCTTCGTCAGTGGACTGCGTCACACGGAAGTAGCGGCGAAAACTGGCATCGCCCGCCACGGAGATGGGGTGCGAAGCTTGATGTTGTGTTAACCACTCGTTAAGTAGTGAAAAACGCGGGTCGCTCATGGGGTTAATGCTCAGAAAATGCTCTTCAGCATGGTATAGTGCTAATCCATTTTACGCCACAGCTGCGGCTTTTTGATTAAGCGCAGTGTTATAAAAACAGTGTAGGAGATTGCATGATTAAGCGTGTTATTGCGGTTTTAGGTTTGATGTCGATGGGCATCAATGTCCAAGCGGCGGGTGTTGATGCCAGCTTGAGCGATGAATCGGCTTACTTTAACTTCCTGTTCGATTCCAGCCGAGTGGTACAGGGCGGCGCGGATATATCGCTGGGCTTCTTCTACAACGATCGCGAGGTGCGTGGCCAAGAGTTTGACGCCTATATGGGCACAGGTGAGTTTCTCGTCACCGGCAACATGAAGGGCAGCCAAAAGCGCATTACCGTTGGCGCGGGTGCTAAGGCTTACTTGGGTACGGTTGACGATGTTAGCGATACGGACATCTCCGCCGCTGCAGTGGGCGGCAAAATCGCCTATATCATCCCCAACGAAACCACCCCCATGTCGATTTATCTAAAGGGTTTTATTGCGCCCGGCATTACCTCCTTTGGCGATACCGACAGTATGCACGAGTGGACGCTGGGCTTTGATGCCGAGTTGGCGCCCAGTGCCCGCGGCTATATTGGCTATCGCGAGATTGAAACCGAGTTTGAGCAGTATGCCGGCGAGGCTGAGCTAGACGACAACCTGCATGTAGGGATTGCGATTAGTTTTTAAATGCCATTTCACTTGGAATAATAAAAAGCGGGCTTTTTAGCCCGCTTTTTTGTGGCTGAGCAATACTTCCTCTCGCCGTGGGTGGTGTTAGTATCGAAGCATGAGCCACATTCCAACACTACTCGATATTATGCGGCAGCTACGCGATCCGGAGACGGGCTGCCCATGGGATATTCAACAAACCTTCGACAGTATCGCCCCCTATACCATCGAAGAGGCCTATGAAGTGGCCGATACGATTCAGCGCGGCGACTACGACCACCTGCGAGAAGAGCTCGGTGATTTGCTACTGCAAGTGGTGTATCACGCACAAATGGCGTCGGAAAAAGGATATTTTGATTTTGAGCAAGTTGCCGATGGGCTCTCCAGAAAACTCGTTGCCCGCCATCCACACGTCTTTGGCGAGGCTCGCGCTGAGGATACCGCCGCGGTAAAAACGCTGTGGGAGTCGCGCAAGGCGGAGGAGCGCCAAGCCAAGCAGCAGAACAGTGTTGTCGATGACATACCCAAGGCGTTGCCAGCACTTTTACGCGCTCAAAAACTGCAAAAGCGTGTGGCTAGAGTGGGCTTCGACTGGCCCGACATTGCTCCCGTATTTGAAAAGGTGCGCGAGGAGTTGGACGAAGTGGAACAGGCCTATTGCGCCCTTTTAGATGGGAAAACTGACGATGCAAAAAAGGCTCATCTCGAAGAGGAGATTGGTGACTTGTTGTTCGTTGCAACCAACTTATCGCGACACTGCGGTTTTCGTGCCGAGGATGCGCTGCGCAAGGGCAACGCCAAATTTGAGCGCCGATTTCGCGCAGTGGAGCAGGAACTAGAGAAAAATGGCGTGACATTATCGGAAGCGGATTTGGATACTCTAGATGCCGCTTGGGATGCAGTGAAGGCACAAGAAAAGGCGGACGTGATTGTATGAGTATTTTGATGTTGCCCAAAGCGCACCCCGAAGTGGTGCTGATCGATTGGCACGCCACGTTGGTCGACACTCACGATGCCATGTACCACGCCGTCGATGAAGTGTTGCCTAAATTGGTTGAGCTGGATTTGTTCGATCGCCTGCTGCACCCAGAGGATTCGAAGACGATAGAAGACGCCAAATTGCTGACCTATGTGCGCGACAACAATCGTTTGCATCCTAAGGTCGTGCAGCAGAGGAAAATCTCTCGCACAGATATTTTTGAGGTTTTGTTTGGCGACGACGAAGGTGCCAAGCGCTTGGCGCACAAGGCATTTGATGAGTCCTACCGAAATTATGTCGGCGAGGTACAACCGCTCGAATCGGATACTTTTGAGCAGCTGAGTGCGGTGCGCGACTTGGGTATACAACTCGGTGTGATTACCAATCGCAATCACGAATTTATGTTGCATGAGTTGGATAAAGTGGAGGAGGGACGCTGGCATGTGCTGTTCGATACGATTGTCAGTGGTAACCATGTCGAGCGTCGCAAACCCGCTCCCGATTTACTGCTGGAGGCTCTACGGCGGCTCGGTCACCCCGCCGATGAGACGGTGTGGTATGTCGGCGATAGCACCACCGATGTGATCGCTGCCAAAGAGGCGGGGGTCGAGGCCATTTTTTACAACGGCGCCCAGTGGAATCAAGACTGGATCGATAAAATTTTTCCCGGCACGCCGAAACACCCGCACCGCCCCGACGCCGTGATCGCCAGTATGGCGGATTTACACCAACTCGCTCGTTGGGTACTGGCTCAGGAGCTGCGCGTGGAGCGCGCGAGGAGTTAGTTTTGGCGCACAGCAGGCCATTGCCGTTAGGCGGATGCATTCTGGTTTTAAAGTAGGCAAGGCTTAAAACGCGACATTGCGAGCGCAGCGAAGCAATCTGTTGGCAGATTCGACAGGCAGGTTGCTTCGCCTGTCGGCCCGGGCACCCAAGGGCATAAAGGCGTCCTCCCACAAGTCAGGCGTGCAGCGTAAATCCATCGTCACGGGATCGGGCGCCTGCCACCCCGTCGCTCCCGCGCAGGCGGGAGCCCAGTGGCTTTACTCCCCCGCTCACTTAAAGACGCTGGATTCCCGCCTGCGCGGGAATGACTCGTTTTTTGAAGTAGGCAAGGCTTTAAAGTGCGTCATTGCAATGACGACACACTTCTCGCTGTGGCCGTAGGAGCTTGCCGTGCAAGCGAAGAGGTGTCGGTCTTACGCCCTAAACGAAGGGCATGAGGCCGTGTTCTTTGCGGATCGGGCACTTTGTAGTTTGCCTAGCTCAATCCATTGAGGCTTGAGATTGCGATTCCTATCCACCTCTGTGAACTCTGTGCCCACGGTGTTTTTTGCCGAACCAACACAATACGACGCTGTTTTTGTCAGCATGGGTTTCAGCCCGAGACTGCTTGGCCCGCCGCTTATTTTTCCCGCTGTCGAATCAGGGCCTCTTGCGTGGTTGAGGCCACGAGTACACCGTCGCGGGTGTAGATGCGCCCGCGATTGAGGCCGCGTCCGCCGACGGCTGTGGGACTCTCCATAGTGTAAAGCAGCCAGTCGTCAAAGCGGAAGGGGCGGTGAAACCACATGGCGTGATCAAGGCTGGCGACCTGCATATTGGGCTGAATAAAGCTCACTCCGTGAGGACGCATCGCCGTGGTGCAGAGTTTAAAGTCCGAGGCGTAGGCCAGCATGTAGCGATGCACCATGGGGTCATTGGGCAGTGTGCCACTGGCTTTAAACCATACGTGCTGCACCGGAGCCATCTTCTCGGGAGCAAATGGATTGAGCGGCAGCACGGGACGGATTTCGATGGGTTTCTCCGATAGCACATTGTTGCGAATGTGTTGGGGGATTTTGTCCGCCACCTTGTGTGCGAGATCCGAGTCGCTGGGTAAATCATCGGGTCGCGGAATACCCTCGGGCATGGCGTCGCTGTGTTCGAAACCCTGCTCAATGCGTTGAAAACTGGCCTCCATGGATAAAATGGGTTTGCCACGTTGAATGGCCGTAATGCGGCGCGTCGAAAAACTACCGCCATCGCGTAGGTTGTCGACTTGGTAGACAATGCCGCGCTTGGGATCACCTGGGCGAAGAAAATAGGCGTGTAGCGAGTGTACGGGGCGCTCTGTATCGACGGTTTGTGACGCCGCCGATAACGATTGCCCTAATACTTGCCCGCCAAATAAATTGCCAAAGCCGAGATCTTGGCTTTGACCGCGAAAAATATTCTCTTCAATGGCTTCGAGTTTTAATAATTCGAGTAGTTCGTCTAATACGCGGCTCATGCTGACTCCACACGGTTCATTGGACTCTAGTGTAGCTTTAAGTGCAGCTTGAGGTTTGAACGAATTAGTTGCCCGTCGCCTTTAGCGAACTTTGGCGCCGAGGATAATGCCCTTTTCGCGCAGCGATTCTAGGGCTTGCTCGCCCGCCTGCTTTAAGTGCTCGGGATCTTGCCCCAGGTGCTCAGCAATCGCTTCACACAGTTCGCGGCCCGTGGCTTGGGGGTGGGCGTCCATCAGTTGCAGCAGCGCCGCTGTGACGGGGGTGATGCTGACGAAACGCACGCGATCGCGGCGGTCGCGATAGACCACGATATGGGTGGGCGTTTCTGGCGGTTTTTCAGGTTGGTAGCTGGCACTGATGCGCTCTACAGGCCATTGATAGCTCAGGTTCCAGGCCAGTGGCGAGAGCAGCGGCGGCGATGCCATTAAATCGCCGTTGGTGTCGATGTGTGCGTCGGCTTGGGGGTCGGGAGCGACACTCAGGGCGAGCTCGACCCACTCGTAGTGCGCCAGCTCGCGCATAAAGGGCGGATCGGCGGGTGTTGGCTGATACACTTCGCTGCTTAAAAAAGCCAAAAACTCCTCTGAAATCTTCAGAAAGTAGGGGCTGGCGCAGCGATAGTCGCTGATAAAGTGCCGTACCAGTGCGTGCCAATCGCCGTCGGAGTAAAGGCTTCGAAGCACGGGGAAACCGTTTTCAATAAAGCCTTGAATATTGCTGTAGAACAAATCGCGATAAATCGCCATGCGGCGATCTTCGATACCGTCGGGGCGCTGGTTCTTATCGGGGTTTCGGATGTGCGCGGCAAATTCGGTTTGAAGTGATTTCAAATGATGAGCCATCGCTTAAAACTCCGCGGTGCTGCCGCGCTGAAGCCAGCGTCTCAACCAATCGTCGACACTGAACCATCGCCCTCCGCCCATAAAAACAAGGGTGAGCAGCATCACGAAATACATGGCGGCAAATTCGATACCGTTGTTGAGAACGACGTAGTTGCCTTTCTCTGTCAGCCAATCGTAGTGGCCATGTTCTTGCAGGAGAGATTTTGCCGCTTGTAGGCGCTGACCCACAGCTTTGCTGTTTTCTAGGCTTTGTGACGCGGCGTCTACGCCGAGCCAGGCGTAGACCTGTGCAGCACTGGTGTCGGGGTTGGAGGGAGCGATAGCAAACCAGCCGTTGCTCCAGTGGGCGGTGAGTGCGGCAATCAACATAGTAAAGGCGAGGGGGATGCTGATGAGTCGGTTGAATAAGCCAATTAACAAGAGCCAACCACCGGCAAACTCCGTCCAGGCCGCTAGTGTGACCATCAATTCGGGGAAGGGGAGCCCTAGGCCCCAATCGGCGTTGCCAAACCAGGCGACCGCAGAGGGAGCGGGACCGAGAGACTCGATAAAGCCGATGCCCGATTCGCCCAACCGCAATTTGTTGTAGCCCGCAATAATGAGTGTGGGGGCCAGTATCAATCGAAGGGCCAGAGGCACTACGAATTCGATTTTAGACAACTGCTTCAGCAGTCGTTTGTGCCATTGAAATAAGGTAGTTATGTGTGACATTGCGCAGCCTATAAGTGGTCAATTTTTTGAATCGTACTTACGCCTTCGTTGCGAATTTCGGGATAAAGTTCATCCAGTGGCACGGAGGTTCCGTTTTCTAACACCATGCGAGCGTGTTTACGGCGCAGTAGACGCGCCTCGGGTACGCCACAGGCGTGGGCAATGACACCGATTTCGTGATTCATATTTTGTACATAGCTGGCGGCGCGCACGGCCTTATCGGAGGGCACGAGACCGCGTTGCAGTTTGGGGTTGTGCGTCGTGACACCCGTGGGGCAAGTGTTCTTATTGCATTGCAGCGCTTGAATACAGCCGATGGAAAACATGAAGCCGCGCGCTGAGGTGACGAAGTCGGCGCCCATACACAGTGCCCAAGCGACGCCGATGGGCGTGATTAGCTTGCCCGAGCAAACGATTTTGATGCGATCGCGCAAACCGTAGCGGCATAACATATCAACCACGGCGGGCAGGCTCTCGCGCAGGGGCAGCCCCATATTGTCCATCAAGCTCATCGGCGCGGCGCCTGTGCCGCCATCGGCGCTGTCGATAGTGATAAAGTCGGGTGCGCTTTCGATACCTCGGTGGCGAATGTTTTCGCACATTTCCTCTAGCCAGTCGTAGGTGCCAACGACGGTTTTAAAACCGACGGGCTTGCCCGTTGTCTGGCGGATGTGGTTGACCATATTGAGTAAATCGTCAGCGTTGGCGATGTCGGGGTGCCGATTGGGGCTAATGGCGTCCTCACCCATTTTGAGGCCTCGAATACGGGCGATTTCGGGGGTGACCTTGGCCGCGGGCACAATGCCGCCTTTGCCCGGCTTAGCGCCCTGACTCAGTTTGACTTCAAACATTTTGACTTGGGAGTGAGCGGCGATCTCTTTTAATTTTTCTTCGCTCAGCTGGCCGTTCTCATCTTTGACGCCAAATTTAGCCGTGCCAATCTGAAACACTAAATCGGCGCCACCCTCGAGGTGGTAGGGGGCGAGACCGCCCTCACCGGTATTCATCCAGCAACCCGCTAGGGCGGCGCCTTTTGATAGCGCCTGTACAGCGGGTTTTGACAGGGCGCCGTAGCTCATGCCTGAAATGTTAATTACCGAATCGGTCGTGTAGGGGTGTTCGCTGTAGGGGCCGATGGTCACCGCGTGGTTGGGCATCGCGTCTTCGCCCAGCGTGGGATAGCCGCAGTTAACGAAGTAGATAGTGCCGTTTTTACTCAGGTCGCGCGTCGAGCCAAAGGCAATGGTGCGATCCACATTTTTCGCGGCGCGATAGACCCAAGCGCGCTCGGCGCGATTGAAGGGCAGTTCCTCGCGGTCCATGGCGAAAAAGTACTGGCGGAAAAATTCACCGAGATGCTCAAAAAAGTAGCGAAATCGACCGATAACGGGAAAGTTTCGGCGCACCGCGTGGGCCGTTTGCGTGACATCGACGATGTACAGAACGGCGATACCGATGACGCCAACAATAAAGGCGACAAACACCAATAGTGAGAGAATGCCGAGAAATTCGAGCGGCCAAGTTTCCAAGAACTCGCGCATGGCAGTTCTTCCCCCTGTGCAATGCTTTAAGCGATATGGTTGTTATCGCTCACTTGGGCCTGTCGTTGCAAGTCGTGAATGTGATGAATTTCGCCGAGCAGTTGATTGAGTGGCGGGTAATTGAAATCTCGTTCGAGCAGTGTCGGTAGCGAACCAAACTGTTGATAGGCCACGGAGAGCAGTTGCCAGACATCGTCGATGACATCGGCGCCGTGGGTATCGACAATTAAATCTTCCGCTTCGTTGTAGTGCCCCGCGACATGGCAGTAGGCTATGCGTTCTGCGGGCAGTTGCCGCATGAAATCGAGAGGGTCGTAGCGATGGTTGATCGAGTTCACATAGAGGTTGTTAACATCGAATAACAAGCCGCAATCGGCTTTTTGCAAAACTGCGTTGAGAAACTCGATTTCGCTCATCTCTTGGCCGGGTGCCGCGTAGTAGGAGGCGTTCTCCATGGCGATGCGGCGGCCCAGAATGTCTTGGGCGCGCTGAATGCGCTCGGCCACGTGGTCGACGGCCTCCTCGGTAAAAGGGATGGGCATCAAATCGTACAGATGGCCATCGTCTGAGCAGTAAGTGAGGTGTTCGGTATACGTCTCAATCCCGTGCTCGTCCATAAACTGGCGGATGTCTCTTAACAACTGCTCGTCGAGTGCTGCGGGACTACCAATGGACAGGGATAGGCCGTGTAAAACAAAGGGATAGCGTTCGGTGAACTGCCGCAGTTGACGCCCTATTGCGCCCCCTACGCCAATCCAATTTTCCGGGGCCACCTCCATAAAGTCGATGGCCTCGGGGTAGTCGGACAGCGTCTGTGTTAAACCACGACGCAGGCCGAGCCCAGCACCGCTCACTGCGGCGCGAAAGCCGTTTACGTGGGCCGTGCTGGGCGTCGCGCTAGACATGATTAGTGGTCACCACCGCACTTGCCTTCGCCACACTTACCTTCGGAGTCGGCCTTGGCTTTGTCTTCGCCGCATTTGCCTTCACCACATTTACCTTCAGCGGCAGCTTTGGCCTTGTCCTCGCCACACTTACCTTCACCGCATTTACCTTCGCGCTTGGCCTTGTCTTCGCCGCATTTACCTTCGCCGCACTTGCCTTCGTGATCACCGGCCACTTGGTAGCCGCTGCTCATTTCGCTCATGCCAAAGGGGTTGGCCTGATCGGCTTGAGCGGTGCCCGCTGATAAAGTGGCCGCCAAAGTTAGGCCGATAGCGCTAGAAATAGTGAGTGATTTTTTAGCCATGGTCGTTGTCCTCTTAATTTTTAAAAATAATGGAATGCAGAGCGCCATTCAGTGTAAAGCAATGACGCCATCCTGCCACCTTTCGGGAGGTGTGACTGCACTGCTGTGGTTAAGTTCACAGTGCAATCAGTGTGACTGTACGCTGTGAAACCGATGTGATGAAAGAGGAGAGCAGGCCTGTCTGATGCCCTACCCCGCATGGGGCAGAGCATCGGTGTTTAGCTTGGGCTTTGTAGAGGGGCGCTGGATGGGGCGGCGGCAGCGCGTTTTTTCATGCGGTCGTCAATCCCGTTTTTCAGGGCAATCAATAAGCCGAGGCCAATAAAGGCACCGGGAGGGAGAATGGCCAGCAAGAAACCGGGGTAGTCGGGAATCGCGGTGATGACCCAGTGTTCGGCGATGTCTCCAAACATGAGGTGAGATCCCGCTAGCAAAGTACCCTGACCGACTATTTCGCGCATGGCGCCCAAAACGACGAGCACCGCCGTAAACCCAAGCCCCATGCTGAGCCCGTCAAATGTGGCAAGGCCAATCGGGTTTTTGGCGGCGTAGGCTTCAGCGCGACCAATGATTGCGCAGTTGGTCGTAATCAACGGCAGGAAAATGCCGAGTACCGTGTAGAGTTGATACATAAAGGCCTGCATCAGCAGCTCTACCATAGTGACGGTGGCGGCAATGATGAGAACGAACACGGGGATGCGGACTTCATCGCGCACAATATGGCGAATGGCGGAAACGCTGAGATTGGAAACGATCAGCACAAAGGTGGTGGCAAGGCCGAGGCCGAGGCCATTGATGAGTGTGCTGGTGACGCCGAGCAGTGGACACAAGCCCAGTAATTGAACAAGACCGGCGTTGTTGGTCCAAAATCCGTCGTTGGCAATTTTCTTGAGCTCGTCGCGTGTACTCATGGCGAGGTCTCCTCTTGGGGACTATGGGGTGCCAGTAATTCCGTTTTATGTTGCAGGAAGTACTCCAAGCTGCGTTTGACCACTGTGACAACCGCACGTGGCGTAATGGTCGCTCCCGTCAGTTGATCGAAGTGTCCACCGTCTTTTTTGACGGCCCATTGCGAGGCGTCGGGGCGCTCTAGAGACGCGTTGTCGAACTGGTGAATCCAGTCGCTCTTAGCCGCGTCGATAGCGTCGCCTAAGCCCGGCGTCTCTTTGTGGAAAACGGTGCGCACACCGGTGAGATTGCCGTCTTTGCGGATGCCCACCAACAGTTGAATGTCGCCGTTGTAACCATCGGGCGCGGTCACGCTGAGTACGGCGGCGACTGGTTGACCGTCGAGGCGCGCTCGGTAGACCGTGGTTGGGCCTTTTTTATTCAGCGATGGCGCGTCGACGACAATCGTGTCGCGTGTCAGCGCATTGTCGTAGCTATCCGCGGGAATGACTTGGTTGAGGCTGTCGAGCAACGCTAGGCGCTGTTGTTCGGCAATGGTGTTCTCAGTTGAAACATAGGTCGTCGCCACCACGCCAGTGCCGAGCACGGCAAAGCCCGTGAGAATAGCGGTGGCTAATGCGATGGAGCGATGAGCACTGGGGGTGGGTGCGTCGTTAGCCACGCTCACCTCCCTTTGTTTGAGTGCCAAATACGGGCGTTTTGGTGTAGTAGTCAATCATGGGCGCCGCCATATTCATCAACAACACCGCAAAGGCGACGCCGTCGGGGTAGCCGCCCCAAGTGCGAATGATAAAAACCAAAGCACCGACGCCCGCGCCAAAATAGAGGCGGCCGCGATTGCTCGTGCAGCCCGATACGGGGTCGGTCACAATAAAGAAAGCGCCCAACATAACGCCGCCGCTGAGGCTGTGAAAAATGCCGCCGTGAAATTGGCTGGCGTCAAATAGCTGGAATACGCTGGCTAGGCCAAATAGTGTCGCCAGCATAGCAACGGGCGCGTGCCACGGCATGACTCTCAGAAAGATGAGGGCAACGCCGCCCAGCGCATAAGCCACGGCAATCCACTCCCAAGCGGTCGCTCCGAGGTGTCCAAAGGCGGCGTGTGACTGGATCTGATTCAGGGTCGCGCCCTGGCCGAGTTGTATTTTGCTGTAATCCAGCGCCGTTGCGCCAGTCAACGCGTCGAGTGTGCTATCACTGCGTTGGCCAAATACCCATTGAAGTGTTTCGGCAATGCTGAGTGGAGGCTGGCCCAGAGTGGGCTCGGGCCACTGAGTCATATACACAGGGAAAGAAATCAGCAGCACGACATAACCCACCATTGCGGGATTAAACGGGTTGTAGCCGAGCCCACCGTAGAGCTGTTTGGCAAAAACGATAGCAAAGATAATGCCGACGGCAATCAGCCAAAATGGCGAGTAGGCGGGTAGGGCTAAGGCGAGAAGCCAAGCGGTGACCACGGCGCTTAAGTCGCACAGTGAGCGCAATACGGGACGCTGGGTCATGAGCAGCATGGCGGCCTCGGCAGCGAGGGCAAAGCCGACGGCGAGCACGATGTTGCTAATTACGCCCCAGCCGAAAAATGCGGTAGCGACCGCCGTACCGGGGATCAGTGCGGCCAACACTTTTAGCATGACGCGACTCACGCTGGTTTGGCCCAGTTTATGGGGCGAACTCACGGTTTGGAACTTCACGAATCGTCGCTCCCTTGTTGTGATTTGTCACGGGCGCGGGCCAGCGCTCGCTGCTTCGCTGCCTCAATCGCGGCTTGCTTGGGATCCGTTGCTGAACTTGGCTCGCTCGCCTCGTCTCCGTTGTCCTGTTGTTTGGCCAGTGCTCTGGTCTTAGCTGCCTCGATGGCCGCCTGCTTAGAGTTGGCGGGTGCGTCATCGCTGGCGGTATTCGAACCGCTTTGTTTAGCGAGTGCTCGCTGTTTGGCCGCTTCAATCGCCGCTTTTTTCGGATCGACAGGTTTCTCTTCGTTTGTGTCAGTTTCTGACGCTTTCGATTGCTTTTCTAGCGCCCGCTTTTTAGCGGCTTCAATCGCGGCTTTTTTGGGGTCGTCGCCCGCTTGCGACTCTGCGGCGGTGTTGGCCGCTTCGCCTTGTTGTTTAGCGAGCGCGCGAGCCTTGGCAGCGGCAATGGCGGCCTGTTTGGGATCTGTGGCTTTCGATTCGCCTTCGGGCGCTTCTTGTGCGCTCGATTGCTTGGCGAGTGCGCGCTGCTTCGCCGCTTCGATAGCGTTCTGTTTATTGCTGGCGCCAGCACTATCGCGTTGGTTTGCCGATTGCTTGGCCTGCGCTCGCGCTTTGGCGGCCTCTATCGCGGACTTGCGAGCGTCGTCCGCGCTTTTATCCGATGCGCTGGGTTGAGCCTGTTGTTGCGCGCGTTTTTTGGCCGCTTCAATGGCGGCCTGTTTGGCCGCTTCGGCTTGGCTTTTGGCCGAGTCGCTGCCTTCGGTATTGGCTTTGGCGCGAGCCTTGGCGGCGGCGATGGCCGCTTGCTTGGCGTCGTTGGCTGCATTGTTGTCAGTACGGGTTCCCGCCCGCTGCTTGGCCTTTTCCGCCTTGCGCGCTTCAGAGCGCGCGACCGCTGCAGCAATCGCGTCTTGTTCGGGCTTGTCGCTGCTGGCCGCTTTGTTGGCGTCGGCTTTCTTGCGGGCGATCTCCTCCTTCTTGCGCCGCATGGCCTCGGCTTTTTCCTGTTGCTCGCGTTCGAGTCGCTCGAGTCGGAAATCGTGTCGCTCTTTGGCGTGCTCGGCTTTGCGCTTTTCGACTTCGGCGTTGCGAATTTCCGTTTTGGCAAAGCGGTAGTACTGCACCAGTGGGATGTGGCTGGGGCAGACATAGGAGCAGCAGCCACATTCGATGCAGTCGAACAGATTGTACTCATCCTGGGCGCGCTCAAACTCGCGACTCTTGCTGTACCAGTAGAGTTGCTGAGGTAGTAGGTCGGCGGGACAGGCATCGGCGCAGGCCCCACAGCGAATGCAGGGGTCGGCGTGACCGGGATCGGCGATCTCTCCGGCTTGGCCGGCCAGTATGCAGTTCGTGGCCTTGACGATGGGCAGCTCGTCGGTGTGCAGAGCAAAGCCCATCATGGGACCGCCCATGATGAGACGCTCGACGCCTTTTTGATAACCTCCCGCCTCGGCGACGAGATGGGCAATCGGCGTGCCAAACAGCGCTTCGATATTGCGCGGCGAGGCGATGCCTTGGCCGGTGATGGTGACGATGCGCGAAATGAGAGGCTCGCCAAACGCGATTGCGCGATACATGGCGACAATGGTGCCGGGGTTGTGGCATACCACGCCAATTTCCGAGGGCAGGCCATTGCTGGGCACTTCTTGTCCCGTCAGCACTTTGAGTAGCTGCTTCTCGCCGCCCGTGGGGTAGATCGTGGGCACAACTTTTATTTCGATTTTCGTATCGCCGCACTGTGCTATGGCTTGGCTTAAACCCTCGTGGGCCGTGGGCATGCTGTCTTCGATGGCAATCCAGCAGCGTTCGACGCCCAGAGCGTGCATGGCAATTTGTATGCCTTGAACGACTTGGTCGGCACGCTCGCTCATCAGAGTTTGGTCGCAGGTGATATAGGGTTCGCACTCGGCGCCGTTAATCACCAGCGTGTGAATTTTTCGGCTGGGACCAGGGTTGAGTTTGACCGCACTGGGGAATGCGGCGCCGCCTAAGCCGACGATGCCCGCTTCGCGAATACGGTTGCGCAAGCTGATGGGGTCGAGCTGGGTGTAGTCTGCGACGGGCTTGAGTTCAATCCACTCGTCTTTGCCATCGGGCTCGATGACCAAGCAGGGCGCGGTCAGGCCCGAGGGGTGCGGTACGGGCATGGGACCGATTTCGCGGATAGTACCCGATGTCGGCGCGTGAATGGGGGCGCTGACATAGGCGGGCGCCTTGGCGACCATCTGGCCTTTGAGTACCCGATCCCCGCGAGAGACGATAGGGTCTGCATTTTGCCCAATGTGCTGTTGAAGCGGCAGTATCAGCTGCTCGGGTAGACTGGCCACGGATAGCGGCTCGGCTACCGACATGTCTTTTTGGGTGGGCAAGTGAAGCCCGCCGTGGAATCGATGAAGGTTGGGGCTGACGGGAATCGTTGTAGGTTTGGATTCCATCTAGTGCACCTTACTTTGATCGACCACAGAACCCTCTTCAATCAGCGGGATAATCGCGCGCTGGGCGGGCAGAGGCCACTTCCACGTCTGCGTGGTCGGCTGAATGTCTTCCATGGTGATGACATCCACGGGGCAGGGCTCAACGCACAGCTCGCAGCCTGTGCACTCGTCGGTAATCACCGTGTGCATTTGCTTGGCGGCACCGAGAATTGCGTCTACGGGGCAAGCTTGAATGCACAGTGTGCAGCCAATGCAGCCCTCTTCTTCGATGACGGCCACCGAGGGTGGGCGCTCTTCGGCATCTAGCGGCTTGGGCTCTTTGCCCAGCAAATCGGCGAGCGCTTGAACGGTGCTTTCACCACCGGGAGGACACTGGTTGATGTCCGCCTCATCGGCGGCAATGGCTTCGGCATAGGGTTTGCAGCCAGGGTAGCTGCACTGTCCACACTGAGTTTGGGGCAGCAGGTTGTTGATTTGATCGACAATGGGGTTGCCCTCCACTTTTAAGCGGATAGCGGATATGCCGAGCAAGGCGCCAAAGGCGAGGCCGAGGCCCGCCAGCGGAGCGATGGCGATCAATATGTCGGTAAGTGCGTTTAACATCAGTGGCTAATTAATCCCGAAAAGCCCATAAAGGCCAGTGACATCAGTCCCGCGGTAATCATGGCTATCGGTGCGCCCTTGAAAGCGGCGGGCACTTCCGCCGCTTCGAGGCGCTCGCGCATGGCGGCGAACAAAACCAGTACCAAGCAAAAGCCGACGGCGGCGCCAAAGCCATAGACGAGAGCTTGCATAAAACTGTGATCTTTTTGCACGTTGAGGAGTGCCACGCCCAATACCGCGCAGTTAGTCGTAATCAGGGGTAAGAATATGCCCAGCACGTTGTAGAGCAGCGGCGCCTTTTTGTGCATAAACATTTCAGTGAATTGCACCAGCACTGCGATAATCAGAATAAAGGCGGGTGTGCGCAGATAAACCAAATCGAGCGGTTGCAAAATGGAATTTTCGACAACCCAGCTGGCGGCAGAGGCTAGGGTAAGCACAAAGGCGGTGGCCAGCGCCATGCCCGTAGCGGTTTCTAGCTTTTTGGACACCCCCATAAAGGGGCACAGGCCCAAAAACTGAACCAACACAAAGTTGTTCACCAAAATGGTGCCAAGCAAAATTAAGCCGTAGCTGACAAGTAAGTCGCTGAACATAGATGATTACTGTGTTGTGTCGCTTGTGTGCTGGTTGTAAAACGTAGTGAGTATTCTAATCCTTTTAGGCTTTTTCTTCCTTATATAATATTTTCTCAATATAGCTTTTTGTTATTAGAGGGTGTTTTGATATAGCAAAAAGCTTTTTGCTAGGGGTTTTGACGACAAACGCTAGCATTTAACGGAAAACCTTGTCATTTTCGCCGCCGAAAAAATGGAGGCTGCTCCATGGAAAATCAGAGAATTATGAGGTTCTGTCGGAAAAATTGCCGCGTCTGGGGGGAAGAGGGGCGTGTTGGGAGTCAAATCACACTACAGTGAAGGCATAACTATAAAACTGCGTGATATGCGCAATTTTGGGGATGTACCGTGAAGTATTTTGCCTGTATCGGGGTGCTAGTGCTCGGGCTGCTGTGTCTTCCGCAGGCCCACGCTTTTCAGATTCACCAGCCAATTGACGACAGCCTTGTCGAGCAGATGGATTGTTTGCCACCTGCGCGCGAACTGTTGAGTGTGGAGGCGATTAAAGCGCTGCCCGATGCGCAGTGGCAGCAATGTAGCTACTCGAAAAGCGGCGGGCTTAACCAGGGGTATAGCGACGGCAATTTTTGGTTCCGCTGGCAGGCCTCGCCCTCCGATCTCGATCGCTGGATCGAAGTCGATTATCCCTTGCTAGATCATGTTGACGTTTACTGGGTGTCACAGGGCGAAGTCGTAGAGGAATATCAACTCGGTGACCAAAAGCCGTTCAATCAGCGGCCAGTGGACCACCGCAACTTTCTATTCCCCGTCCCTCATAACACGGGCGAACATACGCTCTATATGCGCATTCAAACGACCAGTGCGGTTCAGTTTAGTTTTCGCCTGTGGGATTTAGAGTCCTTTTTTGAATACGACCAGCAAAAGATCATGGCTCTCGGTGTGCTTTACGGCATGCTGATTATTATGGGGCTTTACAACATCTTTGTGTATTTTGCCGTGCGCGAGACGGTGTATCTGCACTACGTGGGTTATGTGTTGAGTTTGTTGCTTTTTATGGTGGCGCTCAACGGTTTGGGTTACCAGTATTTGTGGAGCCGTTGGGGCGGTTTAAATGATCGCATTCTGCTTCAGGGAATTGCCTTTACCATCATCTTTAGCTTGTTGTTCGCTAGGGATTTTCTGCGTATTTACCCCCACACACACCCCAAATCGAGCCGTATAGTCAAAATCATTTTGTGGGCGGCTTCGGGGTTGGTGGTGGCCTCTTTGTTCTTGCCCTATTTCTATGTGATTCGCGTGTTAATTATTTGCACGATTCTGGCGTGCGTTATGGGTTTGTTTGCCGGATTTTACCGGCAGGTTGAAGGCTACGGTGTGGCGCGCTTTTATCTTTATTCGTGGTCGCTCTTTATGTTGGGCGCGATTCTCGTTGCCTTGAATAAATTTGATGTACTGCCCAGCAATATGATTACAGAGTACTCAATGCTGTTCGGTACCGGGGTCGGCACCGTGGTCTTGTCCGCCGCACTGGCGGTGCGTTTGAACGATGAAAAAAATAAGCGCTACCACGCTCAAGCCGAGGCATTGCGTGTTCAGCGCGAATCGGTCGAGTTGCTGGAGGAGCGGGTCAAGGAGCGCACGAGCGCTCTGCGCGAGGCCAATGAAAAGCTGGAAAAACTTAGTAATACGGACTCTCTCACCGGTTTAAATAACCGCCGCAGTTTGGACGAATTGCTGGCGATGGAGGTCAAGCGTACTTGCCGCACTGGTGCGCCTCTGTCGGCCATGATGATGGATATCGATCGCTTTAAGGCCTTTAATGACACCCACGGGCACCAAGTGGGTGACGCCTGTTTGAAAGCGGTAGCGGGCGTGATTGCCTCTACGGCGCAGCGTCCCTCTGACGTAGTAGGCCGTTATGGTGGCGAGGAGTTTTGCGTTTTGTTGCCTGACACGCCGCTCGATGGCGCTCAGATTATTGCCGAGCGCATTCGCGCTGCGGTGGAGAATCTCGATTTTACCGTGTCGGGGCAGCGTGTGCCTGTGACTATCAGTATCGGTGTCAGTGAGTTGACCTACTGCGCGAGCGACAGCGGCAAGGCCTTAGTCGAGGCGGCGGACGAGGCGCTGTACAGTGCTAAATCGGCGGGCCGCAATTGTGTCAGATTGGCTCTCGACTCGTCACAACCCGAATCGGTTGAATAGTTTACTCAGCGGGTGGGTCAAAGTCCGCTCGCGCCATCAGTTCCCGCAGTGCTTTGATGTAGCGGCGCTTGCCGAAGTGCAGTAGATGCCCGCCGGGGTAGCTGATCCACTGAGAGCCCCGCCAGTGGCGGTGCAGTGTGTAGTGATGGTCGGGGTAGGTAATGGCGTCTCCGGGTGCCGCAACAATGAGGAGCCGATCACTGGGGATCGCGGGTGACCAGGTCAGCGGTGAGGTTACCGCCAGTGTGTGTCGCGCTTCACTGCGGCCGATACCGATCAGCTTCATAAGGAATTTTAGCAGTAGGCCGAGGGGAAACCAGCGGTAGGCGACATCCACCAAGTTGCAAGGCGGTACAATGGGGGCGGCAAAGCTGAGCCGCTTTTCGACACTGGCGAGTAGAGCGGTTGTATAGCCACCGAGGGAGATGCCAGTGACGCCAAACTGGGGTGTGCCCCGCTCTTCTAGCCAATTCAGCAGGTGACGGAAATCGAAAACGGCTTGTGCGAAGCTCTCGTTCACATGCAGTGGGCCGTGGGCGAAATAGCCGTGCCCCGAGAAGGGAGAGAGCAGGCCCTGCCGATAGCCGTGGAAGGGCAGTGTGTAAAGCAGAATGTCGTAGCCCTGACGATAAAACCACTCGAGGGAAAATAATCGGCTATTGACGCTGTAGGCATCGAGCATAAAGCCGTGAATCACGCACAGGGTGGGGCGTGGTCGATCGCCGTGGCACCAGTACTGGGCGTGAGCCGTCGCGTTTTTGCTGTGGCGTTGGTACTGGGCGCGCAGCGCGGGATTGACCGCTTGAAACTGGCTGTTAAAGCGCAACAAAAAGCGATGTGGGCCAATGCTTTTCATTTGAACCTCGGGCGCGCCCACGGGCTTTAGATAAAACGTGTCGGCGTCGCCGCGCTCGGCGAGATCGCAGTAAAATGCCCGCTCGTCGCGGTCGCGCTTTAGAATGCTGGGTCTCATGCTCAGAGGTAGAGCCAGCAAGGTGGTGAGTGTGGCGATGAATAAAACAATAATTTGATCGACACAGCGCGAAATGGCAATTCCGAGGTGCTGTCGCCACGACCATGACTCATCGGGTGTGGAGGCAATGGCGGGTCGTGTTTCCCACCAATTTTTTCCCGAAGCGTCTTTCAACTATTTCACCCGCATGCCAGGTGTCGCGCCCTCATCGGGGTTGAGGATGTACAGGTCCTTCCCGCCGGGCCCCGCAGCGAGCACCATGCCTTCGGACACCCCGAAGCGCATTTTTCTCGGCGCTAGATTGGCCACCATAACGGTCAGCTTTCCCTCGAGTTCACTGGGATCGTAGGCCGATTTAATGCCCGCAAATACATTGCGCGTTTCACCGCCGAGATCCAGTGTCAGCTGCAAAAGTTTATCGGCTTTCTCGACATGTTCCGCTTTGGTAATGCGGGCAATGCGCAAGTCGAGCTTGGCAAAGTCCTCGAAGGCAATTGTCTCGGCAATGGGATCATCGGCGAGAGGGCCTGTTGCCTTGGGCGGAGTTGTCGGCGCGGCTTGAGCGGCTTTGAGGTCTTCCTTCGAGGCTTCAACCATGGCTTCTATTTTTTCGGGTTCGATGCGTTGCATCAACGGCTTGAACTTATTGATGCGGTGGCCCAGTAGGGGGGTTTGCACATCCTGCCAAGCCAGCGGCTCGATATTTAAAAATTGTTCTACGCCGCGTGCCAGTTCGGGCAGGACAGGTTTTAAATAGACGATGATTTGGCGGAACAAGTTGATACCATCACTGCAAATGGTGACGACATCATCCTGCTTGCCTTCTTGTTTGGCGAGCACCCAGGGCTCGGCTTCGGCGATAAAAGTGTTTGCAGTATCGGCGAGATGCATGATTTGTCGCATGGCCTCGCGATAGTTGCGGGCTTCGTACAAGTCGGCGATGTTGGCACTGGCGCTGGCGGCCTGATCGAATAGATCTTGGCGCCCTAGCTGTGCACTGAGTTGCCCCTCTCCCAGTTTTTTGACAAAGCCGGCACAGCGGCTGGCGATATTGATGACCTTGCCGACAAGATCGGAATTGACGCGTTGGCGGAAGTCCTCAAGGCTGAGGTCGATGTCCTCGAGCCCCGCGCCGAGCTTGGCGGCAAAGTAGTAGCGCAAGTACTCGGGGCTTAAGTGGTCGAGGTAGGTGCGAGCCTTGATAAAGGTGCCGCGGGATTTCGACATTTTCTGGCCGTCGACGGTCAAAAAGCCGTGGCAAAAGACGCCGCTCGGTGGGCGGAACCCTGCGCCTTTGAGCATGGCGGGCCAAAACAAGGTATGGAAATACGCGATGTCCTTACCGATAAAATGATACAGCTCGGCGTCGCTGTCGGCCGCCCAAAATTGGTCGAAGTCGATGCCTTGGTCGCTGCACAGTTTTCGGAAGCTGGCCATGTAGCCGACGGGGGCGTCGAGCCAGACATAAAAATACTTGCCGGGTGCGTCGGGAATTTCAAAGCCAAAGTAGGGTGCGTCGCGTGAGATGTCCCAATCCTGTAGTCCCGATTCGAACCACTCGTTCATTTTGTTGACGACACCGCTTTGCACGTCGCTGTCTTGCATCCACTGCTGTAAAAATGCTTCGAAATCTTTTAATTGAAAGAAAAAGTGTTCGGATTCTTTCGTAATGGGCGTGGCGCCACTGATCACGGAGTGCGGGTTCTTTAACTCGGTGGGCTGGTAGGTGGCGCCGCATTTTTCACAGGAGTCACCGTACTGATCGTCACTGCCGCACTTGGGGCAATCGCCTTTGATAAAGCGATCGGGCAAAAACATTTTGGCTTCGGGGTCGTAGGCCTGCTCGATGACGCGGCTGTGAATATGGCCCGCCTCGCGCAGCGCGAGGTAGATCTGTGACGACAGTTCACGGTTCTCGGGAGAGTGTGTGACATGGTAGTGGTCGAAGCCAATATTGAAATCGGCAAAGTCGGCGCGGTGCTCTTGGCCTATTTTTTCGATGAGTTGCTCGGGGGTAACGCCTTCACTCTGTGCTTTGAGCATAATCGGCGTGCCGTGGGCGTCGTCGGCGCAGACGTAGTAGCACTCGTGACCGCGCAGTTTTTGATAGCGCGACCAGATGTCGGTTTGGATGTACTCCACCATATGGCCTAAGTGAATAGAGCCGTTGGCGTAGGGCAGGGCGGAGGTCATCAGAATTCGACGGCGGTCGCTCATGGTGCTTTTAAGTCCAGTGCTGTGAAAGAAAGGCACGATTCTAATGCTTTTAGCCGATGAGGCACAGGGCTAGGGTGTTGCTGGGCCGTTCTTAAAGCACTTGGGCTCTCAAGTAAGCCCACAAAACCGTCTTTTAGATTGTTGCCGAGTGGCTGTGGCAAAATAGTGGGATGACATTACAACGCTATCAAGTGCAAACGGGCCAAACCGGCCACGCTCAAATTAAAAACATCATTGCGGTTGCCTCGGGCAAGGGCGGTGTGGGCAAATCCACTGTAACCAGTAATCTGGCGGTGGCACTGGCGCAGCAGGGATTGTCAGTCGGTGTGCTGGATGCCGATATCTACGGCCCGAGTCAATCGATGATGTTGGGTAATACGGGCCGCCCGGAATCTCCCGATGGTGAGCGCATGACGCCGCTCGAAGCCCATGGTGTGGTGTTTAACTCAATGGCCGCACTGGTGGATCAAGATCAACCGATGGTTTGGCGCGGTCCCATGGTGAGTCGCGCCTTGATGCAATTGTTGGATGAAACCCACTGGCCCGAATTAGACATTCTTTTCGTGGATATGCCGCCGGGCACAGGCGACATTCAGTTGACGATGGCGCAGAAAATGCCCATTGCGGGCGCGGTGGTGGTAACAACACCCCAAGACATCGCCTTGCTCGACGCTCGTCGCGCTGTGGGTATGTTTGAAAAAGTGGGCATTCGCACGCTGGGGATTGTGGAAAATATGAGCACCCATGTGTGTAGCCAGTGCGGCCATGAAGAGCCGCTGTTTGGCCACGGTGGCGGGCAGAGCATGGCTGAGACGCTATCGGTTCCTCTGTTGGGCGAGTGGCCGCTGACGATTGAGATACGCGCTGCGGGTGACGAGGGCAGTCCGATGGCGGCTCGATCAGGCGCCTTGGGCAATGTGTTCGAAGCCACTGCAAAAGCGACCCTCAAAGCGCTCCAAGCGGGAGGGCGCGATTACTCCGCCGCTTTTGGCGCCATTAAAATTGAAAGCGAATAGAAATCGCTTAAAACGGTTTTAACGTGGCGAGAAGGACAATGCCTATCAAGAGGAGTACGGGGGCTTCGTTAAACCAACGATACCAAACATGGCTGTGTGGATTGCGATCGTGTTTAAAATCCAGCAACAGTTTTCCACACCAAATGTGATAGATCACTAGCAGGGCGAGTAGCTTGAGCTTGAAATGCATCCAGCCCGATCCCAGCCAATGGCTTTGCGCCATGAGCAAAGCCGAGCCAAACCCGAGAGTGAGCACGCCGCCCGGCGTCATGATGCCCCAAAACAGTTTGCGTTCCATCACTTTAAAGCGCTCTTTGCTGGGGGTGTCTTCGGCCATGGCGTGGTAGACATATAGGCGTGGTAGATAAAACAGGCCGGCGAACCAAGTCACCATAAATATTAAGTGAAACGCTTTCAGCCAGAGCATTACAGCATCTCCACAATTTGTTGTTCGATGCGTTTAAAATCAATTTCGCCAATGTTTTTGAAAACGATGCGCCCTTTGGGGTCAATCAGCAAATTGGTCGGGGTTAATCGCACTTTGCCAAAGGCGTTGGCGACCTGACCGTCGACATCGTGGGCGATGGTGTAGGGCAGTTGTCGCTCTTGGCGCATGGCCCGAATCTGCTCAATGGGATCGTAGTCCATCGCGATACCGACCACTTCCAGCCCTCTTTCTCTGTAGCGCTGATGCAGGTCGACGAGGTACGGAATTTCTGCCACGCAGGTGACACAGCTGGTGGCCCAAAAGGTCATAAAGACCGGCTTGCCGAGCAACTGCTCTTGGGAGAGCGTGCGACCATCCAGTGTTTGGATGTTAAACGCTGGCATGGGTTCTAGGCCCGATGGCGCAAGCCATACGGCGGCCACAGAGGCAAGTACGATTAAGGCAAAGACAGGGGCGAGAAATTTTTTCATGGCAGCGCAGTTTAGCACGGAGGAGAGCGTTGTTAGGAGACTACAAACCGGGCCGAATGAGCCCGCCCAGGTGCGCGGCCTCGAGCTCTTCCTGAAGACGCTGGCGTACCGCTGCGCCGTCCTCTAGCGTCAGGCAGCCGGAGACGATGTCCTGAGAGTCTTCGGCGGAGAAGCTGCGAATGACTTTTTTGACTTTTGAGAGGCTGCCTGCGTTCATACTCAGGCTGTGAACGCCCATGCCCATGAGGCACAGCGCGCCGAGTGGGTCGCCGGCGAGTTCGCCGCAGACACTGACGGGTTTGTTATGGCGCTGGGCTGCATCGGCAATGTGCAAAATGGCGTGCAGTACTGATGGGTGAAGGGAGTCGTATAGCTTGGCGACGCGGTCGTTATTGCGATCGACGGCCAGCAGGTATTGGGTTAAGTCGTTGGTGCCAATTGAGAAAAAATCTACGTGGGCGGCGAGCGCGTCGACGAGATAAATGGCCGAGGGCACTTCGATCATCACGCCGATGCGCGGGATTTCATGGCTGTTGACGCTGCCTTCTTCCAGCAGTTCGCTGTGTGCCTGAAGCACTAATTGCTTGGCTTCGTAGAGCTCGCGAATACTCGACACCATGGGCAGCATGATGCGCAGATTGCCGAGGCCTTGGTTGGCTCTCAGCATGGCGCGCAGTTGGGTGAGAAAAATTTCTGGGTGGTCGAGGGTGATGCGGATACCACGCCATCCGAGAAAGGGGTTGTCCTCTTGTATCGGGAAGTACTCCAGCGGTTTGTCGCCGCCGATATCGAGTGTCCTGATGACGACGGGGCGTGGGGCAAAACTCTCCAGCACCTGACGGTAAATGTCGTATTGTTCCTCCTCGGAGGGAAAGCGCGAACGAATCTGGAAGGGCACTTCCGTGCGGTAGAGGCCAATGCCCTCGGCACCATTTTTAAGGCAGGGGGTTAAGTCTGAGATCAATCCCGTGTTGGCGAGTAGATTGATGCGGACCCCATCGGTCGTCACGGCGGTTTGATTGACCAGTGATGTGAGCTCTTTACTTTGCTGCTTCTCCTGCTTAATTAGGCGGCTGTACTCGCGTTTTAAAGCCCAGCTAGGGTTGATGTACAGGTGGCCGGCGTAGCCGTCGAGTATGATTTCGCTGCCGTCGATTTGGCTCGTAGGTAAGTCGCGTACGCCCATCACGGCGGGGATTTGCATGGCCCGCGCTAAAATGGAGACATGGGACGAACCCGAGCCGTGTACTGAGACAATCCCGGCTAGGCGCTCAGGCGGCACCTCGGCCAACTGGGTTGGGGAAATAGAGTCGCCAACCAGTACGGTTTGTCGAGGCCAGTGCCGCTTTTCGATGATGCGCGACTGCAGGTGCATCAAAATGCGGCGGCCGAGATCGTGGATATCCTCGGCTCGCTCGCGCAAGTAGGGGTCGTCGACATCGCGGAAAATTTTTAAGTGTTCGCTGACGGTCTCGCGCAGTGCGCCTTGAGCCCAATTGCCGCGCCGAATACGGGCGAGGGTGTCGTCTACAATCGGGCCACCTTGCACCATCATTTCATAGGCCTCAAACAGTGCGACTTCCTCGCTGGGCAGTACGTCGCGCATGGTGTCGGCGATGCGGCGCATGTCCTCTTGGGTAGAGGCAATAGCGCGTTCAAACTGGCGGATTTCGTCGGGAATGGAGGCGGGGCTGCGATCGGGGACCGCCTTGAGGTCGGCCAGTGAGTAGGTGACGACGGCCTCGCCAATGACGATGCCGGGCGAGCCCGCCAGACCGGTGATGCGCTGCTTGGCCTTTTTGGGCAGCAGTGCGCTGCGCGACTGATTGAAGTCTTGATTGGCTGCCGCTTGGCTCAATGAGGCTCCAAGCTGGGCGGCCAATGTGATCAAAAATGCGACGTGATCCTCGTCGAACAGGCGCGGCGTGCGTTGCTGTACCACGAGCACGCCCAGCGTCTGACCGTAGTTGATAATCGGTGCGCCGAGAAAGGAGTGAAACGACTCCTCGCCGGTTTCCGGAAAGTACTTAAAGTGTGGGTGGGCCGCGGCGTGGTCGAGATTGAGCGGTTCGGCGCGCTCGGCGACCGTGCCCACCAAGCCCTCGCCAAAGCGCATGCGAATTTTGCCAATGGCTTTGGATTTGAGGCCTTTGGAGGCGCGCAAAACGAGTTCGGTTCCGGTGTTGTGCTCCTCGGCTAAGTAGACCGAGACGGCGTCTACAGAGAGTGCGCTTTGCACGCCGTCGATGATGATGCCAAGGGCATCGTCTAGCCGTTTGGCAGCGCTGGCTTCTTGAGTGATGCTGCGCAGTTGGCTGAGCATGCCCCTAGCCTCGCTTGATCAGTGATTCGAGCTCCCGCAGAGCAGAGTGGTAGACCTGTTGTTTAAATTCGATAACCTCTTGAGCGGGTTGCCAAAAGTCCACCCAGCACCAGTCGTCAAACTCCGGCTTTGGGGCAATATTGAGGCGCACATCGCTCTCAATGCCGCGAAACCTAAGCAGGTACCAAATTTGTTTTTGCCCAACGCAAAGTGGCTTTGAGCGCTTTCTAATCAAATGTTCGGGCAGGTCGTAGCGCAGCCAGTTTTGCGTGCGGCCGACAATGTCGACGTGGTGTGGTAGCAGCCCTGTCTCCTCGCGCAGCTCTCTAAACATGGCCTCTTCGGGGGTTTCCTCGGGCTGCATGCCCCCCTGTGGGAATTGCCAAGCATCTTGGCCGATGCGGCGACACCAAAATACGTGATCGTTGTCGTTAAGCATGACAATGGCCACATTGGCTCGATAGCCATCCCTATCAATGACTTGATCGCTTTTTGTCAGAGTTGCGCCTTGCATGCTGTCGTCCTATCGCCGTTGAATGCGCACCCCCAAGGTACGCTGCTATACTTGCCGATTCTTCCACAAAATGGCGCATTTCGCCAAGTTTTAACACGGGGTGATAGGAACGGTGGCACTGGCAATTTTTGATCTCGATAACACGCTGCTTCACGGCGACTCCGACTACAGCTGGGGCCAGTTTTTATGCCGCAAAGGAGTTGTCGATGCCGAGGCTCACACACGAGCCAATCAAGCCTACTACGAGGACTACGAGCGCGGCGAATTGGATATCGAGGCCTTTTTGCAGTTTGCATTGAAGCCTTTGGCCGATAACACGCTCGCCGATTTGAACGCCTGGCGCGATGAATTTATGCGCGAGGTAATCGAGCCCATGGTGCTGCCTAAAGGCGAGTCACTGCTGCAACGGCACCGAGATCAAGGCGATACTTTGATGATTATCACCGCGACCAATCACTTTGTGACCGAGTTAATTGCTCGGCGCCTCGGTGTAGACCACCTGATTGCCACCCGTCCCGAGTGCGTCGATGGGCGCTTTACGGGGAAAGTGTCGGGCGTGCCGTCCTTCCAAGGCGGTAAAGTCGAGCGGCTGCAAGAGTGGCTGCAACAGCACGGCGCGAGCTTGGAAGAGAGCTATTTCTACAGCGATTCGCAGAATGACATTCCGCTGCTGGAGAAGGTCGATCACCCCGTAGCCGTCGACCCCTCCCCTGCGCTGCGCCAACACGCCGAGGCCAAGGGGTGGACGGTCATGAGCCTGCGATAGACGGTGGTTGGGGAACTTCTTTCATCACAGGTCGCTCACAGTCCTTTCGCTACATTGGTAGTAGTCAGATGATCGAGCGGCGGCGCGCGAAGACAGTGACGCTTAAAAAGGCTTCGTGCTAGGCTCCGCGGTCGGAGAGGAAAATTATGATACTGTTGAACACACCCCGCTGGGCCATCTGGGCTCTGTTGGTTGCCGCGCCCGTGGCGAGCCACGCGGTGACATTGAGAGTCGACACGCCAACGATCGATACAAATACCCTGGACGTCTACGATTTGCCTGAAAATGACGCGGGCTTTGGTAGCGGTGGTCCGGGCGATGGCGGGGAGCGAGCGCGCATCGGCCTTTATGAATGTTCTGAAAGTGCACTCAGTAGTATTGATTCCGTTGAAGATTTAATTGAAAACGGAGGGCTAAACCCTGATGGGAACCTGGATTTGGTCGAGGCGATGCGTTTGGCAGGCTCTTGTCTAGGGAGCACTCCTAATGTAATTGAGTTGCAAAGCAATACCACTTACACCGTCAACGCGGTTGATAATTATTGGTACGGTCCTAATGCCCTTCCGCCAGTGAATGGCGTTTTGACGATTATTGGTAATGGCGCGACGATTGAAATATCGGGTGCTGAGATGCGGCACTTTTATGTCTCGGGCCGGTTAACGCTACAGGATGTCACCCTAAAGGGTGGGATAGCTCGTGGTGGCAGTGGCAGTGATGGTGCTGTATCAGGCGGTGGCGGTGGCGCCGGGTTAGGTGGCTCCATTTACAATCGAGGCATATTGGCGATAAGACGAACAACTTTTACCGACAACAAAGCCGTTGGAGGTGATGCGGGAGGCGTGGCTTCGGGGGGGCAAGCCAATGGAGCCGGCGGTGGTGTCGGCGGCGATGCGGCTGGCTTGACCGGAGGTGGTTTTTTTAACAGCGAGTTTCTAGGCGGCGAGGCCGCCAGTGGGGTGATGGCGGGACAGTCTCCCGTTCCGTTTGGCATCTCTGGCTTGACCAGTGAGCAGCTAGAGATGGCCCGCATAGGAGGCAGTGGCGCGGATAGTGAGAACGGCGCTGGCGGTGGCGGCGCTTTTGGTGGCGGTGGTACTGGAGTCGCGGGTGCTTCTCAAGAGGGCGGCCTCGGTGGTGGCTTTGTCAGCAATGATGAGCCCGGTACCAATGGTGGCGGCTGGACTGCAGCGGCACTGGGCGGTGGTGCTGGCGGCGTTGGTGGCGGCGGTGGCCCTGGTGCCACAGGCGGATTTGGTGGCGGCTCTGGCGGGGGGCAAGCTAATTCGGCTTTTGGTGGTGGCGCCGCTGATCAAGGCGGCTCGGCTTATGGCGGTGCCATTTTTAGCCATGGTGGGCGTTTAAACATCGAAAACACGACCTTTAGCGACAATGCCGTAGAGGCTGGGTCAGGAGGTAGTAACGGTAACGGTGCAGCAGAGGGCGCTGGCATTTATCTACTCAATACGGTGTTAGGTAGTCGCAATAGATTGGTGTTTAACACATTTTTTGACAATGACTGTCTCCCGTCCTGCTCAGCCGAGTCCGTATATTTTGACTTGCGCTACGGCAATGGCATTTCTCAGCAGCCAGAAGCAAATGGTGAAGCGTTGCTTCAAACACTTGATGTAAACCTGTTTGGCAATGTGCTCTCTGCATCTGCTAGTGGCAGTCAGCCCGTGGTGCTGAGGGTGGACAACCCCACGGCTAAGGCATCGGATGAAAAGCTGAGGCTCAGTGTGATTGGAATCAATAATTTGGTTCCAGCAGGCAAGCCTTTTCAGCGATTCGATGGCGCAGCTGTTACATGGCTCGGTATCGACGATTTTGAACAGTGTTATGGAGTGGATCGAAAAGCATTAACGCTGTGTGGTTTAGCGCCTAAAAGTGGCAGCATATCGACGGTTCTTTCGTCACTAACGGACGATCCCGATCCACAAGATGCAGGAGGGTTGACGCCGACGCACCCCCCCACAACTCCGGTTGACCCACTGATTCTTGCGGATCAAGCAGACGCGATCTCGCTACCGGACGCAGAAGCTAGCACATTGAAAAATTTGTTTGAAAATATAGAGCGCGACCAGCGCGGGGCGGTGCGCCGTTGCCAAGGAGATACTGCGACACCTTTGCACATTGGATCCGTGCAGGTGAGAGGGGTGCCATGTGGGGATGCGCCTACATTGTCAGTTGGCACTCAGGTTCTTTTGAACCAGGCAGATTACGCCTTCGATAGTTTTGGCGTGAATGATGAGCGCTACAATAGCGATGCTTTGATCCTCGATATTACCGCCACCAATATTGCTACATTGGTGTTGCCAGAAAACTATGCTCGCTATCTCGACACCCCTCCTCCGAGCGCGGAATTAGACCTGTCTAGTTCGGTGACTCTCGAAGGGCGTCGAGAGCAATTGGCCTATGTTATGTTTACGTCATCCATAGAAATAGAGGATATGAGCCGTTCCTCGGCGCAAATGGTTTTTACGTTGACTGATGCAGAGGGTGACTTTGTCGAGAAGACGCTTGATATTGAAATCGACACTGAAGCACCGTCTCTAAGTCCAGAATTGCCCAATCAAGTTATTACTGAACGCGCGGCGTTTGATATCACTGTCGAGAGCAGTGAGGTGGTTAGCTCGCTTGACCCCAGTTTCATTCAGGTGGTTAATGGCGAAGTGGAACGGGTTCAAAGCGTGAGTGATACGGAATATACGCTGACCTTAACTGCCGACGGCGGCGCGGATGGTACCACTCCGTTGTATTTTCAGTTTCTCGAAGGTGCGGTGCAGGATTTAGCGGGCAACGCTAGCCAGCGCAGTGCCGAGCCCTACGAAATCAAAGTCGCTCTGAGTGATGACGATGATGAGGGTGGGCGAAGTGGAACGGGCGGTGGTAGCTTGAGCATTTGGAGCCTGTTGTTACTGCTTGCGGGTGCTTTGCGATTCCGTCGCAATGCAATATAGTGCCGTCTTTGCCAACAGCTAGGCGGAGCGCGCAATGAGTATTAAATCGGATCGATGGATTCGTCAGATGGCCGAGAGTGAGGGCATGATTGAGCCCTTTGAGCCTGGCCAAATTAGAGATGTGAACGGTGAAAAAATCGTTTCTTACGGCACTTCAAGTTACGGTTACGATGTACGCTGTGCTGCCGATTTTAAAATTTTTACCAACATTAACTCTGCGGTCGTCGATCCCAAGGCCTTTGACGAGAAAAGTTTTGTCAATGTGCAGTCGGATGTTTGCATTATTCCACCCAACTCTTTTGCCTTGGCTCGCACCGTGGAGTACTTTCGCATCCCCCGTAGTGTCTTGACGATTTGCTTGGGCAAATCGACCTACGCCCGCTGTGGCATCATCGTTAATGTGACGCCGCTCGAGCCAGAGTGGGAGGGACATGTCACCCTAGAGTTCTCCAATACCACGAACTTGCCGGCCAAAATTTATGCCAATGAGGGTGTGGCTCAGATGCTGTTCTTAGAGTCTGACGAAGTGTGTGAAACGTCTTACAAAGATCGCGGTGGCAAGTATCAAGGTCAACGCGGAGTGACGCTACCCCGCACTTAGCGGGTGGTCACACCTAAGGCTCTGATGTAGGTCGGGCTTTAGCCCGACACAGGCACTGTTTTTTTACTAGGGCCTGTTACCACAAATTTTATGATCTCTGCTGGAAGCCATTTTCCTGCCCAGCAAGGCAGAAGGAGTGCCGTGTAGTACGTCTACACAAACGACTGATAACGCAGCTGGGCGGAAAATAGCTCCAGCCCTTCGGGTTGTGGCTAAAAAAGCGCCACTCATCGTTGCTCGTCGCTCATTTGGATTCACCAAACCACGCTCCTTGCGCCTTGATTGGCGCTTTTTTAGTCACAACAGTGACCATCAAATTTGTGGTAACAGGCCCTAATCTGTGCTGAGTAATAAAAAAGCCCTGAGTTTTAAGGCTCAGGGCTTTTGATAGTAGCGCTTGGCGCCACCTGTTTACATCATGCTCTGCTGGTAGTTTTGAATACCTACGCGTTGAATCAGTTCGATTTGGGTTTCTAGCCAGTCGTAGTGTTCTTCTTCGCTGTCGAGAATTTTCTGAAAGAGGTCGCGAGAAACGTAGTCGCGCACGGACTCGCAGTATTCGATGGCGTCGCGCAGTAGGGGGATCGCCTCGGACTCTAGGCGCAAATCACAGCGCAGCATGTCCTCCACATCTTCGCCGATGTAAAGTTTGCCGAGGTCCTGTAAGTTGGGTAGGCCTTCGAGAAACAAAACTCGCTCAATGAGCCAGTCGGCGTGCTTCATTTCATCGATCGACTCTTCGTATTCTTTCTCGTTCAGTTTTTCTAGCCCCCAGTTTTTGTACATACGGGCGTGCAGAAAGTACTGATTGATGGCCGTCAGTTCATTTTTGAGTGCGGCGTTGAGGAATTCTACGATTTTTGCGTCGCCTTTCATGGCTGTCTCCAATTAAAAGTGAGTTTCTTAAGCGCTTTATAGCAACTCAAAAGGTAGATGACAAAAGGCAAATGGGAATGGTAATTAGGCGGTTTTTCGCTAATTCTCTAACGCACTGAAATGTGGCGAAAAGCGCGTTAAAAAGATTTTTTGGGAGCGGCAAAAGCCATCACGGAACCGCCGCCGAATCCGGGAGCGAGGGGTTGGGAGGGTGTCGCTTGTGATTTGCACTCGTCGATGACGCTTTTGGCGCAGCTTGCGCAGCAGCCACACTGGCTAGAAACGCCCAAGCGCAGGCGAACGGCGCGCAGAGAATCTGCTCCGTCTTCTACCGCTTCACGGATTTGATGATCCGTAACACCTTTGCATACACAAACATACATGTGGCTATGATTATGCAAATGATAATAATTGTCAATTGTATTCTTGCGCCACGGTTTGTCCTCTGAAAACAATCGAAGAAGGCCGTGCGGCCGCCATTTTTTGTTGTTGAGAAAGGATAAGCGACTTGGAACACCCGTGGGGCGGCGGTATGATTGGCGATTGATTGACAGGGCGTCAACACCGCTTGCGCCATCTACTCGATAAAATTTAGAGATTGTTATGACACTCCCCGTTGTTAAGGCTGGCATCGTTGGCGCCACAGGTTATTCTGGCGCCGAATTATTGCGCTTGTTGAAGGAGCATCCACAAGCCGAGGTGACCGTGGTGACTTCACGTAGCTTGGCGGGTACTCGGCTCGATCAGGAGTTTCCCAGTTTGCGGGGTCAAACGGATTTGGTGTTTTCTGAGCCGACGGCGGAAGCTTTGGCCGCTTGCGATGTGGTGTTCTATGCCACGCCGCACGGGGTGGCGATGTCGCAGGCGCGAGAGGTTCTAGAGGCCGGCACGCGCATTATAGACCTGTCGGCGGATTTTCGAATTCAAGATACGCAGCTGTGGTCTGAGTGGTATGGCATGGAGCACGCCTGCCCCGATATTTTGAAGGAGGCCGTTTACGGGCTGCCCGAAATGTATCGAGATGACATTCGCAAGGCGCGCGTGGTGGGTAATCCAGGTTGCTACCCCACGGCGGTAACGCTGGGACTGGCGCCCCTGTTAAAAGCGGGTTTCGTGGATGTCGACACTTTGATTGCCGATTCCAAGTCGGGTGCCAGTGGCGCCGGGCGCGGGGCCAAAGTGGGCACTTTGTTTTGCGAGGTCGCCGAAGATTTCAAGGCATACGGCGCGACGGGCCATCGCCATTTGCCCGAAATTGCCCAGAACCTAGACGCCTTGGCGGGCACAGAAACCGATGTGACATTTGTGCCTCACTTATTGCCGATGGTGCGCGGTATTGAGACCACGCTCTATGCCAACTTAAAGTCAGAAGCGCTGGATGCCGATTTGCAGGCGCTTTACGAGCAGGCCTATTGCGATGAGCCTTTTGTTGACATGATGCCGGCGGGCTCTCATCCCTCGACGGGGATGGTTCGGGGTATCAACCAGTGCCGCATGGCCCTTCACCGTCAGGGACCCAAGCGGGTTATCGTCTTGTCGGTGATTGATAACCTGATTAAAGGTGCGTCTGGGCAGGCAATTCAGAATATGAATTTAATGTTTGGCCTCGATGAAACAGCGGGCTTGATGGCTGGCCCCGTTTGGCCGTAAGCGATGGCGCACTATCGAGTTAAGCCGCACGATCCTCGTCGTCACACAGTGCGTCTCGCGCTGTATGGTTTGGTGGCTGCAGGGCTGCTGGCCATCGCGTTCACTGTAGGCTACTTGTTTGCGGGCTATCGCTACGAGGCGCTGAGTGAGGCCGTTGGGCAGTTGCGCACGCAGCTTGATGCGACCCAGAGTCAGCGCAGAGAGTTGCAGCAAAGGGCGTCTTTGGCCGAGCGCACCAGCGAGTCGAATCGGGCGGAAGCGCAGGAGGCGCGCCAAGCGCTGGCGGAATTGCAGAGTCAGTTAATTGAGCTGCGCGAAGAGCTCGTTTTTTATCAAAGCCTGCTGAGTCCCGCCGAGCGCGACCCAGGCCTGCACATAAAAAGTTTTGAGGTTTTGCCAACAGAGCAACCCAATCACTACCAATACCTACTGATATTGACGCAAGTGCGCAGTAACAGCCGCTTTGCCTCGGGGCATGTGAGTGTGGGGGTGGCGAGCGCATCTGACGAAACAGAGCCCTCGATAGAGCGAGAGCTCGATCGACAGGATTTTCGCTATAAGTTTTTTCAGCGCGTATCAGGCGAGTTCGAGTGGAAGGAGGGAGCGCTTCCCGCTGAGCTTATTGTTACAGTCAGTCCCAGTAGTGGGCGTTTAGAATCGGTCGCCGAGGTGTATCCTTGGCAGAGTGTTGTCTCGGGAGAGCAGTAATGTGGGGAAGTTCTAGTAAATTCAAGTCGGCTAAGCTCGATACCATGGTTGGGCCGAATACAGAGGTTCGTGGCGACGTGGTGTTCGAAGGCTGCCTGCATGTCGACGGGGTGGTGAAAGGCAACATCACAGCCAAGGACACGGAGAGCTCTATGCTGACGCTGAATCGCGGCGGTCGAGTGGAGGGTGAAATTCACGTGCCCAACTTGCTGATAGATGGCGAGGTAGAGGGTGATGTTTACGCCAGCAATCGCGTTGAGCTCTCCACCCACGCCGAGGTGTCGGGCAATGTCTATTACAACCTCCTTGAAATGGCCATGGGCGCCTCCATCAATGGCAATCTAGTACATCGTCCTCGCAGCGAAATGCGCCTTTTAGAGCACCAAGCGGAAGACGGTGAGCTCGAGCGGGAGCAGCCTGCTCAGGAGGCCGAGGGTGCCACGGCGGACGAAAAGAGCGACAAAGCGGATTCAGCCAATTCAGCCAAGTCGACAAAGTGAGAAGCCACGGATTTTGCTATAGTAAACTCATAAGCCTGCGGGTAGGAGTACAGCATGAGCGATTTAGATTTAAGCATTGAAAGCCCTAGTTTTGGCTTGCCCGACCCCTTGGTCTTCACCGATGCGGCGGCTCAAAAAGTCAAAACATTGATCGACGAAGAAGAAAACGAGGCCTTGAAACTGCGTGTGTTCGTTTCGGGGGGGGGCTGTTCGGGCTTCCAGTACGGCTTCACCTTTGACGAAAATGTCGACGGTGCCGACACCGCTGTTGAGAACGCGGGAGTCACTCTCTTGGTCGATCCCATTAGTTATCAGTACTTGGCGGGCGCTGAAATCGACTATACCGAGGGACTAGAGGGTGCTCAGTTTGTGATTCGCAACCCGAATGCGAGTACGACCTGCGGCTGTGGTTCTTCCTTCTCCGTGTAATAGCGGCGTTTGATTAAGGCTCTCGGTAGAGCCTTTTTTGCGTCTATCGCGCCTGCTTTCATTAAAAATTCAAATGCTTACCTTAAAAAGGGCGGGTGTACATTGCCTGAGAGGGCGACTTCGAGTATGGTTACGCGCCTCGCAATCCGTGCCGGCAGCGTGGCTGGCGTAATTAGATTTCCGCAGATAAACAAAGGGGAATTCCATGAGCGAATACGTTCCCGGTTTGGGCGGCGTTGTTGCCACCAAGTCTAAAGTCTCATCTCTCGACGGTGCCAACGGCATCCTCGCCTTTCGCGGTTACTCCATTCAGGAGCTGGCCACTAAAAGTAATTTTGAAGAAACGGCTCAGCTGATGCTGGACAACGAGCTGCCCTCAGCGGCCCAGCTCGAAGCGTTTACGCAAAAGTTGCGCGAGAACTACCCAGTCGATGACAGCATCATTCAGATGCTTAAAGCGCTGCCTAAAAACACCCATCCTATGGCCGTGTTGCAGGCGGCCACTGCCGCGCTCGATGGCGTTTACGCGGGTGAAGAAGGCAACGACAGCTACAACGACGATATGTCGGTTCGCTTAATCGGCCAGTACGGCACGATTGTTGCCGCATGGGAGCACATCCGTAACGGCAATGAGCCCATCGCGCCTCGCAAAGACCTTGGCTACGCCGCAAACTTCCTCTACATGCTGCGTGGCGAAGAGCCCGATGCGGCGGATGTTCGCGTGATGGATGCCTGCTTGGTGCTGCACGCCGAGCACACCATTAACGCCTCGACTTTCACCGCCATGGTGACGGCCTCTGCTCTAGCGCGTCCCGCGCTGGTGATGTCTTCGGCGGTTGGTACGCTGGCCGGTCCGTTGCACGGTGGCGCCAACGAGCGCGTGCTGCATATGCTGGAAGAAATCGGCACGAAGGATAAGGCGGAAGCGTGGATTGATAACGCGCTGGCCAACAAAGATGTGATCTGGGGCATGGGTCACCGCGAGTACGCGGTTAAAGATCCGCGCGCTAAAATTCTTGAAAAAATGTTGCGCGAGTATGGCGAAGAGAAAGGCAGCGTATCGCCTTTGTTTGAAACGGCCCTCACTGTTGAAGAAATCTGCGAAGCGCGCCTAGGCGCCAAGGGCGTTTATCCCAATGTGGATTTTTACTCGGGCATTCTCTATCAAGAGCTGGGCATTCCCGTCGATTTATTCACGCCCATTTTTGCCGTCTCCCGCCTCACGGGTTGGTTGGCACACTGGCGCGAGCAAATCGCCAACAATCGCATTTTCCGCCCCACGCAAATTTACGAGGGTTACAAACTGCGCGACTACAAAGCCATCGACCAGCGCTAAGCCGCTCGCCACGATGCCTCAAAAGCCCGCCACCTGGCGGGCTTTTTTGTTGTTGGCCACAGAGTTCACAGAGAGTTTAAAGGGCGTAGGGCAGACGCGACGTAGCCGCTTCCGCCGAAAAGGTGGCGGATGTGCCTTCGAGACTTCTGCCGTGTTCGCCCTTCGCTGCCCGGTCTATAGAGATTCCGGATAAGCGCTGTGCGCTTTCCGGAATGATAACCAAAAACTCTGTGAAGCATTCTGCGGGAACCGTTTGGCAGATCACCACGCCACTGCGGGCTCGCGATAACGCTCCCTCTCCCTTGGCTCCTCTCTCGAGATGGGAGAGGGGTGAATACACTCTGTGTGCTCTTTGGCCGCTGTGTCATTTCGGCCATGTAGACCGAAGGCGCCGAGAATCAGGCGGGGTAGATGGCGCCCAGTATGCGGGGGCCGATGGCGCCAGTCACGCTGGGGAGGTTGCCGGGCTGGCGGTCGATGCAGCGTTTGGCCAGCCAGGCGAAGGCGGTGGCTTCAACCCAATCGGGATGTAGGCCGTGTTGCTCGGTGGAGACGACGAGGCAGTCCAGTCGGGATTGAATGCGTTGAATCAGGTCGGTATTGTGGATGCCACCACCGCAGACCATAACGCGTTGGGTGTCGGGCGCTTTGTTGCGAATGGATTCGGCGATACTCCAGGCGGTGAGTTCGCTGAGTGTGGCGAGCAGGTCAACGGCTTCGATGTCGTCGTGCTCGCGTAGGTGGTCGTTTAGCCAGTGCAAATTAAAATGCTCACGCCCGGTACTCTTGGGGCCACTTCGAGAAAAGTAATCGTCGCTGCTCAGGGCTTTAAACAGAGGGGCGATAACGGTGCCTTGTCGAGCGTGGTCGCCATTCGCGTCGTAATTTTCTTCTAAATAGTGCTGGCAGGCGGCGTCGAGTAGCGTGTTTCCCGGGCCAGTGTCTACACCAGTGATAAGCGCTTCACCGCCTTCGTCTCTCTGGCCAAGCACGGTAATGTTGGCGATGCCTCCAATATTGAGGACGACGCGGGACTCGCCTGTATCAAATAGTGCTTGATGAAAAGCGGGGACGAGGGGCGCGCCTTGGCCTCCTGCAGCGAGGTCGCGGCTGCGAAAATCGGCGACGGTCGCAATGCTTGTGTGCTCGGCGATGATGCTGGCATCGCCAAGTTGGGTGCTGAAAGGCAGTTCGCTGTCCGGTTGGTGGCGCACGGTTTGCCCGTGATTGCCGATGGCGACAATCTCACTGGCCTCGACTTCCGCGGTTTCTAGGAGGGCTTTTACCGCATCGGCATAGGCGTGGCCTAGGGCGATGTCCAAAGCGCCTAGCATGTCGAGGTTGGCGCAGCTGGGCTCTTGGATGATGGTGAGAATCGAGGCGCGCAACTCCTCGGGAAACGGCGTGGCCTGAGCATGGAGGAGTTCGGGGGAGTGGTCGTCTGAAAAGTTGACGAGTGCGGCGTCGATAGCATCGACGCTGGTTCCCGACATTAAGCCGATATATAAGCTCATGTGAATTACTGACTATTCAGGGCGAGCTGAGTGCGCGTCAGTGTATTGAGTTGCGCCATAAGCGGTTGGCTAAAGCGTTCAAAGTCGGCTTTGTACTGCGCTTTTAACGGTTCGGCAGAGGGCAGTTTGACGGTCAAAGGGTTGCGATGAACGCCATTGACGCGGAACTCGTAGTGCAAGTGCGGCCCAGTGGCCCAGCCCGTGGCGCCGACATAGCCGATGACTTGGCCCTGCTTGACGCGGGTGCCGTAACCCACTTTGCGGTTAAAGCTCGACATATGGGCGTAGAGCGTGTTGTAGCGCTGGCCGTGTTGGATGATGACACAGTTGCCGTAGCCGCCCTTTTTGCCGCGAAAAATAACCTTGCCATCGCCCGCGGCCATGATGGGGGTGCCTGTGCGAGCGGCGTAGTCGACGCCGCGGTGAGGGCGGCGAGTTTTGTAAATCGGGTGCAGCCGATTAGGGTTAAATTTGGATGAGATGCGGGTGAAATGCACGGGGCTGCGAATAAAGGCTTTGCGCAGGCTGTCGCCGTTGGGGGCGTAGTAATCGGTGTGGCCGCTGGCATCAGTATAGCGTACGCCGCGCACGGTGCGGCCATTGTTGATGAATTCGGCGGCGATGATGTCGCCATCTTTGATCTTTTCCCCGTTGCGGAAGTACTCCTTCCAAATCACCGTAAAGGTGTCGCCGTGGCGCACATCGAGTGCGAAGTCGATGTCGTATCCAAAAATGTTGGCCAGTTCCATGATGAGGTTGTCGCTGAGCCCGGCGGCTTTGGCGGTACCGAAAAGAGAGGAGTCGATGGTGGCCGAAATGCGGTTTTCAAACACATCGTAGGGCCGCGCAATCACTTCGGCGGCAAATTGATCGCCATTTTTTATAACACTAAGGCGCTCGGTGTCACTGGTGTCGTATTCCAGAGCGAGCAAGTCGCCAGAGGCGCTGCTGCGATAGCGAAGCTCGTCACCGGGGCGAATGCGAGTGAGCGTTTGTATGGCTTCGTTGTCCGTGTTCATTAAATGGTGGATCTCTGAGGCTTTTATGTCAGCGCGGTAGGCGATGCGAGCCAGCGAATCGCCCGACTTAACGCGTGCTGTTTGCCATTCAAGCGCCTTGTCACTCGCTGTAGTCGTGGGCTGATCAGGCAGTTCCTTCGCATCCGAGGTGGCAGCTGCTTCTTGAGTGGGCGCTGCTGGCTCGGAGCGAGGCGCGGCGAGAGTTGATGCGGTAGTGGGTGGGGCTATTTTTTGTGGCGGCAGTAGCGACTCTTGTTCCGAAACCTGATCGCGCTCCTGAGGTAGAGCGAGGGTGATGCCCTCTTGAGACGTGGTCGCAGGTGTGGAAGAGGCTTGCGTGTCTTCGGATTCGGTTAAAAAGAGCACGCTGGATATCGCTGCCACCATAATGATGACGCTGTGCAGTCGCCAGTTTAAGCTCCAGTGGCGTTTAGGTGTGTCGCTAGAGCGAGTGGCGCCACGGCGTAGATGTTTGCGTGTTGGTTTCATTTTTGCGGCTAATGCAATGAATTTACTGAGGATATGATGTGCAAACACTAGCTTTAAGCGGAGGGCTGGTCAATGCTGAATAGGGCCATCGCTTATAAAAGGCTTGGCTTTTGGGGTGAAATCGGTATGGTTTCGCCCCAAATCTCTGAGGAGTTTCAATAATGAGTGTTCAGCCCCCTATTGAGGAGCAGCTTGCCGTTATTCACCGCGGTGCGGATGAAGTGCTATTAGAAAGCGAGTTGGTGGAGAAGCTTAAACTCGGTCGACCTCTGCGCGTTAAAGCGGGTTTTGATCCAACGGCGCCCGATT
>DS990605.1:0-1263 GCA_000155715.1 gamma proteobacterium HTCC5015 | reverse complement strand
TGCAGAGACGTACAAAGCGCAAATTTTCAAAATTCTCGACCCCGAAAAAACGGAAGTGGTGTTTAACTCGACTTGGATGAACGAGTTGGGAACCGAGGGGATGATTCGCTTGGCGGCCAAGCAGACAGTGGCTCGTATGCTGGAGCGTGATGATTTCAAAAAACGCTACACGAGCGGCCAGTCTATCGCGATCCACGAATTTTTGTATCCACTGGTTCAGGGCTGGGACTCCGTGGCGCTCAAGGCCGACATTGAGCTGGGCGGTACGGATCAAAAGTTCAACTTGCTCATGGGTAGAGAGCTGCAGAGAGAGGAAGGCGAGTCCCCCCAAGTGGTGATCACTATGCCTTTGTTGGAAGGCTTGGACGGCGTTCAAAAAATGTCGAAGTCGCTGGGCAACTATATAGGTATTGATGAATCGCCCGACGATATTTTTGGCAAAGTGATGTCCATTTCCGACGAATTGATGTGGCGCTATTTTGAATTGCTCAGCTTTAGGCCATTAGATGAGGTGGTGCAGTTGCGCGCTGATGTCGAAAAAGGGGCCAATCCCCGCGATATTAAATTCCAGTTGGCAGAAGAATTGATTGCCCGCTTTCACAGCCAAGAGGCTGCCGAGCAGGCACGAGAGCAGTTTGTCGCTCGCTTTCAAAAGGGAGCGATGCCGCAAGAGATGGATGAGCTGGAGATCCCCGTCGGTGAGGGCTTGGGGCTTCCCGCTCTGCTCAAAGCCGCCAAACTGTGTCCTAGCACATCGGATGCGATGCGTATGATTAAGCAAGGGGCGGTCAAAATTGACGGTGAAAAAGTGGCGAATAAGGGGTATGTATGCGTGTCGGGTGTGACTGCCGTCTACCAAGTGGGGAAGCGGCGCTTTGCTCGAGTAACGACGGTATAAGCTCCTAGCTAGTGCCATTAGACGTTAAAAAGCCGCCTCAACGAGGCGGCTTTTTTGTTAAAAGGAATGCGTCTGTCGTCTTTACAGGCGTGGGGTATTGTAAAATAGGAACTATATTTGTATTTTTTGGTCATAGACTGCGCAAAACAACAATAAAAGCGTAAGCATCCATTCCATTGGCTGAATTAGGTGATTGTGGTGAAAGTGAAAAAGATTGGGGTTTCATTACTGGGCTTGGCGGCCTTGATATTGGCGAGTGGCGTTCAGGCGAGGGAGCAAAAGTGCGACTTGTCTGAGCCGGCGACGGCGCCAACCTCGCACTTTGATATCAAAAACGACGGTACGGTCTATGATAGAACCACGAA
>DS990606.1 GCA_000155715.1 gamma proteobacterium HTCC5015 | reverse complement strand
GGGGCGGTCAAAGTGGTGGTTCGGCCGGTTTTGGCGGCGGTCAGCAGCAGTATGGCGGTGGTCAACAGGCGCCTCAGCAGGGTGCGCAGCAGCCACCTCAGCAGCAGGGCGGCTCCGCGCCCGCTCCGGCCTACGATGCGCCGGATTTTGACGACGATATACCCTTTTAAGTGTGGCTCTGGGGTGCGATTCTTTGTCGCGCTCTATCCTGTTGATTTTTATCTGAAATTGATACAATCCCCGCCCTTTTGGCGGGTTTTTTCTTATGGCGCGAAAAATCTTCATTGAAACCCACGGCTGTCAAATGAACGAGTACGATTCCGACAAGATGTTGGATGTACTGCACCAAGCGGACGGCTATGAATTGACGACCTCGGCCGAGGAGGCCGATGTGATCCTGATGAATACCTGCTCGATTCGCGAGAAGGCGCAGGAGAAAGTGTTTTCTCAGTTGGGGCGCTACCGCCAAATGAAAGAAAAAAATCCCGATTTGGTGATCGGTGTGGGCGGTTGTGTGGCCAGCCAAGAGGGCGAGGCGCTGCGTGAGCGCGCACCCTTTGTGGACATGGTGTTCGGCCCGCAAACACTTCATCGCTTGCCCGAAATGGTGAGTAGCGTGCGCATTAAGAAAATGCCCGTGGTGGATATTTCCTTCCCCGAGATTGAAAAGTTCGATCACCTGCCCGCGCCGCGCGTCGAGGGGCCCTCGGCTTTTGTGTCGATTATGGAGGGCTGTAGCAAATACTGTACTTTCTGTGTGGTGCCTTATACCCGCGGCGAGGAAGTCAGCCGTCCCCTCGATGATGTGATTGCCGAGATCGCCCAATTGGCGGCGGCGGGAGTGCGCGAGATCAATTTGCTGGGGCAAAATGTGAACGCGTATCGCGGCGAGACCCACGAGGGTGAGATCTGCGATTTCGCCACCTTGTTGCACTACGTGGCGGCGGTCGATGGCATTGACCGCATTCGCTATACCACCTCTCACCCCGTCGAGTTTACCGATGCGATTATCGATGCTTACAAAACGGTGCCCGAGCTGGTCAGTCATCTGCACTTGCCGGTGCAAAGTGGAGCCGATCGCATACTGGCTGCGATGAAGCGGGGCCACATGGCGTTGGAGTATAAGTCCAAAATTCGCAAGCTGCGCAAGGCGCGCCCCGGCTTGAGCTTGTCGTCGGACTTTATTATTGGCTTCCCCGGTGAGTCGGAGACAGACTTTGAACAGACCATGTCATTGATCCGCGAGATTGGCTTCGATACCAGTTTTAGTTTTATTTACTCTGCCCGCCCGGGCACACCCGCCTCCAACTTGCCCGATGATGTTCCCATGACGGTAAAAAAAGAGCGTCTGAAAATTTTGCAAAAGGAAATTGCCGACAACGCTCGCCAAATCTCGGAGTCGCGAGTGGGTAGTATTCAACGGGTGCTGGTGGATCGCGTATCGAAAAAGGATAGCAATGAGGTTTCGGGACGCACTGAGTGCAATCGCGTCGTCAATTTTGCCGGCAGCCCCAACTTAATTGGCCTGTTTGTCGATGTGCGTATTACCGAGGCCTACCCCAACTCTCTGCGTGGGGAGTTCGTCGATGTGGCGGAGTTTGACTACGATCGCCCCCGCGGCCGCTTTGCTGCAACCGCAGCCTAATCACTGGAGCCATTGTGTCCCATAGCGACTCCCTAGACTTGATATTGCAGCCCGAAGATAACGAGCGTTTGGCCAACTTGTGCGGCCAGCTCGATCAACACTTGCGCTTAATCGAGAATCGTTTGGGCGTATCGATTGCCAATCGAGGTTCGCGCTTCCAGTTGAAGGGGGCGCCGTCGACGATTAATGCGGCGTGCGAGTTGATTAAAGCGCTCTACGATCAAACGGAGGTCGAGGTGCTTAACGCCGAGGCCGTTCACCTCGCCCTGCAGGAGTCGGGGCTAGAAATGGTGGCTAACAAATCGGCTCCCGAGGCGATTGTAAGGACTCGGCGCAGCCAAATTCGAGCTCGAGGCCCCAACCAAGCGGGCTACATTGAGGGTATTCGAAACAACGATCTCACCTTTGGTGTCGGGCCGGCGGGAACGGGTAAAACGTATTTGGCGGTCGCCTGTGCCGTTGAGGCGCTCGAATCCGATCGCGTGCGCCGCTTGGTATTAGTGCGCCCCGCTGTCGAGGCGGGTGAGCGGTTGGGCTTTTTGCCGGGCGATCTGGCACAAAAAGTGGATCCCTATTTGCGCCCTATGTATGACGCGCTCTACGAAATGCTGGGCTTTGATAAAGTGGCTCGCTTAATGGAACGCAATGTGATCGAAGTCGCGCCTCTCGCTTACATGCGGGGTCGGACTTTGAATGAAGCCTTTATTGTGATGGATGAGGCGCAGAACACGACCGTCGAGCAAATGAAAATGTTTTTGACTCGCATTGGTTTCGGTTCTACTGCGGTTGTTACTGGGGACATGACACAAATTGATTTGCCGAACAAAGTGTCCTCGGGCTTGCGCCATGCGCTGCATATTTTAAAAGAGGTCGATGGCATTCATACGACTCAATTTATTGCAAAGGATGTGGTGCGCCATCCGCTGGTTCGCCGTATTGTCGACGCCTATGCGGCGGCTGAGGAAAATCAGTAGTGACACTGCAGTTGGATATTGACCCCTCTGTACAAGGGGCGCGTTGGTTGCCGAGCGAGGCGGATGTCAGGGAGTGGACATCCGCCACTTTGGCAGCCATTACCCGATCTTTCAGCGCGGGCGTGGAAGTTAGCTTCAAATGGTTAGAGCTAGAGCTGTCGCAGTCCTTGAATTGCGACTACCGAGGGAAGGACTCGCCAACCAATGTGCTCTCCTTTCCCATGCAAATGCCCCCAATCGATGGCGAGTTGGAGCTGTTGGGTGATATCGCCATTTGCCCCGCGGTAGTGGAGCGCGAGGCAGGCGAGCAGGGCAAGCCATTGCGCGCGCACTGGGCGCATATGGTGGTACACGGCATGTTGCACTTGTGTGGTTACGACCACATAGAAGACACCGAAGCGCTTGAAATGGAAGCATTGGAACGCGATATACTCGCTTCTCTCGGAATTGAGGACCCCTACAGGTAATCACGCAATGAAAGACGAACCTTCATCGAGTAGCCGCCAAGGGCGCAGCGCTAGCCAGCCGAACTGGCTTGAAAAGCTCGGCCAAGCCTTTGGCGGCAACGACCCTCAAAATTTGGATCAAATTCTCGAGGTGCTGCGCGATGCCCAAGAGCGTGGCTTGTTTGATCTGCATGCCTTGGCCATGGTCGAGGGCGTGTTTGAAGTGACGGAAATGCGCGTGCGGGACATTATGATTCCCCGCTCCCACATGACAGTGCTAGAGCAGGGCGCAGATTTCGGCGATGTGCTCAATATTCTGACGGAGTCGGGGCACTCGCGCTTTCCTGTGATTGCTGGTGATAGGGATGAATTGGTCGGCGTTCTACTCGCGAAAGACGTGCTGAAGTACGCGGGGCGTCCCGAGGAATTTGCCCTAGACGACATCTTGCGCCAAGTGGTGATCATCCCCGAGAGCAAACGCTTGATTACCCTGTTAAATGAATTTCGCAGCAGCCGCAATCACCTCGCTATGGTGGTGGATGAGTACGGTGGCGTCTCGGGCTTGGTCACCATTGAAGATGTGCTGGAAGTGATTGTCGGGGAAATCGACGATGAACACGATAGCGAGGAAGACCACTACATACGCCCGCACCGCAAAGGACACTACACGGTTCACGCACTGACGGAGATCGAAGAGTTTAATGCGTTTTTCAAAACGACATTGAGCGATGAAGATGCCGATACTATCGGCGGCTATGTCATGCGTCTCTTGGGGCATGTGCCTAAGCGCGGTGAGCAGGTTGAGTCGGAGGGCATCCTGTTTACGGTATTGGGAGCCGATTCCCGACGTATCTACCGTCTCAAAGTGACCACGGAAGAATCGCTGGATGAGCCGACGATGGCGGAGGCGGACGACGATTCGTGAGCTCGGCTAAACCCAGTCGCTGGCAGGCGCGGGCCACACTGGCTGTGGCATTGATCAGTGGTGCGCTGTTTCCCTTAGGTTTTGCGCCGCTAGCTTGGCGTCCACTGGCGTTTGTCGCTTTGGCTGGCTTGGTTTGGAGTGCCCGCCAATCGGGCGCGGCGGCGGGCTTTTTACGCGGTTGGCTGTGGGGCTTGGGGGCCTTCGGCGTCGGGGTGTCTTGGGTTTACAACAGCATGCACGATTTTGGCGGCGCAACGCCTCTTGCCGCCGCCTCGTTTACCACATTGTTTGTCGTTTATTTGGCGCTGTTCCCCGGGTTGGTAGTCGTGCTTTGGCGCGGCTGTTTTGCCGCGAGCGCTTGCGTCTATCAACAGGCGGTTTTTCTGGGGGCGGCCTGGGCGGCGCTCGAATGGTTGCGTGGCTGGTTAATGACAGGCTTTCCATGGTTGCCGACAGGGTCCGTACTGTTAGATACGCCGTTCGAAGGTTTGTTGCCGATGTTAGGCGGTTTGGGGGCGGGTGCCGTCGCTGTTGCGGTGTTGGTTTTGGTGGTGCTGGGAACGGGAAGGCAGCGTCTCCTTGGGCTCGCGCTAGTGTTGATTGTGTGGCCCTTGCAGTGGGTGGAGTGGGGAGAGCCAGCGGGCGACCCAGTGGAGGTCGCTTTAATACAGGGCAACATCCCCCAAGAGCTTAAAATGCAGCGTCGCCACTTGAATGTCAGTTTGCAGGCTTATCGGAAACTCTCTCAGCCCTATTGGCGAAGTGCCGATATTGTCGTGTGGCCCGAGACGGCCGTGCCCACATACGACAACCAAGTGGGTGGCTTTTGGCGCTATATAGAGCGCGATATGGCGCATGGGCAGGCGGCATTGCTGACGGGCGTTTTTCAGCGTGCAGAGAATGGCCGAGATTACTATAATGCGATGCTCGAAGTCGGTGGCCAAGGTCAGGTCTATCGCAAGCACCAGCTCGTGCCCTTCGGGGAGTACATGCCGTTGCGGTGGGCGATGGAGGTGTTTTCCGCCTTTGTCGATATTCCCATGTCGGATATGGCGAGCGGCCCTCTACAGCGCGCGCCCATGGTGTTGTCGGGCGTGCCTGTAGGGGTGAGTATTTGTTATGAAATGGTGTACCCCGATGTCATGCGCGCCGTACTGCCCAATGCGCAGTTGTTGGTCAATGCGAGTAATGATGCGTGGTTTGGCGATTCCTTTGCACCTCACCAGCATCTCGAAATGGCGCGCCTGAGAGCTCGCGAGTTCGCGCGTCCCATCGCCCGCGCTACCAATACGGGGATCACCGCAGCGATCGATGCTAAGGGACGGGTCAATGCGGTTCTGACCTCGTTTAAAGCGGATAGCCAATTAGTCGATATACAACCGTGGCGCGGTTCGACGCCGTTTACCTTCATTGGGCAGTGGTGGCTAGGCGTCGCACTGACCCTCGGGCTTATTATTGGAATGGTTTGGAGAAAGAGACATGTCGAGTGATTCCTCATATCAAGAGCAGTATCAAGAGTTGAGTCTGGTCGACTTGACTGTCACGTGGCTTCACTATTGGAAGTCGGCTGTAACCGCGGCTGTGTTGGTGTTTGCCTTGGTTTTAGTGGGCATGAGCTTTTTGCAAGAGCGTTATGAGAGCAAAGTGTATGTTGAGTTAGCTAGCATGCAGGTCAAAGATGAACGCTTTATGTTTGCAACTGCTGAGCAAGTGGCCAACCGATTAAAGGCAAAACATGGGATTAATGCTAATAAGGCACGCCCACTGCCTCGGTTGGAAAAAGTGAATTTTAATGCCAAAGGCGAAGGGGCTGTGATTGAGTTGGTCGCTCTGGGGGAAACCGCTGAGGAAGCTCAGAAGTACGCCCAGCTGTTGGCTAGCGCACTGCACGATACGCATCAGCCATTGGTGGAGGGAGCGATTCGCTCTAGGGAGCAGGAAATAGCAGCGTTGGAACAATACATTGAGCGTGTTGAGTCTTCGTCGTCCCAGTCATCTCAGATTGACTTATCCGGTGCATATAAAAACGTATCTGAAGCGAAGCGCGAAATTGCTTCTATTGAAGCGACTAGAGCGATCAAAGAGGCCAGCTTGCCCGATGCGCCTTCTGCACCTAAGAAATTGCTCATTGCAGTAGCAGGGTTTGTCTTGGCCTGTGGTATCGCTTTGGTGTTGCCTTTTTTACTCGATTTTCTGCGCCAAGTGCGCACTCGTCTACAACAAGCGTAATTACAATTTATGCAATACGATCCCCAATCGATAGAACAACGTGTTCAGTCCGCTTGGTCTGAGCAGAAAGTCTTTGAAGTCAGTGAAGATACGTCGAAGGAGAGTTATTACTGCCTATCGATGTTTCCCTACCCCAGTGGTCGCTTACACATGGGACATGTGCGCAACTACACCATTGGCGATGTTATCTCGCGCTACCAGCGGATGCAGGGCAAAAACGTCATGCAACCCATGGGGTGGGATGCTTTTGGTTTGCCCGCAGAGAATGCGGCGATTAAGAATCAAACGGCTCCCGCTAAATGGACTTACGAAAATATCGACTACATGCGCGGGCAGTTGAAGCGCCTAGGCTTTGCCTATGACTGGAAGCGCGAGTTCGCTACCTGCGATCCCGATTACTATCGTTGGGAGCAGTGGTTCTTCACGCAGCTCTATGAGAAGGGGCTGGTGTATAAAAAGACATCGGCCGTTAACTGGTGTCCTCACGATCAAACCGTGTTGGCCAATGAGCAGGTTATCGAGGGGTGCTGTTGGCGTTGCGATACGCCGGTTGAGCGGCGCAAGATTCCCCAGTGGTTTATCAAGATTACCGATTACGCTCAGCAGCTGTTGGACGATCTAGATCAGCTCGACGGCTGGCCCGATCAGGTCAAAGCCATGCAGCGAAATTGGATTGGTCGCTCGGAAGGGGTGGAGCTGGACTTTGCCCTACCTTCACGCGTTGTCGGTCTCGAGGCGCTTCGGGTGTACACCACGCGCCCCGACACGCTCATGGGCGTCTCCTATGTGGGCGTGGCGATGGAGCATCCATTGGCTCTGGCTGCCGCCGAGAATAACCCCGAGCTGGCGGAATTCATTGAGACCCACAAAAACAGCTCGGTGGCCGAGGCCGATATGGCCACCATGGATAAGAAAGGCATGGATACTGGGCTGACCGTTCAGCATCCTGTGACGGGGGCTAGCGTTCCCGTGTGGGTCGCGAACTTTGTGCTGATGGAGTACGGCTCGGGCGCGGTGATGGCAGTGCCCGCTCACGATCAGCGCGACTGGGAGTTTGCTCGGCAGTATGGCCTGCCTATTCAACAGGTCATCGAGCCAGCGGGAGACGAGGACATTGATTTAGCCAAAGCGGCGTTTACCGATAAGGGGCGCTTGGTCGACTCTGGTGAATTTACTGGTTTGAGTTCGGATGAAGCGTGCGCGGCGATAGCCGAGCACTTGGAAGCAGAGGGCAAAGGTCAGCGCCAGGTCAATTTTCGCCTGCGCGATTGGGGCGTGAGTCGCCAGCGCTACTGGGGGGCGCCGATTCCCATGTTTAATCAGGGCGAGACGGAAATTCCCGTTCCCGCGGATCGTCTCCCCGTACTGCTGCCAGAAGATGTGGTGTTAGACGGTGTGCAGTCGCCGATTAAGGCCGACCCCGAGTGGGCGAAAGCCGATTTAAAGGGCCAAGCGGTTGAGCACGACACGGATACCTTCGACACCTTTATGGAGTCGAGCTGGTACTACGCGCGCTACTGTAGCCCCGATTACAACGAAGGCATGGTGGATCCCGATGCGGCTCGCTACTGGCTGCCCGTCAACCAATACATCGGTGGTATTGAGCACGCAATTTTGCATCTGCTCTACGCGCGCTTTTTCCACAAATTGATGCGCGATGTGGGCTTGGTCGAAGGCGATGAGCCCTTTGAGCGTCTACTGTGCCAAGGCATGGTTTTGAGTGAAGCGTTCTACAAAGTGGAAGAGGGGGCCAAAGTTTGGGTGGCGCCCTCCGATGTCGATATCGAGCGCGATGACAAGGGCCGTGTTATCAAGGCGACGGAGCGTGGCACCGGTGCTGTCGTCGAGTGCGCCGGCGTGAGTAAAATGTCCAAATCAAAAAACAACGGTGTCGACCCACAATCAATGATCGAGCAGTACGGCGCGGATACCGTGCGCTTGTTCATGATGTCAGATGTACCGCCCGAGCAATCACTGGCGTGGTCGGATCAGGGCGTCAAAGGCGCCAACCGATTTGTGAATCGCTTCTGGCAAGTGATTCAAGAGCACTTGGCGAAAGGCGATGTCAGTGCTCTAAAGACAGATCAATTGGATAAAAATCAGCAGTCCCTGTATCAATTGCTGCATCAAACCATTGATAAAGTCAGCAATGACGTCAGCGAACGCTATGCCTTTAATACAGCACTGGCCGCCAATCGCGAGCTGTTTAATGCCCTAACCCGCTTTGACGACGATAGTGAGCAGGGTCTTGCAGTGCAGCGAGCGGTCGTGGATGCGATGCTGCGCATGCTGTCTCCCATCATTCCCCACCTCGCTCAAGCGCTGTGGGAGCAGATGGGATACGAAGGCTGGATTGTTGATGCGGCTTGGCCGCAAGTCGACGAATCGGCTTTGGTGCAGGATACAATAGAGCTCGTGGTGCAAGTGAATGGCAAAGTTCGCGGCAAGCTGGAAGTGGCGGCTGATGCGTCTCAAGACGAGTGTGAGGCCAGTGCACTGGCGCTCGATAATGTGCAAAAGTTTGTCGCTGACAAAACCGTGCGCAAAGTAATTGTTGTGCCGGGTAAATTAGTCAATGTTGTTGCCAATTAAAAGTGTTGAGATAAATCGATTTCATCGCGGTTGAAGGCTTTTTAAATGAAAACAATTCGTCGACACATCGCTCTGTACGGGGTGGCCATCGTGGCTATCTGCGCGCTGTCGGCTTGTGGTTTTCAGTTGCGCGGCAACTACGATTTGCCACCCGCACTATCAGCGGTGCAGTTGGAATCTTCCCAGCCCTACGGTGATGTGATGCGCCATTTGCGTCGCTATCTTGCGGGCGCCGGTGTTCGCTTAGGCGATTCTGACGGCGCGCGAGTGCAAGTGGGTGCTGTACGAAATAGCCGCCGAGTGGTTTCGGTAGATAGCTTGGGGCGGCCCCGCGAGTACTCGCTCGCCTCTGAGGTGGTGTTGTCTGTGCCAGAAACGCCGTCTGGATACGCGCTAGCCGCGACGACGCTGCGCGTCGAGCGCGATTACTTTTTTGATCCAGAGGGCGTGCTCAGTGCGGGCGAACAAGAGCGGCAATTGCGCGAGGACATGGCCAAGGATCTGGCCCTCCGGATCATGTATCGTTTACAGAGCAGCCGTTAAAACGATCGTACTCGCCCGCACCTACACCTCTGTAAATGCATTGATTTCAATGCGGCGAAGTGGGGCGCGGTCTATCCTCGGTACAGTTTTTTAATCGCCTCGGGACTAACGGGGTGATAGGGCTGGCTGCGCAGCTTGCCGTGGTCGTGCATGCGGTACTGGCGAAAGTGCTCTGAGTTGTCGAAATGCATGAAGGGATTGCCCTCCGCTTGTTGTTGCATGTTTGTCGTTTTGCTATCGCCATAGTTGTGTCCAGGGTGGACGATGGTGCCCGCAGGCAAGCGGTCGCGCAGATTTTTGAGCGTGTTGTACATTGTCTCGGGATCGCCGCCGCGCAAGTCGCAGCGACCGCAGCCGTAGACAAACAACGTATCGCCTGTCAGCAAATCATTGCCGAGGCGGTAACAGGCCGAGCCCGGCGTGTGCCCCGGTGTGTGGAGCACTTCAATACGGCTTTCTCCAAGTTCAATGGTGTCGCCACCGGTGTAAAGCGTGGGTGAGTATTCGGTGGCCTCCCAAAAGCGATACTCTGATTTCAGTAAGTGAAGTTGGGCATCGTGTCGAGCCAGCATCTCGGAAAGGCCGTTGATGTGGTCGTGGTGACTGTGGGTGAGTAAGATATCGCTGACGGTTAATTCGAGTTTGCGGGCTAGCTCGTCGATGGCGGGCACATCCCAGGCGGGGTCGACGACGGCGCATCGACGGCTGGCGAGATCTTCAATTAAATAGATGAAATTCTGCATGGGGCCCAATTCGAGGGCGTGAATGCGATGTGACATGTGCGTTCTTCCTGCGGAGTCATGTAGAATTCGCCACAGATTATCACAGCACACATTTAAGACCTCAGCGGAGATCCCACATGAGCGAACTAAAGCTTTCTAAAGAATTGATCGAAGACATTCAACAGCGCCTCGTTGAGAACGATGCCGAAGCGAGCGATCCCGTGACCTTTGCCCAGTATCTTGCGGCCATTATGGGCTATCGAGTCTCGGATATTACAGCGCCGAGTGACCGCCTTCGCGACTTGCTGGAGCAGCTGTGTGAATTTTCTGTTCAAGTCTTTGACCAAGAGATTCAAAAGAAACAAGCGCCGCCTTTGATGCCAGGTCAGGAAGCATTTGGCATCTGGCGCCCGAACAATGGCTAGAAAAGCCCGATAAGCGTAAAGCTTTGTTGATCGCTATAGCGTCAGATTTTGCAAAGTGCTAAGTTTTCTACTCTGGTTAAGGCTTGCAAAAAAATCTGGGGACTATGGAACAGACGACGACAATACCGGTAAATCCGTTTACGCTAAGTTTTCGCAATCTCGGAATAGAGAACGATTTCCGCTACTACCACTCCGAGCGCCTGTTTAGTCAGTCGCGTATCGGCCTAGTGGCAATGGCCATGATGTTTATTGCGCTGGGCGCGCTGGAAGGGCTGAAGGCCGGCGGCTCACTGCTCACGCCGATCGCCTATGTGGTGCTCGGCGTTTTGGCGACGGTGGGCTTGGTGCTGACCTTTATCGAGGACATCTACTCCAAGCGGCACTGGATGACGCTCGGCGTGGTGCTGGTTCTGGGCGGCGGCGGCCTCTTTTTGGCGGGTAACGTCGATGCGCGCTCATTGAATACATCGGCGGGCGTGGCCGCCGAGGCCTCGCGGGTTCTCATTCTATTTTGGGTGTGGGTATTAGCGGGGCTGCGTTTCCCAATCGCTCTGTTTGCGGGTACGTTGCTCGCGGCGGGGCAAATGGTTTCGCTGTGGCTCTTGGGTGGAGCCATTGACCCCGTGCTCAAGTTGGCGGATAGCGGAGTGATTGTCGCTACTTTCTTTTTTGCCTTTTTTGCCGCCTACCAAAGTGAAAAGAGCAGCCGCCAGTTGTTCTTCGAATACTACAAAGCTCGTGAAGCTCAGCAGACGCGGGTGACCGCTGACGCGATGGGCAGTAACAACACGGCACCGACCCAAGACGAAGGCGACTGGGCCAACACCCTGAAAGAACTGTCGATTGAGCTCTCTTCCATCCACGATATGGATTTGATGTTCAATCGCCTGTTGTCTTTTGTCGGGAATATCGTGCCCAACGATGCGGCTGCTGTCGGCTTTATCAAAGAGAAAAAGATGAAGCCGATTGTGACCACGGGCGCTTTGATGGGCGATCAGGCCGAGGGCATTCGCAATACGCTGTGGGATGAAAACCTCTTAAAACAGCTCGACTTCACCAAAGACGGTTTGGTCAAAGAGACCAACACAGGTGTCAGCGGTGGCATGCTGGTGCGCAAAAATAAAAACTTTGCCTACCGTTTGGACATTCCCGTCTACTCGCAAAAGCGGTTGGTCGGCATTATGACCATGCTGCGCCAAGAGGCCAACTTTAACGATTACGAAGTTAAAATTGCCTCAAGCTGTATTTTCCACGCCATGATGGCGTTGAAGAATGCGCGCATGCAGCAAAAGCTCGCCAGCCAAGCGGCGGGGCAGGCTCAAGCGACCAACACGGGTGCGCCCGATGTCGCGCCGGGGCCCAATACCGTGCCGCTGTCGTCGGCACCCTTGTCTCACAAGCTGTTCCGCGAAAAAGCCAAGCCTTTGTTTGAGAAGGCCATTGCTGCGGATCGCGGTGTGTCCTTCCTCGTGGTGGAAATCGACCAGCTCACCAAGCTGTACGAAAACCACGGTGAGAAAGTCGCGCGCAACGTCTACGCCCTAGTGGCGCGTTTGTTGCGCAACGGTATTGGTCAAGATGATTTGCTGGCCTATTACGGCAAAACGGGTTTTGCTGTGATGTTGTTGGATAACGACATTATGGAAACGCAAAAGCTGGCTCAAGAAGTCGAGAGCAAGTTGCGTCAGCAAAAACTCAAAGTGGCCGATGGCGAGATTAAAGTCACAATGAGTATGGGCATCTCCACCTATACAGAGGACGCTCAAGACTTTATGGCCATTTTGCGTGCTGCGGATATGGCGCTGTTCCTCGTTCGCGAAACGGGCGGCGACGGCATTCGCGTCAATCTGTAAGCTCAGTGTGAGCGCGCGTTAAAAGGGCCTGAGGGCCCTTTTTGCGTTTTGAAGGCCCGCCATTGGCGCTTCGGCAAGAAATGCTCGCCTCTGTGTCGAGCCAAATTTGTTAGAATGCGTTTCTATTGTCTTTAGCGCATTTCAATTGGATTTTGTATGTTTTATCACACCGTTCGGTCGGCGTTGTTCAAGCTCGATCCGGAGCTGTCTCACGATCTCAGCATGAACAGCCTCAAGCTGCTGACGCGAGGTCCTGTGGCCAGCGTCATGCGCTCTCGCGTACCTAGCGTGCCCACGCGTGTGTGGGGCATCGACTTCGCTAATCCCGTGGGGTTGGCGGCGGGTTTGGATAAACACGCGGACTATTTGGGGGCAATGGACGCCTTGGGCTTTGGTTTTGTCGAAGTGGGCACGGTGACGCCTCAGCCTCAGCCGGGCAACCCTAAGCCACGTTTGTTTCGCTTGCCCGAACAGCGGGCCATTATCAATCGCTTTGGTTTTAACTCGAAGGGCCTAGAGCACTTGGTGGCCAATGTGCGGGCGGCGAATCGTCACGCCGTGCTGGGTATCAATATCGGCAAAAATAAAGCGACGCCCAACGAACAGGCCTTGGACGACTACCTGCAAGGCTTGCGTGCAGTTTACGCATGGGCCGACTATGTCACGGTGAATATCTCCTCGCCCAATACGCCGGGGCTGCGCGACTTACAAAAGGCCGATAGCCTAAAAGCCTTGGTGGCTCCCCTCGTCGAGGAGGGAGACAAACTGACGCAGCAAAGTGGGCGCAAGGTGCCGTTGGCGGTCAAAATTGCTCCCGATTTAAACGACGGCGAACTGGATATGATGGCATCGGTGTTTGTCGAGAGTGGCGTCGACGGTTTGATCGCCACCAATACCACACTGGATCGTCAAGCCGTGGCTCATTCGCCCCACGCGAATGAGGCGGGTGGGCTGTCGGGGGCGCCGTTGACCGAGCACGCCAACCAAGTGCTCAAAGTGTTGCGCCGCTCTGTGGGAGCGTCACTGCCTATTATCGGCGTTGGCGGCATTATGAGTGGTGACGACGCCGTGGAGCGCATTCGCTCGGGAGCCGACTTGGTGCAATTGTACAGTGGGTTTATTTATCGCGGCCCTCGCCTGATTAGCGAGTGTGCCCAATCGATTCGAGACAGTGGATTGCTGGAGCGTGCGCCATGAGCCAATCGCCGTTAAAAGTGGGCTATATCGGCCTCGGTTTGATGGGTATGCCGATGGCAAGTCATCTGTTGAGCGCGGGATGGGAGGTGCGTGTGTGGTCGCGTCGGCCCGAGGCCGCCGACCCCATCCTGAGTAAAGGCGCACAGTGGGCGGACTCTCCAGCGACGCTGGCCCAGCAGGTTGATGTGTTGTTTACCAATGTTTCCGACACACCAGATGTAGAATCTGTGCTGCTCGGCGAGCAGGGCGTGATTCACGGCGCCCACGACGGTTTAATAGTGGTCGACAACAGCACCATTTGCGCCGATACCACGCGAGAGATCGCCGCAAAGCTGGCCGAGCGAGGCGTAGAGTTTGTCGATGCGCCCGTGAGTGGTGGCGATGTCGGTGCGCAGGCGGGTACGCTCTCGATTATGTGCGGTGGCAAAGCGGCCGTGATAGAGCGCCTCCGCCCGATGTTGGAAGTCATGGGTAGCAGTATTGTGCACATTGGTGATGTGGGCGCGGGTCAAGTTTGTAAAGCGTGTAATCAGATTTTGGTGGCGCAGCAAATGGCGGCGGTCGGTGAATCGATGATGCTGGCTAAAGCCATGGGCGTCGACGCGGCCAAGGTGCGCGAGGCTTTGCTCGGCGGTTTCGCCCAGAGCCGCATTTTAGATATCCACGGCCAGCGCGTACTGGATCAAACATTTGAGCCGGGTTTTAAGGCGCGTTTGCACAATAAAGACATGGGGCTAGCACTCGGCAGCGCGCGCGAACGCGAACTCACACTGCCCGGTGCCGAGCTGGCGGCTCAGCACTTGCGGCGTATGGTCGAAGTCGGTCTCGGCGATCAAGACTCCAGTGGTATGTGTCAAATTATTGCCCGCGACAGCCACTTTGATTGGTTTGATGACGTTTCCCATTAATTTTTAACGGTTTTGTCCGGGCTCCGCTGAGTCTAGTGACTGCATTCGCTATACTGTGAGTTTTTACGGCCGTTTTGGAGAGCTTGGCTCGATGGCAAAAATTGGCGCACAAAATATTCAGCAGCACCTCGCGCGAGGATTGCAGCCCGTCTATTTGGTGGCGGGCGACGAGCCCTTGCAGTCGATGGAGACCGTCGATGCGATACGCGCCGCCGCCCGCCAAGCGGGGCACAGCTTGCGCGAGGTGTTTGAAGTCGATCGACAATTCGATTGGTCGCGCTTGCTCGAATCGGGCAATTCGATGTCGCTGTTTGCCGAGCAGCGCATTCTAGAAGTGCGCTTGCCGAGTGGCGCGCCGGGCAAAGAGGGCGGCAAGGCGATTGTCGAGTACTGCCAGCGCCCCGCCGACGACGCCATTTTGTTGATTCAATCGGGCAAGATCGACAAGCGCTCGAAAAATAGCGCGTGGTTCAAGGCCCTGATGCAGTTTGTGGTGGTCGAAGTGTGGCCTATCAAGCCCGCAGAAATTGTGCGCTGGATTGGCGAGCGCATGGCCAGCCGAGGGCTGCAGGCCGATAGAGACGCGGTGCGCTTAGTCGCCCAGCGCGTTGAGGGCAACATGCTGGCGGCGGCGCAAGAGATTGAAAAGCTGTTGCTGCTGCTCGGTCCCGGTGCCGTGACTGCAGAGCAGGTGCGCGAGGCTGTGGCCAATAGCGCGCGCTACAACCCCTTCGACTTGATCGACTCGGCGCTCATGGGCGAAAAGGCCGCGCCGCGCTGTGTGCGTATGCTGCAGGGCTTAAAAGGTGAGGGCGTACAGCCACCGCAGGTGCTGGCGCCACTGGTGAACGAGTTGCGCAATTTGCACGCCATGGCGCTTCAGGTCGAGGCGGGTCGCCCGCCTGCGGCAGTGATGGGCAAGGTGTGGAACCAGCGCAAAAATCTAGTGGGCAGTGCGCTGGGGCGGTTGTCGTCGTCACTGCTGAGCGATTTGCTGCGCCATGCGGCGCATATCGATCGCATTAACAAGGGCGCCGCCCACGGCTACGATGCCTGGCTGGAGCTGCAAACGCTGTTTTTAACGCTGGCAGGTCAGCCGCTGGCACTGCGCACGGCGTGACAACAGAAACGATTTCAATTTATTCGATGACAGATCAACACGACAGAGAACGATATGATTAACGATGTAATCGCCTATATGACAGAAGTTGGCCAACGCGCTCGCCGCGCTGCGACAGAGATCGCTCGCGCCGACTCGGGTAGTAAAAATCGCGCTCTATTGGCGATGGCCGAAGCCATTGAAAACAGCGTCGACAACCTCGTCAGCGAAAACGCCAAAGACTTAGCCGCGGGGAAAGAAAAAGGTTTAGACGCCGCTTTGCTCGATCGTCTAGAACTCACGCCCGACCGCATTGCCGGTATGGCCGAGGGTTTGCGCCAGGTGGCGGCTCTACCCGATCCCGTGGGAGAGATCACTCAGCGCAGCTTTCGCCCCTCGGGCATCGAAGTCGGCAAAATGCGCGTGCCCTTGGGTGTGATCGGCATTATTTACGAGTCGCGTCCCAATGTGACGGCGGATGCCGCCGCGCTGTGCCTAAAGTCGGGCAATGCGAGTATTCTGCGCGGTGGCTCCGAGGCGATTCACTCGAATCAAGCGGTGGCCGAGTGCATTCAGCGCGGCCTAGAGACGGCGGGCTTGAACCCCGATATCGTTCAAGTGGTCGCCACGACCGATCGCGCCGCGGTGGGTGAAATGCTCGGCAATCAACACTTGGTGGATGTAATTATTCCCCGCGGCGGCAAGAGCTTGATCGAGCGCGTCTCGGCGGACTCCGTTGTGCCTGTGATTAAGCATTTGGACGGCATTTGCCATGTTTACATCGATGATCGCGCCGATTTAGACAAGGCTCACGCCATTGCCATTAACTCAAAAACGCACCGCTACGGTGTGTGCAACGCCATGGAAACCCTATTAGTGAATGCCGCCGTGGCCGAAGAAGTGCTGCCTAAATTGGCCGCGGACTACGCTGAAAAAGGCGTGCAGCTGCGTGGCGATCAACGCAGCCGAGGCATTGTGGGCGATATGCTAGAAGCCACCGATGAAGATTGGGCCACCGAGTATCTCGCCCCCGTCCTGTCGATCAAAGTGGTCGATGATCTCGACGAAGCGATGGAACACGTTAATTACTACGGCTCACACCACACGGACAGCATCGTGACGGAAGACATTGGTCGCGCAAGGCGCTTTTTGCGCGAGGTCGACTCTTCTTCGGTGATGGTCAACGCCTCGACCCGTTTTGCCGATGGCTTTGAATACGGCCTCGGGGCGGAAATCGGCATTAGCACCGACAAATTGCACGCCCGCGGTCCCGTCGGCCTAGAGGGACTGACGACACAAAAATACGTGGTGATCGGCGAGGGCCACATTCGCGTTTGATGGCCTCCCAGCGGCAGCGAATTGGCGTGTTGGGCGGCACTTTTGACCCCGTCCACCGCGCGCATATCGACACGGCTCTCGCGGTGGCCGAGCAGTTGTCACTCGACGATCTGCGCTTGATTCCACTGGGGCAAGCGGTGCACCGCGATCAGCCCGCCACCGCGGCTCGACATCGCCTGGCCATGTGCCGCGCGGCGGCACAGGCGTCGCCCGTGTTGTCGGTTGACGATCGCGAACTGCGCCGCTCCGGAGGCTCCTACACCGTATTGACGCTGGAAGAGCTTCGCACGGAATGCGGCGAGCATGCCGCGCTGTTTTTCTTGATGGGACAAGATAGCTTTGCGGGCTTTACTCGCTGGCGAGACCCCGAGCGCATACTGGATTTGGCCCATGTGGTAGTGATGGGGCGGCCGGGCTATACCGTGGACGAAAAACCCTTTGCCGAGCGCTGGTTGGACGTCCCGCCCACTTCGGCATCGGGGCATATTGTCTTTTGTGAGGTGCCTCAGCTGGCCATTTCCTCGACAGATATTCGTCGTCAACTGGGCGAGAAATCGCCCGATGAGGCGTATTTGTCCGACGCCTTAGACGCGAATGTGCGAAAATACATTCGACAACACTCACTCTATTGATACAGCAAAGCGAACCATTCATGCAGTTTGAAGCACTCAAAGAACTCGTCCTCGAAGCGCTCGACGATGTAAAAGCCAAAGAAATTACCCAGCTTGATGTGAAGGGTAAAACCTCGGTCACGGATTTAATCATCGTTGCCATTGGCACCTCCAACCGCCATGTGAAGTCGCTGGCAAACAGCGTCAGCACGGCGTGTAAAAAAGCCGATGTACCTCCTCTGGGCGTCGAGGGCGAGCGCGATGGCGATTGGGTACTGGTTGATTTGGGCGATATCGTCGTACATGTCATGCAGCCTGAAGTGCGCGACTACTACAATCTCGAAAAACTGTGGGAAGTCGACGCCACTGCCGTCGAGCAAATGCGCGGCGAGTAAGCGCAGTATGAAAATCCACCTCATTGCCGTTGGCCAGAAAATGCCCGATTGGGTGGCGAAGGGCTACGAGGAGTATGCTCGGCGCTTGCCCAGCGATTGCGCGCTGGTGCTACACGAAGTGGCCGCGGGCAAGCGCGGTAAAAATGCCGACGTCGCGCGCATTCTAGAGGCCGAGGGCAAAGCGGTACTGGACAAGGTGCCCCGCGGCAGTCATATCGTTGCACTGGAGGTGACGGGCAAAGCGCACACCACGGAGTCTCTCGCCCAACGGCTCGATCACTGGCGCCACCTCGGCGGCGATGTGGCTTTGCTGGTGGGCGGCCCCGAGGGCTTGTCCGACGCCTGTCGCCAAGCGGCCCAAGAGCAGTGGTCGCTCTCCCCACTCACTTTGCCCCACCCACTGGTTCGTGTGGTGCTCGCTGAATCTCTTTACCGCGCCTGGAGTGTGCTTAACAACCACCCCTACCATCGCGCTTGAGAGTCACTCTATGGCCGTGGGTCGGCCTTAAGGCCGACTTTTTAGTGACAAAAAATAGTTTGAAAACAGGTGTTGGTGTTTGGCCATATTCTTTCACCCAATCCACTGATTACTGCGTAACTGCCAAGGGTACAAAGAAGATAAGCTAGGAAAACGAATAGTGCGGCAGCTTTCGTAAGAAACCGCCCATAACGGTTAGTGCCGCATTCTCTTTGTTAACACGCTAAAAGCTTGTATCCCACCTTGCTGAGAAAAACTGAGAGGCGTGCTACAGCCCCTGAAAGTCATAAACCCGACCCACGGTATTGGCCGTAAGGCTGCTCCTATGGAGTCGCCCGTTTAGGCCGTATAATGGCGGCATGATCTACTTGGCCTCTCAATCGCCACGACGGCGGCAACTGCTTGCACAAATGGGTGTGCCGTTCGAGGCTTTTTCCGTCGACATTGATGAAGCGCAACTCGCCGAGGAGCGTGCGGAGCAGCTAGTGGCGCGCCTAGCGTTGGCCAAGGCCCGTGAGGGGCAGCGGCGTTTACAGGAGAGAGGCGTCGAGCACCCCTTGGTGCTGGGTTCCGATACCGAGGTGGTGCTAGATGGCGAAGCTTTGGGCAAACCGCAAAACCAGCAGCACGCCGCGGCGATGCTCAAGCAATTAGCGGGCCGTAGCCACCGCGTGTTGTGTGCTGTGGCTCTGGTGCAGGGCGAGCGAGAGTGGGTTGAGACGGTTGAGAATACGGTGCATATGGCCGCGTTGAGTGAGGCGGAAATCGAACGCTATTGGCAGACGGGAGAGCCCATCGGCAAGGCGGGAGGCTACGGCATTCAAGGTGCCGCCGCCGCTTTTATTCGCCATATCGAAGGCAGTTACTCGGCAGTGATGGGGTTGCCGCTTTATCAAACGGCTGAACTGTTGCGCCAAGTCGGGGTCGACTACTGGCAGTTTTCCAATGATGGGGAAGGGGACGCTTTGTGAGCGAAGAAATTTTAATCAATGTATCACCTCAGGAAACGCGAGTGGGCGTGCTGGAAAACGGCGTGTTGCAAGAGCTCTATTTAGAGCGCAGCCACGATCGCAGTGTGGTCAACAATATTTATATGGGGCGAGTTGAGCGCGTGATGCCCGGCATGGAAGCGGCCTTTATCGACATCGGCCTAGAGCGCGCCGCCTTTTTACATGTCGCCGATATCGTCGAAGCCCATGTGCCCGCGGCTGAGGGGCGCGAGGCCAGCCGTCGCAAGATTGGCGAAGTACTGCGCGAGGGTCAGAACATTCTGGTGCAAGTGGTTAAAGAGCCACTGGGCACGAAAGGCGCGCGTTTAACCACGCAAATTACCGTCGCCTCGCGCTACTTGGTGTTGATGCCCAAGGACAAGAGTATTGGCGTCTCCGCCAAAATCGAAGAGGAGAGCGAGCGCGAACGCCTGCGCGATTTGATGAGCGGCCTGTTTCCAGAGGACAGTTTAGATTTTGGCTACATCGTCCGAACGGTAGCTGAAGGGGCGAGCGAAGAGGATTTTCTCAAGGACGCGCGCTTTCTCGATCGGCTCTGGAAAGCCATTTCCCAGCGCATCGATCAGGCGGGTACCGGCGAGCTGGTGCATCAAGACCTGCCCCTAGAGAAGCGCGTCCTGAGAGACATGGCGGGGGTTAGCCTCGATCGCATTCGCATTGATAGCGCGGATTACTACGAGCGCATGGTGCAGTTTTCTCGCAAGTATGTTCCCGACGTCGAGTCTCTGCTGGAGTGCTACAAAGCCGAGCGCCCCATATTCGACTTATACGCGGTGGAAGACGAAATTCAGCGCGCGCTCAATCGCAAGGTGATGCTGAAATCGGGCGGTTATTTGATTATTGATCAGACCGAGGCCATGACCACCATTGATGTCAATACGGGCTCTTTTGTCGGTCACCGCAATTTAGAAGAGACGACCTTTAGAACCAATTTGGAAGCGGCACAAACCATTGCGCGCCAGCTGCGTTTGCGCAATCTCGGCGGCATTATCATTTTAGATTTTATCGATATGGTCGACCCCGATCACCGCCGACAAGTATTGCGCGCCCTCGAGCGCGCCCTCGATAAAGACCACGCGCGCACCCATGTGTGCGGCGTCTCCGAGCTGGGCTTGGTCGAAATGACGCGCAAGCGCACGCGAGAGAGTTTGGAGCATGTCTTGTGTGAGCCCTGTGCCGCCTGCGAGGGCAGCGGATCGGTGAAAACCGCCGAGTCGGTTTGCTACGAGATCTTCCGCGAAATTTTGCGCTTGAGTCGCACTTTTGACGCTCAACAGCAGTTGCTGGTGTTGGCCCATCAAAGCGTGGTGGATCTGCTCACAGACGAGTTGCGCGATGCCTTGGCCGAGCTCTCAGAGGAGGCCGATGTACCGATCAAGTTCCAGGTGGAAACGCTCTACCACCAAGGCCAATACGATGTGGTCATGCTCTAGCGCGCTATGTTGAAGCGGCACTCACTCACTCGTTGGTGTAAGCGTTTAGGCATGGTTGTCGGCGCAGTCCTGCTGCTGTTAATCCTCACCAGTCAAATTGGCCTGCGCATCCTGTTGCCCATGGCGGAGGACCGTCTGCCCCGTATAGAACGCGAGCTGAGCACTCTGCTAGGTGGCGATGTAACGATTGTCTCGATGGATTCGCACTGGGACTGGTTCGTGCCCTATGTGGATTTTGTCGGAGTCGAAGTCGTCGATCGCGAGACACCGGAGTGGCGCCAGTCACTGGGGCGTTTGTCGGTGGGGGTCAACTTGATTGAAATGTGGCGCGCGGGGCACTGGATGCCCAACAGCCTGTCGCTCAGTGACGCCCGCTTGCAAGTGCTGTATCACCCCGAGAAAGGTTACCGCTTGCCCGGCATTTACATCGAGTCTCAGGACGGCAATACGGCGCCGCCGTGGCAGTCGCTGAGCCAGCACAAATTTTTGCATATAGAGAATGCGTCGCTGGCCATTCGCAATGTGGTGAACCAACGCGAATTGCGTGTGGATGCCATCGATTTTGATTTAAGCAGTGGCGATAGCCGCTATCGAGGTCAGCTCAACTGGCGCCCTCCCGCACAGATCGGACCGCCCGCTTCAGTCCAATACGATGTCTCGGGCCAGTGGCTCGACCCGCGCAGCTGGGAGGGCGGCGTAGCAGTGCAGGTGCCCGCCGTTGATCTCGATGCCCTGAAACACTTTTTTCCACCCGCCCAGCGCATTGAAACCGGCGATTTTTCACTGCGTGCGGACATCGATTTTGATCGCCAGCAGGGCGCGACGGGCAGCGGCCAAATCCATTTAGGGGTTCAGCTACTGGAGGGCGGCAACATTCAGTGGGACGCCCCGCTGTTGTTAACACGCGGCGAGCGCGGTGAAAGCCGACTGGCGATTCAACAGGCCCTCAAAATAGATGGCGAGGAACAGCCCGTACTAGAGGGCTTGTACCTTGCGGTGGATGGCGAGGAAGAAAGCCTGGAGATGGGTTTAAATACATTGGATATTTCAGCGGCAGCGCGCTTTTTAGAATCCTCTAAATTGCTGCCCGCACCGTGGGAAACGCGTTTGCGACAGAGCCAATTGCAGGGTTACGTCAAGCGCGCTCGCTGGCACTGGCAGCCCGAGTTGGGCTGGGCCAGTCGCGCTCAGCTAGAGGGTTTGCAATCTCAAGCGTCGGGGCCGTTGCCCGGTGTGAGCCCCTTGGATGTCGAGCTGTCGGGACAAAGCGATCGCTGGCAATTTGATTTAGACGAGCAAGATTGGCGCATTGAATTGCCCGCTTTGTTTGAGCGGGCGTTCGAGTTTGATCGCCTATCGGGCTCGGTGGTGTTGGCGCGGCAAGAGCAGGGGTGGAGTTTGTCGGCGCCAGCGCTGGATATTGAAAATGCAGACATTCTGGCGCGGGCGCGCCTAGGGTTAGAGTGGCCGCAAAACGCCGCGCCCTATCTCAATTTATACGCCACGGTAGAGGGCGGCGATGTCACCAGCGTTCCGCGCTACGTGCCCATGGAAAAATTTAAAACCGAGGGGCCCCAACGCTGGCTGGAAAAGGCATTCATCGGGGGGCGCATCGAGCGCGGCGATGTGCACATCGAGGGGCCAGTCGATCGCTTGTTCGAAGAGGGCTCGGTGTTCCGCATATCCGCCGATGTCAGCGATGCCCAGTTGCACTATCTCGACGGCTGGCCCGACGTGACGGGAATCGACGCCGAATTCAAAATGATCGGCCCCAAGATGATTGTCGAAGCGCGGCAGGCTCAGGTGGGCGATTTACAACCGCGCAAGGTGCGCGCGGTGCTGGACGATCTGCGCCGCAGCTCTTTGCATCTCATCATTGATGCGCCCCACGCCCCCTTAAATACGGTGATGCGCTATGTGCGCGACTCGGGCCTAGATCGCTTCGATGGGCCTGTATCGGATATTTTTAATGCCTCTGGCCACGCGGATATTTATTTGGACTTTTATCAAAAGCTCTCCAAATTGAAATTCACCGAGGCCGAGCGCAAGCCCCAATTTAATGGTGCCGTGCGCTTTCAGGAGGCGGCACTCGATTTAAAAGAGTGGCAGTTGGATTTTTCAAAGTTGCAGGGGCGCGTCGAATTCAGTGAGCGACACATTGCCAGCGAGGCGCTCAGCGGCCAGCTCAATGGACAGGACTTTGATGCCACCTTTAACACCCAAGTGAAAGAGGGCGATCGGCGCGCCAAGCTGTCGCTGGCGGCCAATCTGTCTCCTGCCAATGTGCTCGGCAATCGCATGCCCTGGCTGAGCCAGTCCCTAGAGGGGCGCAGCCGCTGGGATTTAGAGCTCGACTTTCCGCTGGGCGGCGACGCCGACCCCGCGACGCTGACGGCGCGCAGCGATGGCAAAGGTCTAGCCATTCGCCTCCCTGAGCCACTGGTGAAAACGGCTGAGTCGCAGCAGACCATCGATTTACACGCCGAGTTTGGGCAGAAAAACCATCGCGTCGACTTTGCCATTGGCGAGCCCTTGAGCGGCCGCTTGGTGCTCAATCAACAGGGTATTGATCGCGGTACGATCAGCTACCAGCGGGGCGAACCGACGCTGCCTAGTCAGGCGGGGCTGCGCGTGTTGGCCAAAGTGCCGGAGCTCGCGGTCGAGCCTTGGTTGGCGCTGTTTGATGCGCCGCAGGGCAGTGGTCGCGATGTGCCTATTTTCGCCAATATTATCGCCCAGCGCGCGAGCTACGGTGGGCAGACGCTGCAAGCGGTTTCGGCAAATTTGCAGTCCATGCCCCAGCACTGGCAGTTAGAGCTCAACGCCAAAGGGGTTGAGGGACGGCTGCGCTTTCCACGCGATGGCCAGCAGGCGTTGCTGGCGGACATTAAACGTCTCGATGTTGGCGAGCTGTTGGGCGACACGCCGCCCAGCGCATCCGATGTAGGCCCCGATCCGCGAGAGATTCCCGCCCTCAATATCGATATTGATGAGCTGGTTTGGGATAAGCGACGCCTCAAGGATTTACACATTGAGGTCGTGCCCAACAATCTGGGCATTCGCCTGCACGAAGTCACGGTCAACGATGATGCTTTGAAAGTAACGGGCTCGGGATACTGGCACCGCAATAAAGAACAAAACACTTCCAGCGTGCAGTTTAAGGCGACATCAAACAATGTCGGGCAGGCTTTAGAGCGCTTGGGCTGGCCGAGTGTCATGCGCGATGGAGAGGGCTCGCTGTCCGGCAATTTGTCGTGGCAAGCGCCGCTCTATCAAGTGGATGTGCCTAGCTTAAAAGGGCGCGGGCGCCTTAGCGTTGACAAGGGCGAGCTGGTTGCCGTCTCCTCGAACACGGCCAAAGTCGTCGGCCTGTTTAGTATTCAGGCCTTGCCCCAGCGCCTGTCGCTGGATTTTAGCGACGTGTCGGGTGACGGTTTGCGCTTTAAACACGCCGAGGGCGAGGCCTCGGTCGACAATGGCATTCTGACGCTCAACCGTAGCGTGGTCGATGCCAACTTTGGCAAAATCAACGTGCAGGGGCACACGGATTTGGTGCGCGAGCAAGTCGATCAAGTTGCTACGGTCACGCCGGACGTATCCAATGTTCTGCCCGTTACCGCCGGTGTGGTCGGTGGCTTGCCGGGGCTGGTGGGGGCGGTCTTGGTGGATCGCCTAATCAAATTGATGGGCGGGGATACAGACCGCATTGCCCAAGTGCGCTATCGTATTGAGGGGCCGTGGGGCAAACCCAATGTGGAGAGAACCCGCGTGAAACGCATTAAAGATCTGAGTGACGAAGAGCTGCGCCAGCGCGCCGAGCAAATTGCCAAAGAGCTTGAACAAGAGGAAGCGCCGCGCTCACAATCGAACACAGATTCTTCTAAAAAGAGAGAAACACCATGAAGGCGCTTGTAAGCCCCATTGTTGCCGTTGCTCTATTGGCGAGCGCGCTGCCGCTGTCGGCGGAGTCTTACAGTCTGTCCCGCGATACGTGGGAGCGCCCGCGCAGCGCCGAGCGCATTGTCGAATGGCCCGCCGTGCGCGCGGCGGTCAACGAGTGGCGCGTGGCGCCCCAGTCAAAGCACATCGAGTTGCGCTACCCCGGCGGCGACAGTGGCAGCCTGTGGGCACTGGAGTTGCGCGATTGGCTGGTCTCTCTAGGCGTGCCCAGTGAATCCATGGTCTTGCGTCCCGGTCACGGCGACGCCAATCAGCTATTGTTGACGGTAGAGACAGGAGTGGCGCCATGAATGCAAACAACCCCGAACGCAGCGCTTTGATCGCCTGCGTGCAAATGACGACGACCGATTCGGTGGAGCACAACCTCGCCACGGCTCAACGGCTGGTGGCTAACGCCGCGGAGCGCGGCGCCCAAATTGTGGTTCTGCCCGAAACCTTTGCCTTTATGGGCGACGAGATCACCCAGCAGTTTGGCGTGGCGGAAGCGTTTGGCGACGGCCCCATTCAAACCGCTGTGGCCGACTGGGCCAAGAGCAACCACGTGTGGATTGTCGCTGGCACCATTCCCCTGCGACACGAGTCCGATCGCGAGCGCGTGCGGGCCGCGTGTTTGGTGTTCGACGATAGCGGCCAGTGCCAAGCGCGCTACGACAAAGTTCACCTGTTCGATGTGGAGTTGCCCACGGGCGAGTCCTACAAAGAGTCTTCGGTGTTTTTGCCCGGCGACGAAATCGCCGTGCTGGATACGCCACTGGGGCGCATGGGCGTGGCCGTATGCTACGACTTGCGCTTTCCCGAACTGTTTCGCGCTCAGCTCGATATGGGCATGGAGTTCTGCGTACTGCCATCGGCGTTTACCGAAGCCACCGGTCAGGCGCACTGGTTGCCCCTATTGCAAGCCCGCGCCGTTGAAAATCTATGCTACTTTGCCGCCGCCGCCCAAGTGGGCGAGCACGGCAGTGGCCGCCGCACCCACGGCCACAGTGTGATTTTGGATCCCTGGGGGCAGGTGGTCGACCAACTCGCCGAGGGCGAGGGCGTGGTTGTTGGGAGCATCGATATGGAGCACCAGCGCCTCACTCGCGCCAATTTCCCCGCTCTGCAACACCGCCGTTTAAGTACGCGTCGATCTTAAGCGTCGATGCGGTTCCATTGATTGAATACGATTTTTATATGTCATTAATAGAAGTTGCCCAACAACGCATTCTCGATACCGCCGATTTAAAGGCCTCGCACCTCGAATCCATTTTGGGGCAAATCGCCCAGCGTCGCGTGGATTATGCGGATTTGTACTTTCAGCACTGTGCCGCTGAGGGCTGGAGCCTAGAGGACGGCCAAGTCAAAGACGGCAGTTTGCGCATTGAACAGGGCGTCGGCGTGCGCGCTATCGCCGGCGAGCAAACGGGCTTTGCCTACTCCGACGATTTGCGCCTGCCCGCGCTGCAATCCGCCGCTCAGTCGGCGCGCGCCATTGCCGCGTCGGGCAGCTCTGCGGTACAGCCGCTCTTGGGCGGTTCCGCGGTGCAGCCGCTGTACGCCGGTGACAACCCGCTACAATCTCTGGGCGACGCCGACAAAGTCGAATTGCTTAAGCGCGCCGACGCCGCGGCTCGTGCCGCCGATCCTCGCGTGTCGCAGGTGTTTGTCAGCTTAGCGGGCAAGTACGAAACGGTCTTAGTCGCCGCCACCGACGGCACTTGGAGCGCCGATGTGCGCCCATTGGTGCGCTTTAATATCAGCGTGATTGTCGAGGACAACGGCCGACGCGAGCAGGGCATGATGGGCGGCGGTGGCCGTCAGGGCTACGCGCTATTTACGGGAGATCTCATCGAGTCCTACGCCCGCGAAGCGGTGCGCCAAGCGCTGGTGAACCTCGAAGCGGTCGACGCGCCAGCGGGTGCTATGCCCGTAGTACTCGGTGCGGGTTGGCCCGGCATTCTGCTGCACGAGGCGGTGGGCCACGGCCTAGAGGGCGATTTTAACCGCAAGGGCACCTCGAACTACTCGGGAAAAATCGGCGAGAAAGTCGCCTCCGATTTATGCACGATTGTCGACGATGGCACCCTCAGTGATCGCCGAGGCTCCTTGACCATTGACGACGAGGGCACGCCGACGCAAAGCACGACGCTGATCGAAAACGGCGTGCTCAAGGGTTATATGCAAGACAAGCACAACGCGCGCTTAATGGGCATGGCCGCCACCGGCAATGGCCGCCGTGAGTCCTACGCCCACTTGCCCATGCCGCGCATGACCAACACCTATATGCTGCCGGGCCAACATCAAAAAGAAGAGATCATCGCCTCGGTAGACAAAGGGCTCTACGCCGCCAACTTCGGCGGTGGCCAAGTGGATATCACCAGCGGAAAATTCGTGTTCTCCGCCTCCGAGGCCTACCTGATTGAAAACGGCAAAATCACCCGCCCAGTGAAAGGTGCCACTCTCATCGGCAACGGCTTCGACACCATGAACCAAGTGTCGATGGTGGGCGATGACCTAGAGCTCGACAGCGGCATTGGCACCTGCGGCAAAGACGGCCAAGGCGTCCCCGTCGGCGTCGGTCAGCCCACATTAAAAATCGACGAAATCACCGTCGGCGGCACGGCGACTTGATGCCATAGAAAGTATGTTAACGCGTCGCTGAACGTGAATGACTATAAAACCATTTGCTGCTTTGGCCTTGAGTGAATGAACAATGACCCTAATTAACATCAAAGACTTCGAAGCACATCTCTGGCATGCAGCCCATATTATTACCGGGCCTATCGATGCATCGGACTACAAGACTTACATTTTCCCGATCCTCTTTTTTAAGCGCATTTGCGATGTGTATGACGAGGAATTTATCGATGCCATGGAGCAAGTGGGTGATGAAGAGCTTGCCAAAGGCGACATGTTTCACCGCATTCAAATTCCACAAGAGTGCCACTGGAAAGACGTTTTTTCCGAAACTAAAGACATAGGCCAAGCCTTAAAAGATGCGTTTCGCGGTATTGAGCTAGCCAATCCAAAGCTACACGGCATCTTCGGCGATGCCAGTTGGACTAACAAAGATCGCCTGTCGGATGAACTCTTAGCTACGCTGCTCAACCATTTCAACAAAGTAAATCTAGGTGTGGCGTCTGTTCGCGACGATGATATGGGCCGAGCATACGAGTACCTGATCAAGCGCTTTGCCGATAAGGCCAATAAAAAAGCGGGGGAATTCTATACGCCACGCACCATTGTTCGTTTAATGGTTAACATCCTAGACCCACAAGCTGGTGAAAGCGTGTACGACCCAGCCTGTGGTACGGGCGGGATGCTACTGGAAACCATCCACCACGTTAAAGAAAACGGCGGTGATCCGCGTTTGCTAAAAATCAAAGGCCAGGAGAAGAACCTCACCACCGAAGCTATTGCCCGTATGAACCTGTTTTTACATGGGCAGGAAGATTTCGACATTGTTCGCGGCGACACGCTGCGCGAGCCGAAGTTTTTGGTGAATGATCGCTTAGAAACCTTTGATTGTGTAATTGCCAACCCGCCATTCAGCCTCAAAGAATGGGGTCATGCTCTTTGGTCTGCCGACCCTTATGGTCGTAAACAATATGGTTTAGCACCTAAAACCAACGGCGACTTTGCCTGGGTTCAACATATGTTTGCCTCCTTAAACGAGCAGGGGCGCATGGCAGTGGTATTGCCGCATGGCGTGCTATTTCGTGGTGGGGCCGAAGGCGCAATCCGCACCAAGCTGCTGCAAGAAAACTGCATCGAAGCCATCATCGGCGTAGCGTCAAACCTGTTTTATGGCACAGGCATTCCGGCCTGCATTTTAGTACTGCGCAAATCACGCCCAGCCGATCATCAAGATCACGTGCTGATCATTAATGCGGAAGAAATCTTCACCAAAGGCCGTGCGCAAAATACCTTGTCTAATGATCAAGCCGACGAAATTTTTAACATCTATCGTCAGCAAGAAACCTTAGGCCCTAAAGCCGAAGAAATCGAAGGCGTTGCGCGCTGGGTGGCGTTAACTGAGATTGAAGAAAACGACTTCAACCTCAATATCGCACGTTATGTACAAAAGCCCCTGGAAGAAGAAACCATCACAGTGGAAGAAGCGCTAAAAGACTTCCAACAAAAGCTGGCCGCCCTGGAGCGAGCTGAAAATGAACTGGAAGCACTGTTAATCAAGGAAGGGTTTGAACTATGAGTAAGAAGCTCACTGTGATGGTGTCATCCACCGTTTATGGCGTAGAAGAGCTGCTGGACCGCGTATACTCACTACTCACCGCCTTTGGTTATGAAGTTTGGATGTCGCATAAAGGCACAGTACCGGTATCCTCCAACGAAACCGCCTTTGAAAGCTGCTTAAAAGCAGTAGAAAAATGTGACCTATTTTTAGGCATCATTACCCCACAATACGGCAGTGGCGTTGATGCAAAGGGACTATCGATTACCCATAAAGAGATGAAAAAAGCCATCGAGCTCAATAAACCTCGCTGGTTTTTAGCGCACGATCAAGTCGTCTTTGCCCGCCGTCTATTAATGGATTTAGGTTACAAAACCCAAGAACAGCGCTCAGAATTGACACTTCGCAAAGGTGCAGCGTCCATTTCCAATATTAAGGTGATCGAATTATACGAAGATGCCACCATGGAACAACTGCCACTGGATGATCGCCAAGGCAACTGGGTACAAAAGTTCGATCGCGACGACGACGCCAACCTTTTTGTGGTCGCGCAATTCTCTCGCTATCAAGACGTAGAGCAGCGCCTAACCGAACACTTTCAAAATGTCAGTCAAGTGAGCACCTCAGTAGGAGCAAGCCATGAGTAAAACGGCCGCACAACTTAAACAACTACTGTCGCTGGGCGAAAACCAAACCCTTGAATACCTTACAAGCTGCGAGTTAAAACACTGCGGCCCGCAAGTGTGCGCCTTTTTAAATACCCAAGGCGGTTATCTGCTATGTGGGGGCGATGATAATGGTCAAATTAAGGGTGTAGAGCATGCTGAACAAGTAGCTGAACAGCTCGAAAGCCAGCTTAAATCGGCCATTCAACCGCCAGTACTGTTTTCGGTAGAAGTACAACAAGTTGAAAACAAACAGTTATTAGTGGTTGAAGTGCCGGCCGGAAAAGACATCCCCTACGCCTTTAACAGTGACATCTACATACGTGCTGGCGAACAAACCCAAAAAGCCGATGTCGATACCATCCGCGACATGGTCATGCGCAAGCAAGTAGAACCTACCCGCTGGGAGCGTTTGTTCTCGTCTGAACTCGACGAACAAGGTTTATCAGCCAGCGCTTGTAACAAGCTACTATCCGCTAAACGCATTCCCAAAGAAGTCGCGCAAGCCGAACAAGGCCTACTGCACCAGTTGCAATTGTTATCGCTGGCCAAATACGGCCGCTTAACCAATGCCGCCGATGTATTACTGGCCAGTGCGCCAGGTAAACGGCACCCGCAAGCCCGTGTGCGCGCTGTGTGTTATCGCCATAAGGCCGACGACGAATATCAGGATTTACAGCACCTCGATGGCCCAATGGCCGAGGTGATCGAGCAGCTGATTACCTTTGTGATGCGTAATACGCCATCGCGCGCACGCTTTAGCAGCGCTAATAACCAGCGCGAAGACATCCCCATGTACCCAGAACAAGCGGTACGCGAAGCCATTGTTAACGCCTTTGCCCACCGCGATTACAGCAACTTTGCCGGCGGCATTAAGGTCGAAGTTAGCCCAGCATACCTGAAAATATGGAACTCCGGTGCGTTTCCGCAAGGCATCGACGAGCACAAAATTCAGCAAGGTCATATCTCGGTACTGCGTAACCCAGACATTGCCCACGGCTTATACCTGCAAGGCTATATGGAAAAGCTTGGCCGCGGCAGTGTGGTGATCCAAGATGCTTGTAAAGCAGCGGGCCTACCCGCGCCGAAATGGCACTCCGATAGCAGCTCCGGAGTGACTTTGACCCTGTTCGCCACGGAAGTCACCACGGAAGTCACCACGGAAGTCACCACGGAAGTCACCACGGAAGTTACCACGGAAGTTACCACGGAAGTTACACGGATGATCAGCCTCATGAGCCAAGAGCATAGCCGCGACGAATTAATGGCATTAATGGCACTGAAAAACGCCGAGCATTTCCGTAAGCATTACTTAAAACCGGCGCTGGAGATCACCCCAGCCTTGGTAGAAATGACCATTCCAGACAAGCCAACCAGCCGTAACCAAAAATACCGTTTAACCGCGCTTGGCCAGCAAGTAAAACAGCAACTAAGCGATAAGAAGACATCATGAGCGCATTAAATAAGAAAAAATTAGAGGATTTACTTTGGGGCGCCGCCGAGTTTTTGCGCGGCCAAATCGACGCTTCAGACTACAAACAGTACATCTTCCCGCTGCTATTTTATAAGCGCCTGTCGGATGTGTATTTGGAAGAATACACCGAAGCATTGGAGATCCATGAAGGCGATGCCGAATACGCCGCCATGCCCATGTTCCACCGTTTTGATATTCCCCAGGAAGCCCGCTGGGAAAAGGTGCGCCACACCAGCAAAAACATTGGTGAGGCTATTCAAAACGCACTGCGTTTAATTGAAGCCAACAACCCGCGCTTACATGGGGTGTTTGGTGATGCCCAGTGGGCCAATAAAGAGCGCCTGCCCGATCACCTGCTATCTGATCTGATTGAGCACTTCAGTAAAATTCCGCTGGGCATTAAATCGGTCGCCCAGGATGATCTGGGTGAGGCATACGAATACCTCATCAAAAAATTCGCCGACGACTCTGGCCACACCGCTGCCGAGTTTTATACCAACCGCACCGTGGTCCATCTAATGACGCGCATCATGGGCTTAAAGCCCGGCGAAACGGCTTACGATCCCACTTGCGGTACCGGTGGTATGTTGCTTAATGCGGTAATGGACTTGCGTTCGCAAGGCCAAGAGTGGCGTGGCGTTCATTTGTATGGCCAAGAAGTAAACCTGCTCACCTCAGCCATCGCCCGCATGAATATGTTCCTGCACGACATTGAAGAGTTCGATGTGCTGCGCGGCGATACATTGGCCGAGCCCAAGTTTATTGAAAACGACCAGCTCAAGCAGTTTGATGTGATATTCGCCAACCCGCCTTATTCAATTAAGAAGTGGAACCGCGATAAGTTTGCCGCCGACCCTTACGGCCGCAACCTCTACGGCGTACCACCACAAGGCTGTGCCGATTATGCGTTTTACACCCACATCATCAAAAGCCTAAAGCCCGACACTGGCCGCGCCGCTATGCTCTGGCCACACGGCGTGTTGTTCCGTGATTCCGAGAAAAGCATCCGTAAACAAGTGATTGAGTCCGACATTATCGAAGCGGTGATTGGACTTGGGCCAAGCTTATTTTATAACTCTACGATGGAGTCATGCGTAGTTGTACTAAACAAAAACAAACGAAATAAATTAAAAAATCGCGTTTTATTTATAGATGCATCTGAAGAGATTTCAAAAGAACGTGGAAGAACATTTTTATCAGAAAAAAACATAGATTCGATTTGCAAAAAATATTTTGAACTTGACCAAGACTGTAATCAAGTAGCATTTGTTGAACTTGATGAAATTCGAAAGAATCACTTCAACCTATCAATGCCACTCTATATTTCCGAAACAACCTCTACGGTCGAACATAACGAAACTATCTCAGATCTCATTGAAAGCTGGAAATCTAATCGAGTGAAGTCAGAAAGGAACGCCAACCTCCTAGAGGAAAAGATATTAAATGGGAGCGCAGTATGAGTCCACTAACAGCATATCAATTGGAAAGCGGTTGGAAGCTATTAAGATTTGGTGACCTAGCCCGAAATATATCAAAGCGCGAAGACCCCGCTACTACAGACGAAAAGATATATGTTGGTTTAGAACATATTGAACCAAGACACCTCAGAGTAAATAGGTTCGGCAGTCCCGGAGATGTAATTGGTCAAAAACTAAAGTTCAATGCCGGAGACATTATATTTGGCAAGCGCAGGGCTTACCAGAGAAAGGCAGCGGTTGCTAACTTCTCTGGAATCTGCTCTGCTCACGCTATGGTTCTTCGTGAAAACAATGAGTTTATTTTCCCTGGCTTTCTAATACATTTAATGCATACAGATGTATTTATGAATACCGCCATTAGGATATCCGAAGGCTCTTTGTCGCCAACCATAAAATGGAAAATACTGGCTGAACAAAAATTTCCCGTACCGCCTAAGAATATCCAGTCGACACTTTTAGATTCACTAACAAAAATTGAGGAAATTGAAAGCTCAATATTCGCGGTTACCAGTTCTTTGAATACATTATTAGCATCATACAAATCAAAGCATATGCCAATAAGAGCAAAGGCTAAACAGGCTAAGATTGAAAAAATCGGTAATTTTTTAACAGAAAGTAAAATTCCCGGCTCAACCGGAGATGTAGCAAAAAAAATCACTGTAAAGCTATACGGTCTTGGTGCGATTGCCAAAGATGGCGCTTCAGGAAGCGTAAACACAAAGTACTTTTTAAGAAAACCAGGGCAATTTATTTATTCAAAACTTGATTTTCTCAATGGTGCATTTGCAATAATCCCAGAAGAACTTGAGGGATATGAAAGCACTACAGACCTACCATGCTTTGACGTAAAAGACACGTTGCATGCTGAGTGGTTATTGCATTTTGTAGATAGGACAGAATTTTATGAATCTTTTACACACAGCGCAAAAGGGGGACGTAAGGCTAAACGCATATCCCCTCAAGCGTTCCTATCATGCGAATTCCCTTATGTAGGCCCTGAAACACAAAGTGAGCACTTGTCTGCCATCAAAAAAATAGTAACTGAAAAGCATTTAATGGAAAAAAAGCAAAAGATCATGTTTAGACTCCGAGAAATGCTCATATCTGGAGTTAAATAATGTTTAACGAACAGACCGTCACAGAAAATGGAATGATTGACCGCCTAAAGGGTTTAAGCGGAGTAAAGTGGACTTACTGCCACGGTGAGAGTCTGCCCAAACAAGCGCAGGATATCTTCGTTGACGAGTGGCTTAAAGATGCGCTTTGTTCGTTAAACCCCGATATTGCCAAGCAGCCGGATTACGCCGATGAAGTGATTTACAAACTGCGTGGCGTGGTGCTGGAAGCGCGTCACACCGGCTTGGTAAAAGCCAATGAAAATTTTCATGAATGGTTAATGGCCGAAAAGACATTGCCCTTTGGTGAGAATGGCGACCACATCACCATCAACCTGATTGATTTCGACAACATCGACAACAACCACTTTGTGGTGGCGCAACAGGTGCACTATATCGCGGCGACCGAAGTCTATTTTGATATTGTGCTCTATGTGAACGGTATCCCTTTGGTGGTGGGTGAAGTGAAAACAGCTACCCGCCCGAGTGTAACCTGGCAAGACGGCGCCGCCGATTTTATGGGCGGTAAAAAGCACTATTGGAAGAACGTAGAGCCCTTCTTTGTACCTAACCTGTTGTGCTTTGCCAGTGAAAGTAAAACTTTTGCTTATGGTGCAATCAATGCCCGAGTGAAAGATTGGGGGCCATGGCACAGCACAGATCAGCGTGAAGAAATTATGTCTGGAATGGCTTCCGTTTTACAAAGCGCTGAGGGTTTGCTAAATCCAACAACCTTACTGCAATTACTTGATTCGTTCGCGCTATTCTCAACGATCAAAACGGGCAAAAATACGCCCCCTAAACGAATTAAAATTCTCCCGCGTTATCCCCAGTTTGAAGCTGCTAAACAGATTGTAGATAGGGTACGTAACGGCTATCCGAAAAAAGGCCTTATATGGCACTTCCAAGGTTCGGGTAAATCCCTATTGATGCTCTATGCTGCAAAGATGCTTCGTGCTGACAATGAGCTTAATAACCCCACCGTATTGGTTGTGGTAGACAGACGTGACCTGGACAGCCAGATCAATGAGACCTTTGGTGGCGCGGATGTTAAAAACCTAATCAAAGTACAAAGCTGCAAAAAGCTGGGCGAACATATTGAGCAAGACAGCCGTGGCATTTTAATTACCACCATTTTTAAATTTAAAGATGTCGTAATAGACGACAGCAACCCCAACGGCCTCAATAACCGCGACAACATTATTGTGTTAGTAGACGAAGCACATCGCACCCAAGAAGGTGGTTTAGGTGAGAAAATGCGCTGGGCATTACCTAACGCACACTTTTATGGTTTAACCGGCACGCCGATTTCAGGCATTGACCGCAATACGTTTAAGTTATTTGGTGCGGAAGAAGACCCAGGCCGCTACATGAATCGCTACAGCTATAAGCAATCGATTCGTGACGGGGCGACCAACCCTGTGAAGTTTGAACCGCGCCTTGCCGAACTTCGCGTTGATCGCGATGCCATCAACCAAGAATTTGAGCAGCTCGCCAAAGACAATAACTTGGACGACGAAGAAAAGGCAGCACTGTCAAAACGTGCTGGCAAGTTGGCGGTGATGCTCAAAGCCCCTAAGCGCATGGCCGCAGTCAGTAATGATATTGTCGAACACTTTACCAGCCACGTTAAGCCGAAAAAGATGAAAGGCATGGTCGTAGTTTACGACCGCGATGCCTGCGTGCAGATGTATTATTTGCTGGGTGAAAAGCTTGGCTTTGATGCCGTTGAAGTGGTGATGAACGTCGACCAAGCACCCGTAAAAGCCGAAGAAGGTGGTAAAAAAGACAAGCTCAATAAAGATTGGCGCAAATGGCACGACGATTTAGAACTGCCGATTCAGCAAGCGGATTTTGAGCGCTGGCAGCACATAGATGCCGAAGACCAAACCCAGAAAGGCTTAATCGAAAGCTATAAAGACCCGAAACACCCGTTACAACTGATTATTGTCACCGCCAAGCTGCTTACTGGCTTTGACGCGCCAATCTGCTATTGCATGTACTTGGACAAGCCACTGCGTGACCACACGCTGCTACAGGCCATGTGCCGCACCAACCGTTTGTACGAAACAGACGACGTGCGCAAAAACATGGGCCTTATCATCGACTACTTGGGCGTGTTTGAAAACCTGCGCACTGCGCTGTCCTACAACCCAGAAGAGATTGATGGCGTGGTAGAAGGCATTGAAGCCTTTAAAGAATTATTACCCGCCCAGTTAGATAAATGTTTGTCCTTCTTCCCGAGTGTTGACCGTACTTTAGAGGGTTTCGAAGGTATTATGGCAGCCCAAGAGTGCCTGCCAACCAATGAAAAGCGCGATGAATTTGCCGCTAGCTTTGGCGTACTAGCCAAGCTTTGGTCGGCCATTAACCCAGACACCTTCTTAGCCCCGTATCGCAAAGACTATAAATGGCTGGCACAGATTTATGAATCAGTGCGCCCAGTCGGCCAAACCGGCGCTTTGGTGTGGGCGGCCCTTGGCCCTGAAACCATCAAGATGATCCATGAGCACACCGACATCAACCGCATCCGCGATGATATCGACGAGCTAATCATGGATGAGCACGCCATTTTCACCCTAACCGACAAAGAACAAGAGCAGCGCGCCAAACGCCTAGAAATTGACCTGATGGGCCGATTACGCGGCAGCAACGATCCTAAGTTTGTCGAATTAGGTGAACGCTTAGAAAAATTGCGCCAAGACTACGAGTCTGGTGTGATTAAAGCCATCGACTGGTTAAAAGGCCTGTTAGATGCCGCCAAAGATACGGTTCAAGCTGAGCGCGAAACCGGCGAGCATGTGGTAACTGAAGAAGACAACAAACAGGCCTTAACCAAACTCTTCCTGGAAACCCGCCCAGAAACCACGCCAAAGCTAATCGGCGATGTGGTAGAGCAGATTGACAAGATCGTAAAAGCCACCCGATTTGAAGGCTGGCAAAACTCCAACAGCGGTCCGCGCGAAATCCAAAAAGCGCTGCTGGTAACACTGGCTCAGTTTGGCTTGGGTAAAGACAAAGAGCTGTTCGCGAAGGCGTATGGCTATATCGAAGAGCATTATTAAGGTCAGTGATTTGGATTCTAGATAAAACTGAAATAGTTAGTGGGTTTAGTGATTTAACTAGGTTCGGTACCTTCTCCGTCTCGGAAGCCTTTCTGATTGAAAACGGCAAAATCACCCGCCCCGTTAAAGGCGCCACTCTCATCGGCAAAGACGGTCAAGGCGTGCCCGTCGGCGGTACTGCCGCTTAGTGAGAGCCGGTTCACTGGAACGGGCGCGCAGAAAGATGAGGTGGCTTCATGCTTGGCTGGTCAAGTTTAGCGTGACAAATTGAAACTCATGTTAAAAAGGCGCATGGGGGGTGTGTGAAGCTAACTCAAAAGCGTTTATGGTATTTAGGCAACAATCGCCTAGGGCTCTAGGGGGGAGAACATGGCCAGTTTTAGTTTTAATACCACGAAGTCGATACATTGCGAGCCCGGTTGCAGTGCGGAGTTGGGTGCTTTGGCGCGGTCGCTGGGCATTGAGCGCTTGTTGGTGGTGACCGACGCCGGTATCGCTGGCTCGGGCATTATGGATGTGGCCTTGCAAAGCCTGTCTCAGGCGGGCATCGCCGTCGATGTCTATCAAGGTGTTTTGGCCGATCCCCCCGAGTCGATTGTGGAGGCGGCGTTGCAGCAAGCCAAGCAGATGCAGGCCAATGGCGTTTGCGGTTTTGGCGGTGGCAGCTCCATGGATGTGGCCAAGCTAGTCGCCCTACTGGCGGCGACGGGGGAGGATTTGTCGGCGGTGTACGGCGTGGGCAACGCCACGGGGCAGCGCCTGCCGCTGATTCAAGTGCCAACCACCGCGGGTACGGGTTCAGAGGTCACGCCTATTGCCATTGTCACCACGGGCGAAACCACCAAGCAGGGCGTTGTCGCGCCGCAGTTGCTGCCCGATTTGGCACTGCTGGATGCGGATTTGACGCTGGGACTGCCACCCCATGTGACGGCGGCGACGGGCGTGGATGCCATGGTGCACGCCATTGAGTCCTACACCAGCAAAATCAAGAAGAACCCCTATTCCGATATGTTGGCCAAAGAGGCCTTGCGTTTGCTCTCCGCAAACTTGGTTCACGCGGTGGAGAATGGCAGCGACCGCACCGCCCGCTCCAACATGCTGCTGGGGGCGATGATGGCGGGGCAGGCCTTTGCGAATGCGCCCGTTGCCGCGGTTCACGCCTTGGCTTACCCGCTCGGTGGTCACTACCACATTTCCCACGGCCTCAGTAATTCCCTGGTGCTGCCCTCGGTACTGCGCTTTAACGCCCCCAGTTGCGACGCTCTGTATGGCGAGTTGGCGCGCGTTATCAACCCCAATTTGCCGGCTACGGCGGAGGCGCTCATCCATGAGATGGAGGGCCTGATCGCACAGGTGAAACTGCCGCAAACACTGGCCGAAGCCAATGTGCCGCAGCAGGATTTGCCCATGCTGGCGAAAGACGCGATGCTGCAACAGCGCCTGCTCGTGAATAACCCCCGCGAGGTGTCTGAGGCAGAGGCGCTGGCGATTTATGAACAAGCCTACGCTTAGCAAGGAGATGTCATGAGTAAACCTCAGCGCCCCACGGTCGATGACTACAAAGTGCTTACGCCCATCACAACGCGTTGGAAAGACAACGATATCTATGGGCATGTCAACAATGTGACCTACTACTCCTATTTCGATACCGTGGCCAACCAGTACTTGATCGAGCAGGGTGGCCTGGATATTCACACGGGCGCTATTGTGGGCTTTGTCGTCAACTCGGGCTGCAACTATCATGCGCCTATTGCCTTTCCCGACAAACTGCAGGGCGGTTTGCGGGTGAATCGTCTCGGCACCTCGTCGGTGGAATACGGTATCGCCATTTTTAAAGAGGGCGAAACACAAGCCGTGGCCGATGGTCACTTTGTGCATGTTTTTGTGGACAAGACCAGCAACCAATCCGTGCCCATTCCCGACACACTAAAAGCCGCTCTGCAAGCTATTGCGGTTTAATCCCGCGCTTGCCGACGGATAAAGGAGAGCTCTATGTCTGTTTTAAAAACGGCTTACCCCTACTACTTGGCGGGCGAAGCGGTCTATGCCAATGAAGACCTAACCGTCACCGATAAATACACCGGCGAAGCGGCCACCCAAGTGGCGCTGGCGGACGATCAGGCCATTGATACAGCCATTCAGGCCGCCCAAGAGGCCATGCCGGCGATGCGAAAGCTGGCGGCCTACGAGCGCCAAGCGGTTTTGGATCACTGCGTGGTACGATTTACCGAGCGTTTCGATGAGCTGGCGCAGAGTTTGTGTATCGAAGCGGGCAAGCCGATTAAAGATGCCAAGGGAGAGGTCACGCGCTTGATCGACACCTTTCGGATTGCCGCCGAGGAGTCGACGCGCATTAACGGCGAAGTGCTGACCATGGACATCAGCGCCCGCGCCAGTGGCTATTCGGGCATGACCAAAATGGTACCCGTCGGCCCTTGCTCCTTTATCAGTCCGTTCAACTTTCCTTTGAACTTGGCCGCGCACAAAGTCGCGCCCGCCATTGCCGCGGGCTGTTCCTTTGTTTTAAAACCCGCGTCGCTCACACCGATTGGCGCACTGGTGATCGGCGAGGTGCTGGCTGAAACCGATTTACCCAAAGGGGCGTTTTCGATACTGCCTTGTCAGCGAGACGGTGCGGAGCGCTTCACCACCGATGAGCGCTTGAAGCTGCTCAGCTTTACGGGCTCTCCTGATGTGGGCTGGGCGCTCAAAGCCAAAGCGGGCAAAAAGAAAGTGGTGCTAGAGCTCGGCGGCAACGCCGCTTGTATCGTCGACGAGGACGTGGATTTAGAGGATGCGGTCAATCGCCTCATGGTGGGGGCCTTTTATCAAAGTGGGCAGAGCTGTATTGGCGTGCAGCGCATCCTCATTCACGAATCCATCTACGACGATATGAAGCAAAAATTGGTCGACGCCGCCAGTCAGTTGGCGATGGGTGACCCCAAAGACAGCCAAACTTTCATTGGCCCCATGATTTCTGAAAAAGAGGCACAGCGCCTAGACGAGTGGATTCAGTCCGCCATCAACAGCGGCGGCCAACTGCTGTGTGGCGGTGAGCGCAAGGGCGCCATGTTGTCGGCCACGCTGTTAGAAAATGTCGACCGCCAAGAAACACTGTATCGCGAAGAGGCCTTCGGCCCCGTGGCGATCTTGTCCTCGTTCTCTGATTTCGACCAAGCACTGGTCGAAGTCAACGACAGCAAGTTCGGTTTGCAAACCGGCGTCTTCACCCAAAACTTATACCGCGCCCAGCAAGCGTGGGACGAGTTGGATGTCGGCGGCGTTGTGATTGGCGATGTGCCCTCTTGGCGCGTGGACCACATGCCCTACGGCGGCGTTAAAGACAGCGGCCTAGGCCGAGAGGGTATACGCTACGCACTGGCCGATATGCTAGAGCCCCGTTTAATGGTGATCCGAAATCCCGCGGGTTAATGGGGCACGAGAAAGCCAAAGGCCGATGATTTGAGTAAAGCCACAAGCGGAGTGCGGTCGTTGCCCCGTCACTCCCGCGCAGGCGGGAGTCCAGCGTCTTTACTCTTTCGAATAAAATAAATACAACAAGAGGCCACCGAAGTTTTTCTGTTTTCAGCTCACTTAACTCAAGTCAGGCCAAGCCTAGAATGACGGGTATTTCGGGGAATACAATGCTTTCGCTTACCCCGTCGTTTCCATCGGCTATCCTGCACCCCGCCGTCGCTCCCGCGTAGGCGGGAGCCCAGTGGCTTTACAACCCCGCTCACTCAAAGACGCTGGATTCCCGCCTTCGCGGGAATGACTAAGTGTTGGGGAATGACGGGTAGGTGGTAGCCGAGTGGAGAAGCTACGTTGCATAAAGCCGCGTGGAAATTTAATTTTCCCATCTGCACAGGAATCTTGCCCTAGGTATTCCTGAACTGACGGAAGCTTTTCGCTAACATCGGCGATTGCTTTTACAAGTTCTTTATCGTTATTTTTATATGTTTAGATATCTCCACCTGTACTAAATTGTCCGGGGATCATGAATTTTTTATCAGATAAGTCGTAAACCAATTTACAATTAACTTCTTTTTTATCATGCATGGTGCAAATTATATTTCCGCTGTCTTTAATACTTCTTGGCCAGCAATCCCCGTTCTCACCCCAAGGGCAATAATTGAACTTTTTCTCCTCAACTTTTAATGCTTTGTAAAGTTCTTGGGCGCTATCTCCTTGTATATCAATCAATACGTGTGAGCCAGGCTTATAATCTGGACTTGGGTCCATGTAACTAACTCCAGCGACAATAAGATTGCCTTCTAGTTTTTCGTCAATGGGAGGTATCCATTGATCAGCTATCACTGGATTAGTAAAAATTATTATCATTAATGTTAGAAATTTTATCTTCATAAATCCTCTCAAAACATTCTCTGAGCGTTTGACGGCTTCTTTGCGAAATTCTTCTGTGTAAGCTTGGTGCTTTCTTCGTGACATTTTTTCCACCTCTATGCGAGTTAATATAACTATACAGGGTGGCTACTAATCGTGGGGAACTCGGAACTTCGAACAATCGTCGTTATTGAGTGTTTTAGGAGGGGCGTCCCTAAGGCGCTTCCCTGCCTGTTGGGTTTAATGTAGCACAGCCAACTTATACTGGCTTGTTTGGCCAGTGAGTGCTTTGGAAGCCGCTTGAATGTGTCGAGGCGCGGGTGCGTGGTTATTCGCTCTCGGCGATAGTGCGCAGCTCGCGGAAGAGTTCGCGGAAGGCTTTGGGTGGTTTGCTTTGGGATTGTTCTTTTTGCGCGTTGCGGATGAGTTGGCGCAGGCGCTGCACATCGGCGTGGGGGTATTGGCCGATAAAGTCGGTGAGTGCGCTTTTGTCATCGCTGAGTAGGCGGTCGCGCCATTGTTCGAGTTGCTTGAATTCGCGCCCAGCGCTTTTGCGGGCGTGAAGAATGTCGTCGACGGCTTTTTGAATGGCCTCGGTGTCGATCTTTCTGAGCTGTTTTCCTATGAATTGTGTCTGGCGTTTGAGCGCGCCTTTTTTCATCCCTTGAGCGGCGATGATGGCTTTTCGCAGCTCGTCGCTCAATGGGATTTTATCCAGATCGCTAGCGGCAAAATCGATTAAGGTTTTGCCGAGATCGGTGAGGGCGTGCGCGTCGCGCTTTTGCTGAGATTTGCTGATGATGATCAGCTCTTCTTCTTCGCCGTGCTCGTTGATAAAGGTTTTGGGGGCGTCATCTTTCATGCCGCTATTGTAGCGCATTGTTGGGGCGTGGGTGGCTCTCTGTGTGAGTGGGTTAATGCGTTACAATGACTGCTTTGTATTTTGTGTGTAGGAGTCGCCGTGTCGGATTCGGGCAGTTTTGATCGCGTTGAATTTGAGCGCTTGGTGGAGTTGGCACTGGATGAGGCCAAGGGGCAGGGCGCCGATCAGGCCGAGGCCTCGGTCAGTGGTATGGACGGCTTGTCGGCGAGCGTGCGTCTGGGCGAGGTCGAGTCGCTGGAGCGCGACCGCAGTCAGGCGATGGGCATTACCGTCTACCGCGATGGCGCCAAGGGCAGTGCCAGTACCACGGATTTGTCCGAGGCCGCCGTGCGCGACGCGGTGCGCTCGGCCTGTTCTATCGCGCGTTTCACTCAGCCCGACGACTGCGCTGGCTTGGCCGATGCCGAGTTGATGACGCAGCATTTCCCCGATTTGGACTTGTACCATCCGTGGGCGCCCAGCCCCGAAGAGGCCATCGAGCAGGCGCGGGCCTGTGAGGCGGCGGCGCGGGGGCTGGATAAGCGCATCGACAATTCCGACGGCGCCAGCCTCAATAGTCACGAGGGGTTTGCGGTCTACGCCAATAGTCATGGCTTTATGCATGGCTACGCCAGCTCGCGCCACGGTTTGAGCTGTGCCGTATTGGCCAAGGACCCCGCCACGGGCGATGTTCAGCGCGACTACGCCTATACTTCGATGCGTCGTCCCCAAGATTTGGACTCGCCCGAGGCCGTTGGGCAGCTGGCCGCCGAGCGCAGCGTGGCGCGACTTAATCCGCAAAAAATCCGTACGCGCACGGCGCCTATTTTGTTTACGCCCGAGATGGCGCGCAGTCTGGTGGGTAGTTTCGTCGGTGCGATTCGCGGCGGTGCCTTGTATCGGCGCGCGAGCTTTTTAGAAAACGCCTTGGGCGAGACCCTGTTCCCCGAGTTTGTGCAATTTCACGAGCGGCCTCACATTCCCGCCGCCATGGGCAGCGCTAGTTACGATAACGAAGGCGTCGCCACCCAAGAGCGCGCCTTGGTGAAAGACGGCGTGTTACAGGGCTATGTGCTGGACAGCTACTCGGCGCGCAAGCTGGGCATGGCCACCACGGGCAACGCCGGCGGTGTGCACAACCTGGAGTTGGCCGCGGGCGCAGACGATTTCAACGCCCTGCTAAAACGCATGGATACGGGGTTGCTGGTGACGGAAATGATGGGCTCGGGCGTCAACGGCGTGACGGGGGATTACTCCCGCGGCGCGGCGGGTTTTTGGGTGGAAAACGGCGAACTGGCCTACCCCGTGGCAGAGATTACCGTCGCGGGGCAATTGCGCGAGATGTACAAAAACATCGTCGCCATCGGCAGCGACCTAGACTGTCGCAGCTCCATCCGCACACCCTCCATCCTACTCGAAGCAGCCACCATCGCAGGGGCTTGAGTCGTTTTTTGGGTTCGGTGGTTGTGACACGGTGGCCACGGAGGACACCGAGATCACAGAGGGTATTTAGGACGCCACTCTGATCTGAAAGTGGTTAAGACTGTGAGTTGGGTTTCAATGCTGCAAAAGGCATAAAGCACACAGTGGATAAAATAACCCCGTCACTCTGGACTTGATCCAGAGTCTCCCTATCGGTGCCGCGATTTTGAATCTCTCGGGTTGGGGTTCGGGGTGACATGAGTTGGGTGAGGTGAAAAGAGAAAACTTCCGAGTGCTCTGTTTTGTGTTGTGTTTGCTTTATTCGAGAGAGTAAAGACGCTGGACTCCCGCCTGCGCGGGAGTGACGAGGGTGGTGGGCATACGGTGGTAACGGTAGACATTGTGCTGGTTCTGTCGGACTGAAGTACCCTGAAGGGCATAAATCCGACCTTGTATCTGTCCGCGTTTGTTGACTAGCTATCAATGAACACGGAGCCGGGCACACTGAGTCCGACTAAGAGCATTGCGACTCTGAGACGTAGATGTAGGCCCGACTCTACGGTTTTTCAGGGCCACAGTGTTTTCCGTGGCCCCTGTGTTACATCCACCCAAGCCAAAGCCAAAGAAAAACTTACTCTTGAGTCTTGTCGTTGAACCAGTTGCCTTCGGGTAGGAAGGGGATGTCTTCGATGTGTGGGAAGCGGTAGTTGGCTTCGTCGAGTCGTTTGCGCAGGCCTTCTAGCGTTTGATAGGGCGTGTCGGTGGCGACCATGTTGGCGAGCCAGCCGGGCACCCAGCCGCCGATGTCGACGAAAGTGCGAAAGTCGATGCGCGTCCAGCCGTTGTCCAGCGGAGTGAGAATCCAGCGGTTGTCGAGTTCTTCAATGCGTACATGCCCGCTGCGCTCGGGGGCCTCGGGCGCATGGCGGCTGTGAATTTGAACCACGCCGCTGAAGACGTCGATGTCCATGTCGCCCACGACCACCACATCGCGATCTTTGGCGGGCCACGTGGCGTGAAAGGCCAGATAGAGGCTGGTGGGCTCGTCGGCAATGGGGCGTTTTTCGACGGTTTTGAAGCCAAAAATCCAATCGCGAAAGCCGTCGGTGTCGAGAATGGCCGCGAGCACGGCGGGCATAGAATAGGGCACTTCGGCCACGCCGCGAAAGGCGTCGATGGCCTGACCGTCGACATCGCTGCTGTAGCGAGTGACGGCTTCTCGGGTCTCGCCGCGGTCTTCGAGTGTCCAGTCGTATTGGCGCGCTTCGGCGCTGGCGGCACAGCTGGCCAGTAGCGCGCCGCCCGCAATCAGTATCCTTAACATATACATCTCAGTCGTGTTGGTGGTATCGCTGTGACCTAAGCGCTGCAAAAAAGTTTAGGGCAGCGGTTTTTCATCGACAACGCGCATGGAGAGGTCAATCGAGTGCAGGTCTTTGGTTAACACGCCGAGAGAAATGTAGTCGACGCCGGTTTCTGCCACCGCTCTTAAATTGTCTAGTGTAATGCCGCCGGAGGCCTCGTAGTCGATACCCTCGGGTTTTTCTTCGACTGCGCTGCGCAAGTCTCCCAGTGAAAAGTTGTCGAGCATAATGCGGTCGGGCTGCGCGTCGATGGCTTCCATGAGCTCTTCGTGGTTTTCTACTTCGATTTCTAGCAGCGTATTGGGATGCGCTTGGCGCGCGCGCTCGATGGCGGCGCTGATGCTGCCACTGGCGGCGATATGGTTTTCTTTAATTAAGAAGGCATCGTAGAGCCCAATGCGGTGATTGTGGCCGCCGCCGCACAAGACGGCGTATTTTTGTGCATTGCGCAGGCCGGGCAGCGTTTTGCGCGTGTCGAGCAACTTGGCGCTCGTGCCCTCCACGGCGGCGACATACTGCGCTGTGGTCGTGGCGGTGCCCGATAGGGTTTGCAAAAAGTTGAGTGCGGCGCGCTCGGCGGTAAGCAGGGCGCGGCTGGGGCCTTTGACGTCGCACAGCACCGTGTCGGCTTCGACGCGCTCGCCGTCGTGCACGTGCCACACCAGCTCGCAGCGATCGTCGATTTGCCGAAAGGCCTCCTCGGCGTAGGCGGTGCCCGCAATCACGGCGGTCTCGCGGCAGACGATGCGCGCGTGGTCGGTTTTTTCGGCGGGAATTAGATCGGCGTTGATGTCGCTGTACTGGCGAGCGCCATCGCCGAGCAGATCCTCATCGAGTGCCTGTTGCACGCACTGGGCCAGATCGTGGGGAAGCTTTGTCGAGATCATGATGGGCTGTCCTGCTTGCTGGCCAGTCGAGTCAGCTTAAATACCACGGGGCTCAGCAGTGCGAGAGCGATTAGGTTGGGGAAAGCCATGAGGCCGTTGAGAATTTCGGCGATTAGCCACACGGTATCCATGTGTACGGTGGCGCCTATGGGAATCATCAGCACCCACAACACGCGGTAGGGCATAATGGCGCGGTGGCCGAGTAAAAATTCACAACAGCGCTCACCGTAGTAGCTCCAGCCAATCAGCGTGGTGGTGGCGAACACCGCTAAACCCAAGGTCACTACCCACTCGCCACCGCGCAGGCCAATGGCAAAGGCTGCAGTCGACAGCGCCGCGCCGTCGGTTCCCTGTAGCCACTCGCCGCTGACCACGATCACCAGTGCGGTGAGTGTGCAAATCACGAGCGTGTCGATAAACACGCCCAACATGGCGATACTGCCCTGTTCGACGGGGTCGCGAGTTTGTGCCGCAGCGTGGGCGATGGGCGCAGAGCCGAGGCCCGCTTCGTTGGAGAAAATGCCGCGAGCGACGCCCTTTTGAAGCGCCAGCATCAAGGTGCTACCGACAAATCCGCCTGCGGCAGCGGTGCCGGTGAAAGCGTCGGTCACAATGGTGGTAAAGGCAGCGGGGACGGCCTCTATATTGGCCACCAGTATGACGATGGCACCGCCCGCGTAGAGCAGGGCCATCAAGGGCACGAGTTTGGCGGCGACTTGGCCAATGCGCTGGATGCCGCCGAGGATCACGGCACCGACTAAAGTCGCCAATAGCAAACCTAATGCGAGCTGGGGCAGCCAGATCGGCCAGTCTCTATCCATCAAGAACTGATCGAGGGAGCTGGTATCGAAGCTGGAGAACAGGGCGTTGGCCACGGAGTTGGCTTGTACCGTGTTACCGATGCCAAAGGCGGCGAGCATGGCAAACAAGGCAAAGGCGCTGCCCATCCAAGCCCAGCGGCTGCCAAGGCCGTTGCGAATATAGTACATGGGGCCGCCGAGGTGACGGCCGTCTTCGCCGCGCTCGCGGTAGTGAACGCCCAAAACCCCTTCGGCGTATTTGGTGGCCATGCCGACAATGGCGGTCATCCACATCCAGAAAACGGCGCCGGGACCGCCGATGGCAATAGCGCCGGCGACACCGACGATGTTGCCCGTGCCAACGGTGGAAGAGAGAGCCGTCATCAGCGATTGAAACGGCGTAATATCGCCCTCGGCCTGTCCTTTGCGACCTCGCCACAGCGATGCGAAGGCTTTGGGCAGCCAGGTGATGGTAATGCCGCGCAGGCCAACGGTGAGGTAAATGCCCAAGCCGAGCAGAAGTACCATCAGTGTCGAGCCCCAAACGGCGCCGTTAATTTGGGTGAGCGTGGTGTTTAATGTGTCCATTGTCTTGTCACAAAACTGTCATATAAGATGTTGGCAACGTTGAGTCGCCTGTTGATTAGGGCCTGTTAGCACGAATTTGATGATCTCTGCTGGAGGCCATTTTTTTGTCCAGCAAGGCAGAAGGAGTGCAGTGTAGTGAGTCTACATGAACGACTGATAACGCAGCTGGGCGGGAAAATGGCCCCAGCCCTGCGGGTTGTGGCTAAAAAAGCGCCACTCGTCGTTGCTCGTCGCTCATTTGGATTCACCAAACCACGCTCCTTGCGCCTAGATTGGCGCTTTTTTTGTCACAACAGTGACAATCAAATTCGTGCTAACAGGCCCTGGAGTGTTTTGCCTGTTTTAACAGGGCTTTTATCGCTGTAACGAAATTGTCACAGAGTCGCGTTTAAATAGTGCCTGTGATTAAACAGGAAAAAACCATGAGTGGAAAACGCATACTCGTAGTCGAAGACGAACAAGCCATCCGCGAAATGATCGGTTTCGCCCTGCGCCGTGAAGGATACCACTTCATCGAGGCGGGGTCTGTGGCCGAGGCGGAGGACGCCATTGCCGAGCAAGTCCCCGATTTGATGTTGGTGGACTGGATGCTGCCGGGCACCAGCGGTGTCGAATTTGTCCGCCACACCAAGCGCGATGAGCTGACTCAAGATGTCCCCGTGATTATGCTAACGGCGCGCACCGAGGAAGACGATAAAATCGTCGGCCTCGACGCGGGTGCCGATGACTATGTCAGCAAGCCTTTTTCGCCGCGCGAGTTAATTGCGCGCATTCGAGCGGTGCTGCGCCGCATCGGTTCCGCCGATGGCCAGTTGCTCGAAGTGGGCGGTTTGGCGATGGATGTGGATTCGCACCGCGTGACCTACGGCGACAGCAATTTGGATTTGGGGCCCACGGAATACCGTTTGCTGCAATTCTTTATGAGCCATGTCGATCGCGTCTACAGCCGCACGCAATTGCTCGACCACGTCTGGGGGCGCAGCGCCTTTGTGGAAGAGCGCACGGTCGATGTTCATGTGTTGCGCTTGCGCAAAGCACTGGCTCCCTACGGCTGTGATAAGTTGGTGCAAACCGTGCGTGGCGCGGGTTATCGTTTTTCTGTGTAAGAAGGTGTCTAAGTGTTTAGTGAAGGTCGAGTGACAGAGCGTTGGCGCCTATTGGCGCTACTCTTAATCGCGACCTTGGTGGGCATGGTCACCGAGCATCTCACTTTGTGCTATTTGTTGGCGTTGGCTCTCTATTTAATTTGGCACATTCGCCAATTCAATCGCGTCGAGCGCTGGTTGGCCGCCAAGGGTGGCGAAGATGAAGCACCTCTGGTGTTGGGCATCTGGGACGACTTTATCAATCACCTGTTCCGCCAGGAAAAGCACTATCAAAAAGAGATCGAGCGCTACGAAACCATCGTGACGCGCTTTCAAGATACGGTTAACGCACTCCCCGATGCGACGGTGGTACTGGGGGAGCACGGCGATATTCGCTGGGCCAACCCCGCCGCTGAACGCTATTTGGGAATTCGCAATCCGGGCGATATTGGGCAGCGCCTTTCCAACCTTATTCGCGATGTGGCGTTCGTCGAGTTTTTGGCGAAAGACCATGTCGGCAAGAGCATCAATATTATTTCGCCGCTCGACGATGAAGTACATCTCAATGTACGCGTCGCTCCCTATCGCGGTGGTATTGAGCGCCTCGTGACGGCGCGAGATATTAGCGATTTGATACGCGCCGACCAAATGCGACGCGACTTTGTCTCGAACGCATCCCACGAATTGAAAACCCCGCTGACAGTGATGTCGGGTTACATGGAGCTGCTCGAAGGAACGCCCGAGCTTGACCAAGATCTACTGAGCGTTGTGCGATCCGCTGATGAGCAGACCGCAAGAATGCGCCGCCTCGTGGACGACTTGCTCACACTGTCGCGCTTGGAGTCCAATACGCAGGCGCGCTTTGAACCGATTATGGTTGCAGCGATTTTGGAAACCGTGGTCGAGGACGCCATCCACCTAAGTGGTGATCGGGATCACGATGTGGGACTCAGCGCCGACCGAGAGTTAATAATAGATGGTGTCTACAGCGATTTAGTCAGCGCCTTGTCGAATTTGGTGTTCAATGCGGTGAACCATACCCCCGATGGCAGCGTGGTTCGCGTCAGCTGGCAAAGAGAGGGCGATGAAGCGGTGTTGCGGGTTAAGGACAATGGCCTAGGCATTGAGCCGCGCCATTTGCCGCGACTGACAGAGCGCTTTTATCGCGCCCAGGCGGGGCGAGAGCGCGATCACTCCAGTGCCCGTCAAGGCCGTGGCACGGGCTTGGGGCTGGCCATTGTCAAACATATTGTGCAGGCGCACGGCGGTCGCTTGTCGATTCAATCTACGCCCGGTGAGGGCGCTGAGTTTGTTTGTTATTTCCCTTTGAAAACAAATAGATAGAATTGTCACAAAACTGTAATAAAGCCGCTGTAGCCTTGTCGGCACTGAGCGAGGCGAACCCGCCTAACGCGTTTGAATTAACGAGGTTCACGAGATGAAAAAAATTCTGTTAAGTGCTGTGGCAGCTCTCGCCATGGGTGGTATGACACAAGCCGTGCAGGCGCGCGATCTAGTCGCGGTCGTCGGTTCTTCTACGGTTTATCCCTTTGCCATTGTCGTGGCGGAGAACTTTGGTCGCACGGGCCCATTTAAAACGCCTAAAATCGAATCGACTGGTTCGGGCGGTGGCATGAAGCTGTTCTGTGAGGGTCTCGGCGTCAACACGCCCGATGTCACTAACGCCTCTCGCCGTATGAAAATGAGCGAGTACGAGATGTGCCAAGAAAATGGTGTTAAAGAAATCACCGAAGTACTTATTGGCTACGACGGCATCGTGCTGGCGAATGCTCGCCAATCTCAGCAGCTCGACCTGAGCTTGCGCGATATCTTCTTGGCGCTGGCTAAAGATGTGCCCAACCCCGATGGCAGCGAAGAGTTGGTTCCCAACCCTTATAAGACTTGGAATGAAATCAACAAAAACCTGCCTAAAACAGAGATCGAAGTCATGGGGCCGCCTCCTACTTCGGGGACTCGCGATGCCTTTAATGAACTCGCTATCGAAGGTGGCTGTAAAACCTTCCCTTGGTTAAAAGCGATAAAGAGCGAAGATAAAAATCGCTACAAAGCCATTTGCCGCAGCGTGCGCGAAGACGGCGCTTATGTTGAAGCGGGTGAGAACGACAATTTGATCGTGCAAAAATTGGAAGCCAACCCCGATGCCTTGGGCGTGTTTGGTTTTAGCTTCCTCGATCAAAACGCCGACAAGGTGCAGGGCTCTAAGATTGGTGGCCAAGCGCCCACATTCGATAGCATTGCTACGGGCGACTATCCCGTGTCGCGTCCCCTGTACTTCTACGTGAAAAATGCTCACGTCGGCAAAGTACCTGGCATCGAAGGCTATGTGCGCGAATTCGTCAGCGCCAAGGCCTCGGGCCAAGAGGGCTACCTCACAGAGAAAGGCTTGATTCCCTTGAGCCCTAAAGAGCATCGCGAGATGGAAAAATCGGTTCGTCAATTCGAATCAATGAATTGGTAACATTGAAGGGCGATACTCTATCGCAATCAATCATGGGGAGGCTTGTCGGGCCTCCCCACCGTGATTTTTAAGGCAGCGAGATTCATGCAGGCATCTACACTTTTTGTCACCATCGTCATACTCAGCGTGTTTGGCTACTACTTTGGCTATAAGCGCGCTCACGATGTCGCCAAACCCGTCGGTGGTGTCAAATCGCTGCACTCGCTGCCCTCTTATTACGGCTCTTGGACCGCGCTGTGGTGTGCGATTCCCGCACTGCTGGTCTTGGCCGTTTGGACGATGTTTCAGGGTGCCATCATCGACGGTTTGTTGATGCAAAATCTGCCCGCCGAGTTTGCCCACATGGGGGCGGACGAGCGCTCGATGGTGGTCAACAATGTTAAAACGCTCGCCGAGGGCGGCATGGTGATTAGTCCCAGCGAGGGCGTTAAAGCCGCTGCTGAGGACTACAAGCGCTACAGCAGTATTAGCGCCTTGGCCATGGCGGCACTGGCGCTATCGGCGGGCCTCGCCTTTCTCGCCGTGGCTTGGCGACGTATTCGCCCCGAGCTTCGCGCTCGCAATCGAGTGGAAAAGATTATTCTCTTCTTGCTCGTGTCTTGTGCCAGCTTGGCGATTTTGACCACGGTAGGCATTGTTTTCTCGGTGCTGTTTGAGTCGGTACAGTTCTTTAACCGAGTCTCTATTTTTGAGTTTATGTTTGGTACGCACTGGAGCCCGCAAATTGCGATCCGTGCGGATCAGGTCGGCGCGTCGGGCGCCTTTGGTGCCGTGCCGCTATTCGTCGGTACGATGCTGATTTCGGTCATCGCACTGTTAGTGGCGGTGCCTACGGGATTGATGTCGGCGATTTATCTGTCGGAGTACGCCGACAAGCGCTTTCGCAGCATGGCTAAACCGACACTGGAAATTTTGGCGGGCGTACCCACGGTGGTGTACGGCTTTTTCGCCGCCCTCACAGTGGGGCCGTTCCTGCGCGACATGGGCGTGGTGTTTGGCCTAGATGTGTCGGCGCAAAGTGCACTGGCTGCAGGCTTGGTGATGGGCGTTATGATTATTCCCTTTGTCTCCTCCCTGTCAGACGATGTGATCAGCGCCGTGCCCCAGTCACTGCGCGATGGCTCTTACGGTTTGGGCGCCACTCGCTCAGAGACCATTAAACAGGTTGTATTGCCCGCCGCTCTTCCGGGTATTGTCGGCGGCGTTTTGCTGGCGGCTTCACGGGCGATTGGCGAAACCATGATTGTCGTGATGGCGGCGGGTTTGACTGCGCGGCTCACGGCTAACCCACTAGAGGATGTCACCACTGTGACCGCGCAGATCGTCACGCTATTGGTAGGTGACCAAGAGTTTGATAGCCCCAAGACACTGGCTGCCTTTGCCTTGGGGTTGATGTTGTTTGTAACCACGTTGATTCTCAATGTGGTGGCACTTCGCGTTGTGCGCAAATATCGAGAACAGTATGACTAAGCAGAGTATGTCAAAAGTTGAAGCGCATTTGGCGCGTCGCTATGCCCGAGAAAAGCGTTTTCGCTTTTACGGATTATTGTCTGTCTTTGTCGGGTTTGCCTTTTTGGTCGTGCTGTTTACCAGCATTATTTCCAAGGGCTACACGGCATTTCAGCAAACGTATATCCAACTCGACGTCACCTACGACGCCGATATTTTGGGTTTGTATGACAACCCCACAGAGAGCGACTGGCTCTATGCGAATTACGATGGATTGATTAAGGCGGCGCTTCGAGAGCGCTTCCCCGAGGTGACCAGTCGCTCTGAAAAGCGCGAGCTTTACAAACTCGTGAGTTCAGGCGCCAAGTTTTCCGTGCGCGACAGCCTCGATAACAATGAGGAACTGCTGGGCACGACGGCCACACTGTGGGTCTTGGCCGACGACGATCTCGACAGTGTGCTGAAAGGGCACATTGATCGCACATTGCCCGAAGCGGATCGTCGCGTTAAAGATCAGCACCTCGTTTGGATTGATAGTTTGGTGGAGAACGGCGAAGTCGAGAAGCGCTTCAACACCGTATTCTTTACCCACAGTGCGAGTGCTGAACCCGAGCAGGCGGGCGTCTGGGGGGCGATTAAAGGGTCGTTCTTTACCCTGATAGTGACCTTGGTACTGTCGTTCCCCGTGGGAGTGGCCGCCGCGGTGTACCTAGAGGAGTTCGCGCCACAAAATCGCTGGACGGATTTAATCGAGGTTAATATCAACAACCTAGCTGCTGTTCCCTCGATTGTGTTTGGTCTACTGGGCTTGGCCGTGTTTTTGAATTTTATGGGCTTGCCGCGATCGGCGCCTCTAGTCGGTGGCTTGGTTCTCACCTTGATGACATTGCCAACGATTATTATTTCTTCTCGCGCGGCGCTTAAAGCGGTACCGCCCTCGATTCGCGAGGCGGCGCTGGGTATGGGGGCTTCGCGCATGCAAACGATTTTTCACCATGTGCTACCGCTGGCCATGCCGGGGATGTTGACGGGAACGATCATCGGTATGGCTCAGGCGCTGGGCGAGTCCGCGCCGCTATTGATGATTGGCATGGTGGCGTTTGTGGCCGAAGTGCCCCAAGGTATCACCGACCCCGCCACCGTATTGCCCGTGCAAATTTTCCAGTGGGCCGATTTGCCCGAGCGCGGCTTTGTCGAGCGCACCTCGGCCGCCATTATGGTACTGCTAGCCTTTTTGATCGCGATGAATGCTTTTGCGGTTTATTTGCGCAAGCGTTTTGAGCGCCGCTGGTAAGCCTCGCTAAAACCCGATAATGTTCGAGAGACAGTAACGATGAATAGTGCAAGCCAAACTGCCACGCTGGACCAAACAGCACCAGCGTACCAAGAGGATAGAGTCAAAGTGACAGAAGGTGTAGACGATAGCCATGTGACAGTGGGCGAGGCGATGCTCGACAACGCCAAGATGTCGATGCGCGATGTACATGTGCACTATGGGGACACTCACGCCATTAAAGGCATCAGTCTCGATATTGCGCCCAATGAAGTGATGGCGATGATCGGCCCTTCGGGTTGCGGCAAGTCGACCTTTTTGCGTTGTTTGAATCGCATGAACGACACCATCGATATCTGCCGAGTGAATGGAAAAATTCAACTCGACGATCAAGATATCTACGATAGCAATCTCGATGTTGTCGCCTTGCGCGCTCGCGTCGGCATGGTTTTTCAAAAGCCCAACCCCTTTCCTAAATCGATCTACGACAATGTCGCCTACGGCCCGCGCATTCACGGTTTGGCCAGTAACAAGGCCGAGTTGGACGATATTGTGGAAAACAGTTTGACCAAATCGGGTTTGTGGGACGAGGTTAAGGATCGCTTAGACACTCCGGGAACGGGTTTGTCGGGCGGCCAGCAACAGCGTTTGTGTATTGCTCGCGCGATTGCCGTCTCGCCGGAGGTTATTCTAATGGACGAGCCCTGTTCGGCGCTCGACCCTATTGCCACAGCAAAAATTGAAGAGTTAATCGGTGAGTTGAGCGAGAACTTTACGATTGCGATTGTTACGCACTCCATGCAACAAGCGGCCCGAGTCTCTCAGCGCACAGCGTATTTCCATTTAGGTAAATTGATCGAAGTGGGTGAAACCTCGGCGATCTTTACCAACCCGCAGCACAAGCTGACGGAAGACTACATTACGGGCCGCTTTGGCTAAGAGAGGACGAGCTGATGGATAGCTTAAATTTGGGTGAACACACTTCCGCGCAGTACGAGCACGACTTGGATGCGATTCAAAATCGTGTACTCAACATGGGCGGCTTAGTCGAAGGGCAAGTTAAAGATGCCATCGACGCCTTGATAAACTGCGATGGCGCGCTGGGCGAAAAAGTGGCGACCTCGGATTACAAAGTCAATGCGCTCGAAGTGGAAATTGATGAAGAGTGCAACCGCATTATTGCTCTGCGTCAGCCAGCGGCCAGCGACCTGCGCTTTGTCGTCACCATGATTAAAACCAGTACCGATCTAGAGCGCGTAGGGGACGAAGCGGAAAAAATCGGTCGCTTTGCGGTTGATCTCGTCACCTTTGCTCGCAGTGCGGACTTTTTTAGTGAGCTACGCCATCTCGGTGAGCATGTTTGCAAGATGCTGCACGCGGCCCTAGATGCCTTTGCTCGCATGGATGTCGAGGCCGCTATTAAAGTCGCTGAAGACGATAAAAACATTAACAAAGAGTTCGAGTCGGTCATGCGTCAGTTGATTACGCACATGATGGAAGACCCGCGCTCGATTAAATCTGTACTCCAAGTCATGTGGTGTGCGCGAGCGCTAGAGCGCATAGGCGATCACGCCAGCAATATTTGTGAGTATGTGATTTTTATGGTCAAAGGTAAGGACATACGCCACACCAGTATTGAGACCGTTAAAAAAGAGCTGCTCTAACTTTCTGCTTGATCCTCACTGAGACTTCACGCGGTTTGTGTAGAGTGTAAAGGGCAAATTTCATTGAACAGGGAGGTTCTGCTTTTAATGCTTTATGCCAACCAAGACGGTTTTCATAAAGTCGAAGCCGAGGAGCTTTCTGTAATGACCTTTTTATTAAATCGAGTTTTCACCCTTTTATTATTGCTGAGTGCAGCGTTTGCCAGCAGTGTGTCCCATGCCGCCGATGTCATGTCGGTTGAGGCGTTTCAATATCCTGCGTGGCTAGACAGCCAAGGCCAAACTGAGCCTCTGCGCCCGGGAGATGCGGTCCGTATTGGCGACAATGTTCGCACGGGTGCTGGGGGTAAAGTGTGGCTTACCATGGCCGACGGTGCCCGCGTCAAGCTGGGCGAGAATGCAAGCTTATCTCTTGAGCGCGGCGCCGTTGAGCAAAAGCCTGCCGCTGCTCCAGCTGCATCCACCCCCGAACCGGCCAGCGCACAAGCTCAGTCTCGTCCCGTACAATTTTTGCGCGGCGCTTTTAATGTGGTGGAAGGGGCCTTTCGCTATACCTCCGCAAAGCTTGAAACGGTTTGGGAGCGTCAAGTGGATATCGGATTGGGTAGTGTAGCGACCATCGGTATCCGCGGTACGGATTTGTGGGGACAAGTCGGTTCGGACGACCAGTTTGTGGTTTTGTTGGAAGGCGATATTAATGTCACACCAGCCGATGGTTCGGCGCCCACCAATATGAACAAACCGCTGGAAATTTATAAGGCGCAGAACAACCAGAAAAGTACCGTCGATATGGCTGCCGTGCAGGCGCTGGCGCCAGAAACCGAATTGGATTTTGGCACGGGTGTGATCAGCTTAGACGGCAGTCAGCGACTGCAGCTGGCGTCGTACACCCAGCAGCGGGGCGCCAATGCGTTGGTGAACCGTCTAGCTACGGAAGGCTTGGCAGCTGATGTGGAAAGCGCCACAGTGAATGGTCAAACGTGGCATCGCGTTGTTGTGACGCAACTTGATTCTTACGGCGATGCTCGTGCCTTAGCGCAGCGCTTGCCCCAAGACGATGCCATCGGTTCACCTTGGGTGCGCTAAGCCAATAGGAGAGCTCATTTTCTGACAAAGCGGTGCTCTTGTACCGCTTTGTCTTCTTTTACCCTGAACTTGATTAAGGGTTTCTAAGCGAGGCTCTTAACTCGTCTGCTTGGTGCAAATAACCCGCCCCAGCATGACCAACAAAAAACCGAAGAAAAACATCAGCACGCCGTAGACAGCAGAGGGCACCGACATCGTGTCGGATTCAAGCAAGGTTAATGTAACCATTAAGCCCAATGTGCCATTTTTAATGCCGAGCTCGATGGCCACAGCCAAAGCATCTTCGGAGCGCAGCTTTAATAGATAGGCCGTCCCCAAACCGAGAACAATACCGGCTATATTGAGAAGGGCGGCGGCGGGGCCGGCACTGCTGAGCAATTCTAATAACTGTTCACCCCCAATTCGCGCAATGATGGCCACGACCAAGGCGGCGAGCACGATGGCACCAAACAAGCCGACATAGCGCTCGGCCTTTTCAGAGAACTGAGGCGCTTTGCTTTTCAAAAGCATACCCAGTGAGACAGGCACGAGAACGACGGCGAGCAGCATAATGATGGTGCGGGCTAAGGGCAGCGATACGGTTTGCTCACTGCCTGTGTAATAGCCTAAGGCATGGCTGGTGAACAGCGGTAGAGTTGCTACCGTGATCAAGCTGGCCAGAACGGTAAGCACAATCGATAGCGCCACACTGCCCTTGCCGAGCATGACAAATAAATTAGAGGTTGTACCGCCAGGACAGGCGGCGATGATGACTAGGCCGACTGCGAGTTCGGGTGGGAGATCCAGCAGAGCACTAATGGCGTAGGCGGCCAGTGGCATCAGTACAATCTGCAGTAGGGTGCCCAGCACCACAGGGCGCGGATTAAAAGCAATGCGATGAAAGTCTCTAGGTGCGAGCGTCATGCCGATGCCGGTCATGATAATAAATAGAGACAACGGCAAGCCAATGCTGATGGCAATATTGTTTTCCACAAATGATTCCCCCGAGTGTGCTACGGCAATGTAGCACGAAGTGGCTAGCGCGGGGCCATTAAGGTTTCGAGTAGGGCTTTTTGTGCGTGTAGGCGGTTCTCCGCTTGATCCCAGACGATGCTCTGCGGGCCATCGATGACACTGGCGCTGACCTCTTCGCCGCGATGGGCGGGTAGGCAGTGCATGAACAGTGCGTCGTTGTCGGCGGCTTGCATCACGCGGTCATCCACTTGGTAGCGGGCGAAGGCTTGTTCGCGCAGCTTTTGCTCTTCCTCTTGGCCCATGCTGGCCCAGACATCGGTGGTGACGAGCTGAGCGTCGCGGGCTGCTTCGACGGGGTCGCGCACGATGCGGGCGGCGTCGCCCGCCGCTTCGAGAATGTCAGCTTTGGGCTCATAACCTTCGGGGCAGGCGATGTTGAGTTGAAAGCCAAACTGGCGGGCGGCATTGATATAGGAGTGACACATATTGTTGCCATCGCCTATCCACGTGACGGTGGCGCCTTGAATGCTGCCGCGCGCCTCGCTAAAGGCCTGCACATCCGCGAGCAGTTGGCAGGGGTGGTAGTCATCGGTTAAGGCGTTGATGACGGGCACTTGTGAGTGCGCAGCAAAGGTCTCTAACTTGCTGTGCTCAAAGGTGCGCACCATGATGCCGTCGACCATGCGAGACATGACTCGGGCCGTGTCTTCAATGGGTTCGCCGCGACCGATTTGTGTGCCCTGTGGCGATAAAAAGATGGCGTGGCCGCCAAACTGAGCCATGCCCGCTTCAAAAGAAATGCGGGTTCGGGTGGATGATTTTTCAAACACCATAGCCAGCACTTGGTTTTTCAGCGGCTCGTAGATTTCTCCACGATGTTGCATTTGACGCAGCTCACTGGCGCGAGCGATCAGCTGCTCCAATTCGCTGGAGGAAAAATCGAGTAGGGTCAAAAAGTGACGAGCAGACATAGTATAGATTCAAGTATCGCGGCCTAGGCGGCCGCTTTTAAAAATTGTTGAGTGAGAGAGATGACCGCATCGACGGTGAAGTCGATTTGCTCTTGCGTCATGACAAAAGGCGGTAGCAGACGAATGGTATTGCCCGCCGTGACATTGATGAGAAGCTGGTGTTCATGCAGTGCTTGAGCCACCAGTTCGGCGCATGGGTGTGCCAGTTCAATGCCAATCATCAAGCCACAGGCGCGAATATCGACCACGCCCGACTGCTGTTCCAAGGCGTGCTGGAAGTGTTGCAGCATGTATTGCGATTGCTGCTGAACTTTGCCGAGCAATTGATCTTCTTGGATGCTCTCAATCACCGCCAGTGCCGCGCGGCAAGCCAGCGGGTTGCCACCGAACGTGGTGCCGTGGCTGCCCGCTTGCAATAGCTGAGCGGCTTTTGAACCGGCCAGACAAGCGCCGACGGGGACGCCATTGCCGAGCGCTTTGGCCAAGCTCATGACATCGGGCGCGATGTCTTCGTGTTGAAAGGCAAACCACTCGCCCGTGCGGCCAATGCCCGTTTGGATTTCATCCAGCATCAGCAGCCAGTCGTGTTGATTACAGAGTTTGCGCAGGTCGCTGAGATAACCTTTGGGGGGCACGCGCACGCCGCCTTCGCCCTGTACGGGCTCGACAAAAACCGCGGCGATATCGCTGTGCTGTTCGGCGAGCTCAGCCACTGCTTGGGCGTCGCCATAGGGCACGCGAATAAACCCTTCGACGAGGGGGCCGAAGCCCTCTTTGGCCTTAGGGTTGGCGGTAGCGGTGAGCGTGGCTAGCGTTCTGCCGTGAAAGGCGCCGTCGAATACGACAATTTTGGGTGAGGCTAGGCCCTTGGCGTGCCCGTGGCGGCGCGCGATTTTAATCGCGGCCTCATTGGCCTCGGCACCCGAGTTACAAAAGAACGCCGTATCGAGGCCCGACAACTCGCACAGCGTCTGGCCGAGCTGCTCTTGAGATTCAATGCCGTACAAATTGGAGGTGTGCAGCAACTTGCCCGCCTGATCGGTAATGGCTCGCGTCACGTTGGGGTGGGCGTGGCCTAAGCTGCACACGGCAATACCGCTGAGCGCATCGATATAGCGTCGACCTTGCTCGTCCCACAGCGTAGCGCCTTCACCGTGGGTGAAGTTAACGGGGAGTCTGGCATAGGTCTGCATCAGGGCCGACATTGATTTCTCCAAAAGTGAGTGGGTTTAAAACAAAAAGGCAGCCCGCGAGGGGCTGCCTTGTCGAAAGACGGTGCGTCTTTCTGTGTTAGCCAGAGGAAAAATTAGCAGTTTCCCCCAGCGCTGGCAAGCTTGCTAGCGACCGCTTATGCGCCAAAGCGCTCGGCGGCAACGCTCCAATCGATGATGTTCCAGATCTCTTCGAGATACTTGGGACGAGCGTTGCGATAGTCGATGTAGTAAGCGTGCTCCCACACATCGACGGTGATGACGGGCGTTTGGCCGTTGGTCAAAGGCGTTTCGGCATCGTCAGTGTTGACGATTTCGAGTTTGCCTTCGGCGTTTTTCACCAGCCAAGTCCAGCCAGAGCCGAAGTTGCCAGCGCCAGCAGCGTTAAATTTGGCTTTGAACTCGTCAAATGAACCAAACTCTGCGTTGATGGCATCGGCCAAAGCGCCAGTGGGCTCGCCACCGCCGTTGGGCGAAAGGCCCGTGAAGTAAAAAGTGTGGTTCCAGATTTGAGCGGCTTGGTTGAACATTCCGCCAGAAGATTTTTGAATGATCTCTTCGAGGCTCAGGTTCTCAAATTCTGTGCCTTGGATCATGTCATTGAGTTTGTTGACATAGGCGGCGTGGTGCTTGCCGTGGTGGAATTCCAAGGTCTCAGCAGAAATGGTGGGTTCTAAAGCGTTCTTCTCATAGGGAAGCGTGGGAAGTTCAAAGCTCATTGAGTATCTCCTTCAGTCGTCGCTGATTATTCAATGATGTGGGTTGTCGCCTGTGTACAGCGACCTATAATCGTGAGCCGATTGTATAAAGCTTGCGCGCATTTTCATACCGCTATGTCCGAATTTGATCCTATCGCTCTCATTGTCTTTGCCAATCGCATGGATGCGATCTGCGATGAAATGGGGGCACAGCTGCGCCGCGCCGCTCTCTCGCCCAATATTCGCGACCGCCTCGACTACTCCTGTGCAATTTTTGATGCCGACGGCGAGCTGTGCGCTCAGGCCGCGCACATTCCCGTACATCTCGGCAGTATGGCCTACGCCATGCGGGACATTGTCGCCGCCATCGATTGGCGGGCGGGCGATCAGGTGATTTTGAACGACCCCTACAAGGGCGGTACGCACTTGCCGGATGTCACTTTGGTTGCCCCCGTGTTTGTCGAGCAGGCCTTGGTGGGGTTTGTCGCCAATCGCGCTCACCACGCCGATATTGGCGCCGAGGCGCCGGGTTCTATGCCGCTATCAAAATCGCTGTTGGAAGAGGGCGTGGTGATTCACCCTCAACACTGGCAGCGCGCGGGCGAGGCGTGCACAGAGGTTCGGCAGCGCTTGCTGAGCGCCCTGCGCAATCCCCAGCAGTCCGAGGGCGATTTCGACGCCCAGTGCAGCGCCAATCGGCGCGGTGTGCAGCGCGTGGCCGAATTGGTGGAGTTCGTCGGCAGTGCATCGGTGTTTTCTCGTCAGATAACGGCCTTAAACCACTACGCCGATCGTTTGGCGCACTCGGCTTTGATGACCATACCGGCGGGGGAGTACCGCGCTAGCGATGTGCTCGACGACGACGGTCAAGGCCGCCAAGACATTGCTATTGAGTTGACCCTGCGCGTCAGCGAAGCGTCTATTGAAGTCGATTTTGAGGGCACGGCGGAGCAGGTGGCGGGCAATTTGAACTGTCCGCTATCCGTGGCTGCGGCGGCGGTCTTTTATGTGTTTCGCTGCTTGATGCCCGAGGAAACGCCCGCCTGCGCCGGTGCCTTTCGGCGCATTGAACTCAAGGCTCCCGAGGGCAGCGTCGTCAACGCTCGCTACCCCGCTGCGGTGGCGGCGGGCAACGTGGAAACCAGCTCGCGCATTGTCGATGTGGTGATGCGCGCGTTAACCCAGGCGCTGCCCGAGCGCATGCCCGCGCTGAGTCACGGCGGCATGAATAATCTGGCGATGGGGTACCGTGGCGACGCCCAATATCCCGCCTGGGATTACTACGAAACCATGGGCGGCGGTATGGGAGCGGGGCCCGATTATCGCGGCTTGGATGCGGTACAAACCCATATGACCAATACACTGAACACGCCGATTGAGGTTCTCGAAAAGCACTATCCGCTACGCGTTTTACAGTACGCACAGCGCTATGGATCGGGCGGTGAGGGCGCTCATCGCGGCGGCGATGGCATTGTTCGCGAGTTGGCGTTTTTGGCGCCCGCCGAGGTCACCCTGCTAACCGAGCGCCGCCGAACCGCGCCAGCGGGAGCAGCGGGTGGTGGCGCTGGCAAATGCGGAGTCAATCGGCTCAACGATAGGGAGGTCGCGGGCAAGGCGAGTTTGTCTGTGGCGCCAGGAGATCGCCTGACGATTGAAAGTCCTGGGGGCGGTGCTTATGGCCGAGGCGATTGAGTGCTAAAATAGCCCCATACATTTTTCGGGCGGCCGATGCCGCTCTCAAAGAGAGGTCGATATGTCTGACACCCTGCAAAGAATCGATGAAATGGTTAAGGGCCATTCTGTCATGTTGTTTATGAAGGGCACGCCGCAGTTTCCTCAGTGCGGTTTTTCCAGCCGCGTGGCCCAAGCGATGCAAGACATCAACCAGCCTTTTGCCTGGTGCAATGTGCTGGTCGATCAATCCGTGCGCGCCGAGTTGCCCCAATATCAGGATTGGCCCACTTTTCCCCAGCTCTACCTCGATGGTGAATTGGTGGGCGGCTGCGACATCACAATGGATTTGTACGAATCGGGCGAATTGAAAACGATGGTCGAACAGGCAGCTAAAAACTTCCCCGAAGACTAAAGTACGCTTTTGAGCGCTTAAAAAAGCCTCCACTAGGAGGCTTTTTTTATTGAGTTGCTGCCGTCGCTAGAAAAAGCTAGCCCAGTTGGCTTGAGCCAGCGGCGACTCGGGGTTGTGCTTTTTAAACGCCGCTTCGATGCGCTGCACTAGGTCGTGGGCGCTGGGGGGCTTGTAGAGGTATTCGTCAACGCCCGCTTTAATCGCCTCTTCAATTTTCTTCAAGCTAGCGGCGGCGGTGATCATAACAATGGGGGTAAACCTGCCGCGCTCGCGATCGAATTCGCGAATCATCTCGGTGAGCTTGATGCCGTCGACTTTGGGCATCATATAATCCACTAGCATGAAATCCGCAGGCTCTTTTTTGTGTTGTTTTAACGCTTCGAGTGCGTTCTTCGCAACGCGCACATCGGAAACCTTCAGCTTGTTCATCAGACGCTGCAGGTGTTCTGCTGAAAAATCTTCGTCATCCACCAAAATGCAGCTGAGATCCTGTGGCGAGGGGCCATCGTGATTTGTCTCGCCTTGCGGCATCGGCTCGGGAGCGGCGGCTTCGGTAGCGGTAGAGGTGGGCGGCACAGGTTGCTCGCTGGCTTCACGCTGATTTTTCTCTTGCTGCTCTAGTTCTTTCAGAATTTGTTGCGCACGAAACTGGGTGTCGATGTACTCGATGCAGTTGATGATCTTTTCGCCGCCGGCGTCTTTGTACAGATAGTGATCAGCACCGCTGAGCATGGCGTCGCGCAGGGCGTTTTCAGATTCGTCGGCGGTGAGCAGAATAATATAGGTGTGTGAGTCCTTCTCTTCGTCTTTGGCGCGAATTTTTGAAATCAGTTTGGGGCCGTCGACTTTGGGCATCATCTTGTCGACTAAAATGACATCGGGTGAGAATTTATCCACCGCCTTGAGAGCTTGGAGCGCATTTTCGGCCGTGTGAATGTCGGTAATGCCGCACTTGCCCAAGGAGATCCTCAGACTCTCTCTAGAGAAGTGCATATCGTCAACGACAAGTAGGGTTAACTGATTTATATCCATGAACGTTCAGCAGTGTTTATCGTTATCGCTCGGTTTTAGAGCGCACTTTGCAGGCTCTGTAATAATGGCTTGCCTACAGTATAGGCATTTTTAACGCCGCTGTTGATACTTTTCAGCTGCAAAAAAGGGCGAGTCGTCGATCGGGGTGCTTGTCGTCCCACTGATTGATGACTTTACAGAATAATCGCGCGGTTTGCTCGGCGTCGTATACCGCGGAGTGCGCCTCGCTGTTGTTCCAGCCCAAGCCAGCGGCTTCGCAGGCGCGGGCCAGTACCGTTTGCCCATAGGCGAGGCCGGCGATGGTGACGGTGTCAAAGCTGCTAAAGGCGTGAAAGGGATTGCGTTTGTAGGTGCAGCGGTCAATCGCCGCATTGAGGAAGTTGAGATCAAAAAAACTGTTGTGGCCCACGAGTATGGCGCGCGTACAGCCGTGGTTTTTGACCGCGCTGCGGATCGGCTTGAGCAGCTTGTCGAGTGCCTCTCGCTCGGAAACCGCGCCGCGCAGTGGGTTGTTGAGATCAATGCCCGTAATTTCCAAAGACTTGGGTTCGATATTGGCGCCTTGAAAGGGCTCTACATGGGTGCTGATCGTTTCACCCACGCGCAGTCGCCCCTGATGGTCCATGTCGATCATGACCGCGGCGATTTCTAATACGGCGTCAGTTTGCGCGTTAAAGCCACCAGTCTCGATATCGATAACCACGGGCAGAAAGCCGCGAAAGCGGCGGCTGATGGGCGTGCCGTTACTCACTGGCGCTGCCTTGCAGGCGCCACTGCAGTGTCTCGCCCGCTCTCAAGGGGACGAGTCGCTCGTTGTCGCCAAAGGCGAAGCTGTCGGGGATGGTCCACGGTTCGCGCACGAGCGTAATAGATTCCTCGTTGACGGGCAGGCCGTAAAAGCGCGGGCCGTTAAAGCTGGCAAAGGCTTCGAGCTTATCGAGCGCCCCCGCCTGTTCGAAAATCTCGGCGTAAAACTCAATGCCGGCAAAGGCCGTGTAGATGCCCGCGCAACCACAGGCGGACTCTTTCTTACCTTGTGGGTGTGGCGCGCTGTCCGTGCCGAGGAAAAAGCGTGGATTGCCGCTGGTGGCCGCGGCCAATAGCGCCTCGCGGTGGCGCTCGCGCTTGAGCACGGGTAGACAGTAGTGGTGCGGCCGCAAGCCGCCCTCAAAAATGGCGTTGCGGTTGAGCAGCAAGTGCTGAACCGTCATGGTGGCGGCGATGCGGTCGTCGGCGCCTTGCACAAACTCCGCCGCTTGAGCCGTGGTGATGTGTTCAAACACCACTTTAAGTTCTGGGAAGCGCTCCACGGTGGGCTTTAAAATGCGCTCGATAAACATCGCTTCGCGATCGAAGACATCGATATCGGCATCGGTGACTTCGCCGTGTACCAACAGGGGCATGCCTACTTCTTGCATGGCCGCCAAGGCCTGATCAATGTTGCGAATATCGGTTACGCCCGAGTCCGAGTTGGTCGTGGCGCCGGCGGGGTAGAGCTTGACGGCTCGCACGATGTTGGAGTCCGCCGCGGCGTAGATGTCATCCGCCGTCATATTGTCTCTGGCGTACAGCACCATTTGCGGCTCAAATTGCACGCCCTCGGGGACGGCTTCAAGAATGCGTTGGCGATAATGCACCGCGTCGTCCACAGTGCAGCAGGGTGGCTGCAGATTGGGCATAATAATGGCGCGGCCAAAGCGCTCTGCGGTATGGGGAACGACATCTTTTAAGACGGCGCCGTCGCGCACGTGCAGATGCCAGTCGTCGGGGCGGGTGAGGGTGAGTTGTTTCATCATGGTGGGCGATTATCCCTGAAAGCGGCGCTGGTCTCCACCGCTGTGTCGGCCATCTATTAATACGGCGTTGACAGTAGCGGTGGCGGGTTTATGCTGTGCGGCAAACGGGGGATTCGAGTGCGAGTACAAGCAGTAGTAATGATGTTGTTAGTGGCCGCCTCGGCTCAGGCTGAGATTGGCTTCTCTGTATTTGGTGGCGGCAGTCGCATCGATAACGTGAACAACGCGGGCGACCCGCTCAGTCGCGTGTCGGAGACAGAGAGCGTGGTCACCGCTCAAGTGAGCTATCGGACGCGACCCAGCGACGATAGCACGCTGCGCTTGAGCGGCGAGTACACCACCGTGAGTTACACGGATCTCAGTGAGCTCGAACACGATCGTTTTCGTTTTGGTCTCGATTGGCGCGAGTACTTTGGTCGGCGCCAGTGGTATCGCTTGGCGGCGAGTGCGGCGTTAACCGATCACAATGACAATAATCGCGATACCCAAGGATTGGGTGTTAAAGCGGGTTTGGGCGCTGACATCGACTACCGCTGGTCGATGGAGGGCGGCGTGGTGTACGAACAGGATCGCGCCGATATCGATGCCTATGGCTCCGATCAAATCGGCCTGTACGGATGGTTGCAAAGTCTCGTCAGCGAAGAGGTTTCGGCCTATGTCAGCGGTGAGTTGGGTCGCCGCGATGTCACCAGTGTCTCCGCCACAGGGTCGGTCTTACAGTCCGAAGCGACGTTTTCCCCCGATGCCGTTTTTGGGCCGGGCACGACGGCGTATCGCTTAGGCGCCGATTACTACACGGGCGAGTTGGGTTTAAAAATAGAGGCGGGCCCCAGCTCTTCGGTGCGCGTGGGGTACAGCCACCGCGTCGACAACATTGACCGCATTGGCGAGCGCATTGAACGCGGCGCCTGGGTGTTTACCGTCGAAACGCGCAACTAGACGATACGGGCAACTTCATGCACATCCATATTCTCGGTATTTGTGGCACTTTTATGGGCGGTCTCGCTCAATTGGCCAAGGCCGCCGGCCACCACGTGTCGGGCGCCGATGCCAATGTGTATCCGCCCATGAGCACTCAGCTCGAAGCGGCGGGTATTCAGTTGATTGAGGGCTACGATCCCGCGCAGCTCGATCCCGCGCCGGATGTGGTCGTTGTGGGCAATGTCATGAAACGTGGTTTGCCGATTGTTGAAGCCCTTCTCAACAGCGGCATCCCCTACACATCGGGGCCCCAGTGGCTGGCGGAGAACTTGTTGCACCAGCGCTGGGTACTCGGCGTGGCGGGCACCCACGGTAAAACCACCACCAGTGCCATGCTGGCGTGGGTGCTGGAGTGCGCAGGTATGGCGCCGGGTTTTTTAATTGGCGGCGTGCCGGAAAATTTTGGCTGCTCGGCGCGGCTCGGCGACACCGATTTTTTTGTTATCGAGGCGGATGAGTACGACACGGCCTTTTTTGATAAGCGCTCCAAGTTTGTTCACTATCGGCCGCGAACGGCCATTTTGAACAATTTGGAATACGATCACGCCGACATCTTTCCCGACTTAGCCGCTATTCAGCGCCAATTTCATCATTTGATGCGCTGTATTCCCGGGCAGGGGCGGGTGATTTCGCCCGCTAACTCGGAGCCGCTGGATGATGTGTTGAAGATGGGCTGCTGGAGCGAGGTCGAGCGCGTGGGTGGCGATTGGACGATCGAGCAATCCGCGGCCGATTTCAGTGCTTTTGATGTGTGCTTTCAAGGGCAGAGCCAAGGCCGCTTGGAGTGGTCTTTAATCGGTGAACACAACGCTCACAACGCGGTGGCGGCGATTGCTGCGGCTCGCCATGTCGGCGTGCTGCCCGCGCAGGCCATTGAGGCCTTGGCCGCGTTTAAAAACGTGAAGCGCCGCATGGAACTGCGCGGCGAAGTGGCGGGGATCAAAGTGTACGACGATTTCGCGCACCACCCCACAGCGATCAAAACCACCGTGGAGGGCCTGCGCGCCCAAGTCGGCGATGGACGCATCGTCGCCGTGCTTGAACCGCGCTCTAATAGTATGCGCATGGGCGCTCACAAGGCCGCCGTATTGCCCGCCTTGGCCGCGGCGGATGCGGTGTGGCTGCACCTGCCCAAAGAGGTCGAGTGGTCACTTGAGGGCGAGGGTGTACGCGTTCAACGCGATCTCGATATATTGCCTCAGCAGATTGCCGAGACGCTGCAAAGCGGCGATACCGTGCTGGTAATGAGTAACGGCAGCTTTGGCAATATCCACCAGCGTTTGCTCGATTGCTTAAAAAACAATGGGAAGTCACAACATCATGGATAAATCGGCATTGAGTTTTGAGAAGCCGAATAAAATCGGCAAATACGAGGTTTACGACGAGTTAGGGCGCGGCAACTGCGGTGTGGTTTACGGCGGTTTTGATCCCTTTGTGAGACGCGATGTGGCCATCAAAGTGGCGCGCCACGATCCCAATGATGACGCCGAGGCCACCATAGTAAAACAGCGCGACTTTTTCTCTGAGGCCCACGCCGCAGGGCGTTTGCAACATCCCAATATCGTCGCGCTGTTTGATGCGGGCACCGAGGGCGATCTCGCCTATATCGTAATGGAGTTCATCGAGGGCGATACGCTGCTCGATTATTGCAAACCCAACGGCAAGCGTCTTACCCCGCGCAAGGTGGTGGAGATTATGTTCAAGTGCGCCAAGGCCTTGGCCTACTCGCACTCCCAAGGCGTGCTTCACCGCGACATCAAGCCGGGCAATATTATGCTTACCGTAACGGGCGACGCGCGCATCATGGATTTTTCGATTGCCGAGGTCACGCAGTCGCTGGCGTATCGCCCCGACCAAATCATCGGCTCGCCCGCTTACATGTCGCCCGAGCAAGTGCGCAAAGAAACCATGGGCGCCGTCAGCGATCTCTACTCCCTCGGCGCCGTCATGTTTCAACTGCTTACGGGCGAGGCGCCCTTTCGCTCTAAAGAGGTTAAAGAAGTCTTTCGGCAAATTTTGAACGACAAGCCCAAGCGCGTTGATGAACTCAACCCCGAGGTGCCAAGCCAGCTGGCCGACATTATTCAACGCTGTTTGAGTAAGGCGCCGAGCAACCGCTATCAGACGGGGCACGAGCTGGCGGCGGCGCTCACGCGCTGTTACGACCAGTTGCGCAACACCGAGGCGCAAATGAATCGCCGCGAACACGAAAACGCCTTAAAAAGTTTGGCGTTCTTCGATGGCTTCAATGACGACGAAATTGAAGAGATGCTCAACGCCAGTCAGATACTGTCGTTTAATGCCGATCAGAATGTGATTAACGAAGGGGATATCGACGACACCTTCTACATTTTGGCCAAAGGCGATGCGGGAGTATACAAAGGCAAAAAGCGCATTGATAAATTGGTTAAAGGCGATTGCTTTGGCGAGATCGGTTTTTTGACGGCCACCAAGCGCACGGCGACTGTGACGGCGCTGACTGATGTGTTGGTGTTAAAAGTGAACGCCTCGTTGATGGAAGAGGCCTCGCCCGAGTGCCAGTTGCGCTACTACAAGGCTTTCACGCAAACTCTTATCTATCGACTTTCCATTACCAGTGCAAGGCTCTCCGCCCATGGCTGAACAAAAAACCATTTCACTCGCTTTCACCGGCGCTTCCGGTGCTCAATATGGCTTGCGCACTCTGGAAGTTCTATTGAAGCAAGGTCACCGCGTTTACCTGATGATGTCCAAGCCCGCCCAAGTGGTTATTGGCATGGATACTGACTTGAAACTGCCGGGGCGTCCCAAGGAAATACAGCGCTTTTTTGAAGCGCGCTTTGGCATCGACGAAGGCCAGCTTTTTGTGTTTGACAAAGAGGAGTGGACGGCGCCCGTGGCCAGTGGCACTGGCGCCGCCGACGCCATGGTGATTTGTCCCTGCACGGCGGGCACGCTGGGGGCTATTGCCTCGGGGGTGAGCGATAACTTAATCCACCGCGCTGCGGATGTGGCACTCAAAGAGCGCAAACCGCTGTTGGTGGTGCTGCGCGAAACACCGTACTCCGCCATTCATCTCGAAAATATGCTCAAGCTGACCCACGCGGGCGCCACCATCATGCCGTCAAATCCCGGTTTTTATACGCGCCCGCAAAGCATCGATGAGCTAGTGGATTTTATGGTCGGAAAAATACTCGATCAGCTCGGCCTCGAGCACGAACTCACACCGCGCTGGGGTGAAGATCGCTTGTCACCCCCTTAGGGTGTTGCCTGAGAGTCTGTGGCGTGCCTCTTTGTTGGCATACATCGCCTCGTCGGCTTGTTTAATGGCATGTTGCAGCCCTAGTTTGGGCTGTCTGATTGCGCTTCCGATAGAGGCTTTCACCTCGTATTGGCTCAAGGTATGTCTCAGCTTCTTCATCAGTTTCTGAGAGTCGTCTTCATCGCACTCCAGCGCCAAGATGCAAAACTCGTCTCCGCCAATGCGAGCGAGAGTGTCACTTTCTCGAACGACTTGTTTCAGGGCCTCTGCCGCACGAGTGATCAGTGCGTCTCCAGCGGCGTGGCCTTGTTCATCGTTGATTTCCTTGAGGCAATCTATGTCCACGGCAAAAATGGCTATCGGGTTGCCGTAGCGCTTGGCGCGAGCCTCTTCGTTCAGCACAGCGGCATCCCAGCCTCGACGATTTTTGAGGCCGGTAAGGGCGTCTGTCGCGGCTTCTTCTTGGCTCTTTTGTAGCGCGCGCTCCTGCTCTATCGATTTGAGATCGTGAGCGAGAATACTGCTTAACAGCTTGGCCATGGTTTCAATCAGCGGTAGGTCTTGGTGGATGCTGGGGTTCTGCGGTTGGGGGTCGATGGCGCAAAGTGTGCCGAATAAGCTGCCGTCTCTGTTGTGAATAGGCACGCCCATATAAGCGCCAATTTGAACAGCTTGGTTGATGGCTGCATCGTGATAGGCGTGGGTCTGTTGTGCGTTTTCCGTGACTCGCGGCCCCAATCCATCGGCCATGCGGGAGCAATAGCTATCTGCCCAATTAAAAACGCTGCCCTCGGCAATACGGTATTTGCTCGGGCACTGGCTGTCGTCGGTTTGCAGCACAATCCAGTCGGCACCCTCGGTGCGAGTAATCATCCACAGGCCAAAACCAAAACGCGCACTGAGTGTGCCTAGCACCGCTCGGCCAGCTGATTCGAAATCGGCGAAGGGCGTTATATCGTTGGTGGGTGTGGTCATGATGTCGCGCACGCCTAGAGCATCCTGAAAAAGTGTGATTCATGCGGCTGAGTAAGGGGGCTTTATTGTTTGGACGAATTGCCGCTGTATGCACTCTCAGTGTAATTGGGGGGCAGTGAAGATTTCGTTAACATGCCGACTTTAATGGCTTGCTATCCAGTACAAGGCCAGCAGAATGGTAAGAATAGCGAGGCCAGAAACCCATAGAAAACGCTGAACCGTCGCACGACTGGTGTTTTGTAAACGATGCTCAAGCGCTATCAGATCTTCCTCTGATAGTCCCGATGTCACTAAGTGTTCTTCATCGTTTAAGTAGGCGGTGGCGTCATCGTGCTGCAAGTCGAGCACCGCCCACAGTCCGACTTTATAAGTGCCTGTGACAAACCCCGAAAGCACAAAGGAATGCCTAGAAGAGATGTGGGTGAGTATGCCGACGGCGCGCAGCCGCAGGGCGGCATCCTCAGCTTGCATTAGATCAATATACTCAGCAATTAGCTTCATAGCCCCTCCTTGTTAGCAGCCTAGCGCATAAAGGCGCAGAGGCCACTTAGAATGTTATAAAACGTTTATTAAGACAATAAAAATGACATGTGGTCACAAAAAAACACGCCATGTTTGGCGTATAAAACAATGACTTAGTCATAAAATAATTGATTTAATCTGTTAAGTTTGTGCACAAGTGTATACTATTTGCGCTTGCTGCCATGCTGCAGCGTTAACTATAGCGACATATAAAACTGTGGAGTCACGACATGCGACAAAATTCGTCACAATCGTCTGAAAAACCATCGTCAGTGTGGTCGGCCATCAGCCGAGTGACAGACTACTTTTCATGGCCGCTGCGTACTTACCACTACTTAGAGCTGGTAAGCCCGCTTTGGAATACGGATTTTCTCAAGGCCAAGGTCGTCGATGTGTGGGATGAAACGCAGGATTCGCGCACCATCACATTGCGCCCGGGCTTAAACTGGCGCGGGCATCGCGCTGGGCAGCATATCCGTATTGGTATTCCCGTCAATGGAATGCACTACACGCGAACGTACACGATTTCTTCGCCGCCCGAGCGCGACGACAACTGCTTTACCATTACCGTCAAAGCCATCGAGAATGGCACGGTTTCGCATCACATGGTGCGCAATGTGAAAGTGGGCGACTACTTTCCCATCGGCTTGCCTCAAGGCGATTTTTACCTGCCCGATGCCCAGCATGTCTCGCCGCTTTTTATTACGGCGGGCAGTGGCATCACGCCGGCGATGAGTATGTTGCGTAGCCTGATCGCGCAAAAGCGCCTGCCTAGTACTTATCACATTCATTACGCGCCCCATGAATTTGATGTGGTCTTGGGCAAAGACTTAAAGGATATATCCAAAGACCACGATCACTACCATTTAAACTTGGTCTACACGCGCGACAAAGAGGGCGACGATCGGCACTTTACTGAGGCGCAACTCGATGAATTGTGCCCCGATTGGCGCGAGCGCGATGTCTACACCTGTGGGCCGCCCGCGCTTTTAGAGGCCGTTGAGGCTTGTATGGAAAAAGCGGGGCGCAGCCGCCACTTGCATATCGAACGCTTTAGAGCGGCGTTTGCCGATGTGCCCTCGGATGCAGTGGGTGGTCGCGTGACATTTGCTCAGAGTGGCGTCGAAGCCGATGCCGACAACGCCACGCCACTGCTGCGCGTGGCAGAAGAGGCGGGCATGAACCCACCACACGGCTGTCGTATGGGCATTTGCCACACCTGTAACACCACTTTGAAATCTGGCTGTGTGCGCGATCTGCGCACTGGCGCCCTTTTGAATGAAGAAGGCAGCATTGTGCAAACGTGCATTTGTGCGGCTGCCGGTGATTGCGAGCTAGACTTGTAAGGAGTTCACTCATGAATAGACACGGCTATCCCGTTAATTTAACGGATCAACAAATTCAAGATTTTGGCGACGAGTTAGAAGCCATCCGCGATGAGGTAATGGATTCGCGCGGCGAGCGCGATCGCAAATACATTCTGCGCGTTATCAAAACTCAGCGCACGATGGCGGTGATGTCGCGCTTTGCGATTTACGCGGGCCTGTTCTTTTTACCCGCTTGGGATCATGCGTTGGCGAGTTGGTGGTCGGCCTTGGCGCTGATCGGCACAGGTACCTTCTTTTTGGGAGTCGCCAAAATTTTGGAGAATATGGAAATCTCCCACAACATTCTTCACGCCCAGTGGGATTGGATGAAAGACCCAGAAATCCAATCGAACACGTGGGAGTGGGACACCATGAGCCCATCGGATCGATGGATGTACTCGCACAACGTAGTGCACCACACGTGGACCAATGTGGTCGGGCGCGATCTCGATGTGGGCTACGGCATCATGCGTGTGACGCCGCTGCAAAAATGGTCTTTTTTCTTCCTCTTTCAGCCCATCTACTTTGTGCTATTGATGCTGTTCTTTGAAGAGGGGGTCGCTCTACACGAAGAAGTTATCGATGATCACTTGAAGGGCAAAAAGACCTTTAAAGATGTACTGCCCATGCTCAAGCGCATCGGTCGCAAAGTGTGGCGCCAAGTGGTGAAAGACTATATCGCCTGGCCTGGTCTGGCGGCGGTTGTCGCGATTCCCATCTCGTTCTATGTGCCTGTATCGCCGTGGGCGGTCTTTGGTCTCGTCGCGGCCGCGAATGCGATTGCCAACATCATCCGCAATATATGGGCCTTTATGATTATTTTCTGCGGTCACTTCCCCGAGGGCGTACACAGCTTTACCGAAGAGCAGATCAAAGATGAAAATCGCGGCGAATGGTATCTGCGTCAAATGCTGGGCTCGTGCAATATTCGCGGCGGCAAGCTGTTTCACATTTTATCGGGCAATTTGTCTCACCAGATCGAGCACCATCTTTACCCCGACATGTGCAGCAACCGCTATCCCGAGATTGCACCGCGCATTGAGGCGCTGGCCCACCGCTATGGTGTGCCCTACAACAGCGCATCGCTAACGCGCCAGTTTGGTACTACAACGCTCAAAATTCTCCGTTTGTCACTTCCCGGTGGCAAGTTGGATGGCGCTACTGTATGACGGTAGGGGATCAAGGGGTGGGCACCCCTTGATCCTGCCCCGTGCTTCGGCATGGGCGGCCATAATAATCACAACGAAGTGCGAACGATGACTGCGAATCAAACCGATCAGGCGAGCAAGTCGAGTCAAACCTCTCGCTTTTCCAATCCGATGGACTGGAAAGCCATCGACCGATTTATTTTATTGGGCAGCTTGGTACTGCTCGCCCCCCTGCTGTTTGCTATCAGTATTTTGGTGGTCTTGTGGGTGGCGCCCAGTTTTCTCAACAGCCAAGTGGCCTACGCGCTAACGACTTTATACGCTGCTCATGTGCTGGTGATGCTGGGCTTTATTGCGGTAGCCCTTAAAAAACGCCATAAGCAGGAAGACTGGCCGATGTTTGAAAACTTCATCGTCGGCAGCTTTACCGCGGTTGTCATGCTGAGCGGCTATGCTACGGGGTCTCACTTCTCAGAGGGGCTGTTGTTGTTGTTTCTCGGCGTCAACATTACCTCGGCTTTGGCCCATGTGAAGAAAATTCGTTTTCTATTTTGGTGCGTCGTTACCGCATTGGTTTGTTTAGGCATTAACGATTTATTCGGTTGGCTTGAGCACGCGCCTTTATTAGAGCGCTCGTTGTATCAGCCCGATGGCACGCCCCATATTTTATGGTGGGTCGTGCAAGCCGTGATGGCGTTGATTCTATCGGCATTGATTTATCTGTGCCTGCTTGCTGTCGGGCGCTGGGTCGAGCGAGAAAACTTGTACCGAGAAATGTCGACGATTGACGGCTTAACTCGGCTGACGAATCGTAGCTCATTTATTAAACGTGGTGATGAGGAGCTGGCGCGCTTGCAGCGCCTGCCAAGCGATCCCTCGCCGACGCTGGCCTGCATCATGCTAGATCTCGACCACTTTAAAAGTATTAACGATACGTGGGGCCATCACGCGGGCGATGAAGTGCTGGTGGTAGCCTCTAAAATCATGATGGACAATGCGAGGCAATACGACGAGGTGGGTCGTTACGGCGGAGAAGAGTTTGCCATCCTATTGCCCAGTGTCGATTTGGCGCTGGCAGAGAAAATCGCCGAGCGACTGCGCAAAAAAATCAGTGAGGCGGTCGTCAAGGTCGATGGAAAAGCCATTCAGTTTACCGCCAGTTTAGGTGTAGCCAGTTTTCCCTCCGAGGGGCTGGAAAATATGAACGATCTACTCAAGGCCGCCGATGCAGCACTGTATGAGGCCAAAGAAGGTGGCAGAAACCAAGTAGTTACGGCTAAGCGGCGAGCGTAGTATTGGGTTTATTCTTGCCGAGGTGGAATGGCATAAGTCCCGACCGCGTGGGCGACGGGCTCCGAGTCGCCCTCGGAGTACAAAAATACCTCGCCCACCACCAGCGTTTTCCCCACTTTTATCAAATGACAGTCGGCGATGATGTTTTTTTCTGCCGAGGGCTTGCGCAAAAAGTTCACGTTTAATTGAGTGGTGACGGCTAAAGCCACGAGCCCCATCTCTCCCAAAATGGCCGCATAAAGTGCCGCATCGGCGACGCCCATCAGCACGGGGCCAGAGACTGTACCGCCCGGGCGCAAATGGCGCTGGTCGATCACCTGCTTAAGGCGAGCTCTGCGGTCGCCAACCGATTCAATCACAAAATCAGATTGGGGAAACTCTTCGCGAAAAAATGCGGCTAGGGTCTCTTTATTGCTCATATTTTAAAGGCTTTATAGAAGGTGGCCACTAATCGTGGGGGAGCTTGGCTATGCAATGTGCCATAAGCGGCTGTCGGAGCAGCGCGTAGGCAGTCCGATGGAGGCCGCGTTTTTGGCGAACGAAGCAAATTTAATGGTCTTGTTAAGGCTCTTCTGCTAAAGTTGTACGGGAATGCCGTACATAATGGTGATTTATATGGATACCGTAAGCGTAAACCAGTTTAGAGATAAATTAAAAACCTTTGTAGAACAGGTGGTTACAAACCACTCTCCCATCAAAGTGACCCGCAGAGCCGGCGACGCATTTGTGGTTATGAGCGCCGAGGATTGGGAAAGGGAGCAAGAAACACTCTATGTGCTTCAAAACACCAGCCTAATGAAGCAAATTGCTGATTCTATGGCAACTCATACCAAAGAGGCTGGATACAAACCAACCAGTGAGGAAATGGATGAGATCACTGATATTTGAAGGGAAGACTTGGGAAATCTATGAAGAGCTTCGTGAAAAAGATAAAAAATTACACAAGGCTCTTTGTAAACTGTTAAAAGAAATGCTCCGCGACGACCCAAGTAAAGGCATGGGAAAACCCGAACAGTTGCGACACAGCCTTGCCGGTTTTTGGTCGAAGCGAATCTCGCAAAAAGATCGGCTCATTTACAAGTTTGACGAAAATTCCATTTATATTTTTGCTATTGGTGGACATTACGATAACCACTGACTTTCAGTTAACGCCGCAATCACGCGACTGTCGCAGTTCAAGCTTGATACTAAGTCACCCTCGTTGAGCGCAAATCTGGCTTTATTCAAATCGGAAAACTGAAGGACCGCTCCACTAAATCTTTGAATAAAAAAGTGATCCGATTAATTGGAAGAGACTCAGCCTCATACAAGACCATAACGGCGGATAATGGCACTGAGTTCCACCAGTACAAAAAGATAGAAGAGCGTACCGATGTCAAATTCTACTTTGCCACTCCCCACCACTCCTGGGAGAGAGGCAGCAACGAAAATGCGAACGGTCTTGTTCGGCAATATCTGCCAAAAGGCACGAGCATGTCAGCGCTTACGCAAGCTCAATGCAACCAGATTTCAGACAAGCTCAACAGCCGCCCAAGAAAGCGGCATGACTACAAAACACCGGAGGAAATTTACTATGGTTACTAGCCACAACTACTGTCGCAGTTCAAACTTGATACTAAGAGTAACTATTTTGGTGATGGGTAGAGAGCTTCGTAGCGTATAACAATACAGTTACCGCCCAACTCTTCTAAGACCGCTTTTATAGAACCATTTTCGTAAATAGATTTACCAGCAAGATCAGATTTATATTTATAATCTTTATAAGTAGTTTCTCTTACAGCATTGCATGACTTTCCAGGGAAGGTAACCATTTGCATTAAAGTGCCATCACAACTGCCATTAATTCCAGGCGAAATAGAAAGCGTAGCATACCCCCAAGTACCATCATTGAATTTCTTTATGTTTAACGATGAAAACATTCTGTCAGATGGCTTTTCTGTTGCAGCAAAAGACCAAGCACCATTAGCACCTGCTTTTTCATTTAAAAAGACATCCATCTTCTTAATTTCTTGAATACATTGGTTAACATTCCATTCTTTAGCCTGTTTAGTTATAACGCCTTCAAAGTTGTCAGCAGCGTTAGCTTGACAAAAAGCCATTACACCAATGAATGTTCCAATCAAGATTTTTTTCACTTTATACTCCATGTTAGTTTATTTAAATTAGTTACATAACAGTTAAATCAGCGGCCTTGGGCCGCATATGTCGGCGCCGCATATTTCTTGAGTGCGCCTTATGGGTTTTTCGTAAAACTCAATAAAAATCAGTGTTTTATGATTATTTTGAGTTCTTTCTGATCCGAGATATGGGGCGTGAGGCCGCATATTTCGGTTGGTTCTGTAAAAACTATGTTACCGTTTTTATTCAGTTTATTGGGGAAGGTTCGCTGATTTGGCGCTTCCCTGCACATACATATCTTTTGTAGTTTAGCACAGGAGGTGCGCTTTATGAATGAAATGGATGATGTTCCTCGGCCTGTTCCAGAAGAATCTCAGCGGCTTATGCATCGCGTGCGACGATTGATGCGTGTCCGCAATATGGCGTGGGCGACTGAGAAGACTTATGTTTTTTGGATAAAGCGGTTTATTTATTTTCATGGTAAGCGACACCCTGAAGAGATGGGGGCGCTTGAGGTGGATCAGTTTTTGAGCCACTTGGCGATCGTTAGAGGAGTGTCTCCTTCAACACAGGCCACAGCCCTGAATGCGCTGGTTTTTTTGTATAAACGACTCTTTGAGCGCGAAGATTTACCGCTCGATTTTCACCGTGCCAAGCCCCATCGTCGCGTACCTGAGGTGTTTAGCCACGAGGAGGCTTTGGCAATAATTTGTCATCTGTCTGGGGCTGTTCGGCTGATGGCGAACCTAATGTATGGCAGTGGATTGCGAACCCATGAGTGTCTGCGCTTGCGAGTGAAGGATGTGGATTTTTCTTCGCGTGTTTTGTTTGTTCGTCAAGGCAAGGGCGGCAAGGATAGAACGACATTGTTGCCCGATATTTTGGTGAGCGAGTTGCGCAGCCAGATTCAGTTTGTTCACGAGCTTCATCAGCAGGATGTGAAAGTGGGAGCGGGGCGTGTGTGGATGCCTTATGCCTTAGAGAGAAAGTATCCCAATGCGGCTTTGGAGACGGCGTGGCAATTTTTATTCCCTGCGACCCATCTCGCCCGCGACCCGCGCAGTGGCGTGGTGCGTCGGCACCATGTGCATCACCGAACTTTGCAAAAGGCGGTCAAGCAGGCGATTCGCAGTGCGGGTATTCACAAGCAGGCCAGTTGCCACACTTTTCGTCATAGTTTTGCGACGCGCTTGCTGGAGTCGGCTTAAAAGCCGACCTACCTGTGAAGCTCTCTGTGTTCTTTGTGTTCTCGGTGGCCTCTGTGCTTTTTACGCGGCGCTATAGCCATGCGATTTGGATGGCGGGCTTACAGGCTGATTTTGCTCAGGCTTCGGCTGATGCGTTCGAGTACGCCGGGGGACTTGGCTTCGAGTTTTTGTTTGATCTCGTCCATGGCTTGGTTGCAGGCGTCGTAGCCTTCTTTGAAGAGGTCTTCGCTGCGGCTGGGGTCGGTGCGGTTGTAGTCTGCGAGGTCGAGTGAGAGTACGAAGTCGGCCTGGGTCAACTGAGTGCGCGTGTGGCTGTCGATGGCAATGTCGAAAGCGGTGATGAGGGCGTCGAACATGCCTTCGGGTTCGCGGCGGCGGGTGCTGCCGTTGAGGTCGACACCCATGACAAAATCGACGTTCCATTGCTTTAGGGGAGTGATGGGCACATTTTCCACTAGGCCACCGTCGACGAGTAGCTGGTCGTCGCGATCTACGGGGCTGTACATGCCGGGCACACAGGCGCTGATCATGGCGGCGTTGGCAATGTCGCCGCTGTCGAGAATGACCTTTTCTCGGCGGGCGAGATCGGTGGCGATAAAGGCCAGCGGGCAGGGCGCGTCTTTGAAGTCTTTATCGCCGATAAAGCGGCGCACAAACTGGCCCATGGCGGCGTTGTTCATAAAGCCGTGTTTGGACCAGCTGAAGCTGCTTAGCGTCCACCAATCGAGTTGGCTGAGTGCTTCGCTAATCGCTTCTGGGTCGGGCTCAAACGTATAGATGGCCGCGATAATGGCGCCGATGCTGGTGCCGCTTAAATGGGTGGGCGAGAGGCCGTGCTCAGATAGAGACTTGAGCACGCCAAGATGGGCAATGCCCAGAACTGCACCGCCGCCTAGGGCTAGGCCAAAGCTGGTTTGTGGTTCGGTCATGGGCAGTTCAAATTTGGTCATAGTCCCCTTAAGCTTCCTCGTGTTAGTGTGATTAAAACGCTAGAGGTGCGATGCTGATGTCTCAAACAATGCCCGATAGTTTACCGCTTTTTCCTCTCAATACGGTGCTGTTCCCCGGCGGCCGACTCAAATTGCGTATTTTCGAACCGCGCTATGTCGATCTCGTCAGCCGCAGCATGCGCGAGGGCTCGGGCTTTGGTATTTGTCCCATCGACGAGGGCACCGAGTTAGAGCCGCGCAGTATTTGCGGGATTGGCAGTTGGGTCAAGGTGGTCGATTTTGAAACCTTGGAGGATGGCCTGCTCGGCGTTACGGTCGAGGCGGATCATCGCTTTGATGTGGGCGAGCAGTGGCGCGAGGAAGATCGCTTGTTACACGCCGAGGTCAATGCTTTGCCGACGCCCGATGATTACCCCGTGGGCGAGCAATGGTCCGGTTTGGTGGAGTTGCTGGAGCAGCTATGGCCCGAGATGCAACGCGAGTACGGCTACGGCTTGTGGCCCAAGGAAACGGGCGCCTACTGGTTGATGTCGCGGCTGACTGAAGTGCTGCCGGTAAAATCCAGTATTCGCGCCGAGCTATTGGCCTGCGATGAGGCCGAGGCGGGCCTGCGCTTGGTGGCTGAGTTAGTCGCCGACCTCGGCGGAGACAGCGACGAAGAGGCGTCGGGCTCAGAAGCTTCTAGCGAAGATAACTAGGGAAGCACCTCCACCGCCGTTTCTACGCCCCCGTCGTCGTTTCTACACCCCAGTCTTCGTTCCCGTGCCCCCACTGTCGCTCCCGCGCAGGCGGGAGCCCAGTGGCTTTACTGTTCCACTCACTCAAAGACACTAGATTCCCGCCTACGCGGGAATGACTCGTTTTTTTTAAAGGTAGGAGAAGCTTAAAACTCGTCGTTGCAAGGAGACGCACTGTCGGCCCGGGCACCCAAGGGTATAAAGGCGTCCTCCCACAAGTATTGATGGGTTACACCTTGCGGCTAATCCTAATCCACGCTGCCATCAGTCCAAACCCCTGACCGTCATTCCAAACTGGATTTGGAATCTCCATAACGGAGCCTCGGCTCGAGCACCCACGAACATAAAGGCGCTCTCCCTCACCCCCGTCGTCGCTCCCGCGCAGGCGGGAGCCCAGTGGCTTTACTGTTCCAATCACTCAAAGACGCTAGATTCCCGCCTACGCGGGAATGACCCGTTTTTTTAAAGGTAGGTGAGGCTTAAAACTCGTCGTTGCGAGGAGGCGCAGCCGACGCGGCAATCTGTTGGTGTGTCTGTAGGCAGATTGCGTTGCCTACAGGGGTGCAGGTAAGGAGCGTAAGCTTCGCCTGCGGCTTTCAAATGGTACGGATTGCCATGCTAGGGCGGACGATTAGGGGGACGAGTGGCTAGGTGTCGTTTTTTCAAGGCGCTCAGCGAGCCAGACCTTGATAATCGATTGGCGCGTGACGCCTAGGTGTGCAGCCTCTTTGTCGAGAGATTCCACCATCCATAGAGGGAAGTCCACATTGACACGTTTGTGGGGTTGGTGAGGACGTTTGGCTGTTGATGTGTCCAGATTGTCGATGATGTCGACTTGGTTATCATCAAACTGTTTCTCAAAATTCTTCGCTTTCATAGAGGGCTATCTCCGAGTCTCTTGAGCGCCTGACAGAGATAATTCTCACCCTGCCTTCTCGATATGTAATGACTGCAGACCAGTGTTGGTTCTTGATAGTGCCGACGACTAACCAGCGAGCTTCATCTGCCGACCGTGCTTTGACTTCAAGCAAGTTGGGGTCTTTCCAAAGTGCCTGAGCTTCCGCAAATCCGATTCCGTGCTTGCTTTTATTCGACCGACTTTTCCTAGGGTCAAATTCGAATCCTTTCATAGTTTAAATAATATACCTTTATTACTCTTTGTAAAGCGACTGAGCGGCGTCCAATATCGGGTTGTGGCGGGGATTGCCCGATTTTTGTGCAGTGCAAAAAAGTCGTATAATGGAGGGGCATTTTGAATGCGTTGGCCTGAAGTGAGAGGTGCCCCATGGATTTCGATCCAATTCTGTTATCGCGGCTGCAATTCGCGTTTACCATCAGTTTTCATATTCTCTTTCCCACCTTAACGATTGGCTTGGCATCTTATCTGGCCGTGCTGGAGGGGCTGTGGCTTAAAACGGGTCGTGGCGAGTTTAAACACCACTACCACTTTTGGGCCAAAATTTTTGCCTTGAGCTTCGGCATGGGCGTGGTCTCGGGGATTGTGCTGTCCTACGAGTTTGGTACGAATTTCAGCCATTTCTCCGAGGCGGCGGGCAATGTCGTTGGCCCGTTGATGACCTATGAAGTGCTCACTGCCTTTTTCATGGAGGCGGGCTTCTTGGGGGTGATGCTGTTTGGCTGGCAGCGCGTTGGGCCCAAGTTGCACTTTTTTTCGACGTTAATGGTAGCGCTGGGGACGATGGCCTCGGCATTTTGGATTCTGTCGGCCAACTCTTGGATGCACACGCCGCAAGGGGCAGAGCTCATTGATGGGGTGTTCTATCCCGTGAGTTGGTGGGAGATTGTGTTTAACCCCTCTTTCCCCTACCGCTTGGCGCACATGTTACTGGCTTCGATGCTGACGACGGCCTTTTTTGTGGCGGCGGTGTCGGCTTGGTATTTGTTGCGCGATCGCGAGCGGGGATTCGCCAAGCTCAGTTTGAAAATGGCGGTACTGACGGCGGCGCTGGCGGCGCCCGTGCAAATTCTGGTGGGCGATATGCACGGCCTCAACGTGCTTGAACACCAGCCCATGAAAGTGGCAGCGATGGAAGGACGTTGGGAAACCATGGAAGGCGCCCCATTGCTGTTGTTTGCGATCCCCGACCAAGAAGCGCAGACCAATCACTTTGAAGTGGGGATTCCCAAAATGGCCAGCTTGATACTCAAGCACGAGCTGGACGCGGAGGTTCTGGGGTTAAAAGAGGTCGCACCGGAAGACCAACCGCGTATGTCGATCGTGTTTTGGTCGTTCCGCGTGATGGTGGGTATTGGTACCTTGATGTTGTTGCTGTCTTGGTTGGCGGTATGGAAGCTGCGCGGCGGCCGCTTGTATCAATCTCGCTGGCTGCTGACGGCGCTCTCTTGGAGTGCTCCCGCGGGTTTTATCGCTACATTGGCGGGATGGTATGTGGCCGAAGTGGGGCGTCAGCCGTGGTTGGTCAACGGTTTGTACCGCACTGCCGAAGGCGCTTCCAACTTACCCGCCGCTGATATTTTGTGGTCGCTGATTTCGTTTGTGGTGGTGTACAGCATCATTTTTGCCGCCTTCCTTTACTACTTGCTGTTGGTGATTCGCCGCGGCCCCGAAGTACACGACGATGAAGAGCCTGTGTTGCGCCCCGAGGGGCCCGCGCACCCCGCCTTTATGCCCGTGGAGGACGACTGATGTTTGAATTGACCTATTTGTGGGCGGCGGTCATCGCCTTGGGCGTCGTGGTCTATGTGATCCTCGACGGTTTTGACTTGGGCATCGGTATTATCTTTTTCTTTCAGCCACGCATTCGCCACCGCGATGTCATGATGTCGAGTATCGCCCCCATGTGGGATGGCAACGAAACTTGGATGATCCTTGGTGGTGCGGGCTTGCTGGCGGCCTTTCCCAAGGCTTACGCGCTGCTGTTGTCGACGCTGTATATTCCCATTTTGCTGATGCTGCTGGCGCTGGTGTTTCGCGGCGTGGCGTTTGAATTTCGCTTTAAAACCAACCGCCACCGCCTCGCTTGGGGCGTGGCGTTCTCGGTGGGCAGCACTATTGCGGCATTTTGCCAAGGCGCGATTTTGGGCACGGTTGTGCACGGCATTCCCGTGGTCGATGGCGAGTATGTAGGCGGCTCTTTTGGCTGGCTCACGCCTTTTAGCGTGTTTACGGGGCTGGCGGTAATGACGGGCTATGTGATGCTAGGCGCCACTTGGTTGATTATGAAAACCGTGGGCGATTTACAGGCGTGGAGCTATCGCGTGGCTAAGCGCGTGCTGCCTTTATGGCTGTTGATGATTGCTGGGGTTAGTGTGTGGACGGCGCTTTCCGCAGAGCCGATTGCCGAGCGCTGGTTCAGCCTGCCCAATTTTTACTTTTTGTCGCAGGTGCCCATGATTACCACTGCCATCGCGGGCTTTACTTGGTGGAATCTCTATCACAGCAACCAGCGCGCGCCGTTTTACCTGACCATTGGTTTGTTTGTGCTGTCTTTTGCCGGGCTGATTATCAGCATTTGGCCCTATATTGTGCCCCGCGTATTGACCTTTGAGCAGGCCGCTTCGGCGCCGTCCTCTCAGCTATTTAGCTTTATCGGTGTGGCGATTTTTCTGCCCTTTGTAATTGGCTATACCATTATTAGCTACCGCGTGTTCCGCGGTAAGGTGGATCAGGCCGATGCCTACCACTGACTCTCAAAAAACACCTAAAAAACAGTCAGCCGCAAAGCGCTGGCTGTGGTTTTTGGCGCTTTATCTGGGTGGCGTTGCGGCAGTGGCCGCACTTGGGTTTAGTTTCAAGATTTTGTTTCAGTGGTGGGTCGGGGCATAATAGGGCTTCGCCTTGAACATAAAAAAACTGACGGAGAAACCATGCGATTGCTAGTAAAAACTTTAGGTGTATGGCTACTGAGCCTCTCTATGCTGGGTGCCGCGCAGGCAGCAGGCAATGTCACTGTGGGAGCCAGCAAGCCGTTTTATTCTAAATTTGCCGCCAACACGCCAATTGATATCAACTTGCAAGTACAGGGCGTGACGCTGGGTTCTATTTACTTTAGCCAAGGTGATCGCTCGGCTTTGGCCATTGTGCAAAACAAAACGCCTGCCGTGGTAACGCCCAAAGTTGGGGTTTCGCTTTACGATGCCAAGGGCAATTTGTTGGCCGTTGGTGAGTATAAAAAACAGGGTGTATTTTCTAACGATTCCGTAAAAGCCGGTGAGCAGGCTAATATCAATTTGGATTTCTCTGGTTTTGTGAACGATTACAGCAAGGTCGCTACCTTTAAGTTGGTGTTTAGCGTGACTCAAAAGGCTAAACCTAGCAGCAGTGGCGGTAGCTCAGGTGGCCGCAATACGGGTTGGTAAGCGAGTTTAATCGCTGATTCTAAAAAGGCGCTTCGGCGCCTTTTTTTGTGCCAATCGGGCATAGGCACAATCGAAGTCCCGTCAAAGAGATTCCCAATCCAGTTTGGAATGACAAGTTTTGAGCCTTGCCTACTTTAAAAAACAGGTCATTCCCGCGTAGGCGGGAATCTAGCGTCTTTGAGTGAGTGAGATAGTAAAGCCACTGGGCTCCCGCCTTCGCGGGAGCGACGGTAGGGTGCAGCGCGCAGGTACCCCACTCCGGAAACGGCTATACAACTCCCTTGTGGGAGGGCGTCTTTATTATGCCCTTGGGTGCTCGGGTCGGCGAATGCGGTGAAGTAATCGGCGAAATGCTTCGTGAAAGAGTTGCCGTGCAAAGGTTTTACAGGCGCTTTATAAAGATCTTTGAATTGCGCTGAAAGTTGTACAAGGCGCGTTTGGCAACGGGGAGTTGTTCGATGTCGCTCTGTTCAAAGCCGCGTTCGGTAAACCAATGCGCAGTTTGCGTGGTGAGAACAAACAAATTGTTTAAGCCAAGAGTTTTGGCATCTTGTTCCACTTGATGGAGCAGGGCGTTGCCACGCCCATCTTGAGCGTAGTGGGGGTCGACCGCGATACAGGCCAGCTCACCAGTGGCTTCATCGGCATAGGGGTAGAGGGCGACGCAACCGATGATCTTTCCATCGCGCTCAATCACCGTAAAGCGCTCAACTTCTAGCTCGAGCTGCTCGCGCGAGCGGTAGGCCAGCACTCCTGCGTCTTCGAGAGGTTTGATTAAGTCGAGGATGCCGTGCACATCGTCGATTTTCGCGGAGCGCATGTCCTCGTAGATTTCATTGGTGACTAGGCAGCCCGCGCCATCGCGGGTGTAGAGCTCGCGCAATAAATCGCCATCGTTGCGCCGCGAGATTAAGTGAGTGCGAGCGACGCCTTGCTCGCAGGCTTGAATGGCCGATTTGAGGTGGGTGTGCACTTCCTCTTCCAAACCGTGGTTTTGTAGTAACAGTTGGGCCTGTTTGGCGTTGAGTTGATCGATTAACTGGCCATCTTGTTGGTGCGACAGCGCGGCGCACTCCATTAAGAACATCAATTTATCGGCGCCGAGTGCGGCGGCGGCAGAGACGGCGACATCTTCGGCTGTCAGGTTGAACACCTCTCCGCTGGGCGAATAGCCCAGAGAGGACAGCAGTACGATATTGCCCGCATCGAGTTGTTGGCGAATCGCAGAGGTGTCGATTTTGCGCACGCGTCCCGTGTGTAGGTGATCGATGCCATCGATGATGCCCACGGGGCGAGCCGTGACAAAATTGCCCGAGGTGACTCTCAACGGCGCGCTGTGAATCGAGGTTTGCGAGCTGCGAGTCGATAGCAGCGATTCAATGTGCACGCGGGCACTGCCCACGACTTGCTGAGCGGTGCTGAGGGCGTGGTGATCGGTGATGCGCAGGCCTTGGTGGTAGTCGCTTTTGTGGCCCGTGGCGTCGAGCGCCTCTTGCAGCTGCTGGCGAACGCCGTGGACGAGAACCAGCTTGAGCCCTAGGCTGTGCAGTAGAGCGATGTCTTGCAAGAGGCTGGGAAAGCCCGGTTCATCGAGGCTTTCACCCCCAAAGCTCAATACCACCGTGCGGCCGCGGTGAGCTTGAATATACGGCGCCGCATCGCGAAACCACTGAACCGGATTGTTGATCACTTCAGACATGAGCTCAGTTTACGCGATTTAGTCGCCGCGGCGGAAGCGTTGCCTCACAGGCGCATCAAATCTCTTTGTGCGTTAGTCCAGTTTAGACAAATCCCGCACCGCCCCTTTATCCGCAGAGGTCGCCAATAGCGCATAGGCTTTCAGCGCGGCGCTGACTTTTCGCTCGCGTTTCTCGGCGGGTTTCCAGGCATCGGCCCCTTTCGCTTCCATCGCCGCTCGGCGCTCGGCCAGCTCTTCGTCGGAAATCACTAGGTTGACGCTGCGATTGGGGATGTCGATGCGAATTTTGTCGCCATGCTCGATCAAGCCAATGGCGCCGCCCGCAGCGGCTTCTGGCGAGGCGTGACCAATAGAGAGCCCAGAGGTGCCGCCGGAAAAACGGCCGTCGGTGAGTAGGGCGCAGGCTTTGCCTAAACCTTTGGATTTCAGATAGCTCGTCGGGTAGAGCATCTCTTGCATGCCGGGGCCACCTTTGGGGCCCTCGTAGCGAATGATAACGACATCGCCCTCTTTGACTTGGCCGGTCAGAATGTTTCTCACCGCGTCGTCTTGGGATTCGCAGACATGGGCGCTGCCTTCAAAGACCAGAATCGACTCGTCGACGCCCGCGGTTTTTACCACGCAGCCATCTTCGGCGATGTTGCCGTGAAGCACCGCAAGGCCGCCCTCTTGGGAGAAGGCGTGATCGCCGGAGCGAATGCAGCCCTCGGCGCGATCGGTGTCGAGGCTGGGCCAGCGGGTGGCTTGGCTGAAGGCCTCCTGTGTGGGGATACCCGCAGGCCCCGCTTTGAAAAACTCAATGGCGGCGTCGCTCGGCGACTCAGTGATGCTCCAATCTTTAATGGCATCGCCGATGGTTTTGCTGTGTACGGTGGGGCACTCGCTATGTAGTTTACCCGCTTTGTCGAGCTCGCCGAGGATGGCCATAATGCCGCCGGCGCGATGCACGTCTTCAATGTGGTACTTCTGGCTGTTGGGCGCGACTTTGCACAGCTGGGGCACTTGGCGCGAGAGGGCGTCGATGTCTTTCATGGTGTAGTCGACTTCGGCCTCTTGCGCGGCGGCGAGTAGGTGCAGAATGGTGTTGGTGGAGCCGCCCATCGCGATATCGAGCGACATGGCATTTTCAAATGCCGAGCGCGAGGCGATGCGGCGGGGTAGGACGCTGTCGTCGCCGTCGCGGTAATAGCGAAAGGCATTTTCGACGACGCGCTGGCCCGCCTCTTCGAACAGGCGTCGGCGGTCGGCGTGGGTGGCCAATGTGGTGCCGTTGCCCGGCAGGGACAGTCCCAAGGCCTCGGTCAGACAGTTCATCGAGTTGGCGGTGAACATGCCAGAGCAGGAACCGCAAGTGGGGCAGGCCGAGCGTTCAATTTCGGCAATTTGCTCGTCGCTAACACTGTCGTCGGCGGCGGCCACCATGGCGTCGACCAAATCCAATTTGTTCTCGGAGAGCTTGGTTTTACCCGCTTCCATCGGGCCACCCGAGACAAAAATGGTGGGAATATTTAAACGCATGGCGGCGTTGAGCATTCCCGGGGTGATTTTGTCGCAGTTGGAAATGCAGATCAGTGCATCGGCGCAGTGGGCGTTGACCATGTACTCCACTGAGTCGGCGATCAAATCGCGCGAGGGCAGGGAGTAGAGCATGCCGTCGTGGCCCATGGCGATACCGTCGTCGACGGCGATGGTATTGAACTCTTTGGCCACACCGCCGGCTTTTTCAATTTCGCGCGCAACCAGTTGCCCCATGTCTTTTAGATGCACATGACCCGGCACAAACTGAGTGAAGGAGTTGGCGACGGCCACAATGGGCTTTTTGAAATCCTCGTCTTTCATCCCGGTGGCGCGCCACAGCGCGCGAGCCCCTGCCATGTTGCGGCCGGCCGTGGAAGTTTTGGAACGAAAATCAGGCATGCTGAACCTCAGTCGGAAATGAGTTGTGTATTGAAGGCTCGATTATATCAGAGCACCGCGGGCCCATGATAATAGCGGGTGTTAATCGGCGTTGGGGACGAACACGCGCGGAACGGGAAACTGCATAGTGAAGTCGCGAGTTGCTAGGCAGAGCGACTGTTTGACCGCTTCGTCGGCCAAGTTGGGAAACAGTGCAGGATCGTATTGTGCGTTTTTCAACGAGGCGAGATGACTGCGCCCTCGCGCTTGAGGGGCGGTGATAACCAAGTCGTCGCCGCGATACTGAGCAACGCTGCCGAGACTGGGAGGCAGTAGGCGGGTGGTGACCGGCAGCTTGAGGCGAGCGTATTGAAAATCGGCTTGGGCGATAAACGCGTCATCTTGGCGGACGGTAATGCGCTCACTGCGCGGGCCTAGCGACTGTATATCGAAGTCGGCCAGTTCCTTGGGGATGCCCCAGTTCTGGCGACCGTTTTCGACGCTGGCCATCGTCGATACATAGATTTTAGTAATCACGTAGCGATTGCCGCGAAAGCCATTTTCATCAAAGCGGAATCGACCGGGAATAAACAGCAGTTCGCGGTAGGGCCCAGCGTCGCTGCTGTGGTAGTCCACCCACATCGCCAGCGCTTGCGAGTGGGGTATGTAGCGTTTTAATAAATGGTTGGGAATAAAGCCGTTTTCCCATATCCACTCGGGCGAGGCTTTAAACAACTGGATATAGCCATTGCCCTGAAGCTGCCAAGGTGCTGGATGAGGGGTGTAGATCATAGACGACATTAGCGATAGAGACGAACGTAGAGGCCGATTGCATTGGCATCGGCCTCTTGGCCGTTGGTTTTGTAGTCAATGCTAGTGGCGCGGAGCCCCAGTTCTGTATCGGACTCGAAGCGATAGGCAACGCCGCCAAAGACGCCGAGCGCGTTGTCGAGGTCGACTTCCCCTGAGGCGCCATTGGCTTCGATATCGATTTGGGGATTCATGTGGTAGCTAAAGCCTGCTGAAAGAGCCACATTTTTAAACCATTGGTTAATCGAAAGCTCGACGGGAAATCGGGAGATAGAGGCCTCTGCATTGGAATATTCCTCGCGTGACCAAGAGTAGCCGATGGTGGCATTGAAACGCGTGGTTTCATCTGGGTTCAGGGGCCAGCTGCTACCTATGGCGAGGTGAAGCGCGTCTCCCGCTTTTAGCTTTTGGTCGCCTGATGTAGACGAGGTGATTGTATCGCCACCCGAGGCGATTTGAGCTTCTAGAACTAAGTCTGACGCTTGGCTAGACAGACTCAATACGAGGAGAAAAACCGTGCAGGAGCGCTTTAATGACATCAATGTCTTCCTTTGAAATAAGAGTTCGACGAGCGCCGAGTGTAACAAAAAATGAAATGCTAGCGATCGTCATGGTAGGTGGGCAAATGCCAGTTGCGCTGAATGGCTAACAAGCGCAAGCCGGCTGTGACGCTTATGGCGCAGAGTGTGGCGAGATCGACTGAGGTGATGGGTTCGATCAGCAGCCAGCACAGGGCACCCAGTAGCGCGGCGGTGGCGTAGATGTCGCGCTGAAAAATCAGCGGTTCTCTGGCGGCGAGAACATCGCGCAATACGCCGCCAAAGCACCCCGACACCATGCCCATAACCGCTGCCATCAGCGGGGAGAGCCCCGCTTGAATACCGATATGTGTGCCAATGGCGGTAAATACGGCAAGACCGATAGCGTCAGCGATGAGCAGTGCGCGCGCCCAGTGCGAAGAAATGGCGCTGTCGCTAGGCCACAAGCGGAAGGCCAGCAAGCTGATGACCGCCGTGAGACTGGCCAGCCCGAGGTACCATTCGTCTTGCGTCCAAAACAGGGGCGTGCGGCCGAGACAGAGATCGCGGAACGTGCCACCGCCGATGGCTGTGGCAACCGCCAATACCAAGCCGCCAAACAAGTCGTAGCGCTTTTCTCTGGCGATTAAGGCGCCAGAGAGCGCAAACACCACCACGCCGATTAAATCTAATAAATACAGCACAAATCGATTCGAATGAGATGAATGAGTGAGACTCTATCAGATTTTGTGATGGCGCTGTCATATTGATCGATGACTATGAAGCCGTGATGAGATGGACGCTAGACGCGGGAGCATTGCTTTGCTAATAGATCGTGAACGCCGCCACCTAAAGGCGAATAAGATCGGTGTGATGTCACCGAGCGCACAGGTGGCGAACCGATGGGACTTGATCCCCTGCCCAAAAACAGAGTCGCCAATGATTGAATTAAGTGTCGGAGATATCACTCAAATGCGCGTTGACGCCATCGTCAATGCCGCCAATTCCAGTCTGCTCGGCGGCGGTGGAGTCGATGGTGCCATTCACCGCGCCGCTGGGCCCGAGCTATTGAACGAGTGTCGTGCGCTCAAGGGCTGTGCCACGGGGCAGGCCAAGTTGACGCAAGCCTATCGCTTGCCCGCTCGCTACGTCATTCACACGGTGGGCCCTGTGTATCGCGACGGCCATGCGGGTGAGGCCGAACTGCTAGCCAGCTGCTACCAAAACAGTTTGCAACTGGCCGCCGATCACCACCTGAAATCGGTGGCCTTTCCCTCGATTAGCTGTGGTGTCTACGGCTACCCAGCGGAGCAGGCCTGCGCGATTGCGGTAGACAGCGTCACGCGTTTTTTAGCATCGCACCCCAATATGACGGTGGATTTCGTGTGTTTTAGTGAGGCGATGCGCAGCCACTACCAGCACGTCTTGCACACTATTTGAGAGGCAAGACTCGAATGCGGCTTGTATCGGTCGGGGTACGAAATTAGTGTGAACAGGCTCTAACACCTGTGGCACTATCACTGTTTTTGGAGAGCGCGATGAAACTATACGATTTGCAATCTGCCCCGAACCCGCGCCGCGTGCGCATTTTTATGGCGGAGAAGGGCATTGAAGGCGTGGAAAAAGTGTCGGTGGATTTGCCCGCTGGCGAGAACCTAAGTGATCAATTTCGAGCCATGAATCCGATGGCACAGGTGCCCGTGTTAGAACTGGACGATGGCACCCAGCTGAGTGAGTCAGTGGCTATCTGCCGCTATTTAGAATCGGCTTTTCCCGAGCCCAACCTCATGGGCGTAGAGGCTTTGGAACAGGCGTCGATTGAAATGTGGCAGCGTCGTATCGAATTCAATTTGTTCTACCCCGTGTTGATGGCATTCCGCAACATCAAAGGATTGTTTGCCGATCGTGAGCGCATTTCAGGTGAGTGGGGCGACATTAGTAAAGAGCGGGCGCGCACGACGATGGCGTGGTTAGATAGCCACTTGGCCGACAGAGAGTTCATCGCCGCCGATCGCTACACTATCGCTGATATTACCGCTCTTTGCGCGGTGGATTTTGCCCGCGTGGTGGCACTGCGCCACGAGCAGGAAGGCCTAGAGCACCTAGAGGCGTGGCATCAGCGCATCGCGTCTCGCCCCTCCAGTCAAGCCTAGTATAGGCCTAGTAGAGACCTATTGATGGCTCGGCTGGCGGAAGGCGCTGGGCGCTTGTCCCGTGGCTTTTTTAAAGGCGCGGGTGAAGTTGGCGGAGTCGCTATAACCGAGCTCCAAGGCGATTTGGCTAATGCTGAGCTCGCTGTTTTCGAGCAGGCGTTTGGCTTGGACGGTGAGCACCTCTTTGACGATCTCTCGAAAGCTGGTGCCCTCGCGCTGCAACAGGCGATGTAGGGTGCGAGTACTCATATGCAACTCCTCGGCAACCAGCTCTTGGCTGGGCAGTTCGCCGTGCTGCATCAGCAAACGACGCTGGATGGCAGTCGCCAAGTTGTGGTTGAGTTTGGGCAGGCGCTCGAGCAGCGCTTCGCACTGTTCAACGGACATCTTATAAGAATTGAGATTGGCCAGCGGCATGGGCTTTTTAAGCACCTCGCGGTCAAAGCTAATGCGCGTGTGTTCCTTGGGGCCGATGAGTTGGGCGCCTTTACCTTCTACGAATTGAATTTGATAGGTGGTGGGCGCGTGCTGTACCTCCAGTGTTAGCGGGGGCAGTTGCCGCTGCAATACGTGACGGGCCATGGCGTGGAGACTGGCGAGAGTGGCCTCAATCAGTATTTGAGCGACTTGATCGCACACGGGATATGTTAGTGAGAGCTCAATATAGGCCTGCTGCTCCGATTCGCCCAGTTGGATGTCTAGCATAGGCATCACCACGGGCATGTAGCGGCTGGCAATGTACAGCGCATCCCCCGTGGTTGGACTGCTAATCGCCGCGTAGCCGACGATGCCAAAGGCGCTGAGATTGAGCTGACTGCCGAGCTCCAGTGCAAAGCCTTCGGGGCAATGGCGGCAGGCATTGAGGAGCAACTGCTCAACTTGAGCGGGCGTGAGCATTAACGACTCATTGCCGATGTCTTGCTCGTTCAGTCCCGTATTGTGGAGAAGCTGTTCAGCGGGCGCGCCAATCTTGCTCCCCACCTCGAATAGAGGGGCGAAGTGGTGGAAGTCGCATAGGGCGTCTCTGGGAGAAAGTGGCGTCATGGCGGCTATTATTGCGGTTGCTTGCCTTATCTCCAATAGGACTTAAGTCAGAATGGAAACGGGGACGCTTGTCTGAAAATGACAAAAGACTGTCAATTTCTGACCTGTAAGCCGCGCGGCGATCAACCACACTCGGTAGTAAGTATCACACTGCCGAGGTTTACCATGTTTAAAAAAGCTGCTTCTCACACGGATACGCCGCTGATTCAGCGCAAGGTCTCCTTCGATTTTTCCAATACGCCGCTGCACTGGATTCCGGGCGACGCTTTCAGCAGTCACTTTATCAGCGTGATTCATACGATTTTGCCCGCTGGTGAGTTTTTCTTTTGCAAGTTGTACAACAAAGCGCTGCCCTATATTGAGGACGAGCAGCTGCGCGAGGATGTAAAGGGCTTTATCAAACAAGAGGCCATGCATGCCCGCGCCCACGATGCGGGGATTGCTGAGTTTCTGGAGGCGCAGGGCATGGAAGTGCGCAGTTTTATTGCCAATGTAGAGTGGTTTTTCGATCAACTTTTACACGATCAACCCTTTGGCCAAAAAATCCCCGACTCCATGGAAAAAGCGTGGTTGAAGTTCCGCTTGGGCATTATTGCCGCCGTGGAACACTTTACTTGCGTGCTGGGCAAATACGCCCTCGATAACACCGAGTGGGACGAGGCGGGGGGTGATCCCGTGGTGTTGGATTTGTTGCGCTGGCACGGTGCCGAAGAGGTCGAGCATCGCAGCGTGGCTTTTGATGTGTACAAGCACTTGGGTGGGCGCTATCCCATGCGCTACTTCCAGATGTTTATCGTGTTTCCCGTGTTGATGGGGCTGTGGGCCAAAGGCTCTACGCATATGATGGCGCAGGATCCCTTACTGGCGGGTAAAAAGCCGCGTCTACTGGGCTTGTTCTACTGGATGGAGTGGCAGCGGGTTGCGCGCACGGAGCGCTTGCCGTCACTGTTTTGGTTAGCCAAGCAGGCCAGCCACTACTTTGTGCCTTGGTACGATCCCGTCAAAGAGGCCAGCACCGAGCAGGCTCAGGCGTATTTGGCGACGTCCCCCGCCGCGGCAAAATTTAATGGAACACCATTAAAAGCGGTCAAAGTCGCTTAGAGTGCCCTCGATCGACAGGCCTGTTGAGTAAAAACACTTAAAGCAGGAGTCGCGTTTCAGAACACCCTCGAAGTGTTCTAATCGGTTCTGCTCTGGGCGACAGTCTTTAATGAATTCTCGTCACAACACATGACATTGGGCCTGAGCTGTTTGATGATGTGGCCATCTTTAATGGCTATATCTCTATCACTCAAGGCCGCTACTCAGTTATTTGGAGAACGATATGCAAGAAATGAAAGTGCTCAATCGAGGTGTGGAGCTGTATGCACAAGTCGATGGCCCCGAGGATGCGCCAACGCTGCTGTTTCTACATGGCTTCCCCGACGATCACCGCACGTGGCATCGCCAAGTTGAAGGTTTAAAACACCGCTATCAGGTTATCACTTTTGATATGCGCGGTGTGGGCCGCTCCAGCACGCCGACAGATCGCGGCGCTTTTCAAATTGAGCCGATTCTCTCCGATATCGAAGCCGTGATTAACGCGGTGGTGGGTAAAGAGGGCAAGGTGCACTTGGTGGGGCACGACTGGGGATCGGTGATCGGTTGGTCGTTTGTCGCCGAAGCCTATTACGCCAGTCGCGTGTTGTCCTACAGCAGCATGTCTGGGCCTCACTTGGGATTGATGCTGGACTGGGGGCGCCGCAATGCGCTGTCGGGCAATTTAACGCGCATGGCGAAGGGCGCGAAGCAGTTTTTATTTTCTTGGTACGTTTATTTTTTCAATGTGCCCTATGTGCCGGAGTTTTTGATCCGCCGCGTGGGTAAGCGTTTGTGGCAAACCGTGCTCATGCAAAATGGTGTGGATCGCCACGATCCCTATATTCAAGAAGTGGATCAGGCGCAGGTCGAGTCGATTATGTTGAAGCCGCTTGAACTGTATCGACAAAATCCTATTCGTCCACCGTCGATCCCCATGAAAGGGAGTATCGATGTGCCCGTTCAGTTGATCATTGCGGCGCAAGATCGTTTTATTTCTGAGGATTTATTTGAATTCTACGACGAGTATGTCAACCATTTGGTGCGCCACCCGATCGATGCCAAACACTGGGCGCATCACAGTCACGCCGATCAATTTAATCGCTGGGTCAGCCAGCATGTTGATGGTGTTGAGCAAGATAAAGGTAAGAGGGTCGCGTAATGTCTAAATATGCCAATAAAGTAGCACTGATTACGGGCGCGGGTAGCGGCATTGGCCGCGAAACCGCGTACCAACTGGCCGAGCACGGTGCGCACATCATTCTGGTGGATTTGAATGAAGAGGGCCTCAAAGCGACCGTCAAAGGCATCGAAGAGGTGGGACGCAGCTGTGAGTGGCATGTGGCCAATGTGGCGCGCCGCAGCGACATGAACAGCTTGGCTCGAAAAGTGAACAAGGCGCACGGCGCTCTCGATATTTTAGTGAATAACGCGGGCATTGGTTCAGCGGGCGTGTTTATGGAGACCTCGCTGGATACTTGGGACACGGTGATTGATGTCAATGTGAAAGGCGTGGTGCACGGCTGCCACTACTTCTTGCCCGCCATGGTTGAGCGCGGCGGCGGTCATGTCGTCAACTTGGCTTCGGCGGCGGCTTTTGCCGCCCCCAAAGACATGCCCATTTACTGCACGTCTAAGTTTGCCGTATTGGGGTTCACCGAATCGCTGCGCGCTGAGATGGCAGGGCACGGCATTGGTGTGTCGGCCATTTGCCCAGGGCTTATTAACACGCCGATTGTGTCGAGTACGGTGTACGAGGGCAAACTGGCTGAAGGGGGGCGAGCGAGAGACAAGGCGGTGGCGTTGTATAAAAAACGCAACTACCCACCAGAAAAAGTCGCGGCATCGATTCTTCACGCCATCGACAAAAATAAAGGCGTGGTACCC
>DS990607.1:38515-94742 GCA_000155715.1 gamma proteobacterium HTCC5015 | reverse complement strand
GCGAACGGACTTCCAAGTTTCGTTAGTTGCGCAGCTCATTGGTAATTTATTCATCTTTATCTCGGCTATCCGCTTCCGCGATATGTCTCTCGCATCGGGGATTGAATCGGGCACTGGCGCCATCGTGATTCAATGGGCTTGGATTATCGGCTTTGGAATTATGGTCGCTGCCACAATCTGGCGCATCATCAAAATCCCTGCGGAGAATGTGCCCGCTGGTGGTTCCATCGGCAAGGCATTCCTCGCCATTCCACTCTATACCTTCATGGCGCTGAGCTCTGGCATCACCTTCTTTTTGGACAGCCACTTCTCAGGCATCATCATCTACCTCAACAAGATGCTCGACCACTCAGGCATGTTCATTAATGTCGGCCTCTATGTGTGGATTGGTATGCTGCTCAAGCAAACCAATATGGCGAGGCTGGTATTTGACTCCTTCCGCCCTTGGAAAATGCCTGCGGAAATGCTGGCCTTCTTTGCGCTGATCGTTTCAGCCGCCCCCACCGCTTACACAGGCGCCTCTGGTATCTATGTAATCGCTGTGGGTGCGGTCATCTACGGCGAACTCCGTCGCGTCGGTGCACGCCGCCAACTTTCACTCGCTACCACCGCCATGTCGGGGTCTATGGGTGTGGTTTTAAGACCCTGTTTGCTCGTGGCCATCATTGCCGCTCTCAACAATAGCGTCACAACCATGCCCACCAAAGATACGGTCGGCATCTTTGACTTTAACCAAATGGGTGAGTGGGGTCTCTACACAGCAGGCTTTTGGATTTTCGTCCTGTCCGCGGCCCTATTCTTATTCTTTGCGCTGCTAGGCCGCGAAAGCAAAATCAATATCGCCTCGCCCAAAGAGGCCCTACCTGGCATGGCTGGCCCCCTCAAGCGTCTCGTGCCCTATTTCGTCGTTTTGTTTGGCGGCGCCATTTTCTATGACCTAGTACTCGACGGCCAACTAGATGAGTTCTCTGCCCCCGTCATTCTACCCGTCATCATGCTGGGCATCGTGATTTACGATCAGTTCTACCGCAAGCGCGAATCTTCCTCGGGGTACTCACTATTCCGTGGTACAGAAAACTCCGTACGCGGTGCGACCAATGAAACGACGGCACATATTGGTGCTCTACTCATGCTAATGGGCATGTCCCTTTGTCTCGGCGGTATTGCCGATCAAGCTGACGCCGCATCGAAGCTGCCGCAAGACATCGAGTCCATCTGGACCACACTGGCACTGCTGGCAACCATGCTAGTGGTCATCGGTATGATCATGGACCCCTACGGCGCGGTTATTATCGTAAACGCAACACTGTTCACGTTTGCCGATGCCAACGGTATCCATCCGCTGCATTTCTGGATGATTACCTTGGTCGCGTTTGAACTCGGCTATTTGACACCGCCCGTCGCTCTCAACCACCTACTGACACGCCAAGTCGTTGGCGAAGAGGAGATTGAGAAGGCTGTCGACGAAGTGCGCGGCAAGAATTTTTACCGCCGCTTCGAGCGTATCCTATTACCCATCTTGGTAATGCTCACTACGCTCTTGTTGGTTACCTTTATTCCCCCTCTGTTCTACGCATAAGATCCGTGGAACAAAGACCACAGAGCAAAAAGGCGGCCACTGGCCGCCTTTTTTATTTCATGGGAAAAATTTTGGGAAATGCTTACCCACTTTTATGCCCCATCTACGATGAAAACTCAGAGAACAACAGGTCGCGAGTTGATGATATTGAAATCGTCAAAGCCCTGTTAAAGCCACACTATTCCAACTCACTCAAACGCCATCGGCCTCTACAATCTCTCGCAACACGCTGGTAGCAAAGGCTCCACTGGGCAATTCAAAGTGCAGCGTCAGCACATCTTCACCAAGCCACTGCCACGACAACTTGGCAGGGCGCAGCGAGCGGGGACGTCGCGCCATTTTTACGCGCTGGTGACCCAAAGCCTCAATCCATGGCTCATAGCCAGTCAGCAGCGACTGCTCGAGCTCCGACAAGCTGGATGTGCCCACCTCGCCGACTAGAGGCAGCGTCGCCGCGCAATCGCCCTCGGCGACACGCTGCCTCACAGACGCCAAATCGCTATCCGTCGCTTGAAAGACGCTGTGGCTGCCTGCAAGCATCAGGGTGTCACCCACGTCTACCGTGGACCAGCAATCCATTTCGATCACCTGTGATAGCAACTGATTAAACACCGCACTTCGCAGCGCCGACAAGGCCATGCTGCGATCATTTTTTTTAAGACGTTTGCCTTCGATCAAATGCGCTTGTGCCCGCTGTAAATTACTCAAGCCGCGCCCAAAGCGCTGCAAACCAAAATAATTAGGCACCCCCTCTTCTCGAATGCCTTGTAAGCGATATTCAATGGCTTCGCGCTCGCCCTGGCAGTTGCGCAAAGTAATTTGAAACGCATTGCCTCGGTTGGCACCGATGCGTAGCTTGCGATCGTTTTTGGTGGTTTTTAATACGCGGTACCCATCGACATCAGGCAATGCTTCCAATTCCGAAACACCCGGCAAGTGCACGGAAAACCACTGCCGTGTCACGGCAAAGCGATCTTTTAATCCCGCCCAGGTGACATGCTTAGGGTGCACACCGAGATGCCGAGCCAATTGCTGAGCCACATACCCTGTATTGGCGTTGCGCTTTTCTATCCACAGCAGATGGTGCTCACCTTCACCGGAAGGAACAAAGCTCAGCTGCTCCTCGACCACAAAATCCTCGGGGCTTTCTTTAAAAACGGCTGTGCCAACCGGTTTGCCAAAATATCGGGCCAACTGCTCGTGTTGATAGTTCATACGCCAATTGTACGCGATTGTCGCCCGAAGCCATTTTTTGACATGTTGTTAAAAAATAACAATGTGTCTATATTGTCGACATGAGCCAAGCATTGAGCCGAAAACAGCGGGAAATACAGCAGCGCGACCATCTCATTTTAGATGCCGCCACGGACATCCTGCGCCAAGAGGGATTCAACGCCCTAAGCATGGAGCGCATCGCCCAAGCTATTGAGTACGCCCGCGCGACGATTTACCAACACTATCCCAACAAAGAGGAAATTGTCGCCGCTCTCTGTATACGCAGTATGCGCAGTATGGTTGACCTGTTTGATCGGGCACTAGAGTTTAAAGGCCGCTCCAGAGAGCGAATCGTCGCCGTTATGTTGGCTTACGAGCTGTACTGGCGCCTCTATCCCAACGACATGCAGGATTTTCAAGTCATCAAGAATGAGGCGATTCGCAGCAAGTTATCGGAGGCGAGTCTCGAAACCATATCCAGCCTTGAGCAGCACACTCTCGGCTGCATTGCCTCGGTCGTGCGGGAAGCGCTCGCCGAAGGCGATATTACACTCACCGACATTACTCCCGAAGAGCTAATATTCGGTCTGTGGGCCATGGCCTTTGGTGCCATCTCACTACACAGCTCCGATATCCCACTGGCGGAACTCGGTGTTAGCAACCCTATGGCCACAGCTCGAGCTCACGCGCGCCGGCTACTCGACGGCTACAACTGGCAGCCCACTAGCGATTCGTGGAACTATGACAAGACTGTCAATCAAATATTAAACTCGGTGTTTGCCAAAGAATCGGCCAACATTTCATTTCCAAAGGAGAAAACCGCATGAAACACCCCATCACTCACGCACTGGGCCAATGGGCCCTCGCTGCTGGCCTACTCTTTTCTAGTACCGCCAGCTACTCCGTGGAATTGGCGCTCGACGGGAAAAGCCCCGAAGAAGCCGGCCTTGCCATCGTGAACGCCGCCGATGAAAAAGAGACGGGCTTCATCAGCACGACCTCTGACATGAAGATGATTCTTATCAACCGCAAAGGTGAAAAGCACGTGCGCAACATGCGCTCACGTACGCTAGAGGTGAGTGATGACGGCGATAAGAGCATGACCATTTTTGACGAACCCGCCGACGTTAAAGGCACTGCCATGCTGACTCACGCCCACGGACTTGAGCCAGACGACCAGTGGCTATTTCTACCTGCGTTGCGTCGAGTAAAACGCATTTCTTCTCGCAACAAATCAGGCCCCTTTATGGGCAGTGAATTTGCCTATGAAGACTTGGGCTCACAGGAAGTCGAAAAATACAGCTACAAACTGCTCGGCGAAGAAACAGTAGAAGGTGTGGAAACCTACAAAGTTGAGCGTATCCCAGAATACGAGCACTCGGGCTATACGAAACAGATTAGCTGGATTGATAAAGAGGAGTTGCGCACACGCAAAGTGGACTACTACGACCGCAAAGACGAGCTGCTAAAAACCTTGGTCTTTAGCGACTACGAGCAATATAAAGAGCAATTCTGGCGCGCTAAAACCATGTATATGGAAAACCATCAAACAGGCAAAGCGACAGAGCTTCAGTTCACCAACTTTGTATTCGATAGCGACGCCATTCGCGAGGCCGACTTCACCTCCACAGCACTGAAACGTATTCGCTAAAACTGCATTAGGAAACACCATGCCAAAGAATAATTATCTGCTCAGAGCCACCCTTGGGGTGGCTCTACTAGGCACTGCTCCAATTAGCCAGGCCCTCGATCCCGTCGGTGGCGTTGCCGCCGGCGCCCTACTCGGCTGGACGGTCGTCTCCATGGAAGAGGAAGATGCAAACGTCGATGTACGGGGTAAAGTTGGCTTGGAAACACGCCTATTTTTTGAAGAGCCCGCCTATGCGGGTCAAAAAGAGCACAACGCCTCCGTCAGTGGCGAAGGTAATTTATTCGTGCCCGTAGGCGGTGGCTACAACGGTATTACCTTCTCAATTTTTGGCCGTGAAGATAGTGCCGATCCCAATCGCAGCCACATCGATATTCGCGAGCTCAACTACCTTCATGTCGCTTCAGATTGGGAGTTGCGAGCGGGTTTAGGCAAAACATTCTGGGGTGTCACCGAGGGCCAGCACTTGGTCGACATCGTCAACCAATCCGATTTAGTGGAGAACATCGACGGTGAAGATAAATTGGGGCAACCCATGATTCACCTCACACTGCTGCAATTTCCCGACTATGGCGTGGTCAATGTATTTGCCCTACCCGGTTTTCGCGAGCGTACATTCCCCGGTGAAAAAGGCCGTTTGCGCTTTCCTCTCGTCGTAGATGATAGCCTCACAGAGTACGAAGCCACGAACGGCGATCGGCATACCGATCTAGCGGTGCGTTGGAGCCACACAATAGACGTGTACGATATTGGCATTTCTCATTTTTGGGGCACGAGCCGAGATCCCGTGCTGACTCCAGCCAGCTTTGAGCAGCCCAACCCGACAGCCGCCCCCCAGCCCACGGCACTGGCCCCTTACTATCCAATCATCAACCAGACAGGGGTTGATCTTCAGGCCAGCTTGGAAGGGTGGCTGCTCAAAATGGAAGTCATCTCCCGAGAGGGTGCCATCGAGTATCAGACGCTACCCAACGGCGACATCGAATACCTGGATGAGCGCTACACGGCGCTTGTCGGAGGCTTTGAATACACGCTATACGGCATTCTGGACAGTTCGAAAGACCTTGGGCTGATCATGGAGTGGAACTTTGATGATCGGCACAAAAACGCCCCCACAACCTTCCAGAACGACGTGCTATTTGGCACGCGATGGGTGTTCAACGACATCGATTCCAGCGAAATTCTATTCGGCATCGTTCAAGACATGGACTACGGCAGTACCACCCTCAGCCTAGAGGCCAACACGCGCCTGAGCCCCCATGTCACCATTGAAGTGGAAGGCCGCGGCTTTGTCTCAATCGACGATAGAGACGTCAATGCCAAAGCCTTTGAGAAGGATAGCTTTGTCCAAGCCAGCCTCGAGTACCACTTCTAGATTGATGTCGCATCCCATTCACTTTGCACACGCCAATGGCTTCCCCGCGGGAAGCTATCGGCGATTTTTTGACGCGCTTGAAGCTCAAAATCTAGCCCGCCCCTTGGCGATACCACAAGTCGGCCACAACCCGCAGTACCCTGTAACCAACAACTGGCCTTTATTAGTGGACGAGTTGTGCGACTACATCGAGGCCCACAGCACTGAGCCGGTAGTCGGCATGGGGCACAGTCTAGGTGCTTGCCTAACACTTTTGGCCAGCCACAAACGTCCTGAGCTCTTTCGCTCACTGGTGTTGCTCGACCCACCACTGGCCATGGGCATTGGGGGACTCACCTATGGTTTGGCAAAGATGCTGGGACAGGTGGAGCGTATCTCACCCGCGGGAAAATCAAAGCACCGCCGACAGCACTGGCCTAACTTAGAAGACGCGATCGACTCCATGGCCAGCAAGCGTCTATTTAACGGCGTGAACCGAGAAACCGTGCGCGACTATATTGAATCCGCCACCTGCGATGACGGCACTGGGGGACGACAATTGAGTTACCTCGTCGAAGTCGAGTGCGCCATTTTCAACACCCTACCCCACAACATTGGCTGGCTTCCCAAGAACCCGCATCCAGGCACCTTATTGCGGGGCAGTAACAGTGATACCACCCGTAAAAGCTGGGCGCAGTCCCTCGCCCGAAAACAGGGGTTTAGCTATGGCGAAACATCGGGCAGCCACCTCTTCCCGATGCAATATCCCGAGCGCACCGCTGAGCGCATCGCCGAAGAACTGGCGACTCTGAACGCCCAGTAATACCGTAAGAATCTATCGCGGATTGCGTCTGCGCATCTGCGATGCAGAGCGGCGACGATTTTGCTGCTGACGACGTTTTTGATTGATGTCCCTAGCGCGACGCGTGTGCTTCTCTTTGCGCTTGCCCCCAGACTCCGCATACGTCTTCTGGCTTGGCGGGGTCAGCTCGACACTGCGGTACAGCTCTTGAAACTCATCGTACTCAGCACGCTTCCACTGGCCGCGAGCTAGTGTTTTCGGCAAGAAAATATTGGCGTAGCGCACCCGCTTCAAGCGACTGACCGTCACACCGGAAAAACTCTCCCACAGGCGGCGCACTTCTCGGTTGCGCCCCTCCTGTAAACAAACGTAGTACCAGCGGTTCGCTCGATCGCTGTCGTACTCGTGATCGCCAATCACAATCTCACTGAATTTGGCAGCACCATCTTCAAGCTGCACCCCCTCAACCAACTGATTGAGCATCTCATCAGAGACATCCCCCAGCACGCGCACCGCATACTCGCGGTCAATTTCTCGACTGGGGTGCATCAGGCGATTGGCCAGCTCCCCATCCGTGGTAAACAACAGTAGACCAGCCGTATTCACATCGAGACGCCCCACGGATATCCAGCGACCGGCACGCAGTCTCGGCAACCGCTCAAACACGGTCGTTCGCCCTTGAGGGTCGCTACGGGTGCAGACTTCGCCCTCGGGCTTGTGATAGAGCAGCACCTCTTTGGGAATCGTATCCACCTGCTCTAAATCGATGGCCTTGCCATCCAAAGTGACGCGATCAGACCACTCTAAGGTGTCGCCTAGCTGAGCCACTTTGCCATTAACGGTGATTTTTCCATCGCGAATCCAATGCTCAATTTGTCGGCGGGAGCCCATACCCAATTGGGCTAAGCGTTTCTGGATGCGTTCAGCCATACTCTCTACCTCAGTCGCGGTAGGCTATTATACGGTTTTGAGGCCTATAGCTCTAACGCAAAAGTCCATATCGCCATTTTTAACCCAAGCGTGTAATCTGGAGTTACGGATCGCGTTTTGGCGAATTGACAACCATTTCACACGCTCACTGTATAAATCACACCATGAGTTCATTCGGCAGCATACTGATTGTAGAAGACCACCAAGATTTAGCCGCCAACATTGGCGACTACTTAGAGGCGGGTGGCTTTGCCCCCGATTTTGCCGCCGACGGCCCTTCAGCCGTCAACCTAGCGGCTGAAAACCCCTACGATGCCATCGTACTCGACATTATGCTGCCCGGCTTCGATGGCTACGAAGTATGCCGTCGATTGCGCCAGCAGGTGGGCCTTAGTGTGCCCATCATTATGCTCACGGCCCGCGACCAACTCGACGACAAAATATTAGGCTTTGAGCAAGGGGCAGATGACTATCTGATAAAACCCTTTGAAATGAAAGAGCTCGAAGCCCGCCTAAAGGCACACATACGACGCAACCGCGGCGAACTCGAAGGCAATACGCTACAAGTTGAAGATTTAATTTTTGACCCCGCTTCCATGCGAATCAGCCGAGCGGGCAATTCTATTAAAGTCTCCCCGATTGCCATCCATGTGCTTAAAATCCTCATGCGCGAGTCGCCCAAACTGGTTACTCGAGAAAAAATCGAACACGAAATTTGGGGCGAAGACACACCCGACAGCGATGCTTTGAGAAGCCACCTCTACAACTTGCGAAAAAACATCGACAAACCCTATGAACGGAAACTCATCCACACCATCTCTGGGTTAGGCTACAAACTCTGTGGCGAAGAACAGCTTTAGCCTAAGCGAGATAGATAGATGGAATTTAAAACACAGTGGCCACGGAGAGCACAGAGGTTTAAATTTTTGAACTTACCTTATCACTCTATTCCACTTCTACAGTCATTCCAGAGAAAGCGAGCATAGTCTTAAGCGCCGTACTGGCCCCCTAAAGCTCAGCAAATCACTCTTAGCGGCCCCACACTAACACCCTCGGTGTACTCTGTGCCCTCAGTGAACACTGTGTTATTTCACCCTTCTTTCAAAGCCCAAGACTCGGTAAGAAAACACAGGGGCCACAGAGGGCACAGAGGGCACAGAGTTTTCAAAATGATTGGATAGCAGACTCCTACGGCCTATTCCACTTCCACTGGCATTCCTGAAAAAGCGAACATTTTCTTAAACACCGTATTGGCCGCCCAAAACTCAGCAAATCACTCTTAGCGGCCCCACACCAACACCCTCGGCGTACTCTGTGCTCTCAGTGGCCACTGTGTTATCACATCTCAACCAAAATCGACACGAACTTTGGTGCCTTCACCGTAAGAGCTAGTGATCGAAAGCTCCCATTGATAGCGGCTGCACAGTCGCTGAACAATAGCCATACCCAAGCCGTGTCCCGGAGATTCTTGACTCGATCCAGCTCGGTAAAAGGGTTTTGTCACCGCTTTCAGCTGTTCTTTTTTCATGCCGATACCGCTATCGCTCACAACCAGACAACGATCGTGCAAGGTCACACTAATGCGTCCCTCTGGTGTGTAGTTAAAGGCGTTGCGCAATAAATTCCCGACCAAAATAACCACAACCTTTTCTGGTGCCCAAACGGTTAATTCCGATTCTTTTAGCACTTCGGTATCGATGCGCTTCCCTTTATGAATGAGTTCTAATGATTTCAATTCATGTCGAACAATTTCTGCAATATTGACATTGTCTTTATCTAAGCTGTCGCTCTCGTCACGCGCCAATAAAAGTAATGTTTCAGTGAGCCCTTCCATATCCTTTAGCGTGCGATGCATTCGATCGATGATCGGCTCAGCAACACCCTCGTACTTCCTATCCAGCACCTCCAAGGCACCCTTTAAGACGGCAATGGGAGTACGTAACTCGTGGCTGGCATCGCGGGTAAAGAGACGCTCGCGCTCTACAAACTGGTGAAGACGCTCAATAAAGTGATTGATCGCGGTCACCATCGAATACACTTCGGTATTGCGCGTCACATCAAAGCTGTCCACATCGAGCAGCTGCCAATGCCCCTCGCGAAAATCCATCGACTCAACATGATTTGCCAAGTGAACGATGGGCGAGACCGCTCGATTGGCCTGTCGGTAAGCCAGCCACGCCAATAGATACAACACCACTAACACCATAGCCAACGGCAAAATGCCAAATAACAACGCCAATTTTGATACGCTGTCTTCATCAAAAATCAGATACAAGCGCATGCCGTGCTTGTCTTCAACGTAAATAATTGGCTGTTGGCCTGCGTGTTGAACGCGATGAAGTCCTGGATTGAGCTCGCGCAAGCCACTCGGGATGTTGGCGTCTAAATCATCCACAGCGGCCATATAACTCATCAGGTTGAGCGTATCGGGCATCGCTTGATTGGGGTTCTCTTCATATTTCGACCAGAAATACTCAGCCTCTCCCACCAAGGCTTCGCGCACTAACACATCCTCAACAAGTAACTTGGCCACGTAAACACCGGCCGCCGTCAGCGCACTAATGAGTATGATCTGCAGCACGAAAACTCGTGTTAGCTTGCTGCGTAAATTACTGCGCTTGGGCGGATTGGGGAACATGTTCTACCTAGGGTCTGTTAACACAAATTTTATGATCTCTGCTGGAAGCCATTTTCCTGCCCAGCAAGGCAGAAGGAGTGCCGTGTAGTATATCTACACAAACAACGGATAACGGAGCTGGGCGGAAAATAGCTCCAGCCCTTCGGGTTGTGGCTAAAAAAGCGCCACTCATCGTTGCTCGTCGCTCATTTGGATTCACCAAACCACGCTCCTTGCGCCTTGATTGGCGCTTTTTTAGTCACAACAGTGACCATCAAATTTGTGTTAACTGGCCCTAGAGTTGTGCGATTAGTGGCTACGCTTTACAAAACGATAGTGACTCACTAGCCACTCATTACCCTCATCGTAGGCAAAAAGCTCGGCACAGGCCATAAAAAACATGCGCCAGCGCTGCCACCAGAGCTTCCCTTTACCTTCGCCATAGTTACTTTCAAATAATTTAATGATTTCCAGTTTGTGTTGGTCGCAATTTTCAAGCCACGCCTCTGAGGTTAACGCGTAGTGCTTGCCGTTGACCAACCACTGTTGATCGATGTCGAGATGCTGCTGGAAGTGCAATAAGGTATCTGTCGATGGCATTAAGCCACCCGTAAAAAAGTACTGCCCCATCCAGTTATCATCCCCTTCGGTTTCAAAGGGGTACATCAGGTTTCTGTGGCAAAAAATATGTACAAACAACTTGCCATCGGTACGCAACCAACCCGCAATTTTTTCAAACAAATGCCGGTAATTGCGCATGTGTTCAAACATTTCTATGGAGACCACGCGATCAAACGATTCATCGAGCTCCAATTCATTGACATCGCAAGTGCGCACTTCCACATTGCTGAGTCCGCGCTTCTTCGCTTCGCCCATAATGTATTCGCGCTGACTATTGGAGTTCGACACCGCCAGAATACGAGCGCTGGGCAAATGCTCGGCCATATAGAGCGTCAACGAGCCCCAGCCGCAGCCAAGTTCTAAAATATGCTGACCGTCTTGGAGCTCTGCTCGTTCCAAATAAAGCGCCAACATCGCCGCTTCCGCCGTGTCTAAGTCGTCACTTTCATCGCGGTAGAGACAGGCACTGTACTTAAAGTGCTTGCCCAAGACATAGCGATAAAAATCTGCGGGAACTTCGTAGTGCTGCTCATTAGCAGCGTCCGTCTCAATCGCAATGGGACTCTCGTGCAAGCTTGCCAATAAGGCGCGCTTGTCTTCGTCTGCCGCCTCTAAATTACTGGCGTTCTGCTCATCCAATCGCTGTTTTAGTAATTGTCGAATGCCGAGACGAATCAAAGCATCGGGCAACTTTTTCTGTTCGGCCAGTGTAATTAAGCTCATTTGGGTCTCCATGGAATAAAGGCGCTAGTGGTTCGTTGATAATCCCGGTAGGCATCGCCGCGACTGCGAATCGCCTGCTGCTCGGTGTAGGGAATACCTGTAATGAAATACAAAAATAAGAACATAACGGCAGGCGCTAACAGCAACCAAAAGCCATTGTCGTACTGAAGTGCTAGCAGCGGCCAAACAAACCACTGAAGCCACTCAAAGAAATAATTGGGATGCCGCGAGTAGCGCCAGAGTCCTTCGCGACAAACCTGCCCGTGGGTATCGCTGCGCTGTTTAAATTCAGCCAATTGTCGATCTGCCAAGCTCTGACCCCACCAAGAGATCGCAACTAACAGCACTGCCAATACGATCTGCCAGAGACTAACGGGCGCGACGTGGTGGGTCAGCCACCAAGCAGGTAGGGTAAACCCCCAAGCGAAGCCCGCCTGTACTTGAAAGAATAGAAAGTGATAGCAACTCGCACGCTTACCCCAGTACTCCCTCAAATAGCGATAGCGACCGTCTTCACCTTCGCGCTTTAAGCGCGACCATAGATGCCACGCAATGCGCCAGTACCAAGCCACCATCAAAACGGCGACCAAGATTTTTATTTCTAGTGAGGCAATGCCAATGAGCGCGTAAAAAAGCCCAAACGCCCCCATCAAAAAAGCCCATAGAACATCGACAATAGCCGCGTTTTGGTGGCGATGCTGCCACCACCAACCCGCGATCATAATCGCACTCATCGGGATAAAACTAAGCCAAAGAAACAGCATGACGACCTTCCCTTTGAAGTATCTTGCGGTTGATCAGGCACAACAACGCTAAAAAGATGCCCCAAGTCAGCGGCACCAGCGTGAGCATCAACTCCGTGTTGAGCCAGACCACGGCACCGAGACGCTCTCCCGCGTAGTAGGAAAAAGGACAAGCCAACGCGGCAAGTGCCGCCATCCATAACGGCTTAAACCGCAACCAAGCCAGTGAGTGGTTAATAGTCATGGCAAAAGCCAGCCACAAACCAAGGATCCAAGGTGGCGCAAACCAGTCCCAAGGGGCCGACTCGTATTGCAAAACGCCCAGCAAGGCCCAGCTAGAGTCCAACAGGGAACCTCCCGCAAGAGCAACCGCTAGCAAAACCATGTCTGCGCCCACAGTCTCGCTCAACAGTAGTGTCACGCAGGCAAAGATCACCGCACAGGCCAGACCAGCCCAGAAATAGTGGTAGCTCGCTCCCATTACGCAGGCCAGCCACACCAGTTGAAAGGCAACAAAGTTGAGAAACTTAGCCATCAGTTCGAGCTCGGCAGCCAGTTCGGGCTTTGATTTTTATCCGCAGCTAGCAACAAATGTACATCGCTGATACTGCGCTCGATGAACCCTCCCTCGCAGTAGCAAAGGTAGAATAGCCACATGCGGATAAAACGCTCGTCATAGCCTAGCTCGCGGACGCGCTCAAGCTCGGCGACAAACCGTTGCCGCCAATGGTTTAGCGTCGTCGCATAGCTATCGCCCAAATCCTCTAAATTCACGAGACGCAGTTGCGCTTGAGCGGCGCTTTGCGTGAGAACGGAAACACAGGGAATAAAACTGCCCGGAAAAATATAACGCTTGATAAAATCGACGCTATTGAGCGCCTGCTGGTATCGGTGGTCTTCAATGGTAATCGCTTGAATAACCGCCAATCCATCGGGCTTTAAGCGCGCGCGACACTGTTCAAAATATTCATCGAGAAAGTGATGACCGACGGCCTCAACCATTTCGATAGAAATCAATTTATCGTAGCGCCCATCGAGATCCCGATAGTCTTTCAGCAACACCTCCACTTTGTCTTCAAGACCTGCCGCTTTGACACGCTCGACAGCCAGCTTGTGCTGCTCTTTAGAGATGGTTGTTGTCGTCACTCGACAGCCGTAGTGTTGAGCGGCAAATACCGCGCAGCCTCCCCAGCCCGTGCCTACCTCTAATAAATGATCGCTATCATTTAATTGCAGCTTATCGCACAGACGCTTCAATTTATTAAACTGTGCTTGTTCGAGCGTTTCATCGGGACTGTTGTAAAGCGCGGAGGAATACATCATCCAATCGCGGTCCAAAAACAACTCAAACAAATCGTTACCCAAGTCGTAGTGAGCGGCGATGTTGTCGCGACTGCCCTTGCGAGTATTGCGCCTGAACTCGTGCCAAAGCTTCAACAGTGCCCCGCCAATAGCGGCAAAGCCGCCCTCCATACCGTCGAGGAGTTCGCGATTCCGAACCAGCAGGCGCACTAGTGCAACGAGATCATCACAATCCCATTGCCCCTCCATATAGGCTTCGCCCGCGCCGACACTGCCTCCGCTCATCAAGCGTTCAAACGTCTCCATATCGTGTACCAGCAGTTCAACCGACACATCACTCGGCTCACCAAATACCTGCTCACCCATCAGCGAGCGAATTTTTAGCTCACCCTGTTTTAAATCCACAAGCTGGCGCGTGACTAAACGATAACAAGCGCGCTGCCAAGCCGTGGCCGAGGTACGCGGTTCTTTGCGCCCTGCCCGTGTCGGTGCCGACTGCGCGGACAAGCCCGATTTAGACGATGTATTGGAAACACTCACGGCGTTCTTCCTTGGCGCTTTTTCAGCGCCTGTGATGATGGGTGCGAATAAAATGGAATTCCTTTCAGCCACAAGCGAAGCGCCTGCCAGTAGATGGCGATCACCACGCGCAGACACTGAGCGGGATAGCGCAATGGCAAACGCCACATGTTGCGTGCATTGAGCGACTGAGGTCGAGCGACAAAAGTGGCATCAAACTGCCTCTGCCCCTCTTTAAACAAGGTCATATGAATAGATGTGCGTTGCTCGTCGAGCGAAAAATTCCAGCGATAACTCAACGACATGGGCATGAAAGGCGAAACATGAAACGATTTATCAAAATCAAAAGAGAGCGATTTCGATTGATTTTTTTGCTGAGACTGCACAGGGAGTACATAGGCGTGCCGTTCATCCCACGGCGTGTTATTAATTTCAGCTACAATCGTTTCTAAGTGCCCCAACTCATCGTGGCACCAATAAAATGTCACAGGATTAAAACCAAAGCCCCAGAAGCGCGGCTGCGTGTAAATTTGAATAGCACCGCGCGGACACTGCCCCGTTTCGCGCTCGACAAAATCCCGCACTGCCTGTTCGAGATTGTCGCCCGGTTCCTGAAGATAATCAGAGCGTTTAAAGCCGATGAGATTGAAACGCTCCAGCGACCACCAGCGACTTTTCTCAAAGTGTTCAGACAAGCGCGACAAATCTAGCTGCACCATCGCTAGGGGATAGCGAAAGTGATGCGCCTTGGGCTGAAAGCGACGATGCCTCACCCAACCGGTGTAAATGGCATCAGGCAACATCGCTTTGCTCCTCGCCATCGGCTCCTTGCTCTGCCTCAAATAACGCCACGGCCTTTAAGGCACTTCTCACACCGTCCTCGTGGAAACCCCAACCCCAATAGGCGCCGCAGTAGTAAAGACCACGCACGCCATTGATCTCTTCCCAGCGTTTTTGAGCGGCCAGTGTCTCAGCGTTATAAACCGGGTGCTGATAGTGGCGCTCCACAAAAACTCGGCTGGGATCAACCCACTGTGATGAATTGAGCGAGACAATAAACTCTGTCGACGATTGAATGCCTTGTAAGATATTCATGTCATAACTCACAGTGCATTGCTCCGAAAGCTCTGGGCAAACTCGGGCATTCCAACTCGCCCACGCCATTTTTGATGGCGGCAAAATACGCGTATCACAGTGCAACTGCATGTGGTTATCTTGATAGGCAATGCCACCCAGCACTTGGTGTTCCTGCTGGCTTGGTCTATCGAGCATACGCAGCGCCTGATCTGAGTGACAGGCAATAAACACTCGATCGTATTCCAACCACTGACCTCCAACTAGCAGCCTCACGCGGGTACTGTTGGCATCGATGGATTGCACTGCAGAATCGCAGAACAAGCGACCGTTAAAATGTTGAATCCAAGCGTCTACGTAGGACTGCGATCCCCCCACGACCGTGCGCCACTGGGGGCGATCACTGACATTCAACATACGGTGATTGTGCATAAACTGCACGAAGTACCGCGCGGGAAAGGATTCGATAGACACCGTCGGCCCAGACCACAATGCACAGGCCATAGGAATCAAGTGATCGTCGATAAAGGCTCGACCGTAACCGTTGCTTGCCAGATACTCGCCGAGTGTGAGCGTGTCGTCATTGCTCTCTAGCAGCTCTGGCGCGTTGCGATAAAACCGGAAGAGATCCCACAACATTTTATGAAATCGTGGACTCAGCAAGTTTTTGCGCTGACAAAATAAGCGATTGAGATCCGTGGCGTTGTACTCCAACCCCGTGTTCGTATTGTGCACGCTAAAACTCATTTCAGCGTTGCGGCCCTCAACACCGAGCTCGTTTAAAAAGCGCGTAAAATGGGTGTAGTTGTCTTCGTTGTAGACGATAAAGCCGCTGTCGACCGCGTAGTGATGGCCAGCCACTTGAATATCGTGCGTATCTGTATGACCACCGGGATAAGTACCTGCCTCAAACACATCAACTGAGTGTCGTTTCGACAGCTCGTGAGCTGCCACGATACCCGAGATCCCCGCTCCGACTACTGCCACCTTCACCGCTGTTCTCCCTGTTTCAATCTTTGCTTCGGCACCGGCTTAATGTCCCACACCAAGCCGAGCGCCCCCATAAGCCGAATGAGGTAATAGCTAATATCCAGCTCCCACCAATAAAAACCCTGTCGCGCAGAGGCTGGGTAGTAGTGATGATTGTTATGCCAGCCTTCGCCTAAAGTAATGAGTGCCAATAAGCCATTGTTGCGACTGTCGTCGCCCGTATTGAATCGCTGTTTCCCCCAGCGGTGCGCCAAAGAGTTAATCGTCAATGTGGCGTGCGTCAGTACGACCGTCGAAATAAAGTAGCCCCACACGAGCATCTGACCACCACTCGTGTTCAACTGTGGAGCGAAGTACTCCAAAGCACTGCCCAATAAAAATAGCCCCATCGCCAGCGCCACTGGTACGGCGATGTCGAATCGATCAATCCAGCGTAGCTCTGGGTATTTTTCCCAATCCTTAACCCGCGAGTAGTCGGCGTGAAAGTGAGCTTTAGACAAAAACCACCCCATGTGACTCCACCAAAAACCGTTATGGGGCGTGTGGGGATCGCCCTCTTGGTCGGCGCTGCGGTGGTGTTGTCGGTGGTGTGACGCCCACCACAAGGGGCCACGCTGTGTCGCACTTGCCCCAATTAGAGCAAACACAAACTGTACGGAGCGCGATGTTTTAAACGTTCTGTGTGAAAAATAGCGGTGATAAAAGGCCGTAATCGCAAACATGCGAATGCCATATAGCGCCACGGCCACTGCAACCGCTATCGGCGACCAGCCAACCCAAACCACGGAAAAGCATGCGAGGTGCATAAGTAGAAAAGGCAATACACGGAACCAGTCAATGCTCGAAGTATCCTGACTCGCCTGCCTTGCCTGAAGCGACGACGCATCAGCTGCACCCTGAGAGTCAAACCATTGAATTAAACTTCGCATACCCAATCTCTGTTCCGTGTTTCCTTGTGGCCAATATAATTACAAGCCGTGAATCCGCTGTGAATAATAAATTGGCGTCGTTCACCACAATTTCACGCGGCTTAATCTAGCGTTGAAGAATGATTTTTCGCGCCCTCAATATCGCTCGCTGGCCACTCCTGTGTCTCTTTTTTATCAGTGGCTGTGCCGCATCGCCAGATGAAGCTGCCTCTCCGCAGGGCTATCCTCAGGCTTATTTAGATCGACTGATGCCAAAAGAGGCGGCGAAAACATTAAGCCCTCAAGAAGCTCAGGGTAAAAAGTCCTTCGAGCGCGTTTTTAGCCATTTAAAGTCCCAAGACCTAGGCGAAAGAATCACGCAATCCTATGCTCAATCCATTTACTTTAACGATACCTTCAGAACCGTAAAAAAGCGCGATGATCTGATTACCTACCTGCAAAAAACCGCCGATAGCACGCCCGTCAATAGCGTTCATGTTTTGGATGTATTTAGCAGTGGTAATGATATCTACATCAAGTGGAAAATGTCTTTCACCTTTCACATTTTGGGTGATGAAAAACGCAGCCATTCGATTGGAATCAGCCACTTAAAGCTCAATAGTGGTGGTCAAATCGTGCTCCACCAAGACTTTTGGGATGGTGTCGAAGGCTTTTACCAACACCTTCCCATTATCGGCGGTTGGATTAAAAACATTCGAGAGGATTTATAACATGCAAGCACTTAGACGCATTCGCAGTGCACTGCTCCTACTGACAGGCCTCGCAATCAGTAGCACTGGACAGGCGGCAGATACGGCGGACAACTTTGAGTTTCCCGCGAGCACGTCTATCACCGACCAAGATTACCAACTGTGCAGCACCGCAGATATGCAAGTGTTTGCCTTTGTCGATTTAGGCGATGTCGCGCTCTATTTGGAGGACTGCGAACAAGCCGATTTTCTTAATCAAGGACGCTTGCTGCACTTTTACTACCGCCGCGATTTTGACGCCGAGGATTTTCGCGCATCGGGCAAAAAGCTGTTGGAGAGAAATTTGAGTGAAAGCGATTTTAAATCGCTGGAAGCCGATATAGACGACTTTAACCGCGTGTATCAGAGCACGTCCGAGGGCGATCAATACATCATCGGCACCGATAAAAATGGCTTGCTCAACCTCTACTTAAACGGCGAATACATCGGCGGCTCGGACTCGCGGGCCTTCTCAAAGGCCTATTTTGAAATCTGGTTTGGCAAAGACCCTTTCAGAGAGGGCGTCAAAAAAGACCTCACACCCTAGCACCTAGCGAACAAGTTCGACTGAGTTCCAAAAACACAAGGGCCACGGAGATCACAGAGGGCACAGAGGCTTTAAAGTTTTTGAGGCTTCTTTGGCCTATTTCACTTCCACCGAGAATCTCGAGAAAGCGTCTAAAACTTTTTTATCTCTGTGGGCTCTGTGCCCTCAGTGGCCACGGTGTTATGTCACGCTTTTAAACTATCGCTCTGCTGAATCTTCGCTGTCTTCAAACTCGGCGAGCAGTTCGTCGCCCGGTGAGAGGCTCGCGGCTTCCTCCGTCGTATCAACATCCTCAGTAGATTCATTGTGTTCGCTTTGTTGAGCGTCTTCGTCTGCTATGTCTGCTGCAGGCGTGTTGTCGGCCTCGGTCGTTTGCTCTGGTGCCGATGTCTCTTCTTCACCTTGCTCAGAATCCCGATCAGCCTCGTCCTTCAATTCGCCACCTTCATCCCCGTCGGCGGTTTCCTCGGCGCCCTCTTGCGGATTTTTGTTTTCCTGAGGCACATCGTCACCCAATTCCAACTGGGGGTTAAACGATTCCAAATCGCGCAGTTCGGCGAGGCTGGGCAGCTCGTCGAGTGTTTTTAAACTAAAGTAGTCGAGAAATTCCCGCGTGGTGCCGAACATAGCGGGCTTGCCCGGCACATCTTTGTGACCAATGACACGCACCCATTCGCGTTCTTGCAGCGTTTTGGTGATATTACTGCTCACCGCCACACCGCGAATGTCTTCAATTTCGCCCCGCGTGATCGGCTGGCGATAGGCGATAATCGCCAGTGTTTCCAGCAGGGCGCGGGAGTAGCGCGGCGGCTTTTCTTCGTAGAGGCGCGCCACCCAGGGCTCCATGCCTTGGGGCACTTGAAAGCGGTAGCCGCTGGCGACTTGCACTAACTCAATGCCTTTGCCCTGATAATCTTCCTGTAGGCTTTTAATCGCCTCGCGAATTTCCTCGCGGCTGGGTCGATCCTCGCCTTCGCCGAGATCAAAAATACTGTCGAGACGCGCCACATCCAGCGGTTTGCCCGCCGCGAGTAGCACGCTTTCAAGAACGCGTTTGGTGGTATCAATATCCATCAAACAACCTCAATCAATAAACACTTAATCAAACTCAGAACCCTCAGCGGCGGCAGGCATATCCATGGAAGAGCCCGCTGGCTTGAGATAAATCGGGGCGAAGGGCTCGGATTGCACAAAATCGATCACGGACTCTTTCACCAGCTCAAGAACCGCGAGAAAGGTCACCACCACACCCATACGCCCCTCGTCGTAGGTAAATAGCGTGTGGAAATCGGTAAATTTTTCTTCACTCAAGCGCGACAGCACAATCGTCATACGCTCTCGCACCGATAGAGGCTCGCGGCGAATGCTGTGCTCGGTAAACATATCGGCGCGCTGTAAAACCTCTTGAAAGGCGATTAACAGCTCGCGCAAATCCACATCGGGATGGGGCTGCCGCCGCTCAATTTTCGGTGGCTGAGCACTCACGGCGAACACATCGCGCTCCATGCGGGGCAACTCATCCACATCCTCAGCAGCCTTCTTGTAGCGCTCGTACTGTTGCAAACGGCGCACCAATTCAGCGCGAGGATCTTCCTCGTCGTCCTCTTCAACCGGGCGCGGCAACAACATGCGAGACTTAATCTCGGCCAACATAGCCGCCATCACCAAATACTCCGCTGCAACTTCCAGATCGAGAACCTGCATCAGGGCGATGTAGTCCATGTACTGGCGTGTGATGTCGGCGATGGGGATGTCCAGCACATCGAGGTTTTGGCGACGAATCAGGTACAACAGCAAATCCAGAGGCCCTTCAAAAGCCTCCAGAATCACCATTAGCGCCTCGGGCGGAATATAGAGATCCTTGGGCAGAACCGACATGGGCTCGTCTTGCACCAAGGCTATGGGTATCTCCGATTGCTGGCCTCCCTGCTGATAAGAGGCCAAACGCGACTCGGGCGGCGCACTGGGCAAAGGGCTCACGGCGCTCACCAATTGACTAACGCTCCCCTGCTCGGCGGTTTGAGCCGAATCTTCGGGGTGGGTGGGTTGATTTGGATCTTGAGATTCCAAGGCGCTGTCTCTTTCTGTGAATCGTCGCTGCGGCTGGGAGAACCGCGTCAAAAGAGGGCAGTTTACCACTCATCGGAGGCAAAACCAGAGCCTACTCCCAGTCTGCTGCACCGCGGCCATAGCGCGTCACTTCGGGGACATCTCGAGTTAAATCCACCACGGTCGTCGGCTCAGCAGGTATTTGCCCTCCCTCAATAATCGCATCCACCGCATTCTCCAACTGGTCGCGTAAAAAATTCACATCAACCAGCTCTGGCCACTCCACATTGGGCAAAATCAGCGTCGTGCTCAGCATGGGCTCGCCCAGCGCTTCGAGAATCGCCAGAGTGATATTACAATCGGGCACACGCAGGCCAATGGTTTTTTTCTTGGGGTGTGCCAGGCGGCGAGGCACCTGAGATGTGGCGGAAAAGATAAAGGTATAAGGCCCCGGTGTATGTGACTTGAGCAGGCGAAAGGCCTGATTGCCCACCTTCGCGTAGTTGCCCAGCTCGCTCAAATCGCGACACATCAATGTGAAATTGTGATGCTTATCCACTTGGCGAATGCGCTGAATACGCTCGAGCGCCCGCTTGTCGTCGAGATGGCAGCCAATGGCGTAACTTGAGTCCGTCGGATAGACCACAATGCCGCCGCCGCGAATAATCTCCGCGACCTGTTGAACTAACCGCCCCTGCGGGTTGTCTGGATGTATCTCGAAAAACGCACTCATGAACTCTACAATAGACCTCTTTTTAATTTTCTGCCGAGTGAAAATGCCACAATCGCCCCACGGCGAGCCTCAAAATCAGGCCGCCCATCATAACGCCAAAAAACCCAATAGTTTTAACCATATGATGGTAGAACTGGCGGTGTGCATTATCGCACCCACCCTTATTCTAAAAAAACTCAGTGGTGACGAGCAGCTCGGCCCCGTGCTGGCTTTGATCGCGGCACTGGCGCTTCCCTTGGCTTACAGCCTCTACCAATTTTATCGCGAGAAGAAATTTGGCTTTGTCCCCGTCCTAGGGTTTATCAGCATTCTGCTCACTGGTGGCATCGGTCTTCTCCAACTGCCGCCAGAGTACATCGCGATTAAAGAGGCCACGATTCCTTTAGTCATCGGCCTAGCCACACTCATCTCTTTGAAAACGCCCTTTCCGCTGGTACGCACTTTCCTCTACAACGACATGGTGCTCAATGTGCCACTGATCGAAAGCGAACTAGAAAAGCGCAACACCCAAGCTCAGTTTGAGCGAACCCTCACTGTGGCCACACTGTGGCTCGCTGCGTCTTTCTTTCTTTCATCGACATTAAATTATTTGCTCGCCAAGTGGATTGTTGTCAGCCCCGCAGGCAGTGCCGCCTTTAATGACGAACTCGGCACGATGAATTTACTCAGCTATCCCGTCATCGTATTACCCTGCATGGTGATTATGGTGGGAACTTTGTTCTACTTGTTTAAACAAATCAAAGCATTGACGGGCCTAGAGCTCGAAGATGTCGTCAACCAGTGAGAAATCCATGCTATACGCCGTTATCAGCGAAGATGTAGACAACAGCCTGCCCCTTAGAAAACAGGCCCGCCCTGCCCACCTCGCCCGCCTAGAGGCACTGCGCGAGGAAGGCCGCCTAGTGCTCGCGGGTCCCCACCCCGCCATTGATAGCAACGATCCCGGCGAAGCGGGCTTTAGCGGCAGCCTCGTGGTGGCGGAGTTCTCCTCGCTGGAAGAGGCGCAAAGCTGGGCCGACGACGACCCCTACAGCGAGGCTGGAGTCTACAAAAGCGTTACCGTCAAACCCTTCAAACAAGTTTACTAAGGCCACACAATGGATCGCGTTGCCAAAATCCGACAAGCCCTAGAAGAGGCGCTACAGCCCTCTCATCTGGAAATAGAAGACGACAGTGCCGCCCATGCGGGGCACGCGGGCGCGCGCGATGGCCGCGGCCACTTCAACGTACTCGTGGTCAGCGAAGCCTTTGACGGCCTATTGCCCTTGCAGCGCCACCGCAAAGTCTTTGCCGCCGTCGGCTCTCTGATGGAGACCGATATTCACGCGCTCAGTATAAAAGCGTACACTGCTGAGCAATTTTCCAATTTATAGATCTGCTAACACCAACCCATGGAATTGAATATGTTGAAAAAAACTCTGCTAGCTACCGCCGTAATCGGCGCTCTTTCTCTCACTGCCTGCAAAGACAACGGCCAACAGGCACAACAGCCCGGCCTGTTTCCCGTTAAAGGCGAAGTTGTTGCCAGCGTCAACGGTGTCGACATCACCCAGCCTCAAATCGACGAGTATGTCGACTACCGCGCGGGCATGAATCAACCTGCGGCCGACCCCGTTGAAGAGTTAATTAACCTCGAAATTTTGCGTCAAGCAGCGGTTGAGCAAGGCTTTGCAGACAAGCCAGAAGTGCGTGCTGCCATGACTCGCGCCGCTACCAATACGCTCGCCAACCCGCTGGTTCGCGAAAAAATCAGTGGCGACGTCAGCGATGAAGACCTGCGCGCCGAATACGACGAGCAAGTAAAAATGATGGAAGAGGCCTCAGGCGGTGGCTCTGAATTCAACGCTAGCCACATCTTGGTAGAGAGCGAAGAAGAAGCCAAAGCGCTTATCAAACAACTTGATGACGGCGCCGATTTTGCCACTCTCGCAGAAGAAAACTCTGTCGGCCCATCGGCCTCTAGCGGCGGTTCGCTCGGTTGGGCCACAGCCGACACCTATGTTGAAGCGTTCGCCACAGCGCTCGAACAGCTAGAAGACGGCAGCTACACAGCAGCCCCTGTAGAAACACAGTTCGGCTGGCATGTCATCCTTCGCAGCGAAAGCCGCGAATCACAGGCGCCCGAAGCGCCCGCTTTCGACATGGTAAAAAGCCAACTAGAAAAAGTGGTTATGCAAAAACGCATGCAAAGCTATATGGAAAACCTGCGCAATAAAGCGAACGTGGTTATTGTGGGACAAGACTCTGACAGCGAGGCCTCTTCAGAAGAAGCAGAGCCCACCGAAGAAGCTGCTCCCTCAGACGCCGAGTAAACACTCGCGCGCTTTCAAAAAAAGCCGGCTTTACTTACGCCGGCTTTTTTTTGCACCCAACACATGAAATTGGCCACTGCGCCCCACGGCGAACAGTCGGCCCATTCTTGGCCTCATCTGGAGCTATTACAAAGAAATCCCGTGCTCGCGCGTCGCGTGAAACTCAATATCGGGAAAACGCTCTTGCGTCATTTGTAAATTGACTCGCGTCGAAGCGATGTACACCAGTTCCTCACCGTGATCGATGGCGAGATTGGCCTGGTTTTTATCTTTGAATTCCTTAAACTTTTTCTCATCATCACAGGTAATCCAGCGCGCCGTATTGACCGCTACCGCCTCAAACTGGCAGTCCACCTTGTACTCATCTTTCAAACGCTGCGCCACCACATCAAACTGCAACACACCCACTGCGCCGAGAATCAAATCGTTATTAGTGAGCGGGCGATATAGCTGCGTCGCGCCCTCTTCACACAATTGCATCAAACCTTTTAACAGCTGCTTGCTCTTGAGCGGATCTTTTAACTGCGCGCGGCGGAACAGCTCGGGAGCAAAATTGGGGATCCCCGTAAACTGCAACGCCTCTTTCTCGGTAAAGGTATCGCCAATACGGATCGAGCCGTGGTTGTGAATACCGATAATATCCCCAGCGACTGCGCCTGTGGCCGCACCGCGATCCGACGCCATAAAAGTCAGAGCCTCGCCCAACTTCACATCTTTGCCCGTCGATACATGGCGCACGCGCATGCCCTTTTCATACTGACCCGAGCAAATGCGCATAAAGGCCATGCGGTCGCGGTGTTTAGGGTCCATGTTGGCTTGAATTTTAAAAACAAAACCACTGAATGTGGGCTCGTCGGGCGATACAACGCGCGCATTTGACGCCCGTGGCTGGGGCTCGGGCGCGTGCTCGACAAAATCGTCCAGCAACTCTTCGATGCCAAAGTTATTGACCGCTGAGCCAAAGAACACGGGGCTCAGCTCGCCTCTTAAATACGCCGCTTTGTCGAAGGCGTGGCTGGCGCCCTGTACGAGCTCGATTTCATCGCGAAACTCTTGAGCAAGCGGCCCTAGCACTTCATCCAACCGCGGGCTATCCAGCCCTTGAATCACTTCGCCCGTGCTCTTTTTTCCATCTTTTTTGGGGTCGTAAAGATGAATCGTGTCGCGACCTAGGTGGTAAACGCCCTTAAACCCCTTGCCCATGCCAATCGGCCAAGTGACAGGCGCGCAACGGATTTTGAGAATCTCCTCGACCTCATCCAATAGCTCAATGGGGTCGCGCCCCTCGCGGTCGAGCTTGTTGATAAAAGTGAATATGGGCGTGTCGCGCAATCGGCACACTTCCATCAATTTAATCGTGCGCTCCTCCACGCCCTTGGCGCAGTCAATCACCATCAGCGCCGAATCCACAGCGGTGAGAACGCGATACGTATCCTCGGAAAAGTCAGCGTGTCCCGGCGTATCCAACAGATTGACGATGCGCTCTTTATAGGGAAACTGCATGACCGAGGACGTCACCGAAATGCCCCGCTCCTGCTCCATGGCCATCCAATCCGAAGTAGCGTGCTTGTCGGAGTTTCGCCCTTTCACCGCTCCAGCCGTTTGAATCGCACCCCCGTACAACAGCAGCTTTTCCGTCACCGTTGTCTTACCCGCATCCGGGTGCGAGATAATCGCAAAGGTGCGGCGCTTATTCACCTGATTCACTAAATGGGCGTCAGCCATATTGCACTATTCCTGTTGCTTGCCGCATAAAACGCGGAAAGCCTGTATCAATCGAAAGGGGCGCCATTCTACCGAAGAATGGGGATGCTATAAATTATTCTTGCCCAACTCGTTGAGGCTGAGTAAAAGACACATCTATGCTGTAACGCCAACAGAATCAGCGGTAACGCTCACTCGCTCTGATCAACCACGCTCAGCTCGTAGGCCACGTAGTGGTCGATCATGTCGGCGAGGCCGCGGGCGAGCTGCTCAAAGGTAATCGGTGGATTGGGGTCGCGCATGTGGCGCAATACCGTGAAGATGCTGCCGTTGATCAGGATATAACTCATTACTTTGATGTTTCTCACGCGCAGCAATTCGGGGTGGTGCATTAAATACTGCATGATCAAGTCGGACAGGGATTTACTCAAGGGATCGAGGTAGAGCTGGGCGTCAAACATCAATGCTTGGTGAGCCACTCGCAAATAGCGATCATCATTGGCAGAGAGAATCTCTTTGAACTCGCTAAAAATTCTTTCGATGGCATCGGCAATATCCAGCTCCACTAGCTGGGGAATCATCGGCTCTAGGGTCTGCACGGTTTTGTCGATAAAGTGCCGCGTCATGGCCTCGTAGACCTGCTGTTTATCTTTAAAGTATTCGTACAGCGAACCCACGCTAATCCCCGCTTTTTCGGCAATATGCCGCGTGGTCGTCCCCGCTAGGCCGTTTTCTGCTACGCAGATAAACCCCGCCTCGACAATGGCTTCGACGGTCGCTTTAGAGCGCGCTTGCTTTGGTTTGCGTGGCATAGAAACCCGAATTGAATCCGAACAATTCGTCAGATTATTGTGGAGAGAAGGCCGTCAGGTCAAGACAATTTACGGGGGATAAATATGAATACTGTGGCTAGAAAGCGGCGTAATACACAGCCCGAAAAACGCACTCGCACTGCATCGCCGAGAAAGAAACTCTCTTCGGCTCAAGTCGGCATTCCAGCGCGTCCCATCACATTTCCCAAACCTCAAAATGCAGACCGCTATTTTGCGCTGAATAACAACCCAGCCACCACCCTGATGTTTGCCAGCTTCTCGGGCATATTCCCACCCGGAGAGCAGTTCTTTGTGGAATCGGTGCGCCGCTACCGTCACCAAATCAGTGATGAACGCTTAAAAGCGGCTGTCTCGGGCTTTATTGGGCAGGAATCCCTACACAGCCGAGAACACGACCGCTTGAACGACCACTTTAAAGCGCAAGACATGGACACCGATTTGCCCGAGCAGCTGGTAAAAATCGCACTCACCACACTCGGCAAGTTCCCTCCTCGCCTCCAGCTCGCCTGTACCTGCTTTATGGAGCACACAACCGCTGGACTCGCCGAGCAATGGCTCACCAACCGAGAGTTTCAAACCACCTCTGACCCAGACATGCTTAACCTTTGGTATTGGCACGCCCTAGAAGAGCTTGAACACAAAAGCGTTGCCTTTGATGTATGGCGTTCAGTCGGTGGCCGAGATTATGAGCTCAAGCTCGCCATGATGCTCGTCATTTCCACAGTGTGGGTCGCCTGGCTCACCGGCTGGGGCGTGCTGATGGCTCGCGACAAACAACTGTTGAACTGGCGCGAAAATGCTAGAGGCCTGTGGTTTATGTTTAAGCCCCGAGGTTTTCTCACAGGTATTGCCGCCACGCTATGGCCACTCCTGCAAAAAGGGTTTCATCCCTCACAACAGGATACCAGCGAACTCGAAAATCAATGGCGCGAAAAACTGTTTGGCTCAGGTGGCCATATAGAAGACTTATACGCAGGCTAATTGACTGGGAATCTGCTCCTTCGAGGTCAATGTTACGTTTTTTATTAGCGATTGCAGCCACCTCCACCACAATATAAGATTCCATCATGAAATCTTTGTGGCTCACGCTATCTCTGCTACTCGCTATGTCCAACACATTGGCCATGGCACACGATAGTGTGGAGAATCTCTTACCACCCAGCGATTTCATTGAGTTAGTCACCGACAATCACGATTCTCAGTAGCTCTCTCGACGACGAGTCCGAGCATGAGCCCCATGTTCACTGCAACCATGCTCATTCGCACTTCTTTGTGCTACCCGGTTTAACAGTGGCACAGAGCTCCCCTCTGTTGGCTATTCACTCTTGGGGTAACCGCGCACGGCAACCCAACAATACCCAAACTCCACCGACACCTCCCCCCAAGGTTTAAATCCCTCTCTTTTTCTTAGTGGTACGCCACCTCTACATTGAGGTGACGTACGCGTTTTGTATCGCTGTCATGTGTGGCAGCGGCACGCACATGCATTCATGAGGTGATTTATGTTCACTCACTTTAATAGGCAGTGGCCACTAATAGTGGCGCTGGCTTTAATGCTGTTTAGCGTATCCAGTCACTCGGACACGGGCACTAAAAACGGCTTTCTAACACTATCTCAAGTACTGGCTCGCGTACTACGCGACAGCCCCTCACTACAGAGCTACCCCTTTTATCTGCGCGCGGATGAAGCACGTGCGCTGCAAGCGCAAAAGCGCCCTAACCCCGAGCTTTCTCTAGAACTGGAGAATATCGGCGGCAGTGGCAGTTTTGAAAGCGGCGAGCAGCTCGAAACCACTCTGGCACTCAGCCAGGTAATTGAAATGGGCGATAAGCGCGAACAACGCCGACAGGTCAGCAATTGGCACACGCGTAACCGACAAGTGGGTTACGAATTGGCACGTATCGATGCCCTTGCTCAAGCCAGTGCTCAGTTTATTCGCGTTGCCCGCACTCAGTGGCAGCACCAATTCGCCCAACAGCACAGCGCCTGGGCAAAGGCCGCTGCCGAAGCAGCACAGAAGCGTTTTGAAGCGGGCCGCATCAGTGAGGCCGAGGCGGGCCAAGCCCGTGCCGAAGCCATGCGCGCCGCACTCGATATTGAGAAAACGCAAACCCAGCTGCGGGCCGAAAAAATACAGTTGGCTACCTACTGGGGGAGTTCCCTAGTGGATTTTGATGCCGTGTCTGTCGATTTATTTAAACTGCCCAAATTGCCATCGATTGAGTGGCTAGACCAACAGTTGGAGCAGTCGCCACAGTGGCGGCGCTGGCTCACTCAGCGCCGCCTTCGCGAAGCAGAGCTCACGCTAGAACAGGCGCAATCGCGCCAAAATATTGAGCTGGGGGTAGGCCTTAAACACCAGCGCGCCACGAGTGACAACGGCTTCAATGTATCGCTGTCTATGCCTTTGGCCATAAACGACCGCAATCAGGGCGCGATCCGTGCTGCCCGCGCCGAACTCGATGTCGTCGACATTCAACAACGTCAGGAGACTCTCGCTCTCAAAGCGCGACTTCGCATCATCTGGCACAACTTACACAGCACAAAAAATAGAGTGGAAGCTCTGTACGAGAAGGTACTACCTCAACTCGAGCGCGTTGAATCACAGTACCAAGAGGGCTACCTGCTCGGGCGCTTCTCCTACATCAACTTACTCGATGCGAGACAACAGCGGCTGAATGCCGAACAGTCAGCGCTCAATGCCGCCGTTCAATTCCATCAAACCCTTATTCAACTGGAGCAGCTCACAGGCGTACCACTCACAAGCCCTAGCGCTCCAGTCGCACCGGAGAAAAACTTATGAAAACGATTCATCCCTATTTCCTATTCATCGCTTTATGTCTGGGTTTAATTCATTCATCGGCGGGTTTAACCAGCGACACTCACGAGCATAAGCCTGACACGACTGAATCGTCTCACAACAACAGCGAACATCAAGACGAAGCTGGCCCGTTAAATTTTAGTGAAAAGGCGTTACAACGCTTCGGCGTGGAAGTCGCCACAGTGGCTGGAGGAAAGCTGCAAAAAAGCGTCACCCTGCCGGGAGAAGTTCGCTTAAACCAAGAGGCTATCGCCCATATCACTCCGCGATACCCCGCTAAAATTACGCGCGTTAAGGCGAGCATTGGCGATCGTGTTGAAGCAGGTGATGTGCTGGCCCTAGCCGAAAGCTCGGATACCTTGGCCCGCTTCGAGCTAAAGTCACTGATTAGCGGCACGGTCATCGACAGCCACCTTGCACTAGGCGAGCACTTGCAGCCCAGCGATTCCGCTTTTGTCGTTGCCAACCTCTCCACCCTGTGGGCGGACATTGCCCTCTACCCGGAGCAGGTAGCCCAAGTTCAGAGCGGCCAAACTGTCACTCTCACTTCTCGCTATGGCCTAGAGCCCGTTCAGGCTCAGATAGACTATGTCGCACCCATCGTGAACGAGCGCACCCGTACCGGCCTAGCGCGCGTTTTTTTAGACAATAAACAGCAATACTGGAAGCCGGGACAATTTATCGACGCCCGTATTATTTTAAGAAAGTTCCCCGTCGAGCGTCTCATTCCACGAAGCGCCGTGATCGACTGGGAAGGGCAAAAAGTCGTCTTTGTACAGGAGGGTGATCACTGGGAGATGCGAACACTAACCCTTGGGCGGTCTGATGATCAATCGGTTGAAGTCCTAGACGGCCTAGCCAGCGGTGAGCGCTATATTGCCCAAGGTGGCTTTGTGCTCAAAGCCGATAGGTTAAAAACTAACTTTGCCGATGGACACAACCACTAGGGGTACGACATGAAAGAATTAACTCACGCAGTACTCCACAACCGCTTGCTGGTACTGGCCATTTTAGCCAGCGTTTTAGTCGCTGGTTTCAGTGCCTATCGCAGTTTGCCTGTAGACGCCTATCCAGACATTTCCCCCGCACTGGTTCAAGTTTTTGTCGAGACTGAGGGACTCGCTCCCGAGGAGGTCGAAAAATATGTGACTTATCCTCTAGAGAGCGCCATGAATGGTTTGCCCAAGCTAGATCGCATTCGCTCCGTTTCCAACTTTGGTTTGTCCGTCGTCAATATTTATTTTGAAGATGGCACCGACATTTACTTTGCCCGCCAACGCGTAGGCGAGCGTCTTCAAGTCGCGAGAGAAGCCATTCCCAGTGGTTTTGGTGAACCGGTCATGGGCCCCATCACCACGGGGCTAGGGCAAATTCTTTTTTACACACTCGAGGATGAAACCGGCCAGTACAGCCGAGAGGCGCTGCGAGAGGCGCAAGACTGGATTGTAAAATTCAACCTGCAAACAGTGCGCGGCGTTACCGAAGTGTTATCCGTTGGAGGAGAAGTAAAACAATTCCAAGTCAATGTCGATCCCCACGCACTACTGCGCTACAAGATTTCACTGCCCGAGATCAAAGCGCGTATCGAAGCCAACAACGCCAACGCCGGCGCGCAGTTCATCGTCAAAAATGACGAACAGTATATCGTCCGCTCCGTAGGATTGGCCTCTGATATCAAAGACTTAAAAAACATTGTGGTGAAAACCGTCAACGGCACACCCGTCTACCTACACCAACTGGCCGAGCTCACTATCGGCGGCAAAATACGCCGCGGATTGGCACTGGCCGATGGTCGCGGCGAGGCGGTGGTAGGCATGGTGCTAAAACTGATTGGCAGCAATACCTCGGCGGTCATCGAAGAAGTCGTCAAAGAACTCGAGACCATCAACGACAACCTGCCCGACGGGATGAGTGTCCAGCCCTATTACGACCAAGCCACCTTGGTCAAAGCCGCAGTGAGCACCGTCACAAGCGCACTGGTACAGGGCATCGCACTAGTGACCATTGTGCTGTTTGTGTTTATGGGCAGTATTCGACCCAGCGTTGTCGTCGCACTATCCATTCCCTTTTCTGTCGCCTTCACATTTTTAGCCATGCGTTATTTCGACATTTCTGCCAATTTGATGTCGCTCGGTGGCATTGCCATTGCCATTGGCATGATGGTCGATGGCGCTGTCGTTGTGGTCGAGAGCATTGAGCGCAGCCTGCGAGAATCAAGTAGCGAAGAGTCCCGCACTGCCATCATTGTGCGCGCCTGCCACTCCGTAGCTCGGCCCATCTTATTCGCAATTAGCATCATAATTTTGGTGTTTCTGCCGCTGTTTACACTGCAGGGTGTCGAAGGCGCCACTTTCCGCCCTCTGGCCTATACGGTGGCCACCGCCATGCTCGGCTCACTGTTTTTTGCACTCGTAGTGGCTCCCGCTTGTGCCTACTATTTACTCAAACGTCCCAAGCGCGACGATGAGCGCGCCTCTAAAAGTAAGCTGCTAGCCATCTACCAGCCCATGGTGACCGCGCTGATTCGCCGCCGCGGATTAGCCGTAGCCATCTCGCTGGGTCTGTTAGTGCTCGGTGGCGCCATCGCCCCTCGACTTGGCTCCGAGTTTGTCCCGCGCTTTAACGAGGGCGACGTTCTCATTCGCGCCACTATGGCACCCTCTATATCACTTAAAAAAGCTAAGGAAACCATGCAAGTGTTTGAACAGGAGTTACTTGAAAGCTTCCCCGAGGTGACAAAGGTAGTGACGCGAGTGGGTCGAGGAGAAGTCGGCGCTCATGCCGACCCCATCAATAACGCGGAAATTTTTGTCGCGCTCAAACCGCAAGATGAATGGCAGAGCGCCAGTGACTTAGACGGTTTATACGCAGCTATGAGCAAACAATTTTCCGATTTCCCCGGTGCCAAATTTAACTTCACGCAACCGATTGCCGCTGCAGTAGATGAACTGCTCACGGGTACCAAGGCTGAGCTGGCCGCCAAATTGTTTGGCGATGATTTAGACGTACTGAGTCAGAAAGCCAGTGTCATCGAAACCGTCATCAAGTCGATCGAGGGTGCACAGGATGTTCAGAAAGATCAAATAGGCGGCACCCCTCAACTAAAAATCAGCTTAGATCGCGAAGCCATTGCTCGCTACGGTCTCAATGCCAGTGAGATACAGGACACGCTAAAAATCGCTATTGGCGGAGCCAGCGCCGGCCAAGTATTTGAAGGCATTCGCCGTTTCGACATTTACTTGCGCCTAAAAAAATCAGCGAGGGACCGCAAAGATAAGCTAGCCCGTCTTATTATCGAAAATAATCGAGGCCAACGCATTCCGTTAAACGAGTTAGCCACTATTGAAGAAGTCGTTGGACCGCGGCAAATTACCCGTGAAAACAACCAGCGGTTCATCACCATTCAAACCAATGTCCGCGAGCGCGATATTGGCTCTTTCGTGGAGGAAGCCAACCGCTTAATTGAAAGCCGTGTCGAGCTGCCTCCCGGTTATTTTCTCAAGTGGGGTGGCCAGTTTGAGTTACAGCAACAGGCCAATAAGCGGCTAATGATCGTCGTGCCTATCACTCTAGCTCTGGTATTTTTCATGCTCTACGCCAGTTTCGGATCACTCAAAAATGCCACACTGATCATGCTTAATATTCCACTCGCTCTTGTGGGTGGCATAGCGGCTCTCTGGCTGAGCGGGCTGAGTTTATCCGTACCCGCGTCGGTCGGTTTTATTGCGCTGTTTGGTATTGCCCTAGAAAACGGCCTAGTGCTCGTCAATGATTTAAACGATCGCGTGGCACATGGTACCGAGATGGGCAAAGCCTGTGTGGAATCCGCCTGCTCGCGCCTGCGCCCCGTATTAATGACAGCGGTCACAACAGCCATCGGGTTATCCCCGCTCCTGTTTGCCAGCGGTACAGGCAGTGAAGTGCAACGCCCCCTCGCTACCGTGGTGGTGGGCGGCTTAATCAGTGCCACTGTCTTGACACTACTGGTATTGCCCGCCGTCTACCCTTGGTTCGCCAAGAAACACTAGCTTCAAATAAAAAAGCGGATAGGCTCCCTATCCGCTTTTACTCGCTCATCAATATGCCTTAGACCGCTTGAGCCATATGCAACGCTAATAATATCTTAAGCAGCTGTTTCATATCGTCTTCTTCGCGAGCGTCTACTGATAAAATGGGCGCCTTGGGGTCTATTTGGCTAATCGAACCTCTCAGTTCATTGAGCGACAAGTCGGGGTTATTCTCCGTTTTCGTGATACCTATCACCACATTAAGTTGAGGAGAGATTTCACGAATCGACCTCAACCAATAGCTGGCATCGTTATAAACCTCTTCGCTTTCACCATTCAGTAAAAGGACCACGCCTAAAGCGCCTTCTAAGACAATGTTGCGCATAAAGCCCAATCGAGCTTGACCCGGCATGCCGTAAATATGAATGATGCTACCTTCGAGATTCAAGAAGCTGTAATCCAATGCAACCGTTGTCGTGGTTTTGTCACCCATAGCACCACTGGAGAGCGTCTCTTCTGTACTCACAGGTGGCGTCTCAGAAATCGCCGCAATGGCGGTACTTTTACCGGCCCCAACGGGCCCGGCAAAAACGAGTTTATTGTAGTTCTCGTGCGCAGACATATTCACATCCCCAGCCATTTTCCTAATGCACCCACGATGCCACCGTGATGTTTTTTCGCATTTGCGCCATCTACTACAGCGGTCGGCATGGCTGTGACGGTTGCCTTTTCTGATGCCTTGACCTCTAAAAGCCCCGATATATGGGCCGCATAAAACAATGCATTGGCCACTTTGGCACTATGGCTTTCAAGCACATCTGAAACATTGCATGTAGTCACGACCAGCGTCGCCGAGAGTGTCGCTAACTCAGCGGCAAACTTCTTACTCTTGATATTAGGCCAGCTTGTCAGCCCTACCTGCCCATTGGGGAAACGAGGCAAATCCTGCATGCCCACGAAGGAGTGAAAGAAAAAACCTTCGCTACTGACATAGTGCTTTAATGACGTCAGCGACTCACTGTCACTCACTTCCGAAAACGAGAGTGCTTCATGACTTCTTATGGCATCACGCACAGCCACAAAGTCTTCTTTACTCGCAGCTGCACACACGCCTTTTTTAGGCAAAAAGTAAACGTAGTGATTCGAAAGGCCAAATTTCATGGCGCTTTCAACCCCAACTAGCGCAGCCAGCTCGGGAAATACATCATCGTTGGTCGCCGTGTCCGCTTGCTGTGACGGCACTGTCCCAATATCGACGACATTTTGAACCGCCGTCTTTCCTTTGCTGAGCAGTTTTTCTACTAATCTAAAAAACAAACCTGCCGGTTGATCCGCATCGACAACAATGGAAGAGTCGTTGATTAGCTCTTGATACTGATCTTTGTGATCGGTAATTAGCATGAGCGGCACGCCATGTCGGTGCGCCACATCGGCAGATCGGTAACCAAATGCATCCTCTGGATTGGCGACCAAGATATCTGCGCCAGTGCCTTCCCACTGTTTGAAGCACAGACTGTAGCCCTCGCCTAAAAATAAATTGGCGCTGACCTGTAATTTTTTAAGCACTGCTTCATCGCATCCAGCATGTGCAATTGTTATATCTTTCATGGTATTCCTCACCATTTGAGATCGCCACTAAAAAGGGCAGCCGTGTGGCTGCCCTTTTCTATGACTCAGCCAACATTGACTGTTTTATCAAACGCTTTGAGGCCGTGGCGCGCCATGGCCAAATTAGACTTATCTTTGTCTAGAACCAAATAGAGAAAAACACGGCTGTTTGTCTCTAGCGGGCGAATCAGGTGATACTGCTTGCTCAGCGTAATCAAAATATCCTCAACCCCGTCACTGATGCCCAGTTGCTTAGCAACTTTGAGTTTTGATTTGAGCACTTCCGAGTTGCCCGCCGCTGCGACCTCTAAGTCGATTGCAGTACCATCCCCAGCCATTAGCATCCCAGAGTCTAAATCGACCAAGGCCGATGCTATGTAACCGTCGATGTCTTTAAGTGGATCTAAACTGATTTTAGCCATTCCATTCTCCTAGCAATATTTTTTAGTGTCGTACGAAAATTATCCAAAGCTGTCTTGGATTTTAATTACCATGTCGCGCGCCATACGCAGCAACGACGCGAGGTTGTTGCTGTGGTCACATGACACACATAGTAAATAGGGAATGCTGTCCATATGTAAGCGAACGATAACTGCGTGTCCCTTACCGGCTGATAGACAGGATTCATTGGTCTTTTCCCCGATCACTTCTTCTGAAAATGACTCAGAGAGTGAAATCAACGCCGTTGCCATAGCAGATTGCCTAGCCGACTTTTCATCATCTTTCACGGTTGTCGCAAACACTTCGCCATCCGAGGTCGATAACGTCGCCGTCGCACTGTGGCCTAACGGCTCAATGGTTTCTTGGAGATATTTTTTTATGGTTGTTGGTGTAGCACTTGTGTCCATTCCAAGTTTCCCTTACTCATTATTATTGTTGTTCGCTTGTTTTTATTATCATTAACTGTAGAACAGTTAACTCGTTTGTGAAGAAAGTGTGAAGAGGGTTTTGCCGCAAATGCGATGAATGGGGTTATTTTGAGAATGAACGGTTTGAACTTTTCGATTCCAATCCCTCGAACCAAGCTCCAAAATAACCCATTAAGTGATTAAATATTAAGGATATATCTCGTTACAAGCCACCTTCTACTAGGGCCAGCGCCATCACCCGAGCATCTTCTCGCTCACCCGCACTGGGATAGTAGTCTTTGCGAATTCCTATATCGATAAACCCCGTATTTTCATACAAACCAATGGCGGGGCGGTTGCTGGGACGCACTTCCAAATACAACATTTCGGCACCGCGCTCGCGACAATCCCCGACGATAGCGTCGAGCAAATAACGCCCTAGCCCGCGCCCCTTGTATTCCGGAGCTACTGTAATATTGAGCAAGTGAGCTTCACAGGCCACCAGTGAGTACACGGCATAGCCGATCAAATGATCTCCCATAAAAAGGCCGGGCATTATGTAACCCGCGCCGGGCTTTTGCGTTTCTTGGTAGGGAGGTAATAGCTTGTCTAGACAATCGCGGAAAATGCCTTCACTCCAGTGATGGCTATATGCGCGCGGCTCAATCCTCATAACTGCAGCTAAATCGGCCTCGCGCAACGGACGTAAATACAGGCGAGACCAATCAATGAACGGGCGCCCACTGGCCCCGACACTCACGGGGCGAGCACCTCTATGGCGCGTTTGATGTCCTCCCAAATCGGGCGTTTAAAGCTGGCATCTGCTAGCGCCAAAATTGGGTGGTGTGTGGCGATGGCTTGTGCCCCGAAGAGTGGTACTGCGCGACCGCGCAGGTGTTCGGGAAGCGCCCCCACGCCCCATAACTCGCGACAGGCGGCGCGCCCAAAGCCCATAATGACATCTGCCCCCGTGGCCTGAATCGCCTGGCGCGCAGGTGTGGCGTGGCTGGCCAGCACGACCATTTCAGGCGTCCAGCGCGTGGCTTTAATCATATCGCTAAAGAGCTGTGCCAATTCGCCTTCGTAGGGATCGCCTTGCCCCTCATCGCCCTCGGCTTCGCCGCAGACGATAAGAACGCGGCCTTGCTGGCGCTGGGGAAAATCGGGTAGCGAGGCCAATTGGAGGTCTAGCGGCAGAGGTGTACTCGGTGTTTCTTGGGGCGTATCTTCTGGCTGTTGTCGCTTGGGGGCAGTCTCCTCAGCCCCAAGAGCTTCGTTTGGCACTGGCTGTCGGCCTGAAGGCCGAACCACGAGATGGTGCTCGCCTTGCTCGGCTTCGGGGGCTTCGTCTTGCTCTGGTTGTCGGCCTGAAGGCCGACCCACGGGATGGTGCTCGCCTTGCTCGGCTTCGGGAGCGTCATTTTGCCCGGCGCTGTTTTCGGGAACCCATATAGTGAATCCCATAGCCTCGAGGTAGGCCTGCTGTCGTTGTCGATCACTCATACACCACCCCTATCGCTCAACTAGGGCCTGTTAACACAAATTTTATGATCTCTGCTGGAAGCCATTTTCCTGCCCAGCAAGGCAGAAGGCGTGCCGTGTAGCACGTCTACACAAACAACTGATAACGCAGCTGGGCGGAAAATAGCTCCAGCCCTTCGGGTTGTGGCTAAAAAAGCGCCACTCATCGTTGCTCGTCGCTCATTTGGAGTCACCAAACCACGCTCCTTGCGCCTTGATTGGCGCTTTTTTAGTCACAACAGTGACCATCAAATTTGTGTTAACAGGCCCTAGCTTCTACGCCACTGCGTACCTGCGGGACCATCTTCTAATTGAATACCCGCCTCGGTCAATTGATCGCGAATGTCATCGGCGCGGGCAAAGTCTTTGTTTTGCTTGGCTTCAATGCGTTCGGCAATTAAGGCGTCAATATCATCGTCGCTCAAGCTGCCTGCATCGCTGACCAAGCCACCACTTTTCAAATACGCTTGCGCATCACCTTCCAGTAAACCCAGCACGCGGCCCAACGTTTTGAGTTGAACGGCAATATTGCGGGCGGCTTCACCCTCTTGTTGATTGAGCTGACGCGCTAAATCAAACAGTACCGAGAGCGCTTCGCGGGTATTGAAGTCGTCATCCATCACTTGCTGAAAGGCCTGTAATGCACTGGAGTCGCTCAATGCGGCCTCGTCAGCTGCGACATCTGAATAGGGGCGCAGCGCCGTGTATAAACGCTCGAGACCCGCACGCGCTTGCTCTAAGCTATTGTCTGAGTAGTTAATCGGGCTGCGATAGTGTGAGCTCAATAAAAAATACCGAATCACTTCGGGCTGGTACTTTTCCAACACTTCGCGGATCGTGAAAAAGTTGCCCAGAGACTTGGACATCTTTTCATTATCCACTCGTACAGCGCCCGCGTGCATCCAGACATTGGCATAGGTTTCACCCGTTGCCGCCTCGGATTGCGCGATTTCATTTTCGTGGTGGGGAAAGACCAAATCGGGGCCGCCACCGTGAATATCAAAGTGGTTGCCCAAGCAGGAAGTCGACATAGCGGAACACTCGATATGCCAACCGGGACGCCCATAGCCCCAGGGGGCCTCCCAGCCCACCTGATCTTGTTGCGCACCTTTCCACAGAGCAAAATCGCGCGGGTCACGCTTGCTGCTTTCAAGCTCTACGCGCACGCCCTCAAGTAGATCTTCGAGCTTTTTATTCGAGAGTTTGCCGTAGTCGGCAAAGTCGCTCACCGAAAAGTACACATCGCCATTCTCGGCAGTATAGGCAGCGCCCTTATCAATGAGCACCTGAATTAAATCGATAATATCCTGAATATGCTGAGTGGCGCGGGGCTCTCGATCCGGTGGCAAAACGCCCAGAGCGCGCTCGTCTTCGTGCATCGCGTCGATGAAGCGCGCCGTTAAAGTATCATAGGCCTCGCCATTTTCCTCGGCGCGCTTGAGAATTTTGTCATCAATGTCTGTGATATTGCGCACATAGGTGACATCGTAACCGCGATGTCGCAGGTAGCGAGTGATGGCGTCGAACGCCACCATCACCCGAGCATGGCCGATGTGGCAATAGTCATAGGTGGTAATGCCGCATACATACAGGCGCACTTGGCCTGGGTGAATGGGCTCGAAGACCTGCTTACTTCGGCTGAGCGTATTGTAAATTTGCACCGACTTACCCCTTACCCTTCACTTTTTGCCAAGAATCTCGCAGGCTGACCGTGCGATTAAACACCACTCTATCGTCCGAGCTACTGCTATCCACGGCGAAATAACCTTCGCGTTCAAACTGGAAGCGGTCGCCGACATTGGCACGGCGCAAACTCGCCTCGGCGCGAGCACCGCGCAACACCGTGAGCGATTCAAGGTTTAGGCTCGCCGTAAAATCCTCTTGCGCCGCGGGGTTTTCCTCTTGGAACAGGCGGTCGTACAAGCGCACTTCCGCCTCTACGCTATCGGCGGCACTGACCCAGTGAATCACACCTTTGACCTTGCGGCCCTCGGGGTTTTTACCCAAGGTATTCTCGTCATAAGTGCAGCGAAGCTCCACAACATTGCCCGCCTCATCTTTCACCACATCGTGGCAGTGGATCACATAGCTGCCGCGCAAGCGCACTTCGCCATTGAGAAATAAGCGTTTCCACTTGGGGGGTGGCTCCACTTCAAAATCATTGCGATCAATGTATAGCTCTCGACTCATTGTCACCTCGCGCTGCCCCATGCTCTCGTCTTTGGGATGGCGTGGCAGACTCAATGTCTGAACGTCATTTTCGGGATAGTTTTCCAACACCACTCTAATCGGATTGAGCACACACATCGCACGGGGTGCAGTGGCATCTAGGTCTTCGCGCACCGCGTGCTCCAGCATCGACATATCGACGACGCCCTCGCTGCGTGTCACGCCAATACGCTCACAGAAATTGCGCAGTGATAGCGGCGTGTAGCCACGGCGGCGCATGCCGGAAATCGTCGGCATACGCGGGTCGTCCCAGCCCTCGACATGGCCATCGTCGACCAACTGCTTGAGCTTGCGTTTTGATGTCACGGTGTAATTTAAATTCAAGCGCGCAAACTCGTATTGCCGAGGTTGTGCGGGCACGGGAAGATGTTCAATCAACCACTCGTAAAGGGGGCGGTGATCTTCAAACTCCAGTGTACACAGCGAATGCGTCACACCTTCTATGGCGTCCGACTGCCCGTGGGTGAAATCGTAGGTGGGATAGATGCACCATGTATCCCCCGTTTGGTGGTGATTTAATCGTCGCACGCGGTAGAGAATGGGATCGCGCAAATTGATATTGGGCGCGGCCATATCAATCTTCGCGCGCAAAACGGCGGCGCCGTCTTCAAACTCACCCGCTCGCATTTTTTCAAATAACTGCCGATTTTCCTCGGGGCTGCGGTCGCGATAGGGGCTGTTCTTACCCGGTTCTTTCAATGTGCCGCGATACTCTCGCGCCTCATCGGCGGACAGCTCACAGACATAGGCGTTACCGTTGTCGATCAGATGCAAAGCATAGTCGTACAGCGTGTCGAAATAATCTGAGGCGTAGCGTACCGAACCCGCCCATTTAAAACCCAACCACTCTACATCGGCCTTAATTGACTCGACATAGGCCTGCTCTTCCTTTGCTGGGTTGGTGTCGTCGAAGCGCAGGTGACAGTCGCCGCCGAACTCTTCTGCCAAACCAAAATTCAAACAGATCGACTTGGCGTGACCAATGTGTAAAAAGCCATTCGGCTCGGGTGGAAAGCGCGTGATGACTTTACCGGTATGCTTCGACTCAACATCTTGAGTCACAATTTTTCGAATAAAGTGGGCGGGAGTCACAGCTTCTTGGCTCATGTTGTCTATCCAGTGTTAATAAAACAAATGCGCTTTAAAGCGCATCGAATCGTTTCAAATAATTTATTCGCTTCGATGGTGGATTAATCCGCTGCCCTACGTTGTCGACGGCGCAACTTGCGCACCTGGCGATAAAGGCTCAGCACAGGCCCAGACAGAATGTAAGTCATAAAAATGCTGTACAAAATCACTGAAGGCTTAAGCGTAATAAAAGGCGCTACAAAAACAAAAGCGGGCACCACAAAAAATGGTATTTTCTTGAGTGCATCGACATCTTTAAACGAGTAATAAGTGATATTACTCACCATGAGCACACCGCCCAGATAGGTAATGGCCAGCGAGATGTAGGGGATCGCCGCATCGGAACTCTTGAAGTCAAAATTGTGCATGACCCACATAGAGCCCACCAACAGCGCAGCGGCAGAGGGGCTGGGCAGCCCTTTAAAAAAGCGCTTATCCAGAGATTCCGTTTGCACATTAAAGCGGGCCAAACGCAGAGCCGCACCTGCGGCGTAGGCAAAGCTGGCAATCCAACCGACTCGACCCAGTGTTTCATTGACTAGGCGCAAATCATCGAGCGCCCAGAAGTACATAATCAATGCGGGCGCAACGCCAAAGGCGACCAGATCCGCCAGACTGTCGTATTGCAGGCCAAAATCACTTTGCGTGTTGGTCATACGAGCAATTCGCCCGTCGAGCGCATCGGCAACCATCGCAATAAAGATAGCAATGGCCGCTGCCTCAAATCGCCCTTGGGTCGAGGCAATAATAGCGTAAAAGCCACCAAAGATCGTACCCGTGGTAAACAAATTGGGCAGCAGGTATATGCTGCGGCGTTGCTGGCGTTCCGTCTGATTCATTAAAACCGCTCTTTCTTACTTCGATGGGCAAACTGGCCCAGTGTCGTCTCGCCGCCTTTGACCGTATCACCTACGGCCACTTTAACCTCGGCGTCGAGAGGCAACAGTATATCAATATACTGGATTGTGGATAATCCAATGGCCTTACCCTGACCAATGCGCTCCCCAGGCTGAGGGCGCATCTGTAAATAACGCAGCGTAAAGGCGCGATAAAAGCTCATCAGCATATCATCGCCCTCGTCGGTACGAATCCAAGCAGTGCAAATGTGGCCCCGATCGCGGCTCAATTGGCGCTGGGGGCGCTGGTAGCGCTCGCCATACCAAGTTTGCAGAATCTGACCTTCAGCGGGGCTGAATAAGGAGAAAATGCCACCGTGACGCCGGCGCAAGCGCAATATCTGGCGTTCTTCACCCTGAAAGGGCTCTTCGGCAGTGAAGTGGTAGGCCACCAGTGCATCGATGGGCGCGACAATCGCCATGGGGTTGGATGGCGGCTTGCGGGGTGGGTTGCGAAAGAAAAACACTAAAAGGATAAAAGCCAGCCAAAAGGGCAGCGAAGCGAGCACGCCATAGGACACTTTCACAGCAATAGCCGTCAAGGCGAGAAAAAAGGCCAGCAGTGCCACTTCGGCTTTTATCAGATACATACTGTTTTTATAGCCTGTGTCTGTTGAGGTCTCAATGAAAAACGCCACCCAGTATGGATGGCGTTGTTCTTCGAGCCGTTACACATCGATTAGTTTTTCGACTTGTCCACGATTTTATTGGCGGTGATCCAGGGCATCATGCTGCGCAGTTTTTCACCCACTTGCTCGATGGGGTGAGCCGCATTGTTACGGCGGTGTGCAGTCATTGAAGGATAGTTCGTCGCCCCTTCGCTAATAAACATCTTGGCGTACTCGCCATCTTGAATGCGCTTCAGTGCTTTGCGCATGGCCGCACGCGACTCGTCGTTAATCACTTCGGGGCCCGTTACATACTCACCGTACTCGGCATTGTTAGAGATCGAGTAGTTCATGTTGGCGATGCCGCCTTCGTACATGAGGTCAACGATAAGTTTGAGTTCGTGCAAGCACTCAAAGTAAGCCATTTCGGGGGCGTAGCCCGCTTCGGTCAATGTTTCAAAACCGGCCTTAACCAACTCGACTGCGCCACCGCAAAGTACGGCTTGCTCGCCAAAGAGGTCCGTCTCTGTCTCGTCTTTGAACGTCGTCTCAATAATACCGGTACGACCGCCACCGATCGCCGAAGCGTAGGACAGCGCGACTTCTTTCGCCGTGCCCGAGGCATCTTGCTGGATTGCGATTAGATCGGGGATACCACCGCCACGAGTAAATTCGGTGCGAACGGTGTGGCCGGGCGCCTTGGGCGCCACCATGATCACATCCATATCGGCGCGAGGCACGATTTGGTTGTAGTGAATCGCAAAACCGTGGGCGAAAGCCAGTGTGCCGCCCTCTTTCAGGTTGGGCTCAATCACGTTGTTGTAGAGGTCGGCCTGAAATTCATCGGGCGTCAGAATCATCACAATATCCGCTTCCGCCACGGCTTCGGCAACGTCTTTCACGGTTAAGCCAGCCGCTTCAGCCTTTGAAGCCGAGCCAGAACCTTTGCGCAGGCCTACTGTGACGTCGACACCCGACTCTTTCAGGTTGTTCGCGTGGGCGTGACCCTGTGAGCCATAGCCGATGATAGCGACTTTTTTGCCCTGGATAATCGACAGGTCTGCGTCTTTATCGTAATAGATGTTCATAGTTTTACTCCTAGTAACAATTCTTAGGCGCGGCAGCGCCGCACTGTATTCAAAAATTTTCCAACACGCCTCTTAAAAAAGGCGCGCTTACAATTGCAGCGGTTTCTCGCCGCGACCAATGCCCATGGGACCTGAGCGAACCACTTCGATTAAGCCCTCGTAACCGATTGCGTCGACGAAAGCATCGAGCTTTTCCGCCGCTCCGGTCACTTCTACGGTGAATGTGGTGTCCGTCACATCGAGCACCTTGCCGCGGAAGATATCCGTCAGGCGTTTCACTTCATCACGGCGCTCAGCGCCCGCGGCGTTAATTTTGACCAGCATGACTTCGCGCTCGATGTGAGACGATTCCGTCAAATCCGTCAACTTGATGACATCGACCAGCTTGTTTAACTGCTTGGTAATCTGCTCAATAATTTCGTCGGTTCCCGAGGTCACAATGGTCATGCGCGACATAGAGCCATCTTGCGTCGGTGCCACATTGAGCGACTCGATGTTGTAACCACGCGCCGAGAACAAGCCCGCAATGCGAGCTAGCGCACCGAATTCGTTTTCTACCAGTACAGAAATAATATGTCTCATGGCCTACTCCTTATGCGAGATCGCGTTCTTCGGCATCGTCGATTTCCGCCTGGCTAGGGGACAGCACCATTTCATGGTGGCCCTTGCCATTGGCAATCATCGGATACACGTTGACACTTTGGTCGACCACAATGTCGAGGAAGACCAAGCGATCTTTGATGGAGAAGGCTTTTTCCATCGCCGCGTCGAGTTCCGAGGGATCTTCCACACGGATACCAACATGGCCGTAGGACTCCGCCATTTTGACCAAGTCGGGCAACGCCTCAACATAAGACATGGAATAGCGCTTGTCGTAGAACATCTCCTGCCACTGACGCACCATGCCCATATAGCGATTGTTCAAGTTGATGATCTTCACCGGCGTATTGTACTGCAGCGCCGTCGACAGCTCTTGAATACACATCATAATCGACGCTTCGCCCGTCACACAGGCCACGGTCTGATCGGGACATGCGAGCTGTGCGCCAATTGCCGCGGGTAGACCAAAACCCATGGTGCCAAGGCCGCCAGAGTTGAGCCACTGGCGCGGACGGTTAAAGTGATAGAACTGAGCGGCAAACATCTGGTGCTGGCCCACGTCAGAAGTGATGATGGCATCGCCCTTGGTCGCCTTATAAAGCGACTCAATCACTTCTTGGGGTTTGATTTGATCGCCTTTTTCATAGGCCAAGCTATCGATAGAGCGCCACTGGTTAATCTGCTTCCACCACGCCTCCATCGCCGTCACATCTTGATTTTTGCCCACTTCTTTAAGGCAGGTCAGCATATCTTCCAGCACGGGCTTCACTTGCCCCACAATGGGAATGTCAGCCTTCACATTTTTCGAGATCGACGAGGGGTCGACATCGATGTGGATGATTTTGGCGTAGGGCGCAAACTTGTCGAGATCCCCCGTGACGCGGTCGTCAAAACGCGCGCCCACACACAAGATCACGTCGGCCTCGTGCATGGCCAAGTTGGCTTCGTAAGTGCCGTGCATTCCCAGCATGCCAATACTGAGTTCGTCGTCACCCGGATAGGCGCCGAGTCCCATCAGCGTGCAAGTGATCGGGTACTCCAGCTCGCGCACCAGTGTGCGCAACTCCTCTGAGGCCTCGCCCTGCACCACGCCACCGCCAGCGTAAATAATCGGGCGCTTGGCCTCGGTGAGCATTTCTGTGGCTTTGCGAATCTGCCCCATGTGGCCGCGCTCGGCGGGACGGTAGGACCGAATGTCGACCGTTTCCGGATAGTCGAAAGGAATTTTAACATTCGGATCGGTCGTGTTTTTAGGAATATCTACCACCACAGGACCCGGTCGGCCCGTCGTCGCGATATGGAAGGCCTTCTTGATCGCCGGGCCAATTTCCTCCACGGACTTCACCAAAATATTGTGTTTGACGATGGGTCGCGTAATACCAATCGTATCGCACTCTTGGAAGGCATCGCTGCCAATCACGGGAAGGGCGACCTGCCCTGTCAACACCACCATAGGGATGGAGTCCATATTGGCTGTAGCAATGCCTGTCACCGTGTTGGTCACGCCGGGCCCCGACGTCACTAACACGACACCGGGCTTACCCGTAGCACGAGCGTATCCGTCCGCTGCGTGAGTGCCGCCCTGCTCGTGGCGCACCAGCACATGCTGAACTTCATCCTGCTTAAAAAATGCATCGTAGATGTGTAGTACCGAGCCACCGGGGTAGCCAAATACATGTTTGACGCCTTCGCGCCTAAGCGATTCAACAACGATCTCGCCGCCTGATAATTCCACCATTAACTCCCAATATCAAAGATTCGAACTGTATGCGTCCGTGATGGGATGGGCCGGGTAAGCATGTTTTACATCACGACAGAGGCGATGTTTGGCCTCTGAAAAGGAGCCCTTGAGCTTAGGTTCTCGAGCTCGAAAGCGGCGGTTGAACACTGGGTAATGCGCCACCTGCCGCAAGGGCGAAACTGTACGCTAGGCGGCGCTAAAATTCAACCAAAAAACCGCCAAAAATGCCGCTACAATGGGCTTACTGGCAATTATCAAGCCATTTGGGGAACCCTCGGCACAAAGGCGGCTCTGAGACTGCGTTGCACTTGCCATCGCATAGCGCCATTATTGAGCCCCATGAATCAACGCCGCCCGAGTTTACAACGCAAACATTATCGCTGGTCGCTTCGCCATTTTGCCCACGCATTGGCGTTGGGCTCGGTCATTCAGCTCGCCGCGGTCTCCAGTGTCGCCGACAATTTGCCCGATATTGGCGAGCCCGCCGATCAATATCTCTCGCCACAAAAGGAAGCATTGATCGGCTCGGCGTTTTTACATCAGGCCGAACAACAAAACGGCATTTTGCACGACCCCGAAATTCGCACGTACCTGCAGTCGCTGGGGGCGAGAGTCAGCTCCGGCGTCGGCCAACAGCACTTTCACTTTTTTTTAGTCAAGAATGACCGTATCAACGCCTTTGCCGTACCCGGCGGCTATGTGGGTATTCATGCGGGTTTAATGCTCGCCACGCGCAACGAGAGCGAGCTGGCCGGTGTCGTTGCCCACGAAATTGCCCACATCACTCAGCGCCATATCGCTCGCTTTTACGCGCAGTCCGCCAACACCAATATGGCCAGTATTGGCGCTATATTAGCCGGCTTGGCTCTGGCGATGAGCGGCAGTGGCTCAGGTGCTGCCGCAGTCATGATGGCGGGCACTGCAGCAAGCTATCAGGGCATGATCAACCACACGCGCAGCCACGAAAAAGAGGCGGATCGCATTGGCATACAATACTTAGCCAAAGCAGGCTTTGATCCCAAAGGCTTGGCCAGCTTTTTTGAGGTGATGCAAAACCGCAGTCTCGAGCTGGACAAGCGCTTTGAAATTTTGCGCACCCACCCCCTCGACGCCAACCGCATTGCCGAGGCCCAGGCGCGAACAGCGCAAATGCCCTCGCCACAAGCTCTGCCCGACGACCGCAATTATCAGTTAGCCAAAGCCCGACTCGTGGTATTGGCGGGTGATAATCGCGAGCTTTTGTCCTATTTTCGCGATAAGAGCCAAGGTCCGCTCAAACCCATTGAACGCTACACTCTCGCCCAATTGCTCACCCAAAACGGCAACTACGCCAGTGCACAAAAACACCTAGACACGTTATTGGAGCAACACAGTGGGGAACTTGCCTTTCAATTGGCTCAAGTGCGTTTAGACAATGCCCAGAAACGCTATCAAAGCGCACTAAAGCGACTCGAAACACTGCATCAGCTCTACCCTCAGTACAGCACCGTTGTCGACTATATGGTGACCACGTTGCGCCACACTCAAAATTTTGAGGCGATTACCGATCTACTCGATAGCCGCTATGACAGCGGCGTTAAAGACTGGCCGCCACAGTGGCTGCACAGCTACGCTGAAGCCCTAAAGGCACAGCAACTTCAGGCGAGATCGCAACTGGCTCTGGGTGAATACTACATCGCCACCGCACGCTATCGCGCCGCGGGCCTGCAAATAGAAGAAGCGCTCGACAGCAAGGAACTCGGCCGTCAATTAAGTGAGCGCGCCGAAAGGGCTCTTCAATCCATCGAGGCGCTTAAAAAGCTTTAATCGCGCTTCATTGCTTTTCGCACACTGTCCAACAAAAAAGCCCTTCACGACTCAGAGTGAAGGGCTATATCTCAGTCCACAATGGGCGAGGGACTAACGATTGGGCTGCTTCGTCACACGCAAGTAGGGCTTTTGCTCATCCCAGCCGTTGGGAAATAGCTTTTCCGCCTCTTCATTGCTCAGCGCGGGTACGATGATCACATCATCGCCCTCTTTCCAATTCACTGGAGTGGCCACTTTGTAGCCATCGGTAAGCTGCAAGCTGTCAATAACGCGCAAAATCTCATCGAAGTTGCGACCCGTGCTGGCTGGGTACGTAATGATTAAGCGCACTTTTTTGTTGTTGTCGATGATAAACACCGAGCGCACGGTCAAAGTGTCATTAGCATTGGGATGAACCATGTCGTAGAGATCGCTCACCTTTTTATCGCTATCTGCCAACAGCGGAAAGTTGAGTGCTGTTCCTTGAGTCTCCTCGATATCCCCTTTCCAAGCATGGTGATCGTCAATTGGATCGACCGACAGGCCAATGACTTTCACATTGCGCTTGTCAAACTCACCCTTGAGCTTAGCCACTTCGCCGAGTTCGGTAGTGCACACGGGCGTAAAGTCTTTGGGATGCGAGAAGAGCACACCCCAGCTATCACCGAGATAGCTGTGAAACTGAATCGTGCCTTCGGTGGAATCCTGTTCAAAATCGGGGGCGATGTCGCCGAGTCGTAGTGTCATGGAAGTTCTCCTTAATAAAAAATGTAACGTACAAGAGAACTATAGGAACGCGAACCCAGCTTTTAAAGGGCTCGCTTGAGACCGTTTTCATATATGGTTATACGCTTTTGACACAAACGCCTTTTTTAATCCGCGTGTACAAGAAAATATAGGAGGGCACCTTTATGCCCTTGGGTGCCCGGGCCGACGGGTGTATTGTCGGCGTTGAGTTGAAGCGAAAGTTTCAGAATCTTCTTATCAAGGCTCCGTTTTGGAGATTCCAGATCAAGTCTGGAATGACAAGGGGGGTGCCTAAAATGACGGGGGAATGCCTAGAATGACGAGTAGCGGTTATGGCGATCTCTCAGGCAATAAAAAAGCCACCGATAACTCGGTGGCTTTTTAAAAAGTGGTGGGTCGTGAAGGATTCGAACCTTCGACCAATTGGTTAAAAGCCAACTGCTCTACCAACTGAGCTAACGACCCGTGCAGCCCTCAATTGGGACGCGAATAATACACAAAGCCCCCTACTCACACAAGCCCGATTTTGACAATTTTCTGACAAATTCCCGGCCTCTCGCGCCCTAGCGATAGCGAGTAGGATCGGCCACCTCGGCCGCTTCAAAGCCCTGTCGACGCAAACGGCAGGCATCGCATTGCCCGCAGGCCTCTCCCGCCTCGTTAGCGTCGTAGCAGGAGACCGTCAGACCGTAGTCCAAACCAGCGGCGACCCCCTTTTGGATGATTTCGGATTTGCTCAAGTCGATTAAAGGCGTGTGCACCGTCAACGGGTGCCCTTCGGTACTCGCTTTTGTCGCGAGATTGGCCATGGTTTGAAAGGCCTCGATAAACTCGGGGCGACAATCGGGATACCCTGAGTAGTCCACCGCGTTGACGCCGATAAACACGTCGTAGGCCTCCAGTACCTCGGCCCAACCGAGCGCGATGGACAAAAACACGGTGTTGCGGGCGGGCACGTAAGTGACTGGCACGCCCTCACTCTCCTGTGTCGGCACATCAATTCGACTATCCGTCAAAGCGGAGCCACCAATGGCGCGCAAATCGAGCTGAATGATTTTGTGCTCTACCGCGCCCAACTCTTCCGACAAACGCTTGGAAGCCACCAGCTCAGCGCGATTGCGCTGGCCATAGTCAAAGCTCAGAGTATGACACTGGTAGCCCTCGGCGCGGGCCAGTGCCAGCACAGTGGAGGAATCTAGCCCTCCCGACAATAAAACAACGGCTTTTTTCATAGCATAAAGGTACTCAAATCACTTAAACGCCGGGGACATCGCCCCACAGCAGTTTGTGAGTTTGCATTTGAAAGCGCACGGGCAAGCGGTCCTCTACAATCCAATCCGCCAGCGAACGCGCCGATAGCTTTTCGTAGTTGGGCGAGAATAGAACTTCGCAGCGTTGATCTATCTCCCGTTCGGCCACTCGTTGCTTTGCCCAGTCGTAGTCGGCGCGCGACCCGATCACAAACTTCACTTGATCCCCCGCCTTTAATTGGCTCAGGTTGTCGAATTTATTGCGGTGATCTTCTCGGGAGTCGGGCGTTTTGATGTCCATCACCACCATCACCCGCTGATCCACCGTCGAAATATCTAAGGCGCCAGAAGTCTCTAGGGAGACCCGATAACCGCGATCACACAAGGCCGACATCAATTCGTGGCAGCTGCGCTGAGCCAATGGCTCCCCACCCGTGACACAGACATTGGGCGCGCCCAGTGTATCGACCCTGTCGAGCAAAGCCTCTTGCGACCACCAATCGCCACCAAAAAAAGCGTACTCAGAATCGCAATAAGTGCAGCGCAGCGGGCAGCCCGTTAGCCGTACAAACGTCGTGGGCAAGCCGGCCAGTGTGGACTCGCCTTGCAGGGAACAGAAAATTTCCGTGATCTTAAGTTGACCGCGACGCGACTCTACGCGCCCGCTAGGCGTTTTTGAGCGATCGGATTGGACGGCGGAATGGGCGGACATGCTAGGAATTGCGCTGACTCAGCAGAGCGAGACGCTTGCGCGCCAAATTCGCCGCATTCGACGTGGGATAGTTTTCTACCACTTGCGCTAAAATTTTTCGCGACTGCTCCCACTGCTTGAGCTCGTAGTAGGTGTAACCCAACTTCAAATGAGCATCGGGCACTTTATTGCTGTTGGGGTAGGCTTCAATCACCTTTTTAAAACCCGCCTCGGCCTCGGCAAACTGCTTGCTCACATAGTGAGATTCCGCCTTCCAGTACTGGGCGTTATCGGCAAACTGTCCGTCGGGATATTCGTTTAAAACGCCTTCAAAGGCTTTGATCGCCTCTTGATGGCGCCCTTCGCGCAAGTAGTCGAACGCCGCCTGATAGGCCTTGCGCTCGGCGGCGGGGTCGCTGGGCGCCGTCTTTTCCGCCGTATCGCTCGGCGTCGTCGAGTTGCCTGTCGCCGGAGTACTCATCGAAGTCGCCGATACAGCGGCGGCATCCACCGAGGGTGCCGATTTACGCCCCGACGGGCTGCCCGCCTGCGGCCCCGATGATTTTAACTCGTTGAGTCGGCGATCCACATCGAGATAGAGGTCGCGCTGGCGTTTCTTCAAACGATCCATTTCGAACTGTTGCTGTTCGATTTGGCCGCGCAACTCCGCCACCGTGCCCTCCATTTGTTGGAGGCGCTGCATCAACTGCAATACGACTTGGGTACTAGAGCTGTTTTCCAGCGTCGACAAACGGCGGTCGAGCTCCTCGTTATTAGGCGCGGCGTAGGCGAGGCTAGACGCTAGCATCCAGCCACCTAAGCACCAAGCCGCTCGATAAAACATTGTCTGCTGCATAGCGACCTCTTTGCTCTATTACTGCGACAGATCGTTGCCGTCGTACACCAGCTCTGCGCGACGGTTTTCAGCATACGCCTCTTCCGTGCTCCCCAAGGCCAAAGGCAGTTCCTCGCCAAACCCGTAGACATTCACGCTCTCTGCCGGGGCGCCGTATAACATTAGAAACTGGCGAACCGCCTTGGCGCGGCGCTCACTCAAGGCCAAATTGTATTCGCGGGTGCCGCGCTCGTCGGTATGCCCCTCAAGGCGCACGCTAACATCGGGATTGCTGGCCAAGTATTTGGCGTGGGCGATTAACACATCGTTGAACTCTTCTTTAACTTGATCGCTGTCAAAGGCAAAGAACACCATGCGCTTTGACAACAAGCTATCGGGATTGTCCAAGGCTTCTCGCGGGTAGTCGCACTCGGGCTCACAATCGCTCAGAGCAAAGGTCTCGGTGCCACTCTGGCCATTGGCCCCCCCATTAGGTCCTTGAGCCGCCAACTCCTCATCGGTCAGACCCTGTTGATCATCGGGCAAAAATTCATCGGTGCTGCTGGTGCCGCCCGACTGCGTTCCACCGGGGGTTTCACAAGCCACTAATGCGATGGCACAAACGCTGAATAGCAGCGCGCTTTTAAAAGATTTCATCATCATGGAACACTCCTTCCTCAAATCGAAAAAACTGCGGTTAAATTACTCAATCACTGGCCATTATTAAAGGGCGACCACGCGGGTTCGCGGATATCGCCCTCGGTCAGCAACAATTCCTGTTTCACGCGTCCATCCAGAGAGACCGCGGCCAACACGCCTTTACCGCCCTTCTGTGTGGCGTAGAGCAACATCTGCCCATTGGGAGCAAAGCTGGGAGATTCATCCTGGGGGCCATCAGTGAGCACGCGGAACAAATCACTTTTTAAGTCTTTCACCGCGATGCGATAGGAACCACGCTGAGAGTGCACCATGGCCAAATTGCGACCATCGGGGGAAGCCGCGGCACTGGCGTTGTAGCCGCCCTCAAAACTCACCCGCTTGGGTGTGCCGCCACGAGCAGACACCGCATAAATCTGGGGTGAACCGGTGCGCCCCGAAGTGTAGTAGAGGGTATCGCCATCGCTGCTCCAGCTCGGCTCTGTCTCAATCGAGTAGCCGCGCGTTATTTGCTTGAGCTGGCGCGTCTTCATATCCAGCACGTAGATGTCGGGATTGCCCGAGCGCGATAGCGCCATGGCTAATTGATTGCCATCGGGAGAAAACGCGGGGGCGCCGTTAATGCCGTCAAAGCCCGACAGCTTTTGCTCTTTTCCCGTGCGCAAATTCACGGCAAACACCTCGGCCTGACGATTGCGAAATGAAACGTAGGCCAAGTGCATGCCGTCGGGCGACCACGTGGGCGACAAAATCGGCTGACTCGAACGCACCACCGTGCGCGGCGCATGACCGTCGGCATCCGCCACCTGTAAGCTAAAGGTGCGATCTTTGGCACTGCGCGTTTCTACCGACACAAAAGCAATGCGGGTACTAAAAGCGCCGCGTACGCCAGTAATTTCTTCATAGACCTCATCCGCCACTTTGTGTGCCGTGCGGCGCAGTGTCTTGGCCGTGGCGGGATAACTGTAGCCCAGTAGCTGACGGCCACGATTGACATCAAACAGCTGCACGTCGACGGCGTAACGGCCTTCGCCCGTTGAGCGAATTTTGCCTACCAGCAAGTGGGGCATTTCCAGTGTCCGCCAGTTTTGCCAGTTGATGCGCGAACCCGCACTGGGCTTGGCCAGCATATCTTCTTCGGCAAGTGCCTTAAATTGGCCACTGCGCTCTAAATCGGTACGCACCACGCTCGATACATCCGTTGGCAGCGCCTGCTCGCCCTGCCACTCAAAAGGCACGATAGCGATGGGGCGCGCCAGGTCGCTGCTCTGGGTAATACGAATTTCCAATACGGCTTGAGCCGCGCCACTAAACCCCAGTGAAACGCAGAGAAAGGAGACAAAACAGAATGTCGATACGGCCGTGCGCTGCAAAAGATGCATAAACTGATTTCCTTCATGGTCCCGTTGACTATGTGTCTGACACATCAAAAATAAATTGGATCACCCGATCAAAAACGGTGGGATTCTGCGGCTTAGGCAAAGGGTCAGAAGCCTGAACAGCGGCCTCAACCGATTGGCGAAACGCAGCGTCTCCCGTACAAGAGGCCACTTGAATGTCCAAGATGTAACCGGCGGGCGACTGCGTCACCCGCACCGAGCACTGATCGCTGTTCTCGGTTTGCGGCGGTTTGATCCAGCGGCGCACCACATGGTCGCGAATCGCCTGTTGGTAGAGGGCTCTATCCACGTCCAACTGGCGCAAGCGCTCCAATCGCTCGGCCTCCTCGCGCTGAGCTTTGAGCTGTTCTAAGCGCTCAAGTTCCAATTGGCGCTGGCGCTCGGCTTGCTCCGCTTCGCGACGCGCTTTTTCCTCGGCGCGACGTTTTGCCTCCGCCTCGGCTTTGCGCTTGGCCTCCGCTTCCGCCTTGCGGCGAGCGGCCTCCTCGGCCTTTCTTTTGGCTTCGGCTTCTGCCTTTCGACGCGCGGCTTCTTCGGCTTTGCGCTCGGCTTCTGCTTGCGCCTTTTTGCGCGCCGCCTCTTCGGCCTTTCGCTGAGCTTCAGCTTCGGCCTGGCGTTTTGCCTCGGCTTCCGCTTCACGTCGAGCGGCTTCTTTCGCTTTCTGCTCGGCTTTTTGCCTTTCCTGCTCCTTTCTCAGCGCTTCCTGTCGCTCCCGCTCGCGGCGTCTCTGTTCGGCCTCTCGAGCTTTTCGCTGCTCTTCAGCCTTTTGCTGACGCAGCTTTTCATTGTGCTCACTATTGTCGATCGCCACAGCTTGCACGGCAGGTGGAACCACGGGGGGAGGCTGGCTCGTATCGCCAAATTCAACGCTGACCAGCATCAGCCCTAACACCACTAGGTGCCCGAGCAGAGAGAGAATCAAGCCTTTGCGCTCTTGCCCCGTCATTAGGACTCCGGCGGCTCCGTCAACAGCCCCACTTTGGGAGCACCCGCATTTTGTAGCAGTGTCATCAGCTCGACGACGCGGCCATAGCCAATGCTGTGATCACCCGCCACCATCACCGGTGTTTGGGGTTTCGCTCGCAGGACCTTGCCTACCAGCGCTTGGATTTGTTGCGCACTTTGAGGAGACTCGGGCTCGTCACCCACGCTGACATAGAGCTGACCCTCGCTGTCGATACTGACAACGATGGCCTGATCCTGCCCCGGCGGCACGGGCTCAGAGCTGGCCTGAGGCAAATCCACCTCGACGCCCTGCTTTAGCAAAGGCGCCGTCACCATAAAAATGACCAACAGCACCAACATCACATCGATGTAGGGCACGACGTTCATCTCGGCAACGGGGCGACGCTTTTTAGCCATTACGCCGACGCTCCCGCGCTCTGCCCCTTGCCTTTCGCGTGGCTCGCGCTGGCCTGACGATGAATTAAGGCAGCAAACTCTTCTTTAAAGTTGTCGTAGCGCAGTTCCAGTCGTTCAACTTGATTGGCAAAGCGATTGTAAGCCACCACAGCGGGGATCGCCGCCAGCAAACCAATGGCCGTGGCGATCAAGGCCTCGGCAATGCCGGGCGCCACCATGCTCAGAGTCGCCTGCTGCACCTGCCCTAGCGCACGGAAGGAGTTCATAATCCCCACAACCGTGCCGAACAAACCGACATAGGGGCTGGTCGAGCCAACAGTGGCGAGAAAAGACAAACGCGTTTCGAGCTCGTCGATTTCTCGCGATAAGGCGACCCGCATAACGCGCTGAGCTGCCTCAACCACTTGGCCGGGAACCACGCCTAGGCGCACTTGCCGCGCATACTCTCGATAACCCGCCTCAAAAATATGCTCCATGCCTTGGCGTGGCACGCGTCGATTTTGCAAGGCTTCGTAAATATCGCGCAGGTCGCCGCCCGACCAGAATTGATCTTCAAAGCGGTCGGCCTCTTCGTTGGCTTGCTTGTAACCCTTAACCTTTAAATAGATCACCCACCAACTTGTGACAGACGCTGCAAACAACAACAGCATCACCAGTTGAACAATAAAACTGGCCTCCCATATCAGGCCAACTATCGACAGGGACTCATGAGCTTCCATCGATGAACTTCTCCTTCATCTCTTGGGGGATTGAACGGGCTTTCATCTCGGCGGCATCGACGCACACCATGCGAATGGCCGCCGTATTTAAGAGCGTGCGATCGCCATTGGGTTCCACACGGTAAATCTCGTGATCAAACCACACGCTGACGCGCTCCATATCGCGGGCGCTCATGGTGATCTCTAAATACTCGCCGAGGTGGGCGGGACGCTTCCACTGCATATTGCACTCCACTGCCACAAAGTTGAGGTTCTGCTGATAGTGCACCTCGGCGGTGTCGTAACCCAGCGAGGAGAAATACTCCATGCGGGCGTGCTCGATGAGATTCAGATATTGGGCGTGGTACATCACTCCGCCGGCATCGGTGGCGTCAAAGTAAACGCGCGCGCGATGAGTAAATTGGTAGTTCATTGTTATAACTCTAACTGGCTTTGCGACGCATCGGACGTCGCATTGATATCTCTGTTTTCAGGCGCTTTCAAACCAAAATGCTGGTAGGCACTCGCCGTCGCCACACGACCTCGCGGCGTGCGCATCAACAAACCCTCTTGAATGAGATAGGGCTCGACGACATCTTCTAATGTGCCGCGCTCTTCGCCGATGGCGGCGGCCAAGTTGTCGAGTCCCACGGGACCGCCACTGAATTTGTCGATAATCGTCTGAATCAACAGGCGATCCATATTGTCTAGTCCGAGGCTGTCGACATCGAGCATATCTAGGGCTTCGCGCGCCGCCGTCTCTGTCACCTTGCCTGCATGGCGCACTTCGGCAAAGTCGCGCACGCGGCGCAATAGGCGATTGGCAATACGCGGCGTGCCGCGGGAGCGACGCGCCACTTCACGAGCGCCGGCCTCTTGCATATCCACATTGAGAATATGCGCCGAGCGCTGAACAATTTTCGTCAAGGTATCGATATCGTAAAACGACAGACGCTGAGTAATGCCAAATCGATCGCGCAGAGGCGAGGTCAGCAAGCCCGCGCGCGTGGTGGCACCCACCAAGGTAAATGGTGGCAAATCCAATTTAATCGAGCGCGCAGCGGGCCCCTCGCCCACCATGATATCGAGCTGAAAGTCCTCCATCGCGGGATAGAGCACCTCTTCCACCACGGCGCTTAAGCGGTGAATCTCGTCGATAAACAACACATCGTTTTCTTCGAGGTTCGTCAGAATGGCGGCCAAGTCGCCCGGGCGCTCTAACACGGGCCCCGAAGTGTGGCGAATACTGACTCCCATTTCATGGGCGATGATGTTCGACAAGGTGGTTTTACCCAGACCTGGCGGGCCAAAAATCAGCACGTGGTCGAGCGCTTCGCGACGCTGGCGCGCGGCGGAGATAAATATCTCCATCTGCTCGTGCACCTTGGGCTGCCCCATATAATCAGCCAAGCGCACGGGGCGAATCGCCCGATCCACCGCATCCTCGCGGGGCTCGGCATTAGGCGACAGTGGGGAGTGCAAACGATCATCTGACATGGCGCGCAGTATAGCGGGTTCTTTTTAACAGCACGACACCGCGCAACGATTCGTTACCTGTGGGGTGGCTCCGTTTTATCCGAGATGAAAAGACACAGAGCGCACAGAGAACACAGAGTTTTTGAGGCGTTATTCAAAAAAGCACAAAGTGCTTCTTCGGAACCTCCGTTGTAGGAGCGGCGCCCTCGCCGCGACAGGTCGGCCCGGGGTCGGGCCTCCTAGAATGCAATATGTGGCGATACAATCCGAAACAA
>DS990607.1:1232-38495 GCA_000155715.1 gamma proteobacterium HTCC5015 | reverse complement strand
AAGATGGTGCCTCTTTTACGGCTGCTCAGTTACAAGTTCAGTACGAGTCTAAAGGAAAACGAGAAAGAATTCTTATTCAGGATAATGAAGAAAAACCACATAAAGCCTATAAGACTGTAGAGGGGGAGCGAATGTGGCGAGAAAATTTTCAAATGTTCTTCACACCCCCACACGCACTTGCTAGATATAGCACCGTGCCCCGCCCTGGCCTTAACTCTCAGTGTACTCTGAGAGCTCTGAGTCCCTCTGTGTCTTTTCATCCCAAACCAATCAGCAGCACATCACCGCTTGCGATTGGCAGCAATGCGCAGGCGCAGGGCGTTGAGTTTGATAAAGCCCTCGGCGTCTTGTTGGTTGTAGGCGCCTTCGTCGTCTTCGAATGTCGCAATCGCGGGGTCAAACAGGCTATCGGTATCAGATTGGCGCCCCACAGGAATCACATTGCCCTTGTAGAGCTTAACCCGCACTTCGCCATTGACGGTTTCTTGGGAGGCGTCAATCATCTCCTGCATCATGCGGCGCTCGGGACTCCACCAATAGCCGTTGTAGACCAACTCGGCGTACTTGGGCATGAGCTCGTCTTTTAAGTGGGCCACTTCGCGGTCGAGGGTGATCGATTCTATGGCGCGATGCGCCTTCATAATGATGGTGCCGCCGGGCGTTTCGTAGCACCCGCGAGACTTCATGCCCACATAGCGGTTTTCCACGATATCGAGGCGTCCAATACCGTTCTCTCCGCCCAGTTGATTCAGTTTTGTCAAGACATCGGCGGGCGATAACTCTTGGCCATCGATGGCCACGATATCGCCCTTGCGGAAAGTTAAATCGATGTAGGTCGGTGTATCGGGCGCCTGTTCTGGCGACACCGACCACAGCCACATATCCTCTTCCGCCTCGGCCCAAGGATCTTCCAAAACACCGCCCTCGTAGGAGATGTGCAGCAGATTGGCATCCATTGAGTAAGGGGACTTTTCGCCGTGCTTTTTCTCAATGGGGATGCCATGTTCCTCGGCATAAGCCAAGAGCTTTTCACGCGAGTTCAGATCCCACTCGCGCCACGGGGCAATCACTTTAACCCCCGGCTTGAGCGCGTAGGCACCCAACTCAAAACGCACCTGATCGTTACCCTTGCCCGTGGCACCGTGAGAAATCGCATCGGCGCCGGTTTCGTTGGCAATCTCTATCAAACGCTTAGAAATCAGAGGACGCGCAATGGAAGTACCCAGAAGATACTCGCCCTCGTAGATCGCATTGGCACGAAACATGGGAAAGACAAAATCGCGCACAAATTCTTCGCGAAGGTCTTCGATGTAAATTTCCTGAATGCCCATTGCCTGAGCCTTGGCTCGGGCGGGTTCAATTTCTTCACCCTGCCCCAAATCGGCCGTAAAAGTCACCACCTCACATTGATAGGTATCCTGTAGCCACTTGGCGATTATGGAAGTATCCAAACCACCCGAGTAAGCCAGAACGACTTTCTTGACATCAGACATCGCGCACCCATGGAATTTGCTAAAAAAGGGGCGCAATTCTACCCGAAATCGCCCGCCTGTGCCTAGGGAGGCACTCAAAGCCCCACTAGACTTCCCCCGTAGCGCCCCTTACAGTCACCTCGATAAAGCCAACGGACTTGCCATGCTGATTATCCCCTTTGATCGCCCCATCGACTGGAAAAACCCGCCCTTTGTTACCTTTGCCCTCGTACTGATCAATAGTTTTATCTTTTTTTTCGTTCAGCACGGCGAACAGGCGGCTTACGAAAGCGCGCGCGATTACTACTACGACAGCGGCCTCGCTGCGATTGAGCTTCCCCGAATAAAAAACCGCTTAGAAGACAGCGATCAAGAGTGGCTCCAACACTTAGAAGACGTGCCTATCGAGGAGCCATCACCTTGGTTTGATGTTGCCATTTCTGAGGCCGAGGTACTTCAAGCAGTCCACCGTCATCAGCTGCTCGAAAGCGACCACCCCGACTACCGCCAGTGGCTTCGCCAGCGCGACCACTTCGAGAGCTTGCTCAACAACATCACCACCTATGGCCACGGCCTGCGTCCCGCCATGCCCGAATGGACGGACATGATCAGCCACTATTTTCTGCACGCTGGCATCATGCACTTAGTGGGCAATATGTTTTTTCTCATTACGGTCGGCTTTTTAATCGAAGGAGTACTGGGGCATGGGCGCTATTTACTCGCCTATCTGTTGATGGGCCTCGGAGCAGGCACTTTTGATTTACTATTTGACAGCCAGCGATACACCCCTGGCATTGGCGCCTCTGGTGCTATTGCAGGGTTGATGGGGCTATACACGGTGCTCTACGGCAGGCGTCGAGTTCAATTCTTTTTTAACTTCATCATTTATTTCGATGTGCGCGTTGCTCCCGCCATTTTACTGCTCCCCTTTTGGCTGGGGTACGAGCTCTACAATCTCGCGTTCAGCAGCAGCAACGTGAACTATCTCGCCCATGCCGGTGGTTTGATCAGTGGTGCCGTGCTCGGCGGCCTGCTGCGTCAATTTCGGGCGGATTGGTTACAAACCGATTTCATGAACCATCGCCAGCAACGAGCCGAAGAACAGGAGATACAGCTTCGTGCACAAGCCCTAGAAAAATCTCTCGATTTTAAAGGTGCCGCTGTTCACTACCGCAAGCTGTGGCTGGCCAATCCCTCTATTGAGACACTCGCAGCGTTGTTTCGTTGCAGTAAAACATCACCAGAAAGCCCAGCTTATGTCAGCGCAGTGAAGGGCGCTTTAAAGAGCGATATGGCGACGCAAAACCAAGCGCTGTGCGCCAGTATTTTTTTGGATTTTTTAGATAAGAAGTGGTCAACCAGTAATAAGCCCAAACTGTCTAACGAACAATACCAAGTGGGGGCAAAACTACTGTTAGATCAAGACAAAATACAAGCCGCCGACAAACTGATTGCGGGCATGCTCAAACACAGCAAGCACTTTGAACAAGCTCCCCAGTTGGCCATGCAATTGAGCCTCGCTTACAAAAAGCAGAAAAACATTCATCGCGCCGAACTCTACTTGAAGGCCATACAAAAATATTGCCCCCAATCACTTGAGGCTCGCAACGCCAAAGTGGCGCTGGAATCCTTCAGCGGCGGCCACTAGCAAGTACCCAATCACCCGTCGCGTTAGACATCACCGGATGCTGTACAAACGGTATTTAACTCGACTTCGCCGCCGTCGACGCTTCCACCACTTTTAAGTATTGCTGCGCTTTGGCCGCCTGTGGGTGCTCAGGGTATGTTTTAACAATGTACTTCAAGATAGGTTGGGCTTTTTGATCGTTGTCTAAACGATCTACAAACATCACAGCCACCAACATATACGCGTCGGGAATCAATTCGCTCTTCGGGTGCCGCTTGTGAAAGCCATTAAGCAACTTGGCCACTTTTTTGTACTGCAAACTCTCGTAATACGTTTTTGCTAATAGCCACTCCAATTGGTCGCTCATTTCCATGGTGGGATGTTTTTCTAGCGCATGCTCGGCGAGGGAAACCGCCTCTGGCGCGAAGCCATTTTCCATATACCAACGGATCAAACTTCGACCCGGTGTTTCGTAGTAATGAGAAGTATCAATGTGGCGTACTAAGTTGGCCTGTTTTTTACGCAAAGCCACATCATCGGGGTGATCTTTAATCAGTACCGTTAACTCACCCATCGCTGCTTCATAGTTTTCCTCTTGAATGAAGCGTTCTAATAACGGCGTCGTCATGCCCTCCTCGCCGATGTCATCATCGCCCCACTGCGCCACACTGACTAAATCCAGCGCCTCATGTCGCTCGTGTATGGCATACCCCATTAAGGCAAACAAAACAAAATTGCCATAGGTACTGACCAAGCCGCTGAGAGCGCCACCAAGAACGGGAGACAGGTACTCCATCAAGCCAAAGCTCGCAGCCGCCATGCCTGAGTTCATGACGAGAAACAAACCAATAACCATCAAATAGCGCGTACCCAGCTTAGAGACTAAATGCCATAAATACGCTGGATTCAGGGCCGTCATAAAACGCTGCTCAATGCCGAGCGCCATAAAAGAGGCGGGAAATAAAACGGCCGAGAGCACCGCACTCAACCCCGCTACATAGGCACCTCCGGCGACGGACAGCAGCCCCACTACCGCCCCCCAAACAAAAAACACCCCTATTGCCGCGACCACCAGTCCGAAGTCCTCGCGGAGCGATCCCAAACCCGGTGGCGTAAAGCTACCCACCCCTACCGTAGCTAGGATGTTTAATGAATACTTTAAGGTGTAGAGGGAGAGATAAAGCATCAGAGCGCCGACGATAAAGCCAAGTAGTAACAACTGTTGAGTCAGCGCCCAAAACAGTAGCGCATAAACCACAAACAGCCCTAATAATAACAGGGCTGACGCCCCCTTTAAGGGATAGAGAAAAAAGTGCGGAAATTGAGTCCAAATGGCCGGAATGGGTTGGTTTGACAAGGTAAGCCCCGTTCAATGTTTGGATGTTGTTTTATCGGGTTGCCATCCGTACATTAGTTTGACATCCCTTCAATCTATGCTTGGCTGACAGTATCAGATTTTGGCGTAGATTAAGAGGCTACGCCGCGCTAAATTTTTTAAGAAGGATTGTCACAGTGAGCGATAAAACCACGGCTTTTAACGAGCAAGCGCAACACGATATCGATCCCGAAGAAACCCGAGAGTGGTTGGAAGCACTCGATGCTGTGATGGAGATCGAAGGCTCTCAGCGGGCCCACGACCTTCTCGAAAAACTGATTGAAAAAGCGCGCCGCAATGGTGCCTACCTACCCTATTCAGCGACCACGGCCTACCTCAACTCCATTCCTCGCCACCAACAAAAAGCGGCACCGGGTGATCCCGAGCTAGAGTGGCGCCTGCGCTCGATCATTCGCTGGAATGCCATGGCCATGGTCGTCCGCGCCAACCGAGAAGACGCCACCATCGGCGGCCACATCGCCAGCTTTGCCTCGGCGGCCACACTCTACGATGTGGGCTTTAACCACTTTTGGCACGCGCCGAGTGATGAACCGGAACATAAGCACGGCGGCGATCTCATCTATATTCAGGGCCACTCCTCACCGGGCATTTACGCCCGCGCCTTTTTGGAGGGGCGCATTTCTGAAGAGCAGCTCGATTTGTTTCGGCAAGAGGTCAACGGCAATGGCCTGTCGTCTTACCCCCACCCTTGGCTGATGCCCGATTTTTGGCAGTTCCCCACCGTGTCGATGGGGCTCGGCCCGATTACCGCCATTTATCAAGCTCGGTTTCTAAAATATTTACAGGCGCGCGGTCTTGCCGACACGGCACAGCGCAAAGTCTGGTGTTTTATCGGCGACGGCGAAACCGACGAACCCGAAACCCTCGGTGCAATTGCGCTCGCCGCCCGAGAAAAACTCGACAACTTAATTTTTGTGGTCAACTGCAATCTTCAACGCCTCGATGGACCCGTGCGTGGCAACGCCAAAATCATTCAGGAATTGGAGTCCGATTTTCGCGGCGCAGGCTGGCGCGTCATCAAAGTAATCTGGGGCTCTTACTGGGACGATCTGCTGGCGCGAGACAAAGAAGACAAGTTGCTCAAAGTCATGGAGGAGACCATTGATGGCGAATACCAAAACTACAAGGCCAAGGGCGGCGCCTACACCCGCGAGGCCTTTTTTGGCAAAGATCCCGATGTCAAAGCCATGGTCGCTCATATGTCCGACAAGGATATCTGGCGTTTGAATCGGGGCGGCCACGACCCCCACAAGGTCTATGCCGCCTATCACGAGGCCGTCCACACCAAGGGGCAGCCCACGGTGATTCTCGCCAAAACCATTAAGGGCTACGGCATGGGCACGCAAGGCGAGGGCATGAACAAAGCCCACCAGCAAAAAAAGCTCGACGAAGCACATCTACGCGGTTTTCGCGATCGCTTTCACCTGCCCATTTCAGACGAAGATGTCGATCAAGCGCGTTACTACAAACCCGCTGAAGACAGCCCCGAGCTACAGTATCTTCAAGAGCGCAGGCGCGCCCTCGGCGGCTACCTGCCCCAGCGGCGCAGCCAGTCAGCGCTGCTAGCCGTTCCCGAGCTCAAGCAATTTGAAAAGCTATTAGTGGATAGCGGCGATCGCGATTACTCCACCACTATGGCCTTTGTGCGTTTTCTCACCGAATTAGTGCGCGATAAGAACATCGGCCAACACATCGTCCCCATTGTGCCCGATGAGGCGCGCACATTTGGCATGGACGGCCTCTTTCGCCAATTGGGTATCTACAGTTCTGTCGGGCAGCTCTACGAACCTCAGGACAAAGACCAAGTGATGTTCTATCGCGAGGATGCGGCGGGACAAATTCTTGAAGAGGGCATTACCGAAGCGGGTGCTATGTCCTCATTTATCGCGGCGGGTACTAGCTACGCCAACTCTGGCGTACCCATGGTGCCCTTTTACATTTTTTACTCTATGTTTGGTTTTCAACGAATCGGCGACTTAGCCTGGGCAGCAGGCGATGCGCGAGCGCGCGGCTTTTTACTCGGCGCCACGGCGGGTCGCACAACATTGAATGGCGAGGGCCTACAACACCAAGATGGCCACAGTCTTGTGCTCGCCAGCACGGTGCCCAACTGCCTCAGTTACGATCCCGCCTTTGGCTTCGAGGTAGTGACATTGATCCAAGAAGGGCTGCGCCGAATGTACGTAGAGGATGAAAGCCTCTACTACTATCTGACACTCAGCAATCAGAACACCCACCAACCCGCCATGCCAGAAGGCTGCCGCGAGGGCATTTTAAAAGGCCTGTATGTGTTAGATCAGCAGCCGTCGCCCGATTTACATCTGCTCTCCTCGGGCGCCATCATGCAAGAGGCCATGGCCGCTGCTGAGTTATTGGCATCGGACTTTGGCGTCTGTGCCAATCTGTGGAGTGCGACCAGCTTTAATGAACTGGCCCGCGACATGCGCCACTGCGAACGCTACAACCGCCTGCACCCCACCGAGCCCGCTCAGCAGAGCTACATTGGCCAGTGCTTAAACGACGGCTTACCCGTGATTGCCGCCACAGACTATCAACAGAGCTACGCCGAGCAGGTCGCCAAGGCAGTGGCGGGGCCCTACACCGTGCTCGGCACCGATGGTTATGGCCGCTCGGACAGTCGCGAGCAGCTGCGCTCCTTCTTTGAGGTAGATCGCTACCACATTGTCGTGGCCGCCCTCAAGGCTCTGGCCGACCAACAACACACCGACATCGATGCCCACTCGGTGGCGAAAGCCATTAAGCAATATGACATCGACGCCGACAGCACCGACCCCGCTAAACGCTGAAGAGATCACTATGACGACGACCATCAAGCTACCCAGTATTGGCGATATCGACGCCGCCGAGGTGATCGAAATCATGGTCTCTCCCGGCGACAGCCTAGAGCAAGAATCGCCTATTCTCGCTCTGGAAACCGACAAGGCCGCCATGGAAATCCCCTCTCCCGAGGCGGGCACCGTCGGAGAGGTTCTCGTCAAAGTCGGCGACAAACTCTCCGAAGGCGATGCCCTACTGACTCTAGAAGTCAGCGACCAAAATGGCGACGCCTCAAAGACTCAAGCTGAAAACAAACCCGAGGACGAGCGACCTCCCCAATCCCCCCCAGAGTCTGAACCGACAAACACCCAAGAGCCGCCCCCAGAAGCACCGCCCGCGGCCAGCGGCTCTGCCCCCGATCCACAAAAATATCAAGCCGCCACCACGGGGCTCGTCCACGCGGGTCCCGCCGTCCGCAAAATGGCACGCAAACTTGGCGCCGATTTATCGCAGGTAAAAGGCTCGGGACCGCGCGGGCGCATCGTCAAAGAGGATGTCGAAGCTTTCGTCAAACAATCGTTGCAACAGCCCCGAGATGGCTTGCCCATTGCCCCACGGCCCAGCATCGATTTTTCGGAGTTTGGCGACATCGAAACCATCGAACTCAGCAAGATTCAAGTACTCACCGGCGAACACACTCACAGTGCTTGGCTGCGGATTCCCCACGTCACACAATTTGATCGAGCCGACATCACCGATCTAGAAGACTTTAGAAAAAAAGAAAAAGAACACTTGGCCAAACGAGAGATCAAACTCACGCTGCTGCCATTTTTAATCAAAGCGGCGGTATCGGCACTCAAGGCCTACCCTCGCGTCAACAGCTCACTCGATGATGACGGCAAACATCTGATTCAAAAGCACTATTTTCACATTAGCATTGCGGTAGACACGCCCTACGGCCTCGTCGTGCCGGTCGTCCGCAACGCCGATCAGAAAAGTTTAAGTGAGCTAGCCAGTGAAGTCGCCGACCTCGCCAAGCGCGCAAGGGCCCGCAAGCTCGCTGGCCACGAGATGAAAGGGGGCTGCTTTACCTTGACCTCGCTCGGCCACATCGGCGGCACGGGATTCACCCCGATCATCAATGAACCCGAAGTCGCCATTATGGGCATCTCTCGGGCTGCCACCGAGGCCGTACACAACGGCAAAACCTTTGATCCCCGATTGATACTGCCGCTATCACTGTCCTACGACCATCGCGTCATCGACGGCGTACTCGCCGCCCAGTTCACGCGGCATTTCGCCGAGGTGCTCGAAGACAGCCGACGATTACTGATTTGAACACTCGATTTTACAAGGCAGTCGCGATGCCACTGCCTTTTCACAAAATTGCACTTTTTAAAAGCAGCCTTCTACCTCGGGCATGAGACTCGAATGCGGTTCGATGTCTCCCCACGTATTCCCACATCCATTCCAGCAAAACGACGAATACCCTCTAAGTGCTGAATAAAAATGCGAGTGCTGCGCTCGCCACTGCTGCGGTCAAAATCGTCCATATCGTTAAGATCGGTAATCGCGCGACCCGCCACTTCGCCGTCATCGCAGGTCATTCTGAAATTGTCATCTCGTGTTGCACTATCGCCATCGCCGCTAGTGATGCCAATAAAGCCCACCGCGAGTGGTGCGCCACGCACAACCTCTGAGTCGCGAACGGCGTAACACACCACCGCCAATTCACCTTGAGGCACACTGTCCGTTAAAGTGGCGGTGACGCGGAATCCAGTCTCACCGGTAGCGTTGATCTCTCCCGCTTGGCTATCATCTAACTGCAAAGTGGCCACTTCAATGCCATCGGGCAAAGAACACACGTCGGGCACGCCCTCTTGGGAGGTTGCACAAGCCGATAACCCTAAGATAGCCAAACTCATCAAAACAGTCTTTCTCATCGTAAATATTCCTTTATCGATATGGTTAAAAAGCTGCGAACGAGCGGTAAAATTAGTAGACAGATTCATTCCGAGATGGCTTTCCCTGCCTGTTTAGCAAACCACCCTGCTCGCTAGTCCGACGCTATATTAGCCCATTTAAACGGACGGCGTGAGACTTTTCTTTCAGTAAAACTGATTTCATAACCTATTGATTTAAAAACATTTGAATGAATTTTCCCGCCGTTTTAACTTGCGGCACATTTTTTTCTGTCTATACTGCGCGCCTCGCTTTGAGGGTATTTAAGGCTGTCGCCAAGCCTGTGGCCGCAGCCTTAAATCACTTTGAGGCAAGACCATGAGCAAGAAACATCACATTGTTATCGTCGGCGGTGGCGCCGGAGGACTGGAACTAGCGACCAAACTGGGCAATACCGTAGGCAAAAAGCAGCAAGCTGACGTTACCTTGGTGGACGGCACGCTGACGCACTTCTGGAAGCCACTGCTCCACGAAGTCGCCGCGGGCACCATCAACGCCCATATTGACGAGCTGAGCTACGCCGCCCACGCCCGAGCTCACCACTTCTCATTTCGCCTGGGTTATATGGATCGCCTCGATCGCGATCGCAAATACATTAGCCTAGCGCCCACGCTCAACAGCGAAGGCAACGAACTCGTGCCGCGGCGCGAATTTCACTACGACACACTCATTTTAGCGGTGGGTTCGCAAACCAACGATTTTGGCACCGAGGGCGTAGGCGAGCACTGCCTGTTTCTCGATTCGCAAAACCAAGCGCAAAATTTCCACCGCGCCTTTTTAGAAAAGTGGATGATCGCCAGCACACAGTCCGAGCCGCTGCGCCCCGGACAAATGAATATTGCCATTGCCGGCGCCGGCGCCACCGGCGTTGAGCTCACCGCCGAACTGCACACGGCCATCAACGAAATGCGCCAGACGCACTCGGAAAACATCAGCGACATCCCCGTTGAGTTCACGCTGCTCGATGCCGCACCGCGCGTATTGCCCGTGTTGCCCGAAAAAGTCTCACAGAGCACCCAGCGCGTACTGGAAAAACTCGGCGTGCGTATCATGACTGGCGAGATGATTACGAAAGCCACGCCCGAGGGCTTTCACACCAAGAGTGGCGAGTTTGTCCCCGCTGAAATCAAAGTGTGGGCGGCGGGCATCAAAGCCCCCGAATGGCTCTCTACTCTCGGCTTGAGCACCAACCGCATTAACCAGCTCGAAGTGCGACAAACCCTGCAAAGTGTCGATGACGACGACATCTTCGCCCTCGGCGATTGCGCTAGCTGCCCTCAGCCAAACAGCGAGCGCCCCGTACCACCACGCGCCCAATCGGCCCACCAGCAAGCGGACATTCTGTACAAAAGCCTAGTCAATCGCTTGAAGGGTAAAGACGCCGTTGACTTTGTCTACAGCGATAAAGGCTCGCTGGTCAATCTCAGTCGCTACTCCACGGTAGGCAACCTAATGGGCAACCTATTCAGCAAATCCACTGAGGTCAAAATCGAAGGCCTAATGGCGCGCTTTGCCTATATGTCATTGTATAAAATGCACCAGCAAGCCCTGCACGGATTCACATGGGTAGTCCTCATGACCTTGGCCAACCTCATCACCAAGGGCATCAAGCCCCGCCTTAAGCTGCACTGATTTTAGTCGCTGTAGCATGCCCTTCTCCCATGAGGAGGGGTTGGCGTCAGTAGGAGCGTGCCCCGCACGCGAATTTCCTACACATTCGCCTGCAGGGCAGGCTCCTACAGGGACTTGGGCCCCTTCGGTTGGGAGATTCCAAATCCAGTTGGGAATGACGGGCGTTTAAAACCTATTGCCACACCGAGACGCGCAGGCAAAAACGGGTGAAGCCGAGGACTGTCTGAGCAAAACCGTTGGTTTTGCGAGTTCCGCAGGCGCCGTTTTTGGCGAGCATCGCAGGGAACCCGAAGGGTGTGGCGCTTAGGTGGCGCTTTCTTTGGTCACTTTCTTTTCGCTGTAGAAAAGAAAGTGACTGCCCTGTCGGGGGGCAGTCCCGACATTCAATCACCTAGGCGGAGCCGCACAAAATTCGCCTGCAGGGCAGGCTCCTACAGCTGCCTAGGGCCCTTCGGTTGGGAGATTCTGAATCGAGTTCAGAATGAACTCTGCTTCCCCACATTGCCAAACCCCATAAAATGAACTAGTGTTCACTTTATGGCATACCGTGAGACTCAGCATACCCAAGCGCGCAAGCGCGCCACCCACGCCCGCCTGTTTGCCGCCGCCCAGAAGTGCTTGGTGGAAGGCGGTTTTGCCGCCGTGCAGATGCAGACGGTCGCCGAACGCGCTGGCTTGGCCACAGGTACGCTTTACCGCTACTACAAAAATCGCGCCGAGCTGTGCTGCGCGCTCTTCCGCCACTATACCCAGCGGGAAGTCGACACGCTGAAACAGCAATTGGCAGAGGGTCACAACGTGGCCGAACAGTTGGAGCACGGCCTACACAGCTTTGTCGATCGCGCACTGACGCGCCCCCAACTGGCTCACGCCCTCATCGCCGAACCCGTCGGCCCCGAACTAGAAGCCGAGCGACTCGACTACCGCGAGCGCTACGCAAAAGTCTTTGCACAAGTGATCGAACAGGGTATCGCTCGACAGGAGCTGCCCGCTCAAAATGCCACCATCAGCGCCGAGGCCCTCGTCGGCACGGTGGCGGAGTGCCTTATCAAACCTGCTAGTCAAGGAGTGAACACCGCGTCACTCTCTGAGCTGCGCAGCCAACTCACCCAATTTTGTCTACGAGCTATAGGTGGAGGATCCCATGAGTGAACAAGCCGAAAATCAAACGCTGAACAACGATTCACACAACCATGAACACGAACTGGAAGCCAGCGCTATAGTCATTTCCGAGACCCACGAAGTGTTTAACCAGCCGCCGCACCTCGAAGATTTTAATACCTTTGAGCAAGACCAACCCCTCGTCGATGCGCTACATCACGCGGGTGGCGATTGGGGTGTGGAGGCAGTCACTCGCATCGGCGACTTGCTCGGGCGAGCCGAGTGGATCGAGCGCGGCTTTCAGGCCAACGAAAACAAACCCGAGTTCCACTCCCACGACCGCTACGGCCATCGCATCGACCGCGTCGACTTTCACCCGGCCTACCACGACTTAATGGCGCTGGCGATCGAGCACAACATTCACGCGGCCCCGTGGAACACCCCCCAGAAGGGCGCCCACGCCGTGCGTCTGGCCATGAACTATCTGTATAACCAGAACGAAGCGGGCAGCGCCTGCCCACTGACCATGACGTTTGCCTGCGTGCCCGCCATTCAAAAAACGCCCTCCGTCGCCAAACAGTGGCTGCCCAAAATCCTCAGCCGCGAGTACGACCCCAGCTTCCAGCCCATCGATAAAAAACGGGGCGCGACCATCGGCATGGCCATGACGGAGAAACAGGGCGGTACTGATGTGCGCGCCAATACCAGCTACGCCTATCCTATGGGCGATAAAGAGGGCGCGGGCGCCGAGTACGAAATTGTCGGCCACAAATGGTTTTGCTCGGCCCCTATGTGCGATGCCTTTCTCACCCTCGCCCAAACCGAGAGCGGTCTCTCTTGCTTTTTACTGCCGCGCTGGCGCCCCGATGGCTCGCGCAACGAGTTCTACATTCAGCGTCTTAAAGACAAAATGGGCAACCGCTCCAACGCCTCCAGCGAAGTAGAATTTCGCGGTGCCTTTGCTTGGATGCTCGGCGATGAAGGTCGAGGTGTGCCCACCATTATCGAAATGGTCGCCCTCACACGCTACGACTGCATGATTGGCTCCACCTCTTTAATGCGCCAAGCCGTAGCACAGGTCACGCATCACATTGCCCACCGCGAAGTCATGGGCAAGCGACTCATCGAGCAGCCACTGATGCAAAATGTAGCAGCCGACCTCTGCTTGGAAGTCGAAGGGGCGCTGGCGATGACCATGCGCTTAGCCACGGCACTGGACACCCCCGAGGACGAACAAGAGCAAAATCTCGTGCGCCTGACCACCGCCGTAGGTAAGTACTGGATCTGCAAGCGAGCTACCCACCACATTGGCGAATCTCAGGAGTGTTTGGGCGGGATTGGCTATGTTGAGGAGTCTATTATGTCGAGGCTCTATCGCGAGGCGCCCGTCAACTCCATTTGGGAGGGCAGCGGCAATGTCCAATGCTTGGATGTGCTGCGCGCGGTAGGCAAAGCTCCCGAAGTGTTGGACACCTTTATCGCCGAGCTGGAAAAGGCCAGCAGCCGACAAGCCGAGTACGATGCCAGCCTAGCGGCGCTAAAGTCGCAACTGAGCGATTTCGAGAACTTCCAATTCCGCGCCCGCAGCATTGTCGAGCACATGGCCCGCCAGATGCAGGCCTGCCAGCTCATCCTGATGGGCAACGAACTGATCTACAACGCCTTCTGCCGCGCCCGCCTCGGCGAACAGCGCGGACTGAGCTTTGGCAACCTGCCCGCCGACATCGACTGCCGCGCCATCATCGAACGGGCACGGCCCAAACTGGATTGAATGCGTTAGCCACAGAGGGCACAGAGAACACAGAGCAAATAGTTTCATTCCGGAAAGCGCAGAGCGCTTATCCGGAATCTCGGGGCCAGTTCATGGAACCCGTAGGAGCCTGCTTGCAGGCGAAGCAGCCCAAACCTGAAAACCTTTCGCGGGCAAGCCTGCTCCTACTTTGTCCTGCAGGCAACGGCGAGGTAGAAAATGTAATCCCCCCAAAAAACCATCGAGGTTTTGAGTAGAGACTTTTACAATGATCGCATAAGGAGCGAATAATGAAGAAGTCTCGATTTTCCGACAGCCAGATTCTGGCGATTTTAAAACAGCACGAAGCGGGCGTACCGGTGGCTGAGTTAGCCCGAGAGCACAACGTCAGCACGGCGTTGGTCTACCGGTGGCGGGCCAAGTTTGGCGGCATGGACGCGTCTCTAATGAAACGTATGAAAGAGCTAGAGGCGGAGAATGCTCGGCTCAAGAAAATGTACGCCGAAGAGCGGATCAAAGCGGATCTTCGTCAGGAAGCGCTTGAGGGAAAGCTGTAAGGCCATCTTCCCGTCGAGAGATGGCCAAGAGCGGTGTGGCCAAGCATGGCATCAGCATTCGACTGGCCTGCGAGGTCTACAGTATCAGCGAGACCTGTTACCGCTACCAGCCTGTGCTAGGTGGTGAGAACGCCGTCATTGCTGACTGGCTGCTGAAGCTGACCCAAACGCATAAGCGTTGGGGGTTTGGCTTGTGTTTTTTGTACCTGCGCAACGTCAAAGGTTATCGATGGAACCACAAGCGCGTGTATCGCATTTATCGCGAACTCGAATTAAACCTGCGGATTAAACCCAAACGACGGATCAAGCGAGACTATCCCGGTGAGTTGGCTGTGCCGATCGCCCCCAACCAAGTCTGGTCGATGGACTTTATGAGCGATCAGCTTGTCAGCGGTAAAACTGTGAGAACTTTCAATGTACTGGATGACTACAATCGTGAAGGCTTGGGTATTGAGGTCGACCTTTCGCTACCTACGGCCCGAGTCATTCGAGCCCTTGAGCAGATCATTGAATGGCGCGGAAAGCCCGCAGCTTTGAGGTGTGACAATGGGCCTGAGTACATTTCGCAAGCCTTGGTGGAGTGGGCAAACAGAAAGCGGATAACACTGATCTACATCCAGCCGGGGAAGCCAACTCAAAATGCCTATATTGAACGTTTTAACCGAACCGCACGCCACGAATGGTTAGATCTTCACGAGTTCAACAGCGTGCCCCACGCTCAACTGCTGGCCACACAATGGCTCTGGGAATACAATAATGAACGGCCAAACTCGGCCATCGGCGGGATCCCACCTGCCCAACTGCTACAAGTAAGCTAACCCTCTACTCATACGGACGGTTAAAAATGGGGGGATTACAAAAAGACCAAGGAAAGACGAAAATCACTCTGCGTTCCTCCTTACTTCATCCCTCTGTGTTCTCTGTGCCCTCAGTGGCTAACATCACGACGGCAAGCCAATGCCTTTGGCCATCAACACCGCAAGAAGTGGCATCGCCACTAACAAAGTGAGTTCAAGGCGGACGATATGGATCAGTGACTTAGGCACGGTGATGCTCTCGGCCGTGGTTTTGCGTTGCTTGATAAAAAACACGGTAGGAGCAATGGAAAGCAAACCAATTAAAATAAACAGGCCAAACTTAGCGTGAAACACGGGGTTTTTCGTATAAAACTCGGCGGGCTTGCCCACGCCCATCCACAACGCCAAACCAGCGGCGAGCACCACCAGCGCCGTCACGCCGTAGGCGATATCAATAATCCCTAAACGCTTCATGTCCGCTCGGCTCACCTGAGGTTTAAGCAACAAGTGCTCAGCAGTCAGCAGAGCAAACAGCACGAAAATACTTAAGAAATGGGCGTAGCGGATGATGATCTCACTCATGGTTGGCTCCCAATACAGTCTGAGTTTGTCGGTGACGTAATAGTAGGTAAACCGCGAAGCCGGTGGCCACACCCGGGACGACGCCCAAAGCCAGTGCAACCCAACCATGACGCACGCCCACAGCCTTAGCTTCGTACACCACCCAGACCGAGAGCACACACCAACACATAATAACGTCCGTAGAGTAGCCCGAGGCAAAGGGGTTCACAAAGCCCCCGGCCGCAGCGGCAATGGGGTCACCCAATTCGATGAGAGGTGGTATCACAAGCACTGCAAACACGGTAGCAAAACCGAGTCCCAACAAAGCAATCAGTGCCTGGTAAATCCGATCGTTCATGGTTTATACCCCATTCAGTTTTTCAAAGAGATTCCGAATAAGTGCTTCGCACTTTCCAGAATGGCACGGTTTTCTCTGTGTGCTTCGTAACTCTGTGGCCAATCTTCGGACTGAAGTACCCTTAAGGGCATAAATCCGACCTACATTGTTTTAAGCAATTCCAGCAAGTCTTCCTCGGTTTTGACAGGCACTTCCAGTTCCGCCGCCTTGTCGACTTTGGATCCGGGGCTGTCCCCCGCAAAGACGGCGGTGGTTTTTTTCGATACGGAGCCCGAGACCTTGGCGCCGAGAGCGAGCAACTGCTGTTTGGCTTCATCGCGCTTCATCGCGGTAAAGGTGCCCGTCAGCACATAGGTGTGTCCATCGAGTACCGCTTCTTTTTGCTCGGCGACTTCAATCGGTTCCCACACAAAACCCGCTTCGAGTAACTTATCAATCACCTCGATATTGTGTGGCTGCTCAAAAAAGCTTTTCACATGCGCTGCGACGATGGGCCCAACATCCGCCACCGCTAACAGATCGTCTTCACTGGCTTGCATGATGGGTTCGAGGTCGCCAAAGTGCATGGCGAGATTGCGGGCGGTCACTTCGCCGACTTCGCGAATACCGAGAGCAAACAAAAACTTGGGCAAAGTCGTTCGTTTGGCGTTTTCCAACGCCTCTATCGCCTTTGTCGCCGATTTCTCTCCCATGCGCTCAAGGCTCGCCAACTGCTCCACTGTAAGGTGGAATAAATCGTCGACGTGGTCGATCAATTCGCCATCGACAAGCTGATCGATCAATTTATCGCCCACGCCGTCAATATCGAGCGCCTTGCGCGAGGCAAAGTGTTTAATGGCCTCGCGGCGCTGAGCCGAGCAGTACAAGCCGCCCGAACACCGCGCCACGGCCTCGCCCTCGGGGCGGATCACATCAGAGCCACACACGGGACAGTGGCTCGGCATCACAATAGCTGGTGCCTCTTTAGGGCGCCGCTCCAACACGGATTTCACCACTTCGGGAATCACATCGCCCGCGCGGCGCACAATCACCGTATCGCCAATGCGAACGTCTTTGCGCTTGACTTCATCCATGTTGTGTAGCGTGGCATTGCTCACCACCACACCCGCCACATTCACGGGTTCCAGACGAGCCACCGGCGTCAGCGCTCCCGTTCGCCCCACCTGAAACTCCACGTCCTGCAAGACCGTCAACTCTTCACTGGGTGGGAATTTATGGGCTGTGGCCCAGCGCGGTGCGCGAGCGACAAAGCCTAAATCGCCCTGCAGTTTGAGGCTGTTCACCTTGTAGACCACGCCGTCAATTTCATAGGGCAACGTGTCCCGGGCGCGGCCAATCTGCTGATAGTATTCGGCGCAACCGCTGGCTCCCGTGACAACCGCCGACTCGGGACAAATGCGAAAACCCCAGCGCCCCAACATGGCGAGAGTCTCGCTGTGCGTGGCCGGCAGCTCGCCTTCAAACACACCCACCGAGTAGCAGTACATATCCAACGGCCGCGAAGCGGCAATGCGCGAATCGAGCTGGCGCAAGGAACCCGCGGCGGCGTTGCGAGGGTTGGCAAACACCTTGTCGCCCTGCTCCCGCGCCTTGGCATTCATAGCCTCAAACCCCGCCTTGGGCATATACACTTCACCACGCACCTCAAGGCGCTTGGGCCAATCGCCCCGTTTCGGCAAGCGCAGTGGAATGGAGTGAATGGTTTTGATGTTTTGGGTGACATCCTCCCCCACCGAGCCATCGCCGCGGGTGGCTCCGCGCACTAACACACCGTCTTCGTACAACAGGCTAATGGCCAAACCATCCAGCTTGGGCTCGGCAGCGTACTCTAGCTCACTGGGGTAATCCAAGCGCTCTCGCAAGCGCTGGTCAAAGGCCACAAGTTCGTCATCGGAAAACACATTGCCCAGCGACAACATGGGCACCTCGTGCTCGACACTGACAAAGGCGTCGAGTGGCGCAGCACCCACGCGCTGAGTGGGTGAGTCGTCGCTGTGAGACTCTGGGTATTGGGCTTCTAACGATTGCAGCTCGCGAAACAGCCGATCGTATTCCGCATCGGGAATGCTGGGTTCATCCAGTACATAGTAGGCGTGAGCGTGCTGGTGTAATTGCTCGCGCAGGCTGTCGATGTGCTGCTGAATGGGGTTATCTATTTTCATAAAAGGTATTCACTAAACACACAAACCAGCTGCCAACCAAAGTTTTTGCTTAGATAAATTGTTATGCAATTTTACTAAACTGCCTACCCAAGCTAGATAGGTATGCGAGCGTAATAATAGAGCCATCTATGAGGGTTATTAATGCGCCTAAAAAGGCATGATAGTGGCCTTCCACGACAAGCCCATAGAATGGAAGCATTAATGTATTAAATAGTGTTAGAAATAAAAATAAGCTTCTCGCCCATTTTTTAAATAAAACCAACCCGACTGAAGCCAGTATGTACAGGAAAACGACTGGATAAAATAAGCTGCTAGCCCAACTAACTTTAGCTGTATGCCCTCTCCACTCCAGTGCGTTAAGAATATCCCTACCGTAAATATAAACACTGAAGTAATCAGTGATCAAAAATATGAAATAAAGCAATAAAGATGTAACTACTAATACTCTAAATATATTTTTCATATTATTTTTTATAGACGAATTGCATTAAGAGCGCGTGGAAGCGCCTTGAAAATCGCTTTGAATGGTGCGAATGCGAAGGCGCAGAGCTTGCTCGCCTTTAGCATCGAGCGGCTTGCGCTGGCCGTCTAGTACCGTGGCCTTGAGTTGACTGGCCATGTACTTAGCCGATTTCACCAGCACTTGTTCGCTAAACTCAAAATCGCTCTCGGGGCGCAATTGTAAAAACAGGGCGAGCCCCGGCGTTGTCATGCCCGTCATATTGTCGGGGTCAAAGGTGCCGGGCTTTTCGATATTGGCCACGCTGACAATGCGCTGCCCCGCCGATTGATAGTGGTAAATATCCATATCGCCGTGCTTAAAACCCATCGCTTCAAGGCAGCGAACAATTTCCGGGCCGTAGAGACCAATCGAATCTTTCGCTTTTAAATACAGAACGACCACTTCTTCTTTGGTTTTGCTCGTCTCGGTGGCTCTATCCGCCCTGCGCTGTTTTGTCTGGCCTTGTGTGCCCGAACTAACCGCTTCAACCGGTTTTTTATCGCTTTCGGAGGTCGCTGATGCGGTCGAAGAAGACGGCGCACTCGACGTCGGCGAGTCCGCTTTGGCCGCATTTTGCTCAGCCTGAAGACGCGCCGCCTCTTCCACTCGCTGGCGTGCCGCGCGGGCCACCATGGCCGCCTCTTCCTCGGCACTGGTCTGCTGCACCGATGGCTTTTCTCGCTCGGTACTGAGTGGCTTCTCGCGGCGCTTTTTCGGCGCTGGCACCTTGGGTGGTGCCGTAGCGGGCTCATCGGCAAAGAGCGCTGCCTGCTGTGGGGGCTCTGTTGCAGCCGAGGCCTTCTCGTCCTCGCTTGCAGCTTGAGCGCCCCTGCTAGGCTCTGGCTGGGGCGCTGAGCGAGGCTCAGAGGATTGTGTCTGCGCTGAATCTATCGGCGTCGACGAGTCAGTCTCGCCCAACGAGGGCTCGGGGCGCTGAGCGTCGACTTCAGAGGCCGACAACTGGGGACTTTGGCGCTCATCGTCGGCCATCGCCTCGACCCCTGTCGTGGTACCTAGCTGGGGTTCCGGGCGATCGGCCTCGGACTCGGCTTGAGGCGTCTGCTCTTCGGGCTCGCTGGGCGAGCTTGATGCCTCAGACTGAAAGTGGCGCTTTAAACCTTCCGCATAGGGGCTGGCATCCGCTTCGGCGGCGGGTTCGTCGTCCGCAGGGGGCAGCCACGACTCCTCATCGCGGCGGGCATCTCGCTCGACATCGGCGGCGCGAATTTCCTCCACCACATCGCGCTCTAGCGGGGGCAGCGAAGCGCCCTCGGCGGCGTGTTGAGCGCGCGCCGCTTGAAGCTGTTCCAAGCTCGGCAAATCGTCGTAGTCCACTTCGTCGCCAGCGCGGTCATCGGGCCAGTCGCGCAGCTCCTGAGTAGAAGCGCGACTGCGTTGTTTTTGCCACAGGGTAAAGGCCGCCACAGCGGCCACTATCGCTATGCCAATAATCAGCAAGACCCAACGCAAACTGTCCATTCACCCTCCCCGATTGGCTGCCGCCGCTTCGGTCGTGTTTTGTTTATGCGTCCGCCATTTTAACGGCTTCTTCAACATTCACCGCCACGAGGCGGGACACACCCGCTTCACGCATGGTGACACCCGATAGCTGATTGGCCAACTCCATGGTGGTTTTATTGTGCGTAATAAAAATAAACTGCACCGACTTCGACATCTCTTCCACCATGCGGCAGAAGCGCCCCACGTTAGCTTCGTCCAAAGGCGCGTCTACTTCATCGAGCATACAGAATGGCGCCGGGTTGAGCTCGAAAATGGCAAACACCATAGCCACAGCCGTCAGTGCTTTTTCGCCGCCCGACAACAGGTGGATATTAGAAATGCGTTTGCCCGGAGGTCGCGCCATAATCGACACCCCCGTATCGAGCAAGTCGTCACCAGTGAGTTCGAGATGGCACTGACCGCCGCCGAACAATTTGGGGAACATCTCGCCCACGCGCTTGTTGACTTGGTCGAACGTTTCCTTGAAGCGCTGGCGCGTTTCTTTGTCGATTTTGGCAATCGCGTTTTCCAGCGTCGTCAAAGCTTCGGTGAGATCTTTGTACTGGGCGTCCATGTACTCTTTGCGCTCGGCGGTCTCTTTGTATTCGTCGATGGCCGCCAAGTTAATGGGCCCCAAGCGACTGATACGCTGGGCAATCTGCTGCACCTGCTCTTCCCACGCTTTAATCGCGGCGTCTTCGGGCAGCGACTCCAGCAATGTGCGGGCATCGTGACCCGTTTCGTCAAGCTGCTCTTTCACCGTCTGGCAGCGCACTTTGTTTTCCTGAGCGCCGAGGCGCTCGCTTTCAAGCTGGCTGCGCTTCTCTTGGGCGGCGCGCTCAAAGGTTAGGCGCTCTTGATCGAGCTCGCGCAGAGAGTGCTCGATGGTTTCCGCATCGCGACGCGCCTGCTCCACTTGGCCTTCGACTTCCACGCGTTTGGCCAGCCACTCCTCTAGCTCAGCCTGCATCGCCTCGACGGGCGCATCGTCTTGGCTGAGATTCTCTAGCAGCTCTTCGCGGCGCTGTTTCAAATGTTCGGTCTGGGAGTTCATGCGCTCCAAATTGCGATCCGCCGAATCTTTGGCCGTACGCATCGACTCAATCGAAATCGCCAGCTGCTGCAAGGCCTCGCGATCGCGCTGCGCCGTGTGGCGAGCGTCGTTGAGGTTATCCTGTAGCTGCTCGCGCTGAGCCAGCAGTGTCTCCCGCTTTTCCTCGGAACCACCGAGTTCAATTTTGGCTTGCGCCAGCGCCTCCTGAACTTCAGTCAGGTTGGCGTTCTCCTCTTCCAGCTTGGCTTTGAGTTCGGCGCGCTCGTCGCTCAAATTTTGACGACGCTTACCCGCCTGCTCCGCGCGCATTCGCAAACCGTTCAGCTCGCCGCGCAAATCGGCGTGCTGCCGATGGACTTGCTGTAAGTCGCCGCCCAGCGCTTCGCGTTCGCTGTCGTACTGCGCCACTTCTTGACGGCCCTCCGTGCGCTCTTCATCAATACTTTCTACCTTGGCTTCCAGTTCTACCAACTGCTCTTGCAGCTCGCGAATGTCCCTCTCGCGGCTTAACACGCCGCCCTCGGCATCCTGATCCCGAGCCACTCTCAACCAAGAGCGCCCCAACCACAGGCCGTCTTTGGTCACAATCGACTCGCCAGAGCTCAGGCTGGAGCGCTTAGCCAGCGCTTGATCCAGCGTATCGACGGCATAAACGCCGTTTAACAAACTGGCGATATCGCGCTCGCTGCGCACCTTAGCCAGTAATTGGTCGGCCTCGGCTGAGCCTTGCCCCGCGGCACTGGAGCTGTCCATCAGCACCACTTCACCCTGCTCTAAACCTCCGAGCACGGAGGTAACCGCATCGAGGCCATCGACGCAGACGGCTTCCAGATGATTGCCAAGCACCGTCTCAACGGCGCGCTCCCAGCCACTATCGACATCAATTTGCTCGCCGAGGCGCGGCTTGTCATCCAGCTGATTTCCCTTTAACCACTCGACGACTGACTCGTTGTGCTTGCCTAGAGCCGCTTGTTGCAGCGCCTCTAGAGAGGCGAGTCGACCGCGGGCACTTTGCAATTGCTGGGTAGCCTCATCGAGCTGTTTGGTGAGATCGTCATTCTGCTCGCGACGCGTACTCTGGCGCTGCTTAATCTGCGCCAAGCGCTCTTCCATTTCCGCCGACTGCTCCGCCAGCTGCGCCTCTTGCTCCTCGGCGCGGGCGATATCGGCATCGAGATCCAACCCACCCAGCTCTTGAAGCTCCCCCTCTAAGCGCTCGATACGGCGCTGCAGATCGAGTTGATTGCGTTCAATTTGGTCGCGACGCGTGCCCTCTACCTTGGCCACTTGGCTGGCCTCGGTGTAGCGAACATTGAATGCGTCGAATTCGTCGCGCCATTGATTCATGGCCACTTCGCACTCTTCGAGTCGCTGAGCGGACAATTCAGCGGCCTCTTTAATACCTTCGTAGGCGGGCGATTTTTCTTCGAGATCGCGATCCAGCTCCGACAGGCGCGCTCGATCTTCTTCTATTGCACGCATGGCCTGTTGATAGGCATTTTCAATTTGCTGGAGATCTTGGCTCTGGCGCTCGCGAGTGTCCTTGTGGTGGCGGATGCTCTGCTCGGTTCGAGTAATTTCAGAGCCGATGCGGTACCACTCGCCCTGCACCTCGCCCAATTTTTCGTTGGCTTGAACCTGTCCCTCGCGCTGGGATTCAATTTTGGCTTCCACTTCGCGCTGCTTGGCGATCTCCGCCTCGACTTGGTTTTGCAACTCCTGCAAATAGCGCTCGCGGTTGTTAACTAGGTTATTCAGTTCGCGCCACTTCAACGCCAGTAACTCAGCCTTTCTCGTGCGCTCTTCTTCCTTCATGCCCTTGTAGCGCTCGGCGGTTTTCGCCTGGCGGTCGAGGCGGCCAATTTGCTTATTGATCTCGTCTAACAAGTCATCGAGACGCGCGAGATTGTCGCGCGTGTGTCGAATGCGGTTCTCGGTCTCTCGGCGGCGCTCTTTATACTTGGAAATACCCGCCGCCTCTTCGATGTAGACGCGCATTTCCTCGGGCTTGGCCTCGATCAATCGAGAGATCATGCCCTGTTCAATAATGGCGTAGGAGCGCGGCCCTAAGCCCGTGCCCAGAAAGATATCCGTGATGTCACGACGGCGACACTTCGTACCGTTTAAATAGTAGGTAGATTTGCCCTCGCGCGTGACTTCGCGGCGCGTGGAGATCTCGGAAAACTGGGAGTACTGACCACCCAGCGAGCCGTCCGAGTTGTCGAACACCAGCTCGACAAAGGCCTTGCCCACAGGAGGGCGCGCCGACGAGCCTTTAAAAATCACATCCTCCATAGAGGCACCGCGCAAGTGCTTGGCCGAGGACTCGCCCATCACCCAGCGCACGGCGTCGATGGTATTGGATTTACCGCAACCGTTAGGGCCGATAATGCCCGTTAGATTGGTGGGAAACGCGATGGTGGTCGGGTCGACAAAAGATTTAAAACCCGCCAATTTGATTTTGCTCAATCGCATAGTGGCTGTGCTTAGCTCGTTACGGTCAGTATCGGGCCACCACGTCCTCTAGGGAGTGGCAGCGCAAAAAGAAAAGCCGATTTTGAAGTATTTGGCTAATAGATGCCAGCGCCATTCGCGCCGCCCGCACTAGAGATAGCGCCGGAGCCGGGCTACCGCCTCTTCTAGCACGGGAATTTCACGAGTATAGGCAAAGCGCAGGTGCTGGCGATTGCGATGTTCGCCAAAATCGAGGCCGGGCGTCAGTGCCACGCCCGCTTGATCCAGCAGCATTTCACACAGGGCAAAGCTGTCCTCGCCAAAGGCGGTGCTATCGGCGTAGAGGTAAAACGCCCCCTGTGGCTCGACGGGGACGTCAAAACCAAGCTCGCGAATCGCGGGCAACAAATAGTCACGGCGCGCCTCAAAGGCTTGGCGGCGCGACTCCAAAATCGCCGCTGTCTCGCCACTAAAGGCCTGCAGTGCACCATACTGAGCGGGCGTCGACGGCGACAGAAACAGGTTTTGCGCCTGCCGCTCCACCGCATTGCACAGCGTATTCGGCAAAACGCACCAACCGAGGCGCAGGCCCGTCATGCCAAAGTATTTCGAAAAGCTGTTCACCACCGCCGTGCGACTCTCATCGTCGAGACCGTAACCCGCTGCTGTGTGCTCTTGCACTTGGTAGATCAAACCATTGTAGATTTCATCCACCACCAGCCACCAACCGCGCTCTTGGCACAGGGCGTGAATATCCGCCAGCTCGCCCTGACTCAACAGCGTTCCCGTGGGATTGCTCGGGCTGGCCACAAACACCGCTTTAATCTGCGCCAGCTCGGCCGCACTGGCCCCTTTTATGACCGCTCGAATCTCCGCAGCAGTCAACTGATAACGACTCTCTGGTCCCACGGGCACTGACCACTCGCGCCCGCCAAACAAACGCACAAAGTGGCGATTACAAGGGTAGCCAGGGTCGGCCATCAACACGCGATCTCCCGCATTGATTAAAGCGCCGCAAATCAATTGCAGCGCCCCCGAAGCACCCGGTGTCACCGCAACCTGAGCAGCGGGCACATCGACGCCATAGCGCCGCTGGTAAAAATCGGCAATCGCCGCGCGCAGCTCGGGCAAACCCAGCGCTGGCGTATAGTGGGTAATACCCTGGGCCAAAGCGTCGCGCATCGCCTCGACCACGGGTTGGGGCGCGCTGAAATCGGGCTCGCCAATTTCCAAATGCACAATATCGCGCCCCTCGGCCTCTAGCTGCTTGGCGCGAGCCAGTAGATCCATAACGTAAAACGGAGCGATGTGTTGATTGCGGTCAGCCAGCGACATAGAAATTAAAGAAAGATAGAGCCAAAGCGCGTATTCTAACGCTTGCCACACCCCTGTCACGGCCTTTCACACAGCGACCACGGCGTGTTTCACCACAGCTAGCCTATATCTTCGCAGTGGTGGACGCGCAGCGCCCCCTCTTGCGTTAACGATGAAGGCAGGGCATCGAACATAGCGCGCACCGTGCGCGCGAGGTGGGGTTGATCGTAAAACCCAGCATCTGCTGCCAATGCGGACAGAGTCATCCCCGGCTGCCACAGGCGAATCGCCTGCAACATTTTCAAGTGCAACAAAAACCGCTGCAGCGACACGCCCGTTTCCTCGCGAAATAAATGGGTTAAACGCGAGGTCGACAAGTGAATGCGCTCGGCCAGCACCTCAAGATCGATGCGCTCGGGCAGGTGTTGGCGCAAATAGGCGCAGGTGTCGGCAATGCGCGGGTCGAGCGCTTGCGCCCGAGTACCGAGCTCGCCCAGCCAGTCGTCAATAAGCTGAGCGGCGATACGCGCGTCTCCCGCTTGCGAATTGAGCGAGCTCAACGGCGCGCTCAATTGCGAGGGCGGCGGGATATCGACACTGTCTTCCTCCAGCAACAAGTACTTAAAATGCTGCCACACCTCGCTGTCGGGGTCGCAGTGAACAATCAACAAAGGCGTGTTGGGAGCGGACAGAGATTGCTCCACTTCCGGTGCGACGATGGCAGCTCGCGTATGGCGCCTAACGCCGTTAACCGACAGCTCAAACTCCCCTAACAAACCCAACAGCACCGACGCACTGATGTGGCGATGCGACTCATTGTGTGGAATATCCCCTGTTACCAACCAGTGACGAGACCAGCGGTATAAATGCGCTTTCATGTTTTATGGTTCTATTTGCCTGATAAGCCACCGATTGTGGCAAAAACGGCAGAGAGGAGGAAGCTTTGCCACCGCGACACAGTCGCCGAAGCGAAGAGAAGTACGTGCTGCGGCGGGGCCACCTATTCAGTGGCCCCTGCACGGTTAACTGTGGTTATCCATGGCGTAGGGAACGGGCAGACCCACTTTAGCCGCCATTTCGACACTCACAAAAATGGGGCCAATCAACAGAAAAACCAAGTCCTCAAAAAACGAAGGTTTGGCGCCCTCTACTTTGTGGCCGTAGAACTGGCCGATCCAAGACAGTACAAAAATGGCGAGCCCCGTCCACACCAAGTGCAGTTGTAACGCCTCTAGGGCAAAAATACCCAACAGGCTCAAGCCGTACCAAAACGCCATCAAAACAAAGGCTCCCAAGCCCAGTTTGAGATACACCAAACCGGTTAACACCGCGGCAATCGTAGCGCCGTTCACCCAGTAGGCAGCAGCACCGTCTAAGCTCAACCACTGCCCCACGGGCAGTGCCCAAAGCATGGCGAAAATGGAAAAGAAAATAAGCGGAACGCAAACAAAATGAATGTACTGGTTCAGTGTATTTTTGTGACTCACGCCATAGGCGCTTAAAAATTCGGGCAAACTTCGCATGATGATCTCCTCGTCTTAGCCGTTAAGCCTATTTCAGCGAATTTCCGCCACGCCTTATTGTATGCAACGGTTATTCTTTTGCCGCACCTTTAAAATCGATGCAGGGCTTTTGCTCTACCGATTCTCGCAGACGTCCCAAATAGAGTTTTGTGGCACCCGCCACACCCACGGGCACCGCAAAGAAATTCAATACGGGCACCATCGTCATCAACATAATCGCGCTGCCAAAACCCAGCGCTAAACCGCGATGCTGTTTTAACAGAGGCCGCTCTTCGGCAAAGGTTAAACCGTGGTTGCCCAGTGGGTAGTCGGCGTAGTCAAAAGACAGCATCCAAGCGCCGTAGGCAAACCAGACGACGGGAATCAGCGGCTGTGGAAGCACGGTCACCCACATCAGCAATACAATGCCGAGCAAAGGAATTAAATACTTCAACATGTAGAGCAATTTGCGCACTTCCGACACCAGCGCCAAGCGCACCTCTTCGGCAATGCTGCGCTCGATGTGAAACACTTCATCACCCAGCAAATGGCGCTCAACCGCCGCCGAGAAAAATCCATTAAAAGGTGCACAAATAATATTGGTCACAATGGTAAAGGTGTAGAACACCACGATGAGGTACAGGGCAAAAAACAACAGCCACATCAAATACTGCAACCAGCCAAGCACGGCCATAAAACCTTGATAAATACCTTCAAGCCACGACAGCCAACTCGGCATGTCGATGCTCTGAGGCAACCAAGTGGGCACATTATCCATCAGCCGCCCAAACTCACTGCCGAGATACCATAGGCCGAGCGAGAACAACACCATATTGACGATAAAGGGCACGATGACATAGCGACGCAGCTTGGGCGCCTTAATAATTTTGAAGCCGTCTACCGCGTAGCGAAAACCGCGCATAAACTCGGTCATGTCATTTCCTCTTAATTACTGAGAAATTGACTGTAAAAGAAGCAAGGCAAAAAACAAGGTGTCTTTGGCCATGTCACCTCTAACCGCTATAGCGAAAAGTGACACAGCTGTGTTAGAACTAATCTCGCTTTAATCAATCAATACACGGTATGCGCTGTCTTCCTACTTTTTTATTATTACTCCTGCCGCTTTTAGCGACGGCCCAATTGCCCGACCACAGCCCAACACCAGGCGGCGTCGCTGTGGTGCCACTAGGCCCCGCCTCTAGCGATACGCCGCCGAGAGCCGATTACTACGGCAAACGCGTTAGCGTGGTAAAAAACGACGGCCAGTGGGTTGCTTTGGTGGGCATTCCCCTCAAAGGCCAAGCGGGCCCCGACAAGCTGATCGTCGACGGTCGCGCCCATCACTTTACCGTGACCCATCGCGACTATCCCGAGCAGTGGCTGACCATCAAAAACAAACGCAAGGTCAATCCCAACCCCGACGACCTCAAACGCATTCGCCAAGAAATCGCCCCACAGCGCGCGGCCAAACGCCACTTTGATGAAAACACTTGGCCCGACCTGGTCATGCACAAACCCGTCGACGGCCCCTACTCCAGCCACTTTGGGCTTAAGCGCTTTTTTAACGAACAACCCCGCAACCCTCACGGCGGCCTAGACATCGCCGCTGCCACGGGCACACCGATTAAAGCCCCCGCGCCGGGTCTGGTAGTCGAAGCGGGCGATTTCTTTTTTAATGGCAACAGTGTGTTTATCGATCACGGTCAGGGCGTGATTAGCTTTTACTGCCACCTCAACGACATTCATGTCAAAAAAGGCCAGCGCGTCGAACGCGGTGATACGCTCGGCGAAGTCGGTGCGACAGGCCGCGTAACGGGCCCCCACTTACACTGGTCGGTTGGCCTCAACGGCACTTGGGTCGATCCCAGTTTGTTTATGCCCGACGATCAGCGCCCAGAGCCCTACTCAACTCAGACGGAATAAAGGTACAGCAATGCAGATAAAAAACAGCACCACTCTCATTACCGGCGGCGCTTCAGGCCTAGGGCACGCCACAGCCCAAGCGCTCGTCGAACGCGGTGGCCGCGTGCTCATCATCGACTTAAATCAAGAGCAAGGCCAAGCGGCAGCGCAAGCACTGGGCGATGCGGCCCTGTTCGTCCAAGCCGATGTCACGGACGAAGCACAAATACAATCAGCCATCGACCAAGCCGTCGAGCAATTTGGCCGCCTTGACGTATGCGTCAATTGCGCCGGCATTGGTTCTGCCAACAAAACGGTCGATCGCGAGGGGGCACCCCACCCACTGGACGGCTTTGAAAAAGTCATTCAAATCAATTTAATCGGCTCTTTTAATGTGGGCCGTCTCGCCGCCGCTGCCATGGCGAAAAACGCCCCTATCGACGCCGATGGCCAGCGCGGTTTAATTGTTAACACCGCTTCTGTCGCCGCTTTTGACGGTCAGCTTGGCCAAGCCGCCTACTCGGCCAGCAAGGGCGGTATTGTGGGGATGACACTCCCAATGGCGCGAGATTTAGCCTCGCTCGGCATCCGCTGCAACACCATCGCACCGGGCATCTTCTCAACGCCTCTAATGAACGGCATGCCCGATAAGGTCAAGGAGCCGCTGGTCGCGATGACTCAGTTCCCAAAACGCCTCGGCCACCCCGAAGAATACGCGCGCATGGTAGTGACGCTGATCGAAAACGACTTTATGAACGGCGAGACTCTCCGCCTCGACGGCGCCATCCGCATGCAGCCAAGGTAGTCGCTGCATCACACGCTTAAAGCACCATAAGCACTTAATGACTTCCCTTAAACACCATCACCGTAGACAAGACCATGACATTTACTGAATACGCACAATACGATGCTTTAGGCCTAGGCGAGTTGGTTCGCAAGGGAGAGGTCAGTGCTTCGGAATTGCTAGAGGCCGCCATAGCCCGAGTCGATGCGGTCAACCCATCGCTCAACGCCGTCATTCACCGCTTTGATGAACGCGCCCGCAACGCCGTTGATCGCGGCCTTCCCGAGGGCCCCTTCCAAGGTGTTCCCTTTGTCTTGAAAGATTTAATGAACGCCTGTGCCGGCGAGCCGCTCAGCATGGGCAGCCGAGGCGTGCAATGGGTACCGCCCCAAGACACCACACTGGCGGCACGCTATCGCAGCAGTGGCGTGAATTTTTTTGCCAAAACCAACACCCCCGAGCTGGGCCTGATCATCACGACGGAGCCCAAAGCTCACGGCGTAGCGCACAACCCGTGGAAATCGGGATACAGCACGGGCGGCTCATCGGGAGGCAGCGCCGCCGCCGTGGCCTCTCGCATGGTGCCCATGGCCTCGGGCGGCGATGGCGGTGGCTCGATTCGATTCCCCTCAGCGTGGTGCGGCGTGTTTGGCTTAAAACCCTCCCGCGGCCGCAATCCCGCGGGACCCGATGTCGGCGAGAGCTGGGATGGCGCGGCCACCGAGCATGTGCTCACGCGCTCAGTGCGCGATAGCGCCGCTATGCTAGACATCACCGCCGGCTATGAAACCGGAGCTCCCTATCACATTGCGCGCCCCGAAAAGACCTTTCTCAGCGCAACGCAGGAAGACTGCAAACCACTGCGTATCGCCTTAACACGCACCCCCATGGTGCCCGGCGTCAGTGTCGACAAAGACGTACTAGAGGCTTTAGACCAAACTGCCAAACAACTGGAGTCTTTGGGCCACCGCGTCGAAGAAGCCAAGCCAGACATCGACCCGGAACGCTTCTGGCGCGCTTTTTTTGTGGTGGTCTGCGCCCATACTGCCGCGACCGAACAAAACATCCGCCGCGATTTTGGCGATGCCGCCGCGCGCCAGCTAGAGCCCTCCACGAAAAACATGGCCATGTTGGGGCGTTCGTTCAAAGCGTCCGACTTGGTTCAAGCCAAGCAGGAGTGGTTTAACATCAGTCGCGCGGCTGGACTGCTGCTAGAACAGTACGATGTCATGCTCTGCCCAACGGTTCCCAGCACCGCCGTACCCCACGGCGTACTGCCTCCAAGCGCCCTTGATGAAACGCTTATGACGCTCTCTAGTCGCTTTAACATCGGTCGCTTTTTGTTCAACAGCGGCATCGTTGCACCCATGGCTCTGCCTGTACTGCGCAAAATGGCCTTTACGATCCTCGGCAATATTTCCGGTCTACCCGCCATGTCGACGCCGCTGGCAATGAGCCCGTCGGGTCTGCCCATCGGTATGCAGTTTTATGGCCGCATGTGTGATGAGCACACCCTGTTCGGCCTTGCGGCTCAGCTAGAAAAAGCCAAGCTGTTCACCCCGCTGCCCAAGTGAGGTATAGCTAACCTTCGCATGTAGCGTCCCACCATCGTTCCCGTGCCACAACCGTCGCTCTCGCCTCACCACCGTCGCTCCCGCGTAGGCGGGAGCCCAGTGGCTTGGCTACTCCACTCAATCAAAGACGCTGGACTCCCGCCTGCGCGGGAATGACTCGTTCTTTTAAAGTAGGCACGGCTTAAAACGCCGTCATTACAAGTCATAGGTACAGTCATCTACACGACTCTCGTCATTACGAGCCGCAGGCGACGTAATCTGTTGGGCGCTTGATAAGCAGATTGCTTCACTGCGTTCGCAATGACAGCTCACTCATCATTGCGAGGCGGCGTAGCCGACCTTCGCATGCAACACCTCACTATCGTTTCCGCCCCTCCAACGTCGCTCACGCGCAGGCGGGAGCCCAGTGGCTTGGCTACTCCACTCAATCAAAGACGCTGGATTCCCGCCTGCGCGGGAATGACCCGCTTTTTTTAAAAAGTAGGCGAGGCTTAAAACTCGATCTACCACTACCCCGCTTTACTCGCTAGGTGTTTTTGACGCAGAGTTCGCGCCGCTGCCACCATGGCTTTAAGCGCCGCCTCGGTCTCTGGCCAGCCGCGGGTTTTAAGACCACAATCGGGGTTGACCCACAGGCGCTCGGCGGGAATCAATTCCGCCGCCTTCTCCATCAAAGCCACCATTTCCTCCTCATTGGGCACGCGTGGCGAGTGAATATCGTAAACACCAGGCCCTATTTCATTCGGATAGTTAAAGTCCGCAAACGCATCGAGCAATTCCATATTCGAGCGAGAGGTTTCAATGGTGATCACATCCGCATCTAGAGCGGCAATCGATTCAATAATGTCGTTGAACTCGGCGTAACACATGTGTGTGTGAATCTGAGTTTCATCGCGCACGCCGCTCACTGCCAAACGGAAGCACTCAACCGCCCAGTCGAGATACGCTTGCCATTCCGCTCGACGCAGTGGCAACCCCTCGCGCAGAGCGGGCTCGTCAACTTGAATGGAGCCAATGCCCGCTTCCTCAAGGTCGAGAACCTCATCGCGCAGCGCGAGGGCGATCTGGCGGCAGCTGGTTTCACGCGGTTGATCATCGCGTACAAACGACCACTGCAAAATCGTCACAGGCCCGGTCAGCATGCCCTTCATCGGTTTATCCGTCAGCGACTGGGCGAAGCGCGACCACGCCACCGTCATCGCGGCGGGTCGACTGACATCGCCAAAAATAATCGGTGGCTTCACACAGCGCGATCCGTAGCTTTGTACCCAGCCATTTTTGCTAAAGGCAAAACCGTCGAGTAGCTCGCCAAAGTATTCCACCATGTCGTTGCGCTCGGCTTCACCGTGAACCAACACGTCGAGACCGTAATCTTCTTGAGCGCGCACCGCTTGCGTAATTTCGGCCTCCATTTGTTTCTGGTAATCATCCGCCGATAAATCGCCGCGCTTAACATCGCGACGAGCGCGACGAATCTCGGGTGTTTGCGGGAATGAGCCAATGGTCGTCGTGGGAAAAAGAGGCAAATCAAGATGCGTTCTCTGAGCCGCTGCGCGCTCTACATAGCCACTGCGTCGCTGGCTATCACTCGCTTTGACGGCGGCAAGGCGCTCGGCCACGACGGGCTTGTGAATACGCGAGGACTGCCTGCGCGAGGCAATCGCTTTAGCATTGTCTGCCAGCGCGTCGCCAACACTGTGTGCTCCCGTGTGAACCGCACTATTCAGCACGACAATCTCATGTAGCTTTTGCGTGGCAAACGACAGCCAACTGAGCAGTTCTTCATCTAAACCGCCGCGCTCGGAGGCCAGATCGACCGGCGTGTGCAGCAATGAACACGAGGCCGACACCCACAGACGATCACCCAGCTGCTCTCTCGCCTTTTGTAGAGTGGGCAAAACAGCCGAGAGATCGGACTTCCAAATGTTGCGACCGTCGACTGCGCCCAACGACAATATTTTGTAAGGCGACAAACGATCCAAAACGCCTTGCAACTGATCGGCACCGCGCACTAAATCAATGTGCAATCCCGCCACTGGCAAGCTCAGCGCGGTGTGCGTGTTCGCCCCCAGTTCACCGAAATAGGTCGCCAACAAGAGGCGGACGGGTGCCGCCTGTAAAATGTTGTAGGCGCGCTCGAACGCCTGCTGCCAATCGCTCGGCAAATCGAGTGCCAAAATCGGTTCGTCGATTTGCACCCACTCTGCGCCCGCATCTGCCAGTTGCCCCAGCCAATCGCTGTAAACCGGCAGCAAACGCTCCAAAAGTGATAGACGATCAAAGCCGGACTCTTGCTCTTTACCCAAGTAGAGATAACTCAGCGGCCCCAAAATGGTCGGCTTCACGTTGTGCCCCAAGGCTTTTGCCTCTTCAATCTGAGTCAGCAAATCGTCGATATTGAGTGCAAAGCGTTGCTCGGCAAAAAATTCGGGCACCAAGTAGTGATAGTTCGTATCAAACCATTTGGTCATTTCACAGGCGAAGGTATCGCCACCGCCGCTCTCGACCCCGCGCCCTCGGGCCATGCGAAAATAGGTATCGAGATCGACGGTGGTGGCTCTACCCGCCTCGGCTCCCACACCTTGGAAGCGAGGTGGAACCACACCCAGGCGCGCGCTGGTGTCGAGCACGCCGTCGTACCATGAGAAATCCCCCACCGTGACAAAGTCCAGCCCCGCCTCAGACTGGCGGCGCCAGGCGTCGGCGCGCACTTCGGCACCGCGCTGTTGCAAGGTGTCGCGGTCAATCTCGCCGCGCCAAAAAGCCTCAACGGCTTTTTTTGTTTCACGTTTCGCGCCAATACGCGGAAACCCCAAAATATGTGCAGTCATAGCAACCTCCATTGATGATGGTCGCTATTGTTAAACTCACACAAACATGAATCAAACGATTGTTTTTCAATTTAATCTGTAATTTAATTCACGTTTAATGCTCGCCACAGAGAACACAGAGTGTATTGATCACCCCTCTTCCATCTCGGGAGAGGGGCCGGGGGAGAGGGAGCGTCATCGCTTCGGACGGAAAACGCTGCGCCTCTATGGCGAACCCACCAGACCAATCGGAGCCACCCATGTTTTTGGAAATACGCCATTTGAAAACGCTCAGCACGCTTCGCGAGTGCGGCAACCTAGCCAAGGCGGCTCTGCGTTTGCATCAAACGCAATCGGCACTGTCCCATCAAGTCAAAGCCATCGAGCACTACTACGAAGCCCCCCTATTCATTCGAAAGAGCAAGCCGCTGCAATTTACGCCGCTGGGGCTACGCTTGCTGAGTTTGGCCGATGAAATCCTACCCCGCATTAACACCGCAGAGCGGGAACTTCGCCAATTGGCGGGCGGCAGCCAGGGGCGCTTGCATGTGGCCATGGAGTGCCACAGCTGCTTCGAGTGGCTAATGCCCACCATGGATATCTACCGAAACGAGTGGCCCGAAGTAGAAATGGATATCTCTGTCGGCTTTGCCTTCGAACCCCTCGCCGCACTAACGCGCGGTCAGGTCGACCTCGTCGTCACCTCGGACCCACAAGACTTGCAAGGCGTGCACTTTGAACCGCTGTTCGGCTATCAAGCGCTGCTCGCCTTAGATAAAAACAACCCATTAAACAAAGAGAAGCGCATTAAAGCCGAACATTTAAGCGATCAAACCCTCATCACCTACCCTGTGGAAACCGCGCGCTTAGACATCTATCGAGACTTTCTAAACCCCGCACAGGTCGCCCCCGAAGGGCGCCGCACGGCTGAGTTAACGGCCATGATTATGCAGCTGGTCGCCAGTGGCCGCGGCGTGGCCGCTCTGCCGAACTGGGTGCTGACCGATTATCTCGACAAAGGCTATGTCACAGCGCGGCCGCTGGGTGAAAACGGACTCTGGGGCACCGTCTACGCCGCCGTTCGCAAAAGCGACTTAGAACTGGCCTATATGTCGGCTTTTTTGCAGGACGCCCAACAAACCGCTTTTAAGGTTTTGAAAGACATTAAAGGCGTTTAGCCTCGGTTCAATCCTTCCACAAACGCCCCATTTGCACATAGAGAAAGGAAGCCGTCCAAGTAATTAAAACAAACCCCGCCAAACCTTCTGTTCCGGCGAGAAAGCGGATGTAACCCGTCGGCGTTAAATCGCCATAGCCCAAGGTCGTAAAATTGACGAAAGAAAAGTAGACATAATCGAGAAACTGCGACGCCCCCTCGACGCGGCCCGCGTCGGGAACTTGTACCAGCACCCAGTAGGCCGCCGCAAACAGCCAGATCTCAATAACATGAGCGACAATAGCCCCAATCAGCAGAAGGGCAATACCGTAGCGGTGGTAGTGCACTGCCCTAGGAAAACGCTGCCCAAATAACCGCAGCGCCTCATAGTGCACCAGCACAGCCAACAACAGAGTCGCTATGGAAATCAGCAAAGTCGCCAACATAGTCTCGCTTCCTTTTTTAACTGAGCCTATCACGGCTCGGGCCATTAACCACGGGTTGGGATTTAGCCCGACACCTGTGCCGGCTTCCCTGTCATTTCGAGGAGGCACTTGCCGACCTTCGCAGCGTCGCTCCCGCGCAGGCGGGAGCCCAGTGGCTTTACGACCCCACTCACTCAAAGACGCTAGATTCCCGCCTGCGCGGGAATGACTCATTGTTTAAAAGTAGGTAAGGCTTAAAACTCGTCATTGTTGTGAGGAGGCGCATCCGACGCGGCAATCTATTGGTACGCTTGATGAGCAGATTGCTTCACTTCGTTCGCAATGACATGAAAATTCACCCAACCCCGTGGCCGCGCCATACAGAGGTTCCGAATAAGCGCGTCGCGCTTTCCGGAATGCCCCCACCCCTCCGTGTTCCTTTATGTCCTATAGGGTGCTGTGCGCTCTGTGGCCTCTGTGTTTTTTTCGACAAGAGCCAATGCGGCTAAGCCGCCCTGCCCTCTTTGATTTTGGCAAAGCAAGGTAGATAATGCTTCGAACAAACTCATACGTCACAGGGGAAAACATCATGGTTCCAGCTCTTATTACGCTAGGGATTATCATCGTATTGGTGATCTACGTCGTTGGCATTTACAACCGACTCGTCAGCCTGAAGAACCGCTACGAAAATGGTTTCGCGCAAATCGAAGTTCAACTCAAACGCCGCTACGATCTGATTCCCAATCTCGTCGAAACCGCCAAAGCCTATTTGCAACACGAGCGAGGCACCCTGGAAGAAGTGATTGCCGCGCGCAACGCCGCCCAGCAGGGCTTGCAAAATGCGGCCAAAAACCCAGGCGATGCACAAGCCATGGGCGAGCTGGCCAAATCAGAGGGCGCGCTGGGCTCAGCGCTGGGCCGATTGAATGTTGTGGTCGAAGCCTACCCCGACCTCAAAGCCGATACGAATATGCGCCAACTCAGCGAAGAAATCACTTCGACAGAGAACAAAGTGGCTTTCGCACGGCAGGGCTATAACGACATGGTAATGGGCTACAACACGTACCGTCAGTCTTTCCCGCCCGTCTTCTTTGCCAACCTTTTCGGGCACAGCCAATATGCCAGTTTGTTGGAATTCGAAGACAGTGAGCAGATTCAAGAAGCGCCCAAGGTGAGTTTCTAACCCCCTGTGAGGCAAGGCCCGTCGGGAGTGCTCCACACTTCCGACCTGCAATGACATCGTCGGCCTAAAGGCCGACCCAACAGTATGCGACCCCATGAACTTTTTTGAACACCAAGACCAAGCGCGAAAACGCACCGGCCAACTGGTGATGTTATTTAGCTTAGCTGTGCTCACACTGATTGTGATGACCATCCTTTTAGTGGCCCTCTTTCTCGGCATGATCCAAGCCGACCCCAATCAAGGCTTTCAATGGCACTTGGTCTGGCAGCAGCTCAATGGACAGAACGCGCTGCTGGTAAGTGGCGCCGTCATTTTAGTCGTCGGCGGTGGCAGTCTCTACAAACTGGCTCAACTAAAAGGCGGCGGTCGCGTCGTGGCCGAGATGATGGGCGGCCGTCGCGTGCGCCGCAATGACGCCACACCTCGCGAACGCGTACTGCTCAATGTGGTCGAGGAAATGGCCATTGCCTCTGGCACACCCGTCCCCGCGGTGTATGTAATCGAGGACAGCGCCATCAACGCCTTTGCCGCGGGCTTTAGTCCCGACGACGCTGTGATTGGCGCCACCCGAGGCATTATCGAAAAACTCGACCGCGACGAGCTGCAGGGCGTGATGGCTCACGAATTTAGCCACATCGTGCACGGCGACATGCGGCTCAACATCCATTTAATGGGTGTACTCCACGGCATTCTAGTCATCGGCTTAATCGGCTATCACTTGCTAGACAAGCTGTGGTGGACGGGCGCCAGCCGCAGTAATAATCGAGACAGCAAAGGCAACCTCGGCATTATCGCCTTTGCCATTGGCCTGATCGCCATCGGCTTTGGCGGTGTATTTTTTGGCAACATTATTAAATCGGCGGTCAGCCGCCAGCGCGAGTTTTTGGCCGACGCCTCCTCCGTACAATTCACTCGCAACCCCGAGGGCATTTCGGGGGCTTTGAAAAAAA
>DS990607.1:0-1212 GCA_000155715.1 gamma proteobacterium HTCC5015 | reverse complement strand
TCGACGACCAGCTATTGGGCAATGCCATCACCAATACTTTGGGCACAGTCGCCCTGGCCGAGGCGGCGCTCGATCAAGTCGGCAACCCCACGCCACAGCACCTCGCCGCCGCGCGTAAAACGCTTTCGGAACTGCCCGAAATTTGGGTGAAGCACGCCCACGATCTGTTGGGCGCCCGAGCGGTCATCTACGCCTTGCTCACAGATGACGACAACGAGACGCGCCAACACCAGCGTCAACATGTGAACAATCTCGATGGCCTGGTTGGAAAATACCTTGATGACTTGCTTCACACCCCCCTCAAAAAAGAGGAGCATCGACTCACGCTGCTCGACATGTCGCTGCCTCAACTCGCTGAGATGGCGCCCGATGTTCGCGACGCCTTTGAAGCCTGTCTCGACGCGCTAATCAAAGCCGATCGCAAGGTCAATTTATTTGAGTGGTCGATGGAGCGAATCATTCACCACTACCTGCTGCATCAATTCGACACCCCCAAACCCGCCAAACCCAAATATCGCCAGCTCAAGCCCGTGGCGCCAGCGGTACAACTTCTGTTGTCCGTCATCGCCCTCGCGGGGACACAAAGCGAACAGCGCGAAACGGCTTTCCGCGAAGGCATGGAGCGCGCAGGTTTAAAACAGCCCATGTTGCCCACGAATAAGCTCAGCCTCGACGCACTCAACCAAGCGCTCGATCAACTCAAGCGACTCTACCCCTTAGCCAAGCCCAGCCTACTCAAGGCCTGCATTGCTACCATTACTAGCGATGGCGAGATCAGCCCTCGGGAGCGAGAACTCATCCGCGCCATCGCCGACAGCCTCGACTGCCCCATGCCGCCGCTGCAAGTGTGACTCTCTCGTCGCTCTCCGCGATCTGTCTCTTTGGGTCGGTGATGCCCCAACCTTTGGCGCTGTCGCATTTCCCCAATATCAGTTTTTGCTATCAAAATTCAGTGGATTCATTTTCAAATTACATGGTGCAGTGCCACATATTCACAAGCCGTAATCGGCGTAATGCCGATAGATAAAGCCCCCTTGCCACTCATGCCCCAAAAGCGACAAATGCGGCCATTTTTGTGCACGACTTATCCACAGGCTGCCCACCGCCTTTCCACCACAAAAACACAGCATCTTGTGCTTGACCATAACAACGACCCCCAATTATAGTGTTGCACCTGTGCGGGGGGATCAAAATATTCTGTTCTCCACAGCC
>DS990608.1:2679-90922 GCA_000155715.1 gamma proteobacterium HTCC5015 | reverse complement strand
TAATCTATGCTACTCGCTATTCGAGAAAAGGTGACGGGTGCCGTTGCCCTCGTCATTATCGCCGCGCTAGGCCTGTTTATGGTCGTTCCCATGTTGTATGACTATGTTGCCGGTATGGGAGACAACAGCGCGATTACGGTCGATGGGGAATCGGTTTCAATCCAGCAATACAATCAGCGCCTCTCACAAAACCGCCAGCGCCTCACTCAGGCTTTTGGCGGCGAGTTGCCTGAGTCCTTCGGCGATCAGCTGTTGGCCAAGCGCACGACGGATCAATTCATTCAGCAATTGCTACAAGAGCAGGCGACCCTCAACGATGGCTACGCCATTTCTGATGAGGACTTGGTGCGCGTTATTCAAGAAGCGCCCCAGTTTCAAACCGATGGTCAGTTTGATCCAGAGGCCTATAAGCGCCAGTTGCGCTCCATCGGTTATTCGCCCGCTCTGTACGAGCAGACAATGACGAAGCGTTTTGTCCAAGGTCAGTTTCAAGAGGGCATTACCCAAACGGCTTTTGTTGCCCCCGGCCAGCTTGAGCAAATGGCCGCTTTAATGCATCAAGAGCGCGATATCGAGTACATTGCATTTTCCGGCGAAGCCTTCCGCTCTGATATCGAGTTAAGCGATGCAGAGATCGAAGCCTACTTTGAAGACCACCGCGAACAGTTCATGCACCCTGAAAAAGTCAGCGTTGAATATGTTGCGATCAATTTCGAAGACTACAAAAACGGCTTAGAAGTGACCGAAGAAGAGGTGCAGCAAGAGTATCAAGCGGGCGTCGATTCGGGTCGTTACACCAGTCAAGAAGAGCGCTCGGCTAGCCATATTCTGTTTGCCTTTGATAGCGATGCGGATGAAGACGCTCGCGCTGCTGTACGCAGTGAGGCCGAGCAAGTGCTCACTCAAATCAATGAGGGCGGCGATTTTAGCGCCTTGGCGAAAGAGCACTCCGACGATCCCGGTTCCGCCGAGCAGGGCGGTTCGCTGGGTGTGGTTCAAAAGGGCGTGATGGTGCCCGAATTTGAACAGGCCGTGTTTAACTTGCCCGAAGAGGGCGCCGTGAGTGATTTGGTGGAATCGCAATTTGGCTACCACATTATTCGCCTCGATGAGTATACGCCCGCCGAAGCTCAACCCTTTGACGAGATATCGGCGAAAATCCGTCAAGAGCTGCTCGATAACAAAGCGCGACTTCGCTACGACAGTGATATTGACGAAATGTCTAACTTGGCCTTTGAGAGCTCAGGTTCACTCGAGCCCGTCGCACAAGCCTTGTCACTCGAATTGCAGAGCAGCGATTGGTTTACGCGCACGAGCGGGGAAGGCATCGCCAGCGATCCTGTGGTTCGCGAGGCCGCGTTTAAGACGGATATTCTCGACGATGGTTATAACTCGGGCACACTGGATTTAAGCAATGGCGACGTCGTAGTGTTGCGCGTCAAAGAACACGAACCGCGCCACGAAAAAACACTTGAGGAGGCGCGCTCAGACGTAGAGTCGGCCTTGATGACAAAAACGGTTGCCGAACAGCTGTCCGCGGCTCAAAGTCAGGCGGCGGAAGCGTGGCGCAGCGGCGAATCCGGCGAGGCTATTGCCGAGCGACTGGGGGGTGAGTTCAACACGGCTCTGGGAGTGACGCGCAAGAATCCGGAGCAACTGCCCCGCGGTTTAATTCAAGTCACATTTAAAATGGCAATGGGTGAAGCCGAAGCCAGTGTGGCGAACGCCAATCTCTCGGGTGAAGACCGCGCCGTGGTGAAACTGCTGGATAAGCGCCCTGGTCAGTGGGAGCAATTGACCCAATCTGAGCAGGAGCAGATCAAGCAGCAACTGCTGGCTTCAAAAGGAGGCATGGACTACGCCGCCGTTTTGAATCAATTAAGAGAAGAGGCAGATATCGACATCAATCAATCTTTGATTGATCAATCTGGGCAATAGTTGAGATTGCCATTAAGATCGAAAGACGGGGCCGCTGGCCCCGTTTTTGATTCGAAAGCAGTGATTAAAGCGCGCCAAGGCGGCTCACGCCTCAAGCTTCCAGTGACGCTATAAAACGCCCATGCCCACATTGCGGAAACCGTTGTCGACATAGATGACTTCGCTGGTAATGCCTCGAGCTAAATCAGAGCACAAAAAGGCGGCCGTATTGCCGACATCTTCAGTGGTGACATTCCGCTTGAGCGGTGCGGTTTCGGCCACTTGCTCCAGCATTTTTTTAAAATCGGCGACGCCCGAGGCGGCGAGTGTTCGTATAGGGCCTGCGGAAACTGCGTTCACGCGTACACCTTGAGGCCCTAGCGATTGAGCCATATAGCGCACGGAGGCCTCTAGGCTGGCCTTGGCTAAGCCCATCACATTGTAGTTGGGCATGGCGCGCTCGGCACCGAGGTAGGTCATAGCGAGCAGGGCGGCGCTATCACTCAGCATGGGCCGCGCCGCCTTGGCCAGTGCGGCAAAGCTGTAGGCGCTAATTTCGTGGGCCTCGCCGAAACCTTGTCGGCTGATGTTGTCGACAAAGTCGCCTTGAATTTGAGAGCGGTCTGCATAGCCGATGGAGTGCACCACAATATCCAGAGACTCCCAGTGCTCACCTAGCTGTTTGAATAATGCTGCGATGGATTCGTCGTCGGAGACATCACAGGGCAAAACGATCTGGCTATCGACGGCCTCCGCACATTGATCGACGCGTTTTTTGAGGCGCTCATTCTGATAGGTTAGGGCGATTTCAGCCCCTTGCGCTCGCATTGCCTCGGCGATGCCCCAAGCAATGGAGCGGTTGCTGGCTACTCCCGTAATCAGTGCGCGTTTGCCGGTTAAAAATCCCATACTCTCCTCGGCTAGATTTGTGAACGCCTAGATAATACCATCGGCACTACAACAAAACGGCATCCCTATGCATCAAAATTGGCTTAACTGCATCAAAACACTCAAAAATTCGCTTCCCTCTGCTTCTAGAGCGCCGCTGCAATCGGCGGATGCGTCTCTGCGCGCCCCGCAACGGTTAGGCGCTGCTCTGGCGATATTGTCACTCAGTATGGCTCTCGCAGCTTGTGAGGGGCAGTGGAATAATCCCCACCCAGAAAACGCATCGGACCAAACCGTGCTCTACGATTCGTTTCGCGCACGGCCGAAGCATCTCGACCCCGCTCGATCCTACAGTTCGGATGAGGCCATTTTTGTGGCGCAGATCTACGAGCCGCCGTTTCAATATCATTTTTTAAAACGCCCCTACCAAGTCGTCCCACGCTCGGCAGCGAATATGCCCGAGGTGTTGTGGCGCGATGCAGAGGGTAACTTGGTCGATGAGGCCAGTGAGGCGACGAGCTCGGAATACATTATTCAGATTCAGCCCGACATCCACTACCAACCCCATCCCGCTTTGGCGAAAACCGAGGAGGGCGCTTATCGCTACCACGATTTATCGGCGGATGCCTTAAGCGATAAACGAACGCTGTCCGATTTTAGTGCGCAGGGTACGCGCGAGTTAGTGGCCGACGACTTCGTCTATCAAATTAAGCGCCTCGCCGACCCCGCCGTACAGTCGCCTGTATCAGGCTTGTTTTCGCGTTACATCAAAGGCTTTGCTGATTTTACTAAGGCCGTATCAGAACAGCGTGAGGCCAATCCGAACGTGAGTTTGCGCGATTTAGAAATGGCGGGCGTCGAGGCATTGGACCGCTATCGCTATCGCATTGAACTCACGCAGGTTTACCCCCAGTTTTTGTATTGGCTGTCGATGAATTTTTTCGCACCGATGCCCTGGGAGGCCGACGCCTTTTACCAGCAGGCAGGCATGTCGGAGCGCAATATCGTTCTCGATTGGTATCCCATCGGCACTGGCCCCTACATGCTCACAGAGAACAACCCCAACTTGCGCATGGTTTTAGAGCGCAACCCGCACTTCGACCACGAGCACTATCCCAGTGAGGGTGAGCCGGGCGATCGCGAGGCGGGAATGTTGGCGGATGCGGGCAAGCCCCTGCCGTTTATCGATAAGGCCGTGTACAGCCTTGAGAAAGAGCAAATTCCCTATTGGAACAAGTTTCTACAGGGGTATTACGATACATCGGGCGTCTCTTCAGACAGCTTCGATCAGGCCTTTCAATTTAGTGCCGGGGACTTGGAACTCGCCCCTGAAATGCGTGAGAAACACATCGAAATGGTGTCGGCCACGACCTCTTTGATTTATTACACGGGCTTTAATATGCGCGACGAAGTCGTCGGTGGCGATTCACAGCGCGCGAGATTGTTGCGCCAAGCCATTGCGATTGCAGTGGACTACGAAGAGTACATTTCTATTTTTCTAAATGGTCGCGGCAGCCCCGCCCAAGCCCCCATTCCTCCGGGCATATTTGGCGGCGGCGAAGTGGGGAGTGTCTGCAATCCCGTGGTCTATCACTGCGATGGTGATCGTCGCCAGCGTCGCAGTATTGAAGAGGCCAAGAAGCGACTCGCACGCGCGGGCTATCCCGATGGAATTGATCCCAAAACGGGTAAGGCTCTGGTGCTGTATTTGGATACGCTCGGTGGTGGTCCCGATCGCAAGGCCAACCTGCAGTGGATCATGAAACAGTTCGACAAAATTGGTATCAAGCTGGTGATCCGCAGCACCGACTACAATCGCTTCCGCGAAAAGATGAGCAACGGCACCGCGCAAATATTTCAGTGGGGCTGGGGCGCGGATTACCCCGACCCAGAAAATTTCTTATTCCTTCTCTATGGCCCGCACTCTAAAGTCGACACACAAGGCGAGAACGCGGCCAATTACGATAACCCCGCATTTAACCGCCTGTTCCAGCAGATGAAAAACATGGAAAACTCGCCCGAGCGCTTGGCGTTGATTGAACAAATGATCGAGATCGTGCGAGAGGATTCACCGTGGCTCTTTGGGTATATTCCCAAGAGCTACGTGCTCTACCACGACTGGTATGGCAATGTGAAACCCAACACTATGGCGAGAAATACTTTGAAGTATAAAACCATCAACAGTCAGCGCAGGGCCGAGCAGCAGGCGCGATGGAATCGCCCTGTGTTGTGGCCCTTTGCCGTATTGGTCGGGTTGTTGTTCATCGTGGTGGTACCCGCTGTTATTAGCTACCGCCGCGCTCAGCGCAAGGGTGTTCTATGATTGAATACATTTTGCGCCGCGGGCTCTATGCGCTGCCCATTTTATTGGGCGTCAATATCATTACGTTTTTGCTGTTTTTTAGCATCAATTCGCCCGATGATATGGCGCGCATCTATTTAGGCGATCGCCACATTACTCAAGAGCAGGTCGAGAGCTGGAAGGAACAACGCGGCTATAACAAGCCCCTGTTTATCAATTTCGAGGCCGAGGGCACTGAGACACTCACCGACACCATTTTTTTTAATAAGTCGCTCAGTTTATTTTGGTTTGAATTCGGTCAATCCGAATCGGGCCGCGATATCGGGGCCGATATTCAACAGCGCATGTGGCCCAGTCTCGCCATTGCTCTGCCTACACTGATTCTGGGCTTGATGGTCAATATCACCTTTGCCTTGTTAATGGCCTTTTTCCGCGGTCGCTACGTGGACTATTGGGGCGTGATTTTGTGCGTGGCGATCATGTCCATCTCCTCTTTGTTTTACATCATTGGCGGCCAATTTTTGTTTGGCAAAATGTTGTCTCTCGTGCCCATTTCGGGCTACAGCCCCGACGGTAACAGCTTGAAGTTCCTCGTGTTGCCGGTGTTGATTGGCGTATTCAGTGGTATTGGCGCGGGCTCGCGCTGGTATCGCACGATTTTTCTAGAGGAGATGGGCAAAGAGTATGTACGCACGGCACGCTCTAAGGGCTTAAGCGAAGCCCGCGTTTTGTTTAAGCACGTGTTGCGCAATGGCTTAATTCCCATTCTGACTGGCGTGGTAGTGGTTTTGCCGATGCTGTTTATGGGCAGTTTGCTTGTCGAGTCCTTTTTTGGCATTCCGGGTTTAGGCAGTTACACCATCGAGGCCATTCAATCTCAGGACTTCGCCATTGTTCGCGCCATGGTATTTCTAGGGGCGGTGCTTTATATCATCGGCCTGCTGCTCACGGATATTTCCTACACTTTGGTCGACCCGCGAGTGAGGTTGAACTGATGTTGCACCTGTACATTACTGATTACTTTATCTGGGGCCTAGTTTTGCTAGTGGCACTGTACGGCGTGCAAGTGTATCGCTATGCCCATTGGCGCCAACCTTGGGGGCGCGTGTTCAAACGCCACACAGCCGCCATAGCGGCAGTGGTGTTGGGGATGTACGCATTGATTGGCTTGTCCGACTCCGTTCACTGGAGTGTCGAAAACGAGCAGGGCCAACAAAGCGAAGCCCTAAGTCTGCTTGACTACGCCATGACGCCCATGCGTACGCAGGTTGAAAAAAGCTATTCGGCACCGTTTTCTATCTATGGCTTAAGTCGCGAAATGCGCATTGATGAGCAGGGTCAAACCGAGCGCGCGCTACCGCGTTTAGATCACGCGGGCAGCCACTTGCCAACAGCCCAGCAGCGCAGCCAAGACATTCGCCGTAAAACCTTGGTTGGCCTAGCAATGGGGGCTGCAATAGCGTTTTTGAGCTTGTCGTTATTGGCGCTGTTGCTGGCGAGGGGCTGTCCCGTGGGAACTTGGCGTCGGCTCAAGGCTTGGTTGTTACAGCACACGCCCGCGCGCAGTGCCGCGGTCACCTATGTACTGTGCCTCACTATACTGACAACCGCCTATTACCTCGGTCAGTACTACCACGTTTGGGGCACAGACAAGGTCGGCTACGATGTGTTTTATATCGCCATGAAAAGCGTGCGTACGGGGCTGGTTATCGGCACCTTAACCACGGTGGTTATGCTGCCACTGGCTCTGGCTCTAGGCATGATGGCGGGTTACTTTCGCGGCTGGGTGGACGATGTGGTGCAGTATATTTACACCACGCTCAACGCCATTCCAGGCGTATTGCTGATTGCCGCTGCGGTGTTGATGCTCAATGTATATATGCACAACCACGCCGAGAGCTTTCAGTCTCTCGCCGCTCGCGCGGATTGGCGTTTGCTGTTTATCTGTTTGATTCTCGGCATGACCAGTTGGACTAGCCTGTGTCGCTTGCTGCGCGCTGAAACTCTCAAGCTGCGCGAGTCTGACTACGTAGTGGCCGCCAAAACCTTTGGTGTCAGCACGCCGATGATTTTGTTTCGCCACCTCATGCCCAATGTGATGCACATCGTGTTGATTACGGTGGTTATCGACTTTAGCGGTCTCGTACTGGCCGAAGCCGTATTGGCTTATGTCGAAATTGGCGTCGATCCCACCATGCACAGCTGGGGCAATATGATTAACAGTGCGCGCTTAGAATTAGCGCGCGACCCGATTGTTTGGTGGTCGCTGACGGCCTCTTTAATCGCCATGTTTGTACTTGTGCTCTGTGCCAATCTATTTGCCGATGCCGTGCGAGATGCGTTTGACCCGAGACTGAAAGACGAGCAGGGCGGTCAAAACACAAGTGGCAGCGAGTCGAGCCCGCAGTCGCTGGAGGCCCAGTCATGAGTCATTCACCTTTGCTTCAAGTCGAACAGTTGATCGTCGATGTAGGCGGGCGCCCCGTGGTCGATCGCGTCAGTTTTTCGATTGAATCCGAGCAAACGCTGGCTTTGGTGGGCGAGTCGGGCAGCGGCAAGTCGATGACTGCGGCGGCGTTAATGCGCTTGCTGCCCGCCGCCGCCAAAGTCACCCAGGGAAAGTTGCTGCTGCAAGGTCAGGAGCTGCTGCGCTTGCCCGAGCAAAAAATGCGCCGCGTGCGCGGTTTGAAAATGGGCATGATCTTTCAAGAGCCCATGGTGGCGCTCAATCCCGTGCTTAAAGTCGGCGAGCAAATTGGCGAAGTGTTGCGCCTACATCAGGGCATGAGTCGTCGCCAAGCCCAGCAGCGCGGAATCGAGTTGCTCGATTGTGTCGGCATTCGCCAGCCCGCCCAAACCTACGAGCAATATCCCCACCAATTATCCGGTGGCATGCGCCAGCGCGTGGTGATCGCCTCGGCGCTGGCAGGCCAGCCCGATTTGCTCATTGCCGATGAGCCCACCACCGCACTGGATGTCACCATTCAAGCCCAAGTGCTGGACTTGATGAAAGACTTACAGAACCAATTTGGCACCGCCATTTTATTTATTACCCACGACCTCGGTGTTGTTCATCAAGTGGCTGACGACGTGGCGGTGATGCGTCAGGGTGAGATTGTCGAACAAGCGTCGTCGGCACAGTTCTTCAAAGCCCCCCAGCACGAGTACTCTCAAGCCCTGTTTGCGGCATTGCCCCAGTGGGACAAGCGCGAGGCCGAGTTTCGCCGTCCCACCGAGCACGATGAAAACACCTCGCTGGGCATGGAAGAGGGCCGCGTTCACTTTGCGCCCAAGCGCCGCTGGTTCCGCTCTGTGGGTGAAACAGTGCGCGCCGTTGACGATGTCACCCTAGCCATCCCCGAGGGGCGCACCTTGGCACTCGTGGGGGAGTCGGGTAGTGGTAAAACCACATTGGCCAAAGCCTTGTTGCAGTTGCAAGCCATGCAATCGGGGTGCATTCAGTGGTCGGGAGAGCGCGTGACGCTAAAAAGCGCTCAAGAGCTCATGGGGTACCGCCGCCGTGTGCAAGTCGTGTTTCAAGACCCCTTCTCTTCCTTAAACCCTCGCATGTTAGTAGGAGAGATTCTCAACGAGGGCATGCGCACGCTGCGTCCACAGCTCAGTGCCGAAGAGGCTCGCCAAGAGGCCGAGAGCCTATTGGAGGAAGTCGGCCTGCCCAAGAACGCCAGCCAACGCTATCCCCATGAATTCTCAGGCGGCCAGCGCCAGCGCATCGGCATCGCCCGCGCTCTCGCCGTCAACCCTGAAGTGCTCATACTCGACGAGCCCACCAGCGCTCTCGATGTCTCGGTGCAAGAGCAAATCCTCAAGCTGCTCAATCGTCTACAGCAAGAGCGCGGCCTGAGTTATTTGTTAATCACCCACGACATCGCCGTGGTCGAGTACTTCGCAGACCAAGTCGCCGTGATGGAGCGCGGTAAGATTGTCGAGCAGGGCCACGCCGAAGCCGTACTGTTTGACCCCCAACACCCCTACACTCAAAAACTCATCGCCGCTGTGCCTAGGCTCTCGGTGGCCGCAGGAGAAGACTGAACACGCAGCTCGTGAACTCATGATTGTCGCCATTCCAGATTGGATCTAGCATCTCCGAAATACTCGGCATTGCTCTGTTCTCAGGAATATTCGGCATCGCGCTTTTTTCAAAAATCCTCGTCATTCCCGCGAAGGCGGGAATCCAGCGTCTTTGAGTGAGCCGAGGTAACTGAGTACTGCTGTGTTCGTCATTCCAGACTTGATCTGGAATCTCCAAAACGGAGGCAGAGACCCTGAATCGAGTTCAGGGTGGCGAGGGGATACGGCAGAGGCTCCGAATCTAGCCCAGGTGACGAGGGCAGAAGGCAAGTGTAACCTGTCACTGTCGTCATTCCAGACTGGATCTGGCATCTCCAGAACGGGGCAAAGACCCTGAATCCAGTTCAGGGGCTGAGAAAGTAACAACCGCTACTCGGGCGAAACAAACGCCCAACATCAAGGCCAATGACCATTTAAGGAACGAGCATCTGACTCCCAGCGCAGGCGTGGCAGATGTTTAACTAAAGGAATCCACCATGCGTTTTCTGAAAATCCTTTTTATCGCAGCTGTAATGTGCAGCTTAAGCGCCTGCTTTATGGCGAAAGAGAAGCCTTATATTGAAGTGGTAGAGGGGTGGTTTTATACCCCGGATGGGAAATACGAAGTGGAGTTGGTGTCAGAGTTTAAAGGTAGTGCCTCTTGGAGAATATCGACAGGGGGAGACAAATACATTGCCCCCGATGTCTATTTGGCCGGAATAGGGGGGGAGGTAGAGTTTCTTTTTGGGGCTTTAAAGCATTACAACAGAGTAATGATTGACTACATCGTGAGGGAAGATGGTGCCTCTTTTACGGCTGCTCAGTTACAAGTTCAGTACGAGTCTAAAGGAAAACGAGAAAGAATTCTTATTCAGGATAATGAAGAAAAACCACATAAAGCCTATAAGACTGTAGAGGGGGAGCGAATGTGGCGAGAAAATTTTCAAATGTTCTTCACACCCCCACACGCACTTGCTAGATATAGCACCGTGCTTCGTGGCGGTGGTTTAACTAAATCCCAACTGGCCGTCTATGAAAAATACGAGGACGAACCGCATCGTATTATTATTCCCTTCAAAATCGGCGAAGACGAGTACAAGTTTGATGTGACCTTTAAAGTCACCACCAAAACGGACTGGGTCGGTGGCGTACCGGGCATGTGATGGGGCAGTTTTGAAGAGGGCCACTTAACCGTGAACAATACCCACGAAGTCTACCCGGGCTGGCACGGTGGCCCCACCCGTTCAGAATCCGAAGTGCCATTGGTGTTTACTTTGTGGCTGTGCCACTGTCGTCATTCCAGACTTGATCTGGCATCTCCAAAATACATGGCATCGCGCTTTTTCAATAATCCTCGTCATTCCCGCGCAGGCGGGAATCCAGCGTCTTTGAGTGAGCCAAGGTAACTGAGTGCTGTCGTGTCCGTCATTCCAGACTTGATCTGGAATCTCCAGAGCAGGGCAAGGAGACCCTGAATCGAGTTCAGGGTGACGAGGGGATAGGGCAGAGGCCCCGAATCCAACCCAGGTGACGGGGGAGAGGCCTAGATCAAGTTCAGTGTGACGAAAGGAAGGGGCTGTTTTATTCCGCCAGCAGGTGCTTGAGTGTGTCGGTGTAGATGCGCTCTAAGGTGTCGAGTTCGGCGGCGTTGGTGTGTTCGTCAACTTGGTGGATGGTGGCGTTGACGGGGCCGAGTTCGACCACTTGCGCGCCGCTGGGGGCGATAAAGCGCCCGTCGGAGGTGCCGCCCGCCGTCGAGAGTTGAGTGGGCTTGCCGGTGGTGTTGAGGATGGCTTTTTGCGCGGCTTCAACCAATTCGCCCTCGGCGGTTAGGAAGGGGTGTCCCGATAGCTTCCAGTCGATTGTGTACTCTAGGCCGTGTTTGTCGAGAATGGCCTCGGTGCGTTGGCGCAGGTCGGCTTCGTTGGTTTCGGTCGAGAAGCGGAAGTTGAAGACGACTTCGCAGTGGCCGGGAATCACATTGGTCGCCCCAGTGCCCGCTTGGATATTGCTGACTTGAAAGCTGGTGGCGGGGAAGTGGTCGTTGCCATTGTCCCATTGCGTGGCGGCCAGTTCGGCCAGTGCGGGGGCAGCTTGGTGAACGGGGTTGCGCGCCAGATGGGGGTAGGCCACATGACCTTGAATGCCTTTGACTGTAAGCACACAGCCGAGTGAGCCGCGGCGACCGTTTTTAATGATGTCGCCGACGCGGTCTGTGCTGGAAGGCTCGCCGACTAGGCAGTAATCGATGGCTTCTTGGCGCTGTTCTAACCACTCCATCACTTTAACCGTTCCATTGTCGGCGGGGCCCTCTTCATCGCTGGTGATTAGAAAGGCGATGGAACCTTTGTGGTCGGGGTGGGCGGCCACAAAATTTTCGCATGCCACGATCATGGCGGCGAGGCTGCCTTTCATGTCGGCGGCGCCGCGGCCGTGGAGTTGGCCGTCGGCCACGACGGCCTCAAAAGGCGGGTGTGTCCACTCGCTTTCGGGGCCGGTGGGGACGACATCGGTGTGCCCAGCAAAGCAAAACAGAGGGCCGCTCTGGCCGCGCCGTGCCCAGAAGTTGTCAACATCGCCAAAGCGCAGTCGCTCTACCTGAAAGCCAATGGCCTCTAGGCGTTGGATCATCAGGTCTTGGCAGCCCGCGTCATCGGGAGTGATGGAGCGGCGTTGGATCAGGGCTTGGGCGAGTTCGAGAGTGTTTGACATGGTGGTGTGCTGATTTCCTAGACCTTGTGGGGTTTATTCCTGAGTTATTCCTGGGCATCGTCGATCCAGTGCTGTAGGCGCTGGGTGAAATGCTCGATGACGTTAGGGTCGCTAAGGGGCTGGTTGTCGTCGTCTGTGACAAAGAAAATGTCATCGACTTGTTCGCCGATGGTATTAATTTTGGCGTTGTGCAGACGCGTGTCAGTTTCGATAAAGGCTTGGCCAATGCGTGCCAACAAGCCGGGACGGTCTGCGGTCATGACCTCGACAACGGTAAATCGGTTGTCGCTGGTTGAATTTATGTGAATTCGAGTTTTAACGTCGAAGTGCTTGAGTTTGTTAGGAATTCTTTGTTTGGGAATCTCCGTCACATGAGCGGGATTGAGCAGGGCGCTGTGCATGGCTTTGGTGATTTGCTCGCGCCGCTCGGGGCTTTCGACAGGGCTGTTGTCGGGCTCTAGCACCATGAAGGTATCCAGCGCTCGGCCATCTTTGGAGCTGAGAATGCGGGCGTCTACAATGCTCAGGCCGATGCGGGCAAAGGTGATCACGGCGTGGGCGAAAAAGTCATCGCGCTCGTGGCCGTAGATGAACACGGGAGTGCCGCCTCGCCGCGCGCGCTCTTTGATGGCGACGAGTGGCAGCTTGTCCTCAGGTGTTTTGAGAATGACTTGGGTGTGCCAGGCAATTTCATCCGAGGAGTGGCGCAGGAAGTAGTCGGTGGGGAGCTCTTCCCACAGCTGGCGAATGGCTGCGTGGCTGTGGTCGCTGTATTCAAGGCGGTCTAGGGCCTTTTCCTGTCGCTCGTGAGCGATTTCTTCGGCGTCTAAACCCTGCGCCATGCCGCGGCGCAGGTAGCGTGTTGTGCGATTGTAAAGCTCGTACAACAAGCGTTCTTTCCAACTGGTCCAAAGTGAGGGGTTGGTGCCGTTGGTGTCGGCAATGGTGAGTAAATAGAGGTAGTCGAGGCAGCGCTGATTGCCGACAAACTCGGCAAAGTTTTGGATTTCTTGGGTGTCGCTAATGTCTTTGCGCTGGGCCGTTAGAGACATGATTAAATGGTGGCGAACCAGCCAGACGATCAGCTGTGTGTCCGCGCGGCTCATGCCGTGGCGACGGCAAAAATCGGCGACCATATCGGCGCCGATTTTAGAGTGATCGCCGCCGTGCCCTTTACCGATGTCGTGGAAGAGAGCGGCGATATGCAGCAACTCCGGTTTTTCTAGGCGATCGTAGATCTCGCTTTGATTGGGAAAGTTTTTGCGACCCTCGTCGACGGTGAAAATGCGCGCAAAACCGAGGACGGCAATGGTGTGCTGATCGACCGTATAAATGTGAAATAGATCGAACTGCATTCGCCCGACGAGGTGGCCGAACTCGGGCAGGTAGCGGGCGAGAATGCCGTAGCGGTTCATGCGTCGAAACTCCCGTGTGACACCGACCGGCTGCTTGAGTAAATCGAGGAAGATTTGCTGGTTGACGGGATCGTTGCGGAAGTCGTCGTCGATGTCATCGCGGTGGGCGCGAATCAGACGAATGGTCTGCGCGCCGATGCCGTCGAGTTCGTGGCGCTGCTGCATGTGCTGAAAGACTTCGAGCAGGGCCGAGGGATTTTTTTCGAAGACGTCGGCGCTGCTGACTTCGAGATAGCCGTTGCGAATGTGGAAGCGCTCGTTAATGGTGTCGAGGCTGGGGTTTTCCACCGGGAAAATCGCTTCGCGCAGGAGCTGTAGCAGCATTTCGTTGAGGCGCTCTAGGCGAATGACCGTGCGGTAGTAGTCCTGCATGAAGGACTCGACGGCGGCGTTGGGTTGCTCGGGCTCGTCCTCGTAGCCAAACAGGGTGGCGAGTTGGCGCTGTAGATCGAAGCGCAGACGGTTTTCGCCGCGCTCGGCGAGGCTGTGCAAGCCCCAGCGAATGCGCCAGAGCAGGGCGCGGCCCTCGAGTAGTTGCTCGGTCTCCTGTTCGCTGAGAAAGCCCAGTTCGGTGATTTCGCTCAGCGTGCCTACATTATAAAAGCGTTTAGCCACCCAGTTGATGTTTTGGATGTCGCGCAGGCCGCCGGGGCCATCTTTAATATTGGGTTCGAGTTTGTAGGCGTCGTTGTCGAATTTTTTATAGCGGCTTTCCTGCTCGCTGAGCTTGGCGCGGTAAAAATCTTGTATGGGCCAGAGCGATTCTTCGCTGACGATGGCCTGCATTTGATCAAACAGGCTCGGATCGCCAGCCAAGTGGCGCGCCTCCATCATGTTGGTAAGCACGGTGACATCGCTTTTCGCCTCGCGCTCGACATCGCTGAGCGAGCGCACGCTGTGGCCAATATCCAAGCCCAAATCCCACAGCAGCGTGATAAACGTCTCGATTTGTCCACCGTAGTGTCGCGTGTCTTCGCTGCCGATAAGCAGCATGATGTCGACATCCGAGTGCGGGTGCAGCTCTCCGCGCCCGTAGCCGCCAACCGCGACGAGGCCAATGGGGTGGTCGCTGTTTTCAAAGTGCTCTCGCCACAGCACCTGCATCAGTGCGTCGATCATTTTGCCGCGGCAGTGCACTAGTTCTTCGACGGGCGCGCCGGCGCGAAAGGCGTCGTCCATGGTTTGCGTGCCCTGTTGAATCCATTGGTGCAGGGCTTTGATCGGGTGCTCGGCACTGAGGGCCTGTTCGAGCTCTGATGCGGGGGGGATGGCGTGCTCAAGCAGCATTAAAGGTCGTCTTCCTCACCGCGTAGTGTAAACACTTCGTAGCCGTCGGCGGTGACGCCGATGGTGTGCTCCCATTGGGCGGAGAGGCTGCGGTCTTTAGTGACGGCGGTCCAGTGGTCGGGTAGCACTTTCACCGTGGGCTTGCCCGCGTTGATCATGGGTTCGATGGTAAAGCACATGCCTTCTTCCAGTGTCATGCCCGTGCCCGCTTTGCCGTAGTGCAGTACTTGGGGTTCCTCGTGAAAGCCGCGACCGATGCCGTGGCCGCAAAAATCTTTCACAACGGAGTAGCGGTGCTTTTCGGCGTGTTCTTGAATGACTGCGCCGATGTCGCCCAGCGTGGTGCCGGGTTTCACGAGCTTGATGGCTTTGACCAAGCTCTCGCGGGTAATGTCGCCGAGGCGCTTGGCTTGGATTTTGGGTTCGCCCACATAGAACATTTTGCTGGTGTCGCCGTGGTAGCCATCTTTAATCACCGTGATGTCGATATTCAGGGCGTCGCCTTTCTTGAGGACTTTATCGCTGGGGATGCCGTGGCAGACCACATGATTGACCGAGGTGCAGATCGATTTAGGGAAGGGCGGTTGCCCATAGTGCAGCGGCGCGGGAATGGCCTGTTGCACTTGAGTGATGTGTTCGTGGCACAGGGAGTCGAGCTCGTCGGTGGTGACGCCTGGTTTGATGTAGGGTTCGATCATTTCCAGTACTTCGGCGGCTAGGCGGCCTGCGACGCGCATTTTCTCGAATTCTTCCGGCGTTTTAAGAATGACTGCCATGGAGGTATCACTTGAGAGAGTTGCTAAAACAGCGTGCATTCTAACGCGAAGTACCGATAGAGGCGATGCTGTCGCTTAAACTCATTGTGAAAAATAAGCTGTCATAAAAATGTCATATAAGTGGCAATGCAAATGTGTCCCTTTTATGACTATTCTATGTCCATTCTATGAACAGCGAGACGAGCACGGAAATGATGCGAGCGCCGCACACAGCGATTCAATGTCGTACTGGCTATGTGCAAGCCAACGGACAATCTTTGTATTACGAGGATTGGGGCCGCGAAAGCGACCCCGCTATTGTGATGGTTATGGGGCTGGCGGCGCAGCTCATCGTCTGGCCTACCGAATTGGTGCGCAGTCTAGCGGCCCAAGGATACCGTGTGATTCGTTTTGACAATCGAGATATTGGCTGGTCGAGTGAAACGGTAGATTGTGAGCCACGGCACCTCGCCAGAAACTGGCTGAAATACCGCTTGGGACGCCCCGTTGAGGCGCCTTACACACTCTACGATATGGTCGAGGACAGCATCGGTTTGATGGATGTGCTGGGTATTCAGAAAGCCCACTGGGTGGGTGCGTCAATGGGCGGCATGATTGCGCAGTTAGCGGCGTCTCTGCACCCGCACCGCGCTTTGAGTTTGACGACCATTATGTCGAGCACCAATGAGCGCTATCTTCAGTGGCCTGCACTCTCTGTACTGCGCGGGCTGCTGCGGGGGCGAGGCCCCATTCACAGCGCCGAGCAGGCGGGAGAGGCGCTGCTGGCGTTTTGGCAACACATTAAAAGCCCGGCGCTGCCCGCTGACCCCCAGTCGGTCTACCGTCGCGCGATGGCGGCCTATCAGCGCTCATTTCGGCCCAAGGCGCCTCTACGCCACACGCTTGCGGTGATGGCGACGGGAGGTTTTGCTCACTTGCTAAACCGAGTTCGCGTGCCAGCATTGGTCATTCACGGCAGTGTCGATCCGTTGATTCGCCTTGACGGCGGCCAAGATAGCGCCCGCCATTTGCCCAATGCTCGACTGAAAGTCGTCGACGGCATGGGACACGAGCTGCCCGAGGCCTTAATCGATGACTTTGCCGCGTGGATTGGCGATCATGTGTCGGCGACGACCGCGCCAAATAAAGAGGCTCCATGGCCGCAAGGTCGCGCGGCATGAGCGCGGTCGTTAATCTTAACTTTCCTGCTTAAATTCTCGCCATTGTTGTTGCGTTGTGGTATAAAGCGCGCCGCACGGACTTGTTCCGTGTGTATTTTTAACTTTGAGTCCACACATACGACCGTCACACTCGAATGGGTGCCGCGCCTAAAAAGCGGTTTTCGAGTGGGGTGTATGGAGGCCCAACCCAATATAGGAGCTATATAGATGGCTAAAGTCACTATGCGCCAAATGCTTGAAGCTGGCGTTCACTTCGGTCACCAAACGCGTTTCTGGAACCCCAAGATGGGTCAGTACATTTTTGGTGAGCGCAACAAGATCCACATCATCAACCTAGAAAAAACCATGCCGTTGTTTGACGACGCGATGAACTATCTGTCTAAGATGGCTTCGCAGAACGGCAAGATTCTTTTTGTAGGTACTAAGCGCGCTGCTCGCGATATTGTTCGCGAAGAAGCGCAGCGTGCAGGTATGCCCTATGTCGATCAGCGCTGGCTGGGCGGCATGCTGACAAACTTCCCCACGGTTAAAAAATCGATCCGCCGCTTGAAGGATATCGAAGAGCAGCTGAAAGATGGCACAGCAGAGCACCTGAACAAGAAGGAAACGCTGCTGATGACTCGTGAGGCGGACAAGCTGGAGCGCAGCTTGGGCGGTATTCGCGATATGGAGCGTCTGCCCGATTGTCTGTTTATCGTTGATAACGGCTACGAGAAAATCGCGGTCAATGAAGCGGTTAAGCTGGGCATTCCCGTTGTTTCTGTCGTCGACACCAACAACCCTCTGGTCAATATTGACTACCCCATCCCAGGTAACGACGACGCAATTCGTGCCATTAAGTTGTACGTTAGCGCGGCTGCCGATGCGGTATTAGAAGGTCGTCAATCGGCTCAAATCGCGACACCTGACAAAGGCGATGACTTTGTTGAGGTGAGCGAAGAGGCAGCGCCCGCTGAAGAGACGCCGAAGCCAGCCGCTAAGAAGAAAGCGGCGACTAAGAAAGCCGCCTCCAAAAAGGCCGCCACTAAAAAAGCGGCGACTAAGAAGGCCGCTTCTAAAAAGGCCGCTACCAAGAAAGCCGCGACTAAAAAAGCCGCAGCTAAGAAGGAAGAAGCGTCTGACGACGAGTAACACGAACTGGGCCAGAGCTGATCTGGCCCAACCTTATTCACACTCAAATTTTTAAGAGGTTATTGTCATGGCAATTACCGCTGCATTGGTAAAAGAGCTTCGCGACAAAACGGGCGCGGGCATGATGGAGTGCAAAAAAGCACTGACGGAAACAGATGGAAATGTTGAAAAAGCCATCGAATGGATGCGCAAAAACGGCATGGCGAAGGCGGAGAAGAAAGCCGGTCGCACCGCCGCTGAAGGCCTGATCACGATGCTGGTTGACGGCAATAAAGCCGCTCTGGTTGAAATCAACTGCGAGACGGATTTCGTCGCTAAAAATGACGACTTTCCCGCTTTTGGCGACAGTGTTGCCAAGCGCGTTTTGGCGGATGCGCCCGCTGATGTAGAAGCGCTCAAAGCACTGCCTTTAGAAGACGGTGGCAAGCCCATCGAAGAAGTGCGTCAAGAGCTCGTTGCGCGCATTGGCGAGAACATTCAGGTGCGCCGCTTTGAAGTAATTGAGGGCGAAAGCGCCGTTGGCGTTTACTCCCACGGTGGCCGCATCGGCGTAGCCGTTGCTTTGAAAGGCGGCGATGAAGCGCTGGCGAAAGATATAGCCATGCATATTGCTGCGTCGCGTCCTCTGGCGATCGACGAGAACGATGTGCCCCAAGATGTCCTGCAAAAAGAAAAGGAAATTTTGGTCGATCAAGCGCGTCAATCGGGCAAGCCCGAAGAGATTATCGAAAAAATGATCGAGGGTCGCCTGCGCAAATATTTGGCGGAAATTACGCTCGTAGGCCAGCCTTTCGTAAAAGATCCCGACCAAACCATTGGCAAGCTGCTGAAAGCAGCCGGTGCTGAGGTCACAAACTTTGTTCGCCTAGAAGTGGGCGAGGGCATCGAGAAAGAAGAGAGCAACTTCGCTGAGGAAGTGATGGCGCAAGCGAAAGGGGCATAATCCTGCCTCTGCGCGAAAAGGGGTGCTTCGGCACCCCTTTTTTGTGGCCGAATCAAGCTTCTGGCGTCGCCAGTTGTCTTTTCTTAAGACTTTATTGCATCTCCGCTGAACGCTATAATTCCGCCAATTTTTCACAAGGAGCAACCATGGCGACCGATACCCCTGCTTATAAACGCATATTGCTGAAGCTCAGTGGTGAAGCGCTGATGGGAAACTGCTCTTACGGCATTGATCCCGAAGTGATTAAGCGCACGGCTCAGGAGATCAAAGAGCTCTCTGACATGGGCGTGCAGGTAGCTGTCGTCATTGGCGGAGGCAATATTTTCCGCGGCGCGGGTCTCGCCGAGGCGGGCATGGATCGAGTGGCGGGTGATCACATGGGCATGCTGGCCACAGTGATTAACGCTTTAGCCATGCAGGATGCTCTGGAGCAAATCGGTGCCTACTGCCGCGTGATGTCGGCGCTGAAAATTCACGAAGTGTGCGAAGACTATATTCGCCGACGCGCCGTGCGCCATTTAGAGAAGGGGCGGGTGGTCATTTTTGCGGCTGGCACAGGCAATCCCTTCTTTACGACGGATTCCGCTGCGAGTTTGCGCGCCGTCGAGGTGGGGGCTGATGCCATGTTTAAGGCCACCAAGGTCGACGGTGTTTACGACGCCGACCCCATGAAACACCCCGAAGCCGTGCGCTACGAGACGCTGACTTACGACACGGCGCTGGCTTCGAAGCTGGCCGTCATGGACGCTACGGCACTGGTCATGTGCCGCGATTACAATATGCCGCTTAAGGTATTTAATATGGGTGCCTCGGGTGATTTGAAGCGCATAGTTATGGGCGACGAAGACATCGGCACCACTGTGACAAGAGATTGAATCAATGATTAACGATATTCAAAAAGACGCCGAATCGCGCATGAAAAAATCGCTCGAATCACTACAAGGTGATTTGACGAGAATTAGAACGGGTCGCGCACACCCCAGCCTGTTAGAGCACATTCAGGTCGAGTACTACGGTGCCAAAACGCCCATCAAGCAGGTGGCGAATATCACTGTAGAAGACGCGCGCACTCTGGTCGTCACCCCTTGGGAAAAGGATATGGTGCAGACGATCGAGAAGGCCATTATGGAGTCAGATTTGGGCTTGAACCCGACGTCCGCTGGTACGGTCATGCGCATTCCTTTGCCGCCATTGACGGAAGAGCGCCGCAAAGAGTTTGTCAAACTGGTTCGCCAAGAGGGTGAGCAGGGCAAGGTGGCGATTCGTAATATTCGCCGCGATGCCAATGGCGATTTCAAAGACTTACTGAAAGAAAAGGAAATTTCTGAAGACGAGCAACGCCGTGCCGAGGAGGTCATCCAAAAACTAACCGACAAATATGTCGCTGAAGTTGATGGATTGTTGGCCGCCAAGGAACAGGAGTTGATGGAGGTTTAAACTCCACTGTCTTTTTATGTCGGAATCCGAAGCGACGGACAATAAGCCGCAGCATATTGCCATTATCATGGATGGCAACGGTCGCTGGGCGAAGCGTCGGGGCTTGCCGCGCACAGCGGGCCACAAAGCGGGGGTTAAGGCAGCTCGTGCGGTGATAGAGGCCTGCGAGCCCCACCGCATTCAACACTTAACGCTGTTTGCCTTTAGCAGTGAGAACTGGAAGCGCCCTGAGGACGAAGTCAGTTCTTTGATGCAAATTTTTGTGTCCACCTTAAGCAAAGAGCTGAAAAGCTTGAAAGAGCGCAATGTGCGCTTGCGCTTTATCGGCGACAAGTCGGCTTTCGATGAAAAACTGCGCGATCATATGGCGTCAGCAGAAACGCAAACCGCCGACAACACAGGCCTTCAGCTCAATATTGCAGTCAACTACGGCGGCCGCTGGGATATGACGCAGGCGGCTTATGCGCTGGCGAAAAAAGTGCAGAACGGGATTATTGAGCCCCGCCACATCACGGAGCAAACTGTGGCGCAGCACTTGTCCCTGAGTGAACTCCCCGATCCTGATTTGATGATACGCACCGGTGGTGAGCACCGCATCAGCAACTTTTTGTTGTGGCAGCTCGCTTATGCCGAAATTTATTTCAGCCCCGACTGGTGGCCAGATTTCGGTGCGCAACAGATTAACGACGCTGTGGCTTGGTTTGGTGCACGAGAGCGCCGCTTTGGCCAAACCAGTGAGCAGCTAGAGAAACAACATGCTTAAGCAACGTATCACCACCGCTCTCATTCTAGCCCCTTTGCTATTACTGGCGGTTATATTTCTCAATACGCCGTGGCTTGCTGCGCTGCTGAGTGGCGTTATCCTCGTGGGCGCTTGGGAGTGGACCCGCTTGGCAGCGCTGAAACCAGTGGAGAGCGTCGCTTTTTACGCGGCGGCAGCACTGGCCATGGCGGGCGTCTATTTTTATCCCGAACAGCTTGGCATTGATAATTGGCTGCTGTGGTCGGCTCTGCTTTGGTGGGCGGGCATCTCTGTGATTATTTTGCGCTATGTGCCGCGCCCGATTGACCACCAGCAAGGGCTGGTTCGCCTGTCTAAGGCGATGATGGGGCTCATTGCTCTCGTGCCCGCGTGGTGGTCGCTGGTTCAGCTGCACGCCTCGCCCGATCACGGTGTGAGTTATTTTCTCTATGTGTTTTTCTTGGTGTGGGCCGCCGATGTGGGGGCTTATTTCAGCGGCAAAACCCTAGGACGCCACAAGTTGGCGCCGAATGTTAGCCCTGGCAAAACGGTTGAGGGCGTGCTCGGCGGTTTGGCCAGTGTCGCTGCGCTGGGCGCTGCCGCCGCTTTTTGGTTTGAATACGACGGTAGACAAGCGGCTGTGTTTATTGCCCTGAGTTTGCTGGCTGCGCTGTTTTCCGTGTTTGGCGATCTGTTTGAAAGCCTTCTCAAGCGTCAAGTGGACCTAAAAGACAGCAGCCAACTGCTGCCCGGTCACGGTGGCGTTCTCGACCGCATCGACAGCGTACTCGCTGCCGCGCCGGTGTTCTTGTTTGGATTGACTTACTTTATGACCACGCAAATAGCGTAGGTAGGCTCTAATATGTCACAGCAGGTGGGGGTAACAGTGCTCGGCTCGACGGGCACGATTGGCGTTAATACGCTGGATGTCTTGTCGCGTCACTCGCGAGATTACCGCGTGGTGGCCCTAACCGCGCATCGCCAAGTAGAGCGTATGCTGGAGCAGTGTCGCGCCCACAAGCCCCTAGTCGTGGCCATGTCCGATGCCGACGCGGCCGAGCGCCTGCGGGGCGCGATAGTCGATGAATCGCTGGATGTTGAAGTGCGCGCCGGCGCTGAGGCCGTGGCCGAGTTGGCGGCGCTCGATGAGGCGCAAATTGTGATGGCGGCGATCGTCGGCGGCGCGGGCTTGCTGCCCACACTGTCGGCGGTTAAGGCCGGCAAGCGAGTGCTATTGGCCAACAAGGAAGCGCTCGTAATGTCCGGACAGCTGATGATTGATGCGGTGCAGGCGTCCGGTGCCACATTGCTGCCTATCGATAGTGAGCACAACGCCATATTTCAGTGCCTGCCTCAGCCTGCGGACTGCAACGCGTACACACCAAGTTTACAGAACTATGCCGAATTGGGCGTAGAACAGGTATTGCTAACCGCCTCGGGCGGCCCCTTTCGCACACGGCCACTGGATAGCTTGTCAGAGATCACACCAGAAGAGGCGGTTAAGCATCCTAACTGGGTGATGGGACAAAAAATTTCCGTGGATTCCGCCACTATGATGAACAAAGGCCTCGAAATGATTGAGGCCTGTTGGCTCTTCAATTTGGCCGCGGGTGACATCCAGGTGGTGATACACCCCGAGTCGGTCATTCACTCTATGGTGGCCTATGCCGATGGGTCGGTGCTGGCCCAGATGGGGCAGCCCGATATGCGCACACCCATCGCCAATGCCTTGGCTTGGCCGAAGAGAATTGACGCGGGCGTTGAACCATTGGATTTGTTTAAGGTCGCAAGCCTGAACTTCGAGGCGCCGGACTTTGCCCGCTTTCCCTGTTTGGAGTTGGCCTACAGCGCTCACCAAGCTGGGGGGACGAGCACGGTTATTTTGAACGCCGCCAACGAGATTGCCGTGGAGGCCTTTTTGAATAAGCGCATTGCTTACACCGACATCCCCCGCACGATTGCCAACACTCTCGAGCGTGTGGTGGCGGTGCCGGCAGACAATCTCGACACCATTTTAGAAGCCGACTCCCTAGCACGAGAAACGGCTACTAACGAAATAAAAGCGTTTTAAACGAGTTTAAATGCTGGACATTCTCTACAAAGCGATGGTTTTTGTGCTTGTGCTCGGTGCACTGGTGGCTTTTCACGAGTTTGGCCACTTTTGGACAGCGCGGCGCTTGGGCGTGAAAGTACTGCGTTTTTCCGTGGGCTTTGGCAAGCCTTTACTTCGCTATCAGAAAAGTCCCGCTCACCCCGAATACGTGTTGGCCTCCATTCCCCTAGGGGGCTATGTCAAAATGCTCGACGAGCACGAGGGCACCGTAAAACCCGAGGAACAGCACTTAGCGTTCAACCGTCAGCCGTTGTGGCGACGAACCCTGATTGTCGCGGCGGGCCCCGCCGCAAATTTGCTGTTGGCCGTGCTTTTTTATGCGGCGACCTTTTTTGTGGGACTGAATGCGCTACAAGCGGTGATCCACGAGCCCGCCGAATCGACTCCTGCGGCACAGGCCGGTCTAGAGGGAGGGGATGTGATTGTGGCGCTGAATGGCCGCGAGGTTCCATCGTGGCAGGATTTGAGGCTACGTCTGATTGACGAGTCGATCGGGCAAGAGACATTACCCATTGAAATACGCCGTGGCGAGGAATTTATCCGCACGTCGCTACCGCTCACCGACGACATGCTGCAAGCCGAGGGCGACCCTTTAGCGCCCTTGGGGTTGGCTTTGTGGGAGCCGAGCATTGATGCCCGCGTAGGGCGCGTGGTGGATGATTCGCCCGCGGCGCGAGCGGGACTGCAAGAGGGCGATTGGATTCGCGCCGTCGACGGTCGCGCCATCGCCGATTGGAAGGCCCTTGTCGATGTGCTGCAAGCGCGCCCCGGACAAACCACGCGATTGGCCATTGAGCGCCAAGGTGAACGGTTCGAGCTGGCCTTGACGCCAGAGTCCGTTGAGCTTGAATCCGGCGAGTCTGTTGGGCGCATAGGCATTGCACCTCAGGTAGAGGGCGACCCCTACGCCGCGTATCGCACCAAGCTTCGTCATGGTTTAGCCACGTCGCTCACGCAAGGAGTGCTGAAAACCTGGGAGATGTCACTGTTCACATTAAAAATGATGGGACAGATGATTGTTGGTAATGCCTCCTTGAAAAACATTTCAGGCCCCTTGACCATTGCCGACTTGGCGGGTGAGTTCGCTCGCTATGGTGTGGTGCCACTGTTGCAGTTTATGGCGGTCATTAGCCTCAGCTTGGGTGTGTTGAATTTATTACCCGTCCCCGTATTGGACGGTGGCCATTTAGTCTATTACGCCATTGAGGCGGTCAAGGGCAGCCCGCTGTCTGAACGTGCGCTCATCGTCGGCCAGCAAGTGGGTTTGGTGCTTCTGGCGAGCTTGATGGTGGTCGCCTTTTATAACGATTTGTCGAGAATTTTCGGTTGAGTATGTCGAAGTTGGTTCGAGCGTCTTTCGCTCTATGGTGTTTGTTGGCCTTGCCCGTGCAGGCGTTTCAGGTGAGTGGTATTGCCATCGAGGGTAACGAGCGTCTGAAGCCCGATACGGTCTTGGGTTATATCGATGTCGAGACGGGTGACGAACTCGGCCGCGAGCAGCAAGCGCAGGTGTTGCGCGACCTTTACGACTCCGCTTTGTTTACCGATGTGCAGTTGCTGCGCGAGGGCAATCAGCTCGTGATCCGCGTGCAAGAGCGCCCCGCCATCGCTGAGATCGAGTTTGACGGCAACCACTTAATCAAAACCAAAGACATAGAAACCGCACTTGAAGAAGTGGGCATGGTCAAAGGTCGTATTTACGATAAGAGCGTGATGGATAAGCTCAAGCTAGAGCTAGAGCGCATCTATTACAGTCAAGGCAAGTACGGCGTGAAATTGGATGCGGAAGTCACCGAACTCGAAGATAACCGCGTGGCGATCAATATCGAAATTGCCGAAGGTTTTCCCGCTCGAGTGACGTTTATCAACATTACGGGCAATAAAGTGTTTGACGATGAGACACTAAAAGATGAACTAAAAACGGGGCAACCCGCTTGGTGGGCCATCTTTAGTGATCGCGATAAATACTCCAAGCCTAAATTACAGGGCGATTTAGAGACGCTGCGCTCTTGGTATCTAGATCGCGGTTATATGAAGTTTAGCGTCGACTCGGAGCAGGTGTCGATTTCGGCGGATAAGAAAGATCTTTACATCAACATCAATGTGACTGAGGGCGATTTATATCGAGTCAGCGATGTACGCCTCGCGGGGCAGCTGGTGGTAGAGGCCGAAGAACTGGAAAAACTGGTCTTAATTGAAGATGGCGAGCCCTTTTCGCGTAAGAAAATTCAACAAGTAACGACGCTGATCAAACAGCGTCTCGGCCGAGAAGGCTACGCGCGGGTTAAAGTTAATGTCATTCCCGAGATCGACGAGGCCAGTAAAGAAGTGGTTCTCGATTTCAATATTGATCCCGGTAAGCGCTACTTGGTGCGCAATATTGTGTTTGAAGGGAATCACGACACACAAGACGAAGTCTTGCGCCGCGAAATGCGTCAGATGGAAAATGCCTGGTACGACTCGGGTAAAATTGAACGGGGCCGAGTGCGCGTTCAGCGCCTAAGTTACATTTCCGACATCACTGCGGATTTGCGCGATGTGCCCGGCACGAATGATGAGGTCGATTTGGTCTACGGCGTAGAGGAGCGCATGTCGGGCAGTATTAACCTCGGCGCGGGCTACGCCCAAAACGATGGTGTGCTGTTTAACTTTGGCGTCACTAAAGACAATTTGTTTGGTACGGGCAACAGCCTTTCATTCCAAGTTGATCACAGCTCTGTGACTCAATCTGCATCGGCTTCATATACCGACCCCTACTATACGATTGATGGCGTTAGCCGCAGCTGGAGTGCCTACTACCGCCAAACCGATTCGGGGGTGACGACCAGTTCTGACTATATTTTGAATGTACTGGGCGTCGGCTTGTCTTACGGTATTCCCATGTCGGAGTACAGCAATTTGCGATTAGGCGTTAACGTCGATCAAGCAGAACTGTTTTGTACAGTGGGTTCGCCCCAAGAGGTTGAGGATTTTCTCACGTCCGACGTCGATAAGTGTGTGAATGCAGACGCTACAAAATTTAATAAATTTGGCGATGAGTACAACACGGTCACGCCGGCTATCGGTTATGTGTACGACTCCCGCAACCGCACGATTTTTGCGGAGAAGGGGATTCGTCAAAGTCTCAATTTAGAGATTAGTCTGCCCGGCAGTGACTTGGAGTTTTATAAGTCGGAGTACGCGGCGGAATACTATGCGCCTGTAACGGATAGAACGGTGCTTTTGCTCAAGCACAAAATCAGCTACGGCAGTGGTTATGGCGACGATTTAGACACATTACCGCCCTATGAGAAGTACACCGCAGGTGGCATTCGCTCTGTGCGCGGCTACCGTTCGCGCAGTTTGACATCGGACGCGGGGACGATCGACAGCCTCGATAACGCCTACGGCGGCGATTTCCGCGTGGCCGGTGGCGTGGAATATGTCCTGCCACCCCCTACAGATAACAATAATTTACGCTTTAGCGTGTTTTATGATTTCGGAAATGTGTACTCTGTACCCGAAGAATTTGATGCCAAGGCATTGCGCACCTCGGCCGGTGTCGCCATGAATTGGTTGACGCCGATTGGCGCGCTGGTTTTCAGCTATGCCGAGCCGCTTGAACATGAGCCCCGCGATAGAACTCAGCGGTTCCAGTTTACGATTGGTGGCTCTTTCTAATTTTTACACACGATTTTTACAATGAGTAATACAGGACTAGCAGCAATGAAAAGACTATTGATTTCGGGCCTTCTACTATGTTTTTTGAGCGTCGCTAATACCGCTTGGGCAGAGAAAGTGGGTTACGTAAACCTGCAGCAGGTGGTTGATGAATCTGAGTTTTCTCAGCGTTTACGTGAAAAGATCAAACAGGAATTGACGCCTGTAGGACAAGAGATCCAAGCGCTTCGCGGCCAAGTTCAGCAGCTGACCAACAAGCTGCGCCAAGACGGCATGACTATGCAAAAAAGCGAGCGCCAAAAGCTAGAGCGCCAAATTCGTAGCAAAACACTAGAAGCCAAATTGCGCCAAGAAAACTTCCGTGAAGAGACGAAGCTGCGCGAAAAAGAGGCGCTCTCACAGGTGTCACAACGAGCGATTGAGGAAGTCGAAAAAATTGCCAAGGGCGATGGCTACGACATTATTGTGCATAGCGACGCCGTCATTTTCGCCGTCGAAGCGGTAGACCTGACCTCTCAGGTTGCTACGGCGCTCAAATAACCCTCTATGGCTGGTACAAAGCTCTCTCAGTTAGCGGCGCTGGTGAACGGCTCGTGTCGCGCTGAAGAAGATGTTTTGATTGAGCGGGTCGCCCCGGCCTCGTCCGCAGGCAGGGGCGATATTACATTTGTGAATGAAAGCCGCTATCTGGCCTCTGCCAGTGCCTCGAATGCATCTGCGGTGATCGTGCGTGAACCGGACGCAGAAGGCCTGCCCATGCCGGCCTTAATCCATCCAAACCCCTATCTGGCCTACGCGTTAATTGCCCAGCACTTCAATCCAAGGCCCCGTCCCCCTGCGGGCATTGCAGACTCCGCCGTGGTCGCTCCCACCGCCGTGGTCGACCCGACGGCCTCGGTGGGGCCACTCTGTTCTATTGGCGCCAATGCCAAGATTGGCGCCAACACGGTGATACACGGGCAGTGCTCGGTGGCAGAGGGCGTTGCTATTGGGTCGAACTGTACGATCAGTGCGCGTGTGGTGATAGAGCGAGACTGCCAATTGGGCCGTGATGTGGTCATTCAAGCGGGGGCTATTATTGGCAGTGATGGCTTTGGCTTTGCCCCGAGCGAAAATGGCTGGGAGGCGATTCCCCAGATCGGGCGAGTTTGTATCGGCGACGGAGTGCACATTGGTGCCAATACTTGTATCGATCGTGGAGCGCTTGAGGACACGGTGATTGAAGACGGCGTGATTCTCGATAACTTGATACAAGTGGCCCACAATGTGCGCATTGGCAAACACACAGCCATCGCTGGCAAAGTGGGCATTGCGGGCAGCACCATTATTGGTGCCCATTGTACGATTGGCGGTATGTGCAAGCTGACCGGGCATTTGAGTATTCCCGATGGCACTCACCTTGCCGCCGATACCTTGGTTTCTGGCACGATAAAAAAGGCTGGAGCTTATGCGGGCAGTATTCCCTACGATAAAATAGAAAGTTGGCGCAAAAATGCCGTTCGCTTCAAACAGCTCGATACTATGTGGAAGCGTCTGAAACGCGCTGAAACAGAGTTAGACGCACTGCGCACGGCTCTGCAAGATGACAACGATTAATAAAGAGTTCCCATGACCCAGATGAATATACGACAAGTGATGGATTTGTTGCCCCATCGCTTTCCCTTTTTGCTCGTCGATAAAGTCTTAGAGCTAGTACCTAATGAATCCGTTGTGGTTCAAAAAAATGTGACGGCGAGTGAACCTTGTTTTCAAGGGCACTTCCCCGATTATCCGCTGTATCCTGGCGTTTTATTGTTGGAGTCTATGGCGCAGACAATGGCTTTTGTGACTTTCGGCGATGCCAACTTTGAGCGTAAGCCAGACAGTGTTTATTTTCTCGCTGGTATCGACAAGGCGCGCTTTAAACGGCAGGTTGTGCCCGGGGATGTGGTGATTATTAAGACGCGTTTGCTCAAAACCATGAAGGGCGCCGCCAAATTCGAGTCGGAGGCCTATGTGGGCGATGAACTGGCTTGCTCGGCCACGATCATGGGGATGCTGAAGGAGGTGGAGCGATGATCCATGAAACGGCTATAGTCGCCTCGAGTGCTCGCATCGCCGAGGGAGTGAGCATTGGAGCCTACAGTGTGATTGGCGACGATGTAGTGATTGGCGCGGGTACTGTAATTGACAACCATGTTGTGATTAAAGGGCCAACCGTAATAGGTCGCGACAATCACTTTTACTCATTCAGCTCTATTGGCGAAGAGCCACAGGATCTCAAGTATCAGGGCGAACCAACGCGTTTAGAGATTGGTGATCGCAACAAAGTACGGGAATTTTGTACCTTTAACCGCGGTACAGAAGAGGGCGGCGGCCTTACAAAAATTGGTAGTGACAACCTATTTATGGCCTATTGCCACGTCGCCCACGACTGCTGGGTTAAAGATCAGGTCGTCGTTGCCAACAATACCGCTCTAGCGGGTCATGTCACGGTTGAAAACGGCGCCAAACTCGGTGGCTTTACCTTGGTTCACCAGTTTTGTCATTTGGGATCTCAGTGCTTCACGAGTATGGGGTCGGCCATCAATAAAGATGTCACGCCGTATACTCTGGTGGCGGGCAATTATGCGAATGCCATCGGCATTAACAAAATTGGCTTAAAGCGTGCGGGTATGTCAGAAGACACGGTTAAAGCCTTACATAAAGCCTTTCGCGTGCTCGTCTATTCCAAGAAAAGCCGCGATGAAGCCCTTGAGACTTTGGCGCCTCTCATTGAACAACACGCGGAAGTTCGCGAGTTCGTTGAGTTTGTTCAAAACAGCGAACGCGGTGTTGTGCGGTCCCGCTAGACTGAAAAAATGACAGCATGACGCAGGGGGCTCAGTGAGCCCCCGATTTTTTCATGCTTTATACCGTTTATTGGCTTTTTTACGCCGCTAATTACCGCTTATTGCCCATATTCTTGCCAATAAAGTGGTCTCCGTTATAGTCAGCTGTAGGGCAAAGTCGCACGATAAGCGATGCGGAGACAATAATAATGATGGGACATTTGGCCGAAAAATGGCTATTCATTGGGCTGTGTGGCGTTCTGAGCGCTTGTAGCCAGCATCGGCAAATTGTTTATCAACCCCAGCAGTCCCCAGCTTCTTCCGCTCAAGCCGAGCGGCCAGTGGAGCCCTCCTTAAAGCTGGCCGTGATCACGACTGGCGACGATGTGATGTATCAAAGCGTGGCCAAGTATTTGCTCGATCACTCAGCGGACTCTGAATTGTTTAATATCAAAAACGGGCAGCGCAGTGCGGCAGTGGCTTCGGTGGTGGGGCGGGATGAATACGACCGCGTGGCGGCGATTGGTCTTCCCGCAGCTCGTTTGGCCAGCGAGATGCGACAAAAGCGAGTGGTTTTCAGTAAAGTATTCAACCATTCGCCCGCGTTAGAGCTTTCTGCGAATCTACAATGCGTGAGCTTATTACCCAGTCCGCAACAGGTTTTTCAGCGCTGGCGAGAATTATCGCCTACTCTTAATCGTGTAGCTGTTATTACAGGGGCCGGGCATGACCACTTAGTGGCTGTTATCAAAGAAGCGGGAGAGGCATGGGGCATTCATGTTCAGGCCTTTACGGTCCGCAACGATAAGGAGCTCGTCTATGTCAGTAAAAATTTGCCTCATTCCATTCAAGGTCAGTGGCTCATGCCCGATAACCGCGTGACAAGCCGAGATGCTTTGCGTGAGTTGATGGGCCATGCGGTTAGAGTGGGACGCCAAGTGGTGGCTTTTGATGACAGTTTATTGGAGATTGGAGCGCTGGCCAGTGTGACCACGACAGATCGCTCTATTGCCAAAGCGCAGCAGAGGGCGCTAGCGAATCACCGCGAGATTAAAATGCACTTTCCTGAATCGTTTGCGTTTAAAGTCTCCGATAAAGCCAAGAGCCGATTGGGATTAACTCGAAAAAGGCAAAGGGAATAGGGAATCCGATCATGAGCTTTCAACAGCTATCAAAGGGTTTGAAATCGCGGTTTGAAAGTGCTCGCCAGCAGGTGCGCCAGTGGCCGCTGTTTTCACGACGTAACGATACCAGTATTGCTACCAGCGTTTTATTGATGCACACCCTGTGGGGCTTGGTTGTGTATTTTTTTGCGCTGTTGTGCCTGTGGTGGGTCGTCAATTCCGTCATCAGTGTGAACTTGCAGGATCAAGCTCGCCGCTGGGTAAAGGCCGCTGATGAATTAGGCGTGCCGCTCTATGTCTCGCAAGATCCGCAGGTGATGGATGAGATTGCTCGCCAGATGGAGAGCTTTTCCAGTGTTGACTATCTTCGCTACTACGGGCCTCAGGGAAAAACATTGGTTGGTGAATATCGCAGTATCAAAGCCATTGATACGCCACTGGACTCACTGACATCAAATGAAGTGGCGCTATTGAGTGCCGATCGCGGACAGCAGCTGATTGAAGTCGATGTTGAGCGCTACGAGGAGCGCAAGATAATTCGTGCGATGGCACCGGTTTGGATTCGCTCGATTACATCAGATGGCATGATGGATTTTGAGCTTCAAGGAAGTGAAAGCGAGCGATCTCAACTCATTGGTTTCATTGAGCTCGGTGTGGACTATAGCCAATACCAACAGCAGCTCGCTGAACGTATATGGCAAGGCAGCTTATTGGCGGCGGTGGTCTTTGCCTTGTTGCTGTTTCTGGGGTATTTGCATTTAAAGCGGATTCTCAGGCCCTTAGAGGAGTTGCAAACGCCGCTGGCGCGTCTTGCAGAAGGTGACATGCGTGTGCGCGTTAAACGTAGCGGCGTGCGCGAGGTCAGTGCTATTAGCGATGCTCTCAACTCCACCATTCACGCGATCGCTGAGCGCGATCAAGCACTTCGCGATTTGGCGAATCACGACAGTCTCACACACTTAGTCAATCGTCACTTTTTCACGGATCAGGTGATTTCTGAATTGCTGACAGTGGAAGACACGCAACAGACCAGTGCTCTGTTTTTCATAGACTTGGATGAGTTCAAAGCGATCAACGACCGTTTGGGGCACGATGCGGGCGATCGCTTGCTGGTTCAAGTGGCTGAGATACTTAAAAGCCGAGTGCGCGAGTACGATGTGGTGTCACGATTTGGAGGCGATGAATTTGTCGTTTTAGTGTCGGGGGTGGGCGAGTTAGAGGCCCAACAAGTGGCCGAGGGCATTCTACAGCTGATGGAAGGTTATCAGTATAGCGAGCAGGGCCAAGTGTTTAATATCTGCTGCAGTATTGGAATCACGATGATTGAGTCGTCTCAATTCACCGTGGACGAGTTGTTGAAACAAGCGGATAGCGCTTGCCAAATGGCCAAGCTTCGAGGCCGTAACGGCCTTGTCATGTACGATGCGGGCCAGATGCAAAAGCAACAGCTGCTCGAAGACTCTGGCTGGTCGAAAAAATTGGCTGCGGCACTAAAAGACGACCGCTTTGTACTGCACTATCAGCCAATTCTAGATTTAAAGAGCCAGCAAGTACGCTACTACGAAGTGTTGTTGCGTATGCAGGGAGAGCCCGGTGAATTAATCCCACCCGATGCGTTTCTAGGGGCTGCCGATCGATTTGGTTTTTCGGTAGAGGTCGCACGCTGGGTGATAGAGCATGCGTTGAGTACGGTAGCGCATCAGCCGAACAAAACAGCGGGGTTGTCTATCAATCTATCGGCCAAGGCGCTAGAGGATACGCAGTTTATCGATTGGCTGGGCAGCTTGATAAAAGAAACGGAGATAGAACCCTCTCGTTTAGCGTTTGAGGTGGAAGAGCAGGCGTTACTCAACAGTCGCCAAGAGGCGCTGCTAGGCTTAAAAGCGCTGAGTGGCTTGGGATGCGTCATTATTATGGATGGGTTCTGCGCGGGGTTAAGTGCGAGCGGAAAATTACAGAACATCCCCTTTGATGGTTTGAAAATTCAACGCGAACTGGTGACGGGATTATTGGCCAGTGATGTGAACAAAACATTGGTGTCGGCCATCGCCGAGCTTGCCCGTGTGATGGGCAAGTTTACTATCGCGGGCTTTGTTCAAGACGAACTCACATTGAGTTTAGTGAAAGAGATGGGGGTGGATTGTGCTCAAGGCTACTTCTTGGCAACGCCGAACTGTTTTGAAGAGCTCGATGATGTCTTTAAGACTCACCCGTAAATCGGCGTTTACTCGTCGAGCAATTCAAAAACGAGTTGAGCGAGCTTTTGAGTGCCTCCACCTTCGCCCAGCTTCTCGGCCACTTCTTTTAAGCCTTCTATGATGTCATCGCGGTAGGGCGGGTTGGAAACCTGCTTCACTACCTCTAGTGCAATCAACCAAGGGTTGGCGTAGTCCTGCACGAACTCGGGGGCAACTTGGCGGCCCGCTACAATATTAGCCAGCCCGATGAAATCGACTTTAATCATACGTTTTAAAATTTGATAGCTGAGGCCGTTAACGCGGTAGACAATGCTCATAGGTGTACCGAGCAGAGCCGTTTCGAGGGTGGCGGTGCCGCTGGCCACGAGTGCGCTGTCGGCGGCATGAACCGCATTATAGGTATCGCCTTGTAGGAGTTTGATGTCGAGTTTTGGGTGCTGCTTGATAAAGGCCTGAATCCAGTCTGAGTCTAGGGTGTCTGCGACAGCAATCAAAAACTGTGAGTGAGGCAGTGTCTCTGCAACGCGTTCGGCGGCTTCGAGCATCACGGGTAAAATGCGTGTGACCTCCGAGCGTCGGCTCCCTGGAAGCAGCGCGATTAGCGGGTGCTGAGTATCCAGTTTCTGCGCTTTTCTAAAAGATTCCCGCGATTTTGTCGCCGCCACCTCAGAGGCGAGAGGGTGGCCCACATAGCGAACGGGCACGCCATTTTGTTCGTAGATGTCGGTTTCAAAGGGGAAGATGACCGCCATCATATCGATGACCTTGCCAATTTTAGGCACGCGTCCCTGCCGCCACGCCCACACTTGTGGGCTGACATAAAACAAGACTTTAATGCCCAGCTCTTTGGCCGCTGCCGCGAGCTTTAAATTAAATTCGACATAGTCGACCAAAATGAGTAAATCGGGTTTCTGATCTTTTAATGCGATTTTTAACGTTTTGAGTGCCGCTTGAATTTGTGACCAGTGGGTCAGTACCTCCACGAGGCCAACAACTGCGATGTCGCGGCAATCGACTAGAATTTCCGCCCCGGCGCGACGCAGCTGTTCCGCTCCCATTGCCGCTACTTCTATTGCAGGATCTTGCTGCCGCAATGCCTTCACTAACTTAGCGGCGTGTAGGTCGCCCGAGGCTTCGCCCGCGCTAATCATGATTTTCCGCTGTGTGGAGAATTGACTCATTGCGTGCTTATCCAGTGACGAGTTGAGTGATCGTTGTCGCGACATCCAATGCTTGGCGGCCATCGTGGCCACTCACTAATGGAGCTTTATTATCTTGAATACACTGAATGAAAGAATCAATTTCGGTGTAGAGTGCATCGCCGTTTTCGTAAAATTTTTCACTACTTTCAATATTGGGCACGCCGGGAAACATTTCCCCCTCGCCTGTAAAGTAGTGGCTGAGCATACGGTTTTGAAAATCGACGGTAATACAGGATTTCTCCTGGAAAATGCGCATTTTGCGCTCGGACTTCATACTGATACGGCTGGCAGTTACGTTGGCGACACAGCCATTGGCAAAGGTAAGGCGGGCGTTACAGATATCTGTGCTGTCCGATAGAATCGAGCTGCCGCTGGCGACGATGTCGACGACGTCGGAATCAACCATGTTGAGCACAATATCAATATCGTGAATCATTAAATCGAGCACCACATTGACATCGGTGGCGCGCGGCTTAAAGGGTGCCAGTCGGTGGGCCTCGATGAATCGCGGCGCTTTAAGCAGGGGCATGGCGTCGAGTACGGCGGCGTTAAACCGTTCTAGGTGGCCAACTTGCAAAATGCAGCCATTGGTTTTCGCGATCTCAATGAGCTCGTCGGCTTCCTCGGTTGTAACGGTGATGGGCTTTTCGACCAGCACATGTACGCCCGCTTCGAGGCACTCTTTAGCGATGCGGTGGTGCAGGGTCGTAGGGGCGGCAATACTGACGGCATCGACTTCGCCTAAAATGTCTTGGTAGTTAGCGACCCAGCGCGTATGGGCTTCCTCGGCGACTGCCTGCCCTTGGCCTTCAGTGGGGTCGGCGATAGCGATTAACTCCGCGTTGGGAAGTGCCGCGTACTTGTGGGCGTGAAACCTGCCCAGATAGCCCGTGCCGATAACGGCGGTTTTTACCGTGTCTTTTGTCATATCTCACCTAGGGCCTGTTAACACAAATTTTATGATCTCTGCTGGAAGCCATTTTTCTGCCCAGCAAGGCAGAAGGAGTGCCGTGTAGTACGTCTACACAAACAACGGATAACGCAGCTGGGCGGAAAATAGCTCCAGCCCTTCGGGTTGTGGCTAAAAAAGCGCCACTCATCGTTGCTCGTCGCTCATTTGGATTCACCAAACCACGCTCCTTGCGCCTTGATTGGCGCTTTTTTAGTCACAACAGTGACCATCAAATTTGTGTTAACAGGCCCTAGATTTTGTCGCATTATAGCCCGTCACTTCGTGCCATAATACCGTCACTTTTTCTAATTATCGGGAGTGCCCGTGGCTGTTGCTTTGCCCCCCATTACTGAGTTTGACCACCTGCCGAACATCGCGGGCGCGGACGAGGCGGGTAGGGGGCCCCTAGCGGGAAGCGTCGTGGCCGCAGCGGTCGTTCTCGATCCGAAGCGCCCGATCCCAGGGCTTAACGATTCCAAGAAGCTCTCAGAAAAGCGGCGAGAAGCCCTCTATGAAGAAATTTGCGCCGAGGCAAGCGATTGGTGCATTGCTCGGGCGAGCGTCGAAGAAATCGACGATCTTAATATTCTTCACGCCAGCATGCTTGCGATGAAACGAGCGATCGAGGGCTTACAGCATCCCCCCGAACAAGCCCTGATTGATGGCAACCGCTGCCCCGACGTGTCGATGCCCGCTCAAGCTATCGTCAAAGGCGATGGCCGCGTGGCTTGCATTGGGGCGGCCTCGATTCTGGCCAAGGTCGCGCGCGATCGCGATATGCTGCTTTTGCACGAAGCGTATCCCGATTATGGCTTTGATCGTCACAAGGGCTACCCCACTGCTTTGCATCAGGAGCGACTTAAAGCGTTGGGGCCTACAGAACATCACAGGCGCAGTTTTGGGCCGGTTAAGAAGTGCTTGTCTAGCGTGTAATCAATCAATGAGATGGGTAACCGTCACAAGTTCTGCGTGTTTGGGCGTGCTTGGGCCTGTTAACACAAATTTTATGATCTCTGCTGGAAGCCATTTTCTGCCCAGCAAGGCAGAAGGAGTGCCGTGTAGTACGTCTACACAAACAACGGATAACGCAGCTGGGCGGAAAATAGCTCCAGCCCTTCGGGTTGTGGCTAAAAAAGCGCCACTCATCGTTGCTCGTCGCTCATTTGGATTCACCAAACCACGCTCCTTGCGCCTTGATTGGCGCTTTTTTAGTCACAACAGTGACCATCAAATTTGTGTTAACAGGCCCTAGGGCGACTTTAAGTATCGGGAGCTTGGGGCTGCTTGGAAAAGAGGGAAGTGTTGATAAACAAAAAAAGCCGAGGAAACCCTCGGCTTTTTCTTGGCTTTAAAGCATCAATTAGAAGTAGTAATCGATCGATGCATAGAAGGCGTCGAATGTGTATTTAGAACCGTCGTTTGGATCGGTGTCGATCACTTCTCCGTCTCTACCTATATAACCATCTTGGCTTAAGTACTCCAAGTAGATCCAGCCGGGGCCGTAGCTGTAGCGGGCACCGGGAACATAAGCCGTGGCATCAACTTTTGTGTTGGTTTCTTCTGCTTGTACGACTTCTAAGTAATAGTTCCAGTCGTTGGCCTTGTAGCCGACCAGCAGAGCCGCGCGCGTAGTTTCACTTTCAGTTAGTGCTAAAGGGTCTGCCTGTGTGCCAGCGGCTGGTAAATCAGTGCGCTCGGTACTTAGAAACTGTGCTTTGGTGTAGACATTGCCGAAATCACCGTAATAGTGAAGATTAAAGGCTTGGTGATCGCCGCTGATCTCCTGATTGGCCGTACCACCCGTTAGATCTTGTAAACCACCTGACTGAACAGATAGGCCGAGGGTAGTAGCGTCGCTCAGGTGCCAGTCGACATTGCCCACCACGGTTTGTACTTTGCGATAGGTGGCAGAAGAACCCCAGTGGCCGTTATCGTCCACGGTGTCGGTGCTGGTCGCGCCCCAGTCATCGGCGTGATAATAGGCAAAGTCATAGCTTACGCCGTCGCCCGTGCGGCTGTATTTAAAGCCCACATCCATTTGATCGGCGTAGCCGCCTAATAGATGGTCGCCGGGCCAGAAGTTGACCGTTTTCCAGCCGAAGGGCACTTGGCTTTTACCGATTTTTAAACTGGATTGCTCATCGAATTGGTAGCCGATCCAGCCCTTGTGTAAAACCGTTTGATCGCCGGTTGAATTGTTGGCCGGGTCGGTGAAGCTGCCAGGACCCATACGGAACTCAGCGGATACGCTCCAGGGCTTATCTTCCACTTGGTGGTCGGCATAGAGAATCAGCGCTTCGCCGCCGATATCACCCAAGTCTTCGTTGTCTTTAACTTCGCGATCATCGTAACCGTAATTAAACCAAACACCGCCTGCGAGTGAGGGGGAGGCGTGGACTTGTAGTGGTAATAACGCCGCGGCTGTGAGTGTTCCCAAACCGAGCAGTTTCATTTTAATTTTCATCAGTATCTCCCAGTGAAAGCTTCTGAAATCCTCTCAAGGCTAGCAGAGCTTGACTCTGATTAACAATGACGAACGGATCGCGTTCACTGCCCGCTATACGTTGGTGTGTGAACGGCGCATTCACTGTTATCACCTGTATAGACTGTTCCCGATTCAGTGGCTTTCAGTCGCAACACGGCCGTCGTTTGATAGCTCTGACCATCCCAGGCGGATTTGAGGACTGTGCCGATCTCTGTGTTTGAATCTGGGTTTGAATACAGTGCGGCGCCAGGCTCGAGTTCAGTCTCTCCCGTGAGTCGAAAGAGTTGGCTGCGCAATCGGCCACGATATTGCGTTTTGGCAATATATTCTTGGCCTGGGTAACAACCCTTTTTAAAACTGATGCCGCCATTCAAGTGTAAGTTGAGATTTTGCGCAACAAACTGCTCGGTGGTGCTCGGACTTAAGTGTGGCTCACCCGAGAGAATGCGCAATAAATCCGCGGTACTGGGGTCGCACGCAAGGTGCGTTTGAGTGAGTGTTTTCCAAGCTGTACTGAGATGTTCATTGCTCAGCACGACTTCGTAATAGGGCAGTGAGCCGTTTTCCCTTTGGATGTCAGGCAGTTTAAGCGCAATGGAATGTTCGCTTTGCGAAAAGTGATCAGGCGTGTCTGGCAAATCATCACACAATGGTGTCAATGCACTGGCTTCGCTTCCCGCTAGTAACAAGACGCCCACACTTTCATCAACGGTGATCTCTACCTGTGCGCGCAATACAAACATCTTGAGGCGTTTGCCGACACTGACCGTTAAGGAGCGGGGGAGTCGCAACAAGCACTCATCGTTACTCAGCTTGTATAGTCGGCAGTGGCTATAGACCATGCCCTTAGGTGATGAGTAACTACTGAGTTGGCTGCTGCCCACCTGGAGGTTTTTGACATCGCTGCTGAGCTGCCCGTGCAAAAACTCCGTTGCATCGCTGCCACTGACTTTGAGGATGGCATCGTCGCCACAGGGCGCTAAAATCGCTGTGTTACTCAGCGTTGAAACGTCGAGTGGCGCGAGTGATCGATTTTGTGTGAATTCTGTCCAAGCACTGTTCATGAAAACCTCACAGTGGTTAAAAGGGGAATAGGAATCATTCTAACGCCAATTCTAACAAGGGAAGGTGCGCTATCATTGGATTAACTTAACACTTTGAAACGAAGCCTTGTCTGGCGTAAAATCTCGCCACCGCGCTGAGGAGAGATTGATGTCGAACGATGACGCAGATAAGTCACTAGAAGGTACCAACGAAGGTGCAGGTGGCGGTTCAAGCTCTTCCAATGAGTTCACTGCTCAAACAAAAGATAACAGCGCAGACTGTGGGGCCGAGGGCCCTAAAGATCAAGTCAGCGAGCACGGTGGCCCCAAGGGCTTAGAACCGACTCGCTACGGTGACTGGGAAAAGGCCGGTCGCTGCATTGATTTCTAAAGTAACCAGCCGAAGGTACTGAATCCGTGTCCAACGATAATCGTCCATTGTCGCCACACTTGCAGGTTTACCGCCTGCCGATGTTGGCTTGGCTCTCCATCTTGCACCGAGCTACCGGTGTGGCCCTTTCCATCGCTATTTTGCTGCTGCCCGTTGTCTTATTGACGGCCGTGAGCGGTGGCGAAGCTTATGACTGCCTGCAGCAGCACCTCAGCGCGTGGTATGGCCAAGTGGTTTTGTTTTTAATCACATTGAGCTTGAATTACCACCTGTGCAACGGCATTCGCCATCTTTTCTGGGATGCCGGCCACGGTTTCGAATTGAAGTCTGCCGACCGCAGTGGCGCGATTAGCGTAGTGGCGGCTCTTTTGCTCACGGCGGCAGCCTGGGCACTGGCACTCGCGTAGGAGACACACTATGAGCTTTCGTTCCCCATTGAGTAAGGCCTATGGCCTCGGTTCGGCCAAAGACGGCACGCACCATTTTATGATTCAGCGCCTCACCGGTATCGCACTGGTGCCCTTGATGCTGTGGCTAACATTCTCCATCGCCTGTCTAGGTGGTGCAGACTTAGCGAGTGTGCGCGACTTTATCGCCAACCCCTTGAACGCCACGCTGCTGATTTGCTTAACCGTGTCTGTGTTTTATCACAGCTCACTAGGCATGCAGGTGGTGCTAGAAGATTACCTACGCCCACATTGGCTGCGCCTCACGGTTCAGATTTTGATTAATTTTGCCAATTTTGCCTTGGCGGTGGTCAGTATTTTGGCCATTTTGAAATTGGCTGTGGCCGCCTAAGGAGTGACTGAGAAGATGCATAACTACGAAATCGTCAACCACGAGTACGATGTGGTCGTTGTCGGTGCCGGCGGCGCGGGTTTGCGCGCCACATTTGGCATGGCTCAAAAAGGTCTCAACACGGCCTGTATCACCAAAGTGTTTCCCACGCGCAGCCACACGGTGGCCGCTCAAGGGGGTATTTCAGCGGCCCTTGGCAATATGGGGCAAGATGATTGGCGCTGGCACATGTACGACACGGTCAAAGGCTCCGACTGGCTGGGTGACCAAGACGCCATTGAATATATGTGTCGCGAGGCCATTCCCGCGATTATCGAGCTAGAGCACTACGGTGTGCCTTTCTCGCGCACAGAGGCGGGCAAGATCTATCAGCGTCCCTTCGGCGGCATGACCACCAACTTTGGCGAGGGCACGGCTCAGCGCACTTGTGCTGCGGCTGACCGCACAGGCCACGCGATTTTGCACACGCTGTACTCGCAGTCTCTGCGTCACGATGCCGAATTCTTTGTCGAGTTCTTTGCGCTCGACCTGATTATGGACGACGAGGGCGCCTGTAAGGGCGTGATTGCTCTGGAGATGGCGACGGGCAAAATCCACGTATTCCGCGCCCACATGGTGGTGCTGGCCACTGGTGGCTACGGCCGCGCCTACTTCTCCGCCACATCCGCGCACACCTGCACGGGCGACGGTGGCGGCATGGTCGTGCGCGCCGGTCTCGGCATGCAGGACATGGAGTTTGTACAGTTTCACCCCACTGGCATCTATGGCGCAGGCTGTCTGATTACCGAAGGCGTGCGAGGCGAGGGCGGCTACCTCACGAACAGCAAGGGCGAGCGCTTTATGGAGCGCTATGCGCCCAATGCCAAAGACCTCGCATCGCGTGATGTGGTGAGCCGCTCTATGACCATGGAGATTCGCGATGGCAATGGTGTTGGCGATGAGAAAGATCACATCTACTTGAACTTGATGCACCTCGGCCCCGAGGTCATCAATCAACGCCTGCCTGGTATCGCCGAGAGCGCGCGCATCTTTGCCGGTGTCGATGTTGCCAAAGAGCCCATCCCCGTGATCCCAACCGTTCACTACAACATGGGTGGTATTCCCACCAACTATCACGGTGAGGTAGTGACGATTAAAGACGGCGATCCCGACGCGGTAGTCCCCGGGCTAATGGCCATTGGCGAGGCAGCCTGTGTGTCCGTACACGGCGCCAATCGCTTGGGTTCTAACTCATTGCTCGACTTGGTGGTGTTTGGCCGCGCTGCGGCGAATCGCGCAGCCGAAGTTGTGACGGCTGGCGAAACGCACAAATCGCTGACTTCCGAGCCCGTCGACAAGTGTCTAAACCGCCTTGAAAGCTTCCGCACGGCGGACGGCAGCAAGCCCACTGCCGATGTGCGTTTGAACATGCAGAAAACCATGCAAACGCACGCAGCGGTATTCAGAACCGACGAGAGCCTCAAAGAGGGCATCGAAAAAATTGATGCCATCGCCCAAGATTTGGCGGATATCAAAGTGACCGATCGCTCGCTTATCTGGAATACCGACTTGATCGAAACTCTGGAGCTGGACAACTTAATGAGCCAGGCCATGCTGACGATCAAAGGTGCGTACAACCGCAAAGAAAGCCGCGGGGCCCACGCCCACGAGGACTATCCCGATCGCCTCGACGAAGAGTGGCACAAGCACACCTATGCGGTTATCGACGATCAGTGGAACGTTGAGTTCGAGTATCGTCCCGTTCACATGTACACACTGACCGATGAGTGTGACGTTATTCCGCCTAAGAAGCGCGTTTATTAAGAGGCGGAGGAGATAAGACATGGCACAATTTAAATTGCCCGCCAATTCAATTATGACCAAGGGCAAGGTCTGGAAAGCCCCTGAGGGCGCCAAAAACACGAAAAAATTTGAGATCTATCGTTTCGATCCCGACAGCGGAAAAAATCCGCGCACGGATACCTACGAAGTCGATCTCGACACCTGTGGTCCGATGGTCTTGGATGCATTACTGAAGATCAAAAACGAAATGGATCCAACGCTGACTTTGCGCCGTTCGTGCCGCGAGGGCATCTGTGGCTCTTGCGCCATGAATATCGATGGCACAAACACGCTGGCCTGCACCAAGGCCATCGAGGATGTCAAAGGTACGGTCAAAATCTACCCCTTGCCCCATATGCCCGTCGTGAAGGACTTGGTGCCCGACCTCACCAACTTCTACGCTCAGCTGCGTTCGGTGGACCCCTTCTTGAAAACGAAGTCTCAGGCGCCCACTCGCGAGCGTTTGCAGACAGAGGCCGATCGCGCTCAACTCGACGGCCTTTACGAGTGTATTTTGTGTGCTTGTTGTTCAACCAGTTGCCCCAGCTACTGGTGGAATGGCGACCGCTACCTCGGCCCCGCTGTTTTGATGCAAGCCTACCGCTGGATTATCGACAGCCGCGACGAAGCCACGGGTGAGCGTCTCGATGCCTTGGAAGATCCCTTCAAGCTGTATCGCTGCCACACGATTATGAACTGCGCAAAAACTTGTCCCAAAGGTTTGAACCCCGCGCGGGCCATTGCTGAAATCAAGAAAATGTTGATGGAGCGCAAATACTAATCGGTGCGTAAAAAGCCACTTAAAGGCCTCCCAATGGGAGGCTTTTTTGTATTAAATATCAACAAGATAAAAAGAGAATATAAAGTAATGTCTAATACAGAGAACAAGGTGGCACAACTCAAGTGGCGATGCCGCCGAGGCATGAAAGAGCTCGATCAGTTGATGCTGCGTTATCTCGATTTGTACTACTTAGAAGCCTCTAGCAGCGAGCAGCAAGCCTTTGAGACCCTGCTCAACGACTATGAGGAGCCCCTTCTGTTTCGACTGCTAAACGGTCAAGAGCAAGCGGAAGAGGCGAGCATTGCAGAAGTGATTGAGAAAATTCGCCAGTCGCCCGCGAAAAATTACTCTTGAAAAGGCATCAATCGGGCCTAGCTCGCTCCAGCTTATAAGGCCTTTTTTCATTCCAGATTTGATCGGGAATCTCCATCGGGAAGATTTTTGGAGCGATCCTGAAGCTTCCGATCCCGCACTTTATCGACATTCCCTGCAAATCAAGTTCGAGATGACGGTGTGACAGTTAAATGGGGTGCGTGGTTAATCACTCAGTTTTTCTTCGAGTACGGATTGAAAGGACTCGGCAGCTTTAGTGGTTGCCAAATTGGGCAGCGGCTCTCTCCGCAGCAGTGAAAAGTCGTTGGCTCGTAGGACTTTCTGCAAGTACTCGATATTTAATTCAATTTCATCCATGTAGTAGTTCTTGGTACCAAAATAATCGAGGGCATAGGCGTAAACGCCTTCAAAAATATGCTCTAAACGCGGGAAAACGCTCTTTTGGTAGAAATCGGGCGTCTGCGTCAATAAATTGGTTGGCGAGGTGTAAATGCGGTGAACACTGCCGTCGGCGCGGTCGATACGGTCGATACCCCCGAGCACAAACTCGGGATAGAGCCGATCGCGGCATTTTTCTAGATAGCAGCGGTCGGACATTTGCGCCATCAAATCGGCGCTGCCCAGCATGTATCCGATGAGCTGAAACCGTTTGTCCTCGAGTTGCAGGCGATCCACGGACACTTCGTAGCCGGTAAAATGAACGATTTTATTGGTGGTGAAAACGGCGTCTTCCAAGCCGATAGTCGGTAAGTACTTGGCTAGAAAATTCGCGCTGCGGCTGACATGGATTTTGGTGCACTCGGCACCATTGCGATACTGCTTGTCGCTGTGGTGGCGAATGTAGCCAGAGTCGTGAAAGAGGGCGGAGATGACGCCAACAGTGGCTCGATAGGCGCCGAGCTGTTCACTGGGCTTAGCGTTTCGGTCGTGGCCGTAAATCAAGCGAGCCATGGCCAGCGACATATCTAGTGTGTGTTGAATATCGTGGTAGGGCGTGTCACAGAAGTGAAAGTCGGGAAAATGGCCGCGAAAGAGGCGATCAAAATCCGCAAAGCTCTGCTTGAGAGCCTCGCTGAGAGGCTCATTGTCGTATCCTGGATAGAGGTGAGAAAACAGAGACAAAACCTCGTCTCGCACCGATTCATAACGCGTTACATCAACGCCGTTGCTAACGTCGTGTCGTTTGTCTCTCTTTTTCATCGCAGTGTCGCCGTCTTTGCATTACTTGCTTGTATGTGTAAAAACGCCATCCCAATTTTCAGGGGGTGGCTCTTTTCGGAAGAGCTGTATTCGCTCTAAATAAATTTGATAGACCTTGCGATCTTTTGTATTTGTCGACTGAGCCAGCGAGAAAATTTCTTGCTCGGCTTGGTCCCAGCGCTGGCTTCGATAGAGTTCGAGTGCTTTATTGAAGCGTCGAACTTCTGAGCGCTCCTCTTTGCTTAAATCAATGCTTAAGCCAATGGGCTCATAAATCGTCACGGGCTCGCTCTTGCCTTTGACTCGCACGCGATCGAGTTCGAGGTAGTCGCACTCGGGCACGGCTTCCGCGGTCGTCTCGCTGACGATCAGTGTGACGCCGTATTGCTTGGTGAGTCCCTCGAGGCGAGAGCCAAGATTGACCGCATCGCCGAGCGCGGTATAGGCCATGCGGAACTCAGAACCCATGTTGCCAACGCTCATGGTGCCCGTGTTTAAACCGACGCCAATACGGATTTCTGGCCACCCGCGCTGTTGGAATTCCTGCTGCAGCTCGTCGAGCTCTCGGATCATTTCAAAAGCGGCGTAGAGCGCATTTTTGGCGTGGTAGGCATCATCCAGAGGCGCGCCCCAAAAAGCCATGACCGCATCCCCCATGTATTTGTCGATAGTGCCGCGGTGGTGGTGAATAATCCGCGTCATCGGGGTCAAAAAGCTGTTCATCAGTTGGGTTAGCTCTTTGGGGTCGAGCCCTTCAGAAATAGTGGTGAAACCGCGTACATCGGAAAAAAGCACCGTCATTTCCCGGCTTTGACCGTCTAAGACGATCTCCGTGGGGTCGGCAGACATCTCGTCGACGAGCTCTGGGGGAATGTACTGGCCGAACAGCTTGGCGAGGGCCCTTTTACCGCGCGACTCGATAAAGAAGCCGTACGACATATGTAAAATAAACAGACCCAAAAGAAGCAGTAAGGTGTTAGCAATGGGAACGACGAGCCCCGCTTCCCAAGCCAGCATATTGAACGCGATGGTCACTAGCATCAGGCCTAAGGTGAAGGCCGTACTCCATAGAGGCGAGAGTAGGGCGGTGATAGCAATCATGGCAATACCGAGTACCAGTAGGACGAGTACTTCAACACCGAGCGTGTAGGAGGGTTGGTGTTTGATACGGTTGTCGAGAATCCCCGAGATGACATTGGCGTGGACTTCTACCCCGGGATAGTTTTTCTCCACAGGGGTAGAGCGCAAATCGAGAAGCCCGGGAGCGGACGTTCCCAGCAAGACGATCTTGCCTTGTAGCGCCGATTGGTCTACCCGTTGTTTCAGTGCGTCTACGGCGGATACGTAGGGGAAGCTTCCCTGGCGACCGCGGTAGGGAACGAGCACAGACGTATTTTTATCGACATTAATGCGATATTCGTCCCCGAGTGTAATACTTTCAATGGCTTGATAGTTGCCGCCGTCACTGTAAGTTTCGATACGCATTTCGGGGAATCCCAATGCCATGCGAGTTGTTGCCATTGCTAGGGATTCGTACAGTTCACCATCGTGAGATTGCAGTAGCGGAACGCGGCGGAAAATGCCGTCTTCATCGACTCTGGGATTGTCGAAAAAGCCGCCACCTGCGGCGTTTTTTTGCAGTATTTCCAGATTGCCTGTGTACCCTTCGGGCTGGATAAAGTGAAGGCCGTCTCCGACCTCGCCGAGCGATGGGGGCAATATGTTGTACTTGTCTTCCGAGTTTAAGTTAAAAACATAGCCCATAATGACGGGGCGGTCTTTTAAACTATCGGCAAAGCGTTGGTCGTACTTCAGTGATTGGCGCAGCGTTTGAAACTCTTGTGTGAACTCTGGGACATCTTTGAGTGCTCCATTGGCGAGCGTCTGTAAAACATTCAGTCCTGAGCTTTCGTCGGCTTCGGCAAATACCATATCGAAGCCGATAACGCGGATGTTGTAGTGCTCAAATAACTGATCCAACAGTTCTGCCATGTGGTGCCGACTCCAAGGCCAGCGGCCCACTTCTGACAGAGACTTTTCGTCGAGATCGAGAATGACAATTCTATCGTCGACGGTGTCTGGGCGTGTCGCATTGAGTCTCAGATCGTAGGCAATGTTCTCTAACGAGCTAATAATTTGGATATTCATCCAAGGCCCTGCTTGAGCAATAAACAGAGCCACTAAAATAAGACTGAGTAGAATTCTTACGGAAAATCGCCGCGACACGATAGTTCTCTCCTGAGCAGCTGCGTCTAAATGTAGGATTTAGCGCGATTCGGTCTTTAGATTGTTATAATTGGCACCAAAGTAGCAGAATCACTTAGGGCTCTCCACTATTCTTTGTGGAAATAACCTGTCTCAACGAAAAGATTGGATTTCAAATGAAATACTGTGAACTGGGTATCAATATTGATCATGTCGCGACATTGCGACAAGCCCGTTTGACGACTTACCCCTCTCCACTTAAGGCGGCACAGTTGGCCGAAAAGGCGGGAGCTGATGGCATTACACTGCACCTGCGGGAGGATCGGCGCCATATTCAAGATGCTGATGTAGCCGCTTTTAAAACGGAGCTAGGCACCCGAATGAATTTAGAGCTGGCAGTGACCGAAGAAATGATCGCCATTGCGGAGAACACGGCCCCGTTTGCCGTATGTCTCGTGCCAGAGAAGCGAGAAGAGTTGACGACTGAGGGTGGCCTAGACGTCGTGAAGTATCGGTCTGCGGTTGAAAAAGCGGTTTCGCGTTTAGCCAAGGCAGGGTGCCGTGTTTCTTTATTCATCGATGCCGAACCCGAGCAAATTCAGTGCGCCAAAGCCATTGGCGCTAGTGTGGTCGAACTTCACACGGGCCGCTATGCAGAAGCAGATAGTGTCGCAGCGCGCGAAAGCGAGCTTGCACGTATTCGCGAGGGCGCCGCTTTGGCGGATTCTTTAGGCTTGCTCGTACATGCTGGGCACGGCTTGAATCTCGATAATGTCGCAGACATTGCGGCGATTGAGGTGGTGAGCGAGCTCAATATCGGTCATGCCATCGTTGCCGATGCGGTATTTGTAGGTATGGAGGCAGCTGTCACGGCTATGCGCCAGCGCATTGACCGCGCTCGTAGCACAGCGGTTTAGCCCTTAACCGTTTTACAATAAGACGGCAACTGCTGCGTCCAAGGCGGCGACTCGCTCGTCGTATTGCTCTTTGAGTTGATCGCGTGCGGTGTCTTCGAGTGCCTTGGCCGCTTCTTCAATCTTTGGGTAGTGGCAGTAGACACAGGCGCCAAAAATTTTGTGGGCCGCTTGGAATAGGGCGTCTCTATCTTGTTCTAAATGCGCTTGATGCACGTCATTCATCCACTGCGGTAGGCTTTGGGTGAACATGCTGCGCAGCTCAGTCAGTAGGAGGTCTTCTCCCGCACCATCGCTGGATTCCCCATCATGGCTATCGTCGGCTATCGGCTTTGGTACTCCTTGTGAGTCTTTCGTGTGCTTGTTGATGAGGCCTATAAGTTCACTTCGTGCGACTGGCTTGATTAAATATTCATCCATCCCAGCCTCAAACGCCTTGTGTTTTGCACTTTCTACGCCATCCGCACTGAGCGCAACAATGTGGAGGTCTTGCCCCTTAGGTAGTGCTCGGAGTTGTCGACAGGTCTCAAAGCCATCGATGACGGGCATGTGAATATCGAGAAATACGAGATCAATGTGATTGGTTTTAGCCGCCTCGATAGCGGTTTCTCCATTATCTGACATCAGAACTTCCGCACCGAGCTCGCTCAGCAAACTGTCCATCAACGTGAGGTTAATGTGATTGTCGTCAACCACCAAAATATGCAGGCCAGAGGCCACTAATTGTGTATCGGATAGTGCGTCTGACGGAGCTCGGTGCTTTTGTTCGGCCTTGCCCAGAATGATGGCTGTTAGGGTATCTCGAGACAGCGTTTTGCAAAATGCCTGGCGCATGCCCCAGTCGAGGCACACATTGAGTTTTGCAGGGTCGTTACTGCTCACAAGGGCGACCGAATCACTCGCGCCGTGAAAGCGGTAATGTAGCTCGTCGCCACTGACCAAGGTGATGTGGCGCTTTATCTGGTCGCTTGTATCGTTGCTGGGGGGCTGTGTTAATACATGATAGCCGTATCGTTGAAGCACAAGCTTAAAGCTCTGTGTGGAATTGTCGTTCAGCGACGTCAATAAAACTTTTAAATCGTGGCGTGGGGGTGGTGCAGGTTTGCGTTGGCTGGCCTGTATCGTGAGGTCAAAACGCGCTCCGCCCTCTGGGCGTGTGTGGGCCGAAATACTACCGCCGTGAAGCTCGACGAGGCTGCGTGTAATCGCCAATCCAAGCCCGCTGCCACCGTGTACCCGTGCGGTGGTGTTATCGCCTTGTTCAAACTCGTTAAAAATATCGTTGATGACTTCTTGAGAAATGCCTACACCCGAGTCGAGTACGCTGATTGCAATGGCGCGGTTCTCTGCGAAGTAATTCATGTGCAGCTGTATGTCACCATGCTGGGTGAATTTGATGGCATTTGACAGGAGGTTGCCAATAATCTGTTTAAAGACATTGGCGTCGAGCATCAGTGTTGAGGGTAGGCTCTGGGCCGGGAAGAAAAGTAGTTCAACGCCCTTTTCGAAGGCAGAGGGCGCGTGCAAATCGTAGATTTCAGCCAGTAAGTCGTCGATGGGAATTTCGTCTTGTTTTAACGGCATTTTTCCCGATTCAATACGCGAGAAATCTAAGATCCCGTTGATTAACTGAATCAAGCTTTTAGCGGCAACCTGCGCGGTGCTGATGTATTGGTTTTGTTGGCTGTCTACTTTGGTGCGGTTAAGCATGTCCAAGAAGCCAATAATCCCATTGAGAGGCGTTCGAATTTCGTGTGACATGTTGGCCAGGAAAACCGACTTGGCTTTGTTGGCTGAAACGGCTTCGGCTTGGGCAATGGTTAACGCTTCATTTTTTTGCTTAAGTTCGGATGTCGCAATGGCGACTTCGCGCTCAAGATCATCTTTTGAACGTGCAATCTGGCTCGCCATCACATTGATACCAGAGGCCAGTGAACCGAGCTCCTGCTCGTCGTCGATTCTTGCGCGAGCTGAAAAGTTGCCGGCCTGAATGGATTCCACCGTATCGGCGAGCTCTGAGATAGAACGGTTGATTTGGCGGCTAATTAACGATGTCGAAGCGTAAACTAATAAAATAACGGCCGTCGCAATACCAAAGGCGCTGGCAGCAACTAGCACTTGTTCGTAGGCGCTGTCTGAAAAAGAAATTTCAACCTCTACATAGCCGACTTGTTTCTGGGGTTCCTTGTTGCTGGATGCTTCAAAGAAATCATTCAGAGGTATTACTTCGCTAGTGACTGGGTAGGAAAATGTGTCGGTCGTATTTAGGCCTGAAAATAACTCAAAGGCATAGTCGAAAAATAGGCGATAAGCGGGTCGCTCAGGAATGTTCTTGGTTTTTTCTAGTAATGTGGATTCCTCATCGTTGTAAACTGAAACACGAATAACACTCGAGTTAGACAGGGCGTTGCGGGCGAGTTTTTCGAGTGATTTTTTGTTGCCTGAAACAATGCCGTACTCCATAGCGGGGGCCAACTGACGAGCGATCAAGCGACCTTGATCGTGAGCGTGCTGTCTGAGTGTATCGATATTGGCCTTCAGGAAATAAGCACCAATAACAACAATCGATAGCGTTAATGGCAGCATTGAAAGGAACAGCAAACGATTTTTCAGTGCCCAAGACTTCACGGTGAACCCTCCAAATGGACGCGTTCTTTCTGCCATTTTGGCGCTAACTCGATATCGAGAGATCGGGCGATTTGATGATTGATACTCACGATATAGTAGCGAGAGGCACGTTGAGATTGGCGGTGACGGCTTTCTCTCCACAAACGTACTTCGTCGGGCAAGCGCTCTACATCGCTGTGTACGGAAAATAAAGCGCCGGCTTGAGTAAAGCTTTGCGAGTAACCAATAATGGGTATCTGTGCTTTATAGGCGCTGATCAGCGTGTTTTTAATGGTTATCGGCGTAAATGCTGTATGACTGGGGAGGGCGATGATGGCTTTTTGTGGTGTGCTATCCAGATTTCGAATGGCTTTAATCACCGTGTTGTCGACAAGTGGTTTATAGGTGATGACTTGTTGATGGATGATGTCACGCTGTTGTTGAAATCGCTTGTTGTCGAAAATAATGTATTCAACGGGATCTTCAAACACAGATTTTCCAACATGGACAATTCGGTTTAATGGCTGATTGAGGTAGATCACAGAGCGCAGGGCCGCATCCCTAGGGTTCTCAGCAATCTGCTCTAGATAGCTCTCTTTCGTTGTTAGTAAGCTCAGTGAAGGGACTTCGAGGCTTTTGTACTCAAATATCGCCTTCATGGCGCCACTACCAATACTGACGACTTCGTCAATTAGAGACAGCTCATGTTGAGATGGCGCGCTGTGGGGTTGATCGAGCGCGTATATTATGGGTTCGATGCCGTCCTCTTGATACTGTTCAAAAACATCTTTAACCAGTTGCTCGTATATCCCGTGGCTACCGTCACTGATGATGAGTGGCTGGGCGTTGAGGCACAGGGGGGCAAGGCAAGCTAAAAAGCCACCTAGCCATCGAGCGCATATGCTATTCCTGTGCATCATTTCCCTATATTAGCCACGTATCAACGTCCCGTTGGACCTCATGTGAATAGTCTTAGGCCAAGCAAACTTAAAAATCCACTCCGACCGTACTAAATAAATGGTTCTGGAATGCATTTTTGTTGTCGATATCCCTAAATGGTTCCGCGCGAATAACGGCACCGACACCCATTTTCCAAGCGTAGTGGGTGTATTCGTGGGTTGCCTGTGCGTAAAGGCGGAAAAACTGCGTTTCACCTAGATCGTCGTCGCCAGCACCGTGCCACTCGTACTCGTCAAAGTGATAGAAGGTGAGGGCCAGTAAATGGTTATTCGTCGGGGTGAACCGCCCTCCAATAAAACCGGAGTATTCGGGCACAGAATTGTTCAATGTCTTTCTATTATTTTCCATATTGTCTTCTACAATGCCGTTTGCAGGATCCGCGTAACGCTCGATTTGGCTGTCGAGCCAAGCAAAGCCACCGAGTATTTGGAAAGAATCATTGATTGCATGCTCGCCCTCTAGCTCTAAGCCATTTATATCGATATCGACTAAGTTGCGGAAGTTATAGGCGTTGCCAGAACCAATGGCGTTCGTTAAGGCGCTACTATCGAATCCAATAGTGTTGTTGAGCCCTTCAATGGTTTGAATTTGGTTGTTGTTCAATAGCCCTTGGGCGACGAGATCGAAGGGGCGGGAATAGATTGCAATCATGTCGTCGATATCTTCGCGAAATAGTCGAATGTCGAGTTTTGTATTTTCATTGGGCACAAATTTATAGCCCAGCTCAAAGGAAGTAATTTCTTCGTTCTCCAGATTGCCTTCGGTTTGGTAAGCTTGGTAATCGAGACGGTCGGCGGGAAAGTCGATAGGCATGCCTGTCGCTTGTGAAATCAATTGCTCCAGCGGTTGAACGGGTAGATAAAAGCGTAAAATACCTTCTTCCTCCCAAGCTGTCGGCGTACGGTAAGCGCGCGAAGCAATGACACGGAATGCCTGGTGTGGAGTGACTTTATAAATGGCTGATAATTTAGGCGAGTAACTGCTGCCACTGTGCTCGTGATCTTCGGCCATAACACCTGCCCCCAAGATCCAGTCTTGTGATGCATGCCACTCGCTATTGATAAAGATTCTGCCAAGGTTTAGCGTGGATTTGTCGTCACGAAAAATACGACCTTGCTCGCCTTCAATGGTGTCTTTGCGATAGCTCCCGCCCATGACTAAGCGCAAATTGCTGTCGAGTTCGGGTGTAAACTGCAGTTCTATTTCTTGCCGCACTTCTTTGAATGAAGTGGATACGTCTACCCCCCCACCTAGTGCGGGATTATCAAATGGCACACTGAGGGGGACCACAGCATCACCATCTTGTAGATCCACAGCTGAGTGGAAGGCTTGTAACGAGAGGTGATTACCGTGATCGCTGGTATAGTCAAATCTAACTCGGTAGTAATCACTGTCGATATTCATGTCGCGGTAGGGATCATCAATCACACCGTCGCCAAAGTCTCGTACGGCATCAAGCAGCCCCATGTCGCTGCTGATTTCGAGCTGAGTGCTCGCTTGATAGCGCCACATAATATTGGCCGCTCTACTGCGAATGCTGTCCTGCATTTCATCATAAGGCTGGCCCGTGTTGGGATTGGTAGGCGTCGTTTGATCGCTGGGAATTTTTCCAAAACCGCTGTTTTCGCGGTAGTTGGCGTTCATTCCGATTTCGTAGCGGGATTCTACAATGGAGGCGCTGGCGTGTCCGCTGTAGTTGTCGCGGTCTTCGTGGGTGTAGGAAATAGATTGAGGCGTCGTGCCAGCGGCAAATCGTGTGGTGATATTGATGACTGCATTAAACGCGTTAGAACCATAGAGCGTCGCATTGGGGCCGCGAATAATCTCTACACGTTCGATGTCATTAATGTGAATCGGCAAACTTTCCCAAACAATGCCACCAAAAGCAGGCGTGTAGATGGAGCGGCCATCGACAAGCACCTGTAAGCGTCGAGAATAGTGATCAGAAAAGCCGTGTGAGGCGACGACATACTCCGAGCCGGTAAAGCGCCCAACCTGAAACCCCGGTACTTGGTAAAACAGTTCGGGGATAGTCCGCGCTCCACTGCTGATGATGTCGTCCCGATCGAGGACGGTCACTGCCCCGGGCGCTTCCAGCTCCGGCTGTTCTAAGCGGGAGGCCGAAATGACCACAGGTAAGTCGCTGAGGTAAGTGCGCTCGTCAAAATAGGCGGAGTCATCCGCGTTGACAGAAAAGCTGGATGAAAGAGTGAAAAGGCAACCTAAGAGGACCGTAGCTCGATTGAAAATCATTGCAGGACTCGCTATCTATTCTTATTGTTTGTTGTGTCGTCATTTAATCAGGGATTTACTGAGTGCAGCACCTTCTTTTGGGTGTTGTTCTATGCTCTTAGCCTATATTATCAGAGCTTCGAATGACACATCTTACAAGCGGTAAAATAGTGTCGCCCAGCAGCCTGCTAGAGGCCGATTAAGAAGACTATCGAGATGACAAACTTTCCCACGATCGAGCAATTTGTCGGTAATACCCCTCTTGTCCGAATGCAAAGAATGGCTGACATTGGGTGCAACCAGCTCCTTTTCAAATTAGAAGGCAACAACCCTGCGGGTTCTGTCAAAGATCGCCCCGCGCTCAATATGATTGTTCAAGCCGCAGCGCGGGGGGACATTCAGCCGGGCCAGCGCCTTGTTGAGGCCACCAGCGGCAATACAGGTATTGCCCTGGCGATGGCTGCCTCTATCAAAGGCTATTCAATCACCCTTATCATGCCGGCGAATGCGAGTAAGGAGCGCGTGGCGACAATGAAAGCCTATGGCGCAGAGGTCGTCTTAGTGGATGCCGAAGCAGGGATGGAGGGCGCCCGCGATTTAGCGCAACAAATGGCCGACAGGGGAGAAGCGTATCAACTGAATCAATTCTCTAACCCCGATAATCCCATGGCTCACTATCAGAGCACTGGTCCCGAATTGTGGCGCGATACCCAAGGAAAAATTACACACTTTGTCAGCTCTATGGGCACGACGGGGACAATTGTCGGTGTTTCTCGCTATCTTAAGGAGATGAACCCAAACATTCGCGTTATCGGCGTTCAGCCAAAAGAGGGCGCGAGTATCCCGGGGATCAGAAAGTGGCCGGAGGCTTATTTGCCCGATATTTTCACCGATGAAAATATCGACCAAGTCGTAGAAGTCAATCAACAAGAATCTGAAGATACTATGCGCTTGATGGCAGCCGAGGAGGGCATTTTTGCGGGTGTTTCATCGGGTGGGGCGGCCAGTGCCGCTTTGAAAATTGCCCAAACCACAGAGAATGCGGTCATCGCCACTGTGGTATGCGATCGAGGCGATCGCTATCTTTCAACTGGGGTGTTTCCTGATTAAACCCATAAAAAAGCCCGCAGGAGCGCGGGCTTCTTAGGCAGTGTGGCATTTCTCTTAGCTTATGCTGAACTTGAGTTGAATGCCGGCAACATCAATGACATTACCGTCTTTCAGGGGGTGAGCCGTTTTACCAATGGCTTCGCCATTGATTGTCGGTGTTCGGTTTTCACTGCCGCCCTCCACATGGATGATGAAATATCCCTTGGGGCGTCGAGTAATGGCAGCCACTTGCGTACCGGGCTTACCTACCGTGGTGAGTGCTTTAGTGAGCTTGAGCTCTTTGCCGGCGTTAGCACCATTCAGAATTTCCAGCGTCGCGGTTTGACTAGAGGGCGCCTGAGGTTGTGAGGAAACTTCTTTCTCCATGGCGGCTACCGAAGCGTTAAGCTGAGCCGACTTGCTCTCATCCTCGGGCATGCCCACTGCGTCGGGCCGAATAATCATAGTCTTCTCAAAATCGCTCTCTCCCGAACTGGCTTGAGGACTCTCATAGCGAATTTGGTGTTTGCCAATACCAATTTGATCGCCGTCCTGGAGCGCGTGTTTCTTGACAAGGGCCCCGTTGACGTAAGTGCCATTGGTACTGTTTAAATCTTCAAGAAAAGAGTCATTGAGAATGGTAATGATTTGGCAGTGGTTGCCGCTAACTGCCAGGTTATCAATCATAATATCGTTATCGGGCTTGCGGCCAATGGATACAGACTCTTTGTCCAATTCGTGTTCGGAAATAGTCGCGCCATTAAGACTGAGAACTAATTTAGCCATTATTTTTCCCTAATCTGGGTCAGTTAAAAAACCAATTACTTACTTTTGTGAGCCAACCTCGTTGCGCCTTACTGGTTTCGGGCACTTTAACCAGCGCAACTGAGACGTTGTCTTTTCCCCCGTTTGCATTCGCACGATTGATCAACTCCTGCGCTGCCCGACCAAGGTTAGCACTAAATTCTTGGAGGGTTAAGAGGATCTCGGCGTCTTCGATCATATCGTTGAGCCCATCTGAGCACAGCAGATAGATATCGTCGGGGCTTGCCAGCTCTTGATGGACATCGACAGCGACCTTGGGGTCAATCCCCAGTGCGCGGGTGACTAAATTTTTATTGAGTGATTCACGCGCCTCTTCCGGTGTATAAAAACCCCGTTCAATCAGTTCCTGTAGTAGCGTGTGATCCGTTGTCAATTGCTCAAGTTGACCTTCTCGAACGCGATACAAGCGGGAGTCACCTGTATGGGCAACCGCTAGACCGTCATCGTAGAAGAGGGCGGCCACAACGGTCGTGCCCATGCCTTGACACTCTTCATTGTTTTTCTGTGTGCGGTAAACCAAGCTATTAGAGGCTTGAATAGCGGCTTCTAAGGCGCTTGCTTGGGGGCTGAGCCCTAGCTCGTTCTCTAGATGTTCTTGAAAGTCGTTGTCCTGAGCTTCTGTCAATTCACTGATAATAGTATTAACTGTCAGCGCGCTGGCAACTTCCCCCGCTTTATAGCCGCCCATCCCATCAGCGAGGACGGCGAGTCTCAGTTCCGTTTCGACATAAACGCTGTCCTCGTTGTGCTCTCGGGTCACACCGGTGTCCGAGAGTGCCACCATTTCAAGGTCGTCAGTCAGCGCCATTGTTTAGCTTAGACTCGCGAGGCTTTGGCGTAGATCTGCAACCATGTCTGCGCCGCTGGCGTAGCGCTGATCGGGATCCTTCTCAAGCGCTTTTGCGATAATGTCGGCGACGTCTTGGGGGAGGTTGCTGTCGACTGAACGCGGGTCCGGTGTGGGGTCGTTGGCAATTTTGAACATGAGTGTCGCCATTGAATCCGCTTTAAATGGCAGTTCCCCAACCGCCATCTGATAGAGCATGACACCCAAAGAGAATAAATCGGAGCGTCCATCCACTTTTTTCCCCGCCAGCTGTTCGGGCGACATATAAGAAGGTGTGCCTAGCACAACGCCTGTTTTGGTTTTGCTGGCATCAGTAATGCGGGCAATGCCAAAGTCCGTGACTTTAACCGAGCCTTTTTCGGGGTCGTACATAATGTTGGCGGGTTTAATATCGCGGTGAACCACGTTGTGCCCATGGGCGTAATTAAGGGCGTCGGCACACTGGGCGACAATATCGAGGCTCGTTGCAAGTGGTAATAACTGCCCCTGCTTGGTGTAGGGTACGAGATCTTTGCCGCTTAAAAATTCCATGGCGATGTAGGCGAGGTCGTGTTCATCGCCCGCATCGTAAATGGTAACGATATTAGGGTGATTTAAGCGGCCCGCAGTCTCGGCTTCGCGGAAAAAACGCGCCTTGACGTCGTCTAGCTCGTCTTCGTCAAACTCCTGGGACAAGGCCATGGTTTTAATAGCGACTGTACGGCTAATTTTGGGGTCTTCTCCCAAATACACCACACCCATTGCGCCTTTGCCGAGCTCTTTTTGAATTTCATAGCGCCCCAGCATGGGTTTTTGTACGCCATCGCCTTCCATCATCATCGTAGCGGCGGCACCGCCACCCGAACCGCCACCGAGCACGATGGTCTCTTCCATTTTCTTGCCGCGATCGAGTCGCTGCTGTACATCGCGGAATTGAGCGTCGTGATCGGCAATATGCTGATAGACATTGACGGCTTTGGCGAACTGGCGCTTGCGCTCGTAGTCCAAGGCCAAGTTGTAAAGCACTTCCATCAGCGAATTATCCATTGGGCACTTGCGGAATTTTTCAAACGCCATGTCTAATTGGCCCTGACCTTGGAAGGCCAGTCCGAGCATGCGATTAGTTTCAGCATTATCCAAATCAGAGCGCATTTTGCCGCGTTCGGTGACGAGAAAGCGCTTGGTGGTCAATATGAGGTAGCCAATGAGCAACAGGCAGACGGGAAGCATCAACTCGATCCAGAGCCGCCCTTGAGTCAGCGCCAAGTGGTGGCTGGCGACAATGCCGAGTACCAATCCACCTGTCACTAGGGCGCCGGTAAATGCCTTTAACCGAGGCAGTGCTAGCATCAAGTACAGTGCAGCTAGAAGTAGAACGCCGAATGAAGCGAGAGGCGCCCAAGCGGGTTGAGTGTAAAAATCCTCCTGTAAAATACTCGACACAGTATGTGCGAGCATGAGTACTGGGGAGGTTATCGAAGAAATAGGCGTTACTTGTGATGATCCGACGCCGGCCGCCGTCGGCCCGACGAGGACAATTTTGCCCTCGTATTTGTCGACGGGTACATGACCTGCAATTAAGTCGTATAAAGAATCGACGCTAAAGGCGTTGCCATTGTCGCCGCTGTAGTAAAAATTGCGCATGCGCAAACGTGGATCGGTTCCAATAAACAAATTGCCAAGTTTTAAGCCTTCGCCCAACTGAATTTGTAAATCTTTGGGTTGGAGCTCTAAATAAGCACTGGCAATGGCCAATGCATAAGAGGGATAAAATGCGTCGCCGTACTGAATAACGAGTTGGTCGGAGCGGACGACGCCATCTGAAGGGTCCTGCCAAGTGTTGATGTGGCCCAAGCCCACGGCGCTGTCTCGGTAAGCCGCGATGGGTAGTGCTGCCTCAACGGCAAGGGGCGGCAATAGACCATTTTGCGCAGCATTGATGCGATCTACTGGCTTGGAGAGCGCTTGTGCAGCCACGGACTCAGGCATGGGAGTGGCGGATTTATTGTTTTGAAACTGGGAGCCCATGCGCGTGAATAAAAGGGGCGTGACCACATTGTTGGCGGCTTCAAAGGCGCTAGATAGCTGTAAGTCGGCATCGAGTGCCTGCTCGGCCTCGTAAAGTGTAATCAGCATTTGCTCGGCATCTTGGGCTGCTTGGCGCACGAGGGGAAAGGCCAATAAATCCTGCTCGTCGCTGCTAAGTGAACTCTCTGGTGCTCCGTTGGCTAGAGACGTGTCGCCTTCGAGTGCCGCTTCTTCAGACATCGCGCTTTCGGCATTGAGCAAACTGAGTTCGTTTAAGCTGGATTGCTCAAAAAAATTGAGCAGGGCCGAAATATAACTTTGGCCCGGATCCACCTGAGCCTCGGAAAAGAGTGGGAGATAGGCGATCGTGTCGGGGTTGCCCTGCGACAGATAATTGATGATCTCCGCTTGCTGAGCCCGTGGCCAAGGCCAGCGCCCAATATTGGCAATGCTGTTTTCATCAATGGCGACGACGGCTACTTGATCGCTGGGATCAGCGTTTGCTGAGCGAACGCCCCAATCGTAGGCGGCCATTTCGATGCCTTGAAAAAATTGCCTAAAGAGGCAGACAAAAAGTACGATGACGAGTGCTGTGAACCAGTCGCGCTTCCAGAAGTTAGATTTCATTGCCTTGAGTCCGTTTTTTTGTACATTTGATAATACTTCAACAAGTATCCATAGCAAGCTGTATTAGCCAATTCATGCTAATGTTTGTGTAATTAACGCCTCGATTATTTCGCCTCTATGACCGCAAAAATTCAACGCCTCAACGAAATTGGTATTGCGCTTTCCGCCGAAAAGGATTTGAACGCGCTTTTAGAGCAAATTCTAAACGGTGCCAAGGAGCTAACACACGCCGACGGCGGCTCACTTTATACAGTGACCGAGGACAACACACTGCGATTTGAAGTGATTGCCACGGACTCTCTGGGCATACGCATGGGAGGCACTTCCGATACCCCCATCAGTTTTCCCGAAATTCCTTTGACAAGTGATGGAGACCTCAATCGGGCCAACATCGTCGCTTGTGCTGTTAATGAAAAACGCGTCATTAATATTGATGACGCCTATGAAACGGAAAATTACGATTTCACTGGGACTCGTGCCTTTGATCGCGAGACCGGCTATCGCACCCAATCTATTTTAACCATCCCATTGACTAACCACGAAGATCAGATCATTGGTGTGTTGCAGCTCATCAATGCCTGCGATGCGCGGGATGCCGTTATTCCCTTTGGAGAAGAGGCGCAATCTCTAGCGGCTTCTCTGGCCTCGCAAGCCGCGGTCGCACTCACCAACCAGCGTCTTATCGACGAGTTGCAACACCTCTTCGAAGCCTTTACGCAAATGATCGCTACGGCGATTGACCAAAAGTCGCCCTACACCGGTTCACATTGTCGCCGAATTCCCGTGTTGACAATGATGTTGGCCGAGGCCTGTGATCGCGTACAAGAAGGCCCGCTGGCGGATTTCTCAATGTCTGAGAAGGATCGCTACGAGTTACAGACGGCGGCCTGGCTGCACGACTGCGGCAAAGTCACTTCGCCCGAGTCCGTTATGGACAAGGCCACCAAATTAGAGACTGTGTTTGACCGCATCGAGCTGATAGACACGCGTTTTGAGGTGCTGCGCAGAGATTGTGAAATTGAATACCTCAAACAGTGTGCCAAAGGGCAGGGCGATGAATCGGCTTATCGAGAAAAGCTCGCTCAAATTGATGACGATCGCGATTTTTTGCGCGTCTCTAATATTGGTGGTGAGTTTATGACCGAAGCGCATCAAGACAGAGTGCGGCAAATTGCCAAAACTCAATGGACAAACCCCGACGGGGAGTCCGTGCCGTTTCTGACGGATGAAGAGGTTTACAATTTAACGATCCCCAAAGGGACTTTGACGCCTGAAGAGCGCACGATTATTAACAATCATATGGTGGCCACGATTAACATGCTTGAGGCTCTCCCATTTCCAAAGCACTTGCAGCGCGTTCCCGAATACGCGGGTGGCCACCACGAAAAAATGGACGGCACTGGGTACCCCAAAGGTTTGAAGAAAGAGGAGATGTCGGTGCCCGCTCGATTGATGGCAATTGCCGATATTTTTGAGGCACTCTCGGCTCGAGATCGTCCTTACAAGCAGGGTAAAACACTGACGGAGTGCCTGAAAATCTTAGGCTTTATGAAAAAGGATGATCATATCGATCCCGATATTCTCGATGTGTTTATTCAAGAAAAAGTCTATCAAGACTATGCCAACCGATATATGCACGAGTCGCAGGTCGAAGAAGTGGATTGGAGCCAAGTACCCGGTGTGAAGCCGCCCCAAACACACTAGGTTCGGGGTTAGGCGTCGCTTAGAGCGGCATTGATACCGCCTTTGAGCACATAAGTATCAAAGCCTCGCTCGGCCAATATATAAGCCGCTGCCGAACTGCGTCGCCCCGTATCGCAGCAGACAATGATTTTTTTGCTGGCATCAAGTTGTTTGTGCTTCATTCGCAAGAAAATCATGGGCAAATTGGTACTGCCTTCAATACTGGATTGCTGGAACTCAGCGGGCAAGCGCACATCGAGTAAAGTGGCTTCTCCCGAATCCACCAAGGGCTGAGCTTCAGACAGTTCAAGCCAGTTCTGCATAGGCTCATTCAGTAACTCAATGAAATTATTTTTCGACAATCGTGCCAAGCTGCCCTTTTTTAGCATGGTAATTGTCGCATTGCGCTTGTTGTCGGAAATCAGCGCCTCTTCACCAAAGCTGTCACCCGCTTGAAGCTCGGCGAGTTTAATGCCTTTGGGGTTTTTCTCTGTCGCACGAGTGACTAGAGCACGTCCTTTCTTAATAACATAGAAATAATCCCCTTCTTCTCCCTGTTTAATCACTTCGTCGCCGGGCATGACGTCCACATGCTCCATACACATGAACATGGCCTGAATATTGGTTGGAGGTATGCTGTGGAAAGCTTTGCATTGCAAAATCTGGTTCATCCACTCCTCTTGGCCGTCTTCACCTTCCTGAGTTTCTTCTACTTGGTAAGTGCCTGTTTGGTCCCAGGTCAGCATTATGTCGAGCAAATTGCTGTCGATACTGAGTATTGTCGCTGGCTCGATGACGCGGCAGCTGTAGCGGCGGGGCAGTGGCGGGTCGATGGGATGCTTGGCCTTGGCGTCCTCGGCGCTGATACGATCCATGGAGCGATTGAGCTCGTCGATTAGCTCGACGGTACCTTCTAGCACATAGATGTGCTTTTTCTCTTGATCTCCACGCTTGAACACCATCTTCCCGAGACCGAGTCTCAAGATCTCTGCTTTGCTAGCGAGTTCTTGAAGGTTTTCGGGGTTAATGCCTTCGAGTGGCACAAGTTTCAACAATTGTTTGCTTGTAACGGTGTTGCCCATTGTCCTTAGCCCGTTGTCGGTAATCGATAAGCCGAGTCGCTATTGTGCCGCGTTGGCGATGTAAAAAACAATATCTACTAGCGACGATTGGCCTGTTTTGTGACATCGACATAAATCAACAGTTTTTGCCCTGGCTGCAGGTATTTTTGACGATTAGCCGTTGGGTTCCAGCGCCGAAGCTGGCTTAAAGCCACATTGAATTTACTCGCGATAGTGGAAAAAGAGTCGCCTCGGCGCACTGGATAGTAAACCTTCTGTAGTGGCAGGCGAGACGACGCCACTGCGCTAGCACTGGGCTGCGACTTTTTAATGACCACCTTTTGTCCAACATGCAAAGTATCTAAAGGCGATTTTCCATTCCAGCGAGCCAGCTCTCTTGTGCTCACGTTGAAACGGCGCGAGATCGTCCACCAGCTGTCTCCCGATCGGACGCGATAGGTTTGGTGTTGAGGATTGGATAGGCGCTTGGCTTGTTGCTGTTGCGAGCTAAGGGTGTACTGCTGTTTTTCGGCTGCAGCCGTTGGAATACGCAGGCGCTGCCCAACGCGTATTGTGTTACCGCGCAAGCCGTTATTTTGACGAATCTCGTGGCTTGTTGTGTGGTATCGCTGAGCGATCTCGCTGATGGTATCCCCAGACTTTACCACGTGCTGGCGCCAGCGAAGTCGCTGGCTGTCAGGCAGTGACTGTTCTGCTGCCAAAAAATGCTCAGCGCGATCTTGGGGCAGCAATAAGTAGTGAGGACCATTGGGTGCAGTCGCCCAGCGATTAAAGCCGGGATTGAGCTGGTAGATGTCATCGACACTCATTGCCGCGAGTTCAGCGGCAATCGTCAGATCGAGTTGGTCCTTGATCTCTACACGCTGAACAGCGGGTTCATTGGGAATGTCACAGAGCGTGATTCCATATTGATCGGCGTTGTCTACAAGCCTCTGCAGAGCCAATAACTTAGGCACGTAGGCACGGGTTTCGCGCGGTAAGCTCAAGCTCCAGAAATCGGTCGGTCGATTGCGGCGCTCGTTACGGCGAATGGCCTTGCGCACATTGCCTGGCCCCGCGTTGTAAGCCGCCAAACTGTGCAACCAGTCGCCGTCAAGCATATTATTGAGACGTTGCAAATAGTCGGCAGCAGCGCGAGTGGCAGCATAGGGGTCGCGGCGTCCGTCGTACCACCAGTTTTGATCGAGCCCCATCTGTTGCCCCGTGGAGGGGATAAACTGCCACAGGCCAGCCGCTTGGCCATGAGAGTAGGCATAGCTTTGAAATGCGCTCTCTACGATGGGCAATAATGCCAACTCCATTGGCATATTGCGCTGGTCGAGCACTTCGACGATATCAAAAAGAAAAGGGCGAGCACGCTCACAGACCCGCTCCATATAGCTTGGATGGTTTAGGTACCAGTTGAGTTGCGCCTCTGTGCGCGGATGCTTGGAAAGGGGCAGTTCAAAACCGTCTTTGATCCGTTGCCAAATATTGGCATTTGCTTTTGGCACTGTAGCATCAGTGCTTTCATTGGATTGTGGCTCACTGGCAGAGGAAGTCATTTCGGCCGCGTTATTTGCGGCATTTACGGTTTTTTTAGTGCTGGGGTAGGGCTCGCTAGACGCCGAATCGGCGGGGCTGGCAGGATTGTTTTGGCAAGCGCTGAGTAGAGAAATGCAGCAAAACAGCACTAAAACAGTACGAAACAACATAAAGACCGAACAAAGCCAATGGCAATATGGGGAAAAACGGTGTCGAACTATACGATGGCTCTGGGTAATTAACAACATATCGGTGGCGCTGTCCTAGGGGGTGAATTAGTATGCAGACATGCCTACTACCGACCTACATTTCGAACTTGGCCGCTGGCTGCAGAGCCCTGTTGGGCAGCAATTAGAAGCTAGGCTGCTGGCGGTGTTACCCAACTTGTCACAGGCTTGGCCGGGCATTAACCACCTGCAAGTCGATCTCGAAAAAGCCTTGCCAGTAAAGCGAAATGTGCGGCAAATGAGTTATGCCGAACTATTTAGCAGCAGCGAATACAGCCCACTGCCGGGGGGCAGCCTCGATAGTTTGACGTTGATGTATTCCCTCGATGTCGCTCGGGAGCCCCATCGCGTTCTGCATATGGCCGACCAATGGCTAGCGGGTTCTGGCTACCTCGTCATTGTCGGCTTTAATCCTTACAGTTTATGGGGGCTTTTGCGCTGGGTGATGCGCTGGTTTCAAACGACCCCCTGGAAAGCGGGATTTTATAGTGTTCACCGCATCAGGGACTGGTTGAAAGTGCTCAACTACGATATTCACTATCACACCAGCTTCGGTCATACCCCGCCTCTGGAGCGCGTCTATCAATCTCGGCTTTGTCGGCCCTATGAGCGATTTATGTCTTGGCTATTGCCTCGGATGGGGGCTGTGAATATCATCGTCGCCAAGCGGCCTCTGTATCCTATGACGCCGACTCGACAACGACTCACTCACCTTGAAAAACCGGTTGCTGGCGCCGTTGCCGGTCCCACGCGCAATTGGCACGATAAAAAAAGACATGACTGATGTAACGCTCTATACCGATGGCGCCTGCAAAGGCAACCCCGGGCCAGGTGGCTGGGGGGTATTGTTAATTTACGGCGGTCACGAAAAGGAATTGTGTGGTGGAGAGGCCGAGACCACTAACAATCGAATGGAGCTGATGGCAGCGATTGAGGGGTTAAATGCCCTTAAGCGATCCTGTCGCGTGGCGCTGTATACAGATTCTAACTATGTGCGACAGGGAATGACGCAATGGCTGGCAAACTGGAAAAAGAACGGTTGGCGTACCGCAGCCAAAAAGCCGGTTAAAAATGACGATTTATGGCAGGCGCTAGACGCTGCGTGCGAGCGCCACGAAATAGAGTGGCACTGGGTTAAGGGCCACAGCGGCGATCCAGGGAATGAGCGCGCTGATGAACTGGCAAACCGAGGCGTACTAAGCGCCCAAGCGTAGAAACACGAAGCGTAGAGAGATAAAGGTTGACGATGAGACAAGTTGTACTCGATACAGAAACGACGGGGCTCGATCCCAAGCAAGGACATCGCATTATTGAAATAGGTTGTGTGGAGCTGGAGAACCGCCGTCTCACTGGCAATAAACTGCATATGTATTTGCAGCCCGATCGAGAAATTGACGACGGCGCCATCGAAGTGCACCAAATCACCAACGAATTCCTAGCCGACAAGCCGCGCTTTGGTGACGTTGTGGATGAGTTTCTAGACTTCGTAAAAGGCTCCGAGCTCGTGATTCACAACGCCGCTTTTGATGTCGGCTTTATCGATTCAGAACTCAATCTGCTCGATCGCAATTTAGGGCAAACCAAAGATTACTGCGGTGTACTCGATACGCTGGCTATGGCGCGCAAAATGCATCCAGGCAAGCGCAACGACCTCGATAGCTTGTGTAAGCGCTACGACATCAACAACTCCCATCGAACGTTGCACGGCGCCTTACTCGATGCTGAAATTCTCGCCGATGTCTATTTGATGATGACCGGCGGACAAGTCTCCCTCGGATTTGATGCAAAGCAAAAGCAAGAGGCCGACGCGGAGCAGGGCGGAGCGCACCGCATCAGTCAGGATAGAGCGCCTCTACAGGTGATTACCGCTAGTCCCGAAGAGCAGGAGCGCCACGAAAAATTGCTTGCGAACTTGCGCGGAAAAGACGGTGACCAGCCCTGCCTCTGGGACCAGCTAAAACACTAGTGCAATCAGGGCGACAGCGGCTCTTTGAATTCAAGCCGGTTCGCCGGGTTGGAGGCCGACCGGCAGCTCGCCGACGTTACGCATTGTTTTTAAGCAGGCGGGCCTTTTCTCGCTGCCAGTCGCGCTGTTTATCCGAAGCGCGTTTATCGTGTAGCTTTTTGCCTTTGGCGAGGCCTAAATCCAGTTTGATCTTGCCTTTTTTCCAGTACATCGCCAACGCCACAAGCGTGTAGCCCTTGCGGTCAACGGAGCCAATGAGATGGGCAAGCTCGCGGTTGTGGAGCAAAAGCTTGCGTATGCGTGTCGGGTCGGTGTTGACATGCGTCGAGGCAGTGGGCAAGGGGGTAATGTGCGCGCCAATCAGATAGGCTTCCCCTTGTTTGATGATCACATGGCTATCCACCAGCTGAGCCTTGCCAGCGCGCAAGCTTTTGACTTCCCAGCCTTCGAGCACCAACCCCGCTTCGATATTTTGCTCGATGGAGTAGTCGTGCCGTGCCTTTTTGTTTTGCACGATGGTGTTGGGTGATGATTTCTTTTGCTTTGCCATAGCCGCGCATTATAAAGAACTCGCGCGTTCGCGCGACATCGAACAGTATAAATTTTTTGTCATAACGCCTAAAATGGCGCTTCGTGCTTTATCACAGGAGAAAAGGATGCCAAGCCAGCCCGCGTCTACCGACGGCAATATTTATTGGTCTTCTCGCTTAGCATTTATTTTGGCAGCCACCGGCTCTGCAGTGGGGCTCGGGAATATCTGGGGCTTTCCTTACAAAGCCGGCGAAAATGGCGGTGGCGCTTTTGTTTTAATTTATCTCGCCTGTGTTCTGGCGATTGGTCTTCCGATTATGATGTCGGAAATCCTCATTGGCCGACACACGCGCAAAAATCCCATTCAGGCCATGGAAAGAATGGCCGTTCAGTCGGGGCATTCCCCGCGTTGGCGATGGGTCGGCTTGATGGGAGTCGGGGCTGGGTTTCTCATTCTCTCCTTCTACAGTGTCATCGGTGGTTGGGCGCTGGCTTACGTCTTTAGAGCATTGAGCGGTGACTTCGCAGAGATTACCCCCACGGTCGCGAATGAGGTATTCAACTCGCTGGTGGGAGATCCCGAGCGCTCCATGGCGTGGCACACCCTATTTATGGTGGCCGTGGTACTCGTCGTTTCCAAGGGCGTCAATTCTGGGTTGGAGCGCATTATCAAATGGTTGATGCCCACGCTCTTCGTTATTTTATTGGTCTTGGTCGGAATTGCCTCTGTGATGGGAGATTACGGAGCAGCTGTAAACTATTTATTCAATCCGGACTTCAGCAAACTCAACAGCGAAGTGGTGGTGGCTGCCATGGGGCAGGCCTTCTTTTCTTTAAGCTTAGGTCTAGGTGCCATCATGATGTACGGGGCCTATTTGCCCGATCACGCGTCAGTGGCCAAAACGTCACTCGCCATTGTGGGGGCCGACACCGCCGTTGCCTTGATATCGGGCCTAGCGATTTTCCCCCTCGTGTTTGCCATTCCCGAAATGACAACGGCAGAGGGGCCCTCACTCGTATTTAAAGTCTTACCGCAGATATTCGGGAAAATAGAGGGCGGTGGTTTTGTTTCTGTCATGTTCTTTTTGCTGTTGGTGATTGCGGCCATAACCTCGGCTGTATCGCTGCTCGAACCGGTCGTGTCGTGGCTCGTAACGCAAAAGGGTATGGCTCGAGACCGCGCCAGCCACGTTGCTGGGTTTGCCATTTGGTTCCTCGGTCTCGGCACGGTTCTGTCATTCAGCAGTTGGTCGGACGAGCGATTGACGATTGCCCCTCGCATCGGTGATCGCATTTTTGTCCTGGTGGATGGCAAGAACTTTTTTGAAATTGTTGAATTTCTCACCTTCAGCCTTATGCTGCCACTCGGCGGGGTCATGATCGCGTATTTCGTCGGCTTTATAGCCAGCATGAAGGCCACTCGTAGACAGCTTGCGGACAGCCCGCGGGCGGTTTACAGCACTTGGCTGTTTATGGTGCGGAATGTTGCGCCCATTTTGGGTGTGATCATCTTACTTAACATGCTGGGCATATTAGACAGTATCTTTCTTTGGCTGGGTTTGAGTTAATCAAGCCGCAACAGACGTAGGTAGTAAAGTGGAATCCGAAACCAATACCATGCGCGTCGAAGTGGCCTACGCTAGGCCCGATGAGCAGTTGATAATACCGTTGGAAGTTCCCGTGAGCGCCTCTATAGAGGAGGTGATAGCCTCGTCGGGAATTTGTGAAAAATTTCCAGAAATCGATTTAAACCAGCAAAAAGTAGGCGTGTTTGGTGCGTTAAAGAAGCTGGAAGACTCTCTACGCGAGGGCGATCGCGTTGAAATTTACCGAAAGCTCATCATTGATCCAAAGCAGGCGCGCAAAAACCGCTTGGCGAAAAAGAAAGAAAAGGGCGAATAGGGGGCAGAGCTAATGGGCTAAGCCCCATCAAGCGCATCTACTGCCGAGGGTAAATACGCGATGCTAGATGCGCTCATCTTCGGGCTTGGGTACGGCTGGAGCCTCATCACTGCTCTCTTCGGATTCCTCGAGGACTGCATCGCTATCAGCGGCGCCCGAAGTGTCTTTGTGGTCCGACCAGTCGCCGTGGCGTTCAAGCTGCGCCAGAGTGTTCCCTTCGAAATAGAGTGTCAGACGGCGATTAAACACCGTCTCATGCTGCTTGTCATTGTATTGAATGTAATCCCAGCGGTCGGGGTGGTGCATGTCGGCCACCGAGGGGGCGCCGAGCAAAAAGCGCACCTGCTGGCGCGACATTCCCACTTGAACCTTATCAACCGTTTTGGCTTCGAGAACATTGCCTTGAGTGATTTCAATGCGGTGCGGTTCAAGCCATCCACAGGCACTTAGACTGAAAATTGCAGTGATAGCAATGATGGTGCGGACATTAAAAAAACGGCGGCGTTGAATCACAAATACCTCTGGGCTCGAAGCCTGTTGGAAAAAATCAATGAGCGGTGGGCCACACACGCCCTTGCAAAGTGTGCGATAATAACACCCATCAACTATCAATAGGGAGCCAACCGTGCAATCCAGTGATCTTAAAAAAGCCGGATTGAAAGTCACTTTGCCACGCATGAAGATTCTCGAAACGCTGGAAAGTTCCAGCGAGCACCACATGAGTGCTGAGGATCTCTATCGTAGCTTGATTGATTCCGGTGAAGAAATTGGCTTGGCAACGGTTTACCGCGTATTAACTCAATTTGAGGCGGCGGGTTTAGTCGAACGCCACAATTTTGAGGGCGGTCAAGCTGTATTTGAACTCGATCGCGGCGAACACCATGACCACTTGGTGTGCGTTTCGTGCGGCAAAGTTGTCGAATTTTATGACGCCACCATTGAGGAGCGCCAAGAGGCGATTGCCGATGAGAAGGGCTTTGTGATGCAAGATCACAATATGACCTTGTACGGCCTCTGCAACGACCCTGAGTGCCGCAAAAAAGGCGCTTAACTACCTTGCGGCGCGCTCGAGCATCTCTTGAGCGTGTCGCAGTGATTGATCCGTAATTTCCACACCGCCCAGCATACGGGCAATTTCCTCTACTCGCTGATCGCTGCTTAACTCGAACAGCTGTGTGCGCGTCTCGTCGCTGCCCTTCTGCTTGCTAACTTGCAATTGATGGTTGGCCTGAGAGGCGACTTGGGGCAGGTGAGTGACGCACAGCACTTGGCGGTGCTGACCTAGCGCTCTCAACTGCTGGCCAACGACTTCGGCGACGCCGCCGCCGACGCCGCTATCGACCTCGTCAAAAATCAATGTAGGAACGGGCTCACACTCCGCGGTCACCATTTGTAGTGCCAAGCTTATCCTAGAGAGCTCGCCGCCAGAGGCCACCTTGCTCAGTGGTTTTAAGGGCTGTCCCGGGTTGGCGCTGACTGTAAATTCGACCTTATCGCCGCCCTGAGGGCTAGGAGAATCGGCGTCGAAATCGACAGTGATGTGAAATTGTCCACCCTCCATACCCAAGCCTTGCATGGCTTCACTGATCGTGTGAGAAAGTGCCTCGGCCTGTTGCTGGCGTTGTTTCGATAGGCGCTGAGCGGCCTCGAGATACTGCTGCCAAGCGTTCTGCATTTGTTCTTGTAGCGCCTCGATAGAATCGCTACCGCCGCTCAACTGAGCTAACTCATCGGCTAGCTGGGCGTGGTGATGGTGCAGCTGTTCGACGTCTACACGGTGTTTTTTGGCAAGGCCGTGCGCTTGGGCCATGCGTTGATCCAGCCAAACGAGCCGCTCTGGGTCGAGCTCAATATGGGTCGTATACTCACGCAAATCGGAACAGGCTTCTTCAAGCTGAATTTGCGCACTGCGAAGGCCCGCGGCGATAGGGCCGAGATGGTTGTCTAGCTCGGTTAATTGCTCCAGCTGGCTCGCATGTCGCGATAGAACCGACGAAGCCGAAGGGGATTCTTCACCGTCGTACAGCTGGTGAAGTGCTGTCTCACTGGATCTCAGCAGTTGATCTGCATGGGCGAGGCGGCTTTGCTCTTCACACAGTGTTTGCCATTCGCCCTCGGCTAAGCTGAGGGCGTCTAGCTCGCTCAATTGAAATTGCAGCAGCTCTAATCGCTCGGCGCGATCCTGTTCGCCACTTTGACGCGTGTCGAGCTGTTGCTTTAGCGACTGCCAATCGTAAAAGCGCGCCGCCACTTGGGTCACAGAGTCTGCCAATTTGCCGTAATCATCTAAGCGGCGCCGTTGAACACTGCGTTTTAGCAAGTGTTGATGTTCGTGTTGGCCGTGGATGTTAACCAACTGCTCCCCCACCTTTTTGAGTACAGAAAGCGTTGTTGGCTGGCCGTTGAGGTAAGCTTTCGAGCGCCCGTCAGCGCTGATGACTCGCCGCAACAAACACTCATCATCGGCCTCTAGGTCGTGTTCTTCCAGCCAGTGCTGCAGCTCGGGCAGGGCACTGATGTTAAAACTGGCGATGATGTTTGTTTTATTCGCACCTTGTCGGACGCTGTCGCTGTTCGCTCGATCGCCCAGAACGAGCCCGAGAGCATCGAGCAGAATGGACTTGCCCGCCCCAGTTTCTCCCGTGAGCGACGTCAAACCCGATTCCAGATTCACATCCAGTGAATCGATGATGGCAAAATCGCGTATGTGAAGATGCGTCAGCATAAAAATCCGTATGGCTGGTTCAAATTAGCGCGTGAGGTTGTCGCCCCAGCGCAGTTTAGCGCGGAGGATACTGTAAAAGTCGTAATCTTTGGGGTGTAACAGCGTCACCGTATGAGCGTGACGGCGAATCTCTACCACATCTCCAGGCTCAAGGTTTTGATTGGCCTGCCCATCAAAGGTCACTTGGGCAGTCGTGCCACAGCGTGTGTCGAGCTCGATATTGATGGTGCTGTTCGCGTTTACGACCAGCGGGCGGTGACTCAGAGTATGCGGACAAATAGGCACCAGCGAAATAGCTTCTAGCGTAGGATAGAGCAGGGGGCCGCCACTGGACAAAGCGTAGGCCGTGGAGCCGGTCGGCGTAGAAACGACCAGGCCGTCGGCGCGATCGTGATTAACGTGTACGCCATCGATAGCCAGTGAGTACTCAATCATGCGAACCTCTTTGCGGTTGTGCACGACCACATCGTTAAAGGCCGTCTCTTGGGCAACGCACTGACCTTTTCTCAGCAGGCGTGCGCTTAACAAGAAGCGCTCCTCGCGAATGCACTCGCCCGCCAGAATGGCGTCGACTTGATCGAGCATGGCGTTTTGCGTCGATACATCGACTAAAAAGCCCAAGCGGCCCAAGTTAATGCCAATAATGGGGATGTTTTCCTCGCTGAGCGCGCGAGCAGCGCTCAGCAGTGTGCCATCGCCACCGAGGACGATGGTTAAGTCCACGAGAGAGGCAAAGTCACTCAAGCCGTAATAAGTCTCGGTGTCGTTGCCTGAGTGCACCCAGCCACGGCAGCTTTTGCCCAAAACAACATTGTAGCCCGCTGCCTTGAGGTGCTTGTAAAGCTGGTTCAGTGTGTCACCGACATCGGCGTGCAAGTTGCGCGTCAAGCCGATACTGCGATATTGGCTCATAGGAATCCCCTGTTAACTGCCGCAATCATACTAAAAGCTGCGGTGACATTCAGTGTTTGATGCGATCTAAATCGGCGAGTATCTTTGAGGTAAGAGCAACGCTGCGCGATTTAAACGAGGAGATGCCGTGATTCGACTAACCATAGGCCTGCTGTTGGCAGGTTTCATTCCGCTGTTATGGGCGCAAGAGCCCGCGGGTAGTGAGCGTCCCCTAGAGCAAGAACAAGAGAAGCCCAACCTGCTCTACAAGAGCTACGACGAGTCAGGTCGTGCGACCTATAGCGATCAGCCGCCTGCGGATCAGGAGGGTGCCAAAGTTATCGACCCCGAATCCCTCGATGTCAATGTCATGCAGAAACGCCCCGAGCTCGAAGCCTATCGCCAAGAATTGCTCGAAGCCAGCGAACAGCGCGATCAAGAGCGCGAACAGCGCAAGGAAGAGATTCAAGCGGCAAAATCGGCTGTAGAGGCGGCCAAAGAGGCGCTGGAAAAGGGCAAGGAGCCCAAACAAGAGGATTGGCAGTACACCAAAGAGAAACGGCGATTCTTAAAGCCCCAGTACTACGAGCGTGTGGAAAAACTTGAAAAGGAACTCAAGGCCGCTCAAAAAGCCCTGCGAGCGGTTGATTAAACGTTACTAGGTCGATCTAACTAGGGCCTGTTACCACAAATTTGATGGTCACTGTTGTGACTAAAAAAGCGCCAATCAAGGCGCAAGGAGCGTGGTTTGGTGACTCCAAATGAGCGACGAGCAACGATGAGTGGCGCTTTTTTAGCCACAACCCGAAGGGCTGGAGCTATTTTCCGCCCAGCTGCGTTATCAGTTGTTTGTGTAGACATACTACACGGCACTCCTTCTGCCTTGCTGGGCAGGAAAATGGCTTCCAGCAGAGATCATAAAATTTGTGGTAACAGGCCCTAGGCACATAGACCTCCGCGGGGCTACTCATCGGGGGCGCTTGTCGGTATGCTTGCGGCTTCCTAACGGGAGGTTTTTGTGTACGATTTTTTTCTTGAATACGGTCTTTTTCTTTTAAAAGCGATTACGGTCGTCGTCAGCATTGTGATTGTCGTCGGTATTGTCGCCAGTTCGCGCTCGCAGTCCCAGAGTAGTGGTCGCGGTAATCTGCAGGTGCGGAAAATGAATGATCAATTTGATCAATACCGGGATACATTGCGCGAAGCCGTAATGACCGGTAGCGCGCTAAAAGAGCACCACAAAGCGGAGAAAAAGCGCAAAAAGACAGAAAAAAAGGCCGAGAAAAAGCAACAAGCCACGCGAAAATCGGACGATCCCGCACAGCGCCGTCGCGTTTTTGTATTGGACTTCGATGGCGACATTAAGGCCTCGGCAGTCGATCATCTACGCGAAGCCGTGTCGGGTGTTCTCACCATGGCGCGCAGCGAGGACGAAGTCGTCGTGCGTCTAGAGAGCGCGGGCGGCATGGTTCACAGCTATGGGCTAGCCTCTTCGCAATTGCTGCGCATTCGCCAGAAGGAACTGCCGTTGACCATTTGTGTGGATAAAGTCGCCGCCAGTGGCGGCTATATGATGGCCTGCGTTGCCAACCATATTGTCGCTGCGCCTTTTGCTATTTTGGGTTCTATCGGTGTCGTGGCTCAGATCCCTAATTTTCACCGCGTACTAAAAAAGCACGATATCGATTTTGAATTGATTACCGCCGGCGAGCACAAGCGCACGCTTACCATGTTTGGGGAAAACACGGACAAGGGACGCGAAAAATTCCGTGAAGACATTGAGGACACCCACGGTTTATTTAAAGACTTTGTACAGGAAAACCGTCCGGCCGTTCCCATCGACGCCGTCGCCACAGGGGAAGTGTGGTTTGGCAGCAAAGCTTTGGAACAGCAGTTAATTGACAAAATCGCCACCAGCGATGAATACCTGATGAATGCCTGTGAAGACGCGGACGTCTACGAAGTGCGCTTTGTCGAGAAAAAAGGCTTACAGGAGCGCTTGGGCATTTCCATCCAAACCGCTTTTGAACGTGTCGTGGGTCGATTGATCGAAGCGGATCGATTGAAGCGCTTTTTGGGTTAATTGAACGCGATGCCCAATACGCCCACTTGCATTCAAGAGCGCGTCAATTTACGCACTTACAACACGCTGGGCGTAGACTGCCAGGCGCGCTACTTTGCCGAAGTGGCGACACGTGAAGAGCTCCAGAATGTACTGGCTTGGTGGCGCCAAAAGACACTCGGTTTATTGCTGCTCGGCGGCGGCAGCAATGTCGTACTTGGCGCTGAGTTCAACGGTCTCGCTCTGAAGTGCGCCCTGCGTGGCCGCTCCGTCGAATCGCTGGAGAACGGCCGCATTGCACTCACACTAGCCGCTGGCGAAAACTGGCACGACACGGTGATGTGGAGCTTGCATCAGGGCTATTACGGATTGGAAAATCTCGCTCTGATTCCCGGCTGTGTGGGTGCCGCGCCCATCCAAAACATTGGCGCCTACGGCGTCGAGCTAAAAGATCGCTTTTTGCATCTAGACGCGATTCACCTCGAAACTGGCGAATTGCGTCGCTTTTCACGAGAGGCGTGTGAATTTGGCTATCGCGACAGTGTTTTCAAACAAGCGTTCAAAGGCCAGTACGCCATTGTCAGTGTCACGCTCTGCTTAACTCAAACGCCCGAATTGGTGCTCGCCTATCCGGCTTTGATGGAGGCCATGAAAAGCGGCGCTGCAGCCACTCCGCTCGATGTGGCAGAAGCCGTTTGCAATGTTCGCCGCAGTAAACTGCCCGATCCTATTAAGATCGGCAATGCTGGTAGCTTTTTCAAAAACCCTGTGGTTTCAGCGGCACGAGCGCAAACGCTTGTCGCACAGCACCCCAAAATGCCCGCACACCCAGTCGAAGATGGGGTCAAAATTGCCGCAGGCTGGTTGATTGAGCAAGCGGGCTATAAGGGGTATCAAAAGGGGCAGGCGGGTGTCCACGACAAGCAGGCATTGGTACTGGTCAACCGCGGTCACGCCAGCGGGCAAGACATTTTAGCCCTTGCCCAAGAGCTACAAGAAGCGGTAAAACAGCACTATGGCATCGAACTCGATATTGAGCCTCAAATTTACGCCTGAAGATAATTAAAAGATACCTAATGACGACTGTGCTAAAACGATGGGGCGTCTGCGCGCTGGCAGTGCTGCTTACCGCCTGCGGGCAAGACACCGATCAACGACTCCAAGAGACGATAGAGCGACAAGAAATCGCTGCCAAGCCGAGCGTCGATCTGCCCATTCCCGCCGCCGACGAACCACTAGCGGAGTTGGGGCGTGCGCTGTTTTTTTCACCGCACTTAAGTGGCGGTGGCGATGTAGCCTGTGTGAGCTGCCACCACCCGTTTCGCGGTGGCGATGAAGATCTCTCTCTCGCCGTTGGCATCAATGCTGAAGATCCCTTGCTATTCGGCCACCGCCGCAAACTGGATGAGTCGAAAATGGTGGGTGACAACATGGGGCACAAAGGCATGGCCACTATGCCGCGCAATGTACCCACGGACTTTGCCTCAACCTACTACCAAAAGGCACTATTTTGGGACGGCCGAGTACGTTTTGATGAAGTACAGGGCAATTCGCAAGTTGTTACTCCCGATAGTCTATTCGACACCCCCGACCACCGAGTGATTGAGGGTGACTTGCTGTTTGCGCAAACCCGATTTCCAGTGACCAATCCCGATGAAATGCTGGGCTTTGAAACGCCCTATGCCAATACCGACGGAGTGCGGTTGGCGATAGAGGCGCGTATGCGATCGGTTCAAAACGAGGCGGGGGAGGGTGTTTGGCTCCCCGCTTTTCAACGCGGTTTACAAGAGCCTGATGCCGACGAAAGTATCATCAGTTTTTTTAATATCTCTAAAGCGATTACCGCCTATATTCGCTCCAAAGATTTCATCGACACGCCTTGGGCACGCTACGTCGAAGGCGACAAAGAAGCTTTGAACCAGCGCCAGAAACGCGGTGCCGCTCTGTTTTTTCAAGCTAAGGGCGACGGCCAAAGTTGTGCTTCTTGCCACCGCCCACCGTTTTTTAGCGATGAGCGCTACTACAATTTAGCCGTGCCACAAATTGGCCCAGGCATGGACAAGCTTGATGCGGATTATGGCCGCAAGCGTGTCACGCGCAATAACGCCGATCAATTTCGCTTTCGCACGCCCTCGCTGCTTAATGTCGAACACACGGCTCCCTATATGCACAACGGCGCTTATGAAACCTTATTCGATACGGTGTGGCACCACATTCACCCAGAAAAAAGCATTGAGCAGTACGATTTCACCTTGCAACACCTGCTGCAATTTGAGGGGCGAGATGTCAGCAAAGACTACCCCCACATGAAGGCCAATACTGAATTCGCACTTAATAAAGCGCGAGAAAATGGCTTGCCAGAGCTGGATTACACGAGAGAGGAGGTCGAGTTGATCGTCTCTTTCTTAGAGGCCTTGACCGACCCCTGTATTGAAAGCGAGCAATGCATGAGCGCTTGGATGCCAACCGACGCAGAGATAAAACAACTCAAATTGCTCGACATGCGCTTGAGCTCGCCCGAAGGGCGACCTCAAAGCGAGCGCCTATTTCAATGATGCGGGTGTCAGCTGGCGTCGCCGTAGCGATTGGCGACATACTCATTGAGTAATTCGGTGAATTCTTCGGCAATGTAATCGCCCTTGAGCGTAATATGTTTTTTGCCGTCGACAAATACGGGCGCAGCTTTGCCCTCGCCAGTCCCGGGTAAGCTAATGCCTATATCGGCGCTTTTGCTCTCGCCAGGGCCGTTAACGACGCAGCCCATCACTGCCACGGTCATGCCCTCAACGCCTTCGTATTGTGTTTTCCACTCCGGCATTTGCTCGCGCATATAGGCTTGAATTTTTTGCGCCAGCTCTTGGAAGTAGGTACTGGTTGTACGGCCGCAGCCGGGGCAGGCGACTACAGCGGGCGTAAAGTTGCGAAGCTCTAGGGCTTGCAAAATCTCTTGGCCGACCAATACTTCTCCTGTACGGGAGGCGCCGGGCTCAGGAGTGAGAGACAGGCGAATCGTGTCGCCAATGCCCTCGTTAAGCAGTACCGACAGCCCTGCCGTCGATTTAATAATGCCTTTTTCGCCCATGCCCGCCTCGGTTAAGCCCAGGTGCAGAGCGTAGTCGCACTGCTCGGACAGATCGCGATATACGGCGATCAAATCCTGTACGCCAGAGGTTTTGACCGAGACGATGATTTTGTCTTTGGCCAGCCCCACTTCTTCTGCGAGACGGCCACTCTGCAAAGCGGACTCAACGACAGCATTACGAGTGACTTCTCGCACATCCAGTGGGTTTGGCGAATTTTGATTGTCATCGAGCTTAGCGGCCAGCAAGTCCTGATCGAGACTGCCTAGGTTGACGCCAATACGCACGGGCTTGTCGTTGGCGATGGCAATTTCAATCATTTGGCAAAAACGCTCGTCGCGCTTGCGGCCACTGCCGACATTGCCGGGGTTGATGCGGTACTTGGCCAGCGTCTTAGCGCACTCGGGGTGATTCTTTAACAGGCGGTGCCCGTTAAAGTGAAAATCTCCAATAATGGGTGTGTCGAAACCCATCTTGTCGAGTTGCTTGCGAATTTCTGGGATGGCCTCAGCGGCGGCGTCGTTATTGACAGTAACTCGAACCATTTCCGAGCCCGCTTTGGCCAGTTCTGCAATTTGGGCGGCGGTGCGAATGACATCCGCCGTATCCGTATTTGTCATAGACTGAACGCGCACTGGGGCGCCACCGCCCACTTGTACGTGTCCCACCATTACGGCTTGAGTTTTGCGTCTCACTGCTTCAGTCGACATAGAATTAAATCGTTTTAGTCTGTTTGTGTCGCTCCATTCTAACGCAAAAATGCAACGAGATAATACGCCTGAGGTGTAGGCAATTGGCTGTTTAGTTAAGCGCACTCTGGTGTAGTATTAAAGGCGAATTTTCGTGCTCTCTAAGATTGATCTATTACTTTATATAAAGCTAATAAGACACTGTTTTAAATGAATATAAATATTGATGATCGCTCTCAGCTTCTAATGAAACTGCTCGTGGAGCGCTACATTTCCGACGGCCAGCCGGTGGGCTCAAAAACGCTATCAACCGCTCTCGACGCTCCCGTGAGCTCGGCTACGGTCCGCAACACGATGAAACGCCTTGAAGATTTGGGGTTGCTAGTGTCGCCCCACACATCAGCGGGCCGAGTGCCGACAGAACTTGGTTACCGTTTTTACGTCGACACGATGCTTCAGGTTGAGCCCTTGCAGAGCGACATTGCCCAAACTCTGACGCAAGAGTTAGTTAGCGCACAAGGCAATCGCAAACAGACACTGCAAAAGGCATCGGCGCTGCTGTCTGAATTAACTGAAATGGCCGGCTTGGTGTTGCTGCCCAAGCAGGGCAACCAGTCGCTCAACCGAATTGAGTTTATGCCACTGCAGGCGGGGCAGGTGCTGGCGATCCTCATCCTGAATAACCAGCAAGTGGAAAATCGGATTATCAGCACCGATCGAGAATACAGCCAAGAGGAGCTGCAAACCGCCGCCAACTATCTCAATCAGCACTTTGCGGGGCGCGACCTACAGGAAATGGGGCAAGCTTTGCAAGGTGCAATGGCGCGAGATCAAGCCGCAATCAATCATTTAATGGATTTAATGGTACAAATTGGTGGCGAGGTCGGGGCTCCCACCAGCGAGGAAGAGGGCGAGTTGGTACTCGAAGGGCAGTCTAAGCTCATTGGCGATCGCGGCATCGACAACACACAAAAGCTGCGTCAGTTGTTTGAGGCTTTTAGCCAAAAGCGCGATATCGCCCATTTGCTCGACCGCTGCGCCCGCGAGCGCGGCGTGCAAATCTTTATTGGGCGAGAGTCGGGCTATGAGCCCTTTGACGATTGCACCTTGATCACCTCGCCCTATCAGGGCGAGGGCAGCAACCTTGGAGTGCTCGGCGTGATTGGCCCGACTCGCATGTCCTACGAACGAGTGATTCCCGTCGTCGACTTTACCGCTCGGCTGCTGTCTTTGGCGAACAACGAGAAAGACACCTAGTCAAGCCCAGCCGTTGTCGTGGATGGCGCGGAGCAAGTCGTGACGACTGATCTGCCCAACCAGTTTTCCATGATCCGTCACAGGGATGCGGCGCAAGCGGTTTTCTTTGAACACGCGAGCGGCTTCAATGATATCGGCATTCGCATCGACGGTAATTACATCGTCACTCATGCTGTCACCGACCGAACCGCAGCCGGCGTTCTCGTTGTAAGCGCAAGACAAATAACTATCGATGCAATCCGCCTCGGAGAACAGGCCGATGAGTTGACCGCTGTCGTCGACGACGGGCGCGCCAGATATTTTGTGCTTGAGAAAAATCTCGATGGCCTCGGAAATGTCCATGTCGGCTTTCAGAGTAATTAGTTTGCTAATCATGTATTTCGATACATTGAGGTCGGCTTTCATGGTGTCTCCTTTTTGAGCCAGATTAGCGAGCCCCTCGGCGTACTGCAATCCAAATCAGCAATAGCAACCATAGAGCGCTTTTGTCGTTATTGTGCGACAATTTCGTCGCATTTACACCTCATTTGTCTCGCCTTTAAGCAAGGTCTGATAATACGCCTGTGCTAGAATAGCGAGCTTTGAAAACGACCCGATAGAACTCCATGGATCCAGCGATTATTGAAATATTAAAGTATTGCAGCATTCCCGTTGTCGCTGCGATGGTCGGCTGGACTACCAACTGGGTCGCCATCAAATTGACCTTTTACCCCGTTCACTTTGTCGGCATTCGCCCCTGGTTTGGCTGGCAGGGCATTATTCCCATGAAAGCCCGCAAAATGGCGGGCATCTCGGTCGACAACATTCTCTCAAAGCTTGGCTCACTCACCGAGGTGGTGCAGTACATGGAGCCGCGCCGCATTGCCGAGCATATTGTTAAAGTGATCGAGCCACAAATTGAATCCTTTACCGAGGAAGTCATGCTACGCGAGCGCCGCGTGCTGTGGGAAAACCTTCCCATGACCGTGAAAAATCAAATCAATGATCGCGTGCGCCGAGAGATGCCTAAGTTGGTCGATCGCCTCGTCGACGAAATTGGCGACAACGTAGAAGATCTGCTCGATTTGAAAGAAATGATTCAGGATCAGCTGGGCGAGGACAAGTCGCTGATGAATCGCATCTTTCTAGACTGCGGCGAAAAGGAATTCCGCTTTATCATCAATTCTGGCGTGTACTTTGGTTTTCTCTTTGGCATCGTCCAAGCAGCAGTGTGGTACTTTTTCCCCGAGTGGTGGATATTGCCCCTGTTTGGATTGATTGTGGGCTACGCAACCAACTGGATTGCACTCAATTTAATTTTCCGCCCGCTCTATCCGGTCAACGTCCTAGGGATCAAAGTACAGGGGATTTTCCTGTCTCGCCAAAAGGAAGTGTCTGAAGTTTATACTGAGCTCGTCACCGACGAGATTCTCACCATTCGCCACTTAGTCAATCGGCTTTTAACTGGTCCCAAATCCGATCGTGTGCACGCACTGATTCGCAAGCACATCAAGCTGATTGTCGATGAGAGCGCGGGTATTGCTCGGTTGTTTGTGCAAAGCGCGATGGGGCCCGAATCCTATGCCAACATTAAAGAATGGGTGGGGGACAAGGCCATTGCCGTTTCTCCCGAGCCCTTTGAAGATTCGGCTTTTGTTCACGATCGAGGACAGCTCGTTCGCGAAATGATGCGAGATCGCATGAACGAACTCTCCGCTGAGGAGTTCCAGAATATGTTGCGCCCCGCCTTCCAAGAAGATGAAATGAAGTTGATTTTGGCGGGTGCAATTTTAGGCTTAGGCGCAGGTTTCGCGCAGTTAATCTTCATTTTTGGCGGTTTTTAACCGCCGCGCACTTTATGCCATATTGGCCAGCTGACCGGCGCACTCATGATAGCGCTGGCGCTGAATGATGAGCTTGAGGCGCCCGCCACCAAGCTGGCGCCACAGCACTAGGGCGCGCAGAGCCGCCAATAGAAAAACGCGGATGACATTGGCCTTTTCCTCATCGGCCAAAAAACGCTGCTCTCCATTGACCAGTACTTTCGTCCCGAGTGGGCTGACAACCTCTCGATAGAGGTTGGCCAGTGAGGCCAGCACGGTGGGATGCTCCGCTTCAAAAAACTGAGCTTGCTGCATGGATTGCTGCAACCCTAGGGCCAAATTGTCTAGAGCCTTTGGGTGTCGAGAGAGCCGGCGCTCTAGGGCAATCAAAGTGGCGGTATAGCGGGTAATTTCAATATCCTGCCCTTGGGAAGCGCGCTCCAACTGCTGTTGCATGACCCGAGCGCCGCTATTGAGGTTGTGCAAGCCGCCAAACACTTCCTCCACATCTCTCGCCTCTAACTGGAATAGACTGTGAATCGCCGTGTTGAGAGCCTCACTGTCCCACTGGCCGTGGAGAGCAATGCGGCGTACTTGATGGCAGGCCTGAAACGCCGCAGCCAGCGCCACCGTTTGGTTCTCAAGAGTGTGCTCAGCCATGTTGATCCCCATTAAAAGCGCGTTCAATAATGCCGCCACCCAAGCAGTCTTCGCCGCTGTAAAACACGACGGATTGGCCTTCCGTGATGGCGCGTTGGGGTTCGTCAAATACCACCACAGCGTCACTTCCGTCAATCTGCTCGATGGTGCACGGCTGCTGGGTTTGTCGATAGCGAATTTTCGCCTCGCAGCGCAAAGGCGCGTCGGGGGCTTGGTTGACCCAGTAGAGCTGGCTGGCATCTAGGTGGGTTTTAAATAAAGCGGGGTGCTCACTGCCCTGGGCGACTTTGAGCACATTGCGCTCGAGATCCTTTTCCACCACATACCAAGGCTCTCCATCGCTGTTGCGCAAGCCGCCGATGCCAATGCCCTGACGCTGGCCAATCGTGTAGTACATCAATCCATTGTGGTCGCCGAGCACAGTGCCCTCTAAATCTTCGACTTTTCCCGGTTGCGCAGGCAAGTACTGACTGAGGAAGTCGCGGAAGCGGCGCTCGCCGATAAAGCAAATCCCCGTGCTGTCCTTTTTCTCGTGGTTGTCGAAGCCCGCGTTCATGGCCATTTCACGCACATGAGACTTGTCCATCTCGCCAATAGGGAAGAGGGCGCGACTCAATTCCGCCTGCCCCAGCGTGTGTAAAAAATAGCTTTGATCTTTGTTTTTATCCGCGCCTTGATAGAGATGCACACGGCCGTCTTCATCGTCGACGCGGCGCACATAGTGCCCTGTGGCAATGTAGTCGGCACCGAGGCCTAGCGCGTGATCCAAAAAGGCTTTGAATTTGATTTCCTTGTTGCACATCACATCGGGATTGGGAGTGCGGCCAGCGCTGTATTCATCTAAAAAGTGCTGAAATACGCGATCCCAATACTCTTTAGAAAAATTCACTTTATGCAGGGGGATTTCGAGCTCGTCACACACCTGCTGGGCGTCTTTCATATCGATGAGAGCGGGGCAATAAGCGCTGTCTGGGTCTTCCTCTTCCCAGTTTTTCATAAACAGGCCTTCTACATGGTAGCCCTGTTCCAGCAGGGTGAGTGCTGTGACCGAAGAGTCTACCCCTCCCGACATACCGACGATTACACGCGTTTTTGCCATCTCAATACCATAGATTTAGAGGGGGCGGATTGTAGCACTGGGAACTGCGAGCTTCAGCCCCAGTCTTGAAGCAGCGAGAGGGGGTAACACTGGCCATCGAGGTAGGTTGCCACCGTGCTTTCGACCAGTGGACTGCGCAAGCTGGCGCGAGCGCGAATAATATCGTCGTAACTCATCCAGTGTGCTTGAATAATGTCGCTGTCGAGCTCGGCGTTGGCTTTTTCTTCTAGCGCCTCGGCGATCAACACCGTGCGAAAATAGGTGTGTTGGGAATAGGGGCGATGCCAGCGCTGAACCGCAAGCACTGCCGTGGGCTCCACCCTCCAACCCGTTTCCTCTAGGGTTTCGCGGCGGCAGGCCTCAATCAGCGTCTCACAGGGCTCGACATGCCCCGCGGGCTGATTGAAAACACGGCGCCCACGCGACCACTCCTCGACCAATAGAAACTGTCCGTCGCGCTCGACCAGCGCAGCGACAGTAACATGGGGGTGCCAGTTGTCAGGGGTTACCATGGAGACAATTCCGATTGTTTCGTATTGGGACTGAGAGGATCGATTTTATCACCGAGGTCCGCGTGCAAGATTTCTAGAAATCGACGCGCCTGGGGCGAAATGAATTTACCACGGCGCATCACCACACCATAGCTGCGTTTGGGGAAATAGCGATTCAGTGGAATTCTCGCCACTTTATCGCTCTCATTGAGGCAGATGTCGGTCACGATAGAAACGCCCATACCGAGTTCGACGTATTTTTTAATCACTTCCCAGCCACCGGCTTCGAGGGCAATTTTATAATCCGCATTGTGTTGCTGAAACACCAGTTTGACCATGCGCCAAGTGCTGAGGTGCCTCGGCGGAAGAATCAAGCCATAGGGCGAGATATCGTGTAGCGACACGGATTCTCTCTGAGCTAGCGGGTGATCGGGAGGCGTGATTAAGACCGGGTCGTAGGAAAAAATCGGGTAGTAATTGATGTCTTCTACAGGCTCCAGCATGGAGCCAACGGCAAAGTCCACCTCATCGGCTTTCAGCATGCTCATACCATCGCGCCCCGTTACATTGTGTAGGCGCACTTGAATGCTGGGGTAGGCTTTGCAAAAAGCATCTACAAACTGGGGAAGGATGTACAAAATCGTCGACTCGCCTGCGGCAATATCCAGCGTGCCCGTGTCCACCTCGCCGAGCTGAGAGGCAAACACCTCGGGCAAGGTGTCCATGCCCTCGACCAGTGGTTGGGTTAAATCGAGCAGAATTTTGCCCGCAGGCGTGATTTGAATTTTAGGACCGCGGCGCTCAAACAGCGTGGTGCCGAGCTCTTCCTCGAGGGCTTTGATCTGCAGGGAAATTGAGGGCTGGCTCAAGTAGAGGCGCTCTGCCGCTTTAGAGATACTGCCCGTTTGCGCGGTGTGAATAAACGCGCGAAGCTGCTTTAAGCGATTTTGTTTGAAATTGCTCGATGACCCGGTCATGACATTAAAGGCGTTAATAAACTAAAACTTTAGTATTGGATTTATTATCAGCTTGATTTAATAGAGGTGCAACTGCGTGCGAGTAGCTATCGCACGACATCGACTCGCACCGTGATCGAGACACGAAAAAGCCCGCACGAAGCGGGCTTAAATCGTATCAAACGCCTTAATCAGCGATTAACTGCCTTTGAGTTCGCGGCGACGAGCGTGCAAGACGGGCTCCGTGTAGCCACTGGGCTGCTCGCAGCCCTTAAAGACCAAGTCACAGGCTGCAGCGAAGGCGACACCGTCAAAGTTGGGCGCCATGGCAATATAGGTGGGGTCCGCTGCGTTTTGGCGGTCGACCACTTCGGCCATGCGCTTCATGCTGTCCATGACTTGCTCTTCTGACACTACGCCGTGACGCAGCCAGTTGGCCAGTGCTTGGCTGGAGATACGGCAGGTCGCACGATCTTCCATCAAACCGACATCGTGAATATCGGGCACTTTTGAACAGCCTACGCCCTGATCAACCCAGCGTACGACATAGCCCAAAATGCCTTGGGCATTATTGTCAATTTCCTCTTGGATTTGCTCGTCGCTCAAGTTTTTGTCGCCCAGCAAGGGAATCGTCAAAATATCGTCGAGACTGGCGCGCTGACGCTGACTTAGTTCGCTTTGACGCTCTAACACGTTCACTTTGTGGTAGTGCAGGGCGTGCAATGTGGCGGCCGTGGGCGAGGGCACCCACGCGCAATTGGCGCCCGCCATGGGATGGCCAATTTTCGCATCCATCATATCGGCCATCATGTCGGGCTTGGGCCACATGCCTTTGCCGATTTGAGCGCGGCCGCGCAGGCCACAGGCCAAGCCGATATCGACATTCCAATCTTCGTAGGCGTTAATCCAGGGCTCTTGCTTCATGGCCGTTTTGGGGACAAATGCGCCCGCTTCCATAGAAGTGTGGATTTCATCGCCTGTGCGGTCTAAGAAGCCGGTGTTGATGAAGACGCAGCGCTCTTTGGCGGCGCGGATACACTCTTTTAGATTGACCGTCGTGCGGCGCTCTTCGTCCATAATGCCCATTTTCAGCGTATTGCGCTCGAGGCCAAGGCTATCTTCGATGCGAGCAAACAGCTCGTTGGCAAAAGCCACTTCCTCGGGGCCGTGCATTTTGGGTTTAACGATGTAAACGCTGCCTTTGCGCGAGTTGCTCAACGAGCCGTTATCTTTAAGCTCATGCATCGCGCACAACGAGGTGACCATGCCGTCGAGGAAGCCCTCGGGCACTTCGTTGCCGTTTTTGTCGAGTACGGCGGGATTCGTCATCAGGTGGCCGACATTGCGCACAAACAGCAAGCTGCGACCGGGCAGGGTGAGTGTACCGCCGTCGGCCGTGCTGTATTCACGGTCGGCATTGAGCTTGCGAGTCAGTGTTTTGCCGCCTTTTTCGAAAGACTCCTGCAAGTCGCCCTTCATCAAGCCAAGCCAATTTCTATAGACCAGCGCCTTGTCTTCGGCGTCAACCGCAGCCACGGAGTCCTCACAGTCCTGAATCGCCGTCAACGCCGACTCCATGAGTAAGTCTTTGACATTGGCGGGGTCGTCTTTGCCAATCGGGTGGCTATCATCTACTTGAATTTCGATGTGTAAGCCATTGTTTTTCAATAGAATTGAATCGGGTTTTTCGGCATCGCCATTAAAGCCGACCCACTGCTCTGGGCGGGCCAGCCCCACAGTGCTGCCATCTTTTAGGGTGACAGCCAGTTGGCCGTCGACAATGGCGTACTGCGTCGAGTCTTTGTGACTGCCCGAAGCCAGCGGCGCTGCGTCATCCAGTACTTGGCGTGCGTAGGCGATGACTTTGGCGCCGCGAGCGGGGTTGTAGGCGCCACCGCGCTCGGCACCGCCGTCCTCAGAAATGACGTCTGTACCGTAGAGCGCGTCATACAAACTGCCCCAACGAGCGTTGGCCGCATTGAGCGAGAAACGCGCGTTCATAATGGGAACAACGAGCTGGGGCCCCGCCACCTCGGCGACTTCGGGATCGACGTTCTGGGTTTCGATCGAAAAATCTTCACCCTCGTCCAGCAAGTAGCCGATGTCTTTCAAAAACGCTTTGTAGGCAGCGGCATCGTGGGCTTGGCCCGCGTGGTCTCGGTGCCACTCGTCAATCTGTTGTTGGATCTGTTCGCGCTTTTGCAAAAGCGCCTTATTTTTAGGGGCGAGGTCGTTGACAATGGACTCGAAAGCCGCCCAGAACTGATCGGGCTCGACGCCGGTACCGGGAGCAATCTCGTTGGCCACCAGGTCGGCCAGGTTTTGGGCGATCTGCAGCCCACCTTTCTGAACGCGTTGTGTCATTGTTTGCCTCTAATTAGTCAAGTTAATGCGAAACTCAAAGAGAGCCGAGCCGTTCTCGGGCTTGGCTCATAAAATCAGGGCGCGCATTTTACCCTAAGCGCGGGATAAATTCAGCCACTTAAGCCCGCCCTAGCGCTTAGCGGCGGGAGCGAGCTCTTGGGTAAGCTCGGGGCGTGCGATATCAAAGATCAACTGGCGCAGCCAGCGGTGACTGGCGTCGTGGTGCAAGAGAGGCGACCAAGCCACTTTGAGCTCAAAGGGCGGAATCTCAAAGGGCGGCGCCAACACCGCCAAGTTGGGGTTCTCCACTTGCAGCATGGCGACGCGGCTCGGTAGCGTCGCAATCAGGTCGTGCTGCTCGGCCAGTAACATGGCCACTTGATAGTGGCGTGTAAAAACGCTGATATCGCGTTTGTGCCCCAGTTCGGCCAGGGCTAAATCTACCCAGCCTAGGCGCTGAACATCCTTGGGGTTGACCCCAACGCCCACCCCGAAGCCCGTTTTACTGGCCCAAATGTGCTGAGCCTTTAAATAATTTTCCAAGTTAAACTCGTGAAGAATCGGGTTGTCACGATTTAAAACACAGGAAAAGCTATCGTCCCAGACTGTTTTTTGGTGGAAGGAAAGCGGCATTTCCTCGAATCGGTTAATCGCCATGTCCACGCGACCCTGCTCAACATCGGAAAAACTCACATCCGATGGTGTTAAGACATCAATAATGACATGGGGTGCCAGTTGGCGAAGGTGTTTCAAAACGCGTGGAATCAGCGTCGATTCGGCGTAGTCGCTGGCCATAATCCGAAAAATGCGCTGGCTGCGCGAGGCCTCAAACTCCTCGCGGGGCAGAATGGTTCGCTCAATGGCGCCGACGACTTCACGCACGAGAGGCTGTAACTGGTGGGCTCGCTCGGTGGCTGTCATACCACCGCTCGTTCTCACGAGAAGCGGGTCGTCAAACAACTCGCGCAAGCGTCGCAGTCCGTTGGACATAGCGGGCTGTGTGATGCCCAATTGAGCCGCCGCCCGCGTGACATTGAGCTCGCGCAAAAGTACATCAAGATAAATGAGTAGATTTAAGTCGACTTGCTGTATATTCATCTAGCAAATATAGCAAACTTTGCTATCACTGTAGTGTATTTAGGTTGCGAGTCGCTTTTTAAGCGATTCACCCAACCCATCGAGAAAATACAGAAAAAGGATTACAAATAGAGTAGGCAAAGTATTGAAAATTAGTATAATGATTCCACCTATGAATAGTGCAACGAAGCCAAGCTGACCGCTCTCGCAAACCCGAGTAGCCGCTTGGCTTTTTTTGTGCAACGGGAACCTTACCGCTCGCCGCGATGATGCGACGCGCTTTGTATAACCACCGAGAGGACATTATGGCTTACGACAAAATCGAAGTGCCAGAAGGCGGCGAGAAAATCCTCGTCAACGCCGACAACAGTATTGACGTACCCAACAACCCAATCATTCCCTACATCGAAGGCGATGGCATTGGCGTTGACGTCACGCCCCCCATGAAGGCGGTGGTCGACGCCGCGGTAGAAAAGGCCTACGGCAGCAGTCGCAAAATCCACTGGATGGAAGTCTACGCTGGCGAAAAAGCGCTGGACGTTTACGGCGAGAACCAATGGCTGCCCGAAGAAAGTCTACAGGCCATGCAGGACTATGTTGTCTCGATTAAAGGGCCTTTGACCACGCCGATTGGCGGCGGCATGCGCTCTTTAAATGTGGCCATTCGTCAAAAAATGGATCTCTACGCCTGCGTTCGCCCCATTCGCTATTTTCCCGGCACGGCCACGCCACTGCGCGACAGCGACCAAACCAACATGGTGATCTTTCGTGAAAACACCGAGGACATCTACGCCGGTATCGAGTGGGAAGCGGGCAGCGAGAGCGCTCAACGAGTGATTGACTTCTTGGAAAAGGAAATGGGTGTCGAGAACATTCGCTTCGATAAGGAGTGCGGTATCGGTGTCAAACCCGTTTCCCGCGAGGGCTCAACGCGCTTGATTCGCCAAGCCATCCAATACGCTATCGACAATGATCGCAGCTCGGTGACCTTGGTGCACAAAGGCAACATTATGAAATTCACCGAAGGGGCGTTCCGCAACTACGGCTATGAATTGGCCAAAGACGAGTTTGGTGCCCAGGAAATCGACGGTGGCCCGTGGTGTAAATTCAACAATCCGAAAACGGGCCGAGAGATTGTCGTAAAGGATGTGATTGCCGACAACTTCCTACAGCAAATCCTGCTCAAGCCTGAAGACTACTCCGTGATTGCCACACTCAACCTCAACGGCGACTACATCTCTGACGCGCTTGCCGCTCAAGTCGGTGGTATTGGGATTGCTCCCGGCGCCAACCAGGCCGATGCCGTGGCCGTTTTTGAAGCCACTCACGGCACAGCGCCTAAATACGCGGGCAAAGATCGCGTCAACCCAGGCTCGATCATTCTCTCCGCAGAGATGATGCTGCGCTATATGGGGTGGACGGCGGCGGCCGACTTCGTCGAGCAGGGCGTGGCAGGCGCTATCGCCGACGGCCAAGTGACCTACGATCTAGCGCGCGCCCGCGCCGCTATGACGAAAGGCAACCGCCTCAACCCAGGCGAGCGCGACGTTAAGAAAATTGCCGAGGAAGTGGCCCGCTTGATCCCTGGTGCGCGCCTCGTTAGCTGTTCGGGCTTTGGCGAAGCTGTCATCAACCACATGAAAAGCAGCGCTTAAGTGCTAAGTTAAGCCCCCAGCGGCATCGCAAAACGACTTAGGCCGCCCATTGAGGCGGCCTTTCTATTGTATAGACCAGCCAACGCCTCTGAATATTGCGGGCATGTCCGCCTCGCTGGCCAGAAGAAGTGCGCTTATTGCCAGATAACCGTGCGCGCACAAAGCGCTGGGATGATTCAGATGTGTCCCAAGCTACGCTACACTGAAACAATCGAGCCCCCGCGGGGAACACAGCGCTTGATAAATACTCAAAAGCCCTTAATAACCCTGTGAAATTGACGAAAAAGCCAGAGATCGCATGAGCCAACAGATAACGCTTTCCAAACAACAGGAAGATCATGACGACAACGATATTGCCGTCGCCCCCGAGCGCCCCAAATTAAAGCGCCCACCGCTGTATCACGTGGTGCTGCTTAACGACGATTACACCCCTATGGAGTTTGTCGTCGAAATTCTCCAATTGTTTTTCGCTCTCGATAGAGAGCAGCTACTCGCATCATGTTAGCGGTACACAC
>DS990608.1:0-1631 GCA_000155715.1 gamma proteobacterium HTCC5015 | reverse complement strand
GCGTTATGGACGCCTCCAATTTGCTCAAGCCCGCCTTGAGTAGTGGCGAGCTACGCGTTATTGGCGCCACCACTTACCAAGAGTTTCGAGGCATCTTTGAGAAGGATCGGGCGCTGGCTCGCCGCTTTCAAAAAATTGATGTTCAAGAGCCCTCGAGCCAAGATGCGACAGCTATCCTAAAAGGGCTCAAACCACAGTTTGAAGCACACCACGATGTGCAATACAGCGACGAAGCACTAGCGACCGCGGTAGAGCTTTCACTGCGCTACATCAACGATCGTTTCCTGCCGGATAAAGCCATCGATGTGATCGACGAAGCTGGCGCCAAACGACGTCTCACAGGGTCGGACAATCGCTACATCGATGTGGAGGATATTGAGCAGATCGTCGCATCGATGGCGCGCATTCCGCCCAAGCAAGTGTCGAGTGATGATCGCGACACGCTGCGCCGACTCGAAGACAACCTCAATCGAGTGGTGTTCGGCCAGCCCGAGGCCATACAACAGCTGACCACAGCGATTAAATTGGCTCGCTCGGGGTTGCGCGAGGGCGAGAAGCCCATCGGCTCCTTCTTGTTTGCCGGGCCTACGGGCGTGGGTAAAACCGAGGTCACGCGCCAGTTGGCCATGAATCTCGGCATCGAGCTGGTTCGCTTCGACATGTCGGAATATATGGAGCGCCACACCGTATCGCGTTTAATTGGCGCGCCTCCCGGCTATGTGGGCTACGATCAGGGTGGCCTGCTCACCGAAGCTGTCACCAAAACACCTCATTGCGTGCTGCTGCTCGACGAAATCGAAAAGGCACACCCCGACGTCTACAATCTGCTGCTCCAAGTGATGGATCACGGCAAGTTGACGGACAACAACGGCCGCAGTGCGGATTTTCGTAATGTCATCCTCGTTATGACTACGAACGCCGGTGCCGAGGCACTCGATCGACGCACCATGGGCTTTACCCAGCAAGATCACGCCAGCGATGGCTTAGAAACCCTCAAGCGTTTATTTACGCCCGAGTTCCGCAACCGTCTCGATGCCGTGGTTCAGTTCAAACCACTGGATCACAGCGTGATTGGCTCCGTTGTCGATAAGTTTATTATTCAGCTCGAGGCTCAGCTGTACGAACAGCAGGTGGAACTCCAGGTGAATGAAGACGCCAGGCGCTGGTTAGCCGAGAACGGATACGATGAGAAGATGGGCGCTCGCCCCATGGCTCGCTTGATACAAGACCACATCAAAAAGCCATTGGCGGATGAGCTTCTGTTCGGTGATCTGGCCGACGGGGGAAGAGTGCGAGTCTACCTAGGTGAGGAGGGCAATGAGAAGCAACCCTTAGCTTTTGATATCACGCCCAAAGTACCTCAACTCAGTAAACCGCAAGAGAGTACAGCTCAAACGGAGTGATGAGAACTTTAATAAAGTCGCCAGAAGTGAATGTCGACTACAAAAAAGCCCGCTTTTGCGGGCTTTTTAAATACATTTGAATTACTTACTTCGGTAGACAATACGGCCTTTGTTAAGATCGTAGGGTGTCATTTCGACCACCACTTTGTCGCCCGTCAAAATGCGGATGTAGAATTTACGCATCTTGCCAGAAATGTGGGCTGTTACCACATGTCCGTTTTCTAGCTC
>DS990609.1 GCA_000155715.1 gamma proteobacterium HTCC5015 | reverse complement strand
GTGTGGCGCCTGCAGGTGTGGAAAAGGCAAACACGGGGCACCACCATCTCTTAGTGGATTTTGAATCGTTGCCACCGTTAGATCGCCCTCTCGGTGCAGATGTTAAACACTTTGGTGGCGGTCAAACTGAGACCACGATTGATCTAAAACCCGGCGAACATACGCTGCAATTGATATTGGGCGATCATTTGCATATTCCCCACAACCCTGCAGTGGTGTCTGAAAAAATCACCATTACTGTGGAGGAAAAAGAAGAAGCCAGTGAATAGGGCTTTCTCTGCTGGCTAAATAAAAGAAGCCCGCCATGTAGCGGGCTTTAAAGTCACTCTGCCAGAGGCCACTGCTACTGGGGGGGAGTTAGGCAGAATGAGTCCTGCTTTGCCTATTAATACCCACAGTTGGATGGATTTAGTGGGGTTCCTTTGTCTGTGTGTCTACCGAGGCTTGAGCATCACTGTCCGCCCGGTGTTCGAGAGCTTCACCGTCTTCTATTTCATCGTAATCCACCGCTGAGCCCATGGTGTCTGGTAAGCAGTGGCTCATAGTGTGCTCGGCACTGGCAAGATTGTTGATCCAACGAAAACCACGCATTATTTGCCTCCTCGCGAATGCGGTTGTGGTGTACCTTCAGCATAGTAGAGGCAATTGCTGACGCTAGTTTGAAAGCGGGCGGTTGGCGCCTTTTCTCTATTTATCCGAATTTGAGTGCAGATAGGCGATTGTGGTGCGACGCACCGCTTAGCGGCAGGCGTCGAAACACTGCTCGGGTGTGCGCTCGGTCAACTCGCGGCATTTGCTAAAACACTGATCAAAGTTTAAGTGCTGTCGCTTTGTGGGCAGTAAATCCTCGGAGGCCTCCTCGTCGGCAGAGACAGGCCCGACAGGGCGTGATGAGTAGCATCCCATAGCTTCGGCTTTGCGTTCTAAGCGCTGTCGTTTTTCACGCAGGTCACTGCGAAAGCTCATGGGGGCAACAGCACCGCCTTGAGGAATGACTACATCGACGCTTGGTGCATTTTCGAGTTTTTGCAGCGCGACGAGCAATTTGGAGCAGGTCGTCTCCACCTGGACAGACTGTTCAGGCGGGGTGGACGATCCATCAGGTGATTGGGCATTAATCAGGTAGGTCTGCCGAGTTTGGCCTTGCTGGCAACCGAGCAAGGCCAAGCACAGTGCTGTGATGCCAAACCCTATGATGGAGCGAGATAGAGGCATTGGGCTATTGTTCACCCTTTAGTTGATCCAATATGCCGGCGTTTTCAAGGGTTGAGGTGTCGCCTTGAATCTCTTCTCCGCGGGCGATAGCTCGCAGTAGACGACGCATAATTTTCCCCGATCGGGTTTTGGGTAAATTATCGGCGTAGCGAATCGAGTCTGGCTTGGCGATAGCGCCGATTTGTTCTCCCACCCATGCGCGCAGTGTTTGAGTCATGGCGTCGTCTATACCGCCCTCAGGCCGGTCGCCTTTGAGAACGACAAAGCAGGCGAGAGATTCGCCTTTGACTTCGTGGGGCACGCCAACAACGGCGGCTTCGGCAACGGCTTCATGTGCCACCAGAGCGGATTCCACCTCCATTGTGCCCAGACGGTGGCCCGATACATTCACCACATCGTCGATGCGGCCCATGATCCAAAAGTAGCCATCTTCGTCTATGCGAGCGCTGTCTCCCGCTAGGTAGTACTTGCCATCGAACATTGGCCAATAGGTGTCTTTGTAGCGTTGATCATCGCCCCAAACGGTTCGCAGCATCGAAGGCCAAGGTTTTTTGATGACGAGATAGCCGCCCTGGTTGGGCGTGGTAATGCTATTGCCTTCCTCGTCGACGACATCGGCAGCGATGCCGGGCAGGGGCCGCGTACAGGAGCCGGGCTTGGTGGCAGTGACGCCTGGCATGGGGGCAATCATGTGAGAGCCCGTTTCGGTTTGCCACCAAGTGTCGACGATGGGGCACTGTTCGGCGCCGATGACGCGGTGGTACCACATCCAAGCTTCGGGGTTAATGGGCTCGCCCACTGTACCCAACAGACGCAGCGAGCTGAGATCGTATTGTTGAGGGTAGTCGTCGCCCGCTTTCATCAGAGCGCGTATGGCCGTGGGTGCGGTATAAAAAATGCTGACCCGGTGATCTTGAACCATTTTCCAGAATCGGCCTGCGTCGGGTACGGTGGGAGCGCCCTCATAGACGACGACGGTACCGCCACAGGCCAGTGGGCCGAAAGTGACATAGCTGTGTCCCGTGATCCAGCCGACGTCTGCGGTGCACCAGAAAATGTCGTCCTCTTTGAGATCGAAGACCCACTGGTTGGTGACAATGGCGTTGAGCAAATAACCCGCCGAGGAGTGTTGAATGCCTTTAGGGCGTCCCGTTGAACCTGAAGTATAGAGTAGGAATAGAGGGTGCTCGGCATTGACTGGGACGGCTTCGCACTTTTCATCGACATGGGTGAGGGCGCCCTCAACCCAAACGTCGCGTCCCTCTTGCATCGCGCAATCGTTGCCGGCGCGCTTGAAGGTCAGCACCGTATCGACGCAGGCGCCCCCCTGTTGTAGCGCGTTGTCGACGGTGTCCTTCAGGCGCACAATATTGCCGCCACGCGTGCCGCCGTCGGCGGTAATCACCACTTTGGCTTGGGAGTCTTCGATGCGATCTTTAAGGGCTTCGGCGGAAAAGCCACCAAACACGACAGACTGTACCACCCCGATGCGTGCGCAGGCCTGCATGGCAATGATGGCTTGATGGGTCATGGGCATATAGAGAACGGCGCGGTCGCCACTGCTCAGCCCTGCGTTTTTGAGTACATTGGCAAATCGGCAGACTTCGCGATGTAACTCGCGGTAGCTGAGATGGAGCGTATCGCCGCCTTCGCCTTCAAAAATTAAAGCGGTTTTATCGCCGCGCTCTTGCAGGTGGCGATCTAAGCAGTTTCTGGAGACATTGAGTTCGCCGTCGTTAAACCACTGGTAATGCGGTGCTTGGCTGTCGTCGAGCACTTTGCTGAAAGGTGTGTCCCAGCTTAGGTGTTGTCGGGCGAGATCGGCCCAAAATCCTTCGTGGTCCGCCTCGGCGCGCTGGTAGAGGTCGTCGAGAGTATCGGCTTGGATACGCGCTTGTGTTGCAAAATTTTGTTTTGGCTCGAAGCGGCGGTTTTCCTGTAGTACGGATTCGATATTCTCTTTCATGGCTCCCCCCATGTCGTGGTGACTGCATTCATTCTGACCTTGAGCGGTGTGTCGCCAAAGGTCAACTCTTCTGGGTGCATCTTAATAGCAAACGACCAATTCGTGCACTATAAGATTTGAACGCGGCCCTGAAAGTGTGGTCGCTTTTTTAGTGCATCTGGTTTGTCACACTCTATCGAGTGCCGACCGTCCATTTGGCGGTGTAGATACTAATCGATCGAAGGAGCTCAAATGCCAATCAGCAACCACGATATCTATCACGAATTCCCCGACCACAGCGAAACTATTGATGATCTCGTTGCCAGCGACAGGCATTTTGCTGTGCTGGTTGAGCGCTATCACGATGCCAATCGCCGTGTTCAAGCCGTAGAAAGCGATTCACCCTACGGTACCGCCGACGACGATGGTGCAGATAAGCGTCAACGGCTATTACTCAAAGATAAAATTAACGCCAAGCTTATTGGAGCTGGCGCCTAATGGGGTGAAACACTTGCGTCTTAGATAGTGTGGGTGCGCCTCCGCGAACCCCGACAACAGTGAATAAGCTATTGCGCCTCGTCGAGTTGAGTACCCCACACGCGGGGCACTTTACTCAATTGCCAGTTGTCCGTGGCCCACTCCCATAGCGTTTTGAGAGTGGCTTTGCGAAGTTCTGGCGCGGGGGACTGGCCGAGAAACTGCAGCGCCAGCCATACATTGTCAACGGCGTCTTCGGCCCTTAGCGCTGGCGAGCGATTTTGCTTGCTGAACTTCTGGCCATTGTTCTTGAGTACCAAAGGAAGGTGGCTGTACTGATGGACGGCAAACCCGAGGCAGTGCTGCAAGTAAATTTGCCGTGGCGTAGAGTCGAGTAAATCGTAGCCGCGTACAATGTGTGTAAAACCTTGTTCGGCATCGTCGACAACAACGCCCAGATGATAGGCAAACAAGCCGTCTCTGCGACGTAGATGAAAGTCGCCGATATCGCGGGACAGATTTTGTTGATATAGCCCCTGTAAACCATCTTCAAAAGCGATGTCGCCTTTGACCTTTAGGCGCAGAGAGGTTGTGTCGGCACAGGCGGCGTGTTGGCGGCAGTGCCCATCGTAGATGGGGCCGTACTCCCCCATAGCACAGCGCGCATGTATCTCTTTTCTCGTGCAATCGCAGGGGTAGGTGAGGCCGAGCTCGTCGAGTGTCTGTAGGGCCTGTTTATAGTGTGTGCCGCGCTGACTTTGGTACAGCACAGGGCCGTCCCACTCAAAGCCGTAGCTGTCGAGTATTTGTAAAATGGCATCTGCAGCGCCGGCTTCGCAGCGGGGTGGGTCGAGGTCTTCCATGCGCACGTGCCACTCGCCGTGATTCGCATGAGCGTCGAGGTAGCTTGCGAGCGCCGCCACAAGCGAACCAAAGTGTAGTGGCCCTGTGGGCGATGGCGCGAAGCGGCCGCGATAGTGTGCATTTGGGTGGTTCATGGGTAGGGCGTGTGCTGAACCATAGAAAACGCCCGAGCGAGGTTCGCATCGGGCGCTGAGTAAGGGCGTTGTGATTACAAACGCGTCTGTTTTTCACGTATCTCGTCGAGCGTCTTACAATCGATGCAGAGGTCGGCAGTAGGACGCGCTTCGAGTCGGCGCACACCAATCTCAATACCGCATTGGTCACACCAGCCGTAGTCGTCCTCGTCGACACGATCGAGCGTTTTGTTAATTTTTCGGATTAACTTGCGTTCGCGGTCGCGGGTACGTAGCTCGAGGGCAAACTCTTCTTCTTGAGTCGCGCGGTCATTGGGGTCGGCAAAATTGCTGGCGTCGTCTTTCATGTGGCCCATGGTTCGATCGACTTCCATCATCAATTCAGCACGCCACTTGTAGAGGATATCTTTAAAGTGCTCTTTCATGTCCTCATTCATATACTCCTCGTTTTTACCTTCGGAGTAGGGGGTAAAGTCGACGACTTGGGTAACGCTACTACTGCTAGCTGAGTTCATGGAGGTTTTAGTTGCCTTTGCTTTGGGTTTCTTCGAAGAGCTCGATGTCTTTTTCGAGCTCGCCTTTTTGCTGCTCAGTTTCGGATTGCTGCTGGAGGCGGCCTTTTTGCTCGCCGCTTTAGACGCTGTTTTTTTAGCGCTGGCTTTTTTAGCTCCCGCCTTCTTTTTGGTGACTGTTTTTTTTGTCACTTTCTTGGCAGCCGCTTTCTTTTTAGCGGCTTTTTTCTTGGAGGTGGTCGTTTTTTTGGCAGCGCTCGATTTTTTGGTGCTGACTTTTTTAGCGCTCGCTTTTTTGCTCTTGGTCTTTTTGGCCGCCGACTTCTTCGTCGCGGATTTTTTTACCGCCGATTTCTTGGCGGTTGCTTTCCTTTGAGTGGCTTTTTTGGCCGCTGCCTTTTTTTTGCTGGCGGCTTTCTTTTGAGTGGGTTTTGCTTTTGCGCTGGCTTTTTTGCTGCTTGCCTTTTTCTTCGCCATGGCCGATTTCCCCTTTGTCTCTTTAGCGGAGCCAAGTAGTTTGCTTTTAATCCGTTTTAACATGGAACATGCTCAGTTGTTGAGGTCAATACCTTAAAGACTCATTTGTGCCACAGCTGCGCGCGTCTGTGAAGTCCAAAATGGCGAATATTTTGTATGAGTAAAATCAGGCGGGTAGATTAGAGCAAAACCAAAAGGGGTCAAGTGTCTTCTGAGAGGACTGTTTCGACTTCGGCATCAAGCTGTCCTTTGGCCAGCTTGATACGAATTTTTTCACCCGCTGTAACGCCATTGGCATCATCGATGACCTGGCCCGAGTGGCGTTGCGCAATGGCGTAGCCGCGATCGAGCGTTTTGAGTGGGCTGACTGCTTCGAGTCCACGCGCCGCCAAGCGCCATTGTTGGCGGCGCCGCTGCAGCTGATCCGCGATATTGCGATGCAGTTGCTGTTCGGTGCGGCGCAGCTTTTGTCGCGCCTCGATCAACTGTCGGCGGGGGCTTTGGTTTTGTAGGCGCTGCTGGTGATGCTTGAGCTGTACGCGGTGTTGGGCGATACGCTGAGCGATGGCGCGGTGCAGTCGCGGTGTTAAATCGTCGAGGCGCTGCTGGTGTTGCTCTAGGCTTTTTCGCGGGTGCTGTTGTTCCAGTCGGCGTGCTACATGGTTGAGCTCGGTGCGCCAACTGTGTAGACAGCGGCGCACGTGGTTTTCGATAGTTTGTCGTTGTGACTGGACGCTGAGGCGCAGAGCTCTCTGATCGGGAACGGCCTGTTCTGCAGCGGCCGAGGGCGTCGGTGCGCGCAGGTCGGCGGCAAAATCACTGAGAGTGATGTCGGTTTCATGGCCAACGCCGCTGATAATCGGAATACGACTGGCGGCAATAGCGCGCACGACGGTTTCTTCGTTGAAAGGCCATAGGTCCTCAAGTGAACCCCCGCCTCGGGCGATGATCAAAACATCGCAATCATTGCGCTGCTGGGCGCGTTCGAGGGCGTTGACTATCGCGGGAGCCGATTCTTTGCCTTGTACGGGCACTGGATAGACGCGTGCAGGCACCATGGGGCAGCGTCGCGAGAGCACGCTGAGTATATCGCGTAGAGCCGCCCCCGTTTCTGAAGTAATAAGGCCGATTCGCCGAGGAAAAGGGGGGAGGTTTTGTTTGCCGTCACTGGCAAATAAACCTTCACCTTCTAGCTTCGCTTTGAGTGCCTCGTATTGTTGTTGAAGGCCACCTTGGCCTGCGGGCTCCATGTGTTCGACGATGAGCTGGTAGTCGCCGCGGGCTTCGTAAAGCGAGAGACGGGCGCGCACCAAGAGTCGGTCGCCGTGCTGAGGTGCCTGCCTGAGCAGGCGGTTGCGCCCACGAAACATGGCACAGCGCACTTGGGCGCGTTCGTCTTTGAGTGTGAAGTACCAGTGCCCCGAGGCGGGTCGACTAAAGTTGGAGAGTTCGGCCTCGACCCAAATCAGCCCCAGATGAGTTTCCAGCAGCGCTTTGACCTCGCGGTTGAGGCGTGTGACGGAAAATATGTCGCGCGCGTTGGGATTGGCCGAAATCATGGATTCTCTGTGGCGGTAAAAACAAGCTAGGGAGCGAGAGTGTAGTGATTTTTCCACGCTTTGTCCTCTGTGCCTGAGGACTATAAAACGGTATAATCTCGCACCATTTTTCAACTGCTGGGACGATTCCACTCAGGTGGCGAGCCCAGCTGGCAGGAGAGACACTATGAAAATCGTACAAGAAGCCCTGACATTCGACGATGTTCTTCTGCAACCGGCTCACTCTACGGTGCTGCCACGCGATGCCGACTTAAGCACACAGTTTACTCGCAAGTTGCGCTTGAATGTTCCCATTTTGTCCTCGGCCATGGATACCGTTACCGAGGGGCGGCTCGCTATTGCCCTAGCTTGCGAAGGGGGCATTGGCATTATTCACAAAAGCATGTCAATCGAGCAGCAGGCGGCGGAAGTCCGCAAAGTGAAAAAGTATGAGGCGGGGGTTATCACGGATCCGCTGACGGTGTCTCCTACAATGAGTGTGCGAGATGTCAATCGCATCACCCGCGAACACAGCATCTCCGGGCTGCCTGTCGTAGATGGCGATCGCCTTGTGGGCATTGTGACCCATCGCGATTTGCGCTTTGAAACGAATCTAGACCAGCCCGTGAGTGCGGTTATGACGTCGGAAGATCGCCTTGTCACTGTTAAAGAGGGCGCGTCGCGGGAAGAGATTCAAAAATTGTTGCATCAGAACCGCATTGAAAAGCTGCTGGTTGTGAATGATAACTTTGAACTGCGTGGCATGGTGACGGTAAAGGATATTCAGAAGTCGACCGATCACCCCAACGCGGCCAAAGATGAACAGGGACGCCTATTAGCGGGAGCCGCTGTCGGCGTTGGAGAGGGCACGGAGGAGCGTGTTGCCGCTCTTGCCGAAGCGGGTGTCGATGTGATTGTAGTAGATACGGCTCACGGCCACTCACAGGGCGTGCTCGATCGTGTTTCGTGGGTCAAGCAGCACTATCCCAATGTCGAAGTGATTGGTGGCAATATTGCTACCGCGGCGGCGGCAAAAGCGTTGGTTGAGGCGGGTGCCGATGCGGTTAAAGTGGGCATTGGCCCGGGGTCGATCTGCACCACTCGCATTGTCGCGGGTGTGGGCGTACCTCAGGTGACGGCGATCACCAATGTAGCGGAGGCGCTTCAAGGAACCGGGGTTCCCATGATTGCCGATGGCGGTATTCGTTACTCCGGAGATTTGGCCAAAGCGATTGCCTCAGGTGCTGATGCGGTGATGTTGGGCAGTATGTTTGCCGGCACGGAAGAAGCGCCGGGCGAGGTCGAGCTATTTCAGGGCCGATCTTACAAGTCCTACCGTGGCATGGGCTCTATGGCCGCGATGCAAAAGGGGTCATCTGACCGCTACTTCCAAGACGATAACGATGGCAATGCCGATAAACTCGTTCCCGAGGGCATTGAAGGTCGCGTGCCTTACAAGGGGCCACTGGGCGCGATTGTGCACCAGTTGATGGGAGGGCTTCGCTCCTCCATGGGCTATGTGGGTTGTGCCACTATCGACGAAATGCGCAGCAAGCCCGAGTTTGTTCGCGTGACGGGCGCCGGCATGGCGGAGAGTCATGTACACGATGTCACCATTACCAAAGAAGCCCCCAACTACCGTCCCTCCTAATCTTTAACATGGCGGGCTTACAGAGCCCGCTTTGCTTCAACTGATCGTCTATAACGAGAGCGACCATGAGCACTGATATTCACGCCCAAAAAATTCTAATTCTCGATTTTGGCTCCCAGTACACGCAATTGATCGCTCGCCGCGTGCGCGAGGCGGGGGTGTACTCCGAGCTGCACCCCTGCGATATGGAAGCCGCCGACATCGAGGCCTTTCAGCCCGATGGCATTATTCTCTCAGGTGGTCCCGAGTCGGTGACAGCGGAAGACACTCTCAGCGCCGCGTCTATTGTGTTTGAGCTCGGGGTGCCCGTGCTCGGGATTTGCTACGGCATGCAAACCATGGCGGCACAGCTTGGAGGGCGAGTGGAAGGCTCGGACAAGCGCGAATTTGGCTATGCCAAAGTGCGCGCTCGCAACCACAGCAAATTTCTAAAAGACATTGAGGACCATGTGTCAGAAGAGGGCTACGGTCTGTTGGATGTCTGGATGAGCCACGGCGATAAAGTCACGGCATTGCCCAGTGGCTTTGAAGTGATCGCCAGCACGGACAGCGCGCCGATCGCCGGTATGGCCGATGAAGCGCGCGCCTTCTACGGTGTGCAGTTCCATCCCGAGGTGACACACACCACGCAGGGGCAGCGTATGATCGAGCGCTTTGTCTACGATATTTGTGGGTGCTCAAAACTGTGGACGGCCAGCAATATTATCGACGATCAAATTTCGCGCATTCGCGAACAAGTCGGTAGCGATGAGGTGATTCTCGGCTTATCGGGCGGCGTCGACTCTTCAGTGGTGGCCGCCATGTTGCACAAAGCCATTGGCGATCAACTGACCTGTGTGTTTGTTGACAATGGCCTGTTGCGACTGGACGAGGGCGACCAGGTCATGGCGACATTTGCCGCTAACATGGGCATTCGGGTCATTCGAGTCGATGCCGAAGATCGCTTTTTAACGGCCTTGAAAGGGGAAGACGATCCCGAGAAAAAGCGCAAAATCATTGGCAATCTCTTTATCGATATTTTTGAAGAAGAGGCCAGCAAGCTGACTACGGCCGATTGGTTGGCACAGGGCACGATTTACCCGGATGTGATTGAATCGGCGGGAGCTAAGTCGGGCAAGGCCCACGTGATTAAATCGCACCACAATGTGGGCGGCTTGCCCGAGGACATGAAGCTCAAGCTGGTTGAGCCTCTGCGCGAGCTGTTTAAAGACGAAGTGCGCAAAATCGGTGTAGAGCTCGGTTTGCCCGCAGAGATGGTTTACCGCCATCCATTCCCAGGCCCGGGCTTGGGTGTGCGTATTCTCGGCGAAGTTAAAAAGGACTACGCCGATCTATTGCGTCGCGCGGATGCTATTTTTATCAGCGAACTGCGCAAGCACGATCTCTACGACAAAACCTCGCAGGCGTTTGCCGTTTTCCTGCCCGTGAAGTCGGTCGGTGTGATGGGTGACGGTCGCCGCTACGACTATGTCGTCGCCTTGCGCGCAGTGGAAACCATCGACTTCATGACGGCTCGCTGGGCGCATTTGCCCTACGATTTTCTGGACGAAGTCTCTCGTCGCATTATTAACGAAGTCGATGGCATTAGCCGCGTGGTTTACGACATCAGTGGCAAGCCACCCGCAACGATTGAATGGGAGTGATCATGAAATTTGAAGGTACTCAGGAATACGTCTCGACCGATGATTTGACCTTGGCGGTGAATGCGGCAATTACCCTGCAGCGCCCCCTTTTGATTAAGGGTGAGCCGGGTACGGGAAAAACCATGCTGGCTGAGCAGGTGGCCGAATCACTTGGTGCGCCATTTTTTCAGTGGCACATCAAGTCCACGACAAAGGCCCAGCAGGGCTTGTACGAATACGATGCGGTATCGCGCTTGCGCGACTCCCAGTTGGGAGATGATCGTGTACACGATATTAAAAATTACATCGTTAAAGGTAAGTTGTGGGAAGCTTTTGAATCGGATGTGCCTGCGGTTTTGTTGATTGATGAAGTGGACAAGGCGGACATCGAGTTTCCCAATGACCTGTTGACGGAACTCGATAAAATGTCGTTTTACTGCTACGAAACGCAGGAAACCATTGTCGCCAAGCATCGCCCTATCATTATTATTACGAGCAATAATGAAAAAGAGCTGCCCGATGCTTTTCTGCGCCGCTGCTTTTTCCACTACATCCAATTTCCCGACAAGCCGACGATGGAACAGATCATTTCGGTGCATCACCCCGATTTAAAGCAGGACTTGATGCGCGAAGCGTTGGAGATTTTCTTTGAGATTCGCGACGTACCGGGCCTGAAGAAAAAGCCCTCTACCTCAGAGTTGATCGACTGGTTAAAGCTACTCTCGGCGGAAGACATTCCTCTCGACGTGCTTCAAGGCCGCGACAACAAGTCGGCGATTCCCGCTTTGCACGGTGCGCTGTTGAAGAATGAACAAGATGTGCATTTGTTTGAGCGCCTAGCCTTTATGCACCGCCGCGGTTAAACGTGCTGGATAAAGCGTCACAGCTCGTCTTAAGCCAATCCCCCTTACTGCAGGGTGTGGGCGAGGAGGGTGCTGACGCTTTAATTCAGTGTGCAGAATCCTTGTCGTTCTCCCGCGATGAATGGCTGTTTTCCCAAGGTGATCAAGCCTATTGGATTTATTGGGTTGTCTCGGGCTGGGTCAAGGTGTGCCGTTTCAATGCGGAAGGCAGTGAGACAGTGATTCACGTGATCGGGCCTAGTGAAAGCTTTGCCGAGCCTGCCGCATTGGGCTTGGGCTATTATCCGGCCTCAGCAGTAGCGGCTTCTGCCTGCCAGGTGGTGCGTCTGGAGGTCGCTGCCTATACCGATCTTTTGATGAAACAGCCGGAAAAAGCCTTGGCCGTAATTGCCCGCTTTTCCCAGCGCTTGCGTCAGATGGTGGCCGAGCGAGAGCAGATGCAAGTGAGTAGCACGGCACAGCGCTTGGCCAGTTTTCTTTTGGACTTAAGTCGATCGAGTGCAGGGACTGGCTCTGAGGGAGAAGGCTCCCTATCGCTGACGCTGCCCTACGATAAAACATTGCTCGCCGCTCGCCTCTCCATGAAGCCAGAAAGCTTGTCACGCGCTTTTGCCAAGCTGAGAGAACAGGGTGTGCAAAGTCAGGGACAACACGTGGCTATTGAAAGCAGGGAACGCCTGTTGGCCTTTCTCGATTAACATCTTACTTCGGTGTTCCCCAAAGTGTGGGAATATAAGCCACAGTAAAAATCAAAAAACCGACCGACCACAGTACAGCACCGAGACTAAGCAACGCATTGTTGCTTAAGAGAGCTGCCAAAATACGTATCAAAGCGCCCGACAATACCAGTGCGTAAAAGCAGCAATCGGCGCGGCTGGCAAGGAGTGCTCGGCCGCTGTGCCCCTTGGAAACTCGAGTAATCATCGCGGCAATCATCATGCCCATGGCACCTGCTGAGATGGCGTGGGTAATGGCGCTAGAGGGCAAGGCGATAAAGGATTGGGTGCTGAGTAGTAGCAGTCCGAGCCCGACAAAACCATAACCTGCGTGCAAGCTCCACAGTAGCGGTACATGCCGCGTTTGTAGGCAGCGCCAGCGAGACAGGTTATAAAAAACAGCGATGCCACTGATGGCTGCCACCACGGCTAACACAGCTTTAAAATCGCCGAGATCAAACAGTGTGCCAGCTGCTGTGAACGCAAAAATAGCGCCCACGCCGAAGCTGGGAATATGTCTGCCTCGGTGAGGTGTGGGCGGCGGCAGTCGCGTTTGAAAATGTTGGGATAGGCCGTTAATTGTAAAGCTTGGCAGAATGCGAGTACCAACCAGCAATACGAGTAACACCACTAGCCAAAGCGCGAGATCAACGGTGATATGTATGCTGCTGGGGTTCAGTAAAAATAGTAACTGCAGCGCGGCTAAAACGATGATGATCGCGGCCACTTTGTAGTTGCGTTGGTTTCGAGTCCGAATAATGGGCGCGTTGATTACGGTGATCAAAACGGCCCAAAAGGCGAGTGCAAAGAGCGCAATATAATTTGCAGGCAGGAGTAGAGCGGCAAAGCGTATCGCTATCCACAGTAACCACAACAGCAATAGCGGCCTGCCCGATAGGTGTTGAGTGTGAGTCCACTTGGGGACGGCTGTGGTGAGAAAACCGACAATAACGGCTAGGACAAAACCAAATAGCATTTCGTGGATGTGCCACAAATACCATGAAATGGGGGGTGACGAGTTAAAGTCCCATAGCAAGGCCATGAGCCACACTGGGATGGCGAGGCTGGCGACCAGTCCTCCGGAAAAGAAAAAGGGCCGAAAGCCCATGCTGAGAATAGGCGAGGCAGTCGCTTGGGTGTGAGATTCTTGGATTAACATGGCACCAGCATAGGCGGGTGCCAATCGCTTGGCTTTGACTTATATCAAAAGTGTTTAACCGAGCAGGGTGACGCCTAAACCCAGCGCGTATAGCGAAATGGGTAGCCCCCAAGTTTTTGGGGCTTTTTCAACGGCGTTGACGATATAACCCAAACACACGCCCGCAATAAAGTAGTGGGGCATGACGTGAACGGTCGTCAAATGAAATAGCTCGGGTGGAAAGTAATAGAAAAGGAATTGGCCGTACAAAATTAAAATGATGCCGTTACCGAGAAACTCAAAAGCGGGGCCTTCAAAAGAAGTAAACAGACCGATCACGAGGGGGTGGCGTTTATTGGGCCAGCGGCTGTCCATGACTTGTTTGAACCAATAGATGTGCAAGCCGTAAAACGGCCACATGACGGCGCCTAGATAAGTACCATAACCGTGGTGATTGGGGTTCATGCGGTATTCCCAAAGGCGCCAGCCGAAAATCTCGCCATGGCTGTAACCGATGGCCGCTTCTAAAATGACCATGGCCAGATAGGTGACGCTCATATAGAGAGCGATAGCGTAGGGATCCAGCTTGATACGTTTGCCTGCGCCCCAGCAATACAATGGATAAAATAGGGGCACCAAAATGGCGATGGGTGTCGCAACGCGTAGTAAATTTTCAAACAACATGGCGTCGCAATATACGAGTACCACTCAGGAACTCAAGTGGCTTTGGTCATATTGGTTGAGCCGCGCTGATTAGCGGTGCTTACAAACCGCCGTGGGTCAGCTTGTCGGGGTCGAGTAGGCGCTCTAACGCCTCGCGGCTCATATCGGTGTGTTCCGTTGCAACATCGATAATAGGGCGTCCTTCGCGATAGGCGGTTTTGGCAATATCTGCGGCTTTTGCGTAGCCGATGATCGGATTGAGTGCGGTGACTAGAATGGGGTTGCGAGCGAGTGCTGCGACCAGTCGTTCTTCTTGTACGGTAAATGTCGCAATGGCTTTGTCGGCCAACAGTCGACTAACATTGCTGAGTAACTCGATACTCTCAAGCAGGCTGTTTGCCACCAGCGGTAGCATGACATTCAGTTCGAAATTGCCCGACTGGCCGGCGATGGCAATAGTGCTGTCGTTGCCAATCACTTGAGCCGCTACCATGGCGGCGGCCTCGGGAATCACAGGATTGACCTTGCCAGGCATAATCGAAGAACCGGGTTGAAGGGCTTGTAATTCGATCTCGCCTAGACCCGCTAGTGGCCCCGAGTTCATCCAGCGCAAGTCGTTGGAGATTTTCATCAGGCTGACCGCCGTCGTTTTGAGTTGTCCCGATAGCGCTACGGCGGTGTCTTGGCTGCCAATTTGTGTAAAAACATTCTCCGATTGCGTAAACGTCAACCCTGTTTTGTGACTCAAAGCTTCGGCAAAGTGCAAAGCAAACTGGGGATGGGCATTGATGCCGGTACCCACGGCGGTCCCGCCTTGAGCCAAACTTTGGACGCTGGCTTGTAGGGATTGAATGCGAGTGATGTTATGAGCGATTTGATCGGCCCAAGCGTTCAGGCTTTGGCTTAGGCGTACAGGCATGGCGTCCATCAGATGGGTGCGGCCCGTTTTAACACAGTTATCGACTTGTTGGGCTTTGTTGCGCGTGACATTAACGAGGTGTTCCAGTGCGGGCAGCAGCTGGTCTGAGATTTGTAGGGAGGCGCTGATGTGAATGCATGAGGGGATCGTGTCGTTGCTACTTTGCCCGCAGTTGATGTGATCGTTGGCATCGATGGTATCGCCGTATAGTCGGCTTGCCAGTGTGGCCAAGACCTCGTTGGCGTTCATGTTGGTGCTCGTTCCCGAGCCCGTTTGAAACACATCAACAGGAAAGTGTTGCATAAAGTCTTCTTGCAGCAGCTTGTCCACCGCTTGTGAAATGGCCTCGGCCATATCGCGCGGAATTTGCTCTAGAGCACCATTGGCTGTGGCGGCGGCTTGCTTGGCCAGCAACAGAGCGCGAATAAATGCGCTGGGCATGCGCTGGCCGCTGATGGGAAAGTTATCGACTGCCCGCTGCGTTTGCGCCGCGTATAGCGCGTCGGCGGGGACGGCGAGTTCGCCCATGCTGTCTTTTTCAATGCGCGTTTTGGCCATAATGTTCCGATGTTGCTCGTGGTTGCTTTAAGTGTAGATGATCTCATCGCTAATGCAGTGAGGCACGCATTGAGTTCGCACGCTGTGTAGTACCTCGGTTATAATAGTCTCATGCTAGTTGATTTCTTTTTTACCTTGCGTCGCTATGAGGTGAAAACCTCGCTGCGCGAATTGTTGGATTTGCTCGAAGCGCTCAAACAGCGCGTAGCCTTTTGCAGTGTAGAGGAGTTCTACCAGCTGGCGCGCCTTTGTTTAATCAAGGATGAGTCGGAGTACGATAAATTTGATCGCGCTTTTGCCGATTACTTTGATGGTGTGGAATCGCTCACTTCTATTGAGGAGTTGATTGCCAACAAAAACATTCCCGATGAGTGGCTGGCCAAGCTCGCCGAGAAATTTTTGAGCGAAGAAGAGCGCAAAAAAATTGAATCCATGGGCGGTTTTGAGGAGTTAATGAAAACGCTGATGGAGCGCCTCAAGGAGCAGCACGAACGTCACCAAGGCGGCAATAAATGGATTGGCACGGCGGGAACATCGCCCTTTGGCGCCTACGGCTACAATCCCGAGGGCGTGCGTATTGGTCAACACGAGTCGCGCCATCGCCGTGCCACTAAAGTTTGGGACAAGCGCGAGTTTCGCAATTTCGACAGCAATGTGGAGATTGGCACGCGCAATATCAAAGTGGCGCTCAAGCGCTTGCGGCGATTTGCCCGTGAAGGGGCCGCCGATCAATTGGACCTTGATGACACGATTCGCTCCACCGCGCGCAATGCGGGCCTGCTCGATTTGAAAATGGTACCCGAGCGCCACAATGCCGTTAAAGTATTGTTGTTTATGGATGTGGGCGGCTCGATGGACGATCACATTCGTATGGTGGAGGAGTTGTTCTCCGCCTGTCGCACCGAGTTCAAACATCTTGAGCACTTTTATTTCCACAACTGCGTTTACGAAACCTTGTGGAAGGATAACCATCGACGCCACGCCGATCGCACACCGCTCGAAGATGTGCTGCACACCTTTGGCGACGACTACAAAGTGATTTTTGTCGGTGACGCCTCAATGAGTCCCTATGAAATTGTCTACCCCGGTGGAAGTGTTGAACACTGGAATGAGGTGGCCGGTTCTGTGTGGATGGAAAAGCTGACTCGGGCGTTTCGCAAGGCCGTGTGGCTCAACCCCGTGCCCGAGCACGAGTGGGGTTATGTTCAGTCCATTGGCATGATGCAAAAATTAGTCGATGGCCGTATGTATCCATTGACGCTAAGTGGTTTAGATGACGCCATGCAGGCTCTGCTGTAATGAGCGATGAGCTGCGCCTGCGCGACGAATGCTATATGCAGCTTGCCCTAGAGCAAGCTGAGCTTGCGGCGCAAGTGGGCGAAGTCCCCGTGGGAGCGGTGTTGGTGCAAGGGGATGAGGTGATTGCCAGCGCTTTTAATCGCCCCATTGCCGAGCACGACCCCACCGCTCACGCCGAGATTCAGGTGTTGCGTCAGGCGGGACAGTCACAGCAAAATTACCGCCTTTGCGATACGACGCTTTATGTGACGCTAGAGCCCTGTGTGATGTGCGTGGGCGCGATTTTGCACGCTCGCATTGGGCGTTTGGTGTACGCCGCCGCCGAACCCAAAATGGGCGCTGTGGACTCGGCATTTTCGCTGCTGCGAGACGAGCGTCACTTTCATCGGATGCAGGTTGCCTCGGGTGTCTTAGAAGCGCCCAGTCGCGAGTTGATTCAATCCTTTTTTCGCCAGCGCCGCGACGCTAAAAAAGCCGAGAAATCTTCTTAAAACCTTAATGATGTCGCAGAAGGGTTTGTGCTATATAGGTAAGACGCGAACCTAAATTGATAGCCCAAGAAAGGGCTCGATAGAGGAAGAGACAATGGCAGCGACAAACAACACACTGGTTCTGGTTATTTTGGCGATACTTTTGCCACCCCTAGGCGTTTTTCTGCAAAAGGGCGCGGGCAAAGATCTTGTGATCAATATTTTGCTGTGCCTGCTGGCCTGGTTACCCGGCATTCTTCACGCGCTGTGGCTGGCTTTGAAATAGCGCAGCGGATTTAAGCCACTAGTGGTGGTTTAAACCTGAATCATTGCGCCAGCGCTCGGCGGCTTCGCCCACACTCAGTACTTGGCCCTGCCGAGTGGCAGAGTTGCGCATGGATTCGATGTAGTAAATTTGTTCGACGAGACTTTGTGTGAGGTCCTCGTCGCGGTGAGTGAACTCGACACCGACATCGTAGTGGTCACTGGCTTTGTGGCACCATCTCACTTCGCCGATCGCGCTGTAGTTTGGGTCGACTTCGGGGAATCGGAAGTTGACCTTGCTACCTTTGCTCAATGGAATGTCTGAAACAATTTGCATGCCGCCGTAGCCGATACCAACGAGAGTTTCCTCTTCTATTTCCATCGTATCGAGTGTCAGCTCGACGGGCATTTGCGTGGCGTAGCGTGTGTAGGTGCGCATAACAACCTCCCAAGCAGATGATGGCCTTCACTATTAAGTGTAGATTATTTTTCAAAGGCTGCTTGCACGGCTTGCTGCAAGCGCGGTAAGACGGCTTCTTCAAACCACGGGTTTTTGCTCAACCAGCGGTTGTTGCGCGGCGAGGGGTGAGGCAGGGCGATAGTACCGTTTTCTAGCCACTGCTCATATTGTCGAACGGTTTCGGTTAAGTTTTTGGCGCGTTGGTCTAAGTAGTGGCGCTGGGCGTACTGGCCAATAAAAAGTGACAATTCAATATGGGGCATGTGCGCGATCAAGGGCAGATGCCACTGGGGAGCGCACTCGGGTCGCGGGGGGAGATCCCCCGAGGTTCCTGTGCCGGGGTAGCAAAATCCCATGGGTAAAATCGCCAAACGATCACTGTAAAACCGAGTTTTGTCGAGGGCCATCCAGCGTCGCAAGCGCTCGCCACTGGGGTCGTCCCATGGGATGGCCGAGGCGTGTACACGGCGCCCCGGCGCTTGGCCGATGACGAGAATTCGAGCATTTGAATGGGCTCTGAAAACGGGGCGCGGCCCCTCGGGTAGAGCCGCTTCGCAGAGGCGACAGCGCTCGGCTTCCTGTATTAATTGCGTGAGTGAGCTCATGGCGTCATTCTATGCCAATTCAACCGTGGAAGGTCTATGTCGGATTTATATCCCGAGGTGCATTGTTTTTTGAAGGCGGACGACGGGCACCGGGCTGCCCTAGAGGCTGTCTGGTCGCGCCTTGAAGGGGCTGATCACTGGTGCTGGTCGGGGAAAGTGAGCGATGCGGATGTGTTATTTGTCGATGCCTCTTGCTCCATGGGGCAGCAGTCTGCCTATCAAGACGCTGGGGTAGAAGTGTTGCGTCTGCCGACCTTGGGTGCCCCCGCTTACGCCGAGCGGGTTTTGGAGTCTTTGCAGAAGGTATTGTGGTACTCCAATTCCGCCGTGGCGCTGTCTTGGCGGTCGGCGGCGCAGGTAATTGGCCCTGCATTGGAAGATATCGCAATACAAAGCCGTTTGGGTGGTGGGCAAGCCTGGCTATATCGAGCTCTAGACAAAAGGGTGGGGCAGAGCTGCGTGGTGAAATGCTCGTCTGCCGACGCGGAGCGTTTGCAGTGTGAGACACAGGCGCTGCTGGATTTAGGCGGCTTTAGCGCACCGCGCCTGATGAAAGTGTGTGGTTGGGCGGGACGGCCGTTGCTAGTAATGGAGTGGTTGCCACCCATGCTCCTCAATCCACAGCGGGATGGTGAGAGCAAAGTGCTAGCAGCGCTTCGCGAATTGATGCGGCTCGTGGATGCCGTCCACGCCCAGGGATGGGTCCACGGAGACATCAAGCCCGACCATTGTCGCCTTTCATCATCGGGCCATATGCGCCTCATCGATTGGGGCTGTGCACGGCACCGGTCTTCTGAGCCGACAACCGCTCAGTGGCAGGGCACACCTTGGTATATGGCCCCAGAGCTATTTAATGAAGGATCTTCAGTGACGCGTGCATCAGATTACTACGCGGTTGGTGCACTGGCTTTTGAGTGGCTGATGGGCGCTCCCCCAGAAGCCGTTTATTCCCATGGGTATGTGCTGGCGGGTCACGAGTGGCGAAACAACATGAGCAGGCAGGTCGCCGCGCGCTACGGTTCTACGGTGGCAGCTTGGCTAAACGGACTGTTGGCGGCGCGGCCTCAAGATAGAGATTGGATGACAATATAGTTTAAATCACTTGATTTCTTTGTTGTGAGTCGGTAGAAACATGATGCTTTCTCAAATGAATGGAGTGACTAAAATGAAAGGCTTGCTAAATCGAGGGGGATCAACGCGTTTTGTGGGGCTGCGAGGTGGCGCGTTGTTATCCACACTTTTTCTCTCTGTGGCGATGGCTGACGGCGGGGAGCCGGCCCAGCCCGACCCGACACCCCCAGAAAGTACGCGGGATGTCATCTTTGCGGGCAATAACTGGGAGGGCATGATCGACGTCATCGATGCTGAGACCTACCAGCGGATCGGCCGCATTAACGGTGTGCCTGACAAGAAAAAGCGCATGTTGGAAATCTCGATTAACCCTGTGCATTTAATCTTTTTTCAGGCCATCCGGCAGCTGATTGGGGAGGGCAACGATCAGTACGTCGACGATATGTACAGTACTTTAGATGGTCGTCTTTTAATCGTTTCGCGACCTAGCTTTGCCGATGTTGTCGGCATTGATATTGCGAGTGGCGATATCGCTTGGCGTTTTGAAGTAGAGGGTTACCGCTCCGATCATATGGCTCTGTCACCAGACGGCACTCAAGTCGCTGTTTCGGCGTCGACGGGTAAAGTCGTGCATGTTCTCGATGTGGAGACGGGGCAGGAGCTCGGCCGCTTCGACTCGGGCAATTCGCCCCATGAAAACGTCTACTCAGAAGATGGCTCCAAGCTTTATCACGCCAGTATTGGCCACGTGTTTTTGCCCCTCGATCGCGGTTCACTGGAAGATTTGAAAGGTGATCGCCGTTTTATGGTAGTTGATACTAGCACTTGGGAACCCATCGAATCGTTTGATTTCTCAGAAAAACTAGAGGCCGCTGACCTCGGCCATTTGAGTCCGGCGATTCGCCCTATGGCACACACGGCGGATGAGAAGACGTTTTATTTTCAATTGTCTTTTTTGCACGGCTTTGTCGAATACGACATGCAAGAGGGCGTGATTACACGAAAAGCGGATTTGCCGAATTTAGTGCCCGATTTGCCGGTTGAGCAATACATCAACGATTCGGCGCATCACGGCATGGCTATGAGTGGCGATGACAGCACGCTCTGTGTGGCGGGCACAATGAGCGATTACGTGGCGTTGGTGGACCGTCAAACCTTTGACTACGAATTGTTGACGGATTTGGGTAAAAAGCCCTATTGGGTAACGACTGACGAGTCGGGTGAGTATTGTTACATCTCTTGGAGTGGCACTGACCAAATGTCGGTGATTTCCTACAGCGAGCGCAAGGAGGTGGCCCGTATTAATGTGGGGGATCACCCTCAGCGTATTCGCGAGGGTCGCGTCCCATCCGATTGGAGCACTCCTTTCTAAAATAGAGATAAAATTTGTATGAATGATCCAAGCCCGCCAAATAGGCGGGCTTTTTCTGCGAATGGCAATTTACAGCGCAGGCCATTTTGGCGTAAAATTCCGTTCCAGATTATGTCAGTCAAACGGGAACGGGTCGTGAGCTCTTCCCGTTTTTCATGCCTAAAACGAGCGCTTCGCGACCGCAGTGTCGAAAGCCAATCTGGACGGGGGAAACCCCACTCCTCGCGACTGTTGGAGGTTCGCTTGACCACACCCGCCTTGCTTGTACTTGAAGATGGCAGTTTCTTTCGCGGCGTTTCCATCGGTGCTGAAGGACACACCGTCGGGGAAGTCGTGTTCAACACGGCCATGTCGGGCTATCAGGAAATCCTTACGGATCCTTCCTACGCCCGTCAAATTGTTACTCTCACCTACCCACATATTGGCAATGTCGGCACCAACGCCGAAGACGAAGAATCCGATCGTGTTCACGCGGCGGGTTTAGTCATACGCGATTTGCCGATGCTGACGAGTAATTGGCGCAGCAGCGAGCCGCTGGCTGATTATTTAAAACGCCACAACATCGTCGCCATTGCCGATATCGATACGCGGCGCTTAACGCGCATTTTGCGTGATAAAGGGTCGCAGAATGGCTGCATTGTGACGGGGGCTGTCTCTGAGGATGAGGCCCTAGAGAAGGCCAGGGCATTCCCCGGGCTCAAGGGCATGGATTTAGCCAAGGAAGTGACCGTGACCGACGCTTACTCGTGGAGCGAGGGCAGCTGGGATTTGGAGCAAGGTCATGTCGATCGCAGCGACGACCAGCGTTTTAAAGTGGTGGCCTACGATTTTGGTGTTAAGCGCAATATTTTGCGTATGCTGGCGGATCGCGGCTGTGACTTGACCGTGGTGCCGGCACAGACGCCAGCCAGCGAAGTGCTGGCCATGAAACCCGATGGGGTGTTTTTGTCTAATGGCCCGGGCGACCCCGAGCCCTGCGACTACGCCATCGAGGCGATTCAGCAAATTCTCGATCACGGCGAAACGCCTGTATTTGGTATTTGTCTCGGTCACCAGTTGCTGGGTTTGGCCTCGGGGGCGAGCTCGATCAAAATGAAATTTGGTCACCACGGCGCCAATCACCCCGTGCAAGATCTGGCGTCGAGCCAAGTGATGATCTCTAGCCAAAACCACGGTTTTGCCATTGATGAAGACAGTTTGCCCGAGCATGTGAAGGCCACGCATCGCTCTTTATTCGATGGCAGCCTACAGGGCATTGAGCGCAGCGATAAACCGGCGTTTAGCTTTCAGGGTCACCCCGAGGCGAGCCCCGGACCGCACGATGTTGCGCCTCTGTTCGATCGATTTATTGACTTAATGGCCAAGCGCTAAAGCCCATAATTTATTCACGGCGACCAAGGCTCGCCGTGCCTATTGCGAAGACGACTATGCCGAAAAGAACCGACATTAACAGCATTTTGATTATTGGTGCGGGCCCGATTGTCATCGGCCAAGCCTGCGAGTTTGATTACTCGGGCGCTCAGGCGTGTAAAGCGTTGCGCGAAGAGGGCTACCGAGTCATCTTGGTCAATTCCAATCCCGCGACCATTATGACCGACCCAGAGATGGCCGATGCCACGTACATCGAGCCGATTCACTGGCGCAATATCGAGCAAATTATTGCCGAGGAGCGCCCCGATGCGCTGCTGCCGACAATGGGTGGGCAAACGGCGCTTAACACGGCGCTTGATCTGGACAAGCACGGTGTGTTGGAAAAGTACGGCGTGGAGATGATCGGCGCTTCTAAGGAGGCCATCGATACCGCCGAGGATCGCGATAAATTCCGCATTGCCATGGACGAGATCGGGCTCGATTCGACCCGCGCCTTTATGGCCAAAACCATGGAAGACGCCGAGAAGGCACTCGCTGAAATTGGCTTTCCGATTATTATTCGCCCCTCCTTTACCATGGGCGGCAGTGGCGGTGGTATTGCCTATAACAAGCAGGAATTTGCGGAAATCGTTCGAAACGGTTTGGAGCTTTCTCCTGTGACGGAAATTCAGCTCGAAGAATCTATTTTGGGCTGGAAAGAATACGAGATGGAAGTGGTGCGCGATCGTGCGGACAACTGCATCATCATTTGTTCGATTGAAAACTTGGACCCAATGGGCGTCCACACCGGCGATTCTATTACGGTGGCGCCCGCACAGACGCTGACGGACAAAGAGTACCAGATCATGCGCGATGCCTCGCTGGCGGTATTGCGTCGAATTGGTGTAGAAACGGGGGGCTCCAATGTACAGTTTGCGGTCAACCCCGAAGATGGCCGCTTGATCATCATCGAAATGAATCCACGCGTATCGCGCTCTTCGGCACTGGCGTCAAAGGCGACGGGTTTCCCCATTGCCAAAGTCGCCGCCAAACTGGCGGTGGGTTACACCCTAGATGAGCTACAAAACGAAATTACGGGCGGTGCTACTCCCGCTTCGTTTGAGCCCACTATCGACTACGTCGTTACCAAAGTACCGCGCTTTACCTTTGAAAAATTCCCCGCTGCCGACGACCGTTTGACCACCCAAATGAAATCGGTGGGCGAAGTCATGGCGATTGGCCGCAACCAGCAGGAATCATTGCAAAAAGCTCTGCGCGGCTTAGAAATCGGCATGGATGGTTTTAACCCCATTTTGGCGAGTGATATCAGCGAAGAAGACGCCAAGGCGATTATTGAGCGCGAGTTGCGCCAGCCTCGGGCGTTCCGTCTGTGGTATATCGCCGAAGCTTACCGCCGCGGTTACAGCAGTGAAGATGTGTTCGAACTGACTAAAATTGATCCTTGGTTCTTGGTGCAGATCGAAGATTTGATCGCAGAAGAGCAACGCCTAGCGAAAGACGGCGTAGCCTCCTTGGATAAAGATCGTCTCTACCAGCTCAAGCGCAAAGGCTTCTCCGATGCCCGCATTGCACAAGTGTGCGGCGAGAAAGAGGCCTCCATCCGCGAGTTGCGCCATCAGAATCATATTCGCCCCGTCTACAAGCGCGTCGATACCTGTGCCGCAGAATTTGCCACGAATACGGCGTATATGTACTCCAGCTACGATGAGGAGTGCGAGGCGGCAACAACCGACAATCGCAAAATTGTTGTGCTCGGCGGTGGCCCCAACCGCATCGGTCAGGGCATCGAGTTCGACTACTGCTGTGTTCACGCCGCTTTTGCCATGCGCGAAGATGGCTACGAAACGATTATGGTCAACTGTAATCCAGAGACCGTATCGACGGATTACGACACCTCCGATCGCCTGTTTTTTGAGCCGTTGACGCTAGAGGACGTACTGGAGATTATCGAGCTTGAAAAGCCCGAGGGCGTGATTGTTCAGTATGGTGGCCAAACGCCGCTCAAGCTGGCGAGGGATTTGGAGGCCGCTGGCGTGCCGATTATAGGCACAACACCCGACTCCATCGACTTGGCAGAGGACCGCGAGCGTTTCCAGGCCATGTTGAACAAGCTGGGTTTGAAGCAGCCGCCCAATCGCACCGCGCGCAACCCCGATGAAGCAGTCGATCTCGCCGATGAAATTGGCTATCCCCTAGTCGTTCGCCCCTCTTACGTCTTGGGTGGCCGCGCCATGGAGATCGTGTCCGATCGCGAGGATTTGAATCGCTATATGACCGAGGCGGTCAGCGTTTCTAACGATTCCCCTGTCTTGTTGGATCGCTTCCTCAACGATGCCATTGAGGTCGATGTCGATGCGATTTGCGACGCTGAGGGCAATGTCTTGATTGGTGGCGTTATGGAGCACATCGAAGAGGCTGGGGTTCACTCAGGTGATTCGGCGTGTTCACTGCCGCCCTACACACTGGATCAGAAAACACAGGATGAGTTGCGTCAGCAGGTTGCTGACATGGCGCGCGAATTGAATGTCGTTGGCCTGATGAACACGCAATTTGCGATTCAAGGCGATAATATCTACGTGCTGGAAGTGAACCCCCGTGCCTCGCGTACGGTACCGTTTGTCTCTAAGGCCTGCGGGCAGCCTCTGGCTAAAATTGCCGCCCGTTGCATGGCGGGTATCAGTTTGAAGGAGCAGGGTGATCTCAGTGAGATTATTCCGGAGCACTACGCAGTGAAAGAGTCCGTCTTTCCTTTCATTAAATTCCCCGGCGTCGATGCTCTGTTAGGGCCCGAGATGAAATCCACGGGCGAAGTCATGGGCGTGGGACAGAGTTTTGGTGAGGCCTTTGCAAAGTCTCAATTGGCGGCGAGTGTCGTGTTGCCCGAGTCGGGCGCGGCGTTTGTTTCCGTGCGCGATCAAGACAAGTCGGGTGCTGTGGAAGTGGCAAAACACTTGGTTGAGAAAGGCTTTACCCTCGTGGCCACGGGGGGAACCGCTGACGTTTTGAAAGAGGCTGGTCTCGACGTGACATCCGTCAACAAGGTGACTCAGGGCCGCCCTCATATCGTTGACATGATTAAAAACGGCGAGATTGACCTCGTCGTCAATACCACTGAAGGTAAGCAGTCTATCAAGGACTCTTACACGATTCGCCGTGAGGCGATGAATCAAAAGGTGAGCACGTTTACGACCTTGTCGGGTGCTCGCGCCATGTGCCAAGCGCTCGATCACATTGGCAATTGCGATGTGAATCGTTTGCAGTTACTGAATGGAGGTCAATCGTCATGACCGATAAAGTTCCAATGACCGTTGAAGGCGCAGAGGCCATGCGCGAAGAATTGACGCAGCTGAAATCCAAGGAGCGTCCAGAGATCATTCAAGCCATTGCCGAAGCGCGCGAGCACGGCGACTTGAAAGAAAATGCCGAGTATCACGCCGCTCGCGAGCGACAAGGCTTTGTCGAGGGGCGGATTAAAGAAATTGAAGGCAAGCTATCCTACGCGCAAATTATCGATGTGCAGTCTCTACCCAAGTCGGGCAAGGTTGTGTTCGGCGTGACGGTTGAACTGTGCGATATCGATACGGAAGAAGAAAAGACCTACAAAATCGTGGGCGAGGACGAAGCCAATATTCAGCAGGGCAAAATCTCCTTTACCTCGCCAGTGGCGCGCTCTTTAATTGGCCGAGAAGAGGGCGATTGCGTGCTGGTGAAAACGCCTGGCGGCGATCACGAATACGAAATACTCGCCGTGCGCTACGAGTAACCACGACTCAGCATCCAGAAGCGCAAAGCGCCGTAGGCAAAGAGAAAGCCCGCTCCGATCAATAACAGTCGAGCGGGTCTTTCACACTCCTTTTTGATTCTTGCTTGTCCCTTTAGTAAGTCGCTGGCTTTGAAACGAATCAGTGCGTCGTCGAGTCGGTTGGCCTTTTCAGAGGCGCGCAATACATCAATGTACTCTTCGGGAAAATACTCGCACTGAATGACGGCATCGACAAAGGGATCACGGCGCTGAATACGTGTAGGGACAATGCTTAAACTGCTACGAATAACGGGGTTGACGACCTGAGTGGCGGCTTCCCCTACCGCGTCCTTCCACGTGTAACCGCAGAGGTGCAGGATACCGCAGTACTCTAGAAAGGTCGTAATCTCGCTGCGAATATGTCTCGGCCCGACAGCGGGGAGCTTGATGATTTTTTGTGGCACGGACAGTGCGACCGAGAGACGCGAGCGAAAGGCTTTGCGCGGGTGTTCCAGCACCCAAAAAAGCGTGATGATAAAGCTCAAAGGCAGTGCGGTGGATAAAACATAGTAAATGGATGATGTGCTTCCAAGCACCAAATCCGGTAGCGGAGCTATCAAGATAGCGAGTAGTAAAACAAAGCCGTAGGGCGCGAGGTGTTTAAAGTGTGTGAGCGCTTTACTGCGGATTTCGTAGTAATTGCTAAAGCTCAGCAGCGCAGAGCTGAGTCGCCCCTCTTCAATGGCTTTGTGAATGGCGCGAGATTCAAGCGCTGTAAACAAACCCACTTCCATGCCTGCCACTGCTACGGAGTGCCCTTTTTTAATCAAAATAGCCGCTTGGGTCGCCGTCTCTTTGACATCGCCCACGGTATTTTTGGCGACGTTGTAAAACAGTTGCTCAGTTTCTATTTGTGCCTTGTGCGCTTGAGCGAGCTTTTGCAGTATTTCTCGCTTGATGCCGAGGTCTATCATGATCTTGCCCGTTTTATAGTTATTACCGACACTTTCGGTCGGTATGTACGGCAAGTTATCTGATTTTTTTTATTCTAGCCAGTTTCTCTTTGTTTGTGCTCTTTTGGAGGCGGAGCGATGGCGTTTTCGCTGCGAGCGACAACGCAGCTGACAGTGGCATCTCCAGAGACATTAACCGCAGTGCGCAGCATATCCAGAAGTCGATCCACCCCAATAATGAGTGCGATGCCCTCAACGGGCAGCGAGACTTGCTGTAAAACCATGGCCAGTGTGACGAGACCCACGCTGGGAATGCCAGCCGTTCCAATAGAGGCCAGGGTAGCGGTGAGTACGACAGTAATGAGGTCGGCCATTTCTAAGTTGATGCCGTAAACGCTAGCAATAAATACTGTGGCTACGCCCTGCATAATGGCGGTGCCATCCATATTGATGGTGGCGCCTAGAGGTACAGTAAATGAGGCAATTTGTGGCTGGACGCCAAATCGTTGCTCTAGCGTTTTTAGTGTCACCGGAATAGTGGCATTGCTGCTTGCAGTACTAAAGGCAAAGCCAATGGTGGATAGCATGCGCTTGAACGCCCAAAATGGGTTGATGCGAGCGAGTAGCTGCATAATCAAGCCGTAACTCACTGCAAAATGCAGAAGCAGGGCCAAGATGACGGTGAGAAAATAAGCCCCAAGCTGAAAGATGACGTCAAAACCTTCGGTGGCGAAGGTTTCGGTAATGAGGCAAAAGACCCCGACTGGGGCGGTGGCCATGACCAGATTGACCATTTCCATCATGACGCCATTGGCGCTTTCAAAAAATGAGCGCAGCATCTGTGCCGAGTCGCCGACTTTAAGAATGGCCAAACCGAGAATGATGGCAAAAACAATAATTTGTAGCATATTGCCCTCGGCCATGGCGGCAATCGGATTGCTGGGTATCAGCCCCGATATGACCTCACCCAAAGCCGGGGCGTTATTGGCATCAAATGTGGTGGAAGGTTGCTGAAAATCGCCCGCCCCAGGCTCGATAAAGGTGGCAAGCGCCAGAGCAATTGAGATCGCGAGTGCCGTGGTGACCAAATAAAGCGCAATGGTTTTACTGCCAATTCGTCCGAGCTTGCTGACTTCTCCTAAAGCCGTTACGCCGTGAACGAGCGAAACAAATACCAGTGGCACCACCAACATTTTTAGTGCCGATACGAATAGACTGCCCAGCGTGCCGAGGGCACCACCGATAACGAACTGTTGTATCCAGTGTTCGCTCTCGATAAAGGCGTTGGCCACGCTGCCGAGCGTGGCGCCAATGATCATGGCGAGAAAGATGGCGACAGTGAGCTGGCTTTGTCCTTTCGTCGAGGGCATATCGGGCGGCTCTTGGGTTGTGAATAGTGATTTAGTGGCTTTAGCGCCTGTTTAACGATTAAATTTTGGGGATTTCAATTTTGATTTTATTGGGATTGCGCTTGAAGAGAACCACCATTTTGCCAATGGATTGAATGTGGGTGGCCTTCTGCTCATTACAGATTTGCTCTACAATTTCTTGGCGATCGGAACCTTCGTAGCCGCTGACTTTAACTTTAATCAGTTCGTGAAAAGTGAGTGCACCTCGAATTTCTTCGATGACATTTTCACTGAGACCATTTTGACCCACCATCACGACAGGTTTTAAATCGTGGGCAAGACCGCGCAGGTGTTTAATTTGTTTGTTGCTAAGTTGCATCAGGGTTTTGGCTCTTTTGATGAGTTAAGTGGTCGAATTTAAGGGGCGAGCGCCCAAAGGCCAGATTCTAACACTGCGCTGGACTTGCGGCGATAGCGGCAACAGCAGCGATAGCGAGTATTGATTTCACATGGCGAGAAGTAAAAGCAGCCAGCGTTGGCTTAAAGAGCATTTCGACGATATTTACGTGGCCCGAGCTCAGCAGGAGGGGTTCCGGTCTCGCGCCGTTTATAAGCTGCAAGAGATTGATCAAAAGGCCAAACTTTTTCATTCGGGGCAGCGCGTGATTGACCTCGGAGCGGCGCCGGGAGGGTGGTCTCAGTATGTCGCGGATGCTGTGGGCGACAAGGGAACGGTTGTCGCTAGCGACATTTTGGAGATGGAACCTATTCCCAATGTCGACTTCGTCTGTGGCGATTTTCGCGAGGAAGTCGTGTTGAACAAAATTCTTGATCAATTCGGCGGTGAGCCGGCAGACCTTGTAATTTCAGATATGGCCCCCAATATGAGTGGTATGGACGCCATTGATCAACCTCGCGCGATGTATTTAGTCGAGTTGGCTTTGGATCTGGCGCGCCAGACACTGCGTCCCGGCGGTGGTTTTGTTTGCAAGCTGTTTCAAGGCGAAGGCAGCGATGTCTTTATCGCTGAACTGAAGAGCAGTTTTAACAGTGTCGCCGTGCGAAAACCGAAGGCATCGCGCCCTAGAAGTCGCGAGGTTTACGCTCAGTGCAAAGGCTTTAAGGGCTGATAGGCATTGGGCTTTCGCGTATAGTGTTCGATCTCCGTTCGCCCGATGGCAGCGGGAGTGATTAAAACTCGGTAACAAGAGGCCGACAACTTGAACGATTTAGTCAAAAATATTTTGCTTTGGGTGGTTATCGTCGCTGTGATTCTGGCGGTAGTCGACAGTTTTAACGGCAACGCGAGAAGCACCCAAGAGCTGCAGTATTCAGAGTTTTTAACCCTTGTGAAACGTGGTGAAGTCTCTGAAGTGACGTTTATGGGGCGCGAAATTCACGGGCGTCGCGAGAGTGGTCAGCAGTTTAGCACCTACAACCCCGAAACCAGCAACGAAGCCTTGATTGGCGAGCTAATGGACAATCAAGTGGCGATTCAGGGCACCGAGCCCGAGGGTCGCGGCTTCTTGGCACAGCTGTTTATCAGCTCGTTCCCCATTCTTTTGCTGATTGGTGTATGGGTGTACTTCATGCGCCAGATGCAGGGCGGAAAAGGGGGTGGCGGCGCCATGTCCTTTGGTAAGAGCAAGGCCAAAATGCTTAACGAAGATCAGGTCAAAGTGCAGTTTGGCGATGTCGCCGGCTGTGAAGAGGCCAAGGAAGATGTCGTCGAGCTGGTCGATTTCCTGCGCGATCCCGGTAAATTTCAGCGCCTCGGTGGCCAGATTCCCCGTGGTGTTCTGATGGTAGGCCCGCCGGGCACAGGTAAAACCCTGTTGGCCCGCGCTATTGCGGGCGAGGCCAAGGTGCCGTTTTTCTCCATTTCGGGCTCCGATTTTGTCGAGATGTTTGTCGGCGTGGGCGCCTCGCGAGTGCGCGACATGTTTGAGCAGGCTAAAAAGCAAGCACCTTGCATCATCTTTATCGATGAAATTGATGCAGTGGGCCGTCAGCGTGGCGCCGGTCTCGGTGGCGGGCACGACGAGCGCGAGCAAACTCTGAACCAGTTATTGGTCGAGATGGACGGTTTTGAAGGGAATGAAGGCGTTATCATTATTGCCGCGACGAACCGTCCCGATGTGCTCGACCCCGCGCTATTGCGCCCTGGCCGCTTTGATCGCCAAGTGGTGGTGGGCCTGCCCGACCTGCGTGGTCGCGAGCAGATTCTCAAAGTGCACCTGAAAAAAGTCCCCGCGAGTGGCGATTTAGACGCTCGCATTATTGCTCGCGGCACGCCGGGTTTCTCGGGGGCTGATCTCGCCAATCTCGTCAATGAGGCAGCGCTGTTTGCTGCACGCGGTAACAAGCGCGTGGTTTCGATGGAAGACATGGAACGCGCTAAAGACAAGATCATGATGGGCGCTGAGCGGCGCTCGATGGCGATGTCGGAAGATGAGAAAAAGCTGACGGCCTATCACGAGGCGGGGCACGCCATTGTCGGCTTGAAGGTTCCCCAGCACGACCCCGTGTACAAGGTGACCATTGTTCCGCGGGGGCGCGCACTGGGTGTCACCATGTTCTTGCCCGAAGAGGATCGCTACAGCTATAGCCGTACGCGTCTTGAGTCTCAGATTTCCAGCTTGTTTGGCGGTCGCCTAGCGGAAGAGTTGATCTTCGGCAAAGGCGCTGTGACGACGGGCGCTTCAAACGACATTGAGCGCGCTACAGAAATTGCCCGCAACATGGTGACCAAGTGGGGGCTGTCCGACAAAATGGGGCCGCTGTCTTACTCTGAAGAAGAGGGTGAAGTTTTTCTCGGTCGCAGTGTGACTCAGACTCAGCAAGTCTCGGGTGATACGGCCAAGTTGATTGACGAGGAAGTACGCCGCTTTATCGATGAAAACTACGAGCGTGCTGAGACCATCTTGAAAGAACATATGGACAAGTTGCACGCGATGGCCGATGCCCTAGTTAAGTACGAAACCATCGACAAGGGTCAGATCGACGCCATTATGGAAGGCCGCGAGCCGGGGCCGCCCTCCGACTGGTGGGACAGCGGTGATGGTCAAGGTGGCGCCGGTGCCACTGGCAGTGACGATGCGAGCGCCTCTGGAGAAAGTGCAGCAGGTGCCTCTGGGTCAGATGCCCATCAGACTCATTGAGTATATGGCCGCTGGGTACACGCCCCGCGGCCATTTCTAGGTTGACCTATGGATATCTTGAAGCAGGCTGTCGACCGGCCTTCTATTATGGGGATACTCAACCTTACCCCCGATTCCTTTTCCGACGGTGGTGCTTATACGCACATCGATAGCGCGCTCGCTCAAGCCGAGCGATTGCTAGACGAAGGCGCCGATATTATTGATGTTGGCGGTGAGTCAACGCGTCCCGGGGCTCGAGCGGTTAGCGCAGAGGAAGAGCTCAAGCGAGTGATCCCCGTTATAAAACGTCTCTCTAAGCACTTTGATTGCCCGATCTCTATCGATACCTCTAAGGCGGAGGTCATGCGAGCGGCCGTGGACGCAGGTGCAAATATGATTAACGACGTGAGGGCTTTGCAAGAAGATGGGGCGCTGACGACTGCGGCCAGCTTGCAAGTTCCCGTGTGTTTAATGCATATGCAGGGACAGCCCCGCACAATGCAGTCTTCGCCTCACTACAGAGACGTGGTGGACGAGGTCATGGCATTTTTAGATTCGCGTAAAAATGCCTGTGTCGAGGCGGGTATCAAAGACGATCAAATTGTTTACGACCCCGGTTTTGGCTTTGGCAAAACGTTGGCGCATAACTGCGAGTTATTTCAGCAGCTTCCACGTATCGTCGAGGCGGGCTACCCCGTGTTGGTGGGGGTATCGCGCAAGCGCATGATTGGTGATTTAACGGGGCGCAGTACCGACAAGCGAGTAGTGGGCAGTGCCGCTGCTGCAGCACTCGCCACTTTTATGGGCGCGAAAATACTGCGCGTACACGATGTGGCTCAAACGAGGGACGCCGTTCGCGTCGCTCACGGAATACGACGAGGAGAATTGGTGTGACTCGCAAATACTTTGGAACAGATGGCATTCGAGGACGCGTTGGAACCCAACAGATGTCGGCAGACTTTGTGCTCAAGTTGGGTTGGGCTGCAGGCCGTGTGCTGGCCGGCGAAAACGGCGGTAAAGTTTTAATTGGAAAAGATACGCGCATTTCTGGCTATATGTTCGAGTCGGCCCTAGAGGCGGGCCTGTCTGCAGCGGGGGTTGATACGAGAATGTTGGGCCCGCTCCCGACCCCTGCTATTGCCTACCTCACTCAGACGTTGCGTTGTCAGGCGGGTATTGTGGTGTCGGCTTCGCACAATCCCTACTATGACAACGGTATTAAGTTTCTCGGTCCCGACGGTGGCAAATTGCCCGATGAGCTCGAAGAGGCCATTGAAGCAGAGCTGGAAAAAGAGCTGGTTACCGTGGACTCTGCCTCCTTGGGCAAAGTGCGTCGCATTACGGATGCCTCTGGCCGCTACATCGAATTCTGTAAGAGTACGTTCCCAAGCAGCGCCAGCCTAAAAGGGCTAAAGGTCGTGGTGGATTGCGCGAATGGCGCGACCTATCAAACGGCGCCCAATGTTTTTCGCGAGCTTGGCGCTGAAGTGGTGGCAATTGCCGCCGACCCCGATGGCGTTAATATCAACAAAGCCTGTGGTGCTACGGCGCCCGATGCTTTAGCCGAGGCCGTGCTAGCAGAGTCAGCGGATGTCGGTATTGCGCTCGATGGGGATGGCGATCGAATTGTGATGGTGGACGAGGCGGGGCGCGTACTCGACGGCGACGACATTATTTACCTCATCGCCATGCACCGCCAGTCTCAAGGGCACCAGGTCGGCGGCGTGGTGGGCACCTTGATGAGTAACTTAGGCTTAGAGCTGGCTCTTAGGGAACGGGGCGTCTCTTTTGAAAGAGCCAAAGTTGGCGATCGCTTTGTCATGCAGGGGTTGCGCCGCAATGGCTGGGAGCTAGGCGCGGAGCCCTCGGGTCACGTTATTTGTCTGCACGCCTCGCCCTCGGGGGATGGCATCGTGGCCGCTTTGCAGGTGTTGGCAGCTTTGGTAGCGAGCGATAAAAAGTTGTCGGAAATGGCTTCGGGTATCGAAAAGTTACCGCAAGTGATGATTAACGTGCCAACGCCAGGCAAAGTCGATTTAAATAAATACGGCGCGATTCAAGATGCCGTGGCACAAACCGAGCTCGAATTAGGCGAGGCGGGCCGCGTGCTGTTGCGCCCATCCGGAACGGAGCCGCTGGTGAGAGTGATGCTCGAAGGGAAGGACGCGGGTCAAATTCAGTCCCTTTGCGAATCTTTGGCAGGTGCGGTAGAAGACGCACTCAAAAGTGCTGGCTAGCATTGATTATTTAGGGGCGCGCAGGTAATATTCGCGGCCTCTGATTAGGAGCAGTTTGATGCGCAAACCACTGGTAGCTGGGAATTGGAAGTTAAACGGTACCCTAGCTAGCAATCGACAATGGGCCTCAGCCGTTTCGCCGCCGCCGAGTGTCGACGTGGTCGTTTGCCCTCCAGCTGTGTATTTGCCGCAAATGTTGGATGTTCTACAGGGCACTCAGGTGCTCGTTGGCAGCCAAGATGCGAGTGAGCATGGCAGCGGTGCCTTTACGGGTGAAATCGCCGCCTCCATGTTGGACGAGTTGGGCGTTAACTACGTCATTGTAGGGCACTCCGAGCGACGCAGTTTGTTTGCGGAATCGGATCAGCGAGTGGCGGCTAAGTTTACCGCCGTAGCTCAGGCTCAGCTAACGCCAATCCTCTGTGTCGGTGAAACCGAAGAGGAGCGAGAGGCGGGTCAGACAGAGGCCGTAGTACAGCGTCAATTAAGCGCCGTATTTGACGTGGCCGATAAAGGTTTGTGGCAGAATGCCGTGATTGCCTACGAGCCAGTTTGGGCAATTGGCACCGGCCGAACCGCTACGCCAGAAATGGCTCAGGCGGTGCACAAGACAATTCGTGACATGCTCACGGAGGCCTTGGGCGAAGATAGCGCCCAACAGGTGAGACTGCTCTACGGGGGCAGTGTGAAGCCAGACAATGCAAAAGCTTTGTTTGAACAGAATGATATCGACGGCGGACTCGTTGGTGGAGCCTCGCTTAAAGCCGAGGACTTCATGGCCATCGTTGCCGCAGCGGAAGAGTAATTATGGAAACAGCCTTATTGGTAGTACACGTTCTTCTCAGTATTGGCTTAATTGCCTTAATACTGATTCAGCACGGCAAGGGCGCTGATGCGGGCGCCGCCTTTGGTAGCGGTGCATCGGGCACCGTGTTCGGCGCATCCGGTGCGGGATCGTTTATGACGAAACTGACGACTTGGATTGCCGTGTCCTTCTTCGCAACGAGTTTGGCTCTGGCTTACACCGCCGCCAATACCAGTAGCGAACCGACCAGTGTTATCGAGCGCACAATGCAGCAAGAGCAAAGCGGGGAAGAAGCCGCTGAGCAAAGCACTGGTGATGTACCTGTCGCTCCCGCGTCGTCGGACAGCGATGTACCTACCGCTCCCGCTGCAGAGTGAGAGTGATTAGCCGAAGTGGTGGAATTGGTAGACACGCCATCTTGAGGGGGTGGTGAGCCTAGCTCGTGCCGGTTCGAGTCCGGCCTTCGGCACCAATACCAAGGGGCGTCTTATGACGCCCCTTTTTTTATGTTATTGATAAGCATCGAATATAAGAGGTAGCGCGGTGGAGATACAGAGCGGTTATGCACAAAGCGAGGCCAATATACAGCTTTACTATGAGTGCTGGGGTCATTCCGATCATCCCGCCCTATTGATGATCATGGGCTTGGGGGCACAGATGACGGTGTGGCCCCAGCGCTTGCTCGAGGCACTCGTTGAGGCGGGGCACTATGTTGTGCTGTTCGATAACCGCGACATTGGCTTATCCACGGCAACACCCGAAGTTCAGTCTCGGACGATGCGCAACTACATCCGCTCTAAACTCGGCTGCCGCGTCAAAGCGCCTTACAACTTAAGTGATATGGCAGGTGATGCGGTGGCAGTGCTAAACCACTTGGGAATTGAAAAAGCCCACGTGGTAGGCGCCTCTATGGGTGGAATGATTGCGCAGCTGCTTGCAGTAGAGCACCCCAGCCGCGTTGCATCCATAGTCGGGGTTATGACAAGCCCTAACGAAAATGATTTGCCGCGTCCCCCTTTAAAGCTTCTGATGCAATTAACTGGTTTGAGAGGGGAGCCGATTGTCGACGCGGACAGCGCGGCTCGCAATCGAATTCAACTGTGGCGAATGATCAACAGCCCAGAGTTTCTGACGGACGAAGATGTGGTGTACAGCCGTGCGGCTGCCTCGTATACGCGCTCTTTTCGGCCGCAAGGTGCAGCGAAACATAGTATGGCAGTGATGGCGACAGGGGGGTTCGAAGATCGACTCAAGGCGGTGAAGGTGCCCAGTTTGTTTATTCACGGCAGTGCGGATCGCCTCGTGCACTCGGATGGGGGCAGGCGCAGTGCTCGCGCGATTCCGGGAGCACAGTTTGAGTTAATTCAGGGGATGGGGCATGAAATTCCCGATGCGCTGTGCGAGTTTGTAGCGGCTAAAATTGCCCAGCATATTGCTACAATTTCAGAGTAAGTGGTGCTTAAATAGCGATAAGCGGTCATTTTGGGTGTGAATTTGCCGCGTGACAATGACTTTTGTCATAAATATGTCTGGTCATTTGCCCGCAGAGTGTATAGAGTAGAGGCGCTAAATCTATTGCTTTAAATATAAATAATTCTGCGTTTGCACAATCTGGGGGAAATATGGGTACGAATTGGATTCGTTCTCTAGTGGTTGTAGTTGCCACTTTTCTATCGTTTAGCGTCTCTGCGCAATCTGAAGAGCCGCTCGTCTGCGTGTTTGATCCCGTTGGGATAGGAGGCGATGTATACAGCCTCGCTAGAGATGTCACCACCGAGTTCCTAAATATTGGTGTCGAGGTGGAGCTAAAGCCCTACGCGGATGAAAAGAAAGCAGTGGCGGATCTGAAGAGTGGTGCTTGCGATGCGGCTCTGATGACGGGCATCAATGCTCGCCCTTTTAATCTTTTCACGTCGACGATTGAAGCTATGGGAACCATCCATAGCTACGACTCCTTGCATTCCGTGATTCAGGCGTTGAGTCAGCCAAAAGCCGCTCATTTGTTTGAGAACGGCGAGTACGAGGTCGTTGGTATTTTCCCAGCGGGGGCGGTATATACCATGGCTAAAAACCGTCGCTGGCGCAGTATTGATGATATGGAAGGTCGAAAAATCGTCGTCATGTTCGAAGATGAAGTGTCTCAAATGATGGTGGAAAAGCTCGGTGGCGTTCCCGTGCCCGCTAACACTCACACATTTGCCAAGAAATTTATTAGTGGCGAAATTGAAGTCGTCTTTATGCCAGCAGCGGTTTATGAGCCGATGGAACTCTATAAGGCTCTAGAGCCCAATGGAGGGATTCAGGAACGTCCCGTTGTACAATTGACCTTGCAATTCGTGACAAGAAAAGATCGCTTCCCTGAGGGATTTGGGCAAAAAGCGCGGCGCATCTCACTCGATTGGTTTGACCGAGCTTTAGATATTGCGAAAAAAGCGGAATCTAAAATTGATCCAAAATATTGGGTTCGGCTTTCCCCCTACAATTTTGAACAATTGCAAAATGCCATGCGAGATGCTCGTATCGCGCTTGAAGAGCAGGGCGTTTACGACGCGACGATGCTGAAAGTGCTGAAGAAAATGCGATGCAAAGAAATGCCCGAGCTATTCGAGTGTGGTTTGGCCAATGGCTTTTAAGGCCTAGATATTTTTTCTTTTGGGGTGCGCAGGTTTCACTGCGCTACCTCTCTACTTTATACGACTGTTCGCCCCCAATCGGGGGCAGTTCCCGCCTATTGACGCGGATCTAGCGTCTCCTTCATCCAATGTGTTGCCTTCCTTTTGGCAACATTATGATTGCCTAGCTTTCCATTTAGTCAAAAATCCATAGCTCTCGACGTATGTAATGTTATAAAATATCAAAAAATAAACTTTTTTATTATGCTTTTATTCATTGTCAGCTGTTTGTCCCTTGCTATTGGCCCTTTATTAAGTAGCCAGTTTCGCAGATACCCTTGGTTTGTACGTACGCTAAATATTGTCTCTATGATATTGGTTATGTTGGGCATTGGACTGCACATCATGCCAGAGAGCGTAGAGTCGGCTGGAGTATGGGTACTCGTGTTGGCACTGGCTGGGTTTGTGTTACCGACCTTAATTGAACATATCTTGAGTCGTGCGGCTGAGACGGTTCATCACATTACACTACTGGTAGGCGTTGTCGGGCTATCGCTTCATGCCATGTTGGATGGGTTGGCTTTGACTCGAGATGCCTATGCGTTGTCGGCTGGGGTGCTGCCAGTGCTGGTCTTGTTACACCGTTTTCCTGTCGGGCAGGTGATGTGGGCGTTGCTAGAGCCCGCTTTTGGCCGCACTGTGGCCGTTGGTGTCTTGGCCATCCTCATGCTGACGACGGGAGCGGGTGTGCTACTGGGCGAGCAAATGCACTTTTTAGTGCATGGAGAGGTATTCGCTTGGTTTCAGTCTTTTATGGCTGGAGCACTGGTTCACGTCATGTTATTTCGCTCACACAGCCACCAACACTCTGATTAGCGCTCAAAATAACGGTCTAAAAAATCATCCAAGCTGCTTGTGTCGGCCGCTTCCATGGCTTTCTGTGCCGCAATAGACTCTTTTGCCTGACGACAGAACTGAGCGTCTACGGCGTCGCTGTGATAGCTGCGGTAGTCGTGTCGATGCTCTTTGCCTAAAGCCAACATGTAATCGCGATAGCTGACCTGGTGCTCTTTCAGGTGCTTGAGCAGAGCTTGAGAGGGCAGCTGATCAGGATTGTCGAGCTTTGCCTTCTGGCGTTCAACGGCGTTGCGGTACACGGCATCCCCTTGTTCTTGATCCATCAAATCCGCAGTTTCCATGAGGGATTCAAAAAAACGCTTCGCACGTTGTTGGAGCTGTGGTTCAGTGCCGCCGCAAACGGCTTTTAAGCGGAGCTCGGGATCTCGTCCTCTTTGAGCGACGCTGTAGAGGTTGTCACTGACTGCGCGGCATTCCTCGACGCCCATATAGGGGCTCTCCGTGATGGCGCAGTGGCTTAGAAAGCAATCTAAGAAATGTATTTGGTGTTCATCAATTCCCATCGGCAGCATGGGGTTGAGATCGAGCAGGCGAACTTCGATGTACTCTATGCCGTAGCGGCTTAGAGCGTCGAGTGGTTTCTCGCCATTTTTAGCGGTGCGTTTAGGGCGTATTTCACTGTAGTACTCGTTTTCGATTTGCAGCAACTGGGCATTGAGCTGCCGATACTCTCCATCGACTTTAACACCAATATCTCGATAGGCGGGGTGCTCTATGGTGAGCGCTTCGCGCAGGGTGTTGATGTAGTTGTCGAGTTGGTTGTAGCACACCCAAATACTGCTTTGAGCTTGGCTTTGGTAACCCAAATCTGTCATGCGCAAGCAGGTGGAAAAGGGTTCGTGTAAGGTATCTGGGCTGTCTTTTAGTTCGCTGAGGCGGTGTTCTTTACCATCGACAAAACTCTTATCAAGAGCAGAGCTCGCCCCGAATAAATAGAGTAAAAGCCAACCGTGACGGCGGAAGTTTCGAATCAGTGCTAAATAGCCGGCTGACGTGAAATCTTGCAGGGAAAGCGCTTTATTGGACTCAGCGTATAGTTGCTCCCACCAGCTTCTAGGCAGAGAGAAGTTATAGTGAATGCCGGCGATGCTTTGCATGATGCGGCCATAGCGCCAGTCCAGTCCTCGGCGGTAAATGTGTTTCATCATACCGTTGTTGGAGCTGCCGTAGCGAGCGATGGGGACGCTATCGTTACCATTTAGGCGGCAGGGCATGCTGCCCGGCCATAGCGTCTGTTCGCCAATGCAGTGATCAACCCAAGCATGGAGCTGTCGCAGCTCGGTCAGCACGGATTTCGAGTGCTGGTGGGGCGACGTAATGAGCTCAAGTAAGGCCTCGGAATAGTCCGTTGTTATAGACGGGTGCGTTAGTGGTGATCCTAGGCAACTCGGGTGATCATCTTGCGCTATGTTGCCCATAGCATCAGTGCGCAGCGCCTCTTTCTCAATGCCGCGGTGAATGTCGGAGAGTGAGTGCGCCGCTCCTTTTGCGAGGGCTTTTTGAGCCAATCGGTGAAACGCGGGCAGGTTGATGTCTTGAGTCACAGAAAATCCTTACAAGAGCCGAGGAGGCAGCTTATACCAAATGTGCCCAAGTGTCGTACTCGTCGGCTTCTTCAATCTCGACATCCACCCAGGCTCCCGGCGTTAAGTGAGTGGCACCGTCGATAAAAACAAGGCCATCGATGTCGGGCGCATCGCTTGCAGCCCGACCCACGGCACCCTCATCGGCAATTTCATCAATCAGCACCGTGCAGCGCTGCCCCACTCGCCGCTGAAGTTTTTGAGCACTGATCTCCTGTTGCTTTTGCATAAATCGCTGATAGCGTTGCTCCTTGATGTCCTCATCGACGGGGTCGGGCAGGGCGTTAGCACTGGCGCCTTCGACCGGCGAGTATTTGAAGCAGCCGACGCGATCCAGTTGGGCCCGCTCGAGAAAATCGAGAAGCTCTTCGAACTCGTCCTCGGATTCACCGGGAAAGCCCACGATAAACGTGCTGCGCAGAACAAGATCAGGGCACTGCTTTCGCCAGCTCTCAATACGTTCCAGTGTGTTTTCAGTTGCTGCTGGGCGTCGCATTTTTCTCAGAACACGGCGGTTGGCGTGTGAAAGGGGATGTCGAGATAGGGAAGAATTTTGCCCTCGGCCATCAGCGGAATAATGTCGTCCACACTGGGATAGGGGTAGACGTAGTGCAGGCGAACCCAGACTCCAAGCTCACCGAGGGCTTCGCAAAGCTCTTTCAAACGCGTCTTGATTGGACGTCCATTCCAAAAATCGAGCTTGTAACCCACATCGCTGCCGTAGGCGCTGGTATCTTGAGAAATGATTAAAAGCTCTTTGACGCCAGACTCGGCCAAGCGCTTGGCTTCATCGAGTACTTCACCGATGGGGCGGCTTACCAATTTTCCACGCATGGAGGGAATGATGCAAAAACTGCAGGTGTGATCACAGCCTTCAGAAATTTTTAAATAGGCGTAGTGTTTAGGAGTGAGCTTAATACCCTGTGGTGGTACCAGATCGATGAAGGGGTCGTGGGATTGAGGCGGTGGCGTCACGTGCTCATGGACGCTTTTGATGACAGCTTCGTACTGGTGTGGGCCAGACACACTTAAGACGCCTGGGTGCACTTCGGTAATGTCACTTTCGGTGGCCCCCATGCAGCCAGTGACAATGACTTTGCCATTCTCTTGCAGCGCTTCTCCGATAGTGTCGAGGGACTCTTTCTTGGCGGCATCGATAAAGCCACAGGTATTGACGATGACGAGCTCTGCGCCTTGGTAATCAGGGCTGATCTGATACCCCTCACTGCGTAATTGCGTGAGGATTCGCTCTGAATCGACGGTGTTTTTGGGGCAGCCCAAGCTGATAAAACCCACTTTACTGGCGCTTTTTACCGGTGTCGTTAGCTCTGTCACGCTGGCGTTACCTAAGATAATGTTCGATATTGTAAGGGCTGGCCATTTTACATGAGTCGAGCGCGAGTAGGGCAGGGGGTTGAGGAAAATTACTGATGAAAAATGGGTTAAACGATGGTGTCTTGGTTGTCGAGCCTTTTGAAAAACGGCGAGATGACATGACCCGCGCGTTGCACAAAAAGGGCATCCGACACATCTGCCAAGCCATTAATGGCCTAGATGCGCTCGTTCAATTCAAGCGCCAACGGCCCGGCATGGTGATTATGGCGGCGGAAATGCCGGTTAAAAGTGGGATTGATGCCTGCCGTTTAATTCGCAGTCTTCCCGATGGCGAGATGGCTCATATTCTGTTGGTAGTCAATGCCGAACACCGCCGTGATGATATTCTTAAATCGGTTTACGAGAGTGGTGCTACGGACTATGTGATGAGCTCGATGACGCCTCAGGAACTCGCTATTAAGTCTTTGTTTGCGCTGCGTAGTCTGCGGCAGTTGCAAGAGGGAGCGAGCTCCATTCGGCGTATGGAACAAGCCTATCGAATTGCCCATCTTGGCCTGTGGACTTGGGATATTGGTTCCGAGGCGTTCACAATTTCTCGCGACGCAGCGCGAATGCTGAGAACTTCGGTTTCTAGTTTGAAGGGTATTGATTCGTTGTTGTCCCTCATTCACCGAGATCAGCGTGAAAAAGTGTCTGCTGCGATGACGCGGACGCTAGACGATGGCATCGCTCGATCGGTGGAGTTTCAGCTAGCCGATAGCAAAACCAATGAGCGCTATTTCTATATGTGGCTGGAGCGCGAGATCAACACGCTGAGTGGTTCGGCAAAGTTAGAGGGACTGCTGCAAGACGTGACCCAGCGTGTGATGAGCGAGCATAAGATTCACTCTCTCGCACACTACGACAGTTTGACGGGTTTACCCAATCGCGGTTATCTGCAACACCACTTAGAAACGCTAATTACTCAGTCGAAAAAACTGGAGACCCAGTTGGCGATGATGGTGATTGATGTCGATCACTTCGGGCGGGTCAATAATGCTCTCGGCTACAGTGCGGGCGATGAAGTGCTCACCGAGTTGGCACGTCGATTTGAGAAGGCGATGCACAACGGTGAATTGCTACCGCAAGCGGAAGACTCTGAAGAGCAGCTAATGCTGCTGCGGACCGATGCCGATGAATTTACTTTACTAGTGAGTCATCTTGGGAGTGCCGACCGAGTCGGTGGAATCGCCGAGCGTTTACAGAGGCTGGCCTCTGAGCGGATTACGCTCGACGAATGCGAACTCAATGTCACGTTGAGTATGGGCATCTCCGTTTACCCACTGGACTCCGAGACCGCTGAGGGTTTGCAAGAGTGCGCCAGCGCGGCGACGCGACACGCAAAAGAACAGGGTCGCAACAACTATCAATACTCCATGAAGTCGCTCAACAGCAGTGCCCTTAAAAGGCTGGGGCTTGAAAGTGATCTTTACAAAGCCTTCGAGCGCGAGGAGTTTGTTCTTTACTACCAGCCAAAAGTGTCTTTGAAAACCCATCATATCCAAGGTGTTGAGGCGCTAGTGCGCTGGCAACACCCCAAACTTGGCGTCGTGTCGCCTAGCGATTTTGTCGCGTTGGCCGAGGATTTAGGGCTGATTGTGGAGCTGGGTGAGTGGGTGCTACGTGAAGCCTGTTTTCAGGCTCAGCGCTGGCGTGAACAGGGAAGAGCGTTAAAGATAGCGGTTAATGTTTCCGCCCAACAATTTAAAGACCACACGCATTTGATTGAGGCGGTTTCTGGTGCGCTCAGAGACAGTGGCTTACCGGGCGGGTTCTTGGAGCTGGAGTTAACGGAAAACACCTTTATCAAAGACACGGATACGAATCGCCAAACAGTGTCGGCCTTAAAGCAACTCGGCTTGAGCATTGCCATTGATGACTTTGGTACCGGTTACTCATCGCTAGGCTATCTCACACGCTTTCCTGTCGATACGTTAAAAATCGATAAATCCTTCGTGAGTTGCGTCTCTGGTAATGCGCAAAATGCGGAAGTGGTGAGAACCATTGTGCAACTCGCTCACTCCATGAAGCTCAAAGTGGTTGCCGAGGGTATTGCGGCCGAGGCCGAGGCCGCTTTTTTGAAGGGGCTTAATTGTGAATACGGGCAGGGTTATCACTACTCTCCCCCGCTGCCTGCGGGCAGTTTCATGCAGTGGCTCGAGCGCTATCAAGACGCTCATTCTGAGTCTGTAGATAGGACGCTCGCAAGCGGCGACGCTTGAATTTCATCGGCGTTTGCGGCAAAGTTCGCCGACTTCCAAGGCCGTTTGGCCTTAGAGGGCACTATGGTGGTCTGCGCCGGTACCCTCGCGACGCGAAGCTGTAAACTCCGCCAGGCCCGGAAGGGAGCAACGGTAGCAGTGTAGTGGGCGCCGAGGATCTGCTGGTGTGGGCCGCCTCCTTCTTACTATCTCTCCCCACTTTTAGCGGTTTTGATGCGGCTTTTTGATTTTTAAATGGCTCGCATGGAGCCGTGTTCAATTGCGGCGCGAGAGTATAGAATCACAGGCCGACTCAATCGTTTTTTTGGATTTTGACCACGACCGTTTATGGCCTATCAAGTTCTCGCTCGAAAGTGGCGCCCCAAAAGTTTTTCTGAACTCGTTGGGCAGACGCATGTGCTGCGCGCTCTCATCAACGCCCTTGATGAAGATCGGCTTCACCACGCCTATTTATTCACAGGGACACGCGGTGTTGGCAAAACAACGATTGCTCGAATCATTGCCAAATCGCTGAATTGTGAACAGGGCGTTAGCTCGACACCCTGCGGCGAGTGCTCGGCCTGTGTAGAGATCGATGAAGGGCGCTTTGTCGATTTGATTGAAGTGGATGCCGCCTCGCGCACCAAAGTTGACGATACCCGCGAGCTACTCGATAACGTGCAATACGCGCCGACGCGGGGGCGCTATAAAGTTTACCTGATTGATGAGGTGCACATGCTCTCTACCAGTAGCTTTAACGCGCTGCTGAAAACCTTAGAAGAGCCGCCACCCCATGTGAAATTTTTGTTGGCGACGACCGATCCCCAGAAATTGCCCGCTACGGTACTGTCGCGCTGTTTGCAGTTTAACCTTAAGCAAATGCCCCCCGAGGCGATTGTGGCTCACCACGAGCATATTCTCGGAGCGGAGGGCATCGAGTATGAAACACAGGCGCTAAAGCATATTGCCCGAGCCGCTGAAGGCAGTATGCGAGATTCACTCAGTTTGCTTGACCAAGCCATTGCCTTTGGCCATGGACGGGTGCGCAGCGATGATGTGGTGTCGATGTTGGGCTTTATTTCCCGCGACCATATTGAGCGCATATTGCAAGCGCTGGCAGCACAGAATAGTGAGCAGGTGATGCAGGCCATCGCCCAACTGGCGGAAATGGCGCCCGATTTCGTGACAGTGTTTAACGAGCTCATCGCCACACTGCACCAGATGGCGCTGGCTAAGCGAGTTGCCGAGGCGGTTGACGATAGTTTGATGGATCGAGAGCGCCTGCTCGAACTCGCCGCGGGTTTCAGCGAAGAAGACATTCAGCTGTACTATCAGATGGCGATCACGGGTAAGCGCGATTTGCCGCTGTTGCCTGAGCCGCGGCAGGGCTTGGAAATGACGCTATTGCGAATGTTAGCCTTTAGGCCCTCTGAATGGGATGGCGAGGTCGATGCAAAAAAGCCGAGCGCGGCGCTGAAGCCTGAGGCTCCGGCGCCGCAGCCTGAGCCAGCTCCTGTTGCAGTGGCGTCGGGCCCGCCCGAAAATCCTGCAGAGCCAGAGCCAGAGCCAGAGCCAGAGCCAGAGCCAGAGCCAGAGCCAGAGCCAGAAGAGGTGCCAGCGCGGAGTGACACGGCGATGTCGTGGGATGAGACAGTCACTCGATTGGCACTTTCACCGCTCGCCCTACAACTGGCTAAAAATACGCGCCTTTTATCGCAAGAGGGCGATGAACTGGTACTGGCCTTGTCGCATAATTTAGAGCCGCTTATGACACCTGCCAATATCGAGGCGCTGGGTCAGGGCGTGAGCGAGTTGTGGGCGCGTCCCTGCCGTGTGCGAGTGGAGTTGCAGAGTGAAGTGCAAGAAACCCCTGCGCTTCACGAAGAGCAAGTCCACGATGCGGAACATCAAGCTTTGCTCGATTCGATAAAAAGAGATCCATTTATCAAGGACTTAGAAGATAAATTTCAAGCTCATGTTAACTTGGATGCCATACGAATGATTGAACAAAAGCCGTAATAAGGTGGAGAAAATATGAAAGGTCAAATGGGTAATTTAATGAAGCAAGCCCAGCGCATGCAGCAAGAGGCTGAGCGCGCGCAAAAAGAGATTGCTACGATGGAAGTCGAAGGGCAATCGGGGGGCGGCTTGGTGAAAGTCGTGCTAACTGGCGCACACGAGGCGCGCCGCGTCAGTATCGACGATAGCTTGTTTGAAGACGATAAAGACATGTTGGAAGACTTGGTGGCTGCGGCGATTAACGATGCTGCTCACAAAGTCCAAGAGAAAACCCAAGAGCGCATGGGCAGTGTAACGGCGGGAATGAATCTGCCAGGCGGCATGAAGTTTCCCTTCTAAGTTGTTGAATAATGACTCAATCTTCACTGTTGAATGAACTGATTGAAGCCTTTCGCTGCTTGCCTGGCGTGGGACCGAAATCGGCTCAACGCATGGCATTTCACGCCCTTGAGCGCGAGCGCGGTCGGGCCAAACACTTGGCGCTGGTATTACAGCAGGCGGTGGAGCGCATCGGCCACTGTCAGCGCTGCCGCAACTTCACTGAAAATGCGGTTTGTTCATTGTGTGAGTCGCCGCGCCGCGATGGGTCAGTACTGTGTATTGTTGAGTCGCCGGCGGATGTGTCCGCCCTAGAAGACGCTACAGACTACAATGGGCTGTACTTTGTGTTGATGGGGCGGCTCAGTCCGCTCGACGGCATTGGGCCTAAGGATATTGGTTTGGATCAGCTCGAACAGCGCTTGTCGGATGGGAGCGTTCGGGAACTTATTTTGGCCACCAATCCCACCGTCGAGGGCGAGGCCACTGCGCACTATATCTCAGAGCTGGCCGCCGAGGCCAAGGTGGCCGTTTCGCGCATTGCTCACGGTGTCCCTCTGGGGGGCGAGTTGGAATACATTGACGGTGGAACGCTGTCTCACGCCTTCAGTCAGCGTTTGCGTCTGCCTTAGATAACAACGGGAGAGAATGTCATGAGCGATTGTCTATTTTGTAAAATTATTGCGGGAGAGATCCCCGCTGATGTGGTGTACGAAAACGATAAGGTGCTCGCCTTCCGCGATATTAACGCCCAAGCGCCGACTCATGTGTTGGTGATCCCCAAAGTACACATCGCGACGATTGAAGACATTCAGCCTGAGCAAGCGTCGATTATGGGTGATTTGTTTTTGGCAGCACAGGCAGTGGCCAAAGTGGATGGGCTATCAGAGGCGGGCTATCGCACGGTGATGAATTGCCAAGAGGGTGCGGGCCAAAGCGTTTTTCACATCCACCTTCATGTGATAGGCGGTCGCCCTCTCAGTTGGCCCCCGGGCTAGGCTTAGCGATAGTTAAGCCCCAGCTCGCGCTGTGCGTCTTCGGCGCGTTCCAGCATTTTCAGATAGTGCTGGTAGCGCCATTCGGCGCACTCATTTTCCTCAATCGCCTGTTTCACTGCGCAGCCGGGTTCTTTTAAGTGGCGGCAGTTGTGAAAGCGACAATACTGGCCGAGGTCGGCGATTTCTTTAAATCCCTTCAAAATTTGCTGCTCATCTTGCGTCCAAGTAGCGAACTCGCGCACTCCTGGAGAATCGATTAACTCGCCACCGTCGCCGAGCTGGTAGAGGATAGTCGTGGTCGTCGTGTGACTGCCGAGTCCGCTGGACTCCGACAGTGCGCCCACCTGAATCGATAAATCGGGCAGTAGGTATTGAATAAGCGACGATTTCCCAACACCTGATTGCCCCACCAAGATATTGGCCTTGTCTCGAGCTTGATCCATGAGCTTTTCAAGGCCTTGGCCGCTTTGGGCAGAGGTGCGCAGACAGCGATAACCGAGGTCTTCGTAGTATTGAAGCGTGTTGTTGAGCGCGTCGACATCGTGTTCGAGATCGTCTTTGTTGAACAGCAAAACAGCCTCGACACCCATTAACTTGGCAGTGACTAAATAGGAGTCGATTAAAAAGCGATCAATGCCGGGTTTGTGGGCGGAGACCACAAACAGCTGATCGAGATTGGCGGCTAGAGGCTTGTTCTCCCCGCGGCGATCGGGGCGGGCGAGAACGCCGTGGCGTGGTTGTACTTGCTGTACCACGGCCTCGTCGCCACTGGGATCAAACAACACGTGGTCACCACAAACCACTAGGCCAAGTTTGCGGCGGGCACTGGCTTTAACCAGTTGACCGGCTTGGGTGCGCACGCTCAGATGGCGGCCAAAATTGGCGATGACGCGTCCGTGTTGGGCTTTAGGCATTCGTTGTCACGATGAAAGTCGTTGAACTCGAGCGGCGCAAATAAAATCGTTGAGCGTTAAACCACCCGCCGAGTGCGTGGTAAAGCGAATCAGGCAGCGATTGTAACCGACTTCGAGGTCGGGGTGGTGATCCTGTTGATGGGCTATCCAGGCCACGGCGTTGACAAAGGCCATCGTCTCGTGAAAGTTGCCGAATGAATAAGTGGCTTGCAGGCTGTTTTCCTGTTGTTGCCAGTCGCTCAGCGTAGTGAGGTGCTGTTCAATGTCGCTGCCATTGAGCAGATGATCTGCTCCGAGTTTACCTTGGCAGTGTTGTTCAAAGAGTGGTGTTTTCATAAAAAAACTCCTCTACAAGGGGGTAGGATTTGCTTGCAGGACTGCATCCTGCTGTTTAACCTTAGCGCAATCGTTTCAAAACGCGATGAAAGGCTTTTCTACACACCATCCTGAATCAAAGGCGCACTATGTCTCAAGCACCGCAGTACGATGACGACAATCTGATTTGGATTGATTTGGAAATGACGGGCTTGGACACCGTTAACGATGAGATTATTGAGATCGCGACCATCGTGACGGATAAAGCGCTGAATGTCATTGCCGAAGGTCCGATGCTGGCGATTCACCAGCCCGATGCGGTGATGGATGGCATGGACGAGTGGAACACGCGGCAACACGGGCAAAGTGGTTTGACCGAGCGCGTCAAAAATAGCGATGTCAACATGCAAGAAGCCGAGCGCCAGACGATTGAGTTTTTAGAACAATACGTCGGTGCCCGCAAGTCGCCCATGTGCGGCAACAGCATTTGCCAAGACCGCCGCTTTATGGCGCGACAAATGCCTCAGCTTGAAGCCTATTTTCACTACCGCAATCTCGATGTGAGTACTTTGAAAGAGCTCGTGACGCGCTGGGCGCCCGATGTTCACAAGGGCTTTGTGAAGCAGGGTAAACACCTCGCGCTCGACGATATTCGCGACTCGATTGAAGAGCTGCGCTACTACCGCCAAACGGTGATGAAAATCTAGCGCAATTGGGCGTTGAGCTGATCGACCAGTTCGGCCCAGTTGGCGTCGTCGACAATGGCCTCGCGCAGAAAGCTGGCTTGGCCGCGGTTCCAAAACGGCGCGTCGGCCAGTGGCGTGTTGTCGTCCAGCGGGCGATGTTCTGCGATAAATCGATCGATGCTGTCGCTATCTGAAGCCAAACCCAGTTGTTCGAATAGCTCGCTGAGTGTGTGAATGGCAGTGTCCATTATCCTCTCTCCACTGTTGCTGGTCTTATACTCTAACTGTAGCGGATTTAAGCGATAGGGGTATTGGGATCGTTGCCCCAGTCGGACCAGGCGCCGGGATAACCTTTAACGAGTTCATAACCCAGCGATTTTAAGGCGATGTAGACCACGCTCGAGCGCATGTGGGTTTGGCAGTAGGCCACGCAATCTTTAGAGCGCTGAATGCCGGCTTGCTCGACGATGGCTTGCAGTTCTTGGGCCGGTTTGAATTTTAAATTGCAGCTGTCTTTGAGATCCGTCCACTCGAGGTGAATGGCGCCTGGAATGTGGCCGCCGCGGTCGGATCGCACATCGCTGCCTTCGTATTCGCCCTTGGAGCGGGCGTCGATAATTTGTAGCTGAGTATCGTCGAGACGCTCGAGCATCTCGTCTTTCGTCATGGCATTGTCGCCTTTGAGATGCGCTTGGTAGCCGCTGGGTTCAGCCTGTTCTGGAGTGCTGTCTAGCGCCTCGATTTCGCCTTTCCAAGCGGCCATGCCGCCGTTGAGTAAACTGCAGCGGTCGATGCCGTAGGCCTCAAGGGTCCAGATGAGGCGGCATGCTTGGGGGCCGCCGTTGTCGTCGACCGCGACGATGTGCTGGCTGCCGTTATAGCCCACGGTGCTGAGTGCGGCGGATACGGCGGCTTCGTCGGCGAGCAATCCGCCGACTGGAGATTCGCTGCGCACGACATCGCTAAGCTCAAATCGCAGAGCGTTGGGAATGTGGCCGTCGAGATAGTTTTCTTCGGCGCGCAAGTCCAACACTAACAAATCGTCTTGGTCGAGCACTTGAGCGAGTGCGCTGGGCTCGGCAATTAGGGGAAGGGCTGTCATATCAATCCTCTCGTCGCGGTTGGGGCGTGATTAGCGTGTCGCTGGCCTCGGCCAAAGCCTCTGGGTAGTCCAGCGTAAAATGTAGTCCACGGCTCTCTTTGCGTTTAATGGCGCTGTCGATAATGAGCTTGGCAACCAGCGCTAAGTTGCGCAATTCAATCAGATCACTACTGATTTTGAAGTGGCCGTAGTACTCGTCAATTTCGTTTAATAGTAACTCGATGCGGCTGCTGGCACGTGCCAGTCGCTTGTCGGTGCGTACAATACCCACGTAGTTCCACATCAGTCGTCGCACTTCATGCCAGTTGTGGGTGACCACGACTTCTTCATCCGAGTCTGTGACGCGGCTGTCGTCCCAGGCTGGCAGATTGCGCGGCTGTGGCGGTTGCTCGCTGAGTTGTATCGCGATGTCATCGGCAGCGGCGCGGGCAAAGGCGAGGCATTCGAGCAGAGAGTTGCTCGCCAAACGGTTGGCGCCGTGTAGGCCTGTGCAGGCGGTTTCACCGAGCGCGTAGAGTCCGTCGATGTCGGTGCGAGCTTGCAGGTTAGTGAGGACACCGCCACAAGTGTAGTGTGCGGCGGGCACGACGGGAATGGGCTCTTTGTCCATTTCGTAGCCGAGTTCTAGGCAGCGTCGATAGATGTTGGGGAAATGGGATTGAATGAATCCCTTGGAGCGGTGGCTGATGTCGAGATAGACGCAATCGGAGCCGAGTCGCTTCATTTCGTGGTCAATGGCGCGGGCGACAACGTCCCGTGGGGCGAGGTCGGCGCGCTCGTCGAATCGCTGCATAAAGGCTTCGCCGTTGGGCAGCAGCAGTTTGCCGCCTTCACCGCGCACCGCTTCGGAAATCAAAAACGATTTGGCATCGGGGTGATATAGGCAAGTGGGGTGGAATTGCATGAATTCCATATTGGCAACGCGGCAACCCGCTCGCCAAGCCATGGCGATACCATCGCCCGAAGAGCCATCGGGGTTGCTGGTGTAAAGATACACTTTATTGGCACCGCCAGTGGCAAGCGCAGTGGCGCCCGCACTCAGGCTGTAAACTTGGCCCGAACGGCGTTCCAGCACATAGGCGCCCAGACAGCGGTTGTCGCCACTTTCACCGAGTTTTTGCGAGGTGATGAGATCGACGGCAATTGCATCTTCAATCACTTCTACATTGTCTGCTTGCAGCACACGGTTGACGAGCGTGGTTTGTAGCGCTTTGCCCGTGGCGTCTTCGGCGTGGATAACGCGGCGGTGGCTGTGGCCACCCTCGCGGGTGAGATGGAATCCGCGCTCGCCATCTTCGCCTCGCTCGCGGGTGAAGGGCATGCCCAGCTCTGTGAGCCAGTGGATGAGCTCGGGCGCACTTTCCACTGTGTAGCGCGTGGCATCTTCGTGGCACAGTTCGGCGCCGGCTTGAAGTGTGTCTCTTACGTGATCGTCAAAGTGGTCGTCTTCATCTAGCACGGCGGATATGCCGCCTTGAGCCCAGTAGGTACTGCTGTGGCTAAGCAAACTACTTTTGCTGAGCAGTCCAATTTGTAAATGCTTGGGCAGATGCAGCGCGAGTGTGAGGCCTGCTGCGCCCGAGCCAATAATGATTACGTCGTAATGTTTCTGCATAGCCGCATATTTTGGCATACTAGTTGTCTGTTGTGTCGGCTTTTCGAGGCGCTTAAAGGCGACTTTGGCCGTTAAAATTCATGCGCGGGAACTGTTGGAGTTCTGCGCCGTCATAAGGACCAAGAATGAGCGAGCGTGAAATTGACTACGAATTAGTCAAGCGCGTCCAGTCCGGTGAAAAAGTGGCTTTTGATCTGTTGGTGAGAAAATACCAATCGAGGGTCGTCAACCTTGTGGGCCGTTTCGTTCACAATTCGGCGGAGGTGGAAGATGTGGCGCAAGAGGCCTTCATCAAAGCTTATCGCGGCTTGAAAAACTTTCGCGGAGACAGTGCCTTTTATACGTGGCTGTACCGCATTGCGGTGAATACCGCTAAGAATTATTTAGTCTCTAAAGGGCGTCGCGGTCAGCAAATTGGTGTCGATGCCCAAGAGGCCGAACAATTTGAAGGCGCCGATCTTTTAAGGGAGTACGGAACTCCCGAACAGATGTTGGAGTCAGAGCAGGCGAGAGATCGAGTCATGGATGCGATTCGATCTCTACCGGATGAACTGAGGGAAGCCATTATGCTGCGCGAACTCGAAGGCATGAGCTACGAGGAAATCGCGGAGACGATGGCTTGTCCCATTGGCACGGTACGCTCGCGAATCTTTCGGGCTCGCGAGGCAATTGAAAATGGCCTAGAGGCGATGGTGGGCGAATAAAATGACTGAGATGAAACACAACGAGTGGGTGTCGGCGCTGGCCGATGGGGAAAGTGAGCAGCTCGAGCGCGATATTGATCGCTTGCTGGACAGCGAGAGCGCGCAAGCAGTGTGGGCTGATATCCATCAATTGCGCGATCAGTGCGATCCCAAAATTCAACGCAAAGCCTCGCCCGATTTTGCGGGCCGCGTGATGTCGGCTCTCGAGTCGGAACCGACCATACTGGCGCCAACGGGCGTCTCTAATCGACCGAGCGCCAAAGAATCGGCTGCGGTGGTAGCACTGCCGCAGTGGATGCGCCCCGTGGCAGGTTTGGCCGTGGCGGCTTCCGTGGCGGCGGTAACCGTCATTGGTTTTGACAATTGGTCTGCCTCGCCCGCTACGCTTGATGCTGGTCCCACAACGCCTTCGTTGCTCAATGGTGTGGCAGTGGCGCCTGCTGCCAACCGCGCAGTGCGACCCGCTGCTTACGGTAGTTTGGCTCAGATATCTCCCGTGCAACTCACGGGTACTTACCAGCCGAGCTTGATGCAGTGGCAGGGTGAGCGCGCCGCCCGTGTGGAATCGTTAAACCAAGCGCAGCTCAACCAGTACTTGGCGAATCACAGTGAGTACTCGGATACCAGCAACTACCAGGGCATCTTGCCCTATACGCGATTGGTGGGCTATGACAGTACGCAGTAAAACGCAGGTGCTGAAGGCGTTTGCGGCGGGTTTAGCTTTGTTGTTTGCGCCGTTGTCTTTGAACGCAGACGACGCCTCTCCCGTGGAATGGCTAAAAGGCATGTGCGATGCCATGCAGAACCAAAGCTACACGGGGACCTTTGTCTATTTGCACGGTAATAGCATGGAGAGCATGCGTGTGGTGCGCCGCCATACGGATGCGGGCAGCGATGAAAAGCTCGTGTCACTCAACGGCGAGCCGCGCGAAATTCTGCGCCGCAATAATGTGGTCACACAAATTTTGCCCAAGCTGGGTGTTGTTACAGTGAACAAAGCGCGTGTTCGCAGCCAGCTGCCCCTGTCTGTGCCGATGGAAATTGACGGCATTGAGCGCTATTACCAATTGAGCTTGGAGGGTGTCGAGCGCGTGGCGGGCCGCCGTTGTCAGGTGCTGAGTCTTAAGCCTCGAGATAGCTACCGCTATGGGCATCGCCTGTGGATTGATGAAAGCTCTCGTCTGCTGATTAAATCGGATTTGCTAGATACTCAGGGCGATGTACTTGAACAAATCATGTACACCGAGCTTGAGGTGAGCCCTCAATTGACCGATGCAATGTTTGAGCCCGAGTTCGACACGGCGGGACTCAAGCGTCGCGAATTGGGCCACGCTGACCAACAGCAGTTGCTGATGTCAGACCATCAGTGGCGGGTTTCTCGCGCCCCGCAGGGCTTTATGCTGACGACACACGAACGCCGCGGTGCCAGTGAGTCCGCGGCCGTTGAACATATGGTCTACTCCGATGGCATGGCTACGGTTTCCGTGTTTGTCGAGCCATTAGCCAAAGGTGAAAACATGCCTGTTGAGGGGCACAGTCGCATGGGTGCACTCAATGCCTATGGCCGTGTGCAGGGCAGTCACAAAGTCGTCGTTGTGGGCGAAGTGCCCGCGGCCACGGTGAAGCAACTCAGTGAAAGTGTTGAGGCGCGCTCACAATGATTGAAGAACAAGCCACCGTCACGGCAGTAGAGGATGATTACGCTTGGGTGCAAACTCAGCGCAGCACGGCTTGCGATAGCTGCTCGGCTCAGAAGGGCTGTGGCACATCGACATTGGGCAAGGTGATTGGCCGCCAGTACACCCAAGTGCGGGCACTGAACTCTAGCGGCGCCCAAGTTGGGGACGAAGTGATGGTTGGGCTGGCCGAGGATATGCTCCTTAAAAGCTCGCTGGCCGTTTATTTGGTGCCGATTGCCTTGATGCTAATGGGTGGCGTCCTCGGAGATTACTGGAGTGCAGGCAATTCTTTGTACGCGGCTTTGGCGAGTGGGTTAGGGCTTGCGTTTGGCTTTGTATGGATTCAGTGGTTTTCCCATAAAATTTCGCACAACGAGCGTTTCCAGCCCGTTGTGCTAAGAGTCTTGGTCGCCGCGCGACCCGAGTTTAAAATCACTATAACGCCTTAATTGATCGTTAGTTATTGGAGGAACGATGCCGTCATTTGTATTGCGCATTTGGGTACTTCTCTTTGCTTTGTTGAGCTTTTCTGTCTCGGCGCGCTCGCTGCCCGAGTTTACCGACTTGGTGGAAGATAATGCCCCCGCCGTGGTCAATATCAGCACGACCAAAAAAACCGGTGGCATGGCGGGTCTACCTATTGATCGCGAACAACTGGAACGCCAATTGGAGCAGCTGGGGCCCTGGGGCGAACTGTTTCGACACTATTTTGACGCTCCTCAGGGCGGCGGCCGTGGCGCACCGATACCGCGCGATCAGCATCACTCGCTGGGCTCGGGATTTATTATCTCCGACGATGGCTACATCATTACCAACAACCATGTGATCGAGGGTGCTGACGAGGTTGTCGTTAAACTCAATGATCGCAGTGAATATATCGCTGAAGTGATTGGCTCTGATGCGGATACGGATATTGCTTTGTTAAAAGTTGAGGCCGACAAATCCCTGCCAACGGTTGAATTGGGGGACAGCCAGTCCGTCAATGTCGGAGAGTGGGTGTTGGCGATTGGCTCGCCCTTTGGCTTTGATGCCAGTGTCACGGCGGGGATTGTCAGCGCCAAAGCGCGCGCTTTGCCCAATGAAAATTATGTTCCCTTTTTACAAACCGACGTAGCGATTAACCCGGGCAACTCTGGTGGCCCGCTGTTTAATTTGGACGGCGAAGTCGTCGGCGTGAACTCCCAGATTTACAGCCGAACGGGAGGCTATATGGGATTGTCCTTTGCGGTTCCGATTGACGTCGCCATGGATGTGGTTGAGCAAATCAAAGAGAGTGGCTCCGTGTCTCGCGGCTGGTTAGGGGTGGCGATTCAAGAAGTCACGCTAGAACTGGCGGAAAGCTTTGGCTTGGACAAGCCACGCGGCGCTTTGGTGGCGTCCGTTATGCCGGATAGCCCGGCAGAAAAAGCGGGGATCGAGACGGGGGATATTATTCTATCTGTCGATGACAAAGATGTTCGCCGATCTTCAGCGTTGCCACCTATTGTCGGCCGCCATACGGCGGGTGATAGTGTCGACGTCGAAGTACTGCGCCAAGGTAAAAAGCGCACTATAGCGGTCGAGCTCGGAGAGCTGGCAAGCGGCAAGAGTGGTCAACGCAGCGATCGCTCCCACTCTGAACCCACTAGCGACAATCGCTTGGGCATGGCGCTGGGGGCAGTTGATGAGAGAAAGCGGCGCGCGCTCAAACTGCCCGATGGCGGTGTTGAGGTGAAACAGTTGGTCGCGGGAGCGGCGGCAAATGCCGGCTTGCGCGTGGGTGACGTGATTACGCACATCAACAATCAAGCGATTAACTCGGCTCAGCAAGCAAATCGCCTGGTGGCTGAATTTGAGGGTGGTCGCGTGGTGCCGTTTCTTGTCGCTAGGCCCTATGGGCGTGAATTTCTCGCTGTGAGAATCCCCAAGTAGTGTCGACGAGCGTAAAAAGCGATGCTGCGGGAAAGACCGCTATGAAAACTCTAAGCCTCCTGCATCGACCCGACTGCCATTTATGTCAGTCGATGCAGGAAGAATTGGTTCGTTTGCAGAAAATCCACCCGTTTGAATTGGATTTGATCGATATTGATCGCGATTCGGAGTTAGAGCTGAAATACGGCTTTTATGTGCCCGTTTTACAGCTTGAAGGGCAAACTCTTTGCTACTACTACTTCAATCGTGAAAAAGTGCTGGCGGCTCTATCGTAAAACCCTGTGTTTTTGCGCGATTTGAGCGCGTTTTTTCTGTTTTTTAATGGGCCGCTAGGGTAGCATTGCGGCCCTATGAAGCACATTCGAAACTTTTCTATTATCGCCCACATTGACCACGGTAAATCGACGATTGCGGATCGGTTTATTCAAGTGTGCGGCGGCCTGACCGATCGCGAAATGAATGAGCAAGTGCTCGATTCCATGGATTTGGAGCGCGAGCGCGGCATTACGATCAAAGCCCAAAGTGTCACGCTGGACTACCAAGCGAGGGACGGCGAAACCTACCGTTTAAATTTCATTGATACGCCGGGCCATGTGGACTTTTCCTACGAGGTGTCTCGTTCTCTGGCGGCTTGTGAAGGCGCTCTGCTGGTCGTTGATGCCTCGCAGGGTGTCGAGGCCCAGAGTGTTGCCAACTGCTACACCGCGATTGAGCAGGACCTCGAAGTGGTACCGGTGCTCAATAAAATCGATTTGCCCGCCGCCGACCCAGAACGGGTGATTGAAGAAGTCGAAAATGTCATTGGTATCGAGGCGGTTAACGCACTGCATGTGAGTGCTAAAACGGGGCTGGGCATCGAAGATTTGCTAGAGGCGATGGTCGAGCAAATTCCACCGCCCGAAGGCGACCCAGAATCGCCACTGAAAGCTTTGATTATCGATTCTTGGTTTGACAACTACTTGGGTGTGGTGTCGCTGGTGCGCATTGTCGAGGGCAGTGTGACGAAGAAAGACAAAATCAAAATCATGGCCAGTGGCCGCAGCTTTCAAGTTGAAGAGGTCGGCGTTTTTACGCCCAAGCGTTTGTCGCGCAAAACGCTGAGTGCGGGCGAAGTGGGTTATATCATCGCAGGTATTAAAGAGATTGAAGCAGCGCCTGTCGGCGACACGATTACCTTAGAGAATACCCCCGCCGCTGAACCGCTGCCCGGCTTTAAAGAAGTTCAGCCCCGAGTGTTTGCCGGCGTATACCCCATCAGTGCGGACGACTACGAATCATTTCGTGAGGCGCTCCAAAAGCTGCGCTTAAATGACGCGGCCTTACACTTTGAGCCGGAAACATCCCAAGCACTAGGCTTTGGTTTTCGCTGCGGTTTTCTCGGCATGCTTCACATGGAAATTATCCAAGAGCGGCTCGAGCGCGAGTACGACTTGGATCTAATTACCACTGCGCCCACGGTGATTTATGAAGTGGAAAGTACCCAGGGCGAGCTGCTGGAAATTCACAATCCCAGCGATTTGCCCGAGGTAAACACCATCAATGAAATCCGCGAGCCCATTATCGCCGCGAGTATTTTGGTGCCCTCGGATTATGTGGGCAATGTGATTGGCCTTTGTGTCGAGAAGCGCGGCGTACAAATCAATATGCAGTATCTCGGCAATCAGGTTCAATTGGATTACGAGCTGCCGATGGCGGAAGTGGTGCTGGATTTCTTTGATCGATTGAAATCAGTGAGTCGAGGTTTTGCTTCATTCGACTACGATTTTAAGCGCTTCCAAGCCGCAGACTTGGTGCGTGTCGATGTTTTGATTAATGGTGAAAAAGTAGACGCTCTAGCGGTCATTGCCCATAGAGAGCACAGCCAGCGACGCGGCCGGGAAGTCATTGAAAAGCTGCAAAAGCTGATTCCACGGCAGATGTTTGAAGTTGCGCTTCAGGCTGCAATTGGTAATCATATTATTGCGCGAACCAATGTGAAGGCTCTGCGAAAAAATGTACTGGCCAAGTGTTATGGCGGCGATGTGAGTCGTAAGCGCAAATTGCTGGAGAAACAAAAGGCGGGTAAGCGCCGAATGAAACAAATTGGCAAGGTCGAAGTACCTCAAGAGGCTTTCTTGTCGGTTTTACAAGTGGATAACGATTGATGGATATTCATTACGATTTTGCCTTTTATCTCACGGCTGCCACCTTGGTAACCGGCATTATTGCGTTGCTCGATAAGCTTTTTGGGGAAAAGAAACGGCTTGCTAAGCAATCCGCTGAAGCAGGCCAAAAAGAGGGCAAAGAAGACAAGGCGCCCTGGCTTATCGATTTTTCGCGCTCTTTCTTTCCCGTGTTGGCGCTGGTTTTGGTGATCCGCAGTTTTGTCGCCGAGCCCTTCCGTATTCCCTCTGGGTCAATGATTCCCACGCTATTAGTCGGTGATTTTATTGTCGTCACCAAATACAGCTACGGTATTCGCCTGCCGGTGACACACCACAAAGTGGTCGAAACCGGTGAGCCTCAACGCGGTGATGTCGCGGTATTTCGCTATCCTGAAGACCCCAGCATCGACTATATAAAACGCATTGTCGGTGTGCCGGGAGACAGTGTGATCTATCGCGACGATCGTTTGTTTATCAATGGCGAAGAGATTTTGTCGAGTGCCGACGAGCCGTTTTCCTACAATGATGTAGAGGGGCGCCCCAACCGCGCGGTTCAGCGTTTAGAAAACTTGTTGGGGGTTGAGCACACCATTCTCAATCATCCCGGCTACCCCAGCATTGATGCGGTGCGCCTGAATATTCCCGAAGGTTATTACTTTGCCATGGGAGACAATCGAAACCGCAGCCGAGACAGTCGTATGTGGGGCTTAGTGCCCGAGAAAAACTTAGTGGGCAAAGCTCAATTTATATGGATGCACTGGGGCATAGAGGGACTCGATCGAATTGGCAGCACCGTTAAATAGCGGAGGAGAGAAGCAATGAAAAAGCAACAAGGCATGACTATGTGGAGCTTGCTGATTTTGGCTAGCATCGTTGGCACGCTGTTCTATCAGGGCTTGGTTTTATTTACTCCTATGAGTAACTATTTCACGATTGAAAAAATTGTGACCGATATTACTAGCGACCCCGAGGCGAAGAATATGTCGTCGCGGGAAATTCGTGAGAAATTCGAGAAATTTTTAAATCTCAATAATATCCGCAATTTCGATCAAAACAGCCGAGAGTTTCTCGATTTTAAAGACACTCGCGACGGTCGAAAAATGGTGATTCACTACAGCCAGACCGTGGAATTTATTGAGCCTGTCAATTTTGAAGTGTTGATGGACAAAGAAATTCTCCTTGGGGGCCAGTAAACGTTGCTCTCCACCTTGCAGTCGACACTGAATTACACATTTAGTAACGGCGACTTATTGGAGGTCGCTGTTACGCATCGCAGCGCAAGTAAAACCAATAATGAACGCCTAGAGTTTCTCGGCGACAGTATTTTGAATTTTACGGTTGCCGCTGAACTCTTTGAACGCTTTCCCGAGCGCCCAGAGGGCGATTTAAGTCGGCTGAGAGCGAGCTTGGTGGACAAGTCGTCCCTGGCTGCCCACGCTAAGAAAATGGATCTCGGCCCTTTTTTAAAATTGGGCGGTGGCGAATTGAAAAGCGGCGGCTGGCGCCGTGACTCGATACTCGCCGACGCGGTAGAGGCCATTATTGGTGCTATTTATCTCGACGGCGGCATCGAGAGTGCCCAGCAGTTTATTCGAGATCTATACGATGGTGATTTTGAAAGCCTGCCTACAGCCAATGAATTAAAAGATGCCAAGACGCGTCTTCAAGAGTGGCTTCAAGGCCGACACTACGCCTTGCCTCAATACGAAATGGTCGAAGTAAGTGGAAAGCCTCACGAACAGCAGTTTACGGTCAGCTGCTATATCGACTCTCACGATGTGCAGGTGAACGCCACGGGGCGGAGTCGTCGAAAAGCCGAACAGGCTGCTGCGGAGACCGCCTTGGCACAATTGCTCGATCAAGAGGGCCGATAACCATGACTGCCTCTACTACACGATGCGGTTATATTGCCGTGGTCGGTCGCCCCAATGTGGGCAAATCCACTTTAATGAATCGCCTGATTGGCGTGCGTTTAAGTATTGCGACGCACAAGCCGCAAACTACTCGACACCAAGTGCTCGGCGTGGTCACGCGCGATCATACGCAGATGGTATTTGTCGATACACCGGGCTATCACTTGGGTGAAAAGCGCGCGATTAACCGCTATATGAATCGAGCCGCACTCGGCTCTTTAAACGATGTCGATGTGGTGGTCTTTGTCGTTCAAGCGATGCGTTTTAGCGATGAGGATAAGGCGCTATTAAACCGCATTAAGAAGACGGATTTACCCGTGATTGCCGTGGTCAACAAAGTCGATGTGCTGGACGATAAAAACGAGTTGTTGCCATTTATGCAAATGCTCAACGAGCAACACGACTTTGTCAGTATGTTGCCGATTTCCGCGCGTAAAGGGCAGGGTGTCGATGCCTTAGAGGGTGAGCTGACGCCCCATTTGCCCGAGCAGCCGCACATTTTTGAAGAAGACGATTTTACCGATCGCAATATGCGATTTCTCGCTGCCGAGCGCATTCGAGAACAGCTTTTTTTGAATATGCAGCAAGAGATTCCCTACGCCACCACCGTGGAAATTGAGCAGTTTAAAGAAGAGGCGGAACGCTTCGTCATACATGCAGTGATTTGGGTTGAGCGCGCCAGTCAAAAGGGGATGGTTATTGGCAAAGGGGGGCAGCGTTTAAAAGAGGTGGGGACACGGGCTCGCCAATCGATTGCTCGCTTGCTAGATACTCGCGTACACCTTGAGCTTTGGGTGCGTGTCAAAGAAGGCTGGTCGGACGATGAGCGCAGCCTCACGAAACTCGGTTATTCGGAGCAGGGCGAACCTTGGAAGTAAGCGGTGAAGCGTTCGTTCTTCACCGGCGCCCCTATCGCAATACGAGCGCACTGGTGGAGCTACTTAGTCGCTCGGCGGGGAAAGTCTCGGCAGTGGCACCGGGTGCTCGCAATCGGCGCAAAAACTTTTCCCTAGAACCCTTTAATTTACTCGATATTGCTTGTCGTGGCCGCGGTAGTTTGTTGACGCTGTCCCGCGCTGAGCCCTTTGGCCAATACTGGGCGCTTGCGGGCGAGTCTTTGTATTGTGGTTTATACGCCAATGAACTGCTGAGTTATTTTTTGGCAGAGGGCGACGCTCAGCCCGAATTGTTTGATCGTTACTCAATACTGCTCAGCGATTTAAAAGGTGCCACAGAACGAGGCGATCGCGAGCGTTGCCTGCGCGAGTTTGAACTCGATTTACTCTGGCTTCTCGGCTTTTCAATTGATTTTTCACAGGATATCAATGAAGACGAAATCGTCGCTGAAACCCGCTATGGATTGCGGGCAGATGCAGGGTTTTATCCACTGGCATCAAGTGGCTCTGAGAGCGTTTCAGGCTCGGTGATCGGCAAGCTTCGTCAGCGCCAGTGGGATGAAGAGTCTCTGCTCGCAGCTAAGCGCATATGCCGAGAGCTGATTGCCTTTCATCTCAATGGACGCGTCTTGCACTCGCGGGAGTTGTTTCGATGACATCACTGCAACAATCGGCATGGCAAGTGCTTCAGTGTCGTGACCCCGATGAGAAAATTCGTTTGGCTCAGCAGGTCGCGGAGCAGTGGCAGGCAGGGGAGTTGTCGCTTACCGCCTCTCAAGCGGTGGATCGATTGCCCATTCCCGGTCGCCCCGATCAACCGACTTTGGTATCGCCGCAAAAGATGCCTCGGCGAAGCATGAACTCCCAAGCGGGCCGCAATGCCTTGATTCACGCGGTCACGCACATTGAGTTCAATGCCATCAATTTGGCGTGGGATGCGGTCTACCGATTTGCAGACATGCCTAAGGATTTTTACAGTGACTGGATATCCGTTGGCTTGGATGAAGGTCGCCACTTCTTGATGCTGAGAGATTACTTGCGCGATAACGGCAGTGACTACGGCGAGCTGCAAGCCCACAACGGGCTGTGGGAAATGGCTTTTAAAACCGATCACGACGTATTGACGCGCATGGCCTTGGTGCCGCGTGTTTTGGAAGCGCGGGGTCTCGATGTGACGCCGGGCATGCTGACAAAACTCGAGAGTGCGGGCGACACGCGGGCGGTTGAGCACCTACAGCTGATTTTGCGCGAGGAGATTGGACACGTCCGAATTGGCAGCCGCTGGTATCACTATTGTTGCGAGCAGCGCGGCGTCGAGCCGCAGAGCCACTTTCGCGAATTGGTAAAAACCTATATGTCGGGCCTGCCTCGCGGGCCGTTAAATATAGAAGCGCGCCTAATGGCGGGTTTTGAAGAAGATGAACTAGCGTATTTACAGGAGATGTCTCAGTGACTCAAATTCATCAACGATTGGCCACTGAACTAGGGGTTCGCATTGAACAGGTCAACGGCGCAGTCGGCTTGTTGGATGAGGGGGCGACCGTGCCCTTTATCGCCCGCTACCGCAAGGAAGTGACGGGCGAACTCGACGACTCGCAGTTGCGACAGCTTGAAGAACGCTTGGCCTATTTGCGTGAGCTTGAAGACCGTCGAGCTACGGTGATTGCCAGCATCGACGAGCAGGAAAAACTCACACCCGAGCTGAAGAAGCAGTTGCTCGAAGCCGATACCAAGACGCGGCTCGAAGATTTGTACGCCCCCTATAAACCCAAGCGGCGCACCAAGGGGCAGATGGCGATTGAAGCGGGTTTAGAGCCACTGGCCGATGCGCTCTACCAAGATCCAACGCTCGATCCCGAGCGAGAAGCCGCTGTCTATGTCAATGCCGATCAAGGCGTTGAAGATAGCAAAGCGGCGCTCGATGGCGCTCGCTACATTTTGATGGAACGCTTTGCCGAGGACGCCGAGCTGCTTGAGCAGCTGCGCCATAAAGTGCGAGAGCAGGGCGTGTTGAGCGTCTCTGTGGTTGAAGGGAAGCAGAGTGAAGGTGAAAAATTCCGCGACTACTTTGACTACCAAGAGCCGCTTAAAAAAGTGCCGTCACACCGCATGTTGGCGGTGCTGCGCGGCCGCAATGAAGGGGTGTTGCGGCTAGAAATTGTCGTTGGTGATGGCGAGGGCACGAGCCCTTGTGAAGCCCTGGTGGCTCGACATGTTGCTATCGAAGACAAGGGGCGAGCAGCGGATGCCTGGCTAGCGCAGGTGGCCAGTTGGACGTGGAAAATCAAACTGGCCTATCAAATGGAGTCGGAATTGATCGGCGAAAAGCGGCAGGAGGCGGAAACCGAGGCGATACAAGTCTTTGCCAACAATTTAAAAGATCTCCTCTTAGCGGCGCCCGCGGGGCCTCGAGTGACACTGGGCTTGGACCCTGGCTATCGAACGGGGGTTAAAATGGCGGTGGTCGACGCCACTGGCCGCGTGCTTGACCACGGTGCTATTTTTCCTCATCCGCCGCAAAAGCAGTGGGACGCGGCGTTAAGCACGCTGGGCACACTGTGTCACAAACATGGCGTTGAGTTGATTGCGATCGGCAACGGCACGGCCTCGCGCGAGACGGACAAGCTGGCTCAAGAGCTTTTGCGCCAGCGCCCCGAATTAAAAATGCACAAAATTGTCGTTAGCGAGGCGGGCGCTTCCGTGTACTCGGCATCGGATTTAGCAGCGAGAGAATTTCCCGATTTGGATGTCACGATTCGCGGTGCGATTTCGATTGCACGCCGTTTGCAAGACCCTTTGGCCGAGCTTGTCAAAATTGATCCTAAAGCGATTGGAGTGGGGCAGTACCAACACGATGTCAATCAAGTTCAAATGGCAAAAAGTTTGGATGTCGTGGTCGAAGATTGTGTGAACGGGGTCGGCGTCGATTTGAATACGGCGTCGGCGCCTCTGCTTACGCGGGTGTCGGGTTTAAGTGCCTCGGTGGCCAGCAATATCATTGATTATCGAGAGGCCAAGGGGCCGTTTAAAAATCGTCAGGAGCTGCTGTCGGTGCCGCGCCTCGGCCCCAAAATGTTTGAGCAGGCTGCGGGTTTTTTGCGCATCATGAATGGCGACGAGGCCTTGGATCGCTCTAGCGTTCACCCCGAGTCCTACCAGATCGTGGAGCGCATCGCACAAGACAGTGGCCGTGATGTGAAAAGCTTGATTGGCGATGTGGCATTTTTGCGCAAGGTTGACGTCGCCCAGTACCGCGGTGAGTCGGTGGGTGAGTTAACGCTCAAAGATATTTTAAAAGAGTTAGAAAAGCCGGGCCGCGACCCGCGCCCCGAGTTTAAAACCGCCGAATTTAAAGACGGCGTAGAAAAGCTCTCCGACTTGAAAGACGACATGATTCTCGAAGGTGTCGTCACCAATGTGACGCATTTTGGCGCTTTTGTGGATGTCGGTGTTCACCAGGATGGCTTGGTGCACATTTCCGCGATGTCACACGAGTTTGTAAAAGACCCAAGAGATGTCGTAAAGGCGGGTGAAGTCGTGAAAGTCAAAGTCATGGCAGTGGATGTTGCTCGCAAGCGCATTGGGCTCTCCATGCGTTTGGACGATGTCGCGGCGGAGCAGGGCGAAGCGCCGTCGGCGTCGCGTCGCCCCGCAGACAAGGGGCGCTCACAAAAATCCAATCGTCAGCGCACAAAGTCTCAGGGTCGGTCGTCGCAACAGAGTCGTGGTTCGGGTGCAATGGCCGATGCCTTAAAAGCGGCGTTAAAGCAGTAGTCGCCAAGCGTTCGCAGAGCTTCTCCCGCGGTTGGGAGGGGCTGGGAGATTCGTTTGCGTGCTCGGAGTTTGCGCGAAGCTACTCAGTACGGAGCCAGTTCGCTGCCTTGCCAGTCGAAATCAATCAGTGTTTGTCTCTCGGGTGTGACGAGAAGACAGTTGCCGTGTTGGTCCCAGTCGGATAACACCGTGCGCGTGGCGGGCTGGCCACTGGCCGTCAGCGTGTGCTGTGCGGGTCGGTGCGTGTGTCCGTGAATCATATGCTGCACGCCGAATGCCTCAAGAGTTTCGACGACGGCGTTCTGGTTGACATCCATAATGTCGCTGGCTTTCATCGTCATGGCCTCTTGCGTTTTAGCGCGAATCTGTTTCACAACCTCTAGCCGCTCTGGCAGCGTTTTGTTGAGAAAGTCGGCTTGCCAATCGGCATTGCGCACCATGTGTCGAAATTGTTGGTAGTCGACGTCGTCGGTACACAGGGTGTCGCCGTGCAACAGCAGCGTGTCCTGCCCGTATAAATCGATTACGACGGTTTCGTCCAATAGTTCAAACCGGCAGCGCCGCGCGAAATCGCGGCCGATTAAAAAATCGCGATTGCCGTGTTGAAAGAACAAGGGCGTGTGGGTACCCAGTTCACCGAGGGCATCAATGGCGTCATCGATGCCCTCGGTGGGTGTGTCATCGCCGATCCAAAACTCGACAAAATCGCCCAGTATGTACAGCGCGTCGGCACTGCGAGCCAGTGGGGATTGGCACAGGCTGATTAAGCCCTGTGCAATGTCGCGCCGCTGGGCGGTGAGGTGAAGATCGGAGATAAACAGCGTGTGTGGCATGGTTTAAAGGGCTTCGGCCTTTTCGATGATAACAGGCTCTGTGGGCACGTTTTGATGCATGCCGTGGTTGCCTGTGGCGACCGCCTCAATGGCTCGCACCACATCCATACCATCGGTGACTTTGCCGAACACGGCATAGCCCCAGCCCTGAGCCGTTTCCGCTTGAAAATCCAAAAAGGCGTTGTGTTTGGTGTTGATGAAAAATTGCGCCGATGCCGAGTGTGGATCGGGTGTGCGAGCCATTGCCAGTGTGCCGACTTCGTTGCTAATGCCGTTGTTGGCTTCGTTTTGAATAGGGTCGCGCGTGGGCTTCTGGTTCATATCGGTATCAAAGCCGCCCGCTTGAATCATGAAGTCGGGAATGACGCGGTGGAAAATACAGCCGTTGTAGTGGCCTTCTTCGACGTACTGACGAAAGTTGGCGCAAGTGATCGGGGCGTGTTCATCAAATAGTTCAATGGTGATATCGCCGTGGTTAGTACTCAGCTTAATCATGGTTGGACCTCTTTGGTCTTAGTTTTAGGTTGAGGGGAATCAATACGGGTGATGGATTGAATGACAATGGGTTCGACGGGCAGGTTTTTGTGCTGACCTGCTACTTTTGTGGTGGAGAGCTCAATGGCTCTCACGGTGTCCATGCCGCGAGTGACTTTGCCAAAAACGGCATAGCCCCAGCCGCGTGGGTTTTTGCCCGTGTGGTCGAGAAAGGGGTTGTCTTTCGTGTTGATGAAAAACTGCGAGGTCGCTGAGTGCGGGTAGCCCGTGCGCGCCATTGCAATTGTGCCCTTGAGATTTTTTAAGCCGTTGTCTGCTTCGTTGATAATCGCGCTTTTGGTGGGCTTTTTGGCCATGTGGGTGTCAAAGCCGCCGCCTTGAATCATAAAGGCGGGGATCGTTCGGTGAAAAAGCGTGCCCTCGTAAAAGCCCTCGTCGACATAGGCTAGGAAATTGGCAACGCTCTCTGGCGCTTTCTCGGCGTTTAATAAGACTTCGATATGGCCTCGATTGGTTTCGATCAAAACCTTTTCGTTTTGCTGGGCCGAGCTTGCGGCTTCATCGGCATAAGCGAAGTGGGTTAAAGTGAGTAGGGCAGCGGCTGTTGCCACTAAACGGGCCGTCGATTTCATGGGGCGATCTCCTGTTCGCGCTGTTCGCAAGCTTCCAAAGTGTTTTGCATCAGCATGGCGACGGTCATGGGGCCAACGCCACCGGGCACGGGGGTGATGTGGGCGGCGTTTTCAGCGGCGGCTTCAAATTCCACATCGCCGCACAGCTTGCCGTTGGCGAGGCGGTTAATGCCGACATCAATCACTACGGCGCCGGGCTTAATCCAGCTGCCTTTAACAAAATTGGGAATGCCCACACCGGCGACCACGATATCTGCCTGCTTCACTTTTTCAGCCAAGTCCCGCGTGCGGCTGTGGCATACGGTGACGGTGGCGCGTGCGAGTAGCAGTTCTAGGGCCATGGGGCGGCCGACGATGTTGGAGGCGCCGACAATCACGGCGTCTTTGCCCTCTACCTCTACGTGGCTCGCCTTGAGTAACTCCATTACGCCATAGGGCGTGCAGGGGCGCAGCACGGGGCGGCGTTGGGCGAGGCGGCCAAAGTTGTAGGGGTGAAAACCGTCGACATCTTTGGCGGGGTCGATGCGCTCGATGACTTTGTCGGAATCAATGTGCTCGGGCAGGGGGAGTTGCACGAGAATGCCATCGATCTCACTTTTTTGATTGAGCTCATCAATCAGTGTAAGGAGTTCTTCTTCGGTGGTGTCACTGCTGAGTAAGTGCGCTTCCGAGTGTATGCCAATGTAGTCACAGGCTTTGCGCTTGTGGCCGACATAAACCTCCGAGGCAGGGTCGCTGCCCACCAGCACAACGGCTAGGCCTGGGGCGCGTCGCCCGCGATCTAGGCGCTGCTGAACTTGGCTTTTAACGCGCTCTTTAACGGCGTTTGATACCGATTTACCGTCGATTTTTTGTCCGCTCATGGTGGAAACGGGCTCCGTCGCTGCTAGTGTGAGTGAAAGCGCGAATTTTCTCATGGCCGTGCCCTCCAGTATAGAGGGGGCGTTCAACATTGGACGGCTTTCAGGCATTGACGCGACGCAGGTGTCTGCGTATTATTCCGCCCTCGCGAAACGTCGGGGCATAGCGCAGTCTGGTAGCGCAACTGCTTTGGGAGCAGTGGGTCGGGAGTTCGAATCTCTCTGCCCCGACCAATCGCGATGAACGCGTCGGTGATCGATCTGCGCCCGTAGCTCAACCGGATAGAGCAACGGCCTTCTAAGCCGTAGGTTGCAGGTTCGAGTCCTGCCGGGCGCGCCATCATCGCGTGCGAGACAATATGGTGGGCGTAGCTCAGTTGGTAGAGCACAAGATTGTGACTCTTGTGGTCGTGGGTTCGATCCCCATCGTCCACCCCATATTTTTCCAGTGCGAAAGCGCTGGGTTCTGCGAGAGTGGCGGAATTGGTAGACGCGCTGGATTTAGGTTCCAGTGGGGCAACCCGTGAGAGTTCGAGTCTCTCCTCTCGCACCATATTACTGCACTGCCGAGATGCATCGCGCGACAAGCTTGCTATGAGGTACCTCGGCAGGCTTTTTTTGTATTTGAAACGTTCACAGGCCTTTGGCCTAGCAATATATAAAGGTGAAACATGCAAGTTTCTTTGGAAACCAGTGAAGGCCTAGAGCGCAAACTGACCGTCGAAGTGCCCGCTGAAACTGTGGCGCAAGCGCTGGAAAATCAGTATCAACAAATTGCTCGTAGCGCCAAGATTCCCGGCTTCCGTCCTGGCAAAGTTCCCATGAGTGTGGTTAAAAAGCGCTACGCGGGCGAAGCGCGTCAGGATGTGGTTTCCAACCTCATTCAAAGCACGCTCAGCGAAGCACTCACCAAGGAAGAGGTAAATCCCGCTGGCTACCCAGCGATAGAAAAAGCGGATTTGGACGACGATGACAAACTGACCTACGTGGCGGTTTTCGAAGTCTACCCCGAGATTCAGCTCGCAGACCCTTCAAAAATGAAAGTTGAGAAGCTCAACTCCGAAATTGGCGAGTCGGATATCGACGAGATGGTGGAAACCTTGCGCCAGCAGCGCGCCGAGTGGAACGACGTGGAGCGCGCTTCAAAAGAGGGTGATCAGGTCACAATCGATTTTGTCGGTCGTGTCGATGGCGAAGAGTTTGAGGGCGGCAAAGGCAATGATATGCCCTTGGTTCTCGGCAGTGGTTCTATGATTGATGGCTTCGAGTCGCAAATCGAAGGCATGAAAGGGGGTGACGAGAAAACCATCAAGGTGACTTTCCCCGAGGACTACAACAAAGAAGATCTGCAAGGCAAAGACGCTGAGTTTGATATCACCGTTCAAAAAGTGGCTGAGCAAGCGCTGCCTGAAGTGGATGAAGAGTTTGCCAAGGCCTTTGGTGTTGAAGATGGCTCAACAGAAAAGTTGCGCGAGAACCTGCAAAACCACATGCAGCGCGAATTGACGCAAACGCTGAAAACGCAAACCAAAAAGCAAGTCATGGATGCGCTGCTCGAGCAAAACGAACTCCAGTGCCCCAGCGCTTTGGTCGATCAGGAAATTCAGCGTTTGAAAGAGCAAGCGTTTCAACAGTTTGGCGGCCAGGCGCCGATCAAGCTTGAGGAATTTCCCAACGAGCCTTTCCAAGAAGAGGCGGAGCGCCGCGTTAAATTGGGCTTGCTAGTCGGCGAGGTTGTGAAGCAGCAAGAGATTAAAGCCAGCCCCGATAAAGTCAAAGAGACGCTTGAGCAATTGGCGGCGAGCTACGAAGATCCACAGCAAGTGGTGGATTACTACTACGAAAACCCTCAGATGCTCGCTAGCGTCGAAGCGGTTGTGGTGGAAGATCAAGCCGTTGATTGGTTAATGTCTCAGGCGAAAGTCAAAGAAGAGACTAAGCCGTTTTCTGAAGTGATGAAAATCAATCAGCAACAAACGTAAAGTTTGTCGCTTTCCCATAAACATCGGCTTGCTTCGGCAAGCCGATGTTCGTTTTAGAGCCTTCAATTCTTGGTTTGTGTCTGGTCAGCGTGATAAAAAGCGTGTGTAATAATGACTGTTTCAAACTGTGTTCAATCGGAGTTGCAATGAACCACACTGACAACAATATTCAGGCCAACCTTGTTCCCATGGTCGTCGAACAGTCCGCTCGCGGCGAGCGCGCCTTCGATATTTATTCGCGTTTGTTGAAAGAGCGCGTAATTTTCATGGTAGGCCAAGTCGAGGAACACATGGCCAACTTGATTGTGGCTCAGTTGCTATTTCTCGAAGCAGACAATCCGGATAAAGATATTTCTCTCTACATCAACTCGCCGGGTGGCTCGGTGACTGCGGGCATGGCGATTTACGACACCATGCGCTTCATTAAGCCCGATGTCAGTACGCTGTGTATCGGCCAGGCCGCGAGCATGGGGGCGTTTTTGCTGTCGGGGGGCGCCAAGGGCAAACGGTTTGCTCTGCCCAATTCGAGCGTCATGATTCACCAGCCTCTCGGCGGTTTTCAGGGGCAGGCGACGGATATCGATATTCACGCCCGCAACATACTGAAAACCAAAGAAAAACTAAATCGCATGCTGGCCGATCACACTGGGCAGCCCTTTGAGCGCGTCGTAGAGGACACCGAGCGGGATAATTTTATGGGCGCAGATGAGGCTAAGGAGTACGGCCTGATTGACGATGTGCTCGTTACCCGATAATAACGACCGCTTATCCCAGAGCTGTAGCCGCCCACAGCGGCGGCTGGGCTTTCGGGTTGACATCCCTCTGGCGAGGGCAAACAATCTAATTGTAATACACTATTCGCATTCCCCACGAGGTCGCTCTAAATGACTGACAGCACCGATAACACCTCTGATAATGGCAAGCTTCTCTACTGCTCTTTTTGTGGAAAGAGCCAACACGAAGTGCGCAAGCTAATCGCTGGCCCATCGGTGTATATCTGTGATGAGTGTGTCGATCTGTGTAACGAGATTATCCGAGAGGAGCTGCAAGAGCAGAGCGAGAGTGGCGATACCAATTTGCCCACTCCGCACGAGATCAAGCAGCGTCTCGATGATTATGTGATTGGCCAAGAGCGCGCCAAAAAGGTTTTGTCCGTCGCGGTCTACAATCACTACAAACGCATGGAATCGAGTCAGCGCAACGATGAGATCGAGCTCTCTAAAAGTAACATTCTTCTGATTGGCCCAACGGGCTCGGGTAAAACGCTGTTGGCTGAGACCATGGCGCGACTATTGAACGTGCCCTTTACCATCGCCGACGCAACCACGCTTACGGAAGCCGGCTATGTGGGTGAAGATGTAGAAAACATCATCCAAAAGCTGCTTCAAAAATGCGATTACGATGTGGAAAAGGCTCAGAGAGGCATCGTTTATATCGATGAAATCGACAAGGTGTCGCGCAAGGCAGACAACCCCTCGATTACTCGCGATGTGTCGGGTGAGGGCGTACAGCAGGCGCTGTTGAAGCTGATTGAAGGCACTGTCGCCTCAGTGCCCCCTCAGGGTGGCCGCAAGCATCCCCAGCAGGAGTTCCTGCAGGTGGACACTTCGAATATCTTGTTTATTTGTGGCGGCGCCTTTGCCGGCCTCGACAAGGTGATACGCGAGCGCTCGGAGAAGGGGGGCATCGGTTTTGCGGCCGAGGTGAAAACCGAGGAAGACGACCTCGCTATTGGTCAGCTGTTGCACGAAGTCGAGCCAGAGGACTTGGTCAAATATGGCTTGATCCCCGAGTTTATCGGTCGCTTGCCCGTGGTGGCGACGCTCGAAGAGCTGGGTGAGGAAGCCCTGATCGAAATTCTGACACAGCCTAAAAATGCCATTATTAAACAGTTTAAATATCTGTTTGAAATGGAAGGTGTGGAAATCGAGTTCTTAGATGCCGCTCTCAGTGCCATTGCTCAAAAGGCGATGGAGCGCAAAACGGGGGCGCGCGGTCTTCGCACTATCCTTGAAAACATCCTTCTCGACACGATGTACGAGGTACCCTCCATGGAGAGCGTCTCTAAAGTGGTGATCGACGACGCCGTGATTCGCGGTGAGTCTGAGCCCTACATCATGTACGAGAACAGTGACTATAAAAAAGCGGCCTCAGACGGACAATAGGCCGCCTAAACCCTTGAAGTTTTGCTGGATGCCCCTATCCAGTGATAAATGAATATCTATTCCCATAAGGGGGAATTGTGTCTATGAGCACCCAGAATATGATCCAGCTGCCCGTATTGCCTCTGCGCGATGTGGTGGTCTATCCGCATATGGTCATCCCGTTGTTTGTCGGCCGACAAAAGTCCATCGACGCGCTGGATAAAGCTATGCAAGACAACAAACAGGTTTTGTTGGTGGCGCAGAAGAGCGCCGAAGTTGACGAGCCCGGTGTTGACGAGCTTCATGAAATTGGCACCCTCGCCACGATTTTGCAGTTACTCAAACTGCCCGATGGCACGATCAAAGTACTGGTTGAAGGTGAGCAGCGCGCGCGTCTGGACGGATTGGTCAGCAACGACAATTATTTCGTGGCGGATGCGACGCCGATGGGCGAGCCCGATGCGGACGAGAGCGAAGCGGAAGTGCTAACGCGAACGCTGATGAATTTGTTTGATCAGTACGTGAAACTGAATAAGAAGGTGCCACCGGAAGTACTGTCATCCCTATCGGGTATTGATGAACCCTCGCGCCTTTCGGACACCATCGCCGCCCACATGTCGCTCAAGCTCGAGGATAAGCAAGAAGTACTCGAGATGGTCGATGTGCGCCAGCGCATGGAACACTTGATGAGCCTGATTGAAAGCGAACTCGACTTGCTACAAGTAGAAAAGCGAATTCGCGGCCGCGTTAAGCAGCAAATGGAAAAGAGTCAGCGCGAGTACTATCTCAACGAGCAAATGAAGGCCATTCAAAAGGAGATGGGCGAGCTCGGTGAAGAGGGTAATGAACTCGAGGAGCTAGCCGCTCGCATTGAAAAATCGGGCATGAGCAAAGAGGCGAAGGAAAAGGCCGAGTCCGAGTTGAAAAAACTCAAGATGATGTCGCCGATGTCCGCCGAGGCGACCGTTGTGCGCACCTACATCGACACATTGCTCGATGTTCCGTGGAAAAAACGCAGCAAAATCAAAGCCGATTTAAGCAAAGCAGAAAATGTTCTCGAAGAGCAGCACTACGGCCTAGATAAGGTCAAAGAGCGCATCGTCGAATATCTCGCCGTACAAAAGCGCGTTCGCAAGCTGAAGGGCCCTATACTGTGCTTGGTCGGTCCTCCTGGTGTGGGTAAAACGTCACTGGGTCGCTCTATTGCCGATGCAACGGGGCGTCGGTTTACGCGAATGTCTCTCGGCGGTGTGCGCGATGAAGCAGAAATCCGCGGCCACCGCCGCACTTATATCGGTGCCTTACCGGGTAAAATTGTTCAAAACCTGAGTAAAGTAGGCACGCGCAACCCACTATATTTGCTCGATGAAATTGACAAAATGGCAACGGATTTTCGTGGCGACCCCGCGTCGGCTTTACTGGAAGTGCTGGATCCCGAGCAAAATAACACCTTTGCGGATCACTACCTTGAGGTGGATTACGACCTCTCCGATGTGATGTTCGTCGCCACATCAAACAGCATGAATATCCCCGAGCCGTTGCTTGATCGCATGGAAGTTATTCGCATTCCCGGTTATACCGAGGATGAAAAGGTCAACATTGCCGAGCGCTATTTGCTGCCCAAACAAATGAAAGCCAATGGTTTGAAAGACGGCGAGCTGAGCGTCGCTAGTGATGCCGTTCGCAATATCATTCGCTTGTATACCCGCGAGGCAGGCGTGCGTAGCCTAGAGCGCGAGCTGTCTAAGCTGTGCCGCAAAGTTGTCAAATCTCTGGTGCTAAAAGAGAAGAAGGGCGCCCTGAGCATCACGGCAAAAGATCTCGAAGAGTATTTGGGAGTGGCGCGCTTCCGCTACGGCGTCGCCGAGGACGAGCCACAAATTGGTCAAGTGACCGGTTTAGCTTGGACGGAAGTCGGTGGCGAGCTGCTGTCGATTGAGTCGGCCATCATGCCGGGTAAAGGCAAGCTCAACCATACTGGGCAACTGGGTGATGTCATGCAGGAGTCCATTCAAGCGGCGATGACGGTTGTGCGAAGCCGAGCCGAAGCGCTTGGCTTAGGAGATGATTTCCACGAGAAGCGAGACATTCACGTGCACGTACCCGAGGGTGCGACACCCAAAGATGGTCCAAGTGCAGGTATTGCTATGTGCACTTCGCTGGTGTCCATTCTCACGGGCATTCCCGTTAGAAACGACGTGGCAATGACCGGTGAAATTACCCTGCGTGGTGAAGTGCTACCTATCGGCGGCTTGAAAGAAAAGCTCTTAGCTGCCCACCGAGGTGGTATTAAGACGGTGTTAATTCCCGAGGAAAACCGCAAAGATTTAGCGGATATTCCCGAAGATATCCAAGCGGCACTGGACGTAAAACCCGTGCGTTGGATCGATCAAGTCTTGGAAGTAGCGCTGACAAGAGAGCCTTTTAAAGAAGGTGTCATGCAAAAGGGCGATAGCCCTGCCCAAGATGGTGCAGACGACAAAGCCGAATTGCGCCATCACTAATCCAGCGATATCAAATGCTTAGCGCGCCCTTTGAAAAGGGCGCTTAAGTGTACTTTTGAAAAGTGCCACGCACGGCTCCAAAAGAGCGCAGTAGTACTTGTTGACAGCCGTGAAATGCCCTTGGTATAAATCGGCTACCTTGTGGGGGAAGTGGGATTATAATCCTTTGTGAGAAACGCTCTAGCGCGATTCTCATGCTTTTACAAGAACTGTAATTTGAGCTTCACAATAGCTCCACTTGCAGTATGCTTGTCCTACCAAA
>DS990610.1 GCA_000155715.1 gamma proteobacterium HTCC5015 | reverse complement strand
TGTGGGCGGCGAACCTAGCATGCGACGCTTCACAACTGGCCAATTTCTATGGACATCGACCAAGCTCAAGATCTGATTGGCGGCGAAATGAAAGCCGTCAACGCGCTCATTGTAGAGCGCCTTAAATCCGATGTCGCCCTGATTAACCAACTCGGACACTACATTATACAAAGTGGTGGCAAGCGCCTGCGCCCCCAGCTTGCGGTGCTCGCGGCGCGCGCAGCGGGCTACCAGGGCGAGGATCATCTGCAGATTGCTGCCATTATCGAATTTATTCACACGGCCACCCTGCTGCACGACGATGTCGTCGATGCCTCGGAGTTGCGCCGTGGGCGCGAAACGGCCAATGCCGTATTTGGCAATGAGGCGGCGGTCTTGGTTGGCGATTTTCTCTACTCGCGCTCCTTCGAAATGATGGTCGAGCTCGACTCCATGCGCATTATGTCGATTTTGTCCCGAGCGACGAATGTGATCGCCGAGGGCGAGGTCATGCAGTTGCTCAATATCCACGACGCCGATACCACCGAAGCGCGCTACTTGGAGGTGATTCACAGTAAAACCGCCAAGTTGTTTGAGGCGGCGACCCGCATTGGAGCGGTGCTCAGTGGTCTGCCGCAGGAAAAGGAACAGGCGCTGGCAGATTACGGCATGCACCTAGGTACCGCCTTTCAGTTGATCGATGATGTCCTAGATTACAGCGCCGACGCCGATGCCATGGGTAAAAATGTGGGCGATGATCTGGCGGAGGGGAAGCCCACATTGCCGCTCATCTACGCGATGCGGGAGGGGTCTGAGGACGAGGCGGCCTTGATTCGCCGAGCCATTGAGAATGGTGGGCTCGATGAGATCGACGCCGTGCTGGCGGCGATTCAGTCCACGGGGGCGCTCGAGTTTACGCGTCGCGCTGCCCAGCGCGAGGCCGATGCGGCCGTAGCGGCGGTCGGGTGTCTGCCTGACAGCGAATACCGACAAGCGTTGATTGCTCTCGCTCAGTTCTCGGTCGATCGCGCCGTCTGATTACTCTTAAAGTTCGTTATACTGTTGGCTATGGCAAAAGGCACACTCTATACAATTTCAGCGCCCTCTGGTGCGGGCAAGACGAGTTTGGTTAAAGCGTTGCTCGATAGCGTCGAGGGCATCGGCGTTTCGGTGTCTCACACCACTCGCGAAAAACGGCCCGGCGAAGAGCACGGGGTGGATTACTTTTTTGTCAGCCATGAAGCGTTTATTGCCATGGTGGAGGACTCGGCCTTTTTAGAGCACGCGCAAGTGTTTCGCAATCGCTACGGCACCTCGCAAAAAGCGGTGGAGGAAACCCTGCAGTCGGGCCGCGATGTGATCCTGGAAATCGATTGGCAGGGTATGCAGCAGGTGAAAAAGCTGCGCCCCGATTGTGTCGCAGTGTCGATTGTTCCTCCCAGCTTGGCGGCACTCGAGGCGCGCTTGCGCGGCCGCGAGTCGGACAGCGATGAAGAAATTGCCCACCGCATGGCGCAGGCGAAAGAGGAAGTGTCTCACTTTGCCGAGTGCGATTACTTGGTGATCAACGATGACTTTGAAACGGCGTTAAACGAATTGAAGTCGATTGTTATTGCCCATCGTCTTCAGGTTGAGAGGCAAGCCGAGCGCCACCAAGCGCTATTGTCCGCGCTGACTTAAGTTGTTTTCTACGGCGCGCTCTGTGTGATCGCTGCCGCGCACGCATCTCAGTTGGCCTCTCTCTAGCTTTACGCGGCGCAATCCCCTAAAATTGTCTGTTCCACACACTATTTTGGAGATTCGAAATGGCTCGAGTCACAGTTGAAGATTGCATGGATCAAATGGACAACCTGTTCCAGTTGGTTTTGGTTTCGTCGAAGCGCGCCCGTCAAATTGCCGAGGGTGCCGAGCCCATGGTCGAAGTCGATGGCGACAAGCCCACCGTGCTGGCACTGCGTGAAATTGCCGAGGGTTTGGTCGATCGTACGATCTTGGATGAAAAGCCCGCCCAAGAATTGGAAATTGATCTGTCGGGTAGTGACGAGGAGTCTGCGGCCTGAGTGAATTCGACGCGCCGACACACCGCACTTTCCACCTCTCTTCAGGGCGCCTGATATGTCTAAACAGGCGCCTTACCACGAATTTTTAGCCTCATCTCAAGATAAGGCCCACTTCACCATCGACGACCTTATTCGGGTGCTCGACACCTACATGAAGGCCGATGGTATCGAACTTGTCTACGACGCCTATCTGTTAGCTGCCCAAGCGCACAGCGGTCAAATGCGTATGACCGGTGAGGCCTACATTTATCACCCCGTCTCCGTCGCTCGCGTTTTGGGCGAGCTGCGTATGGATGCGCACACCGTCGCCGCTGCGGTGCTGCACGATGTGATCGAAGATACGGCCATTGGCAAAGAGTCATTGGCCGAGCGTTTTGGAGAGACCGTCGCCGAGCTGGTGGACGGGGTGAGTAAGCTGGAAAAAATTCAGTTTGAATCTCGCGAGGAGGCCGCCGCCGCGAGCTTCCGCAAGATGATGCTGGCGATGGTGAGCGATGTTCGCGTAATGCTGATCAAGCTGGCCGACCGGCTGCACAATATGCGCACGCTCAATGTGATGCGCCCGGAAAAGCGCCGCCGAATTGCCCGCGAAACGCTGGAAGTCTACGCGCCAATCGCCATGCGCTTGGGCATCAACAGCTTGCGTTTAGAACTTGAAGACCTCGGCTTTCAAGCGATGCACCCGCTGCGCTATAAAACGCTGGCCCAGTACATTCAGCGCACCCGCAAGCACCGCAAAGAGGTGATGACCAGCGTCGAAATTAGTTTTAAGGCGCAGATGGAAGATGCGGGCATTGAGGGTGAAGTCGTCGCCCGAGAAAAGCATCTGTACAGCGTCTACCGAAAAATGCAGCGCAAGGGTTTGCGCATTGCCGATGTTTTAGATTTATTCGCCCTGCGTGTGATCGTAAAAAATATTGACGATTGCTACCGAGCACTGGGCATTGCTCACAGTATTCACAAGCCCTTGCCCGATCGCTTTAAAGACTACATCGCCATTCCCAAAACGAACGGCTACCAAGCGCTTCATACGATTTTATTTGGCCCCGGTGGCATGCCTGTGGAAGTGCAGATTCGCACTGCGGAAATGGACAAATTTGCCGAGTCGGGGATTGCGGCCCACTGGATTTATAAAACGGAGGGCTCGCCGCAAACCAGTGCGCACAACCGCGCTCAGCGCTGGCTGCAGGATGTCTTGCAGATGCAGCAAAGCGCGGGCGACTCCATTGAGTTTTTAGAAAATGTGAAGCTCGATTTATTTCCCGACGACGTCTATGTGTTCACGCCCAAGGGGCGCATTATGGAACTGCCCGTGGGCTCGACGCCGATCGATTTTGCCTACGCGCTACACACGGACATCGGCGATCGCTGCACGGGCGCGAAAGTCGATCGCCGCATGGTGCCGCTGTCGAGCAAGCTCGAGAGCGGTCAAACCGTGCACATTCTGACCTCCAAGGGCGCGCGCCCCAATCCCGCCTGGCTCAATTTTGTGGTAACGGCAAAGGCGCGAGCGGGCATCCGCCACTATTTGAAAAACCTCGCGACTGAGGACAGCGTCACGCTCGGGCGCCGACTGCTGAGACAGGCGCTCAAAGCTTACGATGTTCGGTTAGAAGATATTCCCCAGAAAACTTGGGATGTCGTCGTTGGCGAATACGACTACAGCAGCGTCGATGAGCTGTTGGGAGAAATTGGTTTTGGCAATCGCGTGCCCAGTCTCGTGGCGCGCCGCATTGCTCCCAGCGACAGCAGCGGCCCGTCGCTGCCCGATATCGACCCCATCGAAGGCACGGGGCTGCCGGCGATTGCCAAACTCGACATCAAGGGCACCGAAGGTTTGGTCGTGTCCTACGCGAAGTGTTGTCGACCCATCCCGGGTGACCACATTGTGGCGGTGATTAGTACGGGGCGTGGCCTCGTGGTTCACCGCAAAAAATGTCGCAACCTGCCCGATGCCAGCAAGCGCCCCGGCGCAGTGCTAGAGGTGGATTGGGACGACGATGTCGATGCGGTATTCCCCGTGGGCGTGCGAATTACAACGATTAACCGCCGCGGCACGCTGGCTCGAGTGGCGACGCTGATTACGGAGTACGGCTGCGATATCGAGCACGTCGATTTCAGCGAGCGCGATGGCACCACGGCGGGTATTGTGATGGAGATTACTGTGACGGGGCGCAAAATGCTGGCCGACTTGCTGCGCGGTTTGCGGCGCGCCGAAGGCGTGATGAAGGTCGCTCGATTGCGCGGTTAGTGCTAGTCTTTGTTCCCATTTTTCAACGATCCACCGAGCCCTTGTTATGAAAAAAACCACTCACTTTGGATACCAACAAGTTGACGCCAATGAAAAGGCGGGGCGAGTGGCCGAGGTTTTTCACTCGGTGGCCAGCAAATACGATGTTATGAACGACTTTATGTCGATGGGAATTCACCGCTTGTGGAAGCGCTACACCATCGATATCTCGGGCGTGCGTCCCGGCCACAAAGTGCTCGACTTGGCGGGGGGTACAGGCGATCTCGCTAAGGCTTTTAGTAAAAAAGTTGGCGCGACGGGCGAGGTCGTATTGTCGGACATCAATGCCTCGATGCTGAGCGAGGGTCGCTCGCGTATGCTCGACGCGGGCGTTGCGAACAATATGCGCTTTGTTCAGGCCAATGCGGAGGCGCTGCCCTTTCCCGATAACACCTTTAACTGCGTCACGATGGCTTTTGGCCTGCGCAATGTGACGGATAAAGACGCTGCTCTACGCTCCATATACCGCGTGCTCAAGCCCGGAGGCCGCTTGCTGGTTTTGGAGTTCTCGCGCCCCACCAATTCGCTGTTCCGCAAAATTTACGACGAGTACTCGTTCCGCGTTATTCCCAAGGTGGGCGAAGCGGTTACGGGCGATCGGGATAGCTATCAATATTTGGTCGAGTCGATTCGCATGCACCCCGATCAGGATACGTTGAAAGGCATGATGGAAGAGGCGGGCTTTGATCGCAGCGACTATATCAACCTCACCAATGGAGTGGTCGCGATTCACCGCGGGTTTAAGTTGTGAGTTTGAAGCCCGGTGTTCGCTACGCGAGTTTTTGGCGCCGTTTGCTCGCCGTTGTACTCGATTTTTTTCTGATGAATATTGTCGTCGGTATTGTCACGCAGTTGTTTTTTGGCAACAGTGCCGCTGAGTGGGTGCAGACGTCTCTGGAGCATGTCCAGAACAATCAAGCGCCGCCCATGCCGCCCTCGCCATTGCTGATTCCTATGAGCCTATTGCTGCCCGCGCTCTATGCCAGTTTGTTTTGGTGCAAGATGAAGGCCCTGCCCGCGCAAATGCTGTTGGACATTCAAGTGGTTCGCGCCAAAACGGGCGGAGCGTTGGGCTTTGGTGCGTCGCTGCTGCGCTATTGCACCTTGGTGTTGTCCCTCTATGCCATTTTACTGGCAGATTTATTGGTTCCCCCTGCGGGCATGTTGTTGATTGTGGTTTATATCGTCGCCCTGCGCCGCCACCCTAAAATGCAGGCACTGCACGATCTTCTCGTGGGCAGTGTGGTGATTATGGAAGACGATACTGATAAGCCCATGGATGAATTCACGCGGGGTTTTTAGGTGACTGAGTCAAACCGTCGAGCGTTGACGATTCCCGCTGTGCTGCTCGGCGCGCTAGAGGCGGCGGCCAATCGCGTGATTGAGAACGAGCCCGATGTGCCCGCGCAGCTCGAGTCGCTGCACGATTGCATGATGGGGCTGACCTTGGACGGCGTGGCGGGGGATTCGCCCGTGACGCTGTATATGCAGGTTCTGGATGGCAGCGTGGTGTTTTTTTCGCAGTCGCACCGATCTGCCGATGTGCATTTAAGCGCGCCCGTTGGCGATTTTTTGCGGCTTGCCGCCTCGCGCGATCCAAACGCGCTAATGGGCAATACCCGTGTGCGCGTCGAGGGCAATATCGGTACGGCGCAGCAATTTCAGCGTTTAATCGCTGCGCTCGATCTCGACTGGGAAGAGCATCTAGCTCAGTTTATTGGGCGTCGTCTAGCGGAGCCTTTGGGGGTGTCGCTGGGCGAGCAGTTTGGCGATCTCGCCGCGCGGCAAATCGGCTTGGTTGCGGGCAGTGTGGGGCGTTGGATGGGGCGCAGTCGCGAGACCTTGGAGCAGGCGTTGCGCGATTACTTACAAGAAGAGGTTAAACATCTTCCCACGCAGATCGAGGTGGATAACTTTGCTGACGATGTCGATCAATTGCGCCTCGCCGTCGAGCGCCTTGAAGCGAGATTAAACCGCTTGCGTTAGCGGTGACATTATCTATGAAAGATTTTCTTCGACTTTTGCAAATTTACCGCGTGATTGTGCGCCACGGTCTCGACCGCTTGTTGTCGAGTGCGGGGCGCGCCCGCTGGCTGCGTTCAGTGCTGATTTTTACCCCTTGGGTGTGGTTGCTGCCCTCGCGCTACAAGGGCAGCGATGCAGAGCGCATCCGGGCGGCTCTTGTCGATTTGGGGCCAATTTTCGTTAAATTTGGGCAGGTGCTATCGACGCGCCGAGATATTCTGCCTGACGAGGTCGCCGACCAACTGGCGCAGTTGCAGGATCGCGTTCCGCCCTTTTCCAGTGAGCGTGCTCACAGCGAGATCGAGCAGGCGTTCGGTCGCCCCGCCAGTGCGTTGTTTGCGCGTTTTGAGGATCGTCCGCTGGCCTCGGCGTCGATTGCCCAAGTGCATGCGGCCGAGTTAAAAGACGGTCGCCAAGTGGTGGTCAAAGTCTTGCGGCCCGAGGTGGAGCGCCGCATTCGCACCGACGTCGCCGTTATGTACCGCTTTGCCCGTCTCGCCGAGCGCTTTTCCTCCGAGGCTCGTCGACTGCGCATGCTGGCGGTGGTCGAGGAGTATGAGAAAACCATTCTCGACGAACTCGATCTGGTGCGAGAGGCCGCCAATGGCAGTCAGCTTCGGCGCAATTTTGAAGGCTCGGACATTCTCTACATTCCGCAAATGGAATGGTCGCTGACCAGCGAGCGAGTGATTGTCATGGAGCGTATCGACGGCATTCCTGTGACGGATCTAAAGCGCTTGGCCGCCGAGGGCGTGGATATGAAAATGCTCGCCGAGCGCGGCGTGGAAATTTTCTTTTCCCAAGTGTTTCGCGACAACTTCTTCCACGCAGATATGCACCCCGGCAATATTTTTGTGCGGCCTGGGCGCCCCGATAGTCCTCAGTATATGGCGGTGGACTTTGGCATTATCGGCAGTTTGTCTCCCGCGGATAAGCGCTATTTGGCGGAAAACTTTCTGGCCTTCTTCCGCCGCGATTATCTGCGCGTCGCTGAATTGCATGTCGAGTCGGGTTGGATGAGCCCCGACACGCGTGTCGATGAGTTTGAATCCGCGGTGCGCTCGGCCTGTGAGCCGATTTTTGAAAAGCCGCTGGCAGAGATCTCTTTTGGCAATTTGTTGTTAAGACTGTTTAAGATCGCCCGCCGCTACGGCTATGAAGTGCAGCCACAGTTGGTGCTGTTGCAAAAGACACTCCTCAATATTGAGGGCCTCGGTCGCCAGCTCTATCCACAGCTCGATTTATGGTCCACGGCTCAGCCTTTTTTGGAGCGCTGGATGAACGAGCAGGTGGGGACGACGGATTTGCTCAACCAGTTTCGCGATGTTGCGCCGCGCTGGTTGGGCGATTTGCCCGAGGCGCCACTGGCTCTAAAACGCATGGTGGAAACTCTCGGACAGGGCCGTTTGGCGTGGCGTCAGGATGCGCAACAATTTCGGCAGCAGGAACAGAATCGCAATCGGCGCGCCGCCTCTTTAAAACGCGGCGTGTTGGCCGCGTCGCTGGTGGTTGCGGCGGGTGTCGTCTACGCGCTGGGGGGCGACTTGCCCGCTTGGCAGGGCATACCCTGGGCTAGCCTCGGCGCTGTGGGTTTGGCTCTGGCCCTGATTGCTTGGCCCGATTGAGGCAAGCGGCTCGCCCGCCTTTTTACGGACTCTCGCGAGCAATAAAAAACCCGAAGGTTGGGCAACCTTCGGGTCAAAGTCCTAGCATTGGGGAGCTAGGTTAAGTGTGCCCACTCCAGGGAGTAGAGTGGACGGTGCCGGGCTAAAGCACCTAGGCTTAGATTGCCCGATGCTAGGGGTGTTTTCCTGCATAAACTGGTCGTTTCCCGCGTGTTTACAACCTTTAGTCTGTGTATTTAAACCACTCGTCCATCAGGCCGTGAATATCGTCAATTCCTTCACGCTTGGTGGCGGAGAATGTCTGAAGCGAAGCTTCTACGCCCGCTTCGGAGAGCGCTTTTTGCACGGCGAACAATTGTTGGTTGGCGGCGCCGCGCTTCAGCTTGTCGGCTTTGGTCAGCAGCAGGTGTAATTCGATGCGAGAGGATTGAGCCCATTGGATCATTTGCCAATCCTGCTCACGCAGGGGGTGTCGGATGTCCATTACGATCACTAGCGCCACGAGTGTTTGGCGAGCGGCTAGATAGCGCTCCAGCGTTTCAACCCAATGGTTTTTGACGGACAGAGGCACTTTGGCAAAGCCGTAGCCGGGGAGATCGACAATATGGCGATCTTCGTCGAGGGCGAAAAAATTGATCATCTGCGTGCGCCCCGGCGTTTTACTCACCTTGGCTAAGCGGTTTTGGTGAGTAATCGCGTTGATGGCGCTGGATTTGCCCGCGTTAGAGCGACCGGCAAAGGCGATTTCTAAGCCGCGTTCGGGGGGTAGCTGATCGATATTGTGGGCACTGTGCACATAGTGCGCTTTTTGATAGGTCGGGTTCATGGGCGAATTTTGCCACAAGCGATCCACAAAAATAGCATTTTTATGCTCCTTAGGTTCCGCTGTAGGTCGATTTCTAGGGTTCGAGTGATGGCGATTTTGCAATCCTCGCTATATAATGCACGCCGCGCAGGCGGCAGCTATAAGCCAACGCGGGGCCCTAGACGCCCCAAGCGCCGCCGCAAACCATTGCGACTTGAGTGGAAAAACTATGAAGACATTTCTGATCGGTGCCTTGATTTCAACACTGGCTCTGACGGCCAGCACGGCCATTGCCGCGGGCGACCCCGAGAAAGGCCAACAAAAGGCCACTTCTTGCGCCGCCTGTCACGGCGCTGACGGCAACAGTGCCGCTGCGACTTTCCCAAGCTTGGCTGGCCAGCACGAAGAGTATATCGTCAGCCAGTTAAAAGCGTTTCAGGAAGGTGTTCGCGACAACCCTACGATGGCCCCCATGGCGATGGGTTTGAGTGAGCAGGACATGGCCGACATCGGCGCTTTTTACGAGCAGCAAACGGCTAAAATCGGCACGACGGATGACGAGCTGGCGACACTGGGTGAGCAGGTTTACCGCGGTGGTGTCACGCTCACTAGTGTGCCCGCCTGTATTGCCTGTCATGGTGCCTCTGGCAAGGGTAATGGCCCCGCTGGCTTCCCTGCACTGGCCGGTCAGCACGCGGACTATACATTCGCGCAATTGATGGCTTTTAAAAAGGGCGAGCGTGTCTCTGACCCCAATGGCATGATGCGCAATGCCGTGAAACTGATGTCTGAGAAAGAAATGAAAGCCGTGGCTCAATACATTCAAGGGCTTTACGCAGAGTAAGTTCTACAGCCTCGCGTTGCAGAGCCGAAAGGAGGGGAGCTTGGCTCCCCTTTTTTGTGTGCTCGGCGGGAACTGTCTTCTCAGCAGCGGGTCTCTAGCGGCGCAATGACGGCGTACCTTTAGCGAATATGAGCAAATTTTCACCACAACGGAAACCTCGCCTCAGCTGGCTTGTACTCGAGTTTTTGGGCTCGATGAATCTGGCGGTTCTACTGTTGTGCATGGTGGCCGTAGCCTCGGCGATCGGTACGCTGCTACAGCAAAACCAACCCTATCAAGACTATCTGCTGCGCTTTGGGCCTTTTTGGTTTGAAGTGTTTGAGCGCCTCGGTTTGTACGATGTGTACGCGGCGCCGTGGTTCTTGTGCATCATGGCATTTTTGGTGCTATCGACATCGGTGTGCATCTATCGGCAGGCGCCAGGCATGTTGCGGGAGATGCGCTCTTGGAGCGACCGCGTGCAATCGCGCTCACTGCGCAATATGAAGCACAGTGCCGAGTGGACTAGCTCCGGGAGTGATACGGCCCTCAACGACAGCGCCCAAGTGCTACAGGCGGGCGGTTATCAAGTGCGGCACAAGCCCTTAAAGGGGGCCGATCTGCTCACCGCCAAGCGAGGCATGACGAACCGTATTGGCTACATCTTGACGCACCTCGGCATCGTCGTCGCCTGTGTGGGTGGAGCGTTGGATAGCAATATCCAACTCAAGTGGCGCGAGTGGATGGGCAATATGTCGGTGGAAACGCGCAATATTCCCGCCAATCAAGTGGCCGATGACAGTTGGCTGGATATCGATAACAACGCCTTTCGCGGCAATGTGAATTTACCCGAGGGGCAGCGGGCGGACTTGGTGTTTTTATCTGTGCGCGACGGCTATGTCGTGCAAAAACTGCCCTTCGAAATTGAGTTAAAAGACTTTCGTATCGAGCACTACAAAACTGGGCAGCCCAAATCATTTGAAAGCGATTTGGTCATTCGAGACGAACAGCTAGAGGAGCCCCTCGAGCAGACCATTGCGGTGAACCACCCACTGAGTTATCGCGGGCACACAATTTATCAGGCGAGTTTTCAAGATGGCGGCTCCAAGCTCAGTCTAGAGGCGATTCCCTTGTTGGATAACGCATCGGATCGCCAAACGATTGAAACGGCGGTGTTTGAGCAGGAGGCGCTGACGCTGTCGGGTCAGCGTTACCAGTTGGAAATCGACGATTTTCGCCTCTTTAACATTCACGCGGTTCCCACGGATAACGGCGACGAGGAATTTAAAAACTTTGGTCCCAATTTCACCTACAAGCTTCGCGATAGCGCGGGCGTAGCGAAAGAGTTTGAAACCTATATGGCGCCCGTTCTAGTTGATGGCCGCTGGTATATCAGTTCCGGTGTGCGCAGCTCGGTGTCCGAGTCATTCCGCTATTTACGAATTCCCGTTGACGAACAGCGCAGCAGTGACCGCTTCTGGCGCTTTGTGGAAGCGCTGCGCGATACCGATCGCGTCAAAGCGATAATCACAGATAATGTGGCGAGTAGCGGTCAACAGCCCGCGCTGTCTCAGCCGTTGAGTCAGGCAATGCAATTGTTGGTTGCGCGTTTTGCGGAGGGCGGCTACGAAGGCATTGTGGCGGATTTAGAAGAGCGCGTTCCCGAGGCGCGGCGCCAAGCGGTTTTTCAGGCCTATTTAGAAGTGCTGCGCAGTGCTTTAGGCTTGGTTTATGTCGACGTGTTGGGTCGTGAGGCCACCACGGAAGATTGGGTGTTCTTTGATGATGCCGTCGAAGCCATCAGCGCGCTGCCCCACTACGGATCGCCCGTGCTGTTTCGCTTGACGGGGTTTGAGCACAAACAGGCCTCGGGGCTACAAATTACAAAATCGCCCGGCAAATTTTGGGTGTATCTCGGTTCGGCGATGCTGACACTGGGCGTGTTTATGTTGTTTTATATCAGCCGTCGCCGCTTGTGGCTGTGGCTGGAGCCATCCGATCGGGGCGTGCGAGTTATTTTTGCGGGCCAAAGCCACCGTAAAACTGGCGACTTTGGACGCGAGTTTGCTCTGTTAGAGAGTGAGCTCTCTTCGGCGTTACCGCATAATGATGGCACTGAAAGTACGCCCAATGCCGAGTCGAAACAACACCACTAGGTGTGAGGACGCTATGACAAATCATCAAACACTACAGTTGCGACAGGCTTGGTATAAGCGCCTGACTTTGAGTGACTTCACTTGGGCCGCTCTGGTGCTGGCGGCCACACTGTTTGCCGAGCTCTACTATGGCGACACGATGAATGTCTACGAGCAGTGCATATTGTGGGGAACGGCCTTCACGACGGTTGGATTGGGCTGGCACTGGCGCGGCATTCGCTGGTTTTGTATCGCACTAGGTGGCTTGTCGATGCTGAGCCTCTGGCTGTATGGCGGCGACATGGATCGCGGTGAGCAGCAGTTTTTTCTCAAGTATTTTTTATCGAGCCAAAGTGCGATTAGTTGGATGAGTGCCCTGTATTTCTTGGCCACGCTCACCTATGGATTAGGCTTGGTTCGCCAGTCCGAGGCCGTTTCGCGCACGGGCAGCCAGCTGATGTGGACGGCGACGCTACTCGGTATGCTGGGCTTGATGGTGCGCTGGCGCGAGTCCTACCTCATCGACTTTGATTTTGGCCACATTCCCGTCAGCAATCTCTACGAAGTGTTCGTGCTGTTTTGTGTTATGACGGCTTTGATCTACTTGTACTACGAGCAGCGCATGGCCGAGCGCCGATTGGGCTTTTTTGCCTCCTTGGCGATTAGTATGGGCGTGGGTTTTCTGCTTTGGTATAGCTTCTCCCGCGGCGGCCATGAAATTCAGCCTCTCGTGCCCGCCCTCAAGAGTTACTGGATGAAGATTCACGTGCCCGCCAACTTCATTGGCTACGGCGCATTTTCGATTGCCGCAATGCTGGCAATCGCTTGGATGTTGCGGGATCGCGCGGATCAGCGCGGCTCGGGATGGGGCTTAAAGCTGCCCGGCACCCAGCTGGTCGACGACATCATGTACAAGTCCGTCGCGCTGGGCTTTGCCTTTTTCACCGTTGCCACGATTCTCGGTGCCCTGTGGGCCGCCGAGGCCTGGGGCAGTTACTGGTCGTGGGATCCCAAGGAGACTTGGGCGCTCATCGTGTGGCTCAACTACGCCGCTTGGCTGCACTTTAGATTGGTTCAGGGTTGGAGCGGCCGCGTGATGGCGTGGTGGGCAGTGATTGGCTTCTTTATTACGGCTTTCTGCTTCCTTGGCGTCAATATGTTTTTGTCGGGTCTGCACTCCTACGGCGAGCTATAGTTGCTATTGTGACAGGGCACGCCCTGTGGTTTGATGGGCGCAGAATTTTTCAGGCGGGGCGGGAACTTGATCCGCTCCACGACGACTAAATCACACTTAAAAATTGAAAAGAGAAAGACGGATCATGATGAAACGCTACCTACACCCTATTGTCCTGCTAATCAGCTTGCTGGCCGCTCAACTATCTTCCGCCGCGTTTGCCGAAGGCATGGAGCGCTTTCAAGTGAACGAGCACTACATGCCCATACAACCCGTGGCGGCGACAGAGGCGCCCGATGGAAAAATCGAAGTCGTCGAGTTTTTCTGGTACGGCTGCCCCCACTGTTTTAATTTCGAGCCCGCGCTCAATGCGTGGATTGACAGCAAGCCCGACAATGTCAGCTTTCGTCGCGTACCCGCCATTTTTAATGCTCAGTGGGCGGTGCACGCCAAAGCCTACTTTGCGGCGGAAATGCTCGGCATTACCGAGCAAGTACACGACGCTATTTTTGACGCCATGCACGAACAGGGTAAAAGCCTGAACAGCCCAGAGTCGCTGGCCGCTTTCATGGCGAAAAAATCGGGCCTAGAGGAAAAGAAAATCCTCAATACCATTAATAGCTTTGCCGTCGAAACCAAGAGCCGAAAAGCGGTTCAAACTGTGCGCGCCCACGGCCTGCGCGGTGTGCCCGCTCTTTCGGTGGCGGGCAAATACCACACATCGGGCCGCTATGCCGGTGGCAATCAAGGCATGATTGATGTGTTGAATTTCTTAATTGCTAAAGAGTCGTCCCAATAGCGAGCTCTCGCAACGGTAAAAAGCCCGCTCTCACAGCGGGCTTTTTTTGCCCGATCAACACAAAAAGCGCTGGTCGGCTTTGCAGTTGTCACCCTGAATACGCCGAAAACGTCAACGCCCCGCTAGAGCGAATTTCGATGCGTGCGATTTTTCATTATCGAGTATAAAAGCTAGCCCGGCCATTGGAGATTAGCTCTCGTCCACACTCAGTTTTTCAACCTGAGCCAGCGTGCGCAAATGGGCATACGCTTCATCCGCAGACATGCCAATTTTAACCGGCCCATAGCTATTCATCGTCAGCCAAACATCGGAGGACAGCGCAAAGACAGGCGCCAGAATCAAAGCCATCAACAGTAACTGAGCCAAGTGTTTCATTGTTTATTTTCTGGTTTACAAAATGGCACTCTGAACCCTACTTCTCTGGGTTTACAATGCTCTCAGTTCACAGCTCAGTGGCTAATTATTCCGAGCCACTGAGCTGGCTTTGTCAGCTATCGTGTGATGAGTTTTTTTCCTGAAAATGGGTTGTAGCTGTAATTGCCTGGAAATTCGTCACCGGTGTCTGGGTCGAATTTAGGTGGCATAAGGCTTCCTAAGGGCAGTTGCCATTTGAGATCTTGCTCTCCTATGATCAGGGTAAAGGCTCCGTCGGATTTGGCGTTTAGAATGTTTTCCTTACCGTTGTTTCTGTCTTTAAAAATAACAAACTCAATGGCGTTCCCAAATTGACCAAGCATGTTTGCAAAAGTTGGTTTCATTACGCTTAAAAAGTGTTTGATGTCAGGGGAAATATTGGACTCACTTAATGGCAGTAACGTGGTTTCGGAGGTTTCGAGAGAAATTTTCGGTAGCAGTTTGTCTTTGGGTGTACCTGTAATTCCACCAAAAGGGCCGATTTTTCCCTCCATTGCAGTAAATATGATGTATTGGTCGAGCTCGCTCAGGATGCTTGTTTTTTCTTCAGGGCTGATACCTAGAGCGTCCTTGAAAGAGGCCTCCCAGTGCTCATTAGGCAACCACCAAGCTAGGTGCAAGGTATTGCCATCGTGGTGCATTTTTTGGAGATCTAGTGTCAGCTTTTGAGCATCAATGTTTTGGGCACAAAGGGCGGGGCTCATTCCCACGATCGCTATGAGTGCCAATAATACTTTTTTCATTACTTCTCCTTAACCTATTGCGTATAAATTATCAGGAGCTCCGTCGTTTGACTGCTCTCTGTCGTTGTTGGGGTTTAATCTAGCATATTGTGACTGGGCTTTGCGGTTGGCTGGATTTTTGCGTGGGGCTGGTTGAGATAGAATCTAGTTTTAATCAATAGTGTGAGGCTTGTGATGGCGTCTGGGGCAGAACAATCGGTGGAGCTCGACCCTTGGGTGCAGCGCTATTTGCAGCACTTGATGGCGGAGCGTCGCTACTCGTCGCACACGCTGGATAATTATCGCCGCGATTTAAAGGCGCTGTGTGATTACATCGGGCCCCTGCCCATCGATTGGCAGCAAGTGATAGGACAGGACGTGCGAGATTTTGCCGCCGCTTCACACCGTGGTGGCTTGGCCTCGCGGAGTATCGCTCGGCGTCTCTCGGCTGCGCGAGGTTTCTTTCAGTTTTTAATTCGCGAGGGTCAGTTGCAGGCCAATCCCGCACAGGGTGTGCCCGCACCGCGAGGCGAGAAAAAACTGCCCGAAGTGCTGGACGCGGATCGCTTGCAGCATTTGTTAGATGCGCCGAGTCAGAGGGATGACGCAAATTCGGCGGATGTGCGCGAGCGCGCCATTTTGGAGTTGTTCTACTCGACGGGCTTGCGCCTAGCCGAGTTGGCGGCCTTGGATTGCGCGGATTTGCGCCACCAAGAGCGCGATCTCGAGGTGGTGGGCAAGGGCAGCAAGGCGCGACATGTGATGGTTGGCGGTAAAGCGCGAGAATCGCTGGATGACTGGCTGGCCGTGCGCAGCCAGTGGCTGGAGGGCTCTGGAGCAAAGCGTGAAGATGCCCTGTTTATCAATCAGCGCGGTGGCCGCCTCAGTGTGCGGGGTATCCAGCAACGCATCGCCGATTACGCTCAGCGTCGCGGGCTCGACCGCAACCTCCATCCCCACATGTTGCGCCACTCCTTTGCGACGCATCTGTTGGAGTCGTCGGGCGATTTACGGGCCGTGCAAAAGTTGCTTGGACACGCCAATATCGGCACCACGCAAATTTATACCCACCTCGATTTTCAACACCTTGCCAATACCTACGACAAAGCCCACCCGCGAGCCAAGCGCAAGAAAGACGACTAGGGCCTGTTAACACAAATTTGATGGTCACTGTTGTGACTAAAAAAGCGCCAATCAAGGCGCAAGGAGCGTGGTTTGGTGAATCCAAATGAGCGACGAGCAACGATGAGTGGCGCTTTTTTAGCCACAACCCGAAGGGCTGGAGCTATTTTCCGCCCAGCTGCGTTATCAGTTGTTTGTGTAGACGAACTACACGGCACGCCTTCTGCCTTGCTGGGCAGGAAAATGGCTTCCAGCAGAGATCATAAAATTTGTGTTAACAGGCCCTAGTCTCTTTTGGGTGGATTGTGGCCTAAAGTGAGGCAAAACAAGGACGACAAAGGCGAGTTGTTGTATCCTACGGCTTTGAACACACAGCCTGCTGGAGACACCATGGCAGACCGCACGGCCTCTGTTAGCCGCGATACACTGGAAACGCAGATCACCGCCGAGATCAATCTCGACGGCAGTGGTGAAAGCCGTTTTGATACGGGTGTACCTTTTTTAGAGCACATGATGGATCAAATCGCCCGCCACGGCCTGATCGATATGGCGGTTAAGGCGACGGGAGACACCCATATTGATGACCACCACACGGTGGAGGACATCGGAATCACCGTGGGTCAGGCCTTTGCCAAAGCGGTGGGCGATAAAAAGGGCATTCGTCGCTACGGTCACGCTTATGTGCCCCTCGATGAAGCGTTGTCTCGCGTTGTCATCGATTTTTCAGGGCGCCCCGGCTTGGAGTTTCGCGTGAAGTTCCCCCGCGCTCGCGTGGGGGACTTTGATGTGGATTTGTTCTATGAATTTTTCCAAGGCTTTGTCAATCACGCCCAGGTCACACTGCATATCGACAATCTCGAGGGCTTTAATACGCACCACATTATCGAAACGGTGTTTAAAGCCTTTGGCCGCGCGCTGCGCATGGCGCTAGAGATGGATCCGCGCATGGCGGGCGTGACACCTTCCACCAAGGGCTCGCTGACCGGCTAAACCATGCAACGCATTGCCATTATCGACTACGGCATGGGCAACCTGCACTCCGTCGCGCGTGCAGTGAGTCACTGTGCGCCCAAAGATCAAATTGATGTGACGGATCGCGCCGATGTGATCGCCGCCGCCGACCGCATTGTCTTCCCAGGTCAAGGCGCTGCGGCAGAGTGTATGTCGGCATTGCGTCGCCACGAATTGGTCGACGTGATTGCCGAGGTCTCACGCAGCAAGCCCTTTTTGGGGATTTGCATGGGGATGCAGGTTTTATTGCATCACAGTGCTGAAAATAACGGTGTCGACTGCCTCGATTGGATTGAGGGCGAGGTGCGGCCCTTCGCTCAATTTATCAATGACCCCCAGCTAAAAATCCCCCATATGGGGTGGAATGGGGTGAACCAACAGCGCTCCCACCCGCTGTGGAGCGGGATCGATGACGGCAGTCGCTTTTACTTTGTGCACAGCTACTTCGTGGATTGTGCCCGCGCCGAAGATCGTTTGGGGACCACCGAGTACGGTGTGGACTTCACCTCGGCACTCGGCCGCGATAACCTGTTTGCGGTGCAGTGCCACCCTGAAAAAAGTGCCGACAATGGCCTACAGTTGTTAAAAAATTTCGTCCGTTGGGATGGACAAGCGTAATCGGATAAATCTGTCATGTTGTTAATTCCCGCTATTGATCTCAAAGAAGGTAAGTGTGTTCGCCTGCGCCAGGGGCGCATGGAGGACGATACGGTATTCTCAGACGATCCCGTCGCAGTGGCTCGCCGCTGGGTTGATGCGGGCGCAAGGCGTCTGCACTTGGTCGATTTGGATGGCGCCTTCGCCGGCGAGCCGCGCAATGCCGATGTGGTGCACGCTATCTGCGAAGCCTTTCCCGAATTGCCTGTACAAATTGGCGGTGGCATTCGCAGTGAAAAAACCATCGAAACATATTTAGATGCAGGCGTACGCTATGTGATCTTGGGCTCTAAGGCTGTGGCTGAGCCCCACTTCGTGTCGGAAGTGTGCCTCGCCTATCAAGGGCATATTATTGTTGGTCTAGACGCCAAAAACGGCAAGGTGGCCACGGATGGTTGGAGCAAGTTGTCGCGCCACGATGTGATCGATATGGCTCAGCACTTTGAAGAGGATGGTGTCGAATCGATTATTTATACCGATATCAGCCGCGACGGTATGATGCAGGGCGTCAATGTGGACTCTACGGCGAAATTGGCCGGTAGCGTCAAGATCCCCGTCATCGCCTCGGGCGGCGTTACCAGTATCGACGATATCAAAGCGCTCTATGCCAAGAGTGGAGAGGGCATTAGCGGTACGATTTTAGGACGCTCTATTTACGAGGGCACCGTCGACTTGGCCGAGGCGCAAGCCTGGCTCGACGCGCAAGACTGATGGGGCTCGCCAAGCGTATTATCCCCTGTCTGGATGTCGATGCCGGTCGCGTGGTCAAGGGCGTTAACTTTGTCGATATTCGCGATGCGGGCGATCCCGTAGAAATCGCGCGGGGCTATAACGCCGCCGGTGCGGACGAGATTACTTTTCTCGACATTACCGCGAGTTCCGACAACCGAGCGACGATGGTCGACATGGTTGAGCGGGTGGCTTCCGAGGTATTCATTCCGTTAACCGTTGGCGGTGGAATTCGTCAGTTCGAAGACGTTCGGCGCATGTTGAATGCAGGAGCCGACAAAGTAGGTATTAATACGGCGGCGATCCACAACCCCGATCTGGTCCGCGAGTCCACCGATCGCGTGGGCAATCAGTGCATTGTTTTGGCCATTGACGCCAAGCGTGTCAGCGCCGAGGGAGAGGCGCCGCGCTGGGAAGTGTTTACCCACGGCGGTCGCAAATCGGCGGGAATTGATGCGGTGGAGTGGGCCGCCAAAATGGCCGAGTACGGCGCGGGCGAAATCCTGTTGACGAGCATGGATCGAGACGGCACCAAGGCGGGTTTCGACTTAGAGCTGACTCGGGCCGTCGCTGAAGCCGTGCCGATTCCCGTGATTGCCTCGGGCGGTGTCGGCAATCTCGACCACTTGGTCGACGGCGTAGTGAAAGGCAAAGCCGACGCCGTGTTGGCGGCGAGCATTTTTCACTTTGGTGAGTACAGTATTGCCGAGGCCAAGCAGCGCATGGCCGAGGCGGGTATAGAGATGCGATTATGAGCGATTATCTCGATAGCATTCAGTGGACGGACGACGGCCTTGTGCCCGCCATTGCCCAAGCGGCAGATACGGGGCAAGTGATGATGATGGCCTGGATGAACCGCGAGGCCCTAGCGAAGACGGTTGAGCTGGGGGAAGCGGTTTACTACTCGCGCTCGCGGCAGCAACTGTGGCACAAGGGCGAGAGCTCGGGCCACATTCAAAAGGTGCGCGACATTCGGCTCGATTGTGACCGCGATGTGATTTTATTAAGCATCGAACAAATCGGTGGTATTGCCTGTCATACTGGCCGTGAGCACTGCTTTTTTCGCCAGTATCAAGAGGGCGAATGGCAGGTGGTAGAGTCGGTTCAAAAAGACCCAGAGAACATTTATGGCAAATCCTGATTCCGCAAAAGTGGGCACTGTTTTAGCTGAGTTGACGCAGGTGCTGGAGTCGCGCAAGGGCGCTGAGCCCGACACATCCTATGTCGCCAAGCTCTACCACAAGGGGCTCGATGGCATTTTAAAAAAAGTCGGCGAAGAAGCCACAGAAGTGGTGATGGCGGCGAAGGATGGCGCCTCGGATAAAGTCGTTTACGAAGTGGCCGATCTGTGGTTTCACAGCTTGGTGCTGCTGGCGGATCAGGGTTTGTCTGCCGCTGATATACTCAAGGAGCTAGAGCGCCGTTTTGGCCTCTCTGGCATCGACGAAAAAAACGCACGCAAAGAGAGCTAATCATGTTTGGCATCAGTCCTTGGCAACTCCTCATTATTCTCGCCATTGTCGTTTTGATTTTTGGCACCAAAAAACTGCGCAACATGGGTTCTGACGTGGGCGGCGCGGTGAAAAACTTTAAAGACGCGATGAAAGAGGGTGAAGAGGCATCGAAGTCTGATGACACCTCGCAACATCGCGTGATCGATGGCGACGCTTCTTCGTCTGATGCCACGTCCGATTCCCGTAGTACATCGGATGCTGACGGCGCGGATCAGCGTCGCGACTGATTGCCGTGTTTGATATTGGCTTTTGGGAGGTCATGCTGATTGGCGTGGTCGCGCTGATCGTCGTCGGCCCTGAACGCCTACCCGCAGTCGCCCGTAAAGTCGGCTTGTTGCTGGGACGCCTCAAAGCTAAAGCCGGTGGCTTGCGTAGCGATTTTGAACGAGAGTTCAAAACCGACGAGTTGCGCGAGATGCTGAGCGAGCAGGAGGAAGAGCTGCGCAACTTGCGGGTCATGATGCAGGAAACCCAAAGCCGCGCCGAGGCCGAGGCGCGCCTCGCTGCTAGAAAGCTTCCCACCGCTGAACAGACCCGCGGCAACGCGCTGGCAGCGCCCTCGGCGGACGCGTCAAAGGATGATAGCGATGAGCGCTGACTCCGGCGGAGAAACCCTAGTCTCTCACCTAGTCGAGCTGCGCTCGCGCCTCGTGCGCATGGTGCTGTGCGTGATTCTGGTGTTTTTGCCTCTTATTCCCATCAGCGAAACGATTTACGATCAGCTGGCTGCTCCGATGATGTCGCAGCTGCCACTGGGTAGCTCTATGATTGCCATTGATGTGGCGTCGCCTTTTTTAGTGCCGTTTAAAGTCAGCTTTATTTTGGCGCTAATGATTTCTATGCCTTACTTGTTGTTTCAGCTGTGGTCGTTTATCGCGCCGGGCTTGTACTTGCACGAGCGCCGTCTGGCTACGCCTTTAATCGTTTCCAGTACGCTTTTATTTTACTTGGGTAGCGCTTTTGCCTATTTCGTCGTGTTGCCCTTGGTGTTTGGTTTTTTTGTCAGTGTGGCGCCGCAAAGTGTCTCGGTGATGACGGACCTAGGCCGCTATTTAGATTTTGTACTCGCCCTGTTTTTGGCCTTCGGTTTGGCCTTTGAAATTCCTGTGGCTACCGTGTTGTTGGTCTTGGTGGGTTGGGTGCAGCCCGCACAGCTGTCTCAGGCGCGCCCCTATGTGATTGTCGGCGTGTTTGTTGTGGCCATGTTGCTCACGCCCCCCGATGTGATCTCTCAAACCTTGTTGGCGATTCCTATGTTGGCGCTCTACGAAACCGGGATTATATTTTCCCGCCTCGTTCAGAAGCGGCGCGCTCCAGAATAGTGTGATGGACTGCTCTCGTGGGTCGGACTTCAGTCCGACGTTGTTCGCCTCGCCGCGCAACCAAGCCGCAGCGCCTTTGTCGGCCCGAGCACTCAGCAGGTGGTTGCTCTGGACTGGATTCAGCCCCTCCACATCGGGGCGTTGACGCAGTCGGGCTGAAGCCCGACCCACGGTCTCACCTCACACCTAAACCGAGACCTGCCAACAGCGGTGGGTCGGACTTCAGTCCGACAAGGCCCGCTTATCGCCGCTTGGGCTTATAACCCTCGGGGCGAATGGCGACGGTGCAGCGGGCGAGGGAGCACAGTTCACCGTCTTGGCGGTAGAGTCCGTACTCAAACACCGGGTCGGCGCGGCCCTGCTCCGCCAGCTCGCGCGCAATCGACTGGCGCTGTTGCTCGTCCATTTCAAATCGCAGAGTGAGGTCGCTGTTGCCGGGGCGGCGAAAATCGACTTCGAGTTTGCGCGTCCATACATGAATGTTCTCGAAAGCCATCAAACAGGCCATTGGGGCGACGGGGTCGGCGAGCGCCGTTTGCCAGCCGCCAAACATGGAGCCCCCTGAGTTTTGACTGCGCCAGTTGAGGGGGATTTCTAAGTGCAGTTTAACGGGCGATTTTTGATAGAGGCGAACTCTGACGCCCATGGCAAAAAAGGGCGGGTATAAAGCCAGCTTTCGCGCGGGTGATATCCACTGCAAATTACCAATAAAGCGTGTAATGTTCATATCAAATACAAGTCGGATTAAAATAGGTTTATGAGAATTTTACGCACACCAGAACATCGTTTTTCCAATTTGCGGGGCTACCCTTTTTCACCCCACTTTGTGGATATCGATGGAATTTTGCGTATGCACTATGTGGATGAGGGCGGTAGTAGCTCGCAAAGCACCGTGTTAATGCTACACGGGGAGCCGTCTTGGTCCTATCTCTATCGGCATATGATTCCCGTTTGTGCCAAGGCGGGCCACCGCGTGATAGCGCCCGACCTTATCGGTTTTGGAAAGTCGGATAAAGCCGCGGACGTGCGCGAGTACTCCTATCAGCGTCACGTCGACTGGATGCACAGTTTCCTCAATCAACTCGATCTGAAAAATATCACGCTGGTATGCCAAGACTGGGGTTCATTGATAGGCTTGCGCCTCGCTGCCGAGCAGCCCGATCGCTTTGATCGCTTAGTGATAGCCAATGGCTTTTTGCCTACGGGCGATCAAAAAATGCCCTCTGTCTTTAAGCTGTGGCAGGCTTTTTCTCAGTACAGCCCATGGTTTCCAATCTCGCGCATTGTCGAAGTGGGTAGTGCGCGAAACTTTGATAAAGAAATTCGCCGCGCCTATGACGCGCCCTTTCCCAGTCCCGCCTACAAGGCGGGCGCCAGAGCGTTTCCCAAGCTGGTTCCAACGCGCCCCGACGATCCCGCCAGCGAGGCCAATCGACAAGCTTGGGAGGTCTTAAAACGCTGGGAACAGCCTGTTCTGACGTGCTTCAGCGATGGAGATCCCATTACGCGCGGCGGTGATCGACTGCTGCAAAAGCTGATTCCTGGCACGCGGGGGCAATCTCATCAAACCCTGTCGGGCGGGCATTTCTTACAAGAGGATTGCGGGCCGGAATTCGCCCGTGTGATTAATCAATTTATCAATGATACGCCGATAATATCATGACCGACTCTCGTCCCTACGACATTGTTATTTTGGGTGCCACAGGATTTACCGGTGGTCTAACAGCGGAGTATTTGGCTCGCGTGGCTCAAGGCGAGAATCTGCGTTGGGCGATAGCGGGCCGCAGCATGAAAAAGCTGGATCAGTGCAAGCGGCGGCTGAGTAAAATTGGTGGTTCAGGTAGTGAGCCCGGGTTGCTTCGCTGTGACGTGCGCGACCCGCAAAGCCTGTCGGACACGGTGGCGCAGGCGCGCGTTTTGATTACCACGGTCGGTCCCTATATCCACCACGGCGAACCGGTTGTACGCGCCTGTATTGAACAGCAGTGCGATTATGTCGATCTCACGGGTGAGCCCGAGTTTGTTGACCGCTTGCGCCACAAATACGGGGAGCGCGCCCGAGAGCAGGGCGTGCGTATCGTCAATTGTTGTGGTTTTGATTCCATTCCCCACGACTTGGGCGCGCTGTTTACTATCCGCGAGCTGGGCAAGAGGGTCGAGGGCGATGTCCGTGGTGAGGCGATTAAGCTAGAGGGTTTTGTGACGGCGGGTGGGCGCTTTTCTGGCGGCACTTGGCACTCGGCGGTACACGCCTTTAATCGCTGGCGAGACTATCAAAAAGATCGCAAGTACTGGCGCAAAAAAGCCGCCAAACAACCGCGCAATAGCAACCGGATCGTTAAAGCCGTTTTCCCGGACCTGCGATTTCGCCGCAGTCTAGGTGCATGGGCGGTCCCCTTCCCCACGATTGATCCCCAAGTTGTGATGCGCTCAGCTAAAGCCATTCCCGATTATGGCGCTCGCTTTGACTACGGGCACTATGTATTGGTGAGAAAACTGCCCCGCGTCCTCATGGGCGTGGCGGCCGTCGGTGGTATTTTTACGCTGGCGCAGATTAATATGGGGCGTGACTGGCTGTTGCAGCAGGTGTCTCAGGGCGAGGGCCCCAGCGAGTCCCAGCGCGAACGCGGTTGGTTTCGCGTGGTGTTTCAAGGGCGCTCCAGCCAATGTCGCATCACGACTCAGGTGAGCGGCGGTGATCCCGGCTATGATGAAACTGCCAAAATGCTAGCGGAGTCGGCACTGTGTTTGGCTAAAGACGATATACCGAAAACGGCAGGTATTGTGACGCCTGCGATCGCCATGGGAGACGCTTTGATCACGCGCTTGCAAAGTGCGGGTATTCGTTTCGAAGTGTTGGCGTAAATGGGCAAGGTTGGCAATTCGCGCTCGGTTCAGTCGAACCAAGCGGGCATACACCCCGACCTCGACGCGTGTGTCCGCAAGCATCTAAAAGGTGGTTTTCGCCGCCCCATCGCCGAGCATACTGCCCGCGCCTTTGATGAGTTAGTGCAACGCATTGCACCGAGTTCGTATGGTTTGATATTGGACTCGGGGTGCGGTGTGGGCGAGAGCACTCTTGCACTGGCCCAGCAGTACCCGAACCATTGGGTGATAGGCGTCGATCAGTCGGCAAAGCGTTTGGCGAAGAATGCAGAGATAAGCGAAGCCAATTCGCCGCTTTGGCAAAACGAGAACGCATTACTGTTGCGCGCAGATTGTGTGGATTTATGGCGACTGGCCCGCCGTGCGGGCTGGCAGCTCGATAAGCACTTTTTACTCTACCCCAACCCCTGGCCTAAGAAGCGCCACTTGCATCGGCGCTGGCACGGCCATCCCGTTTTCGCGGATTTTTTGGCCTTGGGTGGAGACATGGAACTGCGTAGCAATTGGCCGACTTATCTACAGGAGATGCAGCGCGCCCTTGAGTTAGCCGGGCGCACGCCCTCTGCCATGGAGCCGATGTCGGTCAGCGAAGACACGGCACTCACGCCGTTTGAGCGCAAGTACCACTGTTCGGGTCAAGCTCTCTATCGCTTGTGCTGCACGCTGGACGGATAGTTTGCGTTCTGCCGAAAGGATCCAGCGTACCAACGGTGGAAATTTGGGTGTAAAGGGTTTGCCATTATTTTGTCCCTAGGGCTACTATGAAGGTTCGCACTTCATGCATTGGGGGAATCGTGAGCCAAACTCGCAGCGTAAAAGTGTGTGCCATCGGATTGCCGGCGACGGATCTATCGGTGTTGGCGCGTGCACTCAGTGTCTCCGCAGGGAGAGAGAGACGCTACGAATTGATTGAACTCGATGATGTCGCCAAGGCCGATATTTTGTTCGTGCACATCGAGGCACAAAACTCTGAGGCCTTTATTCAAGCGGAACAGACTCGGCCCGTTCCCGTGGTTGTTATGGGGCCCAAAGAAGAATCTTTCGATAGCCCCTATTTTGCGGTGGCGCCATTGATGGCGTCGCGGCTTCTAAAGGTACTTGACCAAGTACCGCTCAATGATCACGGCAGTGCCGCCGCGCACGTGCAGCGTCGCCAAGACGACTCCCACCAAGACTACAATCCCAGCGCGAAAAGGGCGCTAGTGGTGGATGACAGTGCCCCTGTTCGCAAGCAACTCGAAGTGGGTTTAAAGGCCATTGGTGTAGAAGCTGACTTTGCCAGCAATGGTGATGAAGCGTTGATCAAACTCAGCCAAGCCAAGTTCGATATTGTTTTTTTGGATGTGGTGATGCCCGGCAAAGATGGCTTCACCATCTGTAAATTGATTAAGAAAAACCCAACTACGAAGGATGTGCCCGTTATTATGTTGACGGGGCGCACGGCGGCCATGGATAAGGTCAAGGGGTCGTTGGCGGGCTGCCAAGCTTATTTGACTAAGCCAATTGACGATAAGCAGTTTCAGGCAACGGTAGAAAAATTCGTCGTTTAAATCACGGGACACGCTCAAGTGGAGCGTGTTCCACCAGTATCAGGGGAGAGCAACATGGACATTAAGAAGGTACTCGTCGTCGACGACAGTGAAGCCGACTTGGGCTACATTCAAACGATTGTAAAAGACGCGGGCTATGAAACCATTACGGCGGTTTCGGGTAGCGAGGCGATTCGTATTGCCAAATCGCAAAAACCCGATTTGATTTTTATGGATATCATTATGGATGGTACGGACGGCTATGAAGCGTGTAGAACACTTCATCGCGATCCGGAAACCAAAGATATTCCCGTGATCTTTGTATCGAGTAAAAACCAAAAGGCCGACCGAATTTGGGCTGAGTTACAGGGTGGCAAAGGTTATGTCACCAAACCTGCCGAGCCCGACCAGTTGATGGATCAAATTGAATCGCTGAAATCTAAATAGTGCGGACATGGAACCACTGACGCCCCATCAAGCGCTAGCTCAGGCGGCCAGTTTAGAGCTCAAAATAGCGGAGCTTGATGAGGACGAGCAGTACTTTACGACATTGGGCTATTGCGCCCACCATCGCCACTGGTTGATTCCGGAAGGCCACCGAGGCGAAGTGTTGCCCGCTCCCGCTATCAATGCGGTCCCCTTTGCGCCACCCTACTGCTTAGGCATTGCGAATGTGCGTGGTGCCATCGTGCCCATTTTCGATGTGGCGCAGTGTATGGGAGGGCGCACAAAGCGTGCGCGCTATATCTTGCTCACTGGCCCAGTGGCGGATCCCTTGGGCATTGTGTTGGAGGATATTCCGAAGACACTACAAATTTTTGATCGCCAAAAAGCCGAGGTATCCGCCGAGTTGGCGAGTGAGGACTGGGCTCATGCATTGAGCTCCGCTTATACAATAGAACAGCAGTACTGGCATTGCTTAGACCTAGCCAGTTTGTTGACTGACGCTCACGAAAGAGGCTCGATGTGACGTTTAAAAACCTCAGTATTGCTCGAAAAATTCGATACATGTTGATCGGTGTATCAGCCGTGTTAATTGCTTTGTTAGTGCTCTACTGGGTGCAATCGCTGTGGCAGGGGCAGCAACAGGATGAACAGGCGCGCATCATTGATCAGCACACTCAAACGCAAGAGCTCTATATTGCCTTTTTGGAGTTGCGCCAGCAGCAAAAAGAATATTTAAACGCTGGCTCTGCCGATATCCCCGATAGTTATAAAAAACGCTCCCAGCAATTGGTGCAACGCTTGCGGCAGCTATCCACACCCGAGGTTACCGAGGACTCTGCGAGTGATCGAGTCACAGAGGCGAGTGAGGTGGCGGCGGCACAACTGGCGGAGTTTGAAACGGCGCGCTCGATTTTTGAATCTTTGGGGCAAAACAATTTTGAAGGTGTGCGTGGCAAGGCATTGCAGGCGATTTTAGAGGCGCAAAGCCAAGTTGACAGTGCGTCTAAACGGTTGAGTGGCGTATCCACGCAATTACAACGCAGTGTGTTAAACCCGCTGATGTACTCCGATAGCGAACAGTACGCCGAGCGTTCGAGAGAGGCCTTCGAGACTTTTCAAAAGGCGTTAAACGATTTAGAGGCTGATGTTGCAGAAGCGGTTGTTAGCTCACTACAGGGGCCCATTGAGTTGCTGCAGCAAAAGTCGACCCAGCTACAGCAATCTCAGCGACAGCTCGAAGCGACATCACAGCAATTGAGCGATTGGCTGAGTCGATTACGTGCAGAGTTAAAAGAGCAGTTAAACCAAGAGCGCGCACACCTAGCGCTGCGCTCGCGCCAAGTGAGTTATGCCTACGGTATTTTAATGCTGGCTACCGCTGCAATTATTGCAGTGTTGATCGGTGGTCTCGGGCGAGAGATTGTGCAGGGGCTGCGACGGCTCACACAGGTGATGCGGCAAGTGAACCAAGGCGATTTGAAGGCGCGCACCAATATGCGCAGCGACGATGAGTTAGGTGAGGTCGGCACTACGTTTGATCGTTTACTCGATGAGCGCATCGCGGCACTAGAAATGGTCGAGACGCAAAATAACGCATTAAACGAATCGATCATTCGCTTAATTCAAACCGTGGGGCAGATTGCCAACGACAAGGATTTCACCTCAAAAGTCCCCGTGGCCGAAGATGTAACGGGGGCCGTCGCCGACTCGATTAATCTACTGGTGTCAGAGGTGAGCGAAGTGCTTCACGAGGTCGTCAGTGTCTCGCGCTATTTGTCTCAGGCGTCGCAAGTGATTGCCGGTGATGCCCAAAAGGGCGCTTCGGAAGCTTCGGAGGCGCGCCAGCAACTCGAAGTGGCGGTTCGCGATTTGGAGGCATCGGTCACATTGATGGGCGATGTCTCAGAACAATCGAGCCTGGCTGCCGACTGGGCCGATAACACCATTCAGCAAACGCAGTCGGCCTTTGAGGCCGTGACCAAATCTGTCGACAGCGTCAACGGTATTCGCCACACCATTGCCGAAACGGAAAAGCGCATCAAGCGTCTCGGCGAGCGCTCCCAAGAGATCACGGGCATCGTCAACCTTATTAACAACATCGCTGAGCGCACACATATTTTGGCGTTGAATGCCTCCATGCATGCCGCTTCCGCTGGTGAGGCCGGCCGCGGTTTTGCCGTCGTCGCTGACGAGGTTCAGCGCCTAGCAGAAAACGCCCGAGAGGCTACGTCGGAAATTTCCACCCTCGTGAACAATATTCACGTAGAGACCGCCGATACAGTATCGATCATGAACACTGTGATTGAGCAGGTCGCCGAGGGGACGCGCTTGGCGGATCAAGCGGGTGGTTTGATGACAGAAACCAAAGTGAACACCGCCGAGCTGGTGACGGCGATTAAACAGATTGCCGAAGAGGCCACGGAACAGGCTCAGCGCGCCGAGGGGTTAAAAGGGCAAATGCAGAACATCGAAGAGATTTCTCGCACGATTGACCAACGCCTCGATGAACAGCGCCGCAACAGTGGCAGTATGGCGGGCTACGCCGATGACTTAGTCCGCGCGGTGGAGATTTTCCAACTGCCAGACAACGACTGATGCTCGTCTTTAGCGCGCGGCAAAATGAGCAATTGGCGATGGTTGCGTCACTGCTCTCCAGTGATGCGGAACGAGGTATCGCGGCTTTGTCAGAGTGGCTGGAGCAGGCGAGTCTCGATGCTATGAGTGGCGATGAAGCTCACATGGCGCAAGGGGATTTGCTCTCTTTGAGCGCGGCGATGCTGGAAGCGGGCGATGGCTCGCAGGCACAAAGCCTGTGCGCCTGCTTAGTTGAGGGTGACGCACTGATGCTGGCGGCGACTCTGATGGAGGCCGAGTTGTTGGATGAGGAGAGTGCCAAGCTGTGCTTGGACGCTTTGAACACGCCTTCAGAACCTGAGACAGAGGCGCCCTCTGAGTCGACAAAGCCCCACCAACTGCACTTAGCAGAGGCCGAATCGAGTTTAGAGTTGGATGAAGAGCAGCGCGAAATTTTGACGCTGCTCGAGGCAGAGCTGGAGGATATTGCCGCATCCGAGATCGATTTAGAACAGGCTAGTCCCGAGGATTGGCACCATCAGGCGACCAGTTTGGCGAGCCGCTACGAGCATCTCGCCAATGTCTGCGCCATGATTGACCTCAAAGGTTTAAAGGCGTTATTCCAGCATCTGCAAAATCAATACGAGGCGCTCTCAGAAGCTGCTCCTGTGGAGGCTGAGCACCTGAAAACGCTCGGTGATCTGCGCGAGCAATCGCTGCACTATGTGAGAGATTTCTTCGATCCGCTGGTGGCGCAAGCGTTGGTCTCTTCGATTGCCAGCCGCGAATGGCTAAAGCCTTGGCCCGAGGCGGAGGTGGAAGAGGACTTGGCGGCGTTGATCCGTCCCTCTATGGGCAATTTACACGACGATCGTCCCCAGCGCGCGACTCGCGCCCAGCCTGAGGATGTCGATCTCGCCATCCCCGACGACGTCAACGCCGAGCTTCTGGACAGCCTATTGGGCGAATTACCCGACCAAACGGCGGGTTTGAATCAGGCTCTGCAGGAGACCAGCCGACACCATCAACAGCGCGATCTAGAAATCGCTCGTCGCTTGGCTCACACACTGAAAGGTGCGGCCAATGTCGTGGGCATTCGCGGCATCGCACAGCTGACGCACCACATGGAGGACATTCTCGACGCACTGGCCAAGTACGCTCTGTCGCCGAGTGCGCCACTGGCTTCCGTGCTACTGGATGCCGCCGATACACTCGAGGCGATGGGCGAGTTTCTCTTGGGGCAGGGAGAGGCGCCGGAGGCTCAGGCCACTTTGCAAGATGTACTCGACTGGGCCAATCGCATCGACCGCGAAGGCGCAGAGGCACTGGCGGGGGGGCAGCCCCTCGAGGCTAAGCGCGATGGTGACGAGGCGGCGGCTACGACAGAATCCGATGGCGGTAACAATGAACGCAGCTTGCGTATCTCCTATCGCTTAGTCGATGAGCTCATGCGCCTAGCGGGTGAGCACAGTATTCTCGCCGGCCAAATGCGTGAGCAAACGGAGGTTGCCAGCCAGCATATGAAAGGCCTTCGACAGCGCGGTCAGTACCTGCGCGGGTTGGCATTGGAGTTGGAGCAGCAAGTGGACGTGCGTCGTTACGCGGACTTCCAATGGGAGGAGAGCGAGGATCTAGACGGTCTCGAGCTCGAGCGCTACAGCGAGCTGCACACGGTAACTCATCGTCTGCTAGAAGCGGTGGACGATGTCTACGAGCACCTCGGCGTTATCGAGGAAAGCTTGCTGAAGTTGGGCGAGGCACAAGCGGATCAAACCCGCATGAATATGGCCCAGCAGGAAACGGTGATGCAAACCCGAATGGTGCCGGTTAAGTCCATTGCACCGCGTCTGCAGCGCAGTGTGAGACAGGCTTGTAGGCTGGCTAACAAGACGGTGAATTTAAGCATTGAGGGTGAGTCGCTGGCGGTAGACAGCGATATACTGGCCGGTCTGACCGATCCCATTATGCACTTGTTGCGCAACGCCATTGATCACGGCATCGAAGAAAAAGAGCAGCGGATCGCGGCGGGCAAGCCTGAGTGTGGGCATATCTTTTTGTGCTTCGAGCAGCGTGGCGATCAACTGTTGATCAGCTGCCAAGACGATGGGGGCGGTTTAGATTATCAAGGCATTCGCCAGCGCGGCATTGAACGGGGACTCATTGCGGAAGACGAGGCACTGGATCGCGAAGCGCTGTCGCGCGTGATTTTATCACCCGGTTTTTCCACACGAGATGAGGCCAGTCAATTATCGGGTCGCGGTGTGGGGCTGGATATTGTGTTTGAGGAGGTGAATCAGCTCAATGGCGTTCTGCAGGTTACCTCTAATGAGGGCGTGGGTACGCGCTTTGATGTCGCGCTACCGACCCGTTTGCACGCCTCGCATTCTTTAATCGTTCGCTGCGCAGAGCAACGCTTTGTCGTGGCAACCCACGGCATCGAAGAAATTGTCTTTGCTGAGATCGGTGAGTTTCAAGAGCGCGAGGGGCGTTGTTTTTGGCGATCCGCCAATGCGGGGGGGCAGGACTTACCCGTCATAGATGTGGCGGCCCATTTAACTGGGAAAAGCGAACCACTCCGCTCGCGAGCCGCTCATACGATCCTGCGCTGTGACAGCGGGCTGGGCTACGGCGTGGCCTTGCTCGTCGGCCAAGTGATGAGCAGCCGCGATATTGTCATAAAGCCTCTAGGTTCGTGGCTGCCAAGCCCTCCCGGCGTTGCCGGGGCCACGATATTGGGCGATGGCGAAGCGGTACCCGTGCTGGACATGCCCAGCCTCGTCAACGCCATTGAGCGCGGCGAAACACTGCAGGTGCGCCGAGCGAACCGACAGCGTCAGCGGCGCGTTTTAGTGGTCGATGATTCTCTTAGCACGCGTCGTTCACTGGTTCAGTTTGTCGAGGATATGGGGCTGCGAGCCCATACCGCCAAAGACGGCGTCGAGGGTATTGAGCAGATAAAACAGCATCGTCCCGATGTCATTCTCAGCGACTTAGAAATGCCACGCATGAACGGCCTAGAAATGAGTGCACAGCTCAAGGCTGACGCCGATATGTCATCGATTCCCATTGTGATGATCACGTCGCGCAGCAGTGATAAGCATCGCGATCTGGCCGAGCAAGCAGGAGTCGATTTTTACTTGACGAAACCCTACTCGGAGGAGCAATTGCTGCAAACCATTCACCAGTTGCTGCCCGTGGAGCGGAGTTCGTGAAAGCGTGGAAAATAGCATGGGCACCGGGGCAATATGCATTGATTGCCGAGCATGCCATGGGGCACTTGCTTGAATGCGAAACGCTGGATCAGCAAACGCCACCCCCTTACCGACAGCGAGAGGCGGCGGAGCCAGAGCGCCAGAACAATTTGCTGTGGAATCAATCGGAGTTGCCGTTGCTTGATTTGGCGGCGGGCGTTGCCAGTGCGAGTACGTTAATAGGTATTGTCGCCTTTCGTGGCAATGCTCGCATAGAACAGGGCGCGCTGGCGCTGTATGGCACGCCACAACGGGTTGATGTGCCCAATCAAGCGATTGTTCACGATGCGGTGTTAAGTCCGCGAGTGAGCCGAGCCGTTCACTGCTGGGTCGATATCGAAGGTGTGCCTTTGCCCATCATCGACCTCGATCTCTTGATGGCAGAATAATGATTGCGCAAGCGGAGCGGCGCTGACAACAGCGCCGCTCAGTTGGAGTTGGTGGTTTGGGTTACTTGCTGGTGGCTAGTAGTGCACCACCCGCAGCGGAGGGATCGCTTAAGACGAGTGTTTCGCGCTGTACAGTTTTTGCGCTACCGCCGTTGATCGCAATAGAGACTTGGGAAGCATCCACACCCTTGATAACCATCGTGGTGTCGTCGCGACCGGTGATGGTGACATGCAATTGGGTTTCATCATCGCCTCGAGCGTCAAAGGCGCCATCCGCTTTGGTGTCAATTTGGGCGGTGAGCCCATCGATAACAATCGTGCCGTCGATGCTGCGGTCTTCTACAGTGGGCGTATTGTTATCACGTAGAACGGCCAAAGTAATATCGCGGAAAGTTACGGTGTACTTTTTCAAGTCAGAGGTATCCCCTTTGTATGCCACAGTCATGTTCATGTCCGTAAAGGTGTATTGGGTTTTACCTATCTGAGTGCCCGAGTTGTACTCATCGCGGAAGTTCATTTTGCCGGAATACGAATACTCTCTCTCGGTATCATCGTTGTTGCCTTGCCCTGCATGAACCGTGTGTTGATCGGTTTCGATATCAATTTTGTTGTCGCTTAGAGTGTGATCGTCGGCATAAGTGGCGCTAATGGTTCCAGTGTATTCGTTGTCGCCAAAAATGCCTCTTTCTACGCAAGCGTTGTAGTTTAGTGTGATGCTTTTCCCCGCCAGCTCCTCGGGTAGATTGGTGCCACTCACTGTGTAATCGATAGCGGCGGAACGTTGAGTAGAGAAGTTGCCACTACTGTCGCAGTTTTCACTGCCCGTGGTGCCCGTGCCGCCAATCACTTTATCGTAGGATTCAACGCGATTTGCAAAATCAGTGGGTGAGCTATCGAAGCCGTCCTCCATACGGCGCTCTAGCGTGTCCATCACAACAGTCGCTAATAAAGTGGCATTTTCACTGCTGATGCTGAGTTCGGTGGGTGCATTTTCGTCGTCGCTGTTGCTGTTGCCAGATGAGCTATCACAGCCGATCAAAGCTAGAGCCGATGAGGCCAGTAGTGTGGGCAATATATATTTCATAAGTTTTCCTCCGTTGTTGGATGTCGCTATTAAAGCCGTGCCGGTAATAGCTGTAATCATCCATATGGGGGAATAGGGGAAAACTGCGACGCTGTTCACATCGAGGGTTTGTGTGGCAGAAGCGGCGTTGCCACTTCTGCCGTACTTGTGTGCCGTCGTTCAAAATACTGTGCGGCGAGTAGCGACAACACTCAGCGAATGTTTAGATAAGCTCGCTCGGAAACATCGCTCCAGGCCTTGGCGTTATTGTGAAATTGTCGGTAGGACTCGTACACCTTCGTTGAAAAGGCATCTTGCTCTGCAAGTTCTCGCACGACCTCTTCAGAAATGCTTTTGAGTTCGCTCAGCACATCCTCGGGCAGGCGCCGTAGTTCCACACCGTGTTCTTCGACCAGCACTTTTAATGCTTCATTGTTCTTGGCCATAAACTCTGTTGCCATATGCGCGTTGGCGACGGTGCAAGCCGCTTTGACGATGGCTTGTAGATCGGTGGGCAGAGCGGCGAAAGCGTCTTTGTTGACTAGGCCCTCAAGGATGGTGCCGGGTTCGTGCCAGCCGGGATAGTAGTAGTACTTGCCAATTTTGTGAAAACCAAAGGCTAAGTCGTTGTAGGGGCCGACCCACTCAGTCGCGTCGATCCGCCCACTGTCCATGGCGGTGTAGAGGTCGCCGCCGGGAATGTTCTGCGCCTCGACGCCGACGCGGCGCATGACTTCGCCACCGAGCCCGGGAATACGCATTTTCAGACCTTTGAGATCCTCTAGCGTGTTGACCTCTTTATTAAACCAGCCGGCCATTTGCACAGTGGTGTTGCCCGCGGGGAAGGATTGCACCCCAAAGGGCTGGTAAGCTTCGTCCCACAGAGCTTGGCCGCCGCCGTGGCGAATCCAAGCGTCCATTTCCAACTGGTTCATACCAAAGGGAACGGTGGAGAAAAACTGAAAGGTTTTGCTCTTGCCCTTCCAATAGTAGGCGGAGCCGTGGCCCATTTCTGCACCGCCTTTGGAGACAAAGTCGAACACTTCCAGAGCGGGTACTTTTTCCCCTGCGGCGTAAACGCTAACTTGTAGACGCCCACCGCTCATGGCGTTGATTTGTTCGGCGAGGAACTCGGCGCCGGTGCCCAGCACGGGGAAGTTTTTCGGCCAAGTGGTTACCATCGACCACTTAATCGGCTTGGCGGGCTCGCAACCTTCTGTTTTGGCGTCGGGGGTGGCGTTGCCGCTCTCGCTGCCACAGGCGCTAATGGCGGTGGCGCTGAGGGCGACGAGGCCCGTCTTCTCGATAAACTCGCGTCGTTTCATGGTGCTCCTCCTCACAGTTAAGCGAGGAATATAGCAAGTTAGTGTAGCTCTGCATAACTCTGATCCAGACTTGTGCGGCGCTTCTCTGGGGGCCTTTACAACAGGCCGCGATTGGCCAGCGAACTGTGTTCTCCGTCGCCAATTACAATGTGATCGAGCACGCGTATATCGACGAGTCCGAGGGCGTCTTTCAAACGACGGGTTATGTGTTCGTCGGCACGGCTGGGTTCGGCGATGCCCGAGGGGTGGTTGTGGGCAAAAATCACGGCGGCAGCATTGTGTTTGAGTGCCGCTTTGACGACTTCACGCGGATAGACGCTGGCGCCGTCGAGCGTGCCGCGAAAGAGTTCTTCGTAGAGAATGACGCGGTGGCGGGTGTCGAGCCACAAGCAGGCAAAGACTTCGTGGTGGTAGTCGCGCAATTTGGCTTTTAAATAAGCGCTAGCTTGATCGGGAGACGTCAGCGCTTCACCGCGTTGTAGGTCTTCTAACAAATGGCGCCGAGCCATTTCCAGCACCGCCTGCAGCTGTACAAATTTGGCCTGTCCCAATCCGTGGGCTCGACAGAATTGATGCTCCTCTGCGCCGAGTAAGGCGCGCAGGGAACCGAAGTGATGCAGCGACTCGCGGGCTAAGTCGACGGCACTTTTTCCCTGAGTACCGACGCGGAAAAAAATCGCCAGCAGCTCGGCGTCCGACAGTGCCGCGGCACCGAGCTGCAAACACTTCTCGCGCGGCCGCTCGCTGGCTGGCCAATCGGTAATTGCCATGTGTCCTCCTTGAATGGCTTCACATACTTTCAGGGCACTTCCTGTGCCTTGGGAAAATCTTATCGGGTTTTTTATGCGTTAGCCACAGTACCCTAAAGGGCACAGAGAACACGGAGGGTATTTGTGCAAGAGCTCGCTTCGGATTGCGAGCGAAGTGACGCAATCTGCGTAACCGTTCGGCAGATTGCCGCGTCGGCTGCGCCTCCTCGCAACGACCCATAGGCCACACCGAGAAGTGCAGGTAAAAACGGATAAAGCCGAGGACTGTTTGAGCGAGGAACGAGCGAGTTCCACAGGCGCCGTTTTTGCCGAGCATCGCAGGGAACTCGAAGGGTGTGGCATTCGGGCGGCGTTTTCTTTGGTTCCGACATTAGATAAAACTCGGCGGAGCCGGACAACATTCGCCTGCTCGGCAGTCTCCTACGACGGAAGAGCAACTCCCTACCTTCGCTCAATAACTCAAGCGAAATGTTCCCTCCCGCACTCGTTATGGCGATGACGCTTTCTCTGTGGCTAAAAATCCAAGGCGCCAGCGAGGGCGTCGAGGAGGGCTTCGATGTCGTCCTGTCGGTGATCGGCTCGCAGAGTGATGCGTAGGCGGCACTGACCTTGGGGGACGGTGGGGGGACGTATGGCACCGATGTCGAACCCCGTTTTTTGGAGTGCTTGAGCAATCTGTAGTGTGCGCGATTCGTCGCCCAGCACGATGGGTTGGATGGGCGTGTGACTGTGGGTGACTGGAATGCCCATCGCCTCAGCGCGCGTTTGAAAATACTCGATGACTTGATGCAATTGCGCGCGCCTCTGGGGTTCATTTTGCACGAGATCGATGGCGCTAATGAGCGCGTGTGCCACGGCGGGTGGCGTGGCCGTCGTGAATAAATAGCTGCGGCCAAATTGACGCAGTTGTTCTATGATGGCTTCCTCGCCGGCGACAAAGGCACCAAAGCCGCCCAGAGCCTTACCCAGTGTGCCCATCAGTATCGGGACATCTCGCGTGCTTAAACGAAAGTGGTCGATACAGCCTCCGCCGTTGGCGCCGAGCACACCGAGCCCGTGAGCATCGTCAACCATCAGTAGAGCCTGCGTTTCGCGGCAGTGTCGTGCGAGTTCGGGCAGGGGCGCGATGTCGCCGTCCATGCTGAACACGCCATCGGACATTAACAGGGTTAGGCCTTCGCTGTGGCTGTCGATCTGGCGCCGAGCGGCCTCGGCGTCGGCGTGGGGGTAGCGCTTCAGCGTGGCTTGGCTCAGTCGAGCGCCATCGATCATAGAGGCGTGGTTCAGCTTGTCTTGGACCAAGCAGTCACCCTTTTGGGTGAATGCCGTCGCGATGGCGAGATTGGCCATATAGCCGGTTGAAAACAAGAGGGCGGCTGGGCGTTTCGTCCACTGGGCAATGCGCTGTTCCAGTGCTTGGTGCGCGCTGCGATGGCCGCCGAGTAAATGTGCGGCGCCCGCGCCGACACCAAACCGCTCAACGCCCTCGGCTAGGGCGCGTTTCAGTATGGGGTGATTGGCCAAGCCCAGATAGTCGTTGCTGGCAAAGTTGATACGCCACTGCCCACCGTGTTTATAGCGCGGCTGTTGGGCGCCGGGATAAGTATCGCAGAGTCGCCAGCGCAGCTGCTCGCGCAATGTGTTTTGCACCTGATCTAGGCGACGCTGCCACGCTGGGGGAATCGGTGCTGGGTCGAGATCAATCACGACTTAAGCGGCGCAGGTCTTGTCGTCGCTTTTTGTTGTAGGCACATCGCCGCTGGCACGAGTGTCGGCGCACAAGTGCAGGCCGAGTCGCTCAAAGAGCTTTTGGTCGCGTTCGGCTTCTGGATTGTCCGTCGTGAGCAGTTTATCGCCGTAAAAAATAGAGTTGGCGCCCGCCATAAAACACAGAGCTTGCAGCTCGTCGCTCATGTCATTGCGGCCCGCAGACAGACGCACCATAGACTGCGGCATCGTAATGCGGGCGACGGCGATGGTGCGAACAAAATCAAAGGGATCGAGTGCCTCGGTGCCGTACAGAGGTGTGCCCGCAACTTGTACCAATAAATTGATGGGAACCGACTCGGGGTGCTGCGGCAAGTTGGCCAGCTGCTGTACGAGCTCCGCGCGGTCGCTGGGCGCTTCGCCCATGCCGACGATGCCGCCACAGCAGACATGGATGCCCGCATCGCGCACATGGCTGAGCGTGTCGAGTCGATCTTGGTAAGTGCGGGTGGTAATGACTTCGCCGTAGTAGTCGGGGGAGGTATCGAGGTTGTGATTGTAGTAGTCGAGGCCCACGTCGCGCAGGCGCTGGGCTTGGTGGGCTTCGAGCATGCCCAGAGTGACACAGGTTTCCAAACCCATATCGCGCACGGCGCTCACCATTTCGCCCACTTGTTCGAGCTGGCGGTCGTTGGGGTTGCGCCACGCCGCGCCCATACAAAAACGCGAGGCGCCTTTGGCCTTGGCGGCGCGCGCGGCGGAGAGGACTTCGCCCAGTGGCATCAGGGCCTCGCGCTCTAGTTCGGTGTTGTATTTGGCGCTTTGTGGGCAGTAGCCACAATCCTCGGGGCAGGCACCCGTTTTGATGCTGAGCAGAGAACTCATTTGCACGGCATTGGGATCAAAATGTTCGCGGTGCACGCTCTGGGCATGGAACAGTAGATCGTTAAAGGGCTGTTGAAACAGCTGTTCAATCTCTTTTTGAGTCCAGTCGTGGCGCGTCGATGTCATTGTGCTAATCTCTTGGCTATTGCGTGACAGATCTCAGGGCATCATAGGTGAGGCCGCGAGGCTGTCAACTGATATGCCAAGGAAGGTTGACATGATCCAAGTCCGTCCATTGCTGGAATCCACGCTATCGGGTGTGGTGAACGCCCTTTTTCCCGACCGCTGCTTTGAGTGCCAATGTCGTTTGGCGCCGAGTTCTGAAGCGGCCCTTTTGTGCGACGACTGCGCCGATTTACTGCCTGCTCTGGAGATGAGCTGCCCGCGCTGTGGTGTACCGATGTCAAACGGCCAGCTGTGTGGTCAATGTATCGCTCGCCCTCCTAAGTGGCGGGCCGCAGCAGCAGTTTGGTGTTACGAAGGGCTCTCTAAGGCGTTGATCCAACGCTATAAATTCCGAGGCGAGCTGCGCTATGAGCGCGGTTTATTACAGGTGATGGGCGAGTTGGGGCGGCGCTATCGGCAGTCGTGGGCGGATGTCGATATGGTGTTACCCGTGGCGCTGCACCCACTGCGCCGCGCGAGGCGGGGCTTTAATCAGAGCGAGCCGCTGGCGATGGCCTTTGCCGAAGGCTTGGGTGCGCGTTGTGTGATGACGGCGGTTGAGCGCCAGCGACACACGCGTCACTTGGCCTACGGCTTGAGTCGCAAAGAGCGGCGTCGCGTTGTGCGTCGAGCCTTTTCGGTGGTTGAGGATGTGCGCGATAAGCACCTCGTCCTAGTCGACGACGTGATGACCTCTGGCGCAACCTTGGAGGCCTTGAGCGACGCGTTGCTCAAGGCCGGCGCCGCCTCTGTCCGTCTCGCTGTGCTGGCTCGCACGCCTGCGCCTCATCGCGGCTCTTAATGTTCAGATTGATCTGCTTAATTTGCCTATGGAACCTTTAACTCGGGCGCACTTCTACGCACCAGCGATCGATATGGGCGCTCGGGGCAAGCTTCGACAAAGTTCGCTTTGAACCCTTGCAATGTGGGTCTAAGCCCCTATGAAGGGGGAAAGCGAGATTCAGGAGTTTTATTGTGGAATCACTTCACGGCACAACCATATTGGGCGTTCAGCGCGGTGACGATGTCGTCATTGGCGGCGACGGCCAAGTCAGCATGGGCAATACAGTTATGAAGGGCAATGCCCGCAAGGTGCGGCGCCTTTACGGCGGCAGAGTGCTGGCGGGGTTTGCGGGCGCCACCGCAGATGCTTTTACGCTCTTTGAAAAATTTGAAGGCAAGCTCGAACAACACAACGGCAATTTGACCCGCGCTGCGGTGGAGTTGGCCAAAGATTGGCGCACGGACAAAGTGCTGAGAAATCTAGAGGCCCTGTTGATCGTCGGCAGCCAAGAGGGGCTGCTGGTGATCTCGGGCAATGGCGATGTGATTGAGCCAGAGGATTCTTTTATCGCTATTGGCTCGGGCGGTCAATTTGCCCAAAGCGCCGCTAAAGCCCTCTATGAAAACACCGAGTTGGGCGCACGAGAAGTCGTCGAGCGCAGCTTGCATATCGCCGGCGATATCTGCGTGTTTACCAATCACAACCTGACCATCGAAGAGCTGTAACTATGTCGGAAATGACTCCCCGCGAAATTGTCCAAGAGCTGGACAAGCACATTATTGGACAACACGCCGCCAAGCGCGCCGTCTCGATTGCGCTGAGAAATCGCTGGCGACGCATGCAACTGCCCGAGGCTACGCGTCACGAAATCACGCCCAAAAATATTTTGATGATCGGGCCCACGGGTGTCGGTAAAACGGAAATTGCTCGCCGACTGGCCAAACTGGCCAATGCGCCCTTTATGAAAGTCGAGGCCACTAAGTTTACCGAGGTGGGCTATGTGGGCCGAGAGGTCGATTCGATTATTAAAGATCTCGCCGACATCGCGGTGAAGCAGGTCCGCGAGCTGGAAAAGGAAAAGGTCTGGCCGCGCGCGCAAGACGCCGCCGAGGATCGCGTGCTGGATATCTTGTTGCCTCCCGCGCGCAGCACCAGCAATGGGTTTGGTTTTGATTTAAGTGGCGAAGAGTCTCCATCAGAGCCAGCACAGGATAACGAGACGCGGCAAAAATTTCGCAAGAAACTCCGCGAAGGCGATTTAAACGATAAGGAGATCGAAGTAGAAGTGGCGGCGCAATCGGGGGGTATGCAAATCATGACTCCTCCGGGCATGGAAGAGATGTCGAGTCAGCTCGAGGATATGTTCAGCAAATTCTCTTCTAAGCAGAGTAAAAAGCGCAAGATGCGCATTGAAGACGCACTCAAAGTCTTAACCGATGAAGAGGCGGGCAAGATGATTAACGAGGACGACCTCAAAGTGCGCGCCATTGAGCAGGCTGAGCAAAACGGCATTGTTTTCATCGACGAAATCGACAAAATTTGCCAGCGCTCGGATCGCAGTGGCGGCGATGTGTCTCGCGAGGGCGTGCAGCGCGATCTGTTGCCGCTTATCGAAGGCAGTACGGTGAATACCAAGTACGGCATGATCAAAACAGATCACATTCTGTTCATAGGCTCAGGTGCTTTTCATTTGTCGAAGCCGTCTGATCTCATCCCCGAGTTACAGGGGCGCCTGCCGATTCGCGTGGAAATGGAAAAGCTCACTGCCGATGATTTCCAACGTATCCTCAAAGAACCCGATCACTCCTTAACCAAGCAGTACATGGCTTTGATCGGTACGGAGGGGCTGACCCTTGAGTTTACCGAAGAGGGTATAGACCGCATTGCCGAGGTGGCGTGGCAAGTCAACGAGCGCACCGAGAACATCGGCGCCCGTCGATTGCATACAGTGATGGAGCGCCTGCTCGAAGAGGTTTCCTACGAGGCCTCCGACAGCTCGGACAAAACGCTCAGTGTCGATGCCGCCTATGTGGATAGCCACATCGGTGCCTTGGTCGAAGACGAAGATCTCTCTCGCTATATCCTTTAACAAGGGTGCGAGTACCGATCTTCAGGGCGACATTGTCTGTGCGCGCGGTAGGAGCCTGCCCTGCAGGCGATGGGTGTCCGACTTCGCCGAGGTGGCTGCTGTTGGCAACGACCCTCAGCGGCGCATCCGTCGTTCCGAGCACCCAAGGGCATAAAGGCGTCCTCCCACAATGATTTTTCGCACGGCACGATAGCTGAGCGTGTGGGAGGGTCGCCCACGGCCCGATCTGCGGCTTCGTCGGAGTGTTTTGAATGTCGGGACGGCCGCCGACGGGGCAGTGGCTTTTCAGCGTGAAAGTCACCAAAGCACAGCCTGCATTTCCACCATCCTTGGTGGTCACCGCTCCCAACGGCCACACCCTTCGGGTTCCCTGTGATGCTCGGCCAAAACGGCGCCTGCGGAACTCGCTCATTCTTCGCTCCTTTCTTAGAGAGTTCGTCCTCGGCTTCATCCGTTTTAGCCTGCGCTTCTCGGCGTGGCATATAGGGGTTCAAAGGCCGTCATTCCAAATTTGATTCGCCGACAGGGGTGTAGGTGAGTGGCCTCTATGCCACCTTGAGTGGAGGCTTCCTACAACACTGCCCTGCAAGCGAATGTTGTCCGACTTCGCCGGTGTTATTTGATGCCGATCATGTCCCCGATGGGGCAAGCTACTGCCCCAAGCTCTCTCAGGCCGTGGTAGCATTGCCTGCAAAACGAGGAGTCACTATGAGCAAGCAAATTATCGCGACAGACAAGGCCCCAGCGGCGATCGGGACGTATTCACAAGCGGTCAAAGTGGGCACGACAGTGTATCTATCGGGTCAGATTCCCCTAGTGCCAGAGACCATGGAACTCATCGACGGCGATATCCGCGACCAAATTCAGCGCGTATTTCACAATCTCACGGCGGTTGCCGAGGCGGCGGGTGGCTCTTTGGCCGATGTGGTAAAACTCAATATTTTCTTAACCGATTTGAGTCATTTCGCCACGGTCAACGAGATCATGGCGCAGGTGTTCAGCGAGCCCTACCCCGCGCGGGCAGCGATTGGTGTGGCGGAGCTACCCAAGGGTGCGCAAGTCGAGATGGATGCGGTACTGGAGTTGAACGAGTAAGCCGCTGAGCCGACAGGGAGGTCGGGGTTTTCATGGCATCATCAAAGCAAAAGGCCTCTGGTAACTTGTCACTGACGGCATCGGTGACACAGTTCAAAGGCGTCGGTCCCGCGCTGGCGGAAAAGCTGGCGCGCTTGCCCATTCACACGGTACAGGATGTGCTGTTTCACCTGCCGTTGCGCTATCAAGACCGCACGCGTGTGACGCCAATCTGCGCCTTACAACACGGTGCCGAAGTGGTGGTCGAGGGAGAGGTGGAGCACGCGGAGATCGTGATTCGCCGCCGCCGACAAATGCTGGTGCAGCTGTCCGATGGCACGGGATCACTGGTACTGCGGTTTTTTTATTTTTCCCAAGCGCAAAAAAATGCACTGGAGCGCGGCACGCGCATTCGCTGCTTTGGCGAGGCCAGAGAAACGGCCCTAGGTCGTTTTGAGATGGTACACCCCGAGTATCGTTACGGTGAGCAGGCAGCGACGCCGATGGAAACCGCGTTAACGCCGATTTACCCCGCCACCGATGGCGTGAGTCAATCGGTGTTGCGCAAGTTGACAGATCAGGCTCTGGAGCACGTTGATACGGGACTTTTGCCCGATTTGATTCCAGCCGATTGTCTGCCGCCCTCACTGCTCAATGTGCCGACATTAGGTGAGGCCCTGCACCTGTTACATCGGCCGCCGCCGACGGTCTCTCTGGCGGCGCTGGCGCAAGGGGGCAACCCCGCGCAACAGCGCTTGGCTTTTGAAGAACTATTGGCACACCAGTTGTCGATGTTGCTGTTGCGCCAGCGCGTGCAAAGTGAAACGGCGGTTCCCATTGGAACCAATACCGAGACGGGGGCGCCATCGCAAAATACCTTGCGCCGACAGTTTATGCAGGCTTTGCCCTTTCAATTGACTCAGGCGCAGCAGCGCGTCGTGAAAGAGATCGATACAGACATCGCTCGCGATTGGCCGAGCTTGCGCCTTGTGCAAGGCGATGTCGGATCGGGCAAAACCGTGGTGGCTGCCCTCGCCTTGCTGGCGGCGGTGGAGTGCGGCCAGCAAGCGGCCATGATGGCGCCGACAGAGCTGTTGGCCGAGCAGCACTGGCAGACGCTTAGCGCCTGGTTTGAACCGCTGGGCATTCGCGTCGGTTGGCTTTCGAGTCGCGTCAAAGGCGCTAAACGACGCCAAACTCTAGCGGAGTTGGCGAGTGGCGATGTGGCCTTGGTGGTCGGCACCCACGCGCTGTTTCAAGAGGAAGTGATATTCCAACGACTGGCTCTGCTGGTGGTAGATGAGCAACACCGCTTTGGTGTGCACCAGCGTTTGGCCCTGCGAGAAAAGGGGCAAAATAGCGGCATCAGTCCTCACCAAGTGATTATGACGGCGACGCCGATTCCGCGCACTCTGGCGATGACGGCCTATGCCGACCTCGATTACTCTGTGATTGACGAGTTGCCGCCGGGGCGCACACCCATCAAAACCGTGGCTCTGGCGGAATCTCGCCGCGCCGATGTGATCGAGCGTATTCGCAGCGCCTGTGAACAGGGTCGGCAAGTGTATTGGGTGTGCACGCTGATCGAAGAATCGGAGATGGTGCAGTGCCAAGCCGCCGAGGATACGGCATCGAGTTTGGCCGAGGCCATGCCCGCTGTGCGTATCGGCTTGGTTCACGGGCGCATGAAACCCGCGGATAAAGAGCGCACGATGGCTCAGTTTAAAGCGGGGGATATCGACTTACTCGTTGCCACCACCGTGATAGAAGTGGGGGTCGATGTGCCAAACGCCTCGCTGATGGTGATCGAAAACGCCGAGCGTTTGGGGCTGAGTCAGCTGCACCAACTGCGCGGTCGCGTGGGTCGCGGTGCCGTCGAGAGCTCCTGCGTGTTGCTGTATAAAAACCCGCTGGGTGAAAAGGCGCGGCGTCGGCTCGACACCATGCGCCGAAGCAACGACGGCTTTGAGATCGCCCGCGAGGACTTAGACATGCGCGGCCCGGGCGAGGTGCTCGGCACGAGGCAGACGGGTGATATGAGCTTTCGCGTGGCGGATCTAACGCGGGACGAGCACTTGGTGGATGCCATTCACCAGCTGGCGGGCGACTGGATTGAACAGCGCCATCCCAATATTCAGCCACTGGTCAAGCGTTGGTTGTCGGGTGCTGAAAAATTCTCCAGCGTCTAGCGGAACCGTTGAGAGAGAAAGCATCGCGATCGCCTATTGCACCTCTTTGGGTGATACCTAACCCGCTTTTCATTTAAGCCCAAACTCAGTGCTAGAATGCGCCTCGAGGAGAGAGCTGAGCCGATGAATCCACCTGTTTTTCACCCCCTATTTCTCAATCGCGCACCGCGCGAGCTGCGCTCGTGGCTGTCGGAGTCGGGGTCTTTGACTCAGCGTTTGGTCGCCATGAGTCAGGGGCGTTTTGAGGTGGTGCCCTTGCGGGAACAGTGGCGCGGCTTAAGCGGTCAAGAGGCCAGGGTTTTGGGCTTGCGCCCGGGGCTGGCGGTTTTGCAGCGCGAAGTCGAATTGCGTTGCAAGGGCGTGGCCTGCGTATACGCCAATAGCTTATTGCCTTTACCGGTGTTGCAGGGGCGGCGGGCTTTAGTGCACTTGGGCAATCGCTCTCTGGGCAGTGTGCTGTTTGCCGACCCGACGCTGGTGCGCGAATCCATGAAGGTGTTGCCGCCCTCGCAAGCCTTGCCCTACTGGGGGCGCTGCAATGGCTACCGCGTGGGCGGGCAGCCGCTGCTGGTGAGCGAGTACTTCTTGCCCGGCCTGTTGGGCGAGTTATTGGGGCACTAAAAAGCCGAGGTTGTCGACGGCTTTGTGGCCCGTGAGCTCGTTGCGTGTGCCTTTGCTATCGGGGCAGCGCATGCCGATGACTTCGGCAATGCCCGCGCGCTCGGCGGCGGCCAACACGGCAGTGTTGTCGTCGGCGAATAAAGTGCGACGGGGGTCGTAGCCCAAATCCTGCTGGAGCAGAGGCCAAAAGGCGTCGGACTCTTTGGGTTCGTCGTATTCGAAGGCCACTACGATGCGCTCAAAGTGGCGCGCTAAGTCGACCTGTCCCATTTTAATTTCGACGCCATCAATGTGGGCGTTGGTGACGATATAGAGTTTTTTGCCCGCCTCTTGAGCAAATTGAATAAATTTTTGCGTGTAAGGCAGTGGCTGTATGAGGTGTTGTATTTCACACTTAAGCGCGTTGATGTCGACCTCTAAGTGGTTGCTCCAGTAAGTCAGGTCGTACCAACGCTGATTGCCCTTTTCGGACATGATCTTTTCATACAACTGCATGCGCACCTGATCGCGGTCGCCGCCGTGAATATCGCAGTAGCGTTTGGGTAAGTGGGTCATCCAAAAGTAGTTGTCAAAATTGAGATCGAGCAGTGTGCCGTCCATGTCGAGTAGAACGGTGTCGATGGAGTTCCAATCAATCGTGCTTTGTTGCGGCATTCGATCTCCTCAGGTCGCGGTGATTCGCTGATAAAGATAGTGTACTGTTACATGAACCACTGTTGGCAACAATCTTGCCAGCCAAATCGCAACAGTGAATACTCACTACGATGAACGATGCTCTTAAAAGTATAGACGACCCTCTGCGAGACCCCCCTGAAGTGCTCTCTGTCGCGCCACTGCCTCCCGAGCAAGTGGTGAAATCTGGCGTTATGAAGCTGGAACAACTGCACTTGCGTTTTAGCAACGGCGTAGAGCGCTACTATCAGCGCATGCAGCGCGGGCGGGGAGCTGTGATGATGGTGGCCTTGCAAGATCGCGACACCGCGCTGTTAATTCGGGAGTTTGCCGCGGGCACGGGTCGCTATGAACTGGTGTTGCCCAAGGGCCGCATCGATGCGGGTGAGGCCGTGCTGGAGGCAGCTAACCGCGAATTGATGGAAGAGGTGGGCGTCGGCGGTCGCGAGCTCCGAGAAATCAATAGCTTCACTTTGGCGCCCACGTTTATGGGCCATGAAACGCATGTGGTACTGGTGACAGATCTCTACCCTCAGCGTCTAGAGGGGGATGAGCCCGAGGAACTCGAGGTGATTCCCTGGCGATTGGACGCCTTGCACGAGTTGGCCGCGCGCGAGGAATGCACAGAGGGGCGAACTCTGGCGGCACTTTACTATGTGCGCGATCTGATCGAGCGGGGCTTCGTCGATGTTTGATTGGGACGCTCTCCCGTCTTTACAAAAGCAAGTCGAGGCGATTGCCGAGCGAGCGGGCCAGGCTATTCTCAATGTTTATCACGGCGACTATGAGGTGGAGCAAAAGGCCGATAAAACGCCCGTGACGGAGGCGGACTGGGCGGCAAACGATGTGATTGAGCAGGGCTTACGTCAGCTTGAACCCCAGTGGCCTATCCTCTCGGAGGAGGGCGAGGCCGCCGCTTTTGAACAGCGTCAGCAGTGGCAAACGTACTGGCTGGTCGATCCACTCGATGGCACCAAAGAGTTTATTAAAGGCAATGGCGAGTTCAGCGTAAACATTGCCTTAATTCACTACCACCAACCCGTTTTGGGCGTGGTCCACGCGCCGGTGCTCGGCGCCACCTACAGTGCGTCTAAGGATAATGGCGCAGAAAAAATCACCCAGTCGGGACGCGCGCCAATCAGCACCGCGGCGGTGGGGGGGGCGGCGCGCATTGCTGCTAGCCGCAGTCATCGCAGCGATCGCTTGCTGAGCTATTTAAACCGTCTCGGCGAACATTCGATGGTTCACATGGGCAGCTCATTAAAGTCGTGTCTCGTCGCCGAAGGCAAGGCGGACCTCTATCCGCGCTTGGGCAAAACCTCAGAGTGGGATACGGGGGCGTGCCAGTGTGTGGTCGAAGAGGCGGGGGGCTTTTTTGTCACCTCCGAGGGTGAGCGCATGACATACAATCGCAAATCGTCTCTGCTCAATCCTGAGTTCTTTGTGTTTGGTGACGATAGCCGCGATTGGCTGGCCTATCTCGATTAATTCGTACGCATTTCTGTCGATTTGATCCGTTTATCGGCAATATCCTTCGCTGTCGCATAAAGTGGTTTTTTTACACCGATCTTTGACTTGCCCGATAGTCGATTTTCAACAACACTCGAAGGCGACAAGAACAATAAACAGCGGTTTATTTTATTCCAGTTTACCTTTTGGGAGGTCGATATGGGACACAGTAAAGAGTACCGCGAACAACAACTGAGAAACGAAGCCAGTTCAGGCTCTACACAGGCGCAGCCCGCTTGGCGCCGCATTGAAGATTTAGAGCTGATGCGTCAGTTTCGACGCGACCTTGAATTTTTTGACGACTCGCTCGAAGGCAACCTCGAAGACTATTTGAGGTAAACCGAGGGCTGGCGATCACTTTCTAAATCGAGGTTCAGGGACCTCGATAGGTACCCTGTCTTCGGCGCTTACTGGGCTTCTAAATCGTTTAGATGTTCAAAGCCCTCTTGCCCGACCTTTTTACCGGCTAAGCGACAGGCCTGCTCAAGGCTCTGTTGCACATCGAGGCCGCGACACTGGGCGTCGATAAAACCGCCATTATAGGTATCGCCAGCGCCGACGGTGTCGATCACTTGCCTAGGGGGAAAGGCGGGTGAGTGAAAGCGCTGCCCCTCGCTGTTTTCGGCCCACGCGCCGCGGGTGCCCCAGGGGCAGACGACGAGGTGTTTGGCGCCCAGTACGCGGGAAAAGTCCAGCATAGCCTCTGGACTGTTTTGCTGGTGATGGCGCGCAAAGTCTTTGGAGAAAAACACCACATCGGCGAGGGGAATGAGGCGCTCTACATCTTGGTGGGGTTTTTCGATTTCAATCGAAATCACCTGTGTTTCCAATCTGTCATTTTGAATGTGTTGGGCGATGGTCTCTACGTCGCCGACATTGGCGCGGGCTTGCAGGTGTAACCACGCGTAATCGCGCACTTGAATCTCGTCGATAAAGTGCTGGCTGTGAAGCTCGGGCAGATCTCGGTAGTGGACGATGGTGCGCGAGCCGCTTTGCTCGTTGAGCGTAATATAGGAAGTGGGGGTTTGCCCGCGCGTGGCAAAACAGTGGCTCGTGCCAATGCCCAAATCGCTCAAGGCTTCGCGCAGAGCACGACCAAAGGCATCGTAGGCGAGTACGCCGACGAATTGGCACTGGTGACCTAATTGGGACAGTACATTTAATGTATTGGCTGTGTTGCCGCCTAGGGCCATGCGCTGGGAGAGCGCTTTATTTTCACTGTCTTCAACGGGATAGCCGTCGACGCGATTGATGATGTCGAGTGTGGCATTGCCCACGCCAAGAATCTTAGCCATGTTTATTCCTACCGAATTGGCGCCTAGTAACTGTGCGCGCCGTTTAAGTGCGTATAATTGATGTATTGAAAACAGGTTAACGAAGTATGCGCTATTTGCCCATTTGGTTGGATGTTAAAGACTACCCCTGTCTCATGGTAGGTGGTGGAGAAGTCGCCTCTCGCAAATCCGAGATGTTGCTCAAAGCGGGCGCAAGCCTCACCGTGGTTGCCCCAACACTGTGCAAGAATTTGCAGGCGTCTCTTGAGCGGGGCGACATCGAGCACCGCGCCAAGCATTTTGAGGCCGACGATGTACAGGGGTGCCGTTTAGTGGTGGCGGCAACGGACGACGAGTGCGCGAACCGACGCGTTTATGAGGCCGCTAAATCGGCGGGTGTCATGGTGAATGTTGTCGACACCCCCGAGCTGTGCGATTACACCAATGGCGCGGTCGTCGAGCGCGACCCGATCACCATTGCGATCTCCAGTGGCGGAGGCGCCCCCGTGTTGGCTCGGGCTATTAAAGCGCGCCTGGAGACGTTGATTCCCGCCGCCTACGGCCAGCTGGCGGCGCTGGTAAAAAGCTACCGCAAGACGGTCAAAGCGCGCGTGCCTTTTGAGCACCGCCGCTCCTTTTGGGAGGGCGTGCTGTCGGGTCCGGTGGCAGAGGCCGTACTCGCGGGGCAAACGGATCGCGCCGATCAATTACTGCAACAGGCGATTGATGATCGCGTTGACAGCCCCAGTGCTGACGGCGCCATGGGCGAGGTCTACTTAATTGGCGCGGGGCCGGGTGATCCCGACTTGCTCACCTTTAAAGCTCTGCGCCTACTGCAACAGGCCGATGTCGTGGTACACGATCGCTTAATTCCCGAGGCGGTGATGAATTTGTGTCGTCGCGAGGCCGAGCGGGTCTATGTGGGCAAGTTGGCGGCCGATCACAGTGTGCCGCAGGGAGAGATTAGCCAATTGTTGGTGGATTACGCCAAACAGGGGCTCAAGGTGGCTCGCCTGAAAGGCGGCGACTCCTTCATGTTTGGGCGAGGGGGCGAGGAAATTGCGCTTTTAGCCGAAAATGCGGTGCCCTTTCAGGTGGTGCCCGGCGTTACATCGGCCAGTGGCTGCGGGGCCTACGCGGGCATACCGCTGACCCATCGCGATCACGCGCAGGCCTGTGTCTTTGTCACGGGCCACACGCGAGACGACTCTCTCGATCACCTCAATTGGCCGCAGTTAGCCCAGCCTCGCCAGACGGTGGTGTTCTATATGGGGCTGAAAAACATCGCCGAAATCTGCCGTCGGCTACAGGAGGAAGGGGCGCCCTCTGATCGCCCTGCAGCCATTGTTGAACAGGGTACGACGCCCGCCCAGCGAGTGGTCATTGGCAACTTGACCGATTTGCCCGAGCGCGCGCGCAAAGCCGAGGTAAAGGCGCCCGCGTTGATTATGGTGGGGGACGTCGTGTTATTGCAGCAGCAGTTTGCCTGGTTTGAACCCAGCCACCCCGGTGCCAGCGCCTTTCGCTTTCGCCACAAGTTGTGATGAACAAGCGCCGCTGGGCGCGTTTTCTACGGCCGCCGCCTGAAAAGACGGGATGCCATTTTGTCTATTTGGGCGACAAGCGACTTTTCACGGACACTGCAAAAGTGCACACTTGTGCACAAGTTGTTTTTGAAAGGGTGTTGCTGTGCACGAATCCTATCCAGTGAAGTCAGCCGAATCGAGTGCTTCGGGCTATGCGGCCGCGGCGCGAGATGGTGTGGTGGGTTTGGTCGATAAGGTTGAGTCCATGCACTTGGCGATTGCCGATCAGCCTTTTCGAGCGCTGCGCGCCACGCCAGTAACCCAGTTGCCGTCGGCGCTGGTGCGCCGCTCGCATCGCGGCATTGCGCGGGGTGTCTATTCGGTGGTGCGCCAAAGTCTTGCGGGTTTGCTCACATTGGCGGATGCCTACGAGAGTGGCTGGCGCGAAATTCACGGCGGCGGAGAGAAGCCCAGCGGGTGGTGGCACTCGGCATTAAATGGGTTGGTCGGTGACTACTTGCATCAGCGAGACAGCCATTTAGCCCAAGACATGCAGTGTCTCGTGCCCGCCGAGCGAAGTGGTCGCCATTTGGTGGTGTTTGTTCACGGCCTTTGCTGCGATGAAAATTATTGGCACAGCATGTCTGAGCGCCACTGGGGCGAGCGCGATATGCACTATGCGCGTCGTATGACAGAGCGCGGCTACACGCCGATTTACATCCGCTACAACAGTGGTTTGAGCTTGTCGGATAACGGTCGGGCACTGAATGATGCATTGCAGAGCCTGCACCAGCAGTGGCCGGAACCGATCGAGTCTCTGCATTTGGTAGGACACAGCATGGGCGGCTTGCTCTCGCGCAGCGCTGTACATGTGGCGGCGGCACAGCGTAGTCGCTGGGTGTCGGTTTTGGAGCGAGTTGTGTGTCTGGGGTCACCGCACCAGGGGTCGGCGGTCGAGCGTGGAGCGGAGTTGGCGCGACAAGCGTTGCACTGGCACCCCATTACCCGTCCCGTCGCTGAAGTCGTCGGCTTGCGCAGTACGGGCATTCAAAATTTATCCGATAGTCACCTCGGCGAAGCGATGGATTGGCCAGAGCACGTTGCTCTCGATTATGTGTTTGCCAGTGTTGCGCCCGATGAGGCCAGCACCGTGTCACAAAGTTTGGGTGATTTTCTGGTCGATGTGGGCAGTGGCTCGGCGAGTGAGGATGTGCGCTACGCAGAGCATCGTCGCGCGGGTCGCTATTTCCTCGGTGGGCTCAACCATATGCAGTTGCTCAATCACCCCCGTGTTGCAACGGTTTTGGAATCGCTGATTCCCATTCGCGATTCGTCCAAGAGGAAGAACTAATCGTTCTCGGGGTGTAATTCCTACGGCGCTGGATAGGCTGTGCGGGCATCCCGTATAATCGGTGCACTGTCTTTTACGAGTGCGCTATGAAACAGCCCTATAAAATTGCCCCGTCCATTCTTTCCGCCGATCTTGCCCGTTTGGGGGAAGATGTCGACCGCGTGTTAGCGGCGGGGGCGGATATCGTCCACTTTGATGTGATGGATAACCACTATGTGCCCAACCTCACCTTTGGCCCCTCCGTGTGCCAAGCGCTGCGAGACTACGGCATCACAGCACCGATTGACGCGCATCTGATGGTGAAACCTGTCGACGATTTGATTCCCGCCTTTGCCAAGGCGGGCGCAGATTTTATTACATTTCACCCCGAGGCCTCGGAGCATATTGATCGCAGTTTGCAGCTGATTAAAGACAGCGGCTGCCAATCGGGTCTCGTGTTTAATCCGGCGACGCCGTTGGATTACCTCAAGCATGTGCTCGATAAGGTCGATATGATTTTGTTGATGTCGGTCAACCCCGGCTATGGCGGCCAGTCCTTTATTCCCGGCACGCTGGATAAGTTGCGCGAAGCGCGCGCCTTGATCGACGAATCGGGTCGCGACATCCGTTTAGAAATTGACGGTGGTGTTAAGACGGACAACATTCGCGAGATCGCAGAGGCTGGCGCCGATACATTTGTGGCCGGTTCCGCCATTTTTAACGCCCCTAGCTACGAAGAGGCCATTGCGCAAATGCGCAAAGAATTGGCTGGCGTCGATTGATGCCCATGGATGTATCGAGCCTATGGCAAAAGCGCGCCTTTTTATTTGATTTTGATGGCACGCTACTCGATAGCTTGCCGGGCATTATCGATGTGGTGCGCGCCACAGAGAGCGAGCTTGGCCTGCCTCACACCAGTGATGAAAAAATTGGTTTGTGGGTCGGCAACGGCGCTCAGATGTTAGCGCGGCGCATTCTGTCGGGTCGCTTTGAAGGCGATGCCGATCCCGCCCAAGTCGATCGCGTGATGCCCGTGATAATGCGCCACTACAATGAGCTGGGCGTCCACAACGCGGATTTTTACCCCGCTGGTTTGGAGCTCTTAAAGGCACTGCGCGGGCGGGGTATTAAAACCGCACTCGTCACCAACAAACCCGCGGAAGTCACACACCGCGTACTGGAGCACTTGGCGGCCAGCGATGCCTTTGACGCAGTGGTTGGGGGAGGCGATACCCCGCGCATTAAACCCGATCCCGATATGCTGTGGCTGGCGGCAGAGCGGCTCAATACTGCGGTGGAGGATTGTGTCATGGTGGGCGATTCGAGCAATGACACTCAGGCCGCCAAGGCGGCGGGTATGACCTGCGTTGGCCTGCGCAACGGATACAACCACGGTCGGCCGATTGAGGACTCCGATCCGGACTGGGTGTTCGATACACTGAAAGACTTATTAGACTCACTGGAAAACGCGTGACATTGATGCAACAGCGATTAACCCGATTGACTGCTCTGGGCATTGCGAGTGTCGCCGTGTCGGCAATGGCGGCTCCCGGCACTTTTTACACGGGCGATATGACGCCGCTGAATATGCATTACGGCACTCCGCTGGGAATTCAGTTCTCCGAGTTGGATCGCGGCGCGACGCGCTGGCAGCTCGGCTACAGCGTGAGCAACACGCTGCACCAAGAGCGAAAAAGTGGGGAGGCCCTCGCGTTTGACGGTGAAACCAGCCGCTTGCTACTGGCTTATGAATACGGTTTAAGCGATGAGTGGGATGTTCGCTTTGAACTGCCCTGGCTCGATCACGGAGCGGGCAGCCTCGATGGGTTTGTGAATGATTTTCACGAGGTGTTTGGCTTTCCCGAGGGCAAACGCCCCAATGTGCCCGACGACCAGTACGGCTTGCGCTATCGCGTTAACGGCACGACGTTAATTCAGCAGAATCAGGCGACTTCGGGTGTTGGCGATGTCAGTGTGTCTCTCATTCGAAATGTCTCGACGGACTATGAAGATCGACTGAGTGTGGGAGGCAAGTTGGATATTCCCACTGGAGATGAAGACGAGCTGACGGGCAGTGGTACTTTAGATCTCGCGCTGTGGGTGAGCGCGGCCTCACAGATAAGCGATCGCTGGAGCCACTACAGTCAGTTGGGCGGTGTTTACGTCGAGCCCGACGAGGGGCTGCTTAGCAATCGGCGCAAAGACGGTTACGCCTTCATGGGTTATGGCATCGAGTGGCGAGTGAACCCGACAATTGCTCTGCGTTTGCAGGCGGATGCGCAGTCGGCGATCTACGATAGCGAGACTCGCTTATTGGGGCACTCTACTGCTTTGACCTCGGGGGGGACGATCCATTTTTCAGATCGATACGCGCTCGATATAGGCGTGACGGAAGATGTCGACGTCGGTACCAGTTCCGATGTGGTGTTTTATCTGAACCTTAGCGTGACGCCATGAAGACGAGCGACCCCCAAGAAAACGCCGTAAAAAAATTGCTCAGCGAACTGGAAGTCGAGCTGCGGCGACAAAATTTGTGGGAGAGTGCGCCGCCCTCGTCCCATCAACTGTCGAGCACTGAGCCTTTTTGCGTCGATACGCTCAGCTTGCCCCAGTGGCTGCAGTGGATTTTTATTCCACGTATCAAGGCGATTATGGACGGCGGTGGCGTATTGCCGAGCAACTGTGAAATTGCGCCGTACGCCGAGCAGGTGCTGCCCGAAGTGCCAGAGTACACGGATCGCGTACAAAACCTCATTGAGAAAATCGATACCAAGCTCAGTTAGTGGCGGCCTACTTAGCGGATCGAAGCTGATAGAGTGTTTCTAGCGGCTCTCGATCCTCTCGAATAAGGGTCTTGGCCGAGACGAGGGGGTGCAGTGTGCCTAAAGGTTGCACGAGAGACTGCAGCTCGCCTTCGGGCACGGAGAAAGGAGGACCTTCGTGGCATACGTCTTCATCGTCAATGGAAATAACAAGGCCAGAGACGGCTTCCGGTAAACGGTGTGATAGATGCTGCCAGTATTGTTCACGCATGGGCTTGGGCAGAGCAATCGTCGCTGCGCGGTCGTAAATGGCCTCCACCTTGGCTAAGTGCTCGCTATTAAGATCAAACACGTCACCCATGAGGAGTGTGATAGGCAGGTCTTCGGCTTCGTAGCGCACAAAGTGGCGCTCGGGGTGGCGGCTAAAGGCCAAGCGGTTCTCGCTGAAAAATGCTTTGCAGGCTTTATCGCTCAGTTCGACGCCGAGCACTGAGTAACCCTGCTGAGCAAGCCACAGCATGTCGAGGCTCTTCCCGCACAGTGGCACCAAGATTTTGGCGCTCGCATTGGGCGCCAATAGTCCAACATGCTCGGTGAGCATGGGGTGGGGCCTCTCTTGATGAAAGGCGATTTGTTCCTGATGCCAGCGTTCATGCCAGAAAGCGGCTTCCATAGTGGGCGTCCTGTCGTCGTTTATCTGCCCTGAATATACTCTTGCACCGCCGCTTCGTCAGCCTCCATTTCCTTTTGGACACGCTCTTCGAGCAAATTGGCGAGCAGCTTGCCAAACACGGGGATTTGGCACTCGATGTTAAAGGCGCCTTGATTGTGAGTGCCTTCACTGTGCGCTTGTAAAATGCGCTGACCGACGACTTTAATGGGTTTGCCTTGCACATCGTAGGTGTAAAGCGCTTCCATGTGGTCGTCGCTGTGGATCGTCCAAATCGCCGAGTATTTGGTTTTTTGGCGCTCGGGGACGAGTTTTCTCGCCGCTTTCGGGACACCACTGGGAATTTCGATGGGCGGATTGATTTCGATATGAATATCAAAGCCATCATCGCGCGCTTGAAAGGATTCAAAGGTGTATTGATCGACACCTGCGCCCGCGTAACGTTTTTCGTAAAAGCCCTTGTCGGTGTAAATCTCAAACAACTCCCGAGGGCTCAAGGGGTAGTGGTTATCTAGTTTAATCGCCATAACATGATTTTAATGTAACGTGCAGTGCTGCACATTGTGGGCCAAAAAACTGCGAGAGAGGTACGACAGGAGTAATGAAAAGGCGCAGGCCTCAAGTTTGAACAATGCGATTGCGGCCTTGTTCTTTGGCTTGGTAAAGCGCCTCATCGGCACGGTGTAGCAGGCTCTCGTTGGTGTCGCCCATCTGATAAGTAGCGAGGCCAATGCTGGTTGTTATATGCAGCACTTCGCCGTCTTCACGGTCGATATCCGCCTGTTCGAGCGCTTGGCGGCAGCGCTCGGCAATCTGTAGGGCGCCCTGTGGGCCCGTGTCGGGCAGCAAGAGGCAGAACTCCTCCCCCCCGTAGCGGCCGACGAGGTCGGTATTGCGGCTTTGTTCGCGCAGTACTCGGGCAGTCACGCGCAGTGCCTCGTCGCCAAACAGGTGGCCGTGCTCATCATTGATGGATTTGAAGTGATCTAAATCCATCATCAGTAAGCTCAGCTCAGAGTGACCACTGCGCTCACAGCGGCTAATTTCCAAGTTGAGCCGTTCTAGCAGATGTCTGCGGTTGGCCACTTGCGTTAAGGGGTCTGTGGTCGACAGCTGGCGCACTTCTGATTCGCGCTGGCGCCAGCGGCGGATAGCGGAGCTGTTCATGGCAACGAGCAGCCCAATATAGGGTGTGCTCAGGCCTAGCAGCAGAATGAGCCACGTGGCATTGTGGTGTAGCGGGGTTCCATTGGTTTCGATGACAGACGCGTAGGGGATGACTTCCAAGGCTGAGAGGATAATCAGGGCAAGGGTCGCCAAAGCACCAGTGAATAATCCGCCGTAGACGACACGCTCATTAAAAAGAATAAAACCCGTCAAGCTCCCCCCGACGAGTGCGACGCCCGAGACAACGGAGAAAACGCCCGCGTAGTAGGCGAGAACCATATTAACGGCGACGAAAAACTGGATGCAGATATGGGCATAGAGCTTGGATGTCCACGCAGTGGCGTCGGCTTTGAACCCCAATATAAAGCCGATGCCACAGCAAGCCGCTAATACTAAAATGACGATGATCGCTGTGTTGGCTACTTCGTTATTGAGGCCGTTGCCCAGCATCCACTCGAAGTGGGAAGCCCCCAGTAAGAGCAGCGCAATCCACAGTGCAATTTCGGCAATCCAAGCGTAGACGAATTGGGCTTTTTGCGTGGTACTCCAATCGAGTATCTCGCTTTGCGTGCCCAGCATGTAGCGCATAAAAATGCGAGGCTTCATTGCGCCTCCTGTCGTTATAGTTGTGCCCTAGGGCAGACTATACGACGCAGTGTGCCTTTCACACTGCGTTTCAAGCGCGATGTATGGGTATTTGCGATACAAGGTAGTGAAAAGTCGACGGGTGACGCCTTACAAGTGACGCGCGATAGAGCTCGACACCAATGCGCTGAGTTGGCTGAGAAAGAACACGCCCATCGAGGGGTGGAAGCGCGCTTCGTCGCTGCTACCTAACGCCAGGATGCCAATGTTTTCACCTTGGTAGAGGGGCACCAGCGCGGCGGATTTAACTTGAAAGCGCTCTTCACCAAAAACGATATCCCGCTGCTGGGGCGTAACGTGGCCACAGATTGGACGCCGCTCTTGAGAGATTTCACCGAAGTGGGCAATGCGTTGGTTCTGGCTAATAGTCGCCTCGGTATGGTTGCTAACCCCCTCGTAGAAGTGCAGTTGAGCGACCTCTAGACCAAATTGCTCGCGCAGTACGTCGCGAGTGGCTGTGACCGCATCGCTGAGTGAGTCAGCTTCAACGAGCTCCTTGGCCAAGGTGTGTAGATGGTCTGTGACGCGCTGGTTGTCGCGGGCGATGTTAACCAGTTCCATTAACTTGTCTTCGAGGCCGCGGTTTTGTTGACGAAGCAAGTCGATTTGTCGCTCAACCAGCGAGATGGCGTCGCCGCTGGGGTGGGGGACGCGCAGTAATGCCAGCAAGTCGAGGTGCTTGTCGAAAAAGTCGGGGTGGTCTTTTAAGTAGCTGGCGACAGTTTTGTCATCGAGTGTGGTAGCCGTTTTATTGTCTGAATCCGATGTCATAGCGTTTCGTAGCGTTTTATTTAAAAAGAAGAGAGATCGATAGTGCCTTCAAAGACGGTGATGGCGTCGCCCGTCATCATCAGCGATTGGTCGTCGTCGGGCCAGTAGATGTTGAGGTCGCCACCGGGCAGGTGAACTGTGACCTCGCGATCGAGTTTGCCTTGGCGAATGCCAACGGCGACCGCCGCGCAGGCGCCCGTACCACAGGCGAGGGTTTCCCCCGCGCCGCGCTCATAGACCCGAAGATGGATTTCTGAGCGGCTCAGGCATTGCGCAAAACCCGCATTAACGCGCTGTGGAAAGCGCGGGTGGCTCTCTATCGCCGGGCCGAGCTCGGCGACGGGCGCCTCTTGAATTTCGTCGACCCACAGCACGGCGTGGGGATTGCCCATGGAGACCGCGCCGATATCGAGCAGCTGGCCTGCGGTGTCGAGCGCGTAGTGAGCCGCTTCGGCGTCGGCTTCAAAGGGCAGGGCGCTAGGGTCGAAGCGCGGCACGCCCATATCCACCTGCACCTGATGGCCATCGAGCAGTTGAATCTCAATGGGGCCGCCCAGCGTTTCTATTTTGAGAGACGCGCAGCTGGCGTCGGCGAGCCCCTGATCCACCACAAAGCGACCAAAGCAGCGCGCCCCATTGCCACACTGTTCGACTTCACTGCCGTCGGCGTTGTAAATGCGATAGCGAAAATCGGCGCTTTTGCTCTCTGGGCGCTCGACCAATAACAGCTGGTCGCAGCCCACGCCAAAACGACGATCCGCGATACGGCGCACCTGATCGGGGCTGAGTTCGACCTGTTGGCGAATGGCGTCGATAACGACGAAGTCGTTGCCAAGGCCGTGCATTTTGCTGAAAGTGAATGTCATGGTTCTATTGGGTGAGTCGCTCGGCGGCTTCGCGGTAGCGCGCGGCGGTGCCCTCTAATACCGATTCGGGCAGTTCGGGGCCGGGCGCGGTTTTGTCCCAGTCTAGCGTTTCTAGATAGTCGCGCACATATTGTTTATCAAAACTCGGTGGGCTGATGCCCACACGGTACTCGTCCGCTGGCCAAAAGCGAGAGGAGTCGGGGGTCAGGGCCTCGTCAATCAAGACCAGTTGGCGCTGGTCGTCGAGGCCAAATTCAAACTTGGTGTCGGCGATAATAATGCCGCGCTCTCGGGCGTACTCGGCTGCCTCGCGGTAGAGGCGAATACTCACGTCGCGCACCTGTTCAGCCAGTTCGGGACCGACTAAATCGGCGGCGCGATCGAAGCTAATGTTCTCGTCGTGGTCGCCGACCTCCGCTTTAGTGGCGGGGGTGAAAATCACGTCGGGCAGTTGCTCGGCCAGTTGCAGCCCCTCGGGTAACTCGATGCCGCAAATCGCGCCGGTGGCTTGGTAGTCTTTCCAGCCAGAGCCAATGATATAGCCGCGAACGACCGCCTCGATCGGCAGGGCGTTGAGTTTTTTTACCAGCATGCCGCGCCCACCGAGGTGTTGTATCTCCTCCTCGCTGAGATAGTCCGACAGCGGGCGGTTCGACAGGTGGTTGGGGACAATGTGTTCGCTGCGTTCAAACCAAAAGCGGGCGACTTCGGTGAGTGTGCGACCCTTACCGGGAACGGCTTGGGGCAAAATCACATCAAAGGCCGAGATTCGGTCGCTGGTGACGATCAGCAGGTGGTCTTCGTCCGCTTGATAGATGTCGCGAACCTTGCCTTTGGCAATCAATGGCAGGCTCTGAATTTGGCTTTCGTACAGTGCATCGCTCATGGTGTGAACTCATTAGAACAGTGGGGTTAGAACATTTGGCGCGGACGCAAAGGAGCCAATTATAGTACGCTAAAGGCTTATGACGCACGGAGTGAAATGCCAAAATGCATAGCTCGCTAGCCACCCTTGAACACAAACTGCGCCGCCGTCGAGCCAATACGCGGCTGCTTCGCCGTTTTATGGTGCGCTCTTCGGTGGCAAGTATTGTTCGCGATCGCGACCGTGAACTCGAAGTTTTGTTGATCAAGCGCGCTCAGCGCCGAGGTGATCGCTGGTCGGGGCATATGGCTTTTCCCGGTGGTCGAGTTGAGACGGGGGATCACAATGTGCGTGCCACGGCCATGCGCGAAACGCATGAGGAGATCGGCTTGCGCCTCGTTCAGCGCGACTATATCGGCCGTTTGTCCGATGTGATGACGCTGGCCCACGGCACGCGAAAACCCATGGTGGTCTCGCCTTATGTGTTTCGCCAGCAGGGGGATCCCAGCTTGGTACTGAACCACGAAGTGGCCGATACGGTGTGGGTGCCGCTGCCCTTTTTTGCCGATCACGACAACCGCGACACCATGCGCTGGGAGCGTCGGGGCGTCGGTGTCACCTTGCCGTGCTACTGGTATGGTGAATACCGCATTTGGGGGCTGACGCTGCGAATGATCGACGAGCTTATCGAGTTAACTTAGCTGGCACGGCTGACGACACTAGAACATACACGCTGTCGTCTGCATTGGGGTTGCCGCTGTGCAAAAACACTGCCCTCAGCACGGCAAACTGCTAGAATTGAGCGCACATAATTTGTGATGAATCAGAAAAAGAGGAAATCAAATGTCTGATCTGAAAGCTGAATTTGATGCAGCGGTTCAAAAAGTACAAACCGCTGAAGGTGATTTCAAACCCTCTAACGATCTTAAACTCGAGATGTACTCGCTGTTTAAGCAGGCATCAGAGGGTGATGTAAACGGCAAGAAGCCTGGCGCTTTCGACCTGATTGGCAAGGCTAAGTGGAAAGCCTGGGAAGACCTCAAAGGCATGTCTTCAGACGACGCCATGCAAAAATACATCGATAAAGTGAACGAGTTGGAAGCCAAGCTTAGCTAAGTCGGCTCAGCTCACTGGTTCACTGGATGTGTCGTCAGCCGATATTGGCGGCTGGCCAAACTAAAAACCTGCCCTCGGGCAGGTTTTTTGTGCCTAGGGCCTGTTACCACAAATTTGATGGTCACTGTTGTGACTAAAAAAGCGCCAATCAAGGCGCAAGGAGCGTGGTTTGGTGAATCCAAATGAGCGACGAGCAACGATGAGTGGCGCTTTTTTAGCCACAACCCGAAGGGCTGGAGCGATTTTCCGCCCAGCTGCGTTATCCGTTGTTTGTGTAGATATACTACACGGCACGCCTTCTGCCTTGCTGGGCAGGAAAATGGCTTCCAGCAGAGATCATAAAATTTGTGTTAACAGGCCCTAGCGCGACGCTAGTCGGATGACAGCCCTCGCTGCTGTCGGGCATCGTCAATGCTTCCCGCGTTGCTAATGTTGCGATACCCCGCCTCCTCAAGGGCGGCCTTGGCTTTGCCTGCGCGGTTGCCGCTGCGGCAATAGAGATGAATGTCGCTCTCTCTGTCTGGAAAATGCTGCTCCACACCCGACACAATTTGAGTGTGCGTGATACGCATATCGCCATCGATATGGTCAATATGGTGCTCGGCCTCAGTGCGAACATCGATCCAAATGGTGTCCGCATAGCTCAGTGCAGACGCCGTTATGAGCCATAATAGCGCGGTACTTTTCATCAGGCGTTTGATCATAGTGAGCTCCATTGTTTTTCAGTCCGCCCAATTTAGCACAGGCTGTGTTGATGAAAAGCGGTTCACGGCACAGCGGCGAACAGGCAAAGCCGTTATAATCAGCCCATGCTAGATTCTGAAATAGCCTCATTCGATGCGGATCGCTTTGGTGGCATTGCGCGTTTGTACGGCGTGCGAGGCGCCGAGCGCTTAGCGCGGGCCCATGTGGCGGTGGTGGGCATTGGCGGCGTTGGGTCGTGGGCGGCTGAAGCGCTGGTGCGCAGTGGCGTTGGCACGGTGACATTGATTGATCTTGACGATATTTGTATCACCAATAGCAATCGACAAATTCACGCGCTGCAGCACACCGTGGGTCAGCCTAAGATCCGTGTCATGGCCGAGCGTTTAAAGGCGATCAACCCCGCTTGTATTGTCCACGAGGAACATCGATTTTTAACCGATAAAACCGTGCGCGATTTGATTCACAAGGATATGGATTATGTGATTGATGCAATTGACAGTGCGGGCCACAAGGCGCGTCTCATTTCGTGGTGTAAGTATTTAAAAATCGGTGTTGTGACCACGGGGGCGGCGGGTGGCCAAATTGATCCCACGAAAATCGTTATCACGGATTTAAATCGCACCACCAACGATCCGCTGGCGGCAAAGGTGCGAGGTATTCTTCGCCGCCACCACGGGTTTTCTACAAATCCCAAGCGACATTTTTCCGTCCCCTGTGTGCACTCTAAAGAGCAAATGCGCTACCCCCAGCCCGATGGCAGTGTGTGCCAAAGTAAAAGCGCGATGCGAGAGGGCGTGCGACTGGACTGTGCGGGCGGTTTCGGCGCCTCGACAATGGTGACTGCCACGGTAGGGTTTGCCGCTGCGGCGAAGGCTGTTGAAAAGTTAGTGAGTTAAATCAATCGCAATCTACTATGTTGAAACCGCTTCAAAAACGCATAAAGACACAGGTTCTGGCCTTCAATCAGCGCGCCGTAAAAACGGCGAATAACGCCTACGATCGCTTATTTCGCAGTGAGACGCTGATCAAGTCGGCGCTCACGTCGTTCGAAGAGATTTACCATGATGGCCTGATGAGTGTACGCGCTTACTCCCCGCTGGAAGAGGAGGCCATAGAGCTAGAGAGCGGAGATGTTCAGGCGGTCAGCGATCATCAACATGCGGTGCCCTTGGTGATTGTACCGCCATTGGCCGCCAGTCCTCTGATTTTTGATTTGTTGCCCGAGCGCAGTTTTGTACGTTACTTTTTGGCTCGTGGCTACAGGGTGTACTTGATTGACTGGGGTGAACCAGAACGCCAGCACACGCACCTCGGAATTAAGGATTATGCTCAGGACATGCTGGGCGAAGCCCTGTCTCAAGTTCGCCGGCACAGCGGTGCCAAAGAGGTCAGTCTGATGGGCTGGTGCATGGGTGGTTTGTTTTGTCTGATTTATGCGGGCTTGGCGCACGATCAGCACCTTCGCAACCTTGTTACCATCGCTAGCCCCATCGACAGCCAGCAGGGTGGCGTGGGTGGTCGAGTGATTCGCGGTTTGGTGGGGCCGGCGCAGGCTATCCGAAAGTACACGCGGTTTCGCTTAAACAGGGTCAACCCCGAGCGCTTACAAGTGCCGGGTTGGTTTAATGCCTTAGCGTTTAAGCTGACAAATCCAGTGGGTAGTGTAACGACCTATTGGGATTTACTCGTCAATTTGTGGGACAGGGAGTTTGTTGAGTCCCACACCACAACCTCCAACTTTCTCAACAATATGCTCGATTATCCGGGCGGCATCATTCAGGACTTTGTGATTAAGTACGGCATCAATAACGATCTATCAAAAGGGCAGATCAAAATCGGTGGTCAAGTATCGCGCTTTGATCGCATTCGCAGTGCCATTCTCGTGTTTGCTGGCAGTAGCGACGCGCTGGTTACGCCCGAGGCCGCCCAGCACAGCTTGGAGTTGGTGTCGTCACAGGATAAACAGTTTGTCATTGCGCCTGGCGGTCACGCCGGTGTGGTGATGGGCAATAAGGCCCAGCGCGACGTGTGGGCTGTGGCCGCTGAATGGTTGTCAACGAGGTCTGCATAATGGCACTGCGTTTGGATCGATATATCGGCAATAACACCGAGCTCACGCGCCGAGAAGTGAAATTTTTGCTCAAGGCGGGCGAGATTACGGTGAACGATGAAGTGCCGAGCAAGCCGGGCTTACATTTAAAAGAGGGCGATGTCGTTGCCGTTCAGGGGCGCGTGGTTGAGCCGCGTCAGCCCCGCTATTTTATGTTGCACAAGCCACCAGAGTGCATCAGTGCCCGCAGTACTGAGGAGCATCTCGGCGCTCTGGATTTGATTGAAGAACCTTTTCACGACGAGTTACATATCGTGGGCCGTCTCGATTTAGATACCACGGGGTTGCTGCTGGTGACAGACGACGGCCAGTGGTCGCAGCGACTCCGTTCGCCGCGCCACAAGGTGCCCAAAGTGTATTGGGTGACGACGGCCAAGCCGATTGCCAGTACGGTAGCGGCGCGCTTTGAGGCGGGTATTTATCTGAAGACGGAAGATCATACGACTGCGCCCGCCCAGTTAGATGTGGTCGCTGAGTGCCGCGCCCGTTTGACGATTACCGAGGGCAAGTTCCACCAGGTAAAGCGCATGTTTGCGGCAGTGGATAATGAGGTAACGGCATTGCATCGAGCGTCTGTTGGCGAGATCGTACTGGATGAGGATTTGGAGCCCGGGGAGTATCGAGCACTCACGGCGCAAGAAATTCAATGGCCGTAATGGGTGCGCTGTTTGTTAATCCGAGCGCAGTTGTTCGGCCAGTGCTTTGTCGAGTTCGTTGACGGCATCGGAGCCGAGTTGTTGTATGGCTTCGTGGCGAAGCTTTTGGAAGTATTTGGATTGTGACAATTCGTGGTAGTTATCAAAGTAAGTGATGCGCTGTTCAAATTGGATGTAGGCGCTTCGACTGTTTTTTAATTGTTTCGCCTGTTGTTCCAGCCATTTTTGTAGCTTCTGCTTGCGCTGTTGTTTGGCGTTGCCTCCGAGCACTAAATCAAAGCCGGTTTTCAAACCAATAATAAGGAGTAGAACGCCCATGGCGTGATCGGTCTTGAGTGCGACAAAGGCGCCGAAGAGCAAGGCGATGTGCAGGACGATAATGCGCTTATAGGGTTTGAACATCTCGGCCTGTGGCGAGTCGATGAGTCCTTGAAAGCGATCGCGCAGCCAGGCAAAACCGTGGGCGATGGCAATGGCAGCGGCCGCCGCTGAAACGCCGGGCCAGCTTAGAACAATCAGTGACATGGCGACGACATCTTCGTGAGACAGGTGGGCAAAGTGTTCACCGCCGAGCAAATCGAATACAAAAATGCCGTGGACAAAGGTGAAAATGCCGTAGTGAGCGCAGAAGAATGCCGCCATGGGGAGGCTCAGCAGTGCGACGAGCCACTCCTTGCGGATCACCATGCGGCAGACGGCGAAGGCGCCGATGATGACGTTTTCTAACCAGTAGAGGAAGATGACTTCAAAGGCTGTCCAATCTCCCCACAGCACGCCGAGTAGTGGGCCAATATTGGTGAGTGCCAGTAAAATCTGCGCACTATTTAAGCGTTCCTTGAGCCATTCCATATTGCGTTTATAACACAAGGCGCGAAGCGGGGTTAGCGCGGTGGATCGATGCGGTGTGCGCGGCTTGTGTTGAGTCGAAACCAGCCGGCGATGCTGTAGCGCTCGCGGTGGGATGGCAGCACCTCGTGGGGGTAGTCCTCGCTGCTAAAGACCACCAAGCGCCCCGCTTGAGGCAATATGCGTTGGTGTTCTAGGGCGTGTTGATCGGCGCGGTAGATGACGAGTTCACCGGCATCGTCGCTGTGCCAGTGTTCGTTTAAATAGCAGACGGTAGAGACGATGCGATTGCGGCGCCCCTTAAACGCATCGAGGTGTTTTTTGTAAAAGGCGCCGGGCTGATAAAGGGCAAAGTGTGCCTCGTACTCAAATAAGCCCATAAACAATTGCTGATTGATAGCCGCGCGCAGTCCTTCCATTTGAGCCAGAAATTGGCACTGGGCGGTGCTGTTGCCTCGCAGCCAGCGAATGTGGTCGCTGCGCTCGCTCTGTTGGTGCTGATAATCTTCGCCTCGCCCCACTCCAGCTCTGGGCATGTCGCGCCAATCGAGCTGCTGAATTTCGCCGCGCAATCGCTGGCACAGGTCGCTGGAGAGAAATTGGTCGATGACGGCGGGTTGACCGTTGGCCAGTTCGTCGACGATGTCGTCGGCGTGCTGTTGCCGCGAAGCGGCTGGGCTCGTTGGGTTCAAGGGCGTATCCTCGTAGGCGAGCTAAGATTATCCCCACGCGGCTGGGGCGACAAGCTTTTTTACACTTGTCATCGATTCGAGATTTTTTACCAGCGGCGAGCTGCGCTACACTGCCGCTCCCAAACGGTGTCTATTATGAGTAAGAAAAAGCGACCTCCCATTCCCCATTACGACATGCCTATCATCGAGACCCATTGCCATCTCGACTACCTGAAAGAGCAGAGCTTTGAAGAAACGTTGCAGCAGGCTTCGGCGGTGGGCGTGGAGCGTTTTGTGACGATTGCCGTCGACCCCGGCAATTTGGCAACTGTGCGAGCGATGACGGAGCGCGATGCCCGAGTTTATGGCACACAGGGAATACACCCCCACGAAGCAGACCACTATAACGATGAGGTAGAGCGGGAAATTCGCCAAGGACTGACGCTGGATAAGGTGGTGGCAGTGGGTGAGATAGGGCTCGATTACTTCTACGATCACAGCGACCGCGATCAGCAGCGCCGCGTGTTTGAGCGGCAGCTACAGATTGCCGCAGAGTTTGATTTGCCCGTGGTGATCCACACGCGAGAGGCGGACGAAGACACGCGGGCAATTTTAAAGAATGCACTGCCCGCGATGAAACAGCGCGGTGTCATTCACAGTTTTACCTCGGGTTTGGCACTGGCCGAGTACTGTTTGAGCGAGGGTTTTTGCTTAGGTTTTAACGGCATTTGCACTTTTAACCGCGCCGACAATGTGCGCGAGGTAGTCGGGGCGACGCCACTTGACCAGACGCTGCTGGAAACCGATGCTCCGTTTTTGACGCCCGCCCCCTACCGGGGCAAGGAGAATGCGCCCAAGTATTTGCCCTTTGTGGCCGATAAGGTCGCTGAGGTGCACGGCGTGACGGTGAACGAGGTGCTGACCACGGCCTACGCCAATAGCCAGCGGGTGTTTTTCTCAGCGGAGTCGACGATGTGATGGCGGAGTTAGAGCGCTTCTGGGTGCTGTTTGGACTTTGGGTGGATAGCCACCGCCTGCTGTTTACGGTACTCGGCGTGATCGGCTTTTTGGTGTCCATTGGCAGCTTGCTGATTTTGCCGTGGTTGTTTGCCCGTCTCCCCGCCGACTACTTTATCAACCCCGAGTATCGGCGCTGGAACGATCTGGCGCCCAAGGCGATTGTTAAACGCGTACTGCGCAATGTGTTAGGGGTGTGTCTGATCTTTTTGGGGGTCGTCATGCTGCCGCTGCCCGGGCAGGGGCTGTTGACGATCGTAGCGGGCGTACTGCTGGTCGATTTTCCGGGAAAGTTTCGCTTCGAGTGCTGGTTGCTGCGTCGCCCTGGTGTGCGACGCGGCATCAATTGGCTGCGCCATAAAGCGAAGCGCGAACCGCTGGCGGTGCGGTCAAGCGCCGCCAAATAGACGGCCTATACGTCGGCGTCGTCGCTTTTGGCGGAGAGCCTCTTTTTCTTTTTGCGTTTGCTCGGCTTGGGTGCGGCGGGCTTTTCCTTGTCTTTTTTCTTGTGGCGATCCGAGTCTGAGCGCCAGCTGTCTGCCCCGATGAAAATCAAGCGCACTTGCTTGACGGTGCGGTTGCGCACGGCGCGAATCAAATTGTCACTGCCCTCGGGCGTATCGAGCAGATCGGTGATGGTCATGGCGACTGTGTTGACGACCAATATGCCGATCATATCGAGGTCTTCGGCGTCGATGTGGGTGAGGACGCGCAGGCGGTTGAGGTCGGTGACGAGTTCTTTGGAAAAGTAGTTAAGCTCGTGGCGGATGGCCTCTCGCGTCGAGGCCGAGCCGCCGGTTAAGCACTGCGCCATAAAGCGAAACAGGTTGGGGTTGGTTTGCACCTGCTCGATAAAGAAATCCACCGAGTCGTTAATCATGCTGTTGGCCGCGAGCCCGCGCAGGCGAGCCTGTCGCATCAGCTGGCGCAGCATGAGACCGAGTTCGTCGACGAGGGCGAGGGCGAGTTCGTCGAGGTCTTTGAAGTGGCGGTAAAAGGCATTGGGTGAAACGCCCGCTTTTTTGGCGACTTCCCGGATACTCAAGCTGGCAAAGTGGCGGCCCTCGGATACCCACTCTAGAGCGCTGTCTAGCAGGGCTTTGCGGGTGCGCAGTTTGCGATTGATTTGTTCACTCATAGTTTACCTTTGTGCTCATCTGTACACATTTCTTGTTATTTTTGACCGTCAAGAGGCCTAATTAAAGCGATTTTTTGATGCTTAAAATACACTTGTGTACCTGTTTTTGCGACAAAAAATAAATACATAATTAATTGATTTTATTTGATATTTTGTCGTTTCTTTGGGTAAATGCGCCAATTCCTGTATTGCGGATCTTCGGCTAAATAGTTCACAATTGTGAACAAATAAGTTCGGAGAACAGCATGTCGATCACTCAAACAACCTCAAATAGCCTATGGCAACGCGCCTATCGCCAGTTCTCGCAGGCGCTGGTGAATAGTGACTCTTTGCAACACTATGTGGAACCTCTGTTTCAGCCTTTCACGCAATGGGGCGGATTTTCCCAACAGCGTGCACAACTTGAAGCGATACGCTGGGAGAGTGATCAAGTATACACATTGGTTCTGCGTCCCAACAAAACGTGGCAGGGATTTGCCGCGGGGCAGTTTGTCGAGCTCGGTGTCGAGTACAACGGTGCCCGCACGCTGCGCTGCTTTAGTATCTCCTCTAGCCCCGAGCAATTTCAGCGCGAGGGTACGATTGAGCTCAGCATTCGCGTTCAGCCCGAGGGCAAAATCACACCCTGGTTACCCCAAGCTTTGCAGTTTAGCCAAAGTATAGGCCTGTCACAGGCTATGGGCGATTTTGTGATTGAAGACGCGCATAAAAAACACAAGCGCCTCATGATTGCCGGCGGCAGTGGCATTACGCCGTTTCGCAGCATGTTGACGCAAGCCTGTGCCGATAGCGATTGCACCGACACGGTATTGGTTTACTACGCCAGCAAAGCCGGCGAACACCTGTTTGCTGACGCCCTGAATGAAATTGCGCAGAACACCCCCAGTGTGCGCGTTGTGCTACTTGATACAGAGCGGCACGGGCGCTTGCAAGCATCTCACCTCCAGCAGCACTGCCCCGATTTTTGCGATCGCGATAGTTACCTGTGTGGGCCGAGCGGCTTGATTCGGGGCGCGCGCGATCTGCTCGCCGATTGGGGTGTGGCGGACGATCAGGTTCACTTCGAGCTTTTTGGGTCCGCGCCAGTCGACGTCGATAGCGCCGATGCGGGCGGCCGAGTGCAGCTTCGCCAAAGCGGCAAAAGCATTCAGGCCGACGGCAGTCGCAGTCTACTCGACGAAGCGGAAAGCGTCGGCGCTCGGCCCCAGTCTGGCTGTCGGATTGGGGTGTGCCACCAGTGCAAGTGCCGCAAAACCAGTGGCGTCGTTTTAAATACCAGAACGGGCGCCCGCTCTGACAGCGGCCCCGAAGATATACAGCTGTGCGTGTCTGTCCCTCTCGGCGATGTCGAGATCGACGCGTAATTATCTAGAAAGGAATAACACCATGACAAAGCAATTAACTTCGCAACAACTCGATGCCTTGGCAAAGGATCTTGACGCCATCCGTGAGGAGGCGATGAGCCAAGTGGGCGAGCGGGACGCTCAGTACATCCGTAAAATTTTGCGCCTGCAGCGCCTGACGGAAATAGGCGGTCGCGGCCTGTTGTTTTTAGGGTTTAACCCCGTGGCGTGGTTGGCGGGCAGTACGCTGCTGGGCGTGTCGAAAATTCTCGACAATATGGAAATTGGCCACAATGTGATGCACGGTCAATACGACTGGATGAACGATCCCCGCTTGCATTCGAATACGTTTGAGTGGGACACCGCCTGTGATTCTGATTCGTGGCGCCGTACTCACAACTACGAGCACCACACGTACACTAACGTGCTGGGCAAGGATCGCGATTACGGTTATGGCATTTTGCGCCTGACGCACGAAGATGAGTTTCGTCCCGAACACCGTGTTCAATTCATTTCCTATGTATTGTTGAGCGTGTTTTTTCAGTGGGGCGTCTCTCTGCACGAAATGGAGGCCGATCGTCTGTATAAGGGCGAAGTCAAGCTGCGCGATAAAAAGCCCTTGATGAAAGCCATTTTGAAAAAGGGCGGTCGCCAAGTCTTTAAAGACTACTTGTTCTTCCCGCTGCTCACGGGGCCTTTGTTCTTTCAAACCCTATTGGGCAATGCGCTGGCGAACTTGATTCGCAATCTCTGGTCGTCGACGATTATTTTTTGTGGTCACTTTCCCGAGGGCGTTCAGACCTTTGACGAGTCTGTCTGCGACAACGAAAGTCGAGGCCATTGGTACTACCGCCAAATGTTGGGCTCGGCCAATTTCCAAGGGGGGCGCTGGTTGCACATTATGAGTGGCCACTTGAGCTATCAGGTGGAGCACCATCTATTCCCCGATGTGCCTGCGCATCGCTATGTGGAGATGTCGCCCAAGGTACAGGCCGTCGCTGAAAAGTACGGCTTGCCTTACAACACAGGGAGCTTTGGCCGTCAGTATTTGACGGTGCTGAAACGCATTATCGAGCACTCTAGGCCAGCGCCTAAGAAATTGGCCGCCGCTTAATTGCCATCACCCTGATCGCGCGGAAGGAGGCCTTTCGCGCGATTTTTGCTGTCCGGGTGGCTAATAGCTTGTAGTCTAAGGCGATGGATGCGCTCAAAATTTCCAACAATGTGTCAATTGCGCTAGCCGAGATCGATTGTCAGGCGGTGCGCGCTCAGGGAGCAGGCGGGCAAAATGTGAATAAGGTGGCCTCGGCGATTCACTTGCGTTTTGATGTGGCGCGTTCCTCCTTGCCCCAATTTTACCGCGATCGCCTGTTGGCGCTGAACGATCAGCGCTTGAGTAAAGAGGGTGTGATCGTGATCAAGGCTCAGCGTTTTAGAACGCAAGAGAAGAACCGAGAAGACGCATTAAATCGTTTGAAACGGCTCGTTCAATCGGTGGCCGTGGTCGAAAAGAAACGCAAGCCGACCAAACCCAGTCGAAATGCCAAGAAGCGGCGTACCGATCGAAAGACGCAGCGCGGGCATTTAAAAAGCATGCGCAAAAAGCCGTCGCTGGATTGAGCGGTCAGTCTCGCTGGGCAAGGCTTAGCCAGCGAATGATGAGCGCCAGCATGGTGAGGGAGTACAGGCCGACGATCATCCATTTGATGGTGGCCGATAGGCCGGCGGTGAAGACGGCGACAGCGCTGACTTCTATATCGCCAGTTAGCATAAATACGTGCAGGGCATTTTCGACGACGTCGGCAGCGGCCATGGCGGGGGCGAGCCAGAGCAGGCCATTCCACTGTGAGTCAATGCCGTTGAGGTTGAGCAACAGAGCGCCGAGGCACAGAGAAAACGCCCCGTACCAAATGGGGTGATAGGCATCCCATTCGAAGTGCTCGCCAATTGCGGCGAGTTGGCCAGCGTCGGCTTGCGCGAGCCGTTGTGTAAACGACTCGACCTCAAACGTGGTTTGCAGCGTGAGTAACAGCTCAGTGGCGTTGGCGGCCTCAAGAATGATGGCGATGCTGAATTGCGAGTAGACAAAAGCCAAGCCAAAAAGGATGAGCAGGATGGGGCGGGCGGCTTGTTGTCTGATCCACTGCATTTAAGGGGTCTCGCGGTAAATTTTGTCGGCGTACCAGCAACTGGCAGTGATGTTGAGTTGGCGTTGCTGGGCCCACTGTAAGCCGTGTTTGACCAGCTTTTCTCCGAGGCCCGTGCCGCGCCAAGCAAAGGGGACGTAGGTCTCGTGGAAGTCGATGTCTGGGGCGTTTAGCCGATAGTCGAGGTGGGCTTCCTTGCCATCCTCGACAATGCGAAAACGCCCTTGGTCTTCCTGATGCTCTATGGGAGCGCTGGGTGCGGTGCGGCTCATGAGTCGAGGGACTGAATAAATGCGTCGAGGTGATCGGCGGTTTCTTTGGGGCGTTCAAGCATGGGAACGTGGCCGCAGTTTTCCATGATGACGACGGTTTCCCCCTCGAGTTCGGGCGTCATGACATCAATGCTAGAAACATCGAGAATGCGGTCTTTGTCGCCCCAAATGATTTGTACGGGCACGTCGATTTGGCTGAGCATCGGTGTCAGCATGGGGTTGTTCTCGCTGGTGAATTGATCGTGGATGTAGCGATAGAGCTCGGCGTGCTGGGCGCTGCGCTCGGCGTAGGCTTTTTTCACGCCTGGCGTCATAAAGGGGGGCTCTTCAAAGGCAAATTCAAAAAAGAGATCGGCATCGTCGGGGCCGTCCATAACGAGGGGGATCGACTCTCCGGCTTGGAGGCGCTGCATCATGTCACTGGGGTTGGGTTGCTCAACGCCCGCATTGTCGAGCAGAGTCACCGAGAGTAGGTCGTCGGAGTGTTTTGCGGCGTAAACCCCCGAAATCCAGCCGCCCATCGAGTTGCCAATCAAGTGAAATTTAGGCAGGTCTAAGGCATCGGCAAAGGCTTTGACGCGTGCCACTTGCGCCTCGATGGTGTAGTCGCCGTCGGCGGGGCGGCTGCTGTCGCCGTGACCGAGGAGGTCGAGTGCGATGATGTGGTAGTCGCGCATAAATAGAGCCATGCGGCCCCAGTTATCTTTGTCCGCAGTGAATCCGTGCACCATGACGATCAACGGCTTTTGTGTTTTCTCGTTGTCGAGGTAGTGGTACTCGTAGTCGCCGAGCTCAATGCGATGCTCTTTAAGCCCTGCGGCCATTCGAGTGCCTTTGATGTTCATGTCGTAGAGTGCCCCAGGGGCGAGAAATTCGAAGCCGAGGGCGACAACAATAGCGAGGGAGGCGAGGACTGCCAGAGCCTTTTTCATGAGTAGGGTGTCCAATATGTTGCGAATAGAATCGTAAAACTAATCATTGTAGTGCGCTAATAGCAAGTGGCGTTTTCGCCTTTAGGCGCTATTTACAGGTAATGGTGCTTTTTTCAGCGTGTCGAAATGGGTAAACTCAGCGACCAAGGTCTGTTTATAGGCTTAAATTAAAATATAAGGCTGCTAATCACGAGGTGAGTATGAAACGGTTTATTGCAATTTTTCTGGCGCTGTCGGTGAGCGTGGGTGCTCAAGCGGGCATGGTGTCGACAGAGGCTGTGCACGCAGAGCAAATGCGTGAGCAGGTTATGGCGCAGCTTAGCCAGCCAGAGATGATTGAATTGATGGCAGCCCACGGTGTGGATCGCCAAGAGGCGGCGCAGCGTATTGCTCGATTGACGCCCTCTGAGTTAAATCACCTTTCGGCGGCGATTGAAGACGCTCCCGCGGGTCAGGGCTTTGTGAGTGTGACGATTT
>DS990611.1:38941-68054 GCA_000155715.1 gamma proteobacterium HTCC5015 | reverse complement strand
CTTCATTCCAAAGGGCAGATTCGGTATCCTAGGCGCGCCTCTTGGGCTCGATTTCACGACTTTGATAGGTCGCGCTTCACGACAGTGTCGATCCACACATCGCCAACGGTACTATCATGACCCGCATTTTCCACAATCCGCGCTGTTCAAAATCTCGCCAAACCCTTGCTTTGCTTGAAGAAAAAGGAATCGACGCGGAAATCGTTGAATATCTAAAAGCGCCACCGTCAGAAGACGAGCTCCGCCAAGTGCTACAAGCACTGGGAATCCCCCCCCGCGAGCTGTTGCGGAAAAAGGAGGCAGAGTACAAAGAAGCGGGGCTCGACGACACCTCACTAGACGACGAGGCCGTCATCCGCGCCATGGTTCAGTACCCTAAACTGATTGAGCGACCCATTGTCGTGCACAGTGGCAAAGCGGCGATTGGGCGCCCTCCCGAAAATGTATTGGACTTATTTTAATGGCCGATATTGATATTCTCGTTCTGTACTACAGCACCCACGGTTCGACGGAAACGATGGCGAAAAAAATTGCCCGTGGCGTGGAGGAAATCGACGGCGTCCAAGCGCGCTTGCGCACGGTTCCCAAGGTGTCGCCGCAGACGGAGGCAAGCGAGCCCGCCGTTCCCGAACAGGGCGCCCCCTATGCTGTGCCCGCCGACTTAGTCGAGTGCGAAGGCCTCATCATGGGCAGCCCCACGCACTTTGGCAATATGGCCTCACCGCTCAAGTATTTTCTCGACAGCACGTCGGGAGAGTGGATGGGTGGGCGCTTAATTGGCAAGCCCGCCGCCGTTTTTACCGCCACTGGCAGTCACCACGGCGGCCAAGAAGCCACGCTGCTCACCATGATGGTGCCTCTGCTACACCACGGTATGATGCTGCTCGGCCTGCCCTATTCCGAGCGAGCGCTGATGGAAACCACCACTGGTGGATCGCCCTACGGAGCCAGCCACACGTCCTCTAGCCGCGACAACGTGCTCAGCGACCACGAAAGCGAACTGTGCCGCGCCCTAGGGCGTCGCGTCGCTGCCACCGCCTTAAAACTCAAGGGTTAAATGATGCAATCCCCACTACTTTGGCGCTGGGTCAGTCTCGTTAGCTATTTTGCGCTGCTCGCTCTCGTCTTACTTTGGAATACGCTTCTCGCGCCCCCCGACCCCGCCATGGTCGCGCCCACACTGATCTTTCAGGGTCTGCCCTTGATGTTTCCCCTGCGTGGCCTTTTACACGGCCGCGCCTACACCTACGCTTGGACGAGCTTTCTCGCGCTGTACTATTTTTTCATTGGGGTGGGCGACGCCTATAGTGACAATGTCGACCGTCTCTACGGAATCATTATGATTGTCGCGAGTGTGGGCTTGTTCTTAGGCTGTATGCTCTACGCCCGCTACCAAGGTCGAACCGATCAAGCACAAGCACTCAACAACGAGCGAGAGTCCTAGCAGCCTGCTAGGGCGCATTCAGCTCCTGCTTGAGCAGTGGCACAGTCACCTTACGCTGAGTTTGCAGGGTAATACGGTCGAGCTCCTCTAGCGCGTAGTTGAGAAAAGCCATACTGCGGGGATAGTGCGCAAATAGATACTGACCCGATTCTTCACTGATAAAAAAGCCGCGGTACTCCGCCCGCGCTTGCAGCCACTGCCACTTTTCGTCCTGCTGTAACTCGTGCAACTGCAGCACGGGTCCCCAAGCCAAGCGCGAGCGTAGATCGCCCAATTCAAAGGCGTGACTCGATGCAGGGATGGAAGAAGACATCAGGAGCCGCGTGTCCTGTTCGCGGCAACGATTGATTAAATCGAACACGGCCTCCTCCCAGCCGGCCTGCCCCGCGATTACATGAATATCGTCAATGCACACCAACTGCTGCTGCTCTAGGCCCTGTAGCACACCGCAACCGTAGGTAACCATCTCGCGCAGAGGAATAAAGCTTGCCGACAAGCCGTTGAGCGCCGCTTCGGCGCAGGCTGCCTGAAGTAAGTGCGTTTTCCCCACGGCTTCATCGCCGTACAAGAAGCACTGGCGCTCGCCCTCATTGCGAGCTGCCTGCTGGCACAGCTCTAAAGCGAGGCAGTTGTTGGAGTCGGCGCCGGGCCAATAGCGTTCAAAGCGAGCGTATTCTGGCGCCTGAATCCCCAGCAAAAGCTGCGTGTTCATCGCGCCCCCAACCAGCGCAATTTTACCGTGGGCGAAGGCTGTTGCGCATCGCTCGACACATCTGTTGTCTTCCCCAACGGTTCGATGCTGACACTCACGCTCTCATTTTCCAGTGACTCAAAATGTCCGCTCTGCTGCAAGCGCTCTAGCAGCTCTCGACGCCCGCCCTGCAAAACGACACTCAGTGACAAATGTTGTGGGCGGACCATCACTTCACGCACGCTTTGCACCACCAGCCAATCGTTGAGTTGGGCTCGTATGCGAGCAACATCGTCAATGCTCTGCACACCGTCAATTTCCAAACGAAGCTCTTTAACCGCCTCGGTGCCCAGCACAACCGACGAGGCGGCGGCAATACGTTGAGACAGTGCCGCCACGCCCCCATTAATCGCCTCTTCCTGCTCGGCTGCCGCGTAGCGGCCCTCTTCTACCCCGCGCTCCGCATTGAGCCAACGCCAGTCCAAAACCCACGTTCCCGATTGTCGCTCCAGTGTCGCCGCCACCACAGGCCCCGATCCATAGTGTTTTGACGTTTTCAGCAAGCGCTCGTCGAATTCACCCGTGACGTCGCTCGACGCTACACCCTCTCGGTGGCCGACATCACTCGACGCAGGCCATTGCAAGGGCAAACCCCAGCCATGAGCGGCGTGGGCAACGGCTTCATATACGGAGTCAGCACTGTCGTCTTGGTGCAGTAACTGCCTTGAACCCGCATTCACCACCAGCCAAAGTACCACGGGCTGCCGATTGACGGGCCACACGGGCAGCCCCCGATCCATCAACAACGCCTGAAGCGGCTGCGCACTAAACTGAGTTTGTAGATAAAAACCGGTTTCGTCCTCGGTTTTTCGGTAGTTGTAGCGCTCTACATAGCGACTGGCATTGTTCACAATATCTCGCCAGCGCGAGTCTTCTGTCTGCTCTATCGGCACGCCAGACAAACGCTGCAACACCGACTCCATAGCCCCCGAGAAGGCGCGCAAGCGCTCGCCCGAGGACTGATCCTCCACCGGCACTTCTTCGCCAAAAAAACCATCGACAACGACAGCGTGAGCGGGCAAAGCCGTCAACACCGCCAAAACAATCAATACCAAATTCGCTGCTACTCGGCGCATATCCACTGAATCCTAAAAAACTAGGCAGGATCATAACATCGGGCGGCGCCTCAAAACCGTAGACTTTACAAAGCGCTGCACGCCGAGGCACCCACCGTGTTAGAATTCGCGAATTGTACAACTCCTATGACGATTCATCAGCATGAGCCAACCCACCTCTCTTAGCTATCGCGACGCCGGTGTCGATATTGACGCTGGCAATGACCTAGTCGATCGCATTAAAGGCGATGTAAAACGCACTCACCGCCCCGGTGTCATGGGTGGCATTGGCGGCTTTGGCGGCCTATTTGAATTGCCCGAAGACTATAAAAAGCCCGTCCTTGTATCGGGCACCGACGGCGTAGGCACCAAACTTAAACTGGCTCAACAGCTCGGCATCCACGACACCATTGGTATTGATTTGGTCGCCATGTGCGTCAACGACATTTTGGTACTCGGCGCCGAGCCCCTGTACTTCCTCGACTACTACGCCACGGGCGAATTGAGTGTTGATGTCGCTGCGGATGTTGTCAAAGGCATTGCCGATGGCTGTATTCAGGCCGGCGCCGCTCTAATTGGTGGCGAAACCGCCGAGATGCCCGGCATGTACCAAGCGGGCGACTACGACCTAGCGGGCTTTTGTGTCGGCGTCGTGGAAAAAGACGGCATTATCGACGGCGCTCAAGTCGCGGCGGGCGATGCGCTCGTCGGGCTGGCCGCCAGTGGTCCACACTCCAATGGCTACTCTCTCATTCGCAAAGTCCTCGAAGTCAGTGGCGCCGACATTGAGCAAGACTGCGGCGACCAAACACTGGGCAAAGCGCTCATGACACCGACGCGCATCTATGTCAAAACAGTGCTCGATTTGATCGATCGGTTTGATATCAAAGCGCTGTCTCATATCACCGGTGGCGGCTTACTTGAAAACCTCCCCCGCGTTATGCCCGAGTCGACCGAAGCCCATATCGACGGGAAAAGCTGGCAGCGCGGTGCCGTTTTTGAATGGCTGCAAAGCGCGGGGAACATCGACGCACAAGAGATGTACCGCACCTTTAACTGTGGCATCGGCATGGTGCTAGTCGTCCCCCAAGAGCAAGCCGAGGCCGTGTGTGAAGCCGCCCGCGCCCTTGGCGAACAAGCCAACATCATTGGCAGTATCGACATGTCTGATACTGCGGAGCCCAGCGTCCACATCACATGAGCGACCCCGCACTGCCCAACAAACCGCGCACGGTGATCTTAATCTCTGGGCGCGGCTCTAATATGCTGCGCTTGGTGCAAGCGGCCCAAGAGGGTCGCTGCCACATCGATCCCGTAGCCGCTATATCCAACCGACCTCAAGCTCAGGGGTTAGCCGCCGCCGAAAAACTCGGCCTCGACACACAACGCTTAGATCACACACAGTTCGACAGCCGCGAGCAATTTGATGATGCCCTCGCCGAGGTCATTGATGCATACCAGCCCGACCTCATTATATTGGCGGGCTTTATGCGCATACTCACCGAGGCGTTTGTGGCGCGCTACGAGGGCCGTATGCTCAACATTCACCCCTCACTGCTGCCACTCTATCCCGGACTCAATACCCACCAGCGCGCACTCGATGCGGGCGATACAGAACACGGCGCCACCGTGCATTTTGTCACTGCCACTCTCGACAGCGGCCCATTGATCGTTCAGTCTGAAGTACCCATTGAATCCAATGACAGCAGCGACACGCTAGCCCAGCGCGTACTCGATACCGAGTACCCCATTTACACGCTCGCCGCCGACTGGTTCGGCCGCGGCTGGGTTTCAATGCAAGCGGGGAAAGTCACTCTTTTTGAACAAACGCTGCTTTCGCCTATCAAATACCGTAACGGACAACTGTACGGAGCCGACGCACCATGTTTAGAAAAACTCAATCTCTCCTTAGCGCCGCAATCCTAGGATTTGGACTGTTCACCAGCTTCGTCCCCAGCGCCTTTGCTGCGGATAACACGTTCCAACCCCGCGCTTTCAAAGCCGAATACGACCTCGTCAAACTGGGCATGGCGCTGGGCAACGCCGAATTTACCTTTCAACCACTGGGCGGTGATGTTTGGCACTACCAATCGGAATTAGTCCCTCGCGGTATGGCGCGCTGGTTTACTAAAGACGAATTCCGCGAGGAGACCACCGCGCGCTTTGCACCCCACCGCGTCGTCCCCCTCGGTTATGACTACGAGCGCACAGGCGACGAGCCCGAGTCGGCCTCGGTGGCCTACGACTGGGACGCCAATACGGCCGTTCTTACCGTTGATGGCAAACCCCAAAACATTCAATTGGCCGACGATCACCAAGATCGCTATTCGCTGGTGCTCTCTTTAATGCAGGCAGCGGCACGCGGCGATAAGAACGAGAGCTATATGGTGCTCGACGACGATCCCAAGCGTCGCAACTACACCCTTCAAGGCCGAGAAAAGCGCGATACTCACAAAGGTAGCTGCAACGCCCTGCGCTATGTACAAAGTGACAAAGGCAAGCGCACCGTACACTACTGGTTATGCCCCGAGCTCAACTACGCCCCTATTCGCATCGAACAATTCCGCAAGGGGGACTCTCAGCTCGTTATGGAACTCGAATCGTTTACTTGGCAGTAGTTTGCAATGAGTCAGATTAAAATGATCGGTAGCTGGCTCGACCAGCTCTCCGCCGAATTTGAAAAAGACTATATGCAGCAGCTGCGCGATTTTTTAATCGCCGAAAAAGCGGCCAAAAAAGTCATCTACCCACACAGCGACCACACCTTTGCCGCCTTTAACGAAACGCCCTTCGAGTCGGTCAAAGTCGTCATACTCGGACAGGACCCCTACCACGGCCCCGGGCAAGCCCACGGACTGTGCTTTTCTGTGCAAAGCGGTGTCAAATTGCCGCCCTCCCTGCGCAATATCTACAAAGAGATTCACCAAGAGCTAGGGCTTGAGATGAGCGGGTCAGGTGATTTGCGCCCCTGGGCCAAACAGGGCGTCTTTCTGCTCAACACTTCGCTCAGCGTCGAGCAAGGCAAGGCGGGATCGCACCAAGGCAGGGGCTGGGAGCGGTTTACAGACACCGCCATTCAACGCCTCAACGAACAACGCGAACAACTGGTCTTTATGCTGTGGGGCAGCCACGCACAAAAGAAAGGGGCTTTTATCGACACCCAAAAACACTGCGTACTCAAGGCGCCACACCCCTCCCCACTCTCCGCCCACCGAGGCTTTTTTGGCTGCGGCCACTTTGCCCGCGCCAACGACTATCTAAAAAGCACGGGACAAACCCCTATAGACTGGACCGTCTAAACTCGGCGGCAAAAACCAACCACGCATTGCCGCAGCTCACCCCCTGTGGAAGGGTCGAGCCCGGCCCGACCTTGCAAAAAAGCACCAACGGCAAATAACGACAGCATTGGTCTGAAAGCCACCCAATAGCTAGGCTATGTACCTCGACACCGCCGTCGGCCCCAGGGCAGGCCTCCCACAAGTCACCGCCCCGTTGGGGGCATTGCCACATTAAAACAACCTTAGGGCCTGTTAACACAAATTTGATGGTCACTGTTGTGACTAAAAAAGCGCCAATCAAGGCGCAAGGAGCGTGGTTTGGTGAATCCAAATGAGCGACGAGCAACGATGAGTGGCGCTTTTTTAGCCACAACCCGAAGGGCTGGAGCTATTTTCCGCCCAGCTGCGTTATCAGTTGTTTGTGTAGACATACTACACGGCACTCCTTCTGCCTTGCTGGGCAGGAAAATGGCTGCCAGCAGAGATCATAAAATTTGTGTTAACAGGCCCTAGCGTAGTCAGACGCTGTTCGCCTGCAAAGCAGGCTCCTACCTATTAATTGACGACAGCAAACTCGGGCTGAAGCACGGTCCACAGCGGCTCCGTTTTGGAGATTCCGAATCAAGTGCGGAATGACGGTCTTGGCCACCCCATCTGTCACACCGAGCAGCGCCGGTGCATTATCCGCTATCGCGACAGCGTTTGCTGTAACGCGAGTCGGATCATTTCTTCTGTCGGCAAATCGTCTTGCGCTACTTTGGCCACCATTTTGCGCGCCTCGGCAGCGCGATAACCAAGCCCTTCCAATGCGGCGACCGCCTCGTCCTCGCGGCTCATCGGCGCGCTTGCGGTCGCGCTAACACCTGCCTTCGGCAGGCTGGGCACGGCGCCCATAAAGACTTCTTTATCGAGGCGGTCGCGCATTTCAATAACGAGGCGCTCGGCGGTTTTTTTACCCACACCGGGTAGCTTGGTCAGCGCCGCTGTATCTTCCTGATCCACCCACTGGGCGAAGGTTTCTGCACTGGCTCCCGACATAATCGCCAAGGCCATTTTGGCACCCACCCCATTGATCTTAATCAAGCTGCGAAAAAAACGGCGCTCAATGTCCGTGCCAAAGGCAAACAGCTGAATGGCGTCCTCGCGCACATGAGTGTGAATCAGCACCACGACGGCCTGACCTTCAGCGGGCAGTTCAAACACGGTGGAAAGCGGCGCTTCCACTTCGTAGCCCACACCGTTCACATCTACGAGCAAGTGAGGCGCTTGTTTACTAATGAGTGTTCCACTTAATCGGCCGATCACACTATTTGCCCTTTCTCGATATTTATAGACTGTTTATGGCGTTTTTTTCGACGCCGACACTTGCCTCAGCAAGGCCTCTTCCGACACCGCTCGGCGAGCGCCACGGCGACGATTTCCGCGGCGCCCCATGGGCACGCGCAGTGTGCGAGAGTGCGCGTGGCAAAGCGCAATAGCCAGTGCATCGGCGGCATCCGCTTGCAGCGCCTCCACCTCTAGCTGCAGTAGCGCCTTCACCATGTGCTGCACTTGATCTTTACTGGCGGCACCCGTACCCACCACCGATTGCTTCACCTGCCTAGCGGAGTATTCGCTCACTGGCAGTTGAGCCTGCACGGCGGCACAAATTGCTGCACCACGCGCCTGGCCGAGCTTCAGGGCCGACATCGCATTCGCGCTGACAAACACCTCTTCGATCGCTACCTCATCGGGCTGCCACTCGACAATAACCTGTGCCACTGCTTCGACAATCACACCAAGGCGCTTGGGCAGTTCACCACCGCCGGTTTTAACCGCCGCATGGTAGAGATGAGCTTGTCGTGAGGACGCGACCTCCACCACACCCAATCCCATGGTGACAGAGCCGGGGTCGATACCCAGTATGCGGCGCGTCTCGGCCATTAGCGCTCACTCACCCTCAAAGGCTTCGGCGGGATAATCGGCATTGGTGTAAACATTTTGCACGTCGTCTAAGTCTTCGAGCATATCCTGCAGCTTTAACATCTGACGCGCTGTATCAACGTCCAGCGGGGCATCCGTGCTCGGTTTCATGGTGACCTCATCGTTTTCTGGTTTGAGGTCAGCGGCAATCAGCGCCTCTTTCACATCGACGAATTGATCGGGCTGAGTCAGCACATCAATCGATGCATCATCGTTGGTGACCACATCGTCGGCACCACCCTCTAGAGCGGCCTCCATGATGGCCTCCTCACTCGTTCCGGGCGGGTAGCTCAAAATACCGGTTTGGCTAAATAAAAACGCCACCGAGCCATCGGTCCCCAAGTTGCCGCCACACTTTGAAAAGGCGTGACGCACTTCGGCCACAGAGCGGTTTTTGTTGTCGGTCATGCAATCCACCATCACTGCCACACCGCCGGGGCCGTAGCCCTCGTAGCGAATTTCCTCGTAATTCACCCCCTCGAGATCACCGGTGCCGCGCTTCACCGCGCGCTCGATATTGTCCTTGGGCATACTCTGGCCGAGCGCTTTATCAATGGCGAGTCGTAGACGGGGATTGGAATCCGTGTCACCGCCACCCATGCGAGCAGCCACTGTGATCTCCTTCACCAGCTTAGTAAATATCTTACCGCGCTTGGCATCCACCGCTTTTTTGCGGTGCTGAATATTGGCCCACTTACTGTGCCCCGCCATACAAATCTCGCTCGAAAAAATGATTGAATGTTGGCTAGTTTACACTTGCCCCAAAACCATTTCGAGGCACGCCTATCCGCGTTAATGCGAGAAGCGTCCACACTGTAAAAAGTGCGCCACACAGTGCAAGGCGCGCGAATTGAACAACATCTCTGTGTGATTAAACGGCAAGACAATGCTGTCTGTGGCATTGGCAATAATCGTTTCACTCACCCGCACGGTGCCATCGTGTGCACCCGACAAAGCGCCCAACACACTGCCCATACCCACGGATTTAGAGCCCGCCAGTACGCCGAGCTCTCGCTGACCTTTCCATACGGGAGCCGCCTGCAGCAGCGCGCCCCTCGTGGCCTGCCCTAGTGCCAACTTGGCCAAACGCGGTAACTTCGACACCCATTTGGCCGTGTCGCTACCGCGCACGGGCGCCCCCATCAATACAAGACGCCCCGGCGGCAAGTACTCCTCGCGATCGTAGCAATACAGCGCCACAATACCGCCCAAGCTGTGGGCCACCACATGCACCACAGGTTCTTCTATCGATTGAATAAACGCCGCCAAATTGCGCGCATTGAGAACGGGACCACGACGCAGGCTGGGATAATTAAAACCGTAAACGCGATAACCCAACTGTAGAAAATGCCGACGCATCGCCAGCATTTCCAAACTATTCATCCAAAGGCCGTGTACTAAAACCACCGCCTGCTGTGTCGCTTCACTAGACATGCGCTAAGTGTGCCACAGGCGTATAACAAAAAGCAGGCTTTAAGGCTGAGTGGGCAGCCATAAAACGCGGGATAACCCCCGACCCTTTTAGGGTTTAATCTTTAAATACGGACGAGCTGCCAACCGCTGCGAAGCGGACAACGGCGCATCCACATTTACACATCCACTTTGATGAGTTCATCTTCCACAATCACGGGATAGGTTTTTAAGCTTTTCTCACCGCGAATGAAGTTTAATGCTTGTATCCCCGGTGGGAAGTTCGCCCAAGTCACCACTTCGCCCGTTTTGATATCGAATTGAGCGCGGTGTAGAGGACACTGTACTTTGCAATCGTCAACAATTTTGCCTTTTGTTAAATTCGCCATCACATGTGTGCAGGACGATTGCGTTGCATAGATGCCATCCTTTAAGTGATAAATGGCAATTTTACGACCCTCTACATTGACCTTCTTCATTTCGCCAACAGGCAGTTCTTCTGTTTTACAAATCGTGTGATAGGACATCTTAAACTCCGCTAGTCGTCGCCCCGATCAAGGAGACACTTTCATTATTCTAAAATTGGCGCGCCAACTGAAAACGACCCATCGTCGGCGTCTTTGAGTGGAGCCTAGGCTGCCCTAGGCCCCACTTCAAGTTATCATGTTATGACGGCACGAGGTTATCACGCACCGCCGTATTATTTTTCTGACCCTATCAAAGACTCCGCTATGAGCTTTTACGAACGCTATTTGCTACCTCACTTTTTAGACGCTGCCTGTGGCAGTAGCGCCATTCTCGAACAACGGGAAAAGGTCGTCCCTCTCGCAGAGGGGCGAATTCTTGAAATAGGTATGGGCTCGGGTATTAACATCCCATACTACAATCCCAATAAAGTAGATTTTGTATGGGGACTTGAACCTTCAGAGGGCATGCGCCAAAAAGCGCGCAAAAACCTAAAACAAGCACCATTTGATGTGAAATGGCTGGATTCACCCAGCGAAAGTATCCCCTTAGAGGACAACAGTGTTGACTCCATTCTACTCACCTACACGCTTTGCACGATTCCCGATTGGCAAACCGCACTCGAACAAATGCGACGCGTACTAAAACCCTCGGGGAAATTAATTTTTTGCGAGCACGGGGAGGCGCCCGATGAGAAGATTAAAAAGTGGCAAGAGCGAATAAATCCAGCTTGGAAGAAACTGGCAGGTGGCTGCCACTTGCACCGCCCTATTCCTCACTACCTAGAGCAAGGCGGTTTCAAAATCGAGTCGATGGATACGCGCTATCTGCCCTCAACACCTAAAATTGCAGGCTTTAACTATTGGGGCATTGGCAAGTTAGCCTAAGCGCAGCCACGATTTACATTATGACAAGGAAAAGTAAGGAATTCTGAAGTTGAGCTTATACATTTGTATTTATTATCTCTGACTTGGTAATCGAAGATGCCTATATAATTGAGGCGCCCCCAAAAAAGTAATTTAAATCACGCGATGCCTGACGTGTTTTTATGACCTTTAAACGCTGTGTTCTCTAAGCCCTCCGGGCTCTCTGTGTCTTTCAACCCAAACGGCCACAGCAACAAACTATTCATTAAGAAAAAATCAACTTGAAGCTTCCCTGCCATTCACGCCCTCGCCTGCATCAGCAGGCGAGGGAAAATACATTTAAATCGGCAAGTCCAGCATGCGCTGAAGAGCGAGCATGGCTTGCTCGGCTTCTTTTTTGGGCACAGAAACCTGATTGACGACTTTGCCGTCGACGAGACTTTCTAGCACCCAGCAAAGGTGTTGAGGATCGATGCGGAACATGGTGGAACACATGCACACGGTGGGAGACATAAAGTGCACATCGACGCCCTTGGGCTTCATCTCGGCCGCGAGGCGGTTGACGAGGTTCAGCTCAGTGGCCACTAGCCAGCGCGAACCCGCTTCGGCTTGGCGCACCGTATTGAGAATGTACTCGGTCGAACCGACGTAATCGGACTGTTGGCACACTTCAAACGACGATTCAGGGTGAGAGATCACAATCGTCTCGGGGTACTTGGCTTTAAAGTTGTCGATCTGGTTGGGCTGGAACATTTGGTGAACCGAGCAAAACCCTTTCCACAAAATCATTTTGGCATTTTTGATCTGCTCTTCCGTTAAACCGCCCATGGGTTGATTAAAATCCCACACAACCATCTGATCGAGCGGTATATCCATTTTGACGCCCGTATTTCTGCCCAAGTGCTGATCGGGGAAAAACAAAATTTTCTCGCGGCGCTCAAAAGACCATTCCAATACATGGCGGGCATTCGTCGAGGTGCACACAATACCACCGTGTCGACCGCAAAAGGCTTTGAGATCGGCAGCGGAATTAATGTAAGTCACTGGCGTGATGGTCTCGTCGGGATCGAGTACGCTCGACAACTCTTGCCAGGCACGTTCCACATTGGCGAGATTGGCCATATCCGCCATAGAGCAGCCTGCCGACAAGTCGGGCAGGATGGATACCTGCTCGTCGCTGGAGAGGATATCCGCCACCTCGGCCATAAAGTGCACACCGCAAAACACGATGTACTCGGCGCTGGAGTCGGCGGCAATCCGCGAGAGTTTCAACGAATCGCCCGAGGCGTCGGCAAATTCAAACACTTCGTCGCGCTGGTAGTGGTGACCCAAAATAAACACTCGCTCGCCGAGTTTTTCTTTGGCCACGCGAATGCGCTCGGCGCACTCTTCGTCGCTAAGCAGCGCATAGCGGTTAATTTCTACAGGAACGGACACTGCCGACATGGTCTACCTCCAGCGCACTTGGCGCTTTGATACTCTCTAGTCTAGTGCTTGAATCCGCTTTGACCCAAACACTTGGCCTTTTTCGACGCCTTGAGCCAATTATTCAGTGACGGGTTTACGCAAGCGAATCGACAACTCGCGCAGCTGTGCTTCCGACACCGCCGATGGCGCTTCAGTTAACAAACAACTCGCCGATTGTGTTTTGGGGAAGGCCATCACGTCTCGAATTGAACTCGCCCCTGACAGCAACATCACCATGCGGTCTAAACCAAAGGCGATACCGCCGTGGGGAGGACAGCCATACTTGAGTGCCGACAACAGGAAGCCAAATTTTTCCTCGGCCTCTTGCTCGTCAATGCCCAAAGCGTCCAGTGCCGCCTGCTGCATTTCAGGGGTGTGAATACGAATGGATCCGCCGCCCAACTCTGTGCCATTGAGCACCAAATCGTACGCCCGCGACAAAGCGTTTTCCGCATCGTCTTTGAGGGCAGCGGGGCTGTCGACCAAGGGCGCGGTAAAGGGGTGGTGTAGCGCGTGGTAGCGGCCTTCCTTGTCGTCGTATTCAAACATGGGGAAGTCGACCACCCACAGGAAGCGCCAGCCAGCTTGAATTAAGCCCAAGTCTTCGCCGAGCTTAACGCGCAAAGCCCCCAAGGCATCGTTGACGACCTTGGCCTTATCGGCGCCAAAGAAAACGATATCGCCGTCTTGCGCGCCGGTGCGTTCAATGATCGCCGAGACCACCTCATCGGGCAAAAATTTCAAAATGGGCGACTGCAAGCCCTCACGCCCCGCGGCCACCTCATTGCACTTGATGTAGGCCAAACCTTTGGCCCCGTAGCGGCTGACAAACTTGGTGTAGTCGTCGATCTCCTTGCGGCTGATGCTGGCGCCCTGAGGCACACGCAAGGCGGCGATACGCCCCTTGGGATCATTGGCGGGACCAGAAAAAACCTTAAACTCGACATCTTTCATCAAATCCGTGATCGAAATCAGCTCTAAATCGATGCGCAAGTCGGGCTTGTCTGAACCGAAGCGCTCCATAGCCTCGGCGTAGGGCATGCGCTCAAAGGACGCAGGCAAATCGACGCCCATCGTCTCCTTGAAGAGCCCCACCATCATCTGCTCCATCAAGCCCATGATGTCCTCTTCATCGATGAAGGACATCTCGATATCCAGCTGAGTAAACTCGGGCTGGCGATCGGCGCGCAGATCTTCATCGCGGAAGCAGCGTACGATTTGATAATAACGATCCATGCCCGACATCATCAGCAGCTGCTTAAACAGCTGGGGAGATTGAGGTAGGGCAAAAAACTCGCCGGGGTGTACACGGCTGGGCACGAGGTAGTCGCGAGCCCCCTCGGGCGTAGCGCGCGTGAGCATGGGGGTTTCTAAATCGAGAAACTCATTGTGCTCAAGGAAGTTGCGCAAAAAGTGCGAGACTTTGGCGCGCAGGCGCAGACGCTCCTGCATTTGCGGACGGCGCAGATCGATATAGCGATAGCGCAAGCGGTTATCTTCATTGATGTCTTCATCATCAATTTGAAAGGGCGGCGTAGCGGCGGCGTTGAGCACTTCAAGCTCTAGCGCAAAGACTTCCACCTGCCCAGTGGGCAAATTGTCATTCACCGTTCCCTCGGGGCGGCGGCGCACGCGGCCCTTAATCTTTAAGACAAACTCGTTGCGAATGCGCTCGGCCTGAGCAAACATCTCAGGATTGTCGGGATCAAACACCACCTGGAGCAGGCCCGTGTGATCTCGCAAATCGACAAAGATAACGCCACCGTGGTCGCGGCGGCGGTGCACCCAGCCGCACACTTCAACTTCTTGATCCAGCAAGCTTTCGGTGACTTGTCCACAATAGTGAGAGCGCATCATTGAATAGGGTTCTCTTGAGCAGTTTTGAAAGATTTCATGAAAAGGGCGCCGATTTTAGCCACAAAGTCACTCATTTGCCACTGAATCACCAAGATTAAAGGCACTTCCATCGCGGTTTTTCGCCCCCGCTCCTATGGCATCCCGCAGGGCTTTGGGCTAGAATTGCCGCCCATTCGGTGGACAGTGCAGTGATAAACGGCTCACCGCCGAAAAGAGACAAGAGATAAGCTGCGGCTCGAGCCGCGCAATGAATACTTGAAGAGCGACACGATGAGACTTTTACAACTGTTCCTGCTTTCGGCCCTCGTATTTAGCAACAGCGCCTTTGCCGCTGGCGATCCCGCTCAGGGTCGCAAAAGCGCCGAAACCTGTGTCGGCTGCCACGCCGTCAAAGGCTACTTCAATGTGTACCCCTCGTATAAGGTGCCCAAATTAGCAGGCCAGCACGCCGCCTACATCGAAGCGGCTCTGAAGGCTTATCGTGACGGCACGCGCCAGCACGAGACCATGCAAGCCAATGCCGCCAACTTAAGCGATCAAGAAATCGCGGATATCGCCGCCTACTTCGAATCGCAACAGTACGAGAAAACACCTTCCAACCCGCCGGTCAACGCCGACCTCGCGGCCAAGGGCAAAGAGCTGTCGGGCACTTGTGTGGCCTGCCACGGTGCCGATGGCAACAGTGCCAGCAATGCATTCCCCACGATTGCAGGGCAGCACAAGAGCTATATCATCAACAGCCTTCACGCCTATAAAGACGGACGCCGAGACAATGCTGTCATGGCGGGCATGGCCGCCGGCCTCGATGAAGAGGCCATCGAAGCACTCGCTGCTTGGTACAGCAGCCAGAAAGGGCTGAATACACTCAAGCTTGAAGACGAGAACGCGCAAAACTAACGAACCCCACAAGCCCGCTCATTGAGCGGGCTTTTTTTATATGCGTTTACACACCGATCGCTTTGGCTCTTCGGGGCTACCTCCTTTACTGATGATTCATGGCCTGTTTGGATCGGGCCGCCTGTGGCGAGGACTCGCCACCAATCTCAGTGAACACTTTTGGGTCCACACGCCCGACCTTCGAAACCACGGGCAATCGCCCCAGGGCTACTCCATGTCGCTCGCCACAATGGCGGATGACCTGTGGGAGTATTTGCATCAAGAGGGGATTAGCGAAGTATCGATCTTAGGCCACTCTCTGGGTGGAAAGGTCGCGATGCAAATGGCCTTGGCGCAGCCAGATCGCGTTAAAAAGCTGATTGTCGAAGACATCGCCCCAGTTCACTACCTACCTCGACACCAAAACACCTTTGCCGCCATTGGCAAGCTGGAAGCCACTCGGTTGCGTTCGCGGCGCGAGGCGGATGAACTGATTCAGGACTTAATTCCCAGCACGGGAGAGCGCCAGTTCATGCTGACTAACTTGCGACGCGATGCCCTCGGCTTACTGCGCTGGCGCCCCGATATGCAAGCGATTCGCGACCAGTACGATGTGTTCAGCAAGGCCCCAGATTTTCTCGGCCCACCGTACCGCGGCCCCGCCTTATTTATTCGCGGCGGCCAATCACCCTATGTGTTAGATGAGTATCGCGACACCATTGAAATGATGTTTCCCCTCTCGCGTATTCACACTCTCAAGCAGGCCAGCCACTGGGTCCACGCGGACGCGCCTCAGGCCTTCCAAACGATGGTGAAGCGCTTTTTAATGCGGGGGGACGAGGAGTGAGTTCAATCTGCTTTGCGCTGCGCTAGCACCGTGGGAGATTGAATCGTCATGGAGGCAATACCCAAGCTGGGGCGATAATCGTCGGGGCGCCCTCGAGCCTGCCAATCAAAGATGCTTCGGTACTCAGTCACTGCTCGCACATAGTGGCGAGTCTCGCGGTAGGGAATGGTTTCAACCCAGATATCTAAATCCATATCCCCCGCCTCGGGCAACCAGGCCTCTACTTTGTGAGGACCCGCGTTATACGAGGCCGTCGCCAATATCTCATTGCCGTGCATGCGCCCCTTGAGATAGGCCAGATAAGCCGACCCCAAATGGATGTTTTGCTCGGGGTCGTACAAATTGAGACGACCTTTGATCACTTGGCGACGAGCTACCTCCCGCGCAGTACTGGGTAGCAGCTGCATCAAGCCCCGAGCACTTGCCGAGGAACGGGCTTTGGGGTTGTAGGCACTTTCGCGACGCATAATGGCCTGCGCCCAGTTTGGATCGATACCGGCTGTTTGACTGTATCGCTTCACCGACTCTCGCCAAGGCATGGCAAAGCGCCAAGCCAGCGCATCAAAAGCCTGCGCCTTAGCCGCCGAACGAATCACCATTTCGTGCCATCCCCACTCGCGCGCCACGGCTGCTGCCACAAGATGATCCTGCGCATCGAATCCTCGAAGACTGCGATTCCACTCGACGCGGGCCAAGTGCTCCTCACCGAGAGCTCGCAGCCACAGAATACGCCCCATGGCGCTTTGACTCTTAAAATCGGCAACAGCCGCTGTATCTAACGTGGGGGGGCGATCTTCAAACTGATAGGCAAGACCTGCGCGCTCGGCGGCGAGAAAGCCATAATAGCCGCGCGACTGGGCGAGCTTTTGGTACATGCTCAAAGCCACTTGCGGGCGACCCAGTTGCTCTTCGCTGCGCGCCAGCCAGTAGCGCCAAGCCAACTGCTGACTTTGCGCCTCGGGCATAGCGCCAATAAAAGCCTTGGCCGCCTGCCAATCGTGCTGACGAATTGCCGCACGCACGCGCCAAGCGTGCATATCTTCATCTAAGCGGTTGGCATCTAGGGCCGCCATACGCTCCACTGCATCATCGCGATGGCGTTGAGCGGCGCGAAGCGCAATGAGCGCTTCAACACGGTATTGCTGTTGTCGGCTGAAGTGATAGCGCTGCTTTTGGCGACTAAAAAACGCCTCTGCTTTTTCTAAATCCGAGCGCAACAATCGACGTGTTGCATACAGCGCCAAATCGCGGTGCACGGGCGTGTCGCGGTCAAAGTGGGGCGCCTTAATCGCCTCGGGGTGAGCAATGACGCGCTGCCAATCCCGGAACAGATGGCTTTCGTCGTTTAACGAGCGCTGCAAATAGCGCGCCAGCCCGTGCTGCCCTGCCTCTATGGCGAGGGCTTGGCGCTCAGCGTAACGCGCTTCTGTCAGTTTTCCCTGCTGTTTTAAGACTTCGAACACCGGATCACACGCCTTGGGCTGGCTAAAGCCCACCAGCCACAGTGCCAAAGCCTTTTGATAAGCGGCCTCAGAGGGCTCGACCGCTAGCGCGGCCCGCGCGGCGTGGCAACGCAAGCTGCGATTATCGCGGCCGTCGTCAAAGGCCACAAAATCGCCCCAGCGCTTTTCTCGAGCCAGATGGTAGAGCCAGCTACTGCGCAAATAGGATTGCAGATGGGGCAATTGCCCACCCTCTAAAAAGCGCCGCACTGCAGCGGTATCGAGCGTTTTTAAACGCTCCATCATTGACCAGTAATCGAGATAACTGGACAGCGTTTTCTCCGTGCTTCTCGCCATGTCGTTGCGCCACTGCTCAGCGCGCTGGATATCGCCGCGATCAAGCGCCTCTCGAAACGCCTCGACCCGTTGGAGTTCGCCGCTATCCACCGAGGGCATCTGCGCCGATGAATTCGCGGCAACGGGCGCGAACCCAAGCAGAAAGAACGCCAGCGACAGCGATCGCAGCGCGCCCAAAAAATAACTCAAAATAGCGAGAAGTGGCATGAAATTGAGACTAGCACAAAGCTTAGAGCGTTCCTCAATAACGGCGCGTAAAGAAATTAAAAAAACACCTCAGAGAGCACAAAACAATCTCGTCGCTCTGGATCTAATCCCCCCCCCCATCAGCGCCACGGCTTTGTAGATTCCCAATCAAGTGGAATGACGGCAAGAAGACAGACATGACTGTACATCCCCGTAGAGACGGGCCTATGGCATCCATCCCATTGCCTAAAAGACACTGGGCTCCCGCCTGAGCGAGAGCGGCGCTAGTGATGCGAAAATGCGGCGATGGTAGAGCTCGCCACCGCGAGGGGCGGGGCGGCACCCCGACCCTCGGCAGCGGTGCTAGCTGGTTCTTTACGCTTGAATCAATTTAAAACCAATTGATCGTCTTTCACGCCCACTTTCACCACATGACCGGGCGCGTACTCCCCTTTTAAAATGGCTTGCGCCAAGGGGTTCTCCAGCTGAGCTTGGATCGCCCGCTTCAGCGGCCGCGCGCCGTAGACGGGGTCAAAGCCTGCTTCACCCAACTTATCTAGCGCCGCCTCGCTGATCTCAAGGCTCAAATCGCGCTCTTGCATGCGGCGTCGCAGCGACTGCAACTGCACTTCGGCAATAGCGCGAATTTGCGTCTGATCCAGCGAGTGAAAGACCACCGCCTCGTCGATGCGGTTAATAAACTCGGGGCGGAAGTGCTTGCCGACCTCTTCCATCACCGCTGCCTTCATATCGTCGTAAGTGGAAACATCTCCCAGCATCTGGATCTCTGACGAGCCGAGGTTGGAGGTCATTACCACCACCGTATTGCGGAAATCCACCGTGCGACCCTGGCCATCGGTTAAACGGCCGTCGTCGAGCACCTGCAACAGAATATTAAACACATCGGGGTGCGCTTTTTCGACTTCATCTAACAACACCACCGAATACGGCTTGCGACGCACTGCCTCGGTTAAGTAGCCGCCCTCTTCATAGCCCACATAACCGGGAGGCGCCCCGACCAAACGCGCTACGGAGTGCTTTTCCATAAACTCGGACATGTCGATGCGCACCATAGCGTCTTCGGTATCGAACAGAAACGCCGCCAAGGCTTTAGTCAGCTCTGTTTTACCCACACCCGTGGGCCCTAAAAATAGGAAGGAGCCATTGGGGCGGTTGGGGTCAGAGAGCCCCGCTCGCGAACGGCGCACCGCATCGGAAACGGCTCGCACCGCCTCGTCCTGACCCACAACCCGCTGATGCAAAGCGGCCTCCATGCGCAGTAGCTTGTCGCGCTCGCCCTCCAACATCTTAGACACGGGAATGCCCGTCCACTTAGACACCACTTCGGCAATTTCCTCTTCGGTGACTTTATTGCGCAGTAAAGTAAATTCGCGCTCGTCATCCGACTCCGCCTGATCCAGCTGTTGCTCCAATTCGGGAATCGTGCCGTACTGCAATTCCGACATGCGAGATAAATCCCCCGCACGGCGCGCAGTTTCCAGCTCGACGCGAGCTCGATCTAGGGCCTCTTTAACATTGGTATTGCCCTGCACAGCGGATTTCTCCGAACGCCATACCTCATCCAAGTCGGCGTATTCCTTTTCCAGAGAACGGATCTGCGTTTCTAAATCGTTTAAACGCTTTTTAGACGCTTCATCGGATTCTTTTTTCAAGGCCTCCCGCTCAATTTTTAATTGAATCAAACGGCGCTCCAGCTTGTCCATCGACTCGGGTTTTGAATCGATTTCCATACGGATGCGACTGGCTGCCTCATCGATCAAATCAATGGCCTTGTCGGGTAACTGGCGATCCGTGATATAGCGCTGGGACAAAGTTGCCGCCGAGACAATCGCGGGGTCGGTCACATCCACACCGTGGTGCACCTCGTAGCGCTCTTTCAGGCCACGCAAAATGGCCACGGTGTCTTCCACGCTGGGCTCGTCCACCAGTACCTTCTGGAAGCGGCGCTCTAGTGCCGCATCCTTTTCGATGTACTGGCGATACTCGTCGAGGGTGGTTGCGCCAATGCAATGCAATTCACCGCGCGCCAGTGCGGGCTTGAGCATATTGCCCGCATCCATAGCACCATCGGCCTTGCCGGCGCCCACCATGGTATGAATCTCATCAATGAATAGAATGATTTGCCCCTCTTGCTTGGCCAAATCGTTGAGCAGCGCCTTTAAGCGCTCTTCAAATTCACCGCGATATTTCGCGCCCGCAATCAAAGCGCCTAAATCCAATGACAATAGGCGCTTGTTTTTAATCCCCTCGGGCACTTCACCGTTGACGATACGCTGGGCCAAACCTTCAACAATAGCGGTTTTGCCCACACCGGGCTCGCCGATCAGTACGGGATTATTTTTGGTGCGACGCTGTAGCACTTGAATCGCACGGCGCACCTCATCATCGCGACCAATCACAGGGTCAATTTTGCCCTGCTCGGCGCGCTCGGTGAGATCAATCGTGTATTTTTCCAGCGCTTGGCGGTTTTCTTCGGCATTGGCATCATTGACGCTCTGACCACCGCGCAGTTGTTCAATCGCTTGTTCCAGAGCCTTGGCGTCGACACCCACTTGTTTGAGTTGATCCGCCAACTTGCCCTTGGCCTCCAACGCCGCCAGCACAAACAGCTCGCTCGAAATAAATTGATCATTTCGCTTCTGTGCCAACTTGTCGCATAGGTTCAGCAACTTCCCACTGTCTTGAGACAGTTGCACATCGCCACCTGTGCCGCTGACTTGGGGCGCGCGATCCAGTGTTTCGCCCAGCGCCGAACGCAGCGCATTGACATTGGCTCCCACTTGGGACAACAGGTGGCGCACTGCGCTCTCCTGCTGATCCAGCATGGCCGTCATAATGTGCTCAGGCTCTATAAATTGATGGTCGCGCCCCACAGCGAGTGATTGGGCGTCGGCCAGTGCCATCTGAAATTTCGTAGTGAGTTTTTCCATCCGCATCGCGAACTCCTCTGTGTGTTTTATCTGGCTTTATAGATAGGGGAGTTCTCTGCGATTTCAATAGTAAAAACGATCGCGGGCGAAGCTTTCACTCCTGCTCATCATGAAGGTAACGCAAAATGACCCACACACATCGTCACTCCAAACGCCTTATAGTCATCCCCACTCCCCGTCATTCCAAACTTGATTTGGAATCTCCAGAAGGGAGCCTTAATAGGTAGATCCTGAGGCTTCCGCTCCTGCTCACGCCCCTTACCTACATCCTTGTAGGCAAATCAAGTTCAGGATGACAGCGGTAGGTACAGGATCACGGTGGCGGGTTCAGGATTACAGCTGCAGGCTTTTTCATGCGCACAAGAAACTGTAGGAGGCCGCCTTTATGCCCTTGGGTGCCCGGGCCGATTTACGCCCCTTACCTGCATCCTTGTAGGCAAATCACGCTCAGGGGGACGGTAGTAGAGCAAGGAGTGGCGAAAAAACTATTTAAACCAGATTAAGCTGGCCATACGCCCCGTTTGACCGTCGCGACGGTAGGAGTAAAAGCGGCCTGAGTCGAGGTAGGTGCAGTATTCACCACCATAGATGTAATCCACGCCACAGGCTTTTAAGCGCAAGCGCGCCAGGCCATAGATATCGGCTAAGTAGTGCGTCTCGTCCGTTGCTTGAAAGCAAGCCTCGGCGGCGGGCTGTTGCGAGACAAACGCCTCGACGACCTCTGCCCCGACTTCAAAGGCGGCAGGTCCAATGGCGGGGCCGAGCCAAGCCATCAGCGTTTGTGGCCGCGTATTCATCGCCGCCACGGTGTTTTCGAGTATCCCCGCCGCCAATCCACGCCACCCCGCGTGGGCAGCGGCAATCGTGCGGCCTTTTTGATCGCAGAGTAAAACGGGCAGACAATCCGCCGTCATCACCGCACACACGCCCTGATCAAACGCCACCATAGCGTCCGCCTGCTCGCCTTCAGTGCTTTCTCTTTCTCGGCCCGCGCAATGAGCTAAGTTGACCACGCGATTACTGTGTATTTGTTCTAGCCAAGTGGGTTCTTGAGGTAAGGCCAAGGCCGTTTTCAACCAGTGGCGATTGCGCTGCACTTGCTCGAGATCGTCACCCACATGGGTGCCGAGATTGAGGCCCGAAAAAGGCGCTGGGCTCGGCGCCTCTAGGCCAGGGGGAAAGCGCACTGTACTCGCGGCATCCAAGCCCGCTGGCATCGGCCAATTGGGTCGTATCCAGCCACTACTCATCGGTGTAAATCACTTCCACATCGTAGTCGTCTTCATCCCAGTCGTCCCAATCGTCTGCGTCGCCCTCTGCCTCCTCTGCTTGCGGAATATCGCCCGCATCGTTTTCCAACTCAAATAGCAGCTCGTCCATATCCTCGGGCATTGGCGATTCCCAGCGCATCGCCTCCCCGCTACGCGGGTGAATCAACCCCAGTTCCGCCGCGTGTAGAGCCTGACGATCAAACCGTTTTAAACACGCCAGCAACGAGTCTTCAATATCGCCAGGTAGCCGCAGGCGACCGCCGTATACGGGATCGCCCACCAGTGGAAAGCCGATGTGTGACATGTGTACGCGAATTTGATGCGTACGCCCCGTTTCCAACTGACAGCGAACATGACTGTGATGGCGGTACTTGGCTTCAACGCGATAGTGCGTCACCGCCTCTTTACCACCCACTTGGCGCACAGCCATTTTTTTGCGGTCGCCGGGATGGCGTCCAATATTGCCCTCTACCCTGCCGCCCGAGACGGGGACACCAAAGACAATGGCCTCGTAAATGCGGCTTACACTTCTCTCCTGCAACTGTGCGACCAAAGACTGGTGGGCGCTGTGGTTGCGGGCCACCACCAGCAAGCCCGAAGTGTCCTTATCGAGGCGATGCACAATCCCTGAGCGCGGCACACCGGCCAACTCGGGGGCGTAGAACAGCAAGGCATTTTGCAAAGTGCCATCGGGATTGCCCGCGGCAGGATGTACCACCATACCCGCGGGTTTATCCACGACGAGAATGTCGTCGTCCTCGTAGAGGACGACGAGAGGAATATCTTGCGCTTCCACAGCCCCCGACAAATCCTCTTGCTCGGGAAAGTCCGCGCGCAGTAGTTCGCCACCGTCCACTTTGTGCTTGCCCGGCAGCACTTGGCCATCGAGCGTAATACAGCCGTCCTTGAGCCACTGCTGCAATCGGCTGCGCGAAAAGTCGGGGAACAGCGCCGACAAAACCTTGTCCAAGCGCTGTCCGGCGTGCTCGTCGGGAATACTCAATTGGTGATGATGTGTTTGCGTTTCTGACATAGGGGCGCTTTCAGTTACAATGCTTCGCCATTCGTTTGTCGCATTATATAGAAGCTGAGACCATGACGCTGACTTCCCTGACCATTCGCCGTATTCTTTTTATCGGTTTTGCCGTCACCGCACTAATGCTTTCAGGCTGTGCTTCGGATATCGACGACCTCGATCGCTGGGATGAAGTGCGACTTTACCAAGAAGCGAAAGGCGCCATGGCGCGCGGCGAGTTTCAAACCGCGATCCGCCGCCTAGAAACACTCAATGCCCGCTACCCCTTTGATGACTACGCCATTCAAGGCCAGCTCGACTTGATGTACGCCTACTTCAAGTCCATGCGCATGGAAGACGTGATTTCCACCGCGCAGCGCTTTGCGCGTTTAAACCCCACACACCCCAAAGTGGACTACGCACTTTATATGCAGGGTCTGGCCGATTTCGATCTCAACAAATCGTTTCTGCAACGCTGGTTTCCCCGCGACCCCAGCGAGTACGAGTTGCCCGTTTTGGAAAGATCGTTCAACGCCTTTGCCGAACTAGTACGCCGATTCCCCGATAGCGAATACGCCCCTGACGGCGAACGACGCATGATCTACTTGCGCAACCAATTGGCCGAGGCTTGCATGAGCCGCGCCACTTGGTATGTGCGACGCGAGGCTTGGCTCTCGGCCGCCCAGCGCGCCCAGCAATGTATCCAGCGCTACAACGGCGCACCCGCCGTGGAAAAAGCGCTCGGCATTATGGCGAACAGCTACGAGAAACTCGACATGCCTCAACTGGCCAGCGCCACGCGCAATCGCACATCGCAAACGGCACCAACGTCGAAATAAATTCCGACTGACCGCACATGAAAGACACTGGGCTCTCGCCTGCGCGGAAGCGACGGTGGAAAGGTGGCGGTAAAGCCAGGGCTAGCGCCAAAAACCGCTAGTGATGGGGTAGCGACGCTCTCGGCCAAAAGCGCAGGGCGTCACTTTGGGGCCTGGCGCCGCTTGTCGGCGCTTGTATTCGTTTAAGTTCACTCGGCGCACCGTGTCGTTCACATCGTCGGCTTTGAAACCTTTTGCAATGATTTCCTGCGGCGACTGAGCGCCTTCGATATAAAGCTCAAGAATTTGATCGAGAATCTCATAGGCGGGCAAGGAGTCTTCGTCTTTTTGATCGGGCGCCAGCTCCGCCGATGGCGGGCGATCAATAATGCGCTGAGGAATCATTTCGCCGTTGCGGTTGCGCCAGCGGCTCAAAGCAAACACGCGACTTTTACTGACATCTTTGAGCGGTGCAAAACCACCCACCATATCGCCGTACAGGGTCGAATATCCCACGGCATATTCACTTTTGTTGCCTGTGGGTAGCACCAGTAAACCCTTTTTATTGGAGAGGGCCATCAACATCAAACCGCGAATCCGCGCCTGCATATTTTCCTCGGTGGTGTCGACGGCCGCGCCGCCGAACAGGGGTTGCAGCGCGTTGAGAGCCGCATCAAAACTCGGTTCTATAGACACCGTGTGATAGGCCACGCCAAAGTTCTCGGCGATTTGCGCGGCATCGTCCAAGCTCATCTGCGAGGTATAACGCGAGGGCATCATCACCGCCTCGACGCGATCGGCGCCGAGTGCATCCACCGCCAGTGCCAGTACGAGGGCGGAGTCAATGCCCCCCGACAACCCCAATACCACACCTTTAAAACCGTTTTTATTGATGTAGTCAGAGGTGGCAATCGTGAGTGCTCGGTAGAGCGCCGCCAAATTGCTGTCGTCTTCACAGGTGGCATCTGCTACCCGCCATTGTTTTTGATCGAGGGAGGCTTCGAGTACACCATCGCCACCCGACGCGATGCGATTCTGCAACTCACCTTCGCCACTCATAAAAAAGCTGCCGCCATCGAAAACCACTTCATCTTGGCCGCCCCACAAATTGACATAGGCAATAGGCAAGCCTGTTTCAGCCGCACGAGCCGCGGCGGTAGCCTCGCGCTCCGCTTGCTTGCCAACATGGAAGGGGGAGGCATTCATTGACACAATCACCTCAACATTCGCGCTGGCACAACTGGCCGCGGGCTCGGGTTGCCAGAGATCTTCACAGACGCACACGCCGATGCGGTGACCGTTCACCTCCATCACGCCCACTTGGTCGCCCTCGCTAAAATAGCGCCGCTCATCAAAAACACCGTAATTCGGCAGAACCCGTTTGCGATATACCGATACGATTTCGCCGCCTTGTAGTAGAAAGGCCGCGTTGTAGAGACGCCCCTCCTCTTTTAGGGGTGCCCCCAACAGCAAGGCATGAGAAGCGCAGCGTTGAGCGAGGGTATCCAGCGACAAAGCGACTTCGTCCATAAAAGCATCGCGGTACAATAAATCCTCAGGCGGGTAGCCCGTTAGCGCGAGCTCGGGCAAAACGCACAAGGCCTCACAATCCGTGCCATTCACAGCGGCGGCAATCATGTCGATATTCCCGGACAAATCGCCGACCTTGGGGTTACATTGAATCAGTCGAATACCCAAAAGGGACGCATCTTGAGAGGTGTGGCCAAAGCTCATGGTTTAGTTGTCTTGCTATTAGGGCAATTGTAAAGTGGGCGGCTATTGTCGTAGATATTGCTGAGCGAGGCAAAATGCCCCGATTAATCATCTTATTAGCACTGGCCGGTCTCGCGTGGTGGCTGTGGCGCCACGTTAGTCAAAAACTAACAGCGGGAGACACCTCTCGGCCCAGCTCAAGTCGCTCTCAACAGAGTTCGCAAAAGCTCGTCGCCTGCGAACACTGCCAAGTGCATATTCCCGAGGGCGATGCCTACACCGACCACGACTGCGGAAAAACGGTGTACTTCTGCAGTCCAGAACACCAAACGAGCTGGCAACAACAGCGTGATTAGTCCTCCAACCACACCGTGGCACTCACTGCGCTTGCTGGGTTTTTACCGCTTGTTTGTCGGCGTGATCCTGCTCGCCGTCGCCCCCACCGAGCTCACGATGGGTCTGATGGGAGAAAGTCACCCACTGCTTTATACCGCCAGCGCCGCCAGCTATCTCATTTTAGGCGCATTCTGGCTATCGGCCACTCAATATTTTCGGCACGGCTTTCAACTTCAACTCTACTTTCAGTTTTCCACAGACATTCTGCTCATCACCGCCATGATGTACAGCAGCGGCGGGCTGTCCAGTGGACTCGGTATCTTACTGGTGGTCTGCGTTGCAGGCTCCAGCACGTTGGTGCGCGGCGTAATGCCCTACTTTCTCGCCGCCATGGCAACCCTCGCCGTCCTAGTGGAAACCGCCCTGCTCGAGCGCGCCTCCAACAGCACCACTTACACCACCAGCGGCGCACTCGGCGCCAGCTTGTTTGGCGTTGCCTTTTTATCGCAAGTACTCAGCCGCCGCCTCGCCGAGAGTGAGGCTCTAGCCAGTGCTCAACAAGAGGCTTTAATCAATCTAGAGCGCCTCAATGAGCAAATTGTCGAACAATTTCAAAACGGCATTATCGCCGTGAATGCCGATGGCCAAATTCAATTAATGAATCGCACCGCCATTCACATGCTGCGACTCAATCATCAGCGTCAGGTAAACTTGAGCGACATCTCTGCCGATCTTGAAAACTCTTTGAAGCAGTGGCGCGAATCGCCCGATACGCCCGCCCCCAAATTGCACTTCCCCGGCAGTGCCTTTGAGATCAACCCGAGCTTTATGCAACTCAAAGCCACGGGAGACATATTAATCACACTGACCGACACCTCCGATGTCGCCAAAGAGATGCAGGATCAAAAGCTGGCTTCCCTCGGTCGCCTGACAGCCAGTATTGCCCACGAGATACGCAACCCGCTCTCCGCGATTAACCACGCCGCTCAACTGCTCGACGAATCGCCACAAATTGGCGATGACGACAGCCGCCTGACAGACATCATCACCCAGCAATCAAAGCGTTTGAATGCCATGGTAGAGAACATCATGCAGCTATCGCGCAAACACAAATCCACCCCAGAAACCATCGATTTAGACAGTTGGCTCGGCGCTTTTCGCATCGATTTTTGCACGGAGATGAAGCTGCCGGGAAGCCAGTTCTTTCTCGACATTCAAGTCCCACATCAGCAAACCCTTTTCGATACCAGCCAGCTGCACCAAGTGCTATGGAACTTATGTTCAAACAGCATCAAGTACGGCCACAGCGAAGATGGAAAGACGCGCATTCATATCGAGTGCGCTCGCCACGCGACGAGCTACCTTTGTCTCAATATCTACGATGAAGGCAGCGGCATCCCCCGAGAAGTGGCCGACCACATTTTCGAACCCTTTTATACAACGAACAGTGCCAGCTCCGGCTTAGGCCTGTATATTGCTCACGAGCTCTGCGCTTTTAATCACGCCGAACTGTCGTACCAACACCAAGAAGACGGCGGCCAGTTTACTCTGCGACTGCCCTAATATTATGAGCCAAACTCGCATCCTTATTGTCGACGACGAACCCGATATCCGAGAGCTTCTCGAAATCACCCTCGCTCGCATGGGTGTCGACACCCAATCGGCTGCCACCTTAGGCGAAGCCAAGGCCCTGCTGGAACAAGAGCATTTTCAACTGTGCTTGACGGATATGCGCTTACCCGATGGTAACGGGCTCGACCTGGTCGACACCATCCAAGCCAAATACGCGCAAATGCCCGTGGCTGTGATTACCGCCCACGGCAATATGGATGCTGCGGTGCGCGCGCTCAAGTCAGGCGCCTTTGACTTTGTCTCCAAGCCCATTGATCTCAGTCAGCTGCGAGAGATGGTGGGTAGCGCCCTGCACCTATCCAAGAAGGATGCCACCGGCGACACCGACACATCCGATACGCCGCGACTGCTCGGCGATTCAAAACCCATGCAACGGCTTAAAAAATCCATTGCCAAACTCGCTCGCAGCCAAGCCCCCGTCTACATCCACGGGGAATCGGGTACGGGTAAAGAATTAGTTGCCCGCGCGATTCACAGCCTTAGCTCACGCAACGAATCTCCCTTTGTTCCCGTCAACTGCAGCGCCATCCCGAGTGAGTTGCTCGAAAGCGAATTTTTTGGCCACGTTAAAGGCAGCTTTACAGGCGCCACAAGCGACAAACCGGGACTATTCCGCTCCGCCCAAGGCGGTACACTATTTTTAGACGAGGTGGCCGACCTACCATTGGCCATGCAAGTTAAGCTACTTCGAGCGATTCAAGAAAAGGCCGTGCGCCCCGTCGGCAGCAATCAAGAAGAGAGCGTCGATGTGCGCATTCTTAGCGCCACTCATAAAGATTTACAAACCTTGGTCAACGACGGTACGTTTCGCCAAGATCTTTTTTACCGTATCAATGTCATCCGCCTTGATGTTCCCTCGCTACGCGAACGCCTCGAGGACATCCCCCAGCTGGCCGAACACATCCTCAGCAAACTATCGGAGCGAGACCAGCTTCCTCCGATGCGGCTCAGTGCAGCCGGCGTCCAAAGCCTAGAGAACCACACATTCCCGGGTAATGTGCGAGAACTAGAAAATATACTCGAACGCGCCTGCGCCCTGTGCGAGGACGAAATCATCGAAGCCGAAGACCTGCAACTGCCCACCAATAAATGATCCTAAATCCGTCACCCTCTC
>DS990611.1:0-38837 GCA_000155715.1 gamma proteobacterium HTCC5015 | reverse complement strand
CTAAAAATAGTGTACCGCCTTGGGCGGAGCGGAATAGTCCCGGTCTGTCGCTTGTGGCGCCTGTAAAGCTGCCTTTAACGTGGCCAAAAAATTCGCTTTCGAGCAACTCACTCGGGATGGCGGTGCAGTTGACGGGAACAAAGGGAGATTCGTTGTGTGAGCTAAGGCTGTGAATCGCGCGGGCAACTAATTCTTTACCCGTACCCGATTCCCCCTGGATGTAGACGGGGGCTTGGCTGCGACGACATGCACGCTCCTACAAAAGGCGCCCCCATTCACAGAGGTCGAGACCTTCCTCTGTGCGCTATGTGCCCTCTGCGGCTAATCCACCCCAATCCACAGGACCTTGCGTGGCAAAAAGTGACATTTTTTGTCAGCAGCACAGATAATGTGAAGCTGAAACGAATACCGAAAAAACGCACCACCCACCACAAAATCAAGATAAGCCACTGATAAACAAGAGAAAACAAAAACACCTTGAAAGGTTGGCACAGCATCTGCTTTAATTCTTGCAAGGTTGAAGCATCAACCACTAACCGCCAGCTACTGGCTAAATGACTCTTTAGGAGAACTACCATGATGAAGAAAGCTCAAGCAGGTTTCACCCTGATCGAACTCATGATCGTTGTTGCGATTATCGGTATTCTGGCCGCCATTGCGCTGCCCGCTTACAACAACTACACTATCAACGCTGCTGAGAACGCCTGCCTAGCAGAAGCCAAGTCATACGCCGGCTATGCCTTTGTAGAGCTCAGCCAAGGCAACACGCCCAACCCTCCAACTGCGGGTAACGCCTGTGACAGCTTTGCTCCAGCCACAGCTCCTACAGACTTAACTGCAGCAAGCAACTTCACAGCTACGCCCGCCTCTCCTGGCGTCCAAACAGTAAGCTGTGACATGACTAGCTCTAACTGCTCTCTGCCATAAGCTCCATGCTTACGCTGTAAGACAAAAAGCCGCGATATTTATCGCGGCTTTTTTAATCATAAAAATACAATAAATAATAACAATACGGGCAAAACCATGAACTATAAAAACCAGCAGGGCTTTACGCTCATTGAGCTTATGATTGTTGTTGCCATTATTGGCATCCTCGCCGCTATCGCGCTACCCGCTTACAACCAGTACACCGTGGATGCAGCAAACAACGCCTGCCTCAGCGAAGCAAAGTCTTACGCCACCTACGCATTTGCAAACATCAGCAGTGGCAATGCCGCCCCCAACTTTCCCAGCAATGGGGCTTGTAACTGGTCTACACAGACTGTACCAATAAGCAACACAGGCACTCTACAGCCCACTGCCCAAGTACCTGGGAACGCGACAATTACCTGCAATATGGCAACCGTTTACTGCTCTGTGCCTTAATTTATTTGCCCCTACCCATTCCGCAGGCTGTGCTATAGACTAGGCTCATAAATCACATGAGCTAAATCACAGAAGCTATGGCTACTACTGAAAAAAAGCTACCCCCACTAACGGGCTTTCCACGCAAATTAGTGCTAAAGGAAGTGCTGACGGAAGAGGCGGCACAGCAGGCTCTCGCCGAAGCACAGAAAAACAAACAATCCTTCATTGACTACGCCGTTGGCAAAAAAGTGGTCTCCGCCAAGGCTGTGGCAGGTATTGCCAGCCAAGAATTCGGGCTGCCTAGCTGCGACCTTGCTGCTATCGACATTGATCCAGAAACGACCAAGTTAGTTGACCATGAACTTCTAAAAAAACATCAAGCCGTGCCGTTGGCTAAACGAGGTTCTCGGCTCTTTCTAGCCATTTCCGACCCACTAAAGCTCAGTGCGGTTGACGACATTAAGTTCAACACCGGTTTAACCACCGAGCCGATTCTCGTCGAGCATGACAAGCTACTGGCGGCCCTAGAATCCATCGAAAATGACACGGGCTCTGGGTTAGACGATTTAGACGACGACTTGGAAGACCTAGACCTCGCTGAAGAAGAACAAGAGAGCGACGCCAGCGACCCTGCGGCGGGCGCCGATGACACGCCCGTCGTTAAATATGTCAACAAGGTACTGCTCGACGCCATCAACAAGGGGGCGTCAGATATTCACTTTGAACCCTATGAAAAATTTACCCGCGTGCGTTTTCGCGTGGATGGCATGCTGAAAGAAATCAACAAGCCCCCCACCAGCATGACGCCGCGGATTATTGCGCGAATTAAAGTCATGTCGCGAATGGATATTTCTGAGCGCCGCGTGCCCCAAGATGGCCGTATTAAGCTCAAGCTATCCAAAACCCGCGCCATCGATTTTCGCGTTAATACCTGCCCCACCCTGTTCGGTGAAAAAATTGTATTGCGAATTCTCGACCCCAGCAGCGCCAACCTAGGTATCGACATGCTGGGCTACGAGCCCGAGCAAAAAGAGGCCTACATGAGGGCTCTAAACAACCCCTACGGCATGATTTTGGTCACAGGCCCTACGGGAAGCGGCAAAACCGTATCGCTCTACACGGGACTAAATATTCTCAATACCGAAGAGCGCAACATATCCACAGCGGAAGATCCCGCCGAGATCAACCTGCCCGGCATCAATCAGGTCAACGTCAACCCCAAGCAGGGCCTCGACTTTTCATCGGCGTTGAAAGCCTTTCTACGCCAAGACCCCGACATCATCATGGTCGGCGAGATCCGTGATCTAGAAACCGCCAGCATTGCCATTAAAGCGGCCCAAACGGGTCACATGGTAATGTCGACACTGCATACTAACGACGCCCCTCAAACCCTAGCGCGCATGATTAACATGGGTGTGCCCGCCTTTAACTTGGCTACTGCAGTCAACTTAATTATTGCTCAGCGCCTTGCGCGTCGCTTGTGCAGCGAATGCAAAGAGCCCGACGACATTCCCCGTGAAGCGCTGCTAGAAGCAGGCTTTAAAGAGGACGAAGTCGATGATTTAAAATTGTATAAAGCCGTTGGTTGCCCCAGTTGTAATGAAGGCTACAAAGGGCGTGTGGGCATCTATCAAGTGATGCCGATCTCCGAAGCCACTTCAAAACTCATTATGCAAGGCGCTAATGCCATTGAGTTGGGCGAACAGGCGGCCAAAGAGGGCATTAACGACATACGCCGCTCGGGTCTGTTAAAAGTTAAGCAAGGCGTAACAAGCCTTGCTGAGTGTAACCGCGTGACCATGGATTAAGACAATGGCAGAAAAAACCAAAGTAACTTTTAGCTACAAGGGGATGGATCGTAAGGGCCGCAAGGTCGAAGGTGAAATCGACGGTATTAACGGCGATATGGTAAAAGCCCAATTACGCCAACGCGGCATTACCCCACAAAGCGTGCGTAAAAAACCGAAGCCTCTCTTCAGTTCAGGCGACACTGGAAAGAAAATTAAAGCTTCCGACATTGCCGTTTTTGCTCGTCAAATGGCGACCATGATGTCTTCAGGCGTTCCCTTGGTACAAGCTTTTGAAATTGTTGGCAGTAGCGCAGACAATCCGCGGATGAAAAAGCTCATTTACGACATTAAAAATGACGTAGAGGGTGGGGCCAACTTTGCCGATGCTCTTGCCGCCCATCCAGACCATTTTGACAGTTTATTTGTGAACCTCGTAGCTTCAGGCGAAGCTTCGGGTACGCTAGAAACTTTGCTAGATAAAGTAGCTACCTATAAAGAGAAGAGTGAAGCCATCAAGAAAAAGATTAAGAAGGCGATGACTTACCCAATCGCTGTAATGGTCATGGCTGCTGTAGTCACAGTTATTTTGATGGTATTCGTCGTACCGCAATTCGAATCTATTTTCCAAGGGTTTGGGGCGGATTTACCGGCCTTCACTCAGTTAGTCGTAGACGCCTCACGTTGGATGAGAAGCAATATTTTCATTCTCATCGCCATAACAGTAGGGCTGGGCTTTGGCTTCATTCAGCTAAAAAAGCGTGTTCCAGCAGTTGGCATCTACTTGGACAAGCTATCCCTCAAGCTGCCAATTTTTGGTGGGATTTTAAACACATCCATTCATGCACGCTTTGCACGAACACTGGCCACAATGTTTGCTGCTGGTGTCCCTTTGGTTGAAGCGATGAATTCCATTTCCGGCGCTGTGAACAACCATGTTTACGAACAAGCCATCTACCAAATTCGAGACGAAATCTCTTCTGGTGACCCACTCACAGCGTCAATGCGCCGAACAAATTTATTCCCCAACATGATGTTGGCCATGGTTCAAATCGGCGAGGAATCGGGTTCGATTGACAGCATGCTACTAAAAGTAGCGGATTTTTATGAAGAAGAAGTTGACAACACTGTGGACAACTTAAGTTCCCTCATGGAGCCTATGATTATGGCGGTTCTAGGTGTTTTGGTCGGCGGCTTAGTGATCGCAATGTATCTTCCCATTTTCAAAATGGGCCAAGTGGTTGGCGGATAAGGCTTTATCATGTTGCTAGATATTATCCACGGGTTCGAACAGAACCCGTTTTTTTTCTACACCATCGTTTTTATTTTTGCCCTCTGTGTTGGCAGCTTCCTCAATGTGGTGATCCATCGCTTCCCCATCATGATGGAGCGCGAATTTAAAGAGAGCTGCGAAGACTATTTCGGCACAGAGTGTCCTGCTCAGCAATCGGGCGTGGACCAAGAGGGCTTTAATTTAATCAAACCGGCTTCCTGTTGCCCGCACTGCGGGCACAGTATTAAGCCGTGGCAAAACATTCCCGTGCTCAGCTACCTTATGCTGCGAGGGCGCTGCAAAGGCTGTAAAAGTAAAATTTCATTGCAGTACCCTGCGGTGGAGTTGTTGACTGCAGCTCTAGTGACCGTCACGGCAATCGAATTTGGCCCCTCTTGGGGTTTTCTAGCGGCGGCCGTATTAACGCTTTACCTCATCGCGATGAGCGGCATCGACATCAAGATTCAAATGCTACCCGATGCCATGACGCTTCCCTTGCTCTGGCTCGGATTGCTACTCAGCCTCAAGCCTCTGTTTGTCGACCCCAGCCAAGCTATTTTGGGGGCAACGTTGGGCTACCTCTCGCTTTGGAGTGTTTACTGGCTGTTCAAGCTGGTCACGGGTAAAGAAGGTATGGGCTACGGCGACTTCAAATTGCTCGCGCTGATCGGTGCTTGGACTGGGCCATCAATGCTGCCACTGGTCATTGTGCTGTCTGCCATGTCGGGCGCTATCCTTGGGCTCGGTCTAATTTTGATACAGGGGAGAGACAAAGCTCAGCCCATGCCCTTTGGTCCCTATTTGGCCATTGCTGGCTGGATTGCCTTTCTCTGGGGAGACCGTATCATGGACTCCTACCTAGCCACTTTCTAGGGATTCACTCTCAGGGGGGCGAACATGTATGTAATTGGCATTACTGGTGGCATCGGCAGCGGCAAGACGACAGTGGCAAACTTGTTTGACGAACTCGGCATCCCCGTTATCGACGCCGATATTGCATCGCGAAAAATCGTCGAGCCCGGACAGCCCACCCTCAGCCGTATTGTTGCCAAATTTGGTGAGCAAGTACTCGATGCCGATGGCCACCTAGATAGAGCAGCTCTAAGAGATATTGTGTTCTCGGCGCCTGAAAAACGCCTAGAGCTTGAGGCCATTACCCACCCCGCCATCCGTCAACATATGATGGAAGAACTGAAACAGTGCGAGAGCGAATACGCCCTGATGGTCATCCCACTGCTCATCGATACCGGTCACTGGGAAATGATTGATCGTGTACTGGTCGTCGATGTCGATGAGCACAGCCAACTGGAGCGCGTGATGCAGCGCGACTCTCTAAGTGAAGAACAGGTGCGCAATATTTTTGATGCCCAGATTTCCCGCGAAGAGCGACTTGCCGCAGCCGATGATATTATCCAAAACAATCACGGCCTAGACCATCTACGCAAAGAAGTCGCGCACCTGCACGGCCTCTACTCGGTATACGCCGCCGAATACGCGGATGAAGTCAACGCCTGAACTGGTTACAATGCCGCTTTACGCTTTGAACACTTAGGTGGCTCGTTTGCTCGACCCGATCATTTTCGAACAACCGCTCAATGAAAGAACACGGCTCTTTCTACGTCTAGAGCGCTTGTTCCATCGCATCGAGCACCACACCAATATGGATTCCCACTGGGATTCTCAGGCCTGTATTCGCTATTTGGTCGAACTCTGTGAAATCGCCAACCGCGGCGACCTCAAAACCGATATTATCAAAGAGCTTGAGCGCCAATTCAGTGCACTCAAGCCGCTCATGGACGAGCCCAGCATCGATCATTCGCGCCTCGATGCCCTGTTAGAGCGGCAACAGGCTCTACAAGCATCCATCTACAATACCGACGGGCGCATGACACAGCGCATGCGTTCCGATGAATTGATTGCCGCCATACAGCAGCGCACCTGTATGCCCGGCGGCGGCTGCGACTTCGATTTGCCCGCCTACCACCTATGGCTCTGCCAGCCGCTGGCGCAGCGCATTCAGAAAGTCGAGGAGTGGACGGCGCCGTTCGAGCACGCCCGCGAAGCCATCAGTCTGTGTCTTGAGGTACTGCGACTGAGTGCTCAGAGCAAGACCTTAGTTGCCGAACAAGGCTTTTATAACCAAACGCTCGATACGCGCCGTCCACCACAATTACTGCGTGTCATTATTGGCCGAGATCTCGCTTGCTACCCGGAAATCAGCGCTGGCAAACACCGCTTTAGCATCCGCTTTTTCCAGCTGCCTGATACCTATGAGCGCCCAGTGCCCTGCGAAGACGACATCGAGTTCTCTCTCTCAAGCTGTGGCGTCTAGCAGGCTGCTAGGGCCTGTTAACACAAATTTGATGGTCACTGTTGTGACTAAATAAGCGCCAATCAAGGCGCAAGGAGCGTGGTTTGGTGAATCCAAATGAGCGACGAGCAACGATGAGTGGCGCTTATTTAGCCACAACCCGAAGGGCTGGAGCTATTTCCGCCCAGCTGCGTTATCAGTTGTTTGTGTAGACGTACTACACGGCACTCCTTCTGCCTTGCTGGGCAGGAAAATGGCTTCCAGCAGAGATCATAAAATTTGTGTTAACAGGCCCTAACTCACGACGCTTGACTAAAGCAACGAATCCCAGCGATCCCTTGCGCCCCCGCCCTGTGCGCTCGAGCCATATCTTCAAGCCCCAAACCGCCGATTAAATAAACGGGAACATGCGCTTTTTCAATCAAAGTCTGGGCGCGCTCCCAGCCCAACCCTGGCTCACTCGGGTGTGTCGGCGTTTCTAACACGCTACCTAAAACGACAAAGTCGACGCCCACCTCTTCAGCTCGCGCCAACTCCGATAAATTGTGCACCGACGCCGAAAACCACTGCTGATCACTCAGCTCAGCGGGCCGCTCAGCGTAATCCCACAATTCCCTCGCACTGAGATGTAGGCCGACATTCTGAGGCAGCGCCCCACCCATCAAAGCAGAACTCTTCCACTGCCAATTTATTGCCTGTCGCTCTGACAATACAGTGGCAATGCGGCGATAAATGGCTTCGGGCCAACGCGGTTGCCTGAGTAGAGCTATTTGGGGTTGCCTCTTCTCTATCAGCTCTGAGAGGGCCTCAAGCGGCACAGACGCCCCATCACCCGTCCACGGAATGTCGGGCGTCACTAACAGACTCTCAGGCAGCTTCAAGGCATTGATAATCGGGCCGTTAGCGGCGGGAAAGTCGCCCGAATTTAATGAGAGAATATCGAGCCATGCCACTTCTTGCCCTTCGCGACCTTGGGGCTCTCCCACAAAGCCGTGCACACGGTAGACAATAAGCCGGATGGACTTGTCCGGGTAGTCATAGTCGAGGCGAATCAAGGGCTGCGACGCTGTGGGACGAATACCGAGTTCTTCTTCTAGCTCTCGAGCCAATGTCTGCTCGGTACTCTCGGGTAACTCGCGTTTACCGCCGGGAAATTCCAGCTTCCCTCCTAGGTGAACATGCTGAGGGCGACGAGAAATCAATACGCGCCCGCTGCCATCGAGAATGGCCGCCGCCACTACCTCAATGCGTTCAACCATTAAGTGCGGTACTCAGCATTGATGCGCACATAGTCGTAGCCAAAATCGCAGGTCCACACCGAGGTTGACGCATCGCCTCGCCCTAAGGCCACTTGAATAATGAGTTCACTGGCGTCCATGGCACCTTGCCCCATTGCTTCCGTGTAGTCATCGGCGCGTTCACCAGAGCGCACAATTGCGACGCCATTCAAGTCAATATCCACTTGATCAAGCTGCAAATCCACCAGCCCCGCGCGCCCCACAACGGCCAGAATGCGCCCCCAATTGGGGTCGCTGGCAAACAGGGCTGTTTTCACCAGTGGCGAGTGGGCGATGGCATAGGCCAACTGGCGCGCCTCTTGGCGATCCCGAGCGCGATCAATCCGCAACTCCACAAATTTTTGCGCGCCTTCGCCATCTCGAATACAGGCTTGGGCGAGCGTTAAAAACACCGTGCGCAGCGCTGTGAGCAGCTTTTCCTCATCCGGTGAATCGGCCGCGATCGTATCTCCGCCAACCTGCCCCGTCGCCACAAGTACACAGGCATCATTCGTCGACGTGTCGCCATCGACTGTAATGCTGTTAAAGGAATCGTCGGCCAACTGCTGGAGCAGTGTTTGCAAGCGCTCCTGATCAATCGGAGCATCGGTCGCGACATAAGCCAGCATAGTCGCCATATCGGGGCACAACATGCCGGCACCTTTGGCCATACCGGTTATATGAACTTGCCGCCCATCAGTCAGCTCGACTTGTTGACTCGCCGCCTTAGCCACCGTATCCGTTGTCGTAATCCCTTCAGCCGCTTGAAGCCAATGGGACGCCTGCAAATGACTCAACAGTGTTGGCACCGCCTGCTGAATTTTATCCGTGGGCAAATATTCACCGATAACCCCCGTCGAAAATGGCAGCACTGCTGCCGCGTCAACTCCGGCGGCCTCGGCAACAGCAGCACAGCTTGCCCGTGCGCTTTCTAAACCCCTCTGACCCGTACCCGCATTGGCATTACCCGCGTTAATCAATAGAAAGCGTGTTGGCTGGTTTCGCCTATGCTCGCGAGCCACTTGAACAGGAGCAGCACAAAAAGCATTGCGCGTGAACACAGCAGCCACCGCACTGCCTTCCGCGAGTTCCAGTAAGACGAGATCATCCCGCTCGGCTTTTCTAATTCCGCAATAGTGGCTAGCAAGCCGAACCCCTTTTACGGGGAGCAGATCTTCGGCATTCGGGGCACTGAGCTGAACGGCCATTTATGCCAACTTCCCGTGACAGTGCTTGTACTTTTTACCCGAGCCGCAGGGACAGGGCTCGTTGCGCCCGACCTTTTGTCCCGTACGAATAGGTGCGGGACCCGACGCCGACGGGGCTTGGCCACTCGACGCGGCCGATTTGTTGCCACTGTCTGGATAGGCTGTCGAAGCCGCTGAAGTGCCGCCACTGTAATTCATACTACTGGCCTCGGGTGCCGACTGCTTGTCCTCCATCGCCTCGACTTGTTCCGCTGCCTGCAACTGGATCAAGTGAAGTTTAGAGACGGTGTCTTCTTTGACCCGATCTAAAAGCCCTTGAAACAAACCAAAGGCCTCTTTTTTATACTCTTGCTTGGGGTTCTTCTGCGCGTAGGCACGCAAACCAATACCTTGGCGCAAGTGATCCATCGTCGCCAAATGCTCTTTCCAACAAGTATCGAGCACCAACAGCATCACCTGCTTTTCAAAGCGCTTAATATCATCGCCCAACAGCGCTTTTTTCTCTTCATATTGTTCGAGCATTTTTTCATGCAGGCGCTCAAACAATGTCTCTTCATAGAGTTCATCTTCCTCATCCAGCCACTTCTGAATGGGCAAGTCGAGTCCAAAGTCGCGCTTCATCGCTTCTTCTAGGCCCTCGATATTCCAGCGCTCTTCCAAGCTGCCCGGAGGAATAAAGTTGGCCATAATATTGCCCAACACTTCTTCGCGCAGATTCTCGATGTTTTCTGAAATATCGTCAGAGGCCATCAAATCGGCGCGCTCGGCATAGATCACTCGACGCTGGTCGTTGGCCACATCGTCGTATTCCAAAATATTTTTGCGCATGTCGTAGTTGTGACCTTCGACTTTGCGCTGAGCATTTTCGATGGCGCGGTTTAGCCAGGGGTGCTCAATGGCCTCGCCGTCTTTCATGCCCAGTCGCTCCATCAGGTTTTTCACCTTGTCGGAGGCAAAAATGCGCATAAGATTGTCTTCCATCGACAGGTAAAAGCGCGAAGAGCCCGGATCGCCTTGGCGCCCCGCGCGACCGCGCAATTGGTTGTCGATGCGGCGCGACTCGTGGCGTTCGCTGCCGATAATGTGCAAGCCACCCATTTCCAGTACTTTTTCATGGCGCTCGCGCCAAGCGGCCTTCACTCTATCTACTTCCATATCGCTCGGTGCATCGAGCGACTTGAGTTCTTCGTCGAGGCTGCCACCGAGTACGATATCCGTACCGCGCCCCGCCATATTCGTCGCAATAGTCACCATGCCGGGACGCCCCGCCTGCGCCACAATATGCGCCTCGCGTTCGTGCTGCTTGGCATTGAGTACTTCGTGGCTAATTTTGGCTTTGCTCAACACAGCGGACAAATACTCGGAGGCTTCAATAGAGGCCGTCCCCACCAAAACCGGCTGACCGCGATCTTGGCAATCGCGCACATCGGCAATAATCGCATCAAACTTTTCCTGCATCGTCAGGAACACCTGATCCGTGCGGTCCTCACGAATCATCGGTTTGTTGGTGGGAATCACCACCACCTCTAAACCATAAATCTGCATCAATTCTTGGGCTTCGGTATCCGCTGTCCCCGTCATGCCGGAGAGCTTGTCATAAAGACGGAAGTAGTTCTGATAAGTAATCGACGCCAGCGTCTGGTTCTCATTTTGAATGGTCACGCCCTCTTTGGCCTCCACCGCTTGGTGCAAGCCTTCCGACCAGCGGCGACCGGGCATTTTGCGACCTGTGAATTCATCGATAATGACAATTTCACCGCCTTCCACGACATAGTTCACATCTCGCTGAAAGACGTGGTGGGCGCGCAGTGCGGCATCCACGTGGTGCAGCAAAACAATATTGCTGGGGTCATAAAGGCTGGCCCCCTCATCGAGGGCGCCCGCTGAAATCAACAGTTGCTCAACACTCTCGTGACCTTGTTCAGTGAGCGTGATAGTGCGATTCTTTTCATCGACCACAAAATCGCCTTCAGACTCTTCATCCGCGGCAGGCGTCAACTTGGGGGCAATTTGGTTAATTTGTTGATAGAGCTCACTACTGTTGCTAGCGGGGCCAGAAATCACCAATGGCGTCCGCGCTTCATCAATCAAAATGGAATCCACTTCATCGATGATCGCGTAGTGCAAATCGCGCTGTACCTTTTCCTCAAGGCTAAATGCCATATTGTCGCGAAGATAATCAAATCCAAACTCATTGTTAGTGCCGTAGGTAATATCCGCACTGTAGGCTTCGCGACGCGTCACTTTACTCAGATTTTCAAAACCCGACTCGCTGCCGTCACTCTCAAAATCGACGCGGTAGGAACTACTATTGGGGCCCTGCCCACCCGAGGAATTGATAATACCAACCGTCAGGCCGAGAAAATCGTACAAACGGCCCATGTTTTCACCGTCGCGACGCGCCAAATAATCATTGACCGTCACAACGTGCACCCCTTTACCGGTGAGCGCATTCAAGTAAGCAGCCAGTGTCGCGACTAGCGTTTTACCTTCCCCCGTGCGCATCTCGGCAATTTTGCCCTGATCGAGCACCATGCCACCCACCATTTGTACATCGTAGTGGCGCAAACCATGCACGCGTTTGGCCGCCTCGCGGACCACTGAAAAGGCCTCTTCGCGGATGGCATCTTTTGTCTCACCATCGGCGAGACGCTGGCGAAATTCGCCCGTTTTTTCTCTGAGCTCACGATCGCTCAACTTTTCAAAAGCCTCCTCCTTGGCATTTACCTTTTGCACCATTTTCAACAACGATTTAACTAAACGGTCGTTGCGGCTTCCAAAAATTTTGCGAATAAGTTTAGCGAAAAGCTGTAACATGAAATGTCTCTAAGAAAATACGAATGCCGTCAGGCCAAGCCAATGATCTGTGGGGCAAATAAAATAATTCAATGCACACCTATAAAAAAGTCGGCCCAGCTAATACTGAGGCCGACTAGTATATATAGATTGGTTCGGGTTTCCACGCCCCGTCACTCCACGGCGACAAGAAACGCGTTTAGCGCTGGGAAATGTATTTCACAGGATCGATTTTTCGACCATTCTGTATCACTTCAAAATGCACGTGCGGCCCCGTCGAGCGCCCTGTTGATCCCATTTTAGAGATCACTTCGCCCTTTTTAACCGCCTGTCCTTCTGTTACCAAGACCGACTTGTTATGGCCATAGCGAGTGACATAGCCATTGCCATGGCTAATTTCCACAAGATTGCCATAGCCGTAGCGCGATCCTGCCCACGTCACCACGCCGCCGGCGACAGCGACGACATCACTGCCTTCGCGCCCCGCAAAATCTAAGCCTTTGTGAAACTCTTTATTGCCGCCAAATGGATTGGTTCTCCAGCCGTAATTAGAGGAAAGCCAGCCCTTCTTGATGGGACGCCCTTGAGGGTAAACCTCATCGTTAAGTTTCTGCTCCGTAATCACCTGCTCAAGCACGGACAGCTGGGCAGCGCGATCCTTCAACTCAATATCCAATGAAACGATGGCTTGTTCGAGCTGATCCAAGTCAGCCGCACTCTCCTCCACTTCATCCGAGGGGCCACCAAAGGCGGGGTACTGAACAAAATCAAATTCACCGCTATCAATATCCGCCATTTTAACGAGGCGAGAACCCAAGGCATCGATGCGCGTCACATGCCCTTGGAGTTGGCCTATGCGCGCCGACAAGGCGTTAATATCCGCTCCGGCTTGGTGGCGAATTTCCTCTAGAGCCTCGCGCTGGCTGCGAATATCATCCTGCCACGCCAGCACATACGCCTCTGGCGGACGCTGCGCACCCAACCAAAAACCGGCGCCAACAAGGCCTGCCAAAAATGCGACAATGCAGGTGCTTAGCAGGAGTCCCTGCCACCAATGGCGTAAATGCAAGCTGCGCGGCTTACCTCCGCGACTGGTGTAAACTAAAATATTCATAGGTACTTCAAGGGCTTACGAGCCGTTAATGATACGATTTATCCACTGTATTAACAAATATTTGCACTTTTTGCGCGACTTTCGTGCGTTTAGGCGGATTAACGGGCATTATTGGCTTACCAATGGATCCCATTCATCAACACATTTCAGGCTCTTTTTTGCGGCGCGCCCAGCAATTCCGCGCGATCACTCGGCGCATTCGCTTGCTGCTGCCCACCCAATTTGTCAACGAGGCCGAAGTCATTCACGCCGATCGCGAGCGCATTACTCTCGGCGTCTCTAGCCCCGCTGTTGCCAACCAACTGCGCTATTATCTGCCGAAACTGCAATATCAATTTGGCGAACAACAACTCACGATCAAGGTTATACCACCGCGGTTAAGCAATATCGAACCAGCGCCCCAAAAGTCATCGGGCCCTCCGCCCATTAGCGCAAATACCCAGCGCTACTTGCAACAGGCCGCCCAGCAAATCAAAGACCCCGAATTGAAAAAGGCCATGCAACGCCTCGCGCAACATGGCCCCGTCAATCAGAAACCCGAGTAAAGTTTAATCATTCTCTGCGCATTTCAAGTCTCGCAAATTCCGCAAGATACGGTGCAGGATCGGCTGAATTACGCCCCAACACCCACCAAGGATTCGGCGTATGAAATGGGCGCCTCAGCCTCGCTTTCAAAACTAACGCGCTCGAAGGCGTCCTCGTTACGCAGCAACTCGTGCAACAGCGCATTATTCAACGCATGACCCGATTTGTGGCCCATATAGGCGCCGATGAGACTGTTGCCCAACAAATAGAGATCACCGATAGCATCGAGAATTTTGTGTTTCACAAATTCATCGTCATAGCGCAGACCGTCTTCGTTGAGCACTCGATAGTCATCCACGACGATGGCATTTTCCATGCTACCGCCCAAGGCGAGGTTTTGTTCGCGAAGCTGCTCAATGTCTTTCGTAAAACCAAAGGTTCGAGCGCGACTCACCTCCTTCAAAAAGGAAGTGGTCGAAAAATCGATTTCTGAAAATTGAGAGGCGCTATTAAAAGCGGGGTGATCAAACTCAATTTTAAAACCCACTTTAAAACCATCAAATGGTTCGAAACGCGCCCACTTATCTTCGTGGCGTACTTCGACAGGGCGTTTTATGCGAATGAACTCTTTGGGCGCATCTTGATCTTGAACACCCGCGGACTGTAGCAAAAACACAAATGGGCCGGCGCTGCCGTCCATAATGGGGACTTCCCCCGAAGTCAGCTCAACCACGGCGTTGTCGATGCCTAAGCCCGCCATGGCTGAAAGCAAGTGCTCCACTGTGGATATTTTTACCTCTCCCGTCCCAATGGTCGTGGAGAGAGTCGTTTCCGACACATTGTCGGCAGAGGCCTTAATATCCACTGCTGGTTCTAAATCAGTGCGTCTGAATACAATCCCTGTATTGACTGGTGCGGGACGCAGAGTCAGATAGATCTTCTCGCCGGTGTGGAGCCCCACACCCGTCGCTCGAATGATATTTTTCAGCGTACGCTGTCTAATCATAGTGATATTCCTGTACTCTTTAGCCCCTAAAGGGACGCACTAATACGGTGCAAAATGGGCGCACATATTACAGATAAATTGCTAAAAAATCTAGCATATACACCCTCTATCACCGCTTTGTTCGTCCTATAAAAGCCTGATTTAGTTCCAGTTTTTAGTAACGATTTGTGAAGCACCTCACGCTTTCAGCCACCCAGACTTAATCCGCCTGTCGGCGCAAAAAAGCGGGAACGTCTAAATAGTCATCATCCAACGTGGTCGTTTCGACCATGTCACTGCCTGCGACACGACCCTGCTGACGAATGGCCGTGGGACGATCCAACTCTCCATAATCAACATTTCCCTGCGAGTCTCTGGGAACCACGTTGATCTGAGGTCGCTCCTCTTGTTTCGCCGCCGTTTCGGGCTTACCTAAGCCTGTAGCGACAATCGTAATGCGAATTTCGTCTTGAATTTCGGTGTTAAAGCCTGAGCCAATAATGATTTGGGCTTCGTCCGAAGCAATGCCTTGGACCATTTCGCCAATCGTGTCGAGTTCCCCCAATGTGAGATCGTAGCCCGATATAACATTGACCAAAATACCGCGCGCACCTTTGAGATTAATATTCTCCAACAAGGGACTCGAAATCGCCATCTCGGCAGCTTCAGCGGCGCGATTCTCACCCGTACCCGAACCGGCGCCCATCATCGCCATGCCCATTTCGGACATCACGGTACGCACATCGGCAAAGTCGACATTAACCATACCGGGAACAGTAATAAGCTCGGAAATGCCCTGGACCGCACTGCGTAAAACGTCATTGGCTGCAGCAAAGCCTTTCAGCACTGTGGCACTAGCGCCCAACGTTTCCAGCAACTTCGCATTGGGAATCGTAATCAGCGAATCAACGTTTTCACTCAGCAAGCGCAGGCCTTCCTCGGCAAAAGCATTGCGACGCTTGCCTTCAAAGCCAAATGGCTTTGTGACGACGGCCACCGACAAAATCCCCATATCCCGGGCGATTTGGGCAATCACAGGCGCGGCCCCAGTACCTGTGCCACCGCCCATACCGGCGGTAATAAATAGCATGTCAGCGCCGCTAATCGCCTCTTGGATCAATTCGCGATCTTCAAGCGCAGCCTGACGGCCGACCTCGGGGTTGGCTCCTGCGCCTAAGCCCTTGGTAATGTTTTGCCCAATCTGCAGGTTTTGGGCATCAATAGCTCGCAGTGCTTGGGCATCGGTATTGGCGCAGATAAAATCCACCCCTTCGATGTTGGCCTCCAACATATCTTTAACCGCGTTACCGCCGGCACCACCGACACCGATCACCTTAATGACCGCATCCGCATTCATATCTAACATCTCAAATGGCATTTGACCTGTCATTTTCTCTCTCCTCTTTTCCTCATTCAGTCAAAATTTAAAAGTCGTGACCGTGCGACTGTTTCTCAAAATTCGCCTTTAAACCAAGATTTCATGATTTCCCAAACTGTTTGCTCACGATCTTTTTTAAAGCGCTTCGAATAACTGCGCTTGGTGTCGTTACCCACCAAGAGCAGACCCACACCAGTGGCGTGAATAGGGTTGCTGACCACATCGGACAGCCCTGAAACATGGCGCGGCACTCCGAGGCGCACGGGCATGTTAAAAATCTCTTCGGCAAGGTCGATTAAACCTTCCATCTTCGAGCTGCCACCCGTCATAACGATGCCTGCTGCAATATGCTGTTCGAAGCCACTGCGGCGCAGCTCGGCCTGAATCAGCGTCAGCAGCTCTTCGTAGCGTGGCTGTATCACATCTACTAGGGTCATACGCCGCAGCTTGCTGGCGGGACGCCCCCCTATACCAGGCACTTCTATAGTTTCTTCATCGCCAGCCAGCTGGCGCAGCGAACAGCCGTAACGCACCTTGATGTCCTCAGCATCTTGGGTACGCGTGCGCAGGGCGACGGCGATGTCGTTAGTCACCTGATCCCCGGCGATTGGAATCACTGCCGTGTGTTGGATGGCACCATCGACAAACACCGCTATGTCGGTTGTACCGCCTCCCACATCGACCATGCAGACGCCGAGGTTCTTCTCATCTTCGGTCAGCACTGAATAGCTAGAGGCCACTTGTTCCAGCACCACATCATCGACATCGAGACCACATCGTTCTACGCAGCGCACAATGTTTTGAACGGCGCTTTCAGCGCCAGTAATCAGATGCACCTTGGCCTCTAGACGAACCCCCGACATGCCGATCGGCTCTTTGATGCCGTCTTGGTGATCAATGACGAACTCCTGTGGCATGGCGTGAAGCACGCGCTGATCTCCGGGAATGTTGTAGGCGCGTGCGCCCTCCATCGCTCGGTCGATGTCGCTTTGCTTAACCTCGCGATCAGTGACGTTAGCGACCCCAGTCGAATTCATACTGCGCACATGGCTGCCCGCGATACCCGCGTACACTGAGTGGATTTGGCAACCTGCCATCAGCTCGGCCTCCTCCACAGCGCGTTGGATCGACTGCGCGGTCGACTCAATATTCACCACCACGCCTTTTTTCAGTCCTCGCGAGGGATGGGAGCCAAAGCCGACGATTTCCACCTCGCCCTCTTGGGTAATCTCACCCACGATGGCCGTGATTTTCGAAGTGCCCACATCGAGGGCAACGATCATTTCGTTTTCATGCTGTTTAGACATCGGAATGCCCCTTTTTCCAGGCAATGGCAAAACCATTGCTATATCTCAAATCAATACGTTGAATGGCCTGTTGGCGCTCCTCGTCAAAAGAGCGAAAGGCCAGTTGCAGGCGCGCTAAAGCATCCTGCTTATTGCGCTCTAAAAAACGCACTTCTGCGCCATTGCGCAGAGTCATCAACCAGGTATTTCTGGCATCAAGCAGCAAAGAGTCGACGCCTCCGCCGATCTCTCCCAGCTGCTCTCTTATCGCCGCATAGGCCTCTAACACTCGGCGAGTGCTGCCTTTGGGGCCACCCAGTAGCGGCAGGCGGTTCTGAGGCACGGAAGCAGAGAATGTCTCACCGTAACCATTCACCATAACCAACTGATCTTGTTCGCCCTGCCAGTTCGCCACAGGGCGCTGCTCAACAATTTGCACATGCAGTGTGTCTGGCCACTCTCGACGCAGAGACACCTCTCTTGTCCAAGGCAGGGCCATCAAAGATTGCCGCGCCGATTCGATATCCATCTCAAAGAACTCGCCTTCGGCAAAATGCTGGAGCGCCGCAATCACATCCTCGTTGCTCAAATAACGGCGCTCGCCGGTAATCTCTATGCGCTTAATGGCCATTGGCCGAGTGGTCTCCGCCACGTCGTTGGCGCCCGCTTGTTGCAAAATCGACTCGGGCCACAGCCACCACGACAGCGCGAGTGTAGCCACACCCAAACACACCGTGGTTAGCAACACACTGGCTCGGCTCAAGCCTTTACTCGGCTCGCCATCGCGACGAACCGCGCCGCGCTGAGGCCGCTGCTTTTGACGTTTAAAAGGAGATAAAACCGCCATTAGCAAGCCTCCTCAGCCGTCATCAAAATCCGTAACACGAGCTCATCAAAGCTCATACCCGCCTGCTTAGCCGCCATAGGCACTAGGCTGTGATCGGTCATCCCCGGTACGGTATTCACCTCAATCAACCACGGCTGACCCGCCTCATCCACCATCAAGTCTACTCGCCCCCAACCACTGGCACCCACGGTGTCGAACGCTTGTTGAGCTAAATGCTGAAGATTTCTTTCCGCTGTGTCGTCCAAGCCACAAGGGCAGTGGTAGCGCGTGTCATTGCGCTCGTATTTGGCGGCGTAATCGTAAAAATCTTGGTCGGTCTCTAGTCGTACTAAGGGCAGTGTTTCATCCCCTAAAATGGCAGCGGTATATTCTTTTCCAACAATCCATTGCTCGGCAAAAACCTCTCCATATTGAGCGGCCAATTCGTAAGCAGCCGCCATGTCTTCGACGTCATTCACCTTACTCATGCCAATACTCGAACCCTCTAGAGCCGGCTTAACCATCAGTGGCAAACCGAGCTCCTCGGCCACACTGAGCGCCTCCTCCACACTGCCTATTTGTCGATAAAGCGGCGTGGGCAAGCCCGCCCCTGCCCAGAGATATTTAGTCCGCAATTTATCCATGGCCAGCGCCGAGCCGAGCACATCAGACCCCGAGCAGGGAATGCCTGCCAGCGACAGAGCTGCCTGTAACTGACCATCTTCGCCACCGCGGCCGTGCACGACATTTAACGCACGGTCAAAGTTTTGAGCACTCAACTGTAAAATCGCCTCTGGACTGGCATCCACGCTGGTAAACTCAATATTCGAGCGCTCTAGCGCCGCCTCGCAAGCAGCGCCGCTGACCAAGGACACCTCTCGCTCAGCCGCCCAACCGCCCTTTAAAAGGACGACATGGCCAAATGCTTGTGCTGAAGGCAATTCTCTACGCATTCTGCCCTCCCAGTTGATTTAGGCGCTCGGGCAGTGTGGCGGCGAGACCACCAATGCTGCCAGCGCCCAATGTCAACAACACATCACCCTCTTCCAGCACGCCCTGTAAGACTTCTGGCAAAGCCTCCACCGACTCGACAAACACAGGATTTACTTGACCCCGCGCTCTCACTGCTGCAGCCAATGAACGGCCATCGGCTCCGGGCACAGCGGGCTCTCCTGCGGCATAGACCTCGGTGAGGCACAGTGCATCCGCTGCGCTCAATACCGAGGCAAAATCTTCAAACAAATCCTGTGTGCGGCTATAGCGGTGCGGCTGAAACGCAACGACTAAGCGGCGATCGGGCCAGGCATTGCGCGCCGCACGCAGTGTCGCCGACATTTCACTGGGGTGGTGGCCGTAGTCATCGACCAGTGTCACGCTGCCGTTGCCACATTGGATGTCGCCGAGCAATTGGAAGCGGCGACCAATACCTCCAAAAGACTGCAGTGCACTTGAAATACTATCGCCCGATACGCCCAGCTCGTGGGCAATGGCGAGTGCCGCCAGAGCATTTTGCACGTTGTGCTCACCTGGCATGTTTAAAGTAATGCCATCGAGCCGCTTACCGTTGGGCAAGGCCACGTCAAACACACTCGTAGCCCCTTCAAAGCGCAAATTGATCGCTTGAATGTCAGCACCCTCTTGAATGCCGTAGGTTAGGGTCTGACAGGTCACGCGCGGCAAAATCTCTCTCACCACAGGATCGTCGACACACATCACCGCCAAACCGTAGAAAGGCAAGTGGTGCAAAAATTCGACAAAGGTGTCTTTTAACTTTTCAAAGCTACCGCCATAGGTTGCCAAATGGTCGGGCTCAATATTCGTTACAACCGACATGACGGGCTGCAAGATCAGGAATGAAGCATCAGACTCATCGGCTTCAGCAACCAAGTAATCCCCACTGCCAAGGCGAGCATTGGTACCCGCACTATTGAGCTTCCCGCCAATAACAAACGTCGGATCTAGTCCGCCCTCGGCCAGCAGCGATGCCGTTAAGCTGGTTGTAGTTGTCTTGCCGTGGGTACCTGCCACTGCAATGCCCTGACGGAAACGCATCAGTTCCGCCAACATCTCCGCACGGGGAACGACGGGAATACGCGCTTCGCGGGCAGCCACCACCTCGGGGTTGTCCTCGCCAACAGCCGTAGACACAACAATGACATCCACGTTTTCAATATGCGCAGCGCTGTGACCAATAAAAATGCGAGCGCCCGCGGATTCAAGTCGGCGAGTGTTAGCACTCTGATGCATATCAGAGCCACATACCGAGTACCCCAGATTCAAGAGCACTTCGGCAATGCCACACATACCTGCACCACCAATACCCACAAAATGAATGGTCTCGATGCGGCGCATGGGATTGTGCCAACTGGGTTGCGAATTACTCATTAGTACCTCCCGCCGTCAGTACCACTTCAGCCACTCGTTGCGCGGCGTGGGGCAACGCTTTTTCACGCGCTTTTTGGGACATACTTAACAATGCGTCTCTGTCAGCGTGCCAATCACTCAGCTGTTGCGTCAGCCCCTCGACGGTCAAGTCCTTTTGAGTGATGCACACCGCTGCGCCCGCATTCGCCAAGTAAGCGGCGTTAAAGCGTTGATGATCGTCAACCGCAAAGGGATACGGCACAAACAAGGCCGGGCGGCCCGCTACCGCCAGTTCGGATACAGTCATAGCACCAGCGCGGCAAATCACGACATCCGCCCAGTGATAAGCCGCCGCCATGTCTTCTATAAAGGCATCTACCTGCGCCTCGACGGCGAGCTCTCTATAGTCGGCGATGGTTTGTTTGTGGCTGTGTTGCCCCGTTTGATGACGCACCTGAGGGCGCGCATTCTCGGGCAGTGCCGCTATCGCCTTCGGTATCATTTGATTGAGAGACATCGCACCTAAACTGCCGCCGATCACCAATAGTTTAAGAGGCCGATCCGCCGCTAGCCGCAGCTCTGGAATAGCGAGGATCTCCTGGCGCACGGGGTTGCCAACACACTCGGCTTGGTAACGCTGAGCAAACGTGTGAGGAAAAGCCTCCAACACCGCTGAGGCCCTCGGCGCCAGCTTGACGTTGGTCAGGCCCGCAACAGCGTTTTGTTCATGAATCACCAATGGTACGCCGACCCATTTCGCCATCCAGCCACCGGGGCCAGCCACAAAGCCCCCCATTCCTAATACGCAACGGGGACGGTGGCGCAGAAGAGCGCGCAGCGATTGCCAACAGGCCAAAGCGAGTTTGAACGGCGCCAAGGCCAACGTCAGCTTGCCCTTACCTCGCAAACCAGAAATGCTCAGCCACTCAATCGGCAAGCCCGCTTGGGGCACAATGCGGCTTTCTAGACCGCGGCGCGTACCCAGCCAAACCACAGGGACACCGTCAGCCTGCAGTAAACGAGCCACGGCCAGTGCAGGAAATATGTGTCCTCCCGTGCCACCGGCCATAATCATTACGGGGCGCTGATGCGTGGTACTACGCGGCATGACGCACCTCCTCACTGGGCGCAGCACTCGCTTCCACACGCTGTCGTTTAGGTGACTTGGCCGCGGGCATCGCCTGGCTCTGAGCCATCTGATTTTCAAGGTGAGCTCTCAACACCATGCCAACGGCCAAGCATGCGGACATCACGGCACTGCCACCCGCACTCATCAACGGCAGAGCCAAGCCTTTAGTGGGCAGCATACCCATGCTAACGCCCGTATTCACAAACACTTGGCACGACACCCAAACGCCGACGCTGTAACAAAGGTACGCTCTAAACTGTGCTCCCAGCGCCAACGATTCACTGGCAATGGCAAAACAGCGGTAGATGAGCGTCGCAAACAAGGCCAACACGGCAGTAACACCCAGCAGGCCCAACTCCTCACCGACAATGGCGAACAGAAAATCGTTGTGCGCCTCGGGTAAATAGAACAGCTTCTGCACACTGCTACCTAGGCCGAGACCATCCCAACCCCCACTGCCAAAGGCAATCAGCGACTGGGTTAACTGATAGCCCGAGCCAAAGGCGTTACCCCAAGGGTCCAAAAAAGCCACCAGCCGCTCGACGCGATAGGGCGAGGAGTAAATCAAAGCAACGGCAAACACTGCCGCCACGCCAAAACTAATAATAAAGGGCATTAAACGCGCGCCCGCCAGAAACATCGTCCCCAATACAACGGTCGTTAACACCACGGTCGCCCCGTAGTCGGGTTCTGCGATCAACAATCCAGCCGCAAGGGCTAAAAACAGCATGGGTTTTACGAAGCCCAAATAACTACCCTGAACGTCTTTCTCTTGGCGCACCAAATACGAAGCCAGATAAACCATTAGGCCGAGGCGCGCAAACTCCGAGACCTGAATGGTAAAGCCGCCTATACCGATCCAGCGCTGTGATCCGTTGAACGTTCGCCCGACGCCGGGAAGTAACACAACCGCCAAGCTCACGAGTGCCAAGCCCAAGAAAACAAAACTGTAGCGATCTAAGAAGTCGCTGGGGGTACGCATGGCACAAAAGCCTAAAAACAAACCTAAGAGCGCAAAAATCAATTGTTTTTGACCGAAGTAAAGTGGATTACCGAGCTCTCGATCCGCTACTGACACCGAGGCCGATGTCACCATGACCACGCCAAACAGCAAAATCGAAACCGCGACCAGCAACAAGGTGTAATCCATGTTCTGCGCCAGAGCGAGAGGCTTGCGAGCAGTGCGTCTTGCTGCGCTCATGCCGACACCTCCCCGAGTTGCGCGACGCAGCGAGCAAAATCTTCGCCCCGCGCCTCAAACCCTTGGTACTGATCAAAACTTGCGCAGGCGGGTGACAGTAAAACCACATCGCCACACTCCGCCAATTCCGTCGCGCGACTCACGGCTTCACTCATGCTAGCGACACGGTATTGTGCGACTTCATCTCCCAAGGCCTGCCCGATCAATTCTGCATCGTGTCCCAATAGAACGACGGCTTTAGCACGCGCTTTTAACGACGTTTTGAGTGGCGCAAAATCCTGTCCCTTGCCCACGCCTCCTGCGATCAACACCAAGGGTTGATCAAATCCCGTCACTGCCGCCGCAGTCGCTCCGACATTGGTCGCCTTTGAGTCGTTGATATAAATCACACCGTTGCGCTCGGCCACCCACTCGGTGCGATGCGGCAAGCCAGCAAACTCTTTGAGAGCCGCCAGCGAGGCCTCACGAGCGATACCCGCCGCATCGGCCAATGCCAATGCAGCCAGCGCATTAAGCCAGTTGTGCTCACCACAGATTTTTAGGTCTGACACTTCAATCAGGCGCTCGCCCTGAGCGGTTAACCAAACAGTACCTGCCAAGCGCTCTAAGCCATAGCCAGCCTCACTGCTATCGCTACCGAAGGTAACGCGCTCACCATCCGATAACATGGCGGCAACACGCTTGTCTTGGCGATTGATGACCGCGACCTCACTATGAGAAATCGCCGCTGCTTTTGCAGCTGCATAGGCCTCAATGCTCGAGTAGCGATCCATGTGATCTTCACTGATATTTAGCACCGTGGCCGCCTTGGGCCGTAGTGACTGCACGGTTTCCAACTGAAAACTCGACAGTTCTAAAACGTACAAATCAACAGCAGGAGCCAATATCTCCAATGCTGGTGTGCCCAAATTGCCGCCAATGGCAACCGTCATGCCCGCACTTTGCGCCATTGACCCCACGAGTTCCGTTACCGTGCTTTTGCCGTTCGAACCCGTGATGGCTATTAGCGGCGCTTGGGCGCAGCGGGCAAACAATTCAATATCGCCCAGCACATTCACCCCGCGCGATATCGCCTCTTGCACCAAGCTTTGACGCGGGTCGACACCTGGGCTCAACAGCAATGTCTCTACCCCCTGAAGCTGCTGCAGAGAAAACGCCCCCAACTGAACAGAAACCTCAGGTAGCTCTTCGCGCAACACGGGTAACAAAGCGGGGCACTCGCGGCTGTCGGCCACAGAAAATTCAACGCCGTGAGCTGCCAGAAAGCGCGCACAGGACAACCCCGTGGCGCCAAGGCCAACAATCAGCGTTTGTCCCAATTGTTGTGCGAATTTACTCATCAACGAATCTTCAACGTAGCCAAGCCCACTAAAACGAGAATGACGGTAATAATCCAAAAGCGCACCACGACACGCTGCTCGGGCCATCCCTTAAGCTCGTAGTGATGGTGCAACGGCGCCATGCGGAACACGCGCCGCCCAGTCATTTTGAAAGAGGCCACTTGAATCATGACCGACAGTGTTTCAATCACGAACACGCCGCCCATAATGGCCAGTACCAGCTCTTGTCTCACTAAAATGGCCAGAACGCCCAGTGCGGCTCCCAAAGCCAAAGCGCCCACATCGCCCATGAACACCATGGCGGGATGCGTGTTAAACCAGAGAAAGCCCAACCCCGCTCCCATCAAAGCGCTGCAAAAAACCACCAACTCACCGTTTCCGTGCAGAAAGGCAAAGCCTAGATAATCGGCAAACTTGATATTGCCCGTGACATAGGCAAATACGGCGAGCGCCCCCGCGATTAAAACGCAGGGCAAGATAGCGAGACCGTCGAGGCCATCCGTGAGGTTGACCGCGTTGCTAGAGCCGACAATCACAAAATAAGCGAAAGGCACAAAGAACCAGCCCAAATTCAAACTCAACTCTTTAAAAATGGGCACGAGCAATGTGATTTCGGCATCGCTTTCGCGCAAGTAAAAAATTGTGAACGCCGCCACCAAACCGATGACTGACTGCCAAAAATATTTCCAGCGAGAGGCCAAGCCCTTGGGATCGCGCAAAGCCACTTTTTTATAATCATCGACCCAGCCCACAAGCCCAAAGGCCAGCGTTGTGAGAATCACAACCCACATTTGCCGATTTCCCAAATCCGACCACAGCAGCGTACTGATGGCGATGGCAACAAGAATCAAAGCACCGCCCATCGTGGGCGTCCCCGTTTTAGCGAGATGCGTCTGCGGGCCATCGTCGCGCACGGCCTGCCCCACCTTTAAGTGAGTCAGCCAATCGATCATTCTGGGCCCCACCACGAAGGAAATCACCAACGCCGTCAGCGCTCCGAGGATGCCCCGCAGCGTCAGATACTGAAACACGCCAAACGCGCTGTAGTATTGTTGCAAATATTCAGCCAGCCACAGCAGCATTAGGATTCCTCACTCAACAATCGCACCACCCGCTCCATGCGGCTAGATCGCGACCCTTTGACTAGCAACACCACATCCCGCGTTGCCAAAGTTTCAATTTGTTGCGCCAAAGCTTCTGGCGAATCAAAAGCTGCCGCCCCTTCACCAAAACGTTCAGCTGCATTTTTACTCTGCTCACCTAAGGTAAACAGGCGCTGAACGCCGCGCTGTTGAACCTGTTCTCCAAGCTGGGCGTGAACCGTCTCGCTGTTGTCGCCAAGCTCAGCCAAATCGCCGAGAGCCAACCAAACGGGGCGCTGCATATCCAAAGCCACATCAATACCTGCCATGAGAGACGCGGGATTGGCGTTGTAGGTGTCATCAATCAAGTAAAATCCACCTCGAGCCGTCATCGGCACCATGCGACCCGCCACGGGGCGAACTTTAGACAAGCCCTTCTCCACAGCGTCGAGATCGACGCCCGCCGCCAGCGCCACTGCTGCCGCAGCCACGGCATTGCGAGCATTGTGTCGCCCCGACAACGGTAATTTGATCAACACCGAACCGCTGTCCAGCTTGTCGCCACCGACTTGCAAATTCAGCGTCTTCGTTTGTGAAGACCACTGGCCCTGTACATCGGCGCTATTTTCTAAACCAAAACTCACCACCGTTTTGTCAGCACACAGAGAACGCCAGTAATCGGCGTGAATATCGTCTGCGTTGATGATGGCAATACCCTTCTCACCTAGGCCGTTGTAAATTTCGCCCTTACCGCGAGCGACACCACTGATGTCCTTAAAGCCATCGAGATGAGCGGGACCTGCGTTATTCACGAGCGCCACATCGGGCTTGGCGACCTGAGTGAGGTATTCAATCTCACCAAACTGACTCGCCCCCATCTCCAACACGGCGAACTGGTGTTCACGCCCCACTCGCAGTAGCGTTAGAGGCAAACCCAAATCGTTATTAAAGTTACCTTGAGTGGCGCAAGTGCTGCCCACCGCGCTTAGAATCTGTTTCAACATTTCCTTAACGGTGGTCTTTCCATTGCTGCCAGTCAGAGCGACAAAACGCGTTTCGTTTAACTGCGCACGCCACCATGCCGCCAAGTGTCCCAGCGCTAATCGCGCATCACTCACAACACACTGTGGCAAGTCCACATCTTCTAAATAGCGTTCGACCACTGCTGCAGAAGCGCCTGCCTCTGCCGCTTGCGCCACAAACTCGTGACCATCGCGCTGTGTGCCACTAAGCGCAAAAAACAGCTGCCCTTTCTGCAGCGCCCGCGTATCAATACAAGCGCCTTTGACGTGACAGTCATCGCCGTGCCACTCGCCGCGCAGCACGCGTGTAATCTGAGATAACTTGCTATCGATCATCCTTGACCTCCCGCGAGCTGCCCGTTCTGCGATCGCGTCCAAGACGCCACCACTTCACTGTCATTAAAGGCAATCACTTCTTGACCCACCACTTGCTCACTTTCGTGACCCTTGCCGGCAATTAACACCACATCACCTGGCGCGGCGGATTCTAGGGCCGCTTGAATGGCCGCTTCGCGGCTGTGAATACGATGTGCCAATTGAGGTGCGTCTAGACCTTCGCAGATATCGTCGATAATCGCTTCGGGCTTTTCACTGCGTGGGTTGTCATCGGTCAACCACAATGCATCACTAAAGCGCTCCGCAGCGCGTCCCATCAAGGGCCGCTTCCCTTTATCGCGATCGCCACCACAGCCAAACACGGTGAACAACCGTCCGCCACTGTGCTCTCTGAGCGAACTCAATGTCTGTTCCAGTGCCTGCGGTGTGTGAGCATAGTCGACGACAGCCACAGCCCCATTCGGCAGTTTCAAACACTCCATGCGACCCGGCACGGGCTGGAGACGGCTCACCACCTCTACCGCTTCTGGCAACGGCACGCCCAGCGCGAGTAACGAGGTAATGACCGCCAGCACATTGCTGGCATTAAACCGTCCCATTAAAGCCACATCCACGGTATAGCGCTGACCACCGCTTGAAACATCAAAACGCAAGCCGTCAACGGTTAACTGTAAATTGTGACCACGCACCCGCGCCGTCATTTGGGGGCTCATATCCCCATCAAAGCCATAGCCGTAAACAGGTAGACGCTCCTCTAGCTCCAGCGCCAGCATGCAGCCAAAGTCATCATCGCAATTCAGCACAGACGCCTTCAATCCAGACTTATAAAAGAGCTGGCGTTTGGCGTCGGCATAATCTGCCATGCTGCGGTGATAATCGAGATGATCTCGACCCAAATTAGTGAGCACGGCCAAGTCGAAGGCCACCCCATTGACGCGCCCTTGATCCAATCCATGAGAGGACACTTCCATCGCAACATGTCGGATTCCTTGTTCGCGAAAATCGCTAAACAATTGCTGCAACTCAACCGCTCCCGGCGTCGTGTTCTGCGTCTTGTGCAATTGATCAAGATTTCCCGAGCCCAGTGTTCCCACGAGTGCAACGGGGGGATTGAGCGCCGTCAGAGCCTGTGCCAAAAAGTGAGCCACCGATGTTTTTCCATCCGTGCCCGTCACACCCGTTATCGTCATATTGTGACTCGGGTGTCCAAGCGCTCGGGCCGACAACTCACTGACTTGCTGGGGCAGCGAAGGCAACCACAGCAGCGCTACCTGATGAGCCGATGCCGACTCCAACAGAGACGGCTCCTCAATGGATTGCTCACTCAGTACAGCCACAGCGCCCTGCTCTATCGCCTGACCCGCAAAATCTAAACCGTTCACTCGGGCGCCATTCACCGCTAGAAACACATCGCCAGCTGACACTTTTCGGCTATCCGTGCACACTGAGCGAATAGGACGATCCGCTGCCGCAGACACTTCTGCAATACCGTGTAGCAACGCCTTTAACGTCTGCGCTCTAGGAAATGCTGGCATGATCACGCCGCACCTCCTTCGTCAGCCTGCTGCCCCGCCAGTCGCTGCCCCTTCGGCAGATCGTCCGGAGCCACATCAAACAACCGCAGTGCATCGCCCACTAGCTCAGCAAAAGCGGGCGCGGCGACCACGCCACCGTAGTGACCTCGCTGAGGCTCGTCGATCATAACAACCGCCACAAAACGAGGGTTCGTTGCGGGCGCCATGCCAGCAAAAACCGAGGTGTAACGATCTTTATCGTAGCCACCGGAGCGACTGTATTTGTAAGCGGTGCCCGTCTTACCCGCCACCGTATAACCGGGAATGCGGGCCTTAAATGCCGTACCCTGCCGCGTCACCACGGTTTGCATCATGTCTCGCACTGTCTGAGCCGTTTGAGAGGAGATCACACGCGAAGGCCTCACTCCGTCGAGACCACCCTTTTGAAAAGACACGGGATAAAGCACCCCATCGTTAGCCAACACCGTGTAGGCTCGAGCGAGTTGCAAGGCACTTGAGGACAGGCCATAGCCAAACGAGATGGTCGCCTGCTCGAACTCACTCCACGTGTGGTAGCCGTGCAGGTAGCCCGTTGTCTCACCGGGAAAGCCGCTGCCCGTGGGCTGGCCAAAGCCGAAGCGCGTCAACACATCCCAGTGATATTCCGTTTCCATACTGAGAGCAATTTTGGCCGCCCCCACATTGCTTGATTTCATGATAACGCCCGCGGGGTCGAGCACGCCGTAGTCGCGCGTATCGCGAACATCATTATTGCCGACGCGCAAGTAGCCAGGTGCTGTACGAATTTTGCTATCGACGGCAATCTTACCCGCCTCAAGCGCAGCGGCCACGGTAATCGGCTTCATGGTAGAGCCGGGCTCAAACACATCCGTCACTGCGCGGTTGCGATAGTGAGATCCCACTAGGCCACGGCGATTGTTCGGGTTAAAACCCGGCTGATTGGCCAGCGCAATAACCTCGCCCGTCGTCGCATCCAGCAACACCACGGAGCCTGCATTCGCCTGATACTTCTGCACCGTTGATTTGAGTACGCGATACGCCAAATATTGGACGCGACGATCAATACTAAGCGCGAGATCCCGCCCGGGGCGCGCCGCCTCGATTTGACCCAAATCAGATACCGTTTGACCTAGACGGTCCTGCAAAATCCGCTTGGCGCCCTCTTTACCGCTCAGCCAGTCGTTAAACGCCAGCTCAAGCCCCTCTTGTCCCACATCATCGATATTCGTGAATCCCAGCAAGTGACCACTCACCTCACCCGTGGGGTAATAGCGTCGATACTCGCGCTGCAGTGAGACTCCGGGCACTTCTAAATCGAGGGCTGCCTGCGCAATATGCGGCGGCAGGTGGCGCTTCAGATAGACGAACTCTCGACTTTTACCCCGCGCAATTCGCTCGGCCAAATTTTCAGCAGGCACATCCAAAATGCGAGCCAACTCAGGCAAGCGATGCATCTCGTTCAGCACATCTTTGGGGTTGACCCACACTGAATCAACGGGCGTACTCATAGCCAGCGGCTGGCCGTTGCGGTCGACAATCATGCCGCGGTGAGCAGGCAGGGGCACGGTGCGCTGCTGGCGCGCATCGCCCTGCCCCACATAGAATTCGCGGTCGAGCACCTGCAGCTGCACCGCTCGACCCACTAGACACAGGCCGGCAACCGCCAGTGCACCCAGCACTAAACGACGACGCCACACCCATTGTCTTTGCAGTGAACTCAAGACTTACCTCTGCTGCATCAACACCACGCCATCCTGATCGGGACGGCGCATATTCAAACGCTCGCGAGCCATCTGTTCGATGCGCCCGTGAGCTCCCCAAGTACTCAGCTCCAGCTGCAGCTGACCGTAGACAATGCTCAAGTCATCTCTCGCGCCTTTGGCCGCTTGCAGGTCGACAAAGGCCGCACGACTGTAGTGCCGCGAGAGCACCACGCCAATGGCCGACACCAACAACAGAACGACCAACCCCACGATCAAAAAATTGGCCTGCCAAGCGCTCATGGCAATCGCTCCGCTACCCTCAAAACCGCACTGCGCGCGCGAGGGTTTTTCTTCAATTCAGATTCGCCCGCCTTGATTGCCTTGCCCACACTTTTGAGGCGAATATGATCGGTTTTCTGCGGCAAGCCACGGGCAACTTCTCGAGGCGTCGATTCATCGCGGATGAACCGTTTAACCATGCGATCCTCTAACGAGTGAAAGCTAATCACCGCCAAGCGGCCACCGGGCGCCAGCATGCGAACCGCCGCATCTAAGGCGCGGCGCAAGGCGCCCATTTCATCGTTTACTTGTATGCGCAAAGCCTGAAAGCTACGCGTGGCAGGATGCTTGTGGCGATCGCGTACCCGCGTCGCCGATTCGATCACCGCCACCAAACCCTGCGTGGTCTCTATCGAACGCTCCTGCAAAGTGCGCTTAATGGCACTCGCGATACGCTTGGCATTGCGCTCTTCACCGAACTCTTTAAGCACGCGGGCAATTTCTGAAGCCTCAGCCGAGACGAGCCACTGCGCCGCCGTCTCGCCACGCGTCTGGTCCATGCGCATATCGAGCGGCCCATCAAACTGAAAGCTAAAGCCGCGCCCGGGATCATCAATCTGGGGTGACGAGACCCCAATATCCAGCAAAACGCCATTCAAGCGCCCCGCCAATCCGCGCTGCTCGCAGTACTGGTCGAGCTGTGAAAATTCGCCGTGGTGAATTGAGAAGCGCGCGTCCTCGGCAAAGCGCTGCTGAGCCACATCAACGGCAGCCCGATCCCTATCGATAGCGTGCAACTGGCCATCCACACCCAGCTGACTGAGTATGGCTGCGCTATGTCCACCACGACCAAATGTGCCGTCGAGATACACGCCGTTCTCCTCTATCCTCAACCCCTCTATCGCCTCGGCAAGCAGGACTGGAACATGCTCCAGCGCTGCCGCCATTAGAGGGACAACCTCTCCAGCTGCTCGACCACCTGCTCCGAGGCAACTTCTTCTAAAGCCGCCCAGCCTTGGCTGGCCTGCCAGCTCTGCTCACTCTTAATCGTGAATTTCTCACCCACGCCAGATAGAACAATGGACTTTTCAATGCCCGCCTTATCCCGCAGTCGAGCGGGCAGTAAAACGCGGCCACCTGCATCGAGCGAGACCTCCTCGGCCTCACCCAAAAACAGCTCCTGCATCAAACGGCCTATCTGTTGCGCCGTCGACATCTGCATCACACCGTCCGCTACATCCTTCCAACGGGCCGCGGTATACAGCCAAAGCGTGGGATCCTCTTCCAGCATGCGCCCACCTTGAAATACGGGCGGAGCGGCGGTTACTACCATCTGCCCGCCACTCTCCTCTTTGATGCGCTCGCGATAGCGCGCCGGCATCGCCATGCGATGCTTGCTATCGAGCGTCAAATTGGAGGTTCCCATGAACATTGGCTTTCAGGATCCTTGGGACACTTCGCCCCACTTAAGTGCACTTTGATGCACTATAGGCCTGAAAAAGCCCTTTTGCAAGCAAGGCTATGTATTTTTTCCCTTACAGGACAAGCACTTAGCGTTTCTTCTCAAAGTGGGGCGAATTTCGAAAAACTGACTTACGGAGGAAGACAAACAGACTCAAACGCTTAACTCAAACAGCTAAGAATCTACTTTAACTTTAGAGGCAAACTACTTTTTGACGACAAAGCCCGCGCACAGGAAACAACAAAGGCGCCCCTTGGGCGCCTTTAATATCGATGAGCCAACCTATAAGCCGGGTTCTGTCGTGGACAGTCATTCATCTGGGATGCGCGTCACCGCGCACCTCGTGCGATCTACCCGGGAACGACGCGGGCCGCGCCAATGTTCCCCTATTTGATCTTGCTCCGAGTGGGGTTTACCGTGCCACAAACTGTTACCAGCTGCGCGGTGCGCTCTTACCGCACCCTTTCACCCTTACCGGCTGCTAGGCAGCTTAGGCGGTCTACTCTCTGTTGCACTGGCCGTAGGCTCGCGCCCCCCAGGCGTTACCTGGCACTCTGCCCTATGGAGCCCGGACTTTCCTCCCCGCTATGCGGAGCGACCATCCAGTCGACTCGGCGCGGATTATGCCACAGTGCTTTATTTAAATCCCCATCCGCGACAGGGCATTGATGACTTCTTCGGTTGTCCGCGCCAGCGTCGGGTGCTCAGATTCAAAGCGAGTCACTGCCGCTCTCAACTGCTCACTCGGCGACAACTCGTCGCCCTCGGTTTCGCCACTCGGCAAATTGGCAATCACCTGCCCCAGCTGATCTCGAACTGCCGCAATGCGGTGAACATCGCTCGACTCTAGATGCTCAAGCTCCAGATAAATCACTTCCAACTCAGCTCTAACTTTTGCAAGTTCCATGTTTTCCTCGACAGTAAAACGCTATAGGTACAGTCTACTTCTCCGCTGTAATATAGGCCACCCAACCGGGATCGGCATCCGCTTCCTCACAGGCGACAAACTCATCTGCGGGCTCATCCTCCTCGTCATCCCAAGCCTGCATGTAAATCGTGACGCGAGAAAAACCCGCCTCTTCCAACAACTCGCGAATCTCGGGCAAGCCCCAGTGGCGCCAGTGGTATTCAAAGGCGCGCTCTAGCGACGACCCATCGTCAAACCGAAAATGAATGTAGTAAGTTGCCTCGTGAGTGATTGGATTAAAGCTCGACAAATGCCACACATAGGTAAAATCGTCGTGCTCCGTCTCCTCTTCCTCATCGTCCTTGAAGCAGTCGTAACCGCCAAAGGCGTCCATGTACAACACACCGTCGTCCTTGAGCTGCCCGCGCGCTTTCTTAAAATAAGCGAGCAGCTGCGGGCGCGATTTAAACAACCAGTAGCTAAAGTTCATTGCCAGAAGCGCATCAACGGGTGGCGTATCCACCGCCAACACGTCGCCTTCAATAAGCTCGACGCGTCCGCCCGCCTCCTCTAGAGGCTCCACTCGGTGGCGTCGCCCCCACTCAAGTACCTCGGGATCGAGATCGACACCGACGGCACGATTATCAGCGTGCCGCGCAACAAACTCACAGGCAGCATTTGCCGTGCCGCAAAAATCTTCTCGCATCTCGCGCAAAGGGCGGCCGCGAAGCGTTTGGAAGTGATCCACCACCCAGTCAATTTCAAACTCAGAGCACTGTACCGCCTGCTCGTATAAATCGTGGCGGTCCGCTTGATCCGCCATCGAGGGCGACGATGTTTTTTTGGCTTTAGCCATAGGAAAAACTCTTGAGAAAAGAAAGGATACTACCCAAGCTGCGGCGCAGAATAAACGCTCGCAAGAAAAGTCGTCACCAAGAGACAGGCTCCGGCGAGACCTTCGCCGCAGCCGCTCTCAGTAATTCGGGCCCAGCGCCAGGCAAGTGCGCATTTTCACTTAAGTGCCGCCGCCACTGCTTGGCACCGGGAACCGCCTGAAACAAGCCCAACATATGCCGAGTAATATGTTTGAGCTGACCACCCGCCAGCAATTCGGCTTCGATATACTCCAACATACCCTCAACCACCTCGTGCTGCGTCGGTCGATGTAATTCATCAAACAAGTTTTGCTCCAACTCCACTAACCACCAAGGGTTTTGGTACGCCGCGCGACCGATCATGACGCCATCCGTGTGGCGCAGATGCTCAGACACCGAAGCCGAGTCCGTAATACCACCGTTGATGCACACCTCCAGCTCGGGGTAATCGCGCTTGAGTTGGTACACCTTGTCGTACATCAGTGGAGGAATGTCTCGGTTCTCTTTCGGGCTTAACCCCTTTAACCAAGCCTTGCGAGCATGCACGGTGAGGTTGTCGCAGTTGGCGGCGATCACCTTAGCCGTAAAATCAAACAAATTCTGATAGTCATCCATGTCGTCGATACCGATGCGCGTTTTCACGGTGACGGGAATCGATACCGCCGACTTCATCGCCGCCACGCAGGAGGCCACCGTATCGGGTTCCGCCATCAGGCAAGCACCAAAGGCTCCCGACTGCACTCGATCACTCGGACAACCGACATTGATATTCACTTCATCGTAGCCCCAGCGCTCAGCCAGCTCTGCGCAGCGCGCCATCGCTTCGGGCTCCGACCCACCCAACTGTAGCGCCACAGGATGCTCATCACTGTGAAACGCCAAATGACGCGACACATTACCGTGCAACAAAGCCCCTGTGGTGACCATTTCTGTGTAGAGCAACGCGTGAGGTGACAACAGGCGGTGAAAATAGCGGCAATGACGGTCCGTCCAATCCATCATGGGCGCGACGGATAGAGTGCGATCTAGCGGAAACGCTGATTTGACGGGGCTTTTGCCTGATTTAACAGGTTTTTTTGCTGTTGCTGGTTTTGCCACTTTTTACACTATTTTCTGTTATTTGTTGCTTATCGGTGCTTATAATTTGCTTAGAGAAATTCTGTAAGCAAATTTTTTGAACACAATGGCAACAATTACACCACGGAAAACCAAGAAAGGAATCCGCTATACCGCGCAGATCCGAATCAATCGCAAGGGCCTACGCCCCTATAGCGAGTCTTTCTCTGCCGACAAGCGCAGTATTGTAAAGGAATGGGCCATTCAGCGTGAAGCTGAGCTCATGAAACCGGGCGGCCTAGCGGCGGCCACCGCTGAAAGACCGAGTGTTGGCAATGTACTAACGTATTACTTGGAGGACTACCAAGACCTGATGGCGTTTGGCCGCAGCAAGCTGGCCGACCTGAAAAAGCTAATCAACCACGACATTTCCGACAAAGATGCAACCACCCTCACTACCGCCGAGGTATTGCAGCATGTCCGCGATAGACGCGCTTCGGGTGCCGGGCCAGCGACCGTGAAGAATGACTTAATTTGGCTGAGCACAGCCTTCCAGTCTGTGTCGGCCGCGCGAAACCTGACTTTAAAGCTAACATCCATAAAAGAGGCTCAGGTCATCGCAAAGAAAGAACGGCTCATTGCGGCGTCGAAAAAGCGAGATAGGCGCCCCGAGCTTCTCGAACTGGATCAACTACTCGAAAGCTTCTCGAGCCGTGACAAGCGCGCCACCATACCAATGGTGCCTATCACTCTATTTGCGCTATTTTCGACCCGCCGACAAGATGAAATTTGCAGAATCCAGTGGAGTGACCTCGATCGCGCCAACTCTCGGGTACTGGTTAGAGATATGAAACACCCTCGAGAAAAGACCGATACGTGGTGCGCCCTGCCCGCTCGGGCTATGGCAATCATTGATCAAATGCCGCAGATCGATGAGAGGATATTTCCCTACAACTCTAAATCGGTAGGCTCAGCATTTACACGAACCTGCAAGATACTGGGCATCGAGGACTTACACTTTCACGACTTGCGACATGAAGCCATCACCCACCAATTTGAGATTGGCCAGCAAATTCCTGTGGTAGCTAAGATTAGTGGCCACAAGAGCTGGGCAAGCCTTCAGCGATATACCCACCTTCTACAACTTGAGCACTTTGACAAATACCAAGGCTGGAGCTGGCTAACGTTAGAGCTGAGCGAGTAAATCGGCCTGCATTTTGGGGGCTTTATTGGCTGCCTCATTCCAAATGAGCAGCTCGTTGCAGTCAGTTCCCGAGCCACCACCCACCGTGTAGCGGAATGGACGAGACTCCATATAACAGCCATTAAAAAGCGCGCGGATATCTGGGTGATCATTGATACTAATGATCATCTTCCCCTTTATTGACTTGGACATTTCGGCCATTTTTTCGTAGTGATGCCACTCGAAATCAACCCCATAGCCTGCCGTGTCCCAGTACGGCGGATCCAGATAATGGAGCGTGTGCTCTCTATCGTACTTTTGCACCACTTTTTCCCAGCTCAGGTGCTCGATATAGGTGGACTGTAATCTCAGGTGAGCTTGGCTGAGATCCTCTTCCAGGCGAAAGAGATTTAGCCGCGGCGGTGATGTGGTAGCAGTGCCAAAGGACTGGCCTTCGACCTTGCCACCAAAAGCCAACTTTTGGAGGTAGTAAAAACGGGCGGCTCGCTGAATGTCTGTGAGTGACTCGGGCGGTGTGGCCTGGTGCCATTCGTAGATTTTGCGACTAGAGAGAGCCCATTTAAATTGGCGCACGAGCTCTTCGGGATGGTGCTTTAGCACTCGGTAAAGGTTTACCAGCTCGTTATTCACATCATTGAGGATCTCTACGCGCGTCGGCGGCTTGGCAAAGTAAATGGCGCCCGCGCCGGCGAACGCTTCGACATAACATTGGTGCTCTGGAAATTTAGGGATAATCCAGTCGATGAGGCGGCCTTTTCCGCCCATCCATGGAATGATTGGTTTATGCATTTTCGTGAGCCTTGTTAGATTTGTGGTACGCTCCCTGCGCTGTGCACAGCAGGGCAGCCCTGGTCGGCTCACGGTGGTGTTTGCACCGTGGATCGATGGCGCCACCGAATGTTGGCGCATTCGGTAGCGTCGCTGTCTTTATCTACAATGGGAGGATATCCCCCCTAGAATAGGGGGCAACATTTGCGGGCTGTAAAAGTAAAACTTACAACTAAGCCACTTTTTGTAGGTCTAATTTGGTCGGAATTTTGACGCCTTTACCAGCCACCAGTATTTCAGTTCCTTTTCCTTTGTTGGCGGCGGAGTAATTTAAATCAAAGTTATACTGGCGACGACGCCGATAAAGCTTTTTGATTGCTTCAACATTGTCGTAAGTTAGTATCCAAGGATGATCTATATCAATGATTACCTGAGAAAGGCCTGCGTGGTCTTCAGGTTTATAAAAATTAGTATATAAGGCTGAACCTTTATCGTAATAAGGTGGATCAATACAAAAAAGCGTTTCAGGTGGAAGCTGGGAGTCCGAGGATTTTATGAAGTCGACGGCATCTTCATTGTACAAATGAATCTTGCTGCCATATTTTTTGACCCTTCTTATTCTCTGGATGAGACCCTCCTTGTTAAAACGGCAATCAATTTTATACTTTCCTGACTGCGATAAACCTCCGATAACACCAGCTTTTCGAATGATTCCAGAGCGGTTTGTTCGGTTAAGATAAAAAGCCGAAAAACCTAAATCAAAGTCGTCAACATTTTCAGATCGCCATATAGCTTTCTGCCGCTCCCATTCCTCAATAGTCACAGGAGTACCTTCTATTTTGGCCACCAGTTCCTCTGTTTGATTTAAAACGGCGTTCCAAAAAGCCCATATTGATCGATCGATGTCATTGATGTGAATTTCCCTGACAAAACCACCGAACAAAAGAGACAAAGCTAAACCACAGCCGCCGGCATATGGCTCGACATAATGACCACGCTCTAGCTTGTTAGCCTTAAGAATATCCGTGACCATAGAAAGTATGGGTGTTTTTCCGCCTGGATACCTCAAAGGTGAAGGACTATTTGCCATAAAAACCTCTCTTTTGACCCATTGTACAAGAGGGCTGAATTGGTGGCCACCACTGAATTTGGCTAGGAATTTATTAGCATATATCGAACAATTTCCTCGATATTATCCCATTCCGTCTGAAGTGCTTTTCCGTCAGGGTAATATGTTCCATGAGCTAGAGCCCCCAGAGAAGCAGGCGCCAAAAAGCTGCCTGAGTTTTGCATAGACAAACGCCTTAGAGCCTGAAATGCTTTATCTTGATTTCTTCCCAAATTACTCTTCTCTGGCTGAATAGCTTTTACCACTTTATTAAGCAAGTCAGAAGATTTACTAAATTGGGGCTTCTTCCCATCTTTCTTCTCTAAAAATGAGATATAGGTATCTTCCAAGAAAGCTCGGCAAAGCACCGCGCTCGCTGCAGGGAATGTATTGCAGTTTAAAGATTTCAGCTCTTTTAAAATTCTGTCCTGTGTTTTACTTCCTGTGCTTGCTTTGAACTGCTTAGGAACGAGAGTAATCCCCCTATATTTTTCTTTGCTGCGCGAATTATCTGCATCATCTTTAGAGTCATCATCACTCTTGCTTACACTTAGTGTGTGAGGCTCATCGTCATGAGATTTAGGGGTATGCCCTTTCTGTGACATTTCTTTCGCATATTTTACAACTTCAGGGGCTTTGGCCCGAGAATTAACAGGGGTATCTTCCCTTAGTGCATCCTCAAGAAAGTACTTTAAGCAGGCTTCAAATTCAGCGTCCGACACATTAATTTCAACTTGCGCTGACGTTGATGGGCTGGTTATTCCCATCATTTCCCTTAAAAAACTATTTCCAAGAAAGCGAGCAAGTGTTGTGATTTTTAATGATTCCCTTTCCTCTTTTGATATCAAATTCCTTCTCACTGCATAATCTAAAAGACTTAAAGGCAAGCTATTTCGGCTTTTTGAGGGCCCCTCTTCCTTTCTATTGGCAAATCTAGTTTTAGCTTCCGCATCCCACGGCACGAAGCCACGACCATCTTGTGCGCCGTTGTGCTTTCTATCTAACCAAAAGTCTACTTGATCTCTGTTTTTAAAAATGCTGCAGGCCACTTCATCGGGTATATTTTCAGCGTTTTTTTCTGCTAGCTTTTTGATTTTGTCTCTATGGTCTGAAGGGCAGCGATCTGGGTCATTCAGTATCTTTACCGCACATAAGCGACGATTGCCTTCAGTTACTATAAGTTCACCATTTTCACCTTCAATCAACCAGAAAAGCTCACTCTGATTAAGCCCGTTCTCTGCAATATCTTCAGCCATTCTCAAAACGCCACCTTTAGTGACCTTGATTAGCTCTTTTATTATTTCATCTTCGTCTTGAATGACCTTATGTCTTGGGTTTTTAGAATCCAAAAAA
>DS990612.1:52198-57689 GCA_000155715.1 gamma proteobacterium HTCC5015 | reverse complement strand
CGCTTGCTTGCGCAGCACTGATTGTTGCTTCCTCTTCTTCTTTCGCCGTGGCTCCCGGTGGTTCTGATTGTGGTTGGGGCAACATGTTGTTCGACGGTAAGTCGGGCCTAGTCAACCACATCCTAGCCTCTACCACTAACGGTACGAGCGGCAACGCCTCATTCGGCATGACGACGGGTACAAACGGCTGTAGCGCCAACGGCACGCTCACTTACGGCGGTCAATCACTGATCGGTGCCGTTATGGGCGAGTTCTCTCAAGACGTTGCCATGGGTGAAGGCGAAGCACTGAACGCCGTTGCCGTCTCTTTGGGTGTTGCCCAAGAAGATCGCGCTCACTTCGCTAAAACACTGCACAACAACTTCGACGCACTGTTCCCCAGCGCTGAAGTAACGGCTCAAGAAGTTCACGAGTCAGTCGTTGCCGTTATGAAGAGCGATGCTCGTCTGCAACAATATGTATCTTAATTAAGCCTCGCTTAAGGTAAGATCAACTGCCAGTCTGCGCGAGCGGGCTGGCAGTTTTTATTTCAGCCCCTAAAAATCATGCTCAAACTACTTCGACTGGCCGCTGTGATCGGCCTTTTTCTACCCGGCCTCGCGCAAGCGAAAACCGTGTCTATTGAAGCGCTCCAGCAACAAGCGGATCAAGCGCGCCTCCACGAGCACACCACATGGCTTGCGCTCGGGCACTACAAAGAAAGTCCTGAGGCAGGTAATAACAACAGCAGCTACGTCGATGACGAGCGCTACTTTCTGTCAGAGGATGGCAATCGCAACCCCAAGGCCGAGCTCTCGGCCACCCTCGATGCGCTGAGTACCCCCATTGATCACGGCGACGAACACCCGAGATGCCGCTACCCAGCCCGCTATCAGTGGCTCTCTGAGCAACTGGACTTCGCGCTTGAGCAATACCCCAGTCCAGAGTGTGGCGCATACCGTCAATGGAAAGACCAAGTCAATGCCCACAGCGCCACTCTGGTCTACGCCGCCTCCTATTTGAACAGCCCCTCCTCAATGTACGGCCACACTTTGCTGAGGCTCGACCCACCCAACAAAGAACAGCAATCCGAGTGGCTCTCATGGGCAGTCAACTTTGGCGCCGAAGTACCCGCCGACGACAGTTCTGTCGTCTTTGCCTATCGCGGTATTTTTGGCGGCTATCCCGGTAAATTTTCCGTGCTGAGTTACTTAGAAAAAATTCAGGAATACAACAACATCGAAAACCGAGATCTGTGGGAGTACGAACTCAACCTCACACCGCAGGAAACGGAAAAACTCACTCAGCACCTGTGGGAACTCAAAGACATTCAGTTCGATTATTTCTTTTTTGATGAGAACTGCAGCTATCGACTGCTCGAGCTACTCGAATACGCGCGCCCCGGTATCGAACTCACCGATGACTTTTCGCTGTTTGCCATCCCCATAGACACGGTGAGAACCGTCGAGCGCGCTCAATTGATTGAAAGCGCCAAGCGACGCCCCTCAAAAACGCATTTATTGGCCCATCAAATTGATCAGCTGTCTAAACCACAGCGAGACCTCACACTGAATCTCATCGAAGATCATCGAGCGCTCGACAGCGAAGCCTATCTCTCTTTGAGCGAAAAACAGCAAGCTCAAAGCGTGAAAACGGCCTCTGACTTCCTCAACTACCGATTCAGAAAAGTCAGCCGCGAACAAACCAACGTTAAGCAGCGCTTTGCTCTGCTCAAAGCCAGCAGCCAATTGGCATCGCCCGACTTCGACGCCCTGCCCAACAGCCATCCGCCAGAGAAAGGCCACGACTCCAGCCTCTGGAGCGTCGCCGCGGGCCGCGAAGCCGAGAGCGATTACATCGACCTGACGCTGCGATTGAGCTTCCACGACCTCACGGACAATCTACCCGGCTTTGATCGCGGCTCGTCGATTAACATGGGGGTCTTTAGCGTGCGGCACGACGAGCGCGACGACCTCGAAGTCCAAGAGGCCACACTGATCGAAATCCACTCCTTTACGCCGCGCAACGGTTTTTTCAAACCCATCTCTTGGGAGACCAGCGTCGGCGCCGAACGCACTCTGGGCGCCCAAGGCAGCGAGCTGATTTTTCAGGGCAATGCCAGCGGCGGTCTCAGTTACGCGCTGTGGGAGGGCAACATCACCTACGCGCTGCTCGGCGGCCGACTGGAGTACAACGAACAGCATTTCGACCACCATCACGGTGTCGCCCTACAGGCCACCGTGGGCGGTTTATTTTATAGCCGCCTCGGAACAACTCAGTTGCAATGGCGCAAACAGCGTTTCGACAATCACTACCAGCGAGAAATCAGCGGCTTACACCACAGCCTACCGATCGCCCAAAACAGCGCCCTCGTCGCTCGCTATCAATACCACCACTACCGAGACACTCGGTTCCACAGCGCTGGGACTCGAGTGGCGACAGTTTTTCTAGCGCCGCACAAATCTCATCACTCCCGCGCAGGCGGGAGTCCAGCGTCTTCACCTTTGAACGAAAGACTTCCAGTCAACAAACACCCTATCGCGCGTTCGCACCACCCAAACCTCGAAAATGATTCACAACGTATGCAGACTTCCCCCAAGCGGCATAAACTTGGGCAACACACTAGGGCCTGTTAACACAAATTTTATGATCTCTGCTGGAAGCCTTTTTCCTGCCCAGCAAGGCAGAAGGAGTGCCGTGTAGTACGTCTACACAAACAACGGATAACGCAGCTGGGCGGAAAATAGCTCCAGCCCTTCGGGTTGTGACCATCAAATTTGTGTTAACAGGCCCTAAATTTGAGGATTGAAATGAGACCAGCGGTAGGTGCGCTTGACCTTAAAAATAGCGGCCTTGCGATGGGTATCGATCTCCTCCGCCAGCGCCTTGCCCTCTAGGCGCAACTTCATCATATCGGCCGCCGTCACCGCCGAAGCGGCGTAGTAACACGACAGCAGATACTCGCGCTGCGGCTGGGGCCGTTGGCGCTCCTTAGGTAAAGAGCGAATCGCTGCCTCACAGGCCAACAGCGCATCGTCTAAGCGCTCTGGTTTGCGAAACGCATCCATCTTATTAAGCAGATTCAACACTGCGGGCGGCGGTTGCCGAGTACTGTGCTTAACCGTGTTGGCGTGCGTCGCGACGAGTTCGGCCAATTGCTTAAACCGCTTGGGCGCCCCCATTTGTTCGCTCAACAACTTGGCCTGCGGCGCGGGCAGCACCCCAATAATGGCGGCAAAGCGCACCTCGGGACTGGCACTGAGCGCGGGCACAATATCGGCCACCTCACGCAAGCGCGGCCACAACTCGGACCAATCGTCCGACTGAACGGCGGGCGCCCACAGCCGCTGTAGCGCACCACACTGATACATCACCTCGAGAAAGCGGCGGGGCTGTGTTTCGCCCATGGCGCGCTCAAATTCCTGCCAAGCGCGCTCCTTGCTCAAGGCCTCCACCTCATTGGCCTCGACCATCTTACACAGCAGCTGAGCGGTCTCTCGAGCGACTTCAAAGTCGCGTGCCAGCAGGGGCTGGCAAAAGCGCGCAGCAAAGCGCGCCACACGCAATATGCGCAGGGGGTCCTCGCGAAAAGCAGGGGAAATATGGCGCAGCACACCCGCGCTTAAATCGGCTTGGCCCGCGTGCTCATCAATCAGTTGCCCTTGGCGATCTTGCGCCATGGCATTGATGGTCAAATCGCGACGCAGTAAATCTTGCTCTAGCGTGACATCGGGCGCAGCGTGCACTTCAAAGCCCGAGTAGCCTGGGCCTATTTTGGTTTCCGTTCGCGCCAGTGCGTGCTCCTCTTTACTCTGGGGGTCGAGAAATACGGGGAACTGTCGACCCACCTGCTGATAGCCTTGAGCCAGCATATCCTCAGCCGTCGCTCCCACCACAACCCAGTCGCGGTCCTTGACATCAAGACCGAGCAATTGATCGCGCACTGCGCCGCCGACGAGATAAATCTGCATAGTGTTAATGGTAGCCCTGTTGTCAAACAAAAAGAAGCTATCCTGCGGCTATCGATGACCCAACAAATGGCGCTCTAAGCGATACAAGCCGCGATTGGCGCCCAGTGCGGCCAAGCCCGCCGCACACAGTGCACCGATCAGGTTGGCGAGCATGTCCCAGTAATCGAAATGCCGCAGTGGATGGAAGGACTGAGCAATCTCTACCCCCACCCCCAGTAGTACCGTTGCCACAACCACACTCAAACCACTGACGCGTCCCCGCACGAGCTGTAACCACCACAGAGCAATCACCGCATAGGCCAGCGCGTGCATCACTTTGTCATTGCTGATCAAGCTAGGGGCATCTGAGGGCGCCATCAATGAGCCCCACACCACCGATGAAATCAACAAACACCCCACCACAAACCAAACATTCCAATAGCGAAGCCGTCTCTTGTCGATCAAATGCAGCACAACACGTCCCTAGGGCCAAAAAACAAAGAGCAAACAGGCGCCGAGAACCAATCGGTACAACACGAAGGGCAACATGCCGACGCGCTCAAGCAGTTTTAAGAAAACGTGAATACAGGCGAGCGCACTGACAAATGACAAGCCCACAATCAAGGCCAAACTCCCCCACTGCCACTGCACTTCGGGGGTTTGCACTAACTCAAACACATAGAGTGAAAACGGCATCAAAATAGCCGGTACGGAAAGTAAGAAAGAAAAGCGCGCCGCCTCCACGGGGGTGAAGCGGCGGAACAGCGCGGCCGTCATCGTGATGCCCGAACGCGAGGTGCCGGGAATTAACGCCAGCGCCTGAGCCACGCCAATAAACATCACATCAAAGGCCTTTAAATCGCCGAGCCCTCTGTGGTGGCTTTTCTCCCCTGCCGCAGTCTTGCGATTAAAGTGGTCTGCCCACCACAACAGGCCGCCAAAAATCAGCGTCGCCGCCGCGATAACGAGCGGGCCGCGCAAGTGCGCTTCAATGAAATCCTTGCTTAAAATACCGACCAAACCGAGTGGAATCGTGGCAAGCCCCACAGCCCAAGCGAGGCGGCTATCGGCGTTGAGCTGGCGCTGCCGTAGGCTTTGCGTAAATCCGCACAGCATTTGCAGCAAATCTTTGCGATAGTACAGCAACACGGCAAGCAGGCTGCCCAAGTGCGCCGCCACATCAAACATCAAACCCTGATCGGGCCAGTCGCTCAACACGGGCACTAAAATTAAATGTGCCGAACTCGAAACGGGCAGAAACTCGGTTAATCCCTGAATAATACTGAGTACAATAAGCTGAATAATGTCCATAGGAGCCTCAAAAATGGCCGCACAGTATAGCGCAGATATCACGGGACAAGTGGCCCTGATCACCGGTGCCGCCCAGCGTCTCGGTCGAGCCATAGCGGAGCAACTTCACGCCGGTGGCGCCGATGTCATCGTGCACTATCGCCACTCGAAAGACGCCGCGGAACAGCTCGTCGAGACATTGAACCAGCAACGCGCCAACAGCGCCACCGCCATCAGCGCCGATTTACAAAACGACAAACAACGCCGCGATC
>DS990612.1:44449-51495 GCA_000155715.1 gamma proteobacterium HTCC5015 | reverse complement strand
ACCAAGACCCTGTCGAGCCGACTACAGACTAGAACCGGTGCGACTGCCCTTGCTAGGCGTATAACGCGCCCGCCACATCAGCGCCATAATAGCGACAAACAGCGCCGCATTGGCGGGGATACGAAGATTAAAATCCGCCGTCGAGTGAATGGCTAAATAGACAAACGCCATCACACTCCCCAGCGCCACGCTGCGATAAAAGCGGCTCTTTCGTCGCCACAGCGCCTGCCCGCCTTGCCACGCCGAAAAAGCGCCTATGGCCAATGTCAGCACACCCAGTACTACACCTAACTCTAGGATAAACTGGAGGTATTCATTGTGCGCTTGGTTAATCAAGCCACTGCCGTAAACCGACTTATACACGGGAAACACTTGGTCAAAACTGTCTGCACCACTGCCCCAAGCCCAGTAGTCGGCCCCGTATTCTAGGGCATCCGCATTGATGTCGACCCTGAGTTCACTCTGTGTCTCGGTGGCCTGAATACGCTCGACCACCCGATCCAAGCCCACCACGCTGCCAATAATGTAGACATCGACTAGAATAAAACTCACAAACAAAATCAGCGCTAAACGCCGAGATCCCCCCGAGCGCAGAAACCACAAAAAGCCCGCCACACAGGTCGCGCTTAAAAAGGCGGTATTGCCCATACGCGAACGCGTCAACACCAAACCCGCCACCAAAATCACAATCATCAAACGCAGCGTCACTTTGCGGCTTAACAACAAGCGCAACGTATCCCTCAACCACTCGCGCCACGTCCGCTCGCCACTCGGTCTCATCTCAGCCAATAGCAAGCCGATACCTAGAGAGGCCGACAGCGCCAAAAATCCCGCGAAGTTATTGCGCCCCACAAAGGGGCCCGACAAGACACGGTTATTGGTGTTAAGCAGCGCTATTGGCTCGAACGCCGCCCCACCCAATAACACCAACACCCCGTATACCGTGCTAATCACCGCATTGATCACCACCGCCCATAAAAATAGGCGCAGGCGGCGGCGATCGCTCAGCGCGTGTAGCGCGACCCAGAAAAAAGCGCCGTAAGCGGCACTGAGCATCCAGTATTGAAAGGTCTCTACCGGCGTCGCGCTCAAGGGCAGCCAATCGGCGCCGTAGGGCGCGACAATCGCCCAGCGGGCGGGGGAGAGGGTTTGCACCCAGTTGGCGGGCAGCGGTATCAGTTGCAGCGCCAAACCACCTAATAGAGCCAGCCACAGGTAGGCCAGATAGCGCAGGGGCTGGGAGCCCTCAGCTTGCCAGTGGGGTAAATCCATGAGCGGGCGCTGTAGTAGCACCCAAAGCAGCAGCGAAAAACTCGCCCCGCAAAACAGATACACCGACCAACCCAGCACACTCCCCCAAGGCCATGGCAGCCAGAGCGTCAACAGCAAGAACGCGTAGAAAAATCGATGGGTCATCGTAAAAAGCCCGCAGTCACAAAGCTCGCAAGATAGCGTTTTTCAAGCGTTATGTCAGTCTCACAGACACAAAAAAGCCCGACGCATTGTCGGGCTTTTTTTGGCACGAGCCAATCACTACGGCATAGACTCACTTACGGTTTGTACAGCGGTAGAACCACCGCCAGTGAAGCCATTTGTGCCTAAAGCCGACTCCCACCTAGAAAGAGCCTCTCTCGACCACTGAGCCTGAGTCTGGTTGCGATTTCGCCAAAAGTTCAACGTACTATTTTCTCTTGCAATGGCATTGTTGATCGCTACATCTGCTTTTTGAAATATTTCAGCCCGCTGGCTATCTGGAGTGGCCTGAATCAATAAAGTTTTCATGCTTTTGGCACCATAGCTTCCAGAATATTTTATCGCTGGCTCAACGAGATTAGCGACATCCACACCGGCGTCAATGGCCTCCTTGACCAACTGTTCAACAGATCCCTCTCCGTTTTGCATTGCTCTAATAAGCTCCGCTTCAACTTCTGCTTCTGTCATGTCAGCTCTGAAATCAGCTGCCACAGCCAAGCCCGACACAAGCACCAATACCAAAACCGAAAGTATTTTATTCATGCTTTTCTCCTAAATAAACGTAGATAGTTTGCCCTTGCGAGCCATTGGTTCCAAATTTACGCGTTTTTTACGGTAAATACTAGCCTGTTATTGTGACATAGGCTGCAAAATAACACGGTGGTGGGCCGCCCAAAGCGCTACCAGCAACCACAAAAAAGCCCGACAAGGCGTCGGGCTGTTTTCAAGGCGTGTGTGCCTTTAATTAAGGGGTAAACTCACTGACCGTCTGTTCAGCGTCGGAGCCACCGCCTGAGGCTGCCCCGAACTCCACGCCTGAAGCCCTATTCAGGAGAAAAATGTAATTAACAGCCCCGAAATTATCAGAATCCATGCTTGCTCCAGCTGCGGCATTTTTAATCAGATTTTGCTCACTCGCTGGACGCACATTGATTGCGGTTTGAGCCACTTTCACGGGGTCAACACCCGCCTCAATGGCATCATGAATGGCCTGATCAATGTCCTCGGCGTTTTTTAGGGCTTCGGCCAGCTCTTCGTCGGTCATGGACGCCCAGTCTTGGGGGCCGCCAGCTTCATCGGAAGAAGGGGTGAAGTTTGGCGTGGTTTCAGCCGCCGCATTACTACCACCTGCGCTATTGCCCACCTTAGCACCACCCGCGCCACCGGGTACCGTAAAGGCGTTGGAAAACGTCGAGCCGCGACCGGCGCTACCATTCGGGCCACGATCAGAGGTACTAGAAGATTCAGAAGATCTAGAACCTGCATCCACCGCAACACCTAGGGGGCTAAACAATACGGCCATTAAAACAATCAAAACTTTTTTCACTGCGCTATCTGCTTAGAGCTTCGTGGTGGATCAATTGGATGGGGTAAATTTACGCCTTTCCAGCCTCAATTACTAGCACTTACGCGTGAATATCTGTTGACACTGTCATTGCACAAGCAGCTTGGCTTGGCGACAGCGGCTCGCCAGTTCGCTCTCTTGAGGGGCGGCGAGACAAATCAACACACCGCGCCCATCGTCACGTACCTCGCGCAGTAAGCGCCAAGCTAAACCAGGCTGCTTGGACACGCGCACCAGCTCCCGCTGGCGCCACTCCCGCGCCGCTTGAGAGAGCGTAAGCTGGGGGGTGTACAGCAGCTTTAAGGCCGAATGGTGAATTTGCACATTGTTGGGCGCACGACGATCTATTTTTGCCAGCGCCCGCTCCACCTGCCCGTCCTTCAGGCCCAATTTAAGCGCTAGGCGCAACTCGTCAACGGCCACAAAGCCGGAGGCGGGCATTCTCTGGGAGGCCTGCTCGATGTGCGCGAAAGCCTGTTGCCAACGCGCTTGCCGCTGCTCTGGTTCGAGTGACGTAGCGGACCACTCTAGTAGCATGCCTCGGTAGCGCTGGGCGGTAGGCCACCAGCGCTCTATGCGAGCGAGCTTGTCCGCCCGCTCCACCAAGTGTGTCGTCGCCGCTTGGCGCTTGCCCGAACTGAGATCCCGCAACACCACCTGAGCTTGGCGAAGCTGCCAGTGCCCCCAGACGCCATAGAGGCTCACAGTAATCAGCACGACCAACAGCAACGCCAGCATCGCTCGGCTTATGCGATTAGTGCTCATGGAAGTGCCAATCTGTGACAGCTTTAGGCCAAGTGAGCGTCATGCGCTCGGCGCGCTCTGCTCCCACCCAATCGGCCAATACATCGCGCCCCCGGCTCAAAATGGGCACGCGGCGCTGGGCGCTGTGGGCGTCCGTGGCCAATACTTCACCGATGCCCCAATTCAACAGTTTACGCGAACACTGTTGAGCCGCTTCGCCGAATAATCCTGTGAGCGAGCCCGCGGTTAGCTGAAACGCCGCTCCCGCCGAGGCCAGCGGGCGAATGCGCTCGGGGTGGCGCATCAACTCGCGATTGCGCTCGGGGTGCGCAATCAAAGGCAGTACATCGTGCTGGCAAAACCAGCGAATGAGTTGCTGGCAGCCCGGGGGGATGTGACTGTGGGGCATTTCTAGCAGCAACACCTTTTGGCTATCCAGCTGGCCCAGCCAGGGCACGCTGTCGGCCTCGACCTGTTGCATCAGCTCGGGGACGAGGTGCATTTCAGCGGCGTAGGACAACTCCAAGCTCAAGCCTCTGGCACGCGCCTCATCGGCAATGGGTGCAAACGCTGAGGCGATGGTGTCGCGGCTATTGTCGTAAGTGCCGGGATGGATGTGAGGCGTCACGACAATACGCTCAATGCCGTCTGCGGCGGCCATGTCCAACATGGTAAGCGAAATCTCGAGGGAGTCCGCTCCATCGTCAATACCCGGCAAGTAATGACCGTGAAGATCAATCATCGTTTAAGTGCTGGGGCTTTCGCTATCGTCCGCATAGTAGCCACCATAGGTATAGCCTTCTTGCTGGCTGCGGCTGGGGTTGATCTGATTGAGCGCGGCGCCGAGCAAGGGTGCGCCAGACTGCAGTAAATCGCCCACGCCTTTTTCCGCCACCTGTACCGCCGTTGAATCCGCCCGAACCACATAGATCACAGCGTCCGACAACGAGGACAGAATCTTGGCATCACTGACCGCCTGAGTGGGCGGCGAATCGATAATCACTCGGTCGTAGTGCTCTCGGAGCTGTTCAACCAACTGCTTAAACTCGGGCTTAGACAACAGCTCTTGGGGGTTGGGCGGCACTGAGCCCGCGGGCAGTATGTCTACGCCATTTTCATTGTGCAGGCAGCTCGCATAATCGGCGTGGCCATTGATGACATTGGCGAGACCGGGGCTGCCTAAAGGCAGGCCGAAGTTGCGCCCCATGGTGGCGCGACGCATGTCCGCATCGACCAAAATAACTTTCTCGTTTTGGCCAACTGCGTAGGCCAAGTTGGTCGACAAGGTGGTTTTACCCTCGCCCGGCACCGATGATGTCACCACAATCACTTGCTGCTTGCGGTCGGAGCCCGACAAAACCACACCGGTTCTCAAGCTTCTTATCGCCTCGGCATACAGTTTGTGCTCGCCATCGAAGAAGGCGTGCGTCATTTCTTCGCTCTCTGGGCCTTTTAACCTTGGCAATAGCCCCAGTACAGGGAGTTGCAGTTTGGCTTCGATATCGCCAGGCGTTTTAAACGTGTTATCTAAAATTTCTAACAACTGGGCAATGGCGTATCCCAACAGCATAGACAGCATAAAGGCCATCAGCACAATCAAAGCTTTGCGGGGCTTGTACGGCACTCTAGGCTGTAACGCTTTATCAATGACGCGAGCGTTGGCGGTAGACAAATCGATGGTTTCACTGGCTTCTTTAATACGTTTAAAGAAGGTTTCGTAAAGCTGGCGGTTTGTTCTGACTTCACGTTCAAGCTGCGACAGTTCAAACTCCTTCTGGCGAATGCTCTGCAACTCATTCTTGCTTCTCTCAAAGGCTTGCAGCAATTGTTGCTCTTTATTCAAAGCCGACTCGTACTCTTGCTTTAAGCCTTCGGCCACGCTGCGCAACTGCTCTTCGTACTTTCTCACCGCCACGGAATAGTCGGCCTGAGCCGCCAACATTTTGGGGTGCTTTGGTCCGTAGCGCTCACCCAGTTCTTGTAACTTGGCTTCAGCCTCTGCCGCCGCCTGCTTAAAGTTCTGAGTTAAGGTGTGCGCCATCACAGCGGATACGTTTTCAAGCTCGCTGACCGTCAACTCTTCAGCTCCGCCCTGCACTTGGCGATAAACGCCCTCTAGCTCGGCCATTTGACCACGCTGCTCCACGATCATAGAAGACAGCGTGTTGATCTCTTTGGTTGTCAGTGTTGTGACGCCGGAAATATCGACTAAGCCCTCTTCCTCGCGATAGGCCTGCAGCTTTTTCTCGGATGCCTGCATTTTTTCTTCTAGCACAGCAAGGCGTTGAGACAGCATGTCCACCGCCTGCGTCGCAATTTTTGCTTTGGCATCGAGCTGCATGTCGATGTAGCCATTGGCGAACGCATTCGCCACACGCCTTGCTAAACCAGCACTCTCAGAGGAAAAGCTGACATCGACTAATTGGGTTTTACCCGCGGCGGCGACGCTGAGATTGTCCAGCACCGTATCGACAACCTCGTGTAGCCGATCTTCTTCGGTGAGAGGTATGGGCTCTACAAAATAGCCCTTCACTTTAGACAGAAGACCAGGCGAAGGCTGATACAATGGATGCTCGAGCAAATTCAGTTGCTTCACGACGCTCTCAGCAAGCGATCGGGAGCGAATCATCTCTATTTGCGTATCGAGATACTCCTTGTCTTGACCGCTAACCCCGTAGACTTCCTCAATTGAAACCACTTGGGCCGCCTTTTGCTCGATCAGCAAAGTGGCAGTAGAGCGGTATACTGGCGTTAGCGTGTAAGCAATGATCGCAGCCAGTAGCGCCACAGCAAAGGATACTGCAACCACACGAAGCGTATAGCGCTTTAACAGATCGACGATCTGATGAAGATCGATCTCGAACTCGTCCCGTTGACTTTTCTCAAAGCCTTTGTTCGATGCACTCATGAATACAAACTCTTAAAAGAAGCTATCGTCAACGGTAATGATATCGCCAGGCAGCACCGTTTCAGACAACCCTGACACCACCTCATCTGTAGGGCCACTATCGTGAATAACCAGCACTTTTTTGCGTGAGGCGCGCTCGGTAAACCCACCCGCTAATGCAATTGCCTTGCGAATCGTCAACCCCGGTTGAAAGGGGTAACCACCAGGCTGCTCCACTTCGCCGTTAACAAAGAAATTCCGATACTCGACGATAGAGACCGTCACTTCGGGATCAACCAGAAAATCTCCCTTGAGTCCCGCTGTTAACAGCTCCTGCAGTCGAGAAATCGTCATGCCTTGTGCGTTTACCTCACCCAGAAAAGGGTAGGAAAAGGTGCCCGCATCGGTGAGCCGCACTTCGGTGCTAAGCTCTTCTTCGCCAAACACATGGACGCGAATCAAATCCCCCGCCGCCAACTGGTAACCTGAGCGCAGTGCCTGCTTAACCGCTTGGTCTTCTGCCGCCAGCTGAGCGCAATACAGCCCTGTCAACAAGACGAGCACTACCGAGATAATAATGCGTTGCATGATGATTCT
>DS990612.1:1971-44429 GCA_000155715.1 gamma proteobacterium HTCC5015 | reverse complement strand
GCTTTGCACGTTATCGCGCCAGTCATGAATCCAGCCAAAGTTAATCGTATCGCGCTCAACAGCAGCCCACGTGATATTGCGTGACAGCGCGTTACCGTCACCGATGTCGCTGCTGAGATTGGCCGTGAAAGTCGAATAGCTCAAAGGCTTCCATTCAACGCCAATATCCCAAGCCGTTTTATCCGTATCACCACCGGCGTCAAACTCTTTTACCTGAGAACCCACTTTGGCCGTACCCGTGGTTTGAGCAGTGGCTTCCCACTTCACACCCAAGTAGCCCGTAGTGTCTTCTGCGTCGAGCTGATCTTCGTTGATAAAATCATTCTCGGTCACAATGCCCTGCAACAATACTTCCGTGCGAGGCGCAACACCGAAATAGCCTGTCAGAGACGCTGTGGTTTTATCAATGTCGCGCGAGCTAGTCGCAGGGCGATTGGTAGTGTAGCGTTTGCCCTCGCCTGTCACGCTAACCTCTACACGACCGACTGTGTCTTCGTTGCCGAGATTGTAATAGATTCCGCCACGGTTAGTGCGATACTCATCGGGGGTCGCCGCACCCGAGCTACCCACGCCACCAACAGGGTCGTGGCCGCGAACAAAGGCGTAGTCAGCGCCCAGTGAGTTACTGCGATTCAAATCGGTCATAATGCCCGCATTAAAATCGTAGTCGTAGTAGTTGTTGTTGGCTTCGCCTGCATAGGCGCCCTTCTCAGCGCCCGTGCCTAGAATAACAGCAGTGTGGTCGCCCAGTTCTGTCTCGGCCAGCAGGCGAGGAGCAACCCTAAACACATTCGCATCCACCTCATTGCTGTCAGACGTGTTGATGTTGTCGTCATAGCCCATGCCAACTTCAACGGTTGGGGTTAATTTAAAACCGCCCGCATCGACAGAACCTGGGTCTTTAATTTCAGCAACTGCCGTGCCAGTCACTAGCGTGGCGCCGAAAGCGCCCAATACAAATGGTGCTATTTTCTTCACGAGACTCCCCTGTGCAAGAAGTTATAAATTAGGCCTAAACTACCTAAGGCCGCTGATTATGCGCTTGATGATACTATTTGTCTATTTATCTACAAGTACATTTTCATTTCAAGTAGGTGACATTGTCCGCTTCTTCATCGACCCTCTCGAGCCAATCAGCGCTTGCGCCCTGCCTTCGGTAGCCTGCAACGGCCTCTTCTAGTAGCTTCCGCAGCGCGCATGAATCTTCGTTAGCAACCGCCTCCTGCAATTGCTCCACTAGGTCTGCAATGGCTTGGGGAGAGAGGCAATCCTCCTGCCCTCGCATCACTTTAGGGTGCTTTGTCCCATCGACAGCGTCTCCAATCAGCAGCTCCTCATAGAGCTTTTCCCCAGGGCGCAAGCCGGTAAAAGCAATTTCAATATCACCATCGGGCTGCTCCGCCGACTTCACTTCCAAGCCCGAGAGCTGAATCATGCGACGAGCCAGTGAGTGAATTTTTACCGACTCCCCCATATCCAAGACAAAAACCTCGCCGCCCTCACCCATGGACCCAGCTTGAATCACGAGCTCCACCGCCTCGGGAATGGTCATAAAAAAGCGCGTGATGTCGGGATGCGTCACGGTGACCGGGCCGCCCTCTGCAATCTGGCGTCGAAACAACGGCACAACCGAACCCGACGACCCCAGCACATTGCCAAAGCGGACCATGGTAAACACCGTTTTGCTACCGCCTTGCTGCATCGCCTGCAATACCATTTCGGCTAGACGCTTACTCGCCCCCATTACATTGGTTGGCCTGACGGCCTTGTCTGTTGAAATCAACACAAAGCGCTCAACATCATTGGCCTCTGCGGCCTCGGCCAATACCTTTGTCCCAAAGACATTGTTGACGATTCCCTCAGCAGGACTGCCCTCAACCAGCGGCACATGCTTATACGCGGCTGCGTGATAGACAGTGTCGATGTTGTAGGCTTGAAAAATCTGCCGAACCCGCTGAGCATTGCCGACATTGCCCAGCAATGGAATCAAGCGCTGCTGAGCGCCCAACCGAGATCGCAGCTCTGCCTCGACGCTGTATAGCGCGTATTCACTGCTCTCCAACAGTAAAAGCGTCTTCGCACCATGAGCTAGGGCCTGACGGCACAACTCACTGCCAATTGACCCGCCGGCGCCCGTCACCATGACGACTTTACCCGCAATACACTGGGTGAGAAGCTGAGGAATCGGCTCTACCGCGTCGCGCCCCAGCAAATCTTCGATGCTGACTTCCTGCAACTGATCGATACTGAACTCGCCATCGATCATGTCTTGCATACCAGGCACCGTGCGCACATGGAAGGAAAACGGCTCCAAACGCTGAATCACCGCCCGACGCTGACTGCGCTTGGCGGAGGGCATAGCCAACAAAACTCCCTCCACACCGCGCCGCTCTAAGCGTTCTAGATTTGCATGGCGAGGCTCGTAAACACGTAAGCCCGCCACCTCGCGCCCCCATAATTCGGGGTCGTCGTCTAAAAACGCTTCGACTTGATACCCACCACCTTGGCGCAGACCACCCAGCAACTGTTGACCGCTGGCGCCCGCCCCATAAACGACAACTCTAATGGAGGCACTTTCACGCGCTAGCATCAGCACTGTGCGTGCAGCAAAGCGACCGCTCCCCAAGAACAAGACCGCTAGCAGGGCGTATAAAAAGGGTATGGAGCGGGGCATCCAAACTTGACCAAAATAGGACACTGCAGCCATAACAACGCCACCCAGCAGTGCCGACGGTACCAACACACTCACTAAGCGCTGGCTGACATAGCGCACCACGACGCGATACAAGCCCAACTGACGCAGACACATTAAAGTAGCAACCACCCCCGCTAAAGCCATCAACAGGGATTGGTGACTCAGCACCTCGGGCGGTAATTTCTCCAAACGCAACAAATAGGCGCAGAAAACCGCCGCCAGCAAAGCGCTAGCGTCGAATATTAAAAGCACCAAGGATTTTTGCCACCGCGACAACTGCGTCAAATAGCCGATTAACGCCCGCATTTTTTAGCCCTTTTTCATGTCAGTTTACCGCGCTATTCGCTAAGGCGACGGTATTGTCTAGATACTATAATTTATTCGGCAAGCTTTTGTATCGCAATGACAAACCGCTCCACTTCATCATCACGCAACGTTGGATGGCAGACAAACATCAAACTCGTCTCTCCCAGCTGCCTAGCATTCGGCAGAGCCACCTCAGGTACATAATCCGTATTGTCAAAAGCCTTTTCGCGATAGACCTCCGAGCAAGAGCCCTGCATACAAGGCACGCCGTGCTCTTGCAGAAGAGTCGCTACGTCGTTTCGGCTTTTCCCCTCTGGCAGCTGTTCCGCCCGCACATAGACATACACCTTATAGCAGGCGTGGCCGATATCGTCGGGCTGGTCGGGCACACGCAACCAAGGAACACGGCGACAGGCCTCCCAGATTTTTGTCGCATGTCTGCGGCGAGCCGCCGTCCAATCGGGCATTCGACTCAACTGAATACGCCCAATAGCCGATTGCATCTCGGTGAGGCGCCAATTGGTGCCAAAGCTTTCGTGCAGCCAGCGAAACCCCGGTGGGTGCTCGCGCTCGTAGACCGCCTCCCAGCTTTTGCCGTGATCTTTATACGACCACATGCGCGACCACAACTCGCGGTCGTTGCAGGTGACCATGCCACCCTCGCCCCCCGTCGTCATGATTTTGTCCTGGCAAAAACTCCAACAGCCGACATGCCCCAATCCACCCACGGGTTTGCCCTTATAAGTCGCTCCATGCGCCTGAGCACAGTCTTCAATCACATAAAAATCATGCTGGCCAGCCAGCGCCATTAAGCCGTCCATTTCACAGGGCCAACCCGCCAGATGAACGGCAATCACCGCCTTCGTTTTTTCACTGAGCACGGCCTCAACCGTATCGGGCGTAATGTTACCGCTGTCTAAATCCACATCGGCAAACACAGGCGTCGCCCCCGCCGTGACCACAGACGACACCGAGGCCAAAAATGTGCGCGGCGTGACAATCACTTCATCGCCGGGGCCAATTCCCAAACCCTGTAGGGCCAGGTCGAGCGCCACAGTGCCATTGGCCACGGCGATGGCGTGTTCTGTTTGCGCAAAAGCGGCAAACTCGCGCTCAAACTCGCGGCCCTCTTGACCCGTCCAGTAGTTAACCTTATTCGACAGCAGCACGCGTTGCACAGCGTCCGCTTCTTCTTGCGTAAAACTTGGCCATGGAGATAGTGCTTTTTCACTCATTTCAATATATCCGACGTCAACTAAACAGCTTGTTGAGTTCCGACACTGTTATCGAACTCATCTCACCCCAAAATCACCCAATCACCGTTGCCAAGATATAGCGCAAGTCGCGCCCGAGAGACCAGTGGCGGATGTAATCTAGGTTGATCTGCACTTTATCAGGGAAGATCACCTCTCGGTTATAGGCTTCAGGGTCGTCCACCGAAGCCAACAACGCCTCTTCATCACGATATTTGAGCGTAGCCGGCCCCGTAATGCCAGGGCGGACATTGAGTACAGCACGCTCAATCCCCTCTAGTTTGTCGGCGTAGCCGGGGACATCCGGGCGCGGCCCAACAAAACTCATCTGCCCTAACAACACATTCCACAGCTGAGGGAGTTCATCAATTTTGGTTTTTCGGAAAAAACGGCCTAGAGGCGTAATACGCGGGTCGCCGCTGGCAGTCACCGTGGAGGTCAGCTCCCTCGAAGGACGCATGGTCTTGATTTTGACCACCCGAAACGGTTTTCCACCTCTGCCCACTCGCATCTGAACAAAAAAACCGTTGCTACGAGTGTCCCAACTGGCCGCCAGCCAAGCCGATACAATCAGCCACCAAACTGCCAACAACCCCAACAACGCCACGAGGAAATCAAAGAAACGCTTGAGAAACGCCTGGAAGGGCGACAATGCCAGCTCAGAGGTAGTCATAACGCTTTAGCGTCTCCCCCACTAGCTTTTCCAGTGAGCGCACTTGATCTTCACCCAACGACTGCCTTCCCTTACCTAGGCTTTTGGCAGAAACCGACGAGACAGCAGCGGCAATCTTATCATCGGATACCTCCCGCCCCATAAAGTCCAGCACGCGCTTGAGCTCATCCCTTGGAGACTGCACAAAATCCTCGTAACGCACGCGAATCACCTTGTCTGCAGGCATACTGGAAAATGCCTTTTCAGACTGATCCACGCAACGCTGCCACTGAAGAGCACACACTTCATCGAGTGTGTGTTTTTGCAGGATATCTTGCATGTTATCCAACGCTGGCCCCCAAAAAGCCAGGCGCTTATCTCGGGAAAACAGGCGATAGAAGCGCGACCAAAAATAGCGTAGTGCGTAGTATGGCAAATCTAACTTGGGCACAAAGCGCACTTTTTCCAGAATATAAGGAATATCTAACCTGGCCGTCCAGCGTAGCTTGGCCGATCCCGTAGCATCGATGCCGTCGCGGTAGATAAATACATAACGGGCTTCTGGCACAATCTTGTCGACAAAGGGCACCCGCAGAGAGCTAGCGCAGGTTTTTTCAACCACAACTTCGGCGCCGGTTTTGTGGGCTATCGAATCAAATCGCCCACGAATGTACTTTTGCACAGCGGGCGTAGCGCGATCGGCGGGAATTTCATCGGAGGGGTAGCGCACATTACCATGGCGCCAGATGTAGTTAATCTCGTCGCAGGGCCAAGTCTCAATACCCTGCAGTGAAGTCAGCACATCTCTCAACATATTCGTGCCTGAGCGCGGTGCGCCAATAATAATAAGACGATTCATAGTTTATTTGCTCGGACTTTCCAGCAGTGCCTGCCACAACGGCAACACTTCACTTTCTGAGTAGTTTTTACGCCCCCAACTCTCGGCGTTCATTTTGGCTTGCTGCAGCTGACTGGAATCATCAGCCATTGACAGAATCCCCTGGGCAATGGAATCACCATCACCCGCCGAAACCGCTGCACCCAATTGATTTTCAAGCACTTCTTTTGCCAAACGACTCTCCGGCTCGACAGCCACTAATAGCGGACACCCTTGTTCAAGATAGGTCATCGTTTTGCTGGGGTACGCGTACCGATAAATATCGGAGGCAAGGCTAACAAAACCTGCATCGGCTTTTTGCATAGCGAGCTTAGCCACGGACACTGGATGGTGCCCCACAAAATGAACATTGGCTTCAAGCTCTCGAGCCAGCGATTCTAACTCACTTTTAGCCGCCCCCTCACCCATCAGAATCAACCGAATATCTGGGCGATCAGACAATAATGCCATGGCCTTAATCAACGCCTCCAATCCTTGAAAGCGGCCGATGTTGCCTGCAAAAATCAAATTAAAACCGTTTCTTTCCATGGTAAACGGCAGTTTCTCACAGACCTCTTCATCAGAGGGCAAGCTAAAATTATTGATGACGGCTATCTCCAGCGTATCGCCTGCTTTGCGGTTTTCTAGGGCGTGCTGCATATCGTCTGACAACACCACAACAGGACGCGCCTGACGGCAACTCCAGCGGTCCATCGCCTGCAAAGTGCGAAAGACTACTGGGTTGCGAAACTCCCCAGAAATCCGTCCAATTTCAGGGTGTATGTCCATGCAGTGATAGATAAATCGAGAGCCTCTTAGCCTAGCCACTAAGGCACAGGCAAACCCTGCCAGAACCGGCGGCGCCGTCGACACCATAATCACATCGTAACGACGACCCAGCAGCGCCTTACACCAGATAGCGGCGCACAATTTCAGCGCATTCAAAATACGTACCACGGGGCGCCCAGACTCGCTGGGCAACGACAGGCGAGACACACGGGCACCATCTAATCTTTCACTGGCTGGACGCTTCTGATTCTCCAGTGCCGCCTTATAAGACGGCTGAGACGAGAGCACGTCAACCTGATGGCCAACTTGCTGCCATGAAGACACAATACGCCTCAACATAGAGGCGTAAGGCGGCGCATCAGGCCAGTAGTAACGATGAATCGCCAAAATGCGCAACGGCCTAGAGCCGCTGCGCCCCCTACCAGTCATAGCGACTGAACTCATCCATATTGCGCCAGCGACTCGTCAACTTGGCGGTGCCTGTAATCAGGCGCACCACGCGTTCAGAAGTGTTGCGCACTTGGTAATCTTCGGGCACCTCTGGCTCCGTATTAGAGAAGACCGACCTCGACGCGGTGGCAACCTTAATACCGTCAACCAAGGCTTCAGCGTCTAAACCGGTTAACGCGATCGCCCCCGTATCCAGCGCTTCGGGGCGCTCAATGGAGCGGCGCAAGGTGACTGCAGGAAAATCCAGAATGGAAGACTCTTCGCTAATAGTGCCGCTATCAGAAATGGCGCAAAAAGATGCCATTTGCAAACAGTTGTAATCAAAAAACCCAAAGGGCTTAAGGAAGCGAATATCGCCCGACTGCTCTAAAGCTCCGAGCTTTTCAAGACGATTTCGCGTTCTCGGGTGCGTCGACACCACCACGGGCAAACCAAAAGCCTCATGTACCGCTTGCAACGCCTCTACTACTTTTTCCAGGCTTGCCTTGCTATCGACATTTTCTTCGCGGTGCACACTGACAATAAAAAACTGCCCCGTCTGCAAGCCAAGCTCTTCAAGCACATTCGAGTGTTTTATTTTGTCTAAAGAGTGTTCTAGCACCTCTCGCATAGGCGACCCCGTTAGATAAATAAAACGGTGAGACAAGCCTTCGCTAATCAAGTGGCGGCGGGCATGTTCTGTGTAAACCAAATTAAAATCTGCCGTATGATCCACCAACTTTCGGTTAATTTCCTCCGGCACATTGGCATCGAAGCAACGATTGCCTGCCTCCATATGATAGGTGGGTACTTTCATCCGCTTTGCCATCACGGTCGCTATCGCACTGTTGGTATCACCTAAGACCAACACCGCATCGGGCTTTTCCTCTAGCAACACCGCTTCTGTTTTAATTAGAATGTCACCTAGGCAACGCCCGAGAGACGATGTATCGGCATTCAAAAAATGATCGGGGCGGCGCACACCCAACTCTTCAAAAAACACATCATTGAGTTCGTAGTCGTAATTTTGCCCGGTGTGGACAATTTTATGCTCAACGACCTCGTCCAATGCGGCCATCACGCGTGAAAGGCGAATAATCTCGGGACGCGTGCCCAGTATGGTCATTACTTTCATAGTTCGCTCTCGCTATTCCTGCCCAACGGGCAGAAAGTATGTATCGGGGTTTTCTGGATCAAAAATCTCATGACTCCAGAACATCGTCATCAGCTCTTCATCCCCCACATTGGTAATGTTGTGGGTGTGTAGAGTGGGCATGTCGACATATACCGGCTCACTGCCCGACACTCGAAACTCTGTCACTTCATCATCAAACAAACGGCGTAAACGAATCACGGCCTCGCCTCGAATGACCAAAAATCGCTCTACTTTGCCAAAGTGAAAATGATTGCCCCGTGTAATGCCAGGCTTGGTGGTGGAGAGAAACGCCTGGCCACCGTTGTCGGCCTTGACCGCTTCGAACAAAGAGCCGCGATTGTCTGTATTGAGCTTTAACGCCACGGGGTAGTGAGCAGGGTAAAGAAATGAACGCAGAGTATTAAACAATTGCAGGTCAAAACCCTCTCGCAAATCGGGCATCACATGGTTCGTGTAACTTGCGTGCATGGACTCCAACTTGCCCGCCACTTCTGCCGGAGTAACAGTGCGCCCCTTCAAGCGCAACTCACCACTGTGCCCACGCTCTACCGCACTCACCAATTCGACACAAATATCTTGAGCATGGAGCAATTCCAGCTGACCACCTGGATGAATATTGAGCGGTTCGCCATTCACAATTTGCTGGCAGAACGTCAGTGTCGCGGAATTGTAAAAAGGTCGACCACCCTCACCAAACACGTGGGGCAGTACCAGCTCGGTATAGCGAGCGCCACTTTTCTCAACACCCTCACGAAACACTCTGTCGGCACCCGCCTTGCCGCGGCCGTAGGGAGTGCCCTTATGTTTGTGAATGGTATTGGCATAGACCACATGGGGAGTGCTGCCTGCAGCGACCAACCCATCCACCAAACGTTGGGCCAAGGCTATATTACCTTGTTCCAACTCGCTGTCATCGGCGCGATTGACACCCGCGCAGTGCACGACCACATCAGCACCTTCTAGGGCGGAAACCAGCGTGGCCTCATCGTTAAAGCTCTGGCGATCCAGCGCCACCACTTGATCTTTCCAACCATCTAGCACGCTCAGGTAGCAACGCAGGTGCCATCCCAGCAAGCCTGCCGAACCTGTGATAACCGTTTTCATCGCAAACTCCTCAGTGCTCAAGCGCTGCCTGCACTTCTGGCAGTGTCAGCAACAATGATTTCAGCTCCTCGCGCGTGAGCTGGTAGGTGTTGTGGGAATGGTAGTCCTCAGTACTGGTCTCTTCCACCTTGCCCTCAGTAAAAAACTTGGCGTAGTTGAGATCGCGGCTATCGTAGCTGACTCGATAGTAGTCACCCATGTCTTCGGAACGCAGCAGCTCTTCAGCACTGGCCAGCGTTTCGTAGAGCTTTTCGCCATGGCGCCAGCCAATAACCTGCACCTCGTTATCTGCCTCAAAGAGGTCTACCAGCACTTCCGCCAGCATCTGCACCGTACAGGCCGGTGCCTTGCGGACAAAAATGTCTCCCTGGCGTGCATTTTCAAAGGCAAAGTGCACCAGTTTGATGGCGTCCTCAAGGGACAGCATAAAGCGCGTCATGGTGGGTTCGGTAATGGTCAGTGGCTTGCCTTCCTGAATCTGCTTGATAAACAGCGGAATCACCGAACCGCGAGAGCACATCACATTGCCGTAGCGCACGCAGGAAATCACCGTATCACCCTCACCCAGCTGACGGCTGGAGGCCTGGGCCACCTTTTCCATCATGGCCTTGGACATGCCCATGGCATTCACAGGCATCACCGCCTTGTCGGTACTCAGGCACACCACGCTTTCCACGCCCGCTTCCACGGCGCTGTCGATCACATTCTGGCTGCCCTGGATGTTGGTCTTCACCGCCTCCATGGGGAAGAATTCACAGGAGGGCACCTGCTTGAGCGCCGCCGCATGGAACACCATGCTCACGCCCTTCATCGCTTTGTCCACCGAGGCTCGATCGCGCACATCACCAATAAAAAACTTGAGCTCAGACCGCCCGTAGGCAATACGCATCTCCTCTTGCTTGGCCTCGTCGCGGCTAAGGATGCGAATCTCAGGCGCGCCATGAGCCAACAGGTAATCCACCATGGCCTTACCAAAAGAGCCTGTTCCACCAGTAATTAAATACACAGAAATCATAAAAAACCTTTGATAATTTTTATATGGTCAATAGCACCAAATAAATTCTAAGCATTTACTTCACTATCTTGCTTAAGCGAGTGACTATACAACTTAGAGACATACATGTACCCAACAGGAAACAAGATCAATGAGTTAGCAAAAGTTCTAAAAAAAAGAACCTGAGAAACAAAAAAAATCACAACCATTTTGTCAGCTCTAGACTCGACATTAGAAAGCAACCCATAAACCACGAAAACGAGGAGCAGCCACACAACGACGCCAAACTGTCTAAAATATGAAAAGAAGTTATGCATGTAGGCCCCAAAGACGCCATGGCGATATACTTGGCCAGCAAAAACACCACCATTTTTATAAATATCATCAAATCCAGAGGCATCGAATTTTTGACGCCCTAAAATAGTTTCGAATCCTGTTAACTCATAGAGAAAAGAGGGCGCAAGAAAATAAACTAAGCCGATGGAAGTTAGCGCCATAACAATTGTCTTATTGGAAAACCTACAAAAGAAGAACGCCAGCAACAAAGAAGCAATAGCACCCTTATTCCCTATTTGAAACAAAATCCAAAAAGAAGTCACTAAAACGAATATAAAATATTTAGCTGCCTTGGATGAAGCCAGCGCATAAATGGTCACGAGAGAGAAGGAAAGACCTAAAAAGTGATATGAGGCCGAGTATCGGTAATCCACTATCGTTTCAGAGTACCCACCCCCACCTAAATACAATAGATATAACAAGCAGGAAGAAATGTATAAAAGTGACGGCAGGGCTAGATGGCGTACTTTATTGTCTTGCATCAAAAAGCCAAAAAGCCCCCCCCAACCGAAATAAACAACATGTAGAAGAATGGAATAATAATATGGAAAAAAATCAACACCTTCTTCTATTGCAAACTGATTAAAAAAACGATTCCAAGAAACCGATAAAACCAAGGAGGCCAAAAAAAATATGTGCAATAACTGAACCTTTGATTCAGGCTTTTTTAGGTAGTACCAAACTCCAGTCAAACCCGTAATCAAAAAAAGAAGCGTTGCTGGCAGATCAAATACATTGTTCCCCCTAACAGAAGCCCACAAACTAAGCGGGCGAATAAAAACAAAGACAGTCATGGCGAACCAAGCTACTGCAACCCTTTTATCGACAACAACTCTCATCTTCCAACACCACTAAGAAAGGTCACTATATCTCGCATTAATAAAGAAACCTCATGAAAGAGAGCTTTAAACGGTATAAAAAGCTGGACGAATTCATAAAATAAGAAAACTTCAATTTAAATGGGACGGGCATGTTAAATAATATACTGATACTTTTCCCGTTCCACCGAAGCATTTCTGCAGCAGCTATAGCCTGCACCTCTTTTCTTTGAGAGCTAGACAAGGAATCTCGATGAGATTTATAAAAAATATCGTAAGCAAGATATCTTTTGTGTAAAAAGTTATTCATATGAGAAAAACCTAGATACCTATTGTGAGAGTTTCCTTCGTGGATCCTATATTTCAGAACAACGTCTGGAACCTCAAACACACTGCATGATAAGTAATTAACGCAGATATTCACCCATGTATCTTCATTTGGAAGCTCTCCAGGTATTGGGAAGGCACAATCAGCCATGCTTCTATTTAGTATAAGAGTCCCCCCGCTCCTTAAACCTTTCGTCTTATCCTTTGGCTTCCTAATACCATTATATTTTTCGTCTTCTGACAAAAAGGCCAACTGCCCGTAAGCACATATGTTTTGGCTCTTAGGCCCGCCCATGGATATTGCTCGGGCTCTAAGCTCCAGTGACATTTTTGGCAAAATGTCATCCCCCCCTAGAAAAATGATGGCCTGTCCCTTTGAAAGGCTGTATCCATGATTAAAAGCACTTACCTTTCCGGCGCGCGGGTTTAACAAAAGTTTCACACGGGAATCCTGAAATGACTCAACTATGTCCCTTGTACGATCAGATGATCCATCATCAATCACCAAAGCCTCAAACCATGAATAACTCTGCTCCAGCACACTTCGCAGACAAGTCGCAATATATTTCTCTTCATTTTTAACGGGAATCAGTATTGAGATTAGCAACTTATCAGCCATGCAACTCTCCCCCTAGCGACTTATCAATGACATTCTTCAAAATTTTTGAACATGCGGGATCTACTAATAACGAGCCACCGAAATTAATAGAAGACGCTGAAAAAACTCCTCCGCGCCCCTTCGAAGCCTCCCTAATAACCATACTCGCACCTTTTTTTTGCACCCCTTTAGCCACCAACGAGAAGTTTTTCTTGTCGACAAGCGTATCGACCTCAAAGCCTGATGCGCCGCTCCCAAGTAGGCGCCCATCAAGAGTAGAGGGCCTTGCAGGCGAATATAATTGTAAATTAGCTGTTTGAGGAGGCGCACCAATCAAACACTCCGTACCAAACCAGTCTCCATTTTCAAGCTCCAGGCCACTAAAAATCCAATGTCGGTCATTTTTTACTTGATAGGGAGCAGCTGTTCCGTAAGAGGCTTCATTAAAACGAACACCTAATAGGTTGGCTTCATTCTGCCCTGAAAGGCAAAACGTCATATTATTAAGTGAAGCTGCATACTGGCCAACGCAAACTTCTCTATAAATACTATTACCCGAAATATTTAATACCCAAGCACCTAAACCATTAATGCGCTCAAGAGTCTTGAACATTTTCTCACTCCAATACTCTGAATGCCCTAACAACGCCACCCCCTTCGCCGAAGAAACATCGGCGAGACCATTCTCAAGGTCGACATCAGCTATGCACCTATAATTAACCCCTTCCCTTTCAAGCCATTCTAGAACTTTAATTTCAAGAGCTGCCAAATGGTTTAGAATTTTACTCTCTGGGGCAGCATTAAGATCGAAGTCTTTAACCCAAGGCCTTTTCCAAGAAATTGGCCAATAAGCCCATTCTGCAGCTTTTTTACCCAACATCTTTTTAATCTTTTCTCGTCTCGGCTCACTTAAAAATTTACGTATAATAAAACTAATAATCTGCCTGCCCCTACCAACACTTGCCCTCTGTTGAGGCTGCCCTGTGTCCAAAAAATTTTTATATCGGCTTCTTCCTCCCCAGTGGTTATAGAAATTCCATGTCAAGAAGCTTAATACAACCACAAGCTCTTCATTGTTCTTCGATTTAACAATCAGCGGGGCCTCGGCAGTTTTTCCATTCTCATCGCTTATCTGACAAATCCACAACCCAGAATCAAGGTCAGGAAGCACGAACTCTGTACTAGGCCAATCTTTCACGCCCTCAAGCACGGGATCGCTATCACAAACGGAGCCAACGCCGTGCAAACCATCTACTATATCGACCTCTTCACGGCCACCATAATTACGCTTCAAAGAAAGCTTGCACGGCTTACTTGAGCTAAAAAAAACTTGCACGCGATCACCTGACTCTGCACTTGGCTTTTCTGTGTAGCAATAGGGGACATCGCGAAGCAGCCGTATCACGCTAGGTAAAGAAGACGAATATTTCTTCGTCAAATAACCCGGGTATTTGACTAGAATATTTGAACCGCTTTTCTCCCAAGAGGCAGCCCGCCCTAGCCCTCTACTAGAATCGAAAAACTTTCTGCACTCTAAATAATCAAGAATTTGTGCCGTCTCTCCATCGACAACCATTAATTCAGACTTCATATCCATACATCTCACAAACTGGCCTAACTATTTCGCAAACTTCATCGGCGACCGCCTCTGGAATATCTTTTTTCCATCTGCCAAATGACGAGCCTGAGAGCTTAATTTGCATCAAGTCCTCATGCCAAGAGACCCCCCAAAATTCACAGATTCTCTTATACTCAAGAATTGGATCTTGAGTTAAATCTTCCAAGCGAACTTCGATATAAGAGTTACTCGGTATAACATTTTTAACCTTCAGCCATTCATCCATTAGATCGCGATATACCTGAGCGGATCTAATATAGTCTGAAGGAACCCAAGACTGGGCTCCATATGACGCAACAACATCCCTAGGATCTCGAACAATGTGAACTAGTTTAGCCTCAGGCAGCAGCTCTAAAGTTCTATTGAAGCAAAGAATATTCCATGTGTTTTTCTCTAAATGGAACTTAGCCTTTTGAAAATCACAAACGTCATCTGCTACATCTCTCAAAAACCGAGCGCACAATAATCCTAAATTCTCCCTCGTTCCCTTTAACGCAAATGACAACTCAGCCTTACTTAAGAATTTTGACCCCACCCAATAGCCTGGACTTTTAAAGTCCACTAGGCTTTCTATGAATTGATTTTTGATTTTTCCAAAATTTGGGGAGTAGGCACTCGCATCTGTTCGGGCGTACTTTGGCGAGACGTTGATCCCAAAGAACTTAAAAAACAACCTCTTTAAAAGGCTCGCCCCAAGCACGCTTCCGAGAAGGCCTCTTTTTTGGATTTTCGAAAGGTTTTTTTCTAGTCGAATTACTTCTTCGTGATACTTGAATGGCGTCCAAGGGCCGTATTTAAGACCGGAATAAAAATCAACCACCCCCCCGGGATCAGTCATAAATCGCCATTCTGGAACATTAGATATATCCGGGTGACAGCCAAAAGCTCTGCACAAAACAGTCGTCCCAGACCTGCCACTTCCACCAATTAATAAAACTTTATCTTCACGGCGCATAAGAGGCCCTCAAAGAGTAACGGTAAGTACTGACCCCACTAACTGCAAACATCATCGAGAATGCCAATGAATATGCCAAGAGAGTTTCCTCTACCGAGAATTCAAAATAACCGACACAAAGGGAAACCAGTGCCACAAAAAATAATACTATTTGCCAAGCAAGCTCTTGCGCTTGATTGCCAGTCAACATGTACACGGAATGAAGCGGACTAAACACAAATCTAAAATAGTACAAAGGAGATAAGATTTGCGCATAGACACCTGCTTGGCGCCACTCTGCACCAAATATTACGCCAAACAAAAATGGAGCCCCAAGGACAAGCACAAAAAAAGGCACAAAGAACGCGGCTGACAATAGCTTTGCAGATCTCATGTATTCACTTTTGCAGCCTTTTCCTTCCGATATCGCCTTTGATGCTTCGTTTTTAAAAACGCCTGCAACAGAGCCTGAAACAATATTTGTTGGAGCCCCAACTACCCTCTGAGACAACGAATAATAACCAGCAATAGCAGGGCCAAAAATCCCCCCCAATAAAACAACAGGCATTTGCGCAGTTATTCGATTCAGTCCATGCGCTGGAACAAGGTACTTCGGAAATTTAATATATTCTTTTGCTATTGAAGTCAGCGTACTATTTTCCTTTATGTCTTTTAGCGTTTTTTGGACATAAACCCCCATTGCTACAACAGTCACAGCAGTTCCAACAATATGAGCCAGAGCCAAGCCCTCGACCTCACCCCAAAAAGCCATTACTAATGAAAAAGACACTATGAGCAAAGACTGAATCATTCTGAACTGACTAATTTTTTTGTATGCCCCCTGTCTTGTCAGCCAATGTATATTGGTCTGAAAGGACAGCATGACCAACATCCCTGCAGACGAATAGAAAAACATTTCTTTCGGAACGTCTTTCCCGACTACTGGAGCCACTTCTGAAATAACCAGTGCCGCCGTAGAGGCTAGCAAGAATGAGAGTATACCGACAGCATGTGTCAACTTATAAAGTTGGTATGCCTCAGAATTCAGCTTTGGTATCAGAATCGCCAGCTCGTACCTTCCTGAGCCAATTGTAGACAGAACAATTGACAACCCCATATAGACACCAAAGAAACCAAATTCTTCAGGTGCATATAAACGCGTCAGCACTGGCGAAGCCAGAACCATGAGCACCTGTGCCCCGGCACTTCCTCCGGCAAGCACGCTGATTCCACGCACAAATTTCGACTGCGGCAGTAGCTTTTGAAAACGACCTGATTTCATCTGGTTTCTTATGCTTTTCCCTATGTTGTCGCCGAGGAGCGTTTTACATTACCACTCATAATACCTATGTCGGTTTTTCAGGCCGCCTGCATTCTACCAGTCTTTCAAGGATGCCAGAGTAACCTGAAGCGAGTTTTTTGTTGCAAAACCCTAAGTAAAGCAATTTTTAGAGGGAAGAGACAACTTGAGCCTTGCACGTCGCCTTCCGCCCCATCAAAAGGCCCAGATCTGAGGGATAAGGGTGATGGCGGTAATGGCGATCAGTGCGCTGAGAGGCAGGCCAATTTTGGCGAAATCCAGAAAGCGGTAGCGGCCGGGACCGTAGACCATCAGGTTCGTTTGGTAGCCCAGCGGCGTGATAAAGCTGGCCGAGGCGGCCACCATCACGGCAATGGCAAAAGGCTCGATGGCCACCCCCAGTTGTCGGGCCGCCGCCATGGCAATGGAAAACATCAACACGGCGGCGGCGTTATTGGTCATCATTTCGGTGAATACCACCGTGGTGAAGTAAATACCGACCAGCACTGCCATCGGGTCTTGCTCCAAAGTGCTCAACAGTTGCCCAGCGAGAAATTCCGCCACACCGGTCTCGCTCATGGCCTGCCCCAAAGCAAATGAGGCGGCAATTACCACCAACACGGGCAAATCGAAACTTCGCCGGGCGCGGCCGGCGGTAACACAGCCAATGGCGATCATAGTCCCGGCTGCCACTAGGGCAGCCTCGACAATGTTTAGTAGACCGGTTGCGTTGGCCGCCACCATCGCCGCTAGCACAGCCAAAGCGCGGGGCGCCTTGGAGTAGTTGGGTGGCGCCGAGTCGTTGAGGGCACTGACCAACAGAAAGTCACGGCGGAAGCGGTATTGATCGACAAACTGTTCGCTGGCTTCCAGCAGCAGAGTATCCCCTAGGGCGAACTCGATGTCACCTAGCTTGCCAGCGACCCGCTGGCCGTTGCGCGAAACCGACAAGATCACCGCACCGAAGCGCGAGCGAAACTGAGACTCGCGGACGGTCTCGCCCAGAGCGGCGAATTCACTGCCCAGCACCACTTCCACCAAGCAGCGCTGGTGGTTCTCGATCTCCAGAGTGTGGGCGTGGCCCTCGGCCATGCGCAACCCTTGGACGCGGCGCAGCTCGGCGGCGCACTCGGGTGCGCCAACGAAATATAGAATATCGCCGGCCTGCAGTACCTCGTGGGGCTCTACTGCCGCTAACAGGCGCTCTTGGCGTTCGATCTCGGTGAGGTAGCCGTAGTTGAGGTGGCGTAGGCCGGCCTCAATGATGCTCTTTCCCACCAACGGCCCGTCGGCGTCAACCTCGACTTCCACGCCGTACTCGCGGACTTCCTCCAGCTCTTCATTGACGCCGCCGTGATCGGGCAGCAGCCAGGGACCGACGACCACCAGATAAATGCCGCCGACTATCAACAGGGGAACGCCCACCCAGGCGATCTCGAACAGGGACAACTGCAAGCCAAGCTCGCTCTGCAGCAGGCCATCTACGACTAGGTTGGTGCTGGTGCCAATCAGGGTGCAGGTGCCACCGAGAATGGCGGCGTAGCTGAGAGGGATGAGTAATTTGGAGGGGGCGATGTTAAGCCAGCGGGCCCACTCTTTGACCGCGGGAATGAACATAGCGACCACAGCTGTGTTGTTCATAAAAGCGCTCATGATGCCCGTGGGCGCCACTAGGCGTAGGTTCGCCCGTCGAGGGCCCCGAGGTTGGCCCAGAAGCGCCCGCGCCAGCCAGTTGACGGCGCCGGTGTCTTTGAGACCGGCAGCGACAATGTAGAGGGCAGCAATGGCAATCACGCCCGGGTTAGCAAAACCCGCCAGAGCTGAGGCCGGTTCCAGAACACCGCTGATCATCAGAAGAATGACTGCGGTCATCAGTACCAGATCGGGAGATAGACGGGTAAAGGCCAGCAGGCCGAGTACGCCGGTCAGAGTGGTCAGAGTGAGCAGCGCCTCCCAAGCCATGCTGTCAGCGCTGCTCGATCAGGTCATTGTCGACCAGGTGCTTGCGCAGCTCGGTGACACACTGGTCGATATCCAGCTCGGCGGTATTGAGCACCAGTTCGGCGCGCTTGGGCGCCTCGTAGGGGGAGTCGATACCCGTGAAATGAGGTATATCACCGGCGCGGGCCTTCCTGTAAAGGCCTTTGGGGTCGCGCGCTTCACAGGTTTCTAGCGGAGTGTCCAAGAAAACCTCAACAAACTCACCAGCGGGGAACATATTCCGAACTAAGCGCCGATCGCTAGCAAAGGGGGAGATAAACGCAGTGAGTACAATCAAGCCAGCATCCGTAAAGAGCTTGCCCACTTCACCAATTCGGCGAATGTTTTCAACACGATCCTCGTCGGAAAAGCCGAGATCCTTATTCAAGCCGTGGCGCACGTTATCGCCGTCAAGTAAAAAGGTGTGAAAGCCCGCTTGGTGCAGTGCGACATCCAAGGCGTTTGCCACAGTCGATTTACCGGAACCACTCAGCCCAGTAAACCAAATAATACAGGGCTTTTGCCCCTTACCCTTCGCGCGGTCAGCGCGAGAAATTTTATGATCGTGCCATACGATGTTAGTACCCACTCTGCGCACTCCTTTTATCAGCCATATTTTGCAGGCGAGATTCTACCCCATCTAAGACGGTCTTTGTGCATTAGGGAGCAAGACAGAGTGAAAGTCCTCTCCAGCGGACGGGAACGCGAATCACCTTCAAACGACTAAACCATCGACCAGTGACGGTGCAAAGCCTTAAAAAAGGGCTCCACATCACTGGAATCGAGCTGATTGATACCCGCAGCAGCTGCGCGCCCGCCACCGGTGGGAAATTGGCCCGCCAAATCAGAAGCACCATGACGGTTATTCAAGGGGGCGCGTATGCTGATGGTGTAACCACTTTGGGCATTGTGACTGAGTATGGCCACCGCTTTATCAGGACTTTGATTGGCCAACTCATTGCCGAGAACCCCACTCACGCGACGCGACCAAGCCTCGTCGGGCAACTCGACAGCAAATGCGGTTTCGCTCTCACTGACCACTGGGGCGCCCAAACCCTTCTCCATATCCTCTAGATAGGCCCTGTGCAAAGGCTTCCAAACGGAGCTTCCATCTTCAATACAATCGAGTGGATCGGCATAATTCACCAACTTTCGATAAAGATCTGCCGGATGGTAGTGTAAGTCTTCGATCGTACTGCCGTAGGCGTTATAGTTCATGGCGACACCCAGTTTTTGCAAGTTTTCTGTCTGCAGTACGTTCAGCCCTTTCGCTTGCGCCAAGCCCGTGGCGACTTGGTTTAAATTATCTCCGAAAGCGCAAACAATCGCCCAATTTTCAAAGCGACGATTTAATCGGTGATTCACTAACAGCCCCGTGCAGGTCGTCGGAGCTGTTTCTATCTGAGCAGAAAAACTGGGGTGATCTGGCAGTGAGTCGCCAAAGGCGTGATGGTCAATGTAATCAATGCTTGAGCCAGCACTCAGCAAAGCATCTACCGCTTCTCGATTTTTTGCCAAACTAATATCTAACGCGGTTACGCTCAATGGCGCATTAATAGGCACATGCTTAAGCAAAGCAATGTCACGCTTAACCCCAGTAATCAGGGAAGACTGTCGCGGATTGATCAAGCGCAACTGAATCAAAGAACCGATGCCGTCAGCGTCGCCATTGAAAACATCAAAGTGAACCATGCTTCGTTCCGTAGCAAAAATGCGAGAATAGCATAGATGCCGGAGACAACTATCATCGCGAGGCGTAGAGTACGGCCAAAAACACCGTTTCCATAAGCTACAGTCACCCTTGCAATGACAGAGACTGGCGATTACGGCATAATTACCGACTCTCAGAAAAGGCTATGCCATGCTCGAATTTTTTATCGCGTTTATTGGCGTTCTTGTCCTAGTGGCGATGCTTATTCCTCTAAGCTATCGGGTGGGGTTGCTAGATCACCCCGACAATGAACGAAAACAGCACAAAGGAGCGGTCCCCCTGATTGGCGGTATTGCCATGTTTGCGTCAGTCGCTCTAGCTGCACTTTTTTTTGTTCCGCCATCCAATGAAATGAGTTTTCTGCTAACAGGCTGCGCTCTGCTAACCATGACTGGCACGCTTGATGACCGCTACCACCTTCACTATGGAGTACGTTTATTAATACAGGGGCTAGCCGGATGTTTGCTGGTCTGGGGCAGTCAAAGTGAACTGTCCTCGCTGGGCAACCTGTTTGGCACAGGAGACATTACACTACTTTGGCTTTCCATTCCCGTTACCATTATTGCCGTCATTGCCCTGATTAATGCTTTCAACATGATCGACGGGATAGACGGGCTGGCTGGCGGCTTGAGCCTCATCTCATCGCTGACACTGTACTTGCTGATCCACAGCACCACATCTGAAGGGGCCAACGGCATCCTGTTGCTACTCATGGGGGCCTTGCTGGCCTACCTAATCCTGAACCTTCATTTAATACCCAAACTCACTCCCAAGATATTTATGGGCGATGCCGGCTCTATGGTGCTGGGTTTTATTATCACTGCATTCCTGATTCGTTACACACAAGGCCGTAAAGAATTGTTTGCTCCAACAACTGCTCTGTGGGTTGTAGCTATTCCACTGATGGATATTGTAGCTACCACTATAAGGCGGCTAGTACGCAGAAGAAACCCTTTTAAACCGGACCGAACCCACATTCACCACATCCTACTCAAGGCCGGCCTCAGCCAACGCAGTTCGCTAGTTTTTATCCTGATGGCCCAGCTCATCTTGAGTGGCGTCGGCTTGGCTCTTGAAAAAAATCAGGCGCCACACTGGTTATCCTTTGCGCTGTTCCTAGCAATATTTTTCTTCTACTTTCAGTTGCTTAAGCACGCTTTTTTTACCAGCAAATGGTTACGTCGATTTATCCGAAGCACGCATTAAGCGGCGTTTTCTGAACACCTCTCACACACACCAAAGTGCTCCATAATTTCGCCGTGCAACCTTTTTAAAGGCATGTCTTTCTCTATTTCTCCGGGACAGCGATCTGTGTCCAAATAATAACCCAATGTGTGGTGGTGAGCATTTTTAATAGCTACAAAGACCACATCCTCGTCGAATTTTTCGTAACGCTGACCTTCAGAAACGATGGCAAAGCCCTTGACGATATCGTGTGCCCAGGTCAACGTGACAAACAAGCTGTTTCCCCGATTATCCACCTCTTCAAAAAGTGGCTTGCCGTCATCCGTCACGACATTAAGCAACTTTCTCTCAGCCTCGTTGGTCTCCCGTTCAGTTTTAAACTCGACGAGAAAATCGCGCGTCATACGTGGCTGAACACGGACATGATCAATACCGATTTTCTGGAGAAATGCAGCGTGATCCCGCAATCGCCAATAGTAGGCCACATCCTCATAGGGCACTTGCTGCATACCGGTTGCAATCATTAAGCGCGTATTGGACAGCTTGAGCAAGTCGGCTAGGACCTCATCGTACATCTGCAGCATTTCGAGTAACGGGTCGACCCCCTCAGGAACGTACCATTCCGGGTTGGAGGCCTTGCCTTTATAGGGCGCCGCACTGCACATGTAATGGTGCTGAACATGAGCGCCACCATTGAGGAAAAGTACAGAAAAATCCGGCTGGTGTTTTTTCCACAGCGCAATGAAAACATCACTCAGCAAACGATCTAGCACGACGGCCTTGGACCAATGTTGGCGCTTCACTGCACCAAAAACACCTTTTACGTAGCGCAACCAGCTGGACGCTTTGGCTCGGGTCATCAAGCCCTCCATCACTGCCGCTATGCTTGCCATGGTCAACTTTTCTTCCGAATTGTCATTGACCGCCTGACGAAGAGCCGCAGTGATGCGGTGGGCAAAAGGGCCGCCACTGACGGGCGTATCCACCCAAGGATCGGGGAGCCAGAAAGGAGATTTTTGGGTTCGGTTGGCGCCATTAATGGGGGACACGGCTGCGACACTGAACCCGGCTTGCTCGAGCTGCTCCCAGTGCTGAGGCGCCTCCGACAGCGCCATGTCACCCAGGCGAAACACTTGGTGCTCGGAATAATCCATCCCGGTGCGAACGGTCGGCCACTGGATCCAGGGCTCAATCTGCTCATAGACTTGCTCAGAGAGGGTCGTATTCAAGCCAAACTTCTCAATAGCCTGTTTCCAGTGAGGCAGCTCACCTTGCTCTATATAACTTTGCACATAGTCAAAGTTGATTTCATTAACTTCCCAGAAAATGAGTTTTTTCATCGCCTGTTCCTCTTTTGGTCTGCGCTAGAGGCCATTCTAGCCCATCAGTTTTCCAGCCAACTTGTCGGCCAATTTAGCATAATCGTAGTACTCTATCGCCGCTTTCCTAGCATTGCCGCCCATTTCCAGTCTCTGTTTCTTCGACATATTTTTTAACTGGATCACCGCCTGCGACAGTGCCAGCGAGTCTCTGGCTGGAACACTGATGCCCGCCTGATGCTTGGCGACAGGATCGCTGGTGCCCGAATAAGAATGAATAACCGGTTTGCCTGCGTACAAGTATTCCGGCAACTTGTTGGCGCCTATCCCAAAACGGTAAAGAGGCGTGTCATGCCAGCCAATGTATGTCGCATCAAAGCGGGCCAGAACACTTTGAACCTGCGTTTTAGCCACTGCATCCAATATGCGCACATTGCTCAATCCATGCTCATGAACAAATTGCCTGTAATGCTCAACTTCTGTCCCACGGCCAACCATAACAAAGGCAATATCTGCTTCAGCCTTCAGCTGCAAAGCCGCTTCCAGGAATGTATCCATTGCATTGGCGAGGCCCATGGCACCGGTGTAGCCAATGACGAAAGGCTCTTCCGGGATAGCCGCCTCAAGTTCGGGCGACAAAGGCTCTGGAGACGACACTTCATCAAGAGAAATACCGTTGGGCAGCCAGAGGAATTTTCCGGGGTCCATACCCCTGGTAGTCATATGATCTGCGGACCGCTTCAGGTTCGAGATGACAAGGTCAGATTTCTGATAGGCCGTATCTTCTATCCACTGTAATAAGCGAATAAGAGGGTTTGTATCCTTATATCCACCCAATGCTTGCAATGTCAGGGGCCAGATATCCCTGACCTCGAAAGCCAGGGGGACTTTCAGCGCTCGGGACAAGCTCAGCGCCCCTAATACTCCCGGCAATTCAGGTGAAGAATAGACTATGGCATCAGGCTTCCCAGTTATATGCCGGGCCAGACGTGAAACGCGCCAGGCAAAAAAGAACCAATTGAATATCCGTCCCGGACTTTGGGATTTCTTGTATTTCTTCAGCCTGACCCAAACCATGGTAAAGCCATGGGACTCTTCAAAGTTACAGGCCTTTTTTAAATGGGGCGGGTGACGCATTTGGTGGTGGTAACCGCCGGCTATCAAATATACTCGGTAACCCTGCTTGGCCATCTCCCGAGCCAGATAGTAATGCCTGCCCCCCATGCCAACTTCTGGCGTAGTGGCAAACTGATTGATCAACCAAATGGTCTTTGCTTTACTGTGAGGGCGCATTGGCCTTGTCCAGAAGCTCTTGCACAATTCGGCCAGAAGCTCGCCCGCCGCCATAAAGCTCATTGGTGTCTTCGATCGTACGGCCCAAATTTTCTACGACTCCATCGAAAATTCTGCCGCTATCGGCCCCTGCCAATACATTGGCCCCTACTTCAATTAACTCAACCCACTCTGTTTGATCACGCATCGTCACGCAGGGCTTGTTAAAAAAATAAGCCTCTTTTTGTACGCCGCCACTGTCGGTGAGCACCAAGCCACACGCGCTGAGCAATCCAACCATTTGAAAATAGCCAACCGGATCTATAGTTTCAACGTTAAGACTCAGGCCCTGTTTTTTTATGCAAGCGCGGGTTCGGGGATGGAGCGGCAAAATCACTTTCGTCACTTTTTCGTGCACACGATTCAGTGCCTCAACAATACTCGACAGCCTGTCGCAGTTGTCAGTATTTTCGGCACGATGCAAGGTAGCCAAAACAAACCCTTCCTCCCCTTGAAGGCCTTTTGGGACACTCGCATGATTGGCAAATAATATCGCCGCATCCTGCATAACATCGCCCACATTCATAATGTGTACCGGCTTATGATCAAAACCTTCTGTAGATAAGTTTTTTACGGCCTCTTGAGTGGGACAAAACAACAAATCACTCACCTGGTCTGTCACGATGCGATTAATCTCTTCGGGCATTTTCATATTGAAACTGCGTAGACCGGCCTCCACATGAGCGACCGGAATATGCAATTTGGCCGCTGCCAGTGCACCCGCGAGCGTTGAGTTAGTATCGCCGTACACCAGAACCCGATCTGGCCGAGTTTCAAGCATGACAGCTTCTAGGCTTTCCAGCATCTTCCCGGTCATGGAGCCATGGCTACCGCCGTGTATATCAAGCTGATAGTCGGGTGGAGATATGTCCAGCTGGTCAAAAAAAACATCCGACATGTTTTGATCAAAGTGTTGCCCTGTATGCACCACAACCTCTTCAATACCACTGGATTTCTTGATGGCGCGTGACACCACACTTGCCTTTATAAATTGCGGTCTGGCACCGATGATGGTCAATATTTTCATGATGTACGCTCATTCAATTTAGTGTAGTAATCAATCAGACGTTTTTCTTCAACACCCCAATTGTAACGCTCCTCTACCGCTCTTTTCCCATTCTCACCCATACTTTCTGCCGTGTCGGGATTCTGGACAATAAAGCTGATTGCCTTAGCCACTTCTTCTGGGTCGAGCGGATCAACACAAATACCGCAGTTATTGCCTTCAATGATCTCTTGCCAGAGCGGGAAACGTGAGCCAATGACTGGGATTCCGGAACTCATGTATTCGAACATCTTGTTGGGCTGAGCATCAACGTGGTTAGGTGATGGATAAAAGGTCACCAGACCGGCCATGGATACAGCTAGAAGGTCGCGTACTTCCTCGCGATTTAGATATCCCAGATAATTCACTCGCTCCCAGCCGCCTGACTGCTTGCACCGGGATTCAATCGTGCTGTCCGTAAAGTTACCCGCCATTTGGAGCTTGACAGGGCCTCCCACTGACTGCATGGCCTCAACGAGTTCGGCACAACCACGGATTGTGCTGATGCCTCCAATGTAGCAAACACTGGGGCTTTTCCTTACCCAGTCACTGCTCTCTGTCGATAGCTCACCCAGCAATGGATAATTATTGATGTCTGTGGTGGTGGTGTTGATTTTGGCGAACTTGTCCCTGATGGTTGGCGTTGCGGTTATCACGCCAGAGAGCCGACGGCATACATAGGCTTCGTAAACACCTAATAACCAAGCGATCGCACGCCTTACAAGCGGGTTAATGTAGGGCTTGGACAACAGTTGTTTGGGCAAATCCTCATGTGCATCAAAAATGACACGGGCACCCTGCTTTTGGAGCTTCAGAGCATAGGGCAATAACTCAGGGTCGTGTAAATGATAGACGTCTGCCTTAAGGCTTTTTGCTTTCAAATAAACAAGACGTGATGATCTTCTCATTCGAGTATACCGGCTTTGACCTTTTTCAACGCCGTAAAACTGAATACCGTCTCGAGATTCGTCGGGCAGCCCGTCAGCGACCACCAGTGAAACATCGAACCCGTTAGCTGCCAGTGACTTACACTCTTTCAGGTAGATTCTTGTATCGAACCTTCCATGAGCGCTGGTTAGATGAGCCACTTTTGTGGCATTTTCATCCTGTTGATTCATTTCGGCTCTCCTTTCAACCCACGTCGCCTGTGTTTGACATTCACATAAAGACCCCACGACAGGCCCGGCAAAACCCAATACATCGATTTTGACACGAGCATCAGTAGCAAACAGGTCCATGCCACGAGGCAGTAAAATACTTCCAAGGGGGTAAGCCGCGGGCTAAAGAAAGCGATATAGGCGGCATGACCAGCCGGAAACCCTGTAACAAAAAGAAACAAAGTAAATGCCCAAAAACCGTAACCATCCCATACACTCAACACATTATGTGCGTACAGATTGTGTACGCTGCCTGTAAAGTGTCCAGCAAACTGTCCCGTTAAAGGCTGCTCTTTTATTCGCCCCCATGCCTCCTGTATGGAGAGGATTCTCGCCTGCCAGGCGCTGTCGTGAGCGAGATCGGTCATCCGGAAGTGCCGACTCTCAGTGATGACATCAAAGAAATAGTAGGCAAAAAGGACAGAGAAGAGAAAAACGACAATAGGTACTACAACCCTCGATGTTTGTTGCCATGACCTGATGGAGAAGAAAAAACCCAGACTGAATGCCAAGGCCACAAATTCGCTTCTTGCTGAAAGTACAAAAAGCACAAAGAAAGCGAGAGAAGAAATCAATAATTGCGCCCATAGATGACGGCTGACTGCCACCAACAGGAAACTGGTAATCAAGGCACTTCTCGCAAAACCCTGGTAGGTGGCCACAATTTCATTGTCGGTCTGATGAAGTTGGGCGGCGTAATAGATAATGCGCCCTGTCTGTAGAACATAGAGCAGCAAGCTCAGAAAAATCACCAGACCGGCCGCCAGCGCCCACCCTTTCAATGTGCGCTGTCGAGGTTCGAGGTAGAGGCCAGTAAAGAACAACGCCCCCCAAGCCAAAAATGCTCGGCCAAGCTGAAGCAAAGCCTCAGAGTGATGCTGGGGCGCTTGGGCTCCTGCACTGTAGAAAGCCCAGAAAACCATCCAAATGAGCAAGGTGCCCAAAGCAAAGGTGTAGCCAGTGGCGCAGGGCACTTTCCTGGCAGCCTGGCCGATGGTGAAGCAGTATACCAAGAGCAATACAAGGGAAACCGGCGAATAAAAGCCACCAAGAACACTCGGAATCAGGCCCGCAGCGACCGCCTGGTGGTAAAAGTAAAAGCCGGGGAAAAGCAGCAGCAATGCGATGGCAGCCAGCCACTGCACCATTTTCTCTTTATTCAAGGCGTACGGGATCACAAGTCGAGAACCTCGCAGTACAGGTCCCTCTGGCTTTTATGCCACAACTCCGAGTTATGCCAAAGCAAGCTGAACCCTCCCCCCAACTTTCGACATTTTCCTTTCAAGTCTTCCATCATGGTCAGCGCTTGAGCGGAATCCCTGATCCCCATGTATCGCTCGGAAAGAATGCTGGCTTCCATGACAACAAGAGGTTGCTCCCGAAGGGTAAAGCTCTCGTTGGTCAATGCATCGAACGGCGTAAAACTGAAACAGGTTCCACAACGGAATCCGGCTTTATCGACAAACCCTAGCGAGCTGTCAAAGGACAAGCCGACACCATCGAGTGCACGCAGGGTTTCAGGCTGGGACCAGCGGAGATAGTGCATACGGCCACCCCAGCGCTCTTGCATCACATCCTCTTCCTGACAAATCTGCTTCAGACGGATAAATTCATGCTGAATTCGTTCTGGCTGAAGGTAGCAGCGGTAACTCGGATGCAAGCCCAATTCGTGACCTCGTTCATGGATGGTTCTTATCAAGCTTCTTATTGCCGGGTATTCCAACTTGTAACCCGCCTCGTGCTGGCCAAAGTTGGTATCGCTAATAAAATTAAAGGTGCTCTGTACCCCTGCCCTTTCTGACTGGCTCATCATCCAGTCGAAAGCATTAAAGGGGTCTTTAGGGTGAAGGGCCTGTTTCGTGTTCAGGCGAACCAGTGGGCCGATAAAAACCGTCCTGTAATCCCGCTTTTTTAAAAAGTCGGCAGCCATTGAGCGAATAAGCCCCTTTGCGGACTGAAACCCGTACCTCGACGGTCTGTCCACATCATGAGAAAGAAGGAAGTCAAAAGTATTTTCCTTCAGTTCAATTTGCGGCCAAACCGTACTTATGACCTGGCCAAGAATATGGAGCCATTCATCGACCAATGGACGATTCAAATATTCAAACTTTTCCGCATGGGATTCTGAAGCACAAAATCTGTCGTGACTGTCCAGATTGACTGACCCAATTTCCTCCAGGCGGTTCATAGCCCAGAAAGCGAGACCCAGTATGTCGTAGTGACACGTTGCCCTATTTTGCGACAAATGTATCAGCGGGAGCGAAAGAGGCGCCGAGGAGGGGGCGGGGAGCCGCGACTCATCTACTGGCGATGTCCATTTATTATCGATCAGCCACCACTCACACCCCAGCTGCACAGGAACGCCCGTTTGCATGAACGCTTTTTCAAGCTGGTCGAACACAACTCCCCCAGCCTCTCCTTGCAGCTCCAGGACAAGGCTGCTGCTCTTTTCCGTAATGAGCCAGCTTTTCCCAAAGCGGTCAGCCAGTAATTGCTCCATCCATTTCAGGCGTTGACGGTGGATCTTCATGCTAGCTCCGGATACTCATAGCGAGATTTAGCCAACGGTTGTGCGCCCTTGAAAGGGAATAAAACGGCACAGGCTCGCCACCGAACGCACGAAAAAAACGCTCAACCGGCTCGATCATGGATCCTTCAAAATCGAAAGAGCGGGTAACTGTGGCAGCAAACTGAATTGCCTCCCACAGGCAGAGGCTGGTGGCACCGCTATTCCTTAGCTCCGGATCTCCGCCACCCATAAGATAATAGGCGCTGTGCTGATCCCAAACGAGGTAAACGGCGGCATGGCTGCGGCCTTCTTCATCAGCGGCAATAAAAATGGCTCTCTGGTTCCGGGATGCGGCGGCTTCATCAATATTTTTGACCAAGCTTTCCGGGTGTGGCGCGGCACGCCCCTGACGTTTAAACACCATCTCATTCAAAGAAAGAAAGGTACTGAGGTCCGCACTACGCTCTACCACAACCCCTTGTTTCTGTGCCTTGCGAATATCGCTCCTTATCCCGGCTTGAAAACCACCCCACACTTCATCAAGATTCGAGAGGTTTTCAATGCGGTAGCTGTATCGAGTTGTTTGAGCAAAACCCCGCCAGTAAAAAGGCATCCAGTTTTGATAATCCGGCGACCAGGTTTGGCGGTATATATGATATTGAGGCAATTGATCGACCAGAGCCTGCATCAGGTCTTTCTCTCTGGATAATTGCTTTGCTCGTTTAGACTGTGCAGGCAATATCCACGGGCCCAAGTACTGGGTTAGCGGCGGTTGAGTGATAACAGTCAGGCCAAACCGTTTTTTGATCATGTATGGCATGGCTGCCTGAATCTTTCCGCCCTTTTCTACCAGAGCAACACTCCAATGATCGCCAGCTGTAGCATCAAGCCACCAGGCCTGTTGAAACAGGGGGATGTGATCATTGTCACTGCAAAGCTTTCGATAGACGTCCTTCATTCGGGCACATCTCCCGGGAAGGGATACGCTTCAACCATCCCGCTGATTTGACCCATAAGCTCTTTATCCATTTTTTTGTCGCTATCGCGATAGAATTCAGGCACCTCGGCCCCGCTCTTTTCATCCATATTCAGCCAATTTCCAATTTTTCTTACAACGCCCTCACTCAGTTCATTATAGTGCAGCCTTAACGTGTTTCTCTCAGAAAAAAGAGACAGATCTTTCTCTATTTGATGCTCCAGATAGTAAACCTGAGCCACTACCATTTCGACCTCGCTCAGTGCCATAAGCTGGCGAAAGTTTTTTGGCTTTACACTCCACCACTCCCCCTCCTTGATATGATTTTCCTTTCTGGCCTTCAGAATGGAAGCAGACGTGAAACGGGGATCTCGCTTGAGGTAAATGATTTTGGCCTCAGGAAAAGCATCAGCAATCAGCCGAAGTCGCTGCCCGGCATTCAGGTTTTTGAACAACATAGGCAAGCCCGAAACCCTTTGGCAGGACACAATCTCATCATGAATCTCGGTGACTGCTGAAGCTGAAAACTGACCTCTGTCTACATAGTGATCATCAAGGGGAAGCCAGCGGTACCAGAATTGACCACATTCACTGGGCGCGTGCCAACCGTATTCACGAGTGTTGCCAAATTTTGATTTGAACGTGTTGTGAGGCTTCATACCAAATATTTTTTCTGACAACCATATGCCGAATGGAAGGTTTTTATAAAAAACAGCCGCCAGATTATCTATATATGCAACTTCATAACAATTAGTCAGTGCTTGGTACAACACAGTCGACCCCGTTCTTGGGGCGCCTATGATGAAAACGGGCTGATTTAAGCTGTCTTCCTGGTGACCTTTACGACAACAATAAAGGGGAGCCAACACTGCACCCGCCATCATAAAAAACAATTTTTCGAACTTCCGGCGTATCATGTCATTCTATCCAACGATGCAATGTAACGCTCCCTGTCACTCTGCCCTTTTGTCTTTGACAAAAGGCCCAGTTTGTTTTTTATCAGCCGCCATACTTTGGCCATGAAGATAATGGCTTTTACCTGATATTGGCTTTTATTTCTTACAGCGTACTCAGGCCGATACCCAAGGCGAAGCATTTGCCTTTTTGCAATAGACTCGACCATCGTAATTTGCTTTTGGCTAAGGCTCTCACTGTACTTTCCAAAATTATTTTTCATAGTGGGCTTATTTAGATTTTCCCACTCCTGAATATCCGCCTTCTCGCTTGAATGGCGCGCACCTTCTTTAGACGAGACCATTTCAACGTTTAAAAAATCACACATACTTTTCAGGTGTTTTTTTTCATCAGTGACGTAGTCTTCATAGCTGATTGAGAAAGAACGTTTCTCAAGGGGCGGAAAACCCATTGCCTGAATAATTTTTTCCTGCTCATCCTTCCAGAGTGTTGATAGATACAAAACACTTTTAATCTGCGTTGGCCTCTTAAGCTGACTAACGACCACATCCCTGGCATCTCTGTATAGAAAAATAAATTTTGCGCCCGGTATGCCCATTGCGATCGGGTACACATAATCAAAGAGATTATTGTCTTTGCATATGTAAGAATCGTAACCTTTTCGTCTTGCATATATTGTGTTGATCACATGCATCAAGCCAATGGCTGATCTTCCACAGCTTGTTGCCAGGTGATCGTATTCCGCGATCACTTCATCCACGCTGATATCTTCATCCCATGGTGAAAAATGAGCGTATGCCAAACCAAGACAGTCGCGAACGAGGGCTACAAAATTTCGGTCGTCTCCGAGATCACCATAGGCTTGCTCCCTATAAAAAAAGTGCTTTAGCAAATGAAGTGGCGCCGGCCCATAATAGGCAGACTGTGATTCGCTGAGCCTTCTCCTTAGCAGATTGGTACCGCTTCTTTCTGAAGAAACTATAAATACGGGCTGCTTCTCTTTACCCATGGCCTGCCACCCTGTCTACTGTTTTAGTCACATATATAATCATTGAGTATTGAATCAAATTGGTTAGCACCAATGTAAAAGCCAATGCTCTTACTGCACTGTCTCCACTCAACCCGAAATAATCAGCGATGCAAATTGATGAAACGACTGCGACCAGCACAATAAATTGGTAAAAAAGGCCCAATTCATTTTTACCAAGTACAGCAAAGCCGGCAACACTTTTACTAACAAACCCGGTTAACATCATGGGAAGAAAAACCAGAAGATACACATCGATGGCCTGCCACTCACTGCCCATCAATTGCTCGAATCCATAGAACTTTGACAGTGATAACAATACTGTCGCGGCACCTAATGCGGGGACTAGCGCAACACCCGACACACCTGCAGTTACTTTTGATATTTTTTGGCCGACCGCCCGCCTCTCACTGACTGTCCTCATGTATATGCGATTGAATGCGCCGGCAACCAAAACCATGGGTGCCATAATCACTCGCATCAGAACACTGAAAACGCCAGCCAAGCCCTGACCATAGAAGGCTGCCAATAAAAACACAGGAGCCTGTGTTGAAAGATTGTTAACAAAGACGGCTGGTAGAGAATATTTGACAAACTTTATGTGCCTTTTTAGCCACCCTCTCAGCCATGGTAATCTATTTCTTTGAATGGCAGCCAGATTTTTAAGCCCGAATTCCGTCAGGGATAAATACACTAACAAGACAGATGATGATACGGTCAGGCCTATTACAAGACCCTTTTCACTGTACTCGGTATATGCAACACTCCAGGACACTCCAAATGTCATCAAAGCCTTCATGATTTGCACAATAGCAGTGGTTGCGTATCTGCTTTCCCGATTTTGCACAAATGAGCTTATGTTAACCAAGCTGCTTCCAGCCGATATCAGCACTATAAAAAGTACCGTACTGAATTCATTGATCAAGAGGTTAAATTTTGCCATACCCGAAAGCACTAGCAACAACACTACGTGCGAAAATATAGAGACGGCCAGCGAAGCCATCCTGGCAATCATTGCGTGCTTGCTGCTTTTGGGCAAAAGGATCGTCAGCTCGTATCGAGCTGATGCAGCGATTCCAGTGATGGTCGACACACCGACCACTAATGCCAAAAAACCAAATTGCTCCGGGCTGTAGTACCGTGCCAGCACAACCAGGCCAATCAGTGAAGTTGCCTGGGAAATGCCATTTCCCACCGTCAGTGTGCCGGCATTTTTAACGAGTTCCTGAATTTTCATCTATTGAACCGCTTCTCTGTCTACATCACTTACAGTGCCTATCTGTGCTTCCGGCCATTCCCTGGCTATCACTGCGTTAAAAACAGACTGAGATTGTTCGGCGTAAATTTTTGCGCCCAACTCGTTTAGATGGTGATCATCCATGTACACCAACTCACCATTGTATAATGGTCTATTGCCAAAAACAGGCAGATCCTCCATATCCAGGTAGTAAGCATTCTCATGCCGACTGGAGATTTGACGTACGCTCTCATTTGCCACCTTGTAGCTTTGGTTAACGCTGATACTGACTGGTATAGATAGATGATGCCACCGCCTTGCTCTCATCGGGTTGCTTTCCCACTGCTTGACCTGAGACATCAAGTAAATATTTGCGTTGCTATCCGAGATAAAGCTATTCAGATTTTCGATAAGTGACTCACCTCTTTTTTCAGAGCTCCATTTTCCCGCTATTACTATCACCCCTGCTTTATCAACATACTCTCTTGCTCTTTCAATTTGCGCACGACAAGGCTCTTCTGCCCACTCTGCCAACATAGACCATTCGTAGGTTGGAATCGTAACGCAACTACTGGCAGTGATTACTCGGGCTGAGAAGCCTAACTCTTTGCCAAGTTGGTCGAAAAAATGGTTGAGCATGGCGCCATGCGAATCTCCCAGAACAAGTATTTCTCTGGGTGACGCCGCATCACCTTTAAGACACTCGCCCACCCACGACCCATGGCAGATTTCGTCCTGTGAGGCATATTGCTTCTCCTCCTCAGGCTGAGGGGGTGGCGACAGCTTCAGATTGGCCCAGACCATGCTCTGAACACTAAGCCATGCAATACCTGCCACCAGTACCGCTGCCATAACCGCTCGCCGATTCTCCGGTATTCCTTTTTGTTCTCCCTTGCGTTGAAAGTGCTGCTCCACCAGATAGTACGAAAGACAGGAACTGACCAGAGTGGCAACTACAAACAACACAGTTTCACTTGGGTTCAATTCCTGCCGGCCCGTAAAATAGCGTATAAGCGCCAGTACTGGCCAGTGCCAAAGGTAGAGTGAATAAGATAGCGCGCCCAACCAGACAGCGATGCGCCCGCTAATCAAGCTTGCGCATTGTGCTCGACCGGCGGCAATCATAATAACGGCTCCAATCACTGGCGGTAACGACAATAACCCCGGGAAGGCCATTTCACCGGTAATTAACAATGTGCTGCCCAGAACCAGTGTTAAACCCACCAGCCAAAGGCCATTTGAAAGCCGAGCTGACCAGCGATCGCCCAGAGCGAACAATGCCACCAGTCCGCCGAAAATGAATTCCGGAATTCTTGCGTAAAGCGCGTAATAGGTGCTTTGACCAGCTTGATCAATACGAAGATGCCATTCGGCCACAAGCAACAGACTCACCAGTATTGTTGGCATCAGCCACTTTAGTGTGTTGCTCTTTAACAAAAGAATCATTAACGGGAGGTAAACATAAAACTGCATTTCCACCGCCAAGGACCATGTATGCAACAGTGGTTGTTCATGAACATCAGGGGCGAAATAATCACCAAATTCGGCAAAGTGTTGACTGCTGTTAAAAACGAGGGCCGACTTTAGACTTTCGCTGTAGAACTCATAGTCATTCACTGTAAAAAATATGGCGGCAATAACAGACACGATCAACAGGAGACAGTAATATGCCGGGGCAATACGCTTAAAGCGACTTATATAGAAATGCTTGAGCGTATCAGCCAGGCCAGATCGCGGGTTTTCCTTCTGGCGCAACAGAATTCCAGTCATCAAATAACCGGAAATCACCAGAAACACATCAACACCAACAAATCCTCCAGGCAACCAGTCAGATTTGTAATGAAAAAAAATCACCGCCAACACGGCAATCGCCCTCAGGCCCTGGATATCCCGGCGAAAATGATTGGGCGCTTTTACCATGGTGGGTGATTCTGTTGTCACAACACTCTCATTGTTGAACAAGTAACGATAGCCGCAGCAATATACTGAAATGTCGCCAGTCAGGTTTCCGAAAAACGCGGATCCGTGTTCTCCCTGCCTAGGATGAGACTTACGTCGCCTTTGCCAGTGCTTCTGCGATCCGATCGATCTGTTCTTCGGTCATGTAGGGGTGCATCGGCAAACTCATGACTTCTCGCGCCACTTTATCGCCAACAGGTAGCTTTGCACTCAAGTCTTGAACGGCCGGTTGGTGGTTGAGCGGCACGGGATAGTGCACCGCTGTTGGAATGCCAGCTTCTTTGAGCTGTTCCTGCACTTGCTCCCGGTTCGGAACACGTACGGTGTATTGGGCCCAGGCGCTAATGTTGTGCTCTTCGATAAAGGGCGTGGTGTAAACCCCTGCCGCGTTGAGCTTTTGTGTATAAAGTTTGGCCACTTGGTCTCGCTTGTCCAGCTCGTCCTGAAAAATTTCCAGCTTGGGCAAAAGAATGGCGGCTTGCAGTGTATCCAGACGGCTATTCAACCCTATGCGGGCGTGGTGGTAACGACGGTCCTGGCCGTGGTTGGCAATTATTTTAATCTGTTCGGCCAGTTCGTCATCACTGGTAAGAATGGCGCCGCCGTCTCCATAGCAGCCGAGTGGCTTACTGGGGAAAAACGAGACCGTGCCCATGTGACTCAGGTTACAAGAGCGTCGGCCCTTGTAACTGGCACCCAGGCTCTGGGCACCGTCTTCAATCACGGTCAGGCCGTGCTTTTCGGCAATGCCGTTAATGGCGTCAAAGTCGGCACACTGACCGTAAAGCGAAACCGGAATGATGGCTTTAGTGTTTGGAGTAATCAGTGACTCAATTTGCTCCGGGTCTAGGTTGTAGGTATTTTCCTGCACATCGATGTAGACAGGCTTGGCGCCCACCACGGCCACGGCTTCTGCGGTGGCGATGAAGGTGAAACCGGGGGTGATGACTTCGTCACCGGGCCCGATGTCGGCGGCCATCAGCGCGATCTGAAGAGCATCCGTGCCATTGGCCACGCCGATGCAGTGTTTGGCGCCGGTGAATTCCGCCAGTTCAGTTTCGAGCTCGGCTACTTCGGGGCCCTTGATGTACTGGCCGTGGGCCAACACCTTCTGAATGTTGGCGTCGATTTGGTCTTTTATGCGGGCCTGCTGCGCGCCCAGGTCGATGAATTGCATTCAGGCGTCCTCTTTCGTGACGGTTTGCCCGTTTAGTGTGTAAACGGCGCCGGTGTGCTGGCAGGTGGCGCGGCCCTCGCCGCTCAGCGGCAAGTCCAGCTGCTCGCCGAACTCACTCATCCAGCCAATCTGCCTACCCGGCACACCTACCACCAAGGCGTAGTCGGACACATCCTTGTTGACCACCGCACCGGCGCCAACGAAGGAATAGGCGCCGATGGTTACGCCGCAAACGATGGTGCAGTTAGCGCCCAGGGTGGCGCCCTTTTTCACCAATGTATCCCGGTATTCGTCTTTGCGTTCGATCAATGATCGCGGGTTGTAGACATTGGTGAACACCATGCTGGGCCCACAAAAGACCCCTTCTTTCAGGTGCACATTGTCGTAAACCGAAACATTGTTTTGAACTTTGCAGTGATCGCCAATCGTGACCTTGTTACCTACAAACACATTTTGTCCCAGCGATACGCCCTGACCGATACGTGCACCACCGCAGACATGAACAAAATGCCATACTCGGCTGTCTTCACCGATTTGGGCGCCGTCGTCGACGATGGCGCTGTCGTGCACGAAGTAATCCATGGTTTGCATTATAGTTCCAGTGGCAGGGCCACACGCTGTTGGTCGCGCGCGGAGCGGTACAGGGCGGTTAGCAGCTCCATACTCTTCAGACCGGAGCGTCCATCAGTGAGCGGCTTTTCACCCCGGGTGAGTACATTGATCACGTTGTCATAGTACAACGGATGGCCAAAGCCATAGACACTGGTGGTCTCGTAGCTGGCCTCTTTGATGTTGGCGTCTTCGGGGCTCTCGTCCTCGAACTCCCAGTGCTGGATCTCGTTGACGGCCACGCCGCCCACGCGGACGGTGCCTTTTTCTCCGATAATGGTAATACTGCCCTCGTAGTTTTTGGGATAGGTGAGCATGCTGACATTGAGGGTTCCCATGGCGCCGCTGCGCCAGCGCAGGGCGGCCACCCCGGAATCCTCGGCCTCAATATTGCGCTCCTGAGTGGCCGTGTAGGCCATCACGCTCTCCATTGGGCCGATCAGCCAGTCCAGCAGATCAATATAGTGACTGGCCTGGTTCATAAAGGCGCCCCCATCAAATTCCCAGGTGCCACGCCAGCCACCCTGGTCGTAGTACTCCTGTGGACGAGTCCAGAACACATTAACGGCAACGTTGTAAATTTTGCCAAAGCGCCCCGCTTCCATGGCTTTTTTCAACAATTGCAGAGTGGCGTTTTGCCGGTTTTGCTTGACCACAAAAAGCTGTACTCCGTGATCATCGCAAGCCTTAACCATATCCACAGCGTCCTGCCACCGAGTCGCCATGGGTTTTTCTGTCATTACATGTTTGCCAGCTCTGGCTATTTGAATCGTTTGACGCGGATGAATACCACTCGGCGTTGTCACTACGACAATATCGGCACCACTATTGGCCAGCATCTCCTCAATATTGTCGTGGCCTCGGGCGCCTGTACGCTCAGTAGCGGCCTTGAGCACTTCCGGGTTGGTGTCGCAGATATCCACCAATTCACAACGATCGCCGTGCTTTTCAATCGCACCGATGTGGTTGTTGGCAATTCTTCCGGTCCCCACCAATGCAAATTTCACTTTTCTGTTTTCAATCATGCTTTACCTAGAGTCTGAAGACGGTACAGCCTTTGTCTTCCAGTTCGGTTTGAGAGTAGAGCCCTTTAACATCGACGATGAGGGGCATTTCGTTATTGACCATTGCGCAAAGCTCTTCTGCAGTAAGGTCTCTGTATTCATGGTGCCCAACCGCAACAATCAGTGCGTCCACTGGCTCCTCTGCACTAATGTTTTGCAGCTCGAACCCATATTCTTTTTGCACTTCTTCGGGGTTGGCCCATGTATCGGCCGCCGCCACATTGGCGCCCCAGGCTTCCAGCTCGCGGACCACATCTATGACTTTGCTGTTACGAATGTCCGGGCAGTTTTCCTTGAAGGTCACACCCAGCAAGCCAATACGGCACCGGGGAACGTCCATGCCCAGTTGCAACATTTTTCGAATGGTATTGCGGGCCACGTAACGGCCCATATTGTCGTTGAGACGGCGACCGGCCAGGATCATTTGCGGCAAGTAACCCACCTGCTCCGCCTTGTAGGTCAGGTAGTAGGGGTCGACGCCGATACAGTGCCCACCCACAAGACCGGGATTAAAGCGCAAAAAGTTCCATTTGGTGGCGGCGGCATCGATAACGGCATTCGTGTCGATGCCGATGCGGTCAAACAGCACCGACAGTTCGTTCATCAGGCCAATATTGATGTCGCGCTGTGTGTTCTCGATCACCTTGGCCGCCTCGGCCACTTTCATGGAGGGCGCGCGATGAGTGCCGGCAGTGACAATGCTGGCGTATAGGCTGTCGACATAGTCGGCTACCTGGGGTGTGGAGCCGCTGGTGATCTTGACGATGGTAGGCAAACGATTGACCTTGTCACCGGGATTGATTCGCTCCGGGCTATAACCACAGTAAAAGTCCCGATTGAAAACAAGGCCAGAGGACTTCTCCAGCTCGGGCACGCAGATCTCCTCAGTGCAGCCGGGAAAGACCGTGGATTCGTAAATCACCGTATCGCCGTTTTCAAGCACACCGCCAATGGCCTGAGAGGCCTTCTTTAGCGGGGTAAAATCCGGACGGTTGGCGCCATCCACCGGGGTGGGAACGGTTACAATATAAACGTTGCACTGGCGGATGCTCTCTAACTCCGTAGTAAAATTCAGGCCCTTGGCCTCTGCCAGCTCTGCATCCGTAAGCTCCAGAGTGGTGTCATGACCGCTCAGCAATTCATCTATCCGCACCTGGTTGATATCAAAGCCAACCACGTCGTATTGCTTGCCAAATTCGGCAGCCAGTGGCAGACCCACATAGCCCAAGCCGATAATGGCAATTTTGGTGTCAGAGAGAGTTTGGGTCATCCTTCAGGGCCTGTTATCTGCGTTTTGAAAAGCTTTTCAACTATATTTAACCGCATCATTTTACCTGTTTTCAGCTTTTTTTGTGAGACGCCATCGTCATTTTTTCATGTCGCTCACCGAGACAGGGGCAACCCTAATTCAATTGGGTTCATAAATGGCGCCTTACGCCCTGAGGCCTGACATTTGAGCAAAAAAAACCCCGACAGTTTTCACTGCCGGGGTTCTCGGTATTAAATCTTGGTGATGACCTACTCTCACATGGGGCAACCCCACACTACCATCGGCGATATCGCGTTTCACTTCTGAGTTCGAGATGGATTCAGGTGGTTCCACGACTCTATTTTCACCAAGAAAGCTGGTATCGCAGCTCGACATTTACATCGCACTGCAAAATTTGGAAAGTAATCTAGATTGTGTTGTTGCTCACTTGATCAGCAACCCAAATACTTTGGGTTATATGGTCAAGTCTCACGGGCAATTAGTACTGGTTAGCTTCATACATTGCTGCACTTCCACACCCAGCCTATCAACGTCGTAGTCTCCGACGACCCTTCAGGGGAATCAAGTTCCCAGTGAGACCTCATCTTGGGAGGGGCTTCCCGCTTAGATGCTTTCAGCGGTTATCCCGTCCGTACATAGCTACCGGGCAATGCTATTGGCATAACAACCCGAACACCAGTGGTACGTCCACTCCGGTCCTCTCGTACTAGGAGCAGCTTCCCTCAAGTCTCAAACGCCCACGGTAGATAGGGACCGAACTGTCTCACGACGTTCTGAACCCAGCTCGCGTACCACTTTAAATGGCGAACAGCCATACCCTTGGGACCTGCTTCAGCCCCAGGATGTGATGAGCCGACATCGAGGTGCCAAACACTGCCGTCGATATGGACTCTTGGGCAGTATCAGCCTGTTATCCCCGGAGTACCTTTTATCCGTTGAGCGATGGCCCTTCCATACAGAACCACCGGATCACTAAGACCTGCTTTCGCACCTGCTCGACGTGTCTGTCTCGCAGTCAAGCACCCTTATGCCTTTGCACAAACCTCCCGATTTCCGACCGGGATTAGGGTACCTTCGCGCTCCTCCGTTACGATTTGGGAGGAGACCGCCCCAGTCAAACTACCCACCAGACACTGTCCCTAACCCGGATAACGGGTCGAGGTTAGAACTTCAAACATACCAGGGTGGTATTTCAAGGTTGGCTCCACTGCAACTGGCGTCACAGTTTCAAAGCCTCCCACCTATCCTACACAAGTAGGTTCAAAGTTCAGTGTCAAGCTATAGTAAAGGTTCACGGGGTCTTTCCGTCTAGCCGCGGGGACGCTGCATCTTAACAGCGATTTCAATTTCACTGAGTCTCAGCTGGAGACAGTGTGGCCATCGTTACGCCATTCGTGCAGGTCGGAACTTACCCGACAAGGAATTTCGCTACCTTAGGACCGTTATAGTTACGGCCGCCGTTCACCGGGGCTTCGATCAAGAGCTTCGCATAAGCTAACCCCATCAATTAACCTTCCGGCACCGGGCAGGCGTCATACCGTATACGTCCACTTACGTGTTTGCACAGTACTATGTTTTTGATAAACAGTCGTGGCCACCAGGTCACTGCGGCCGCTAGACGCTTACGGAGCAAGTCCTTCACGTCCAGCGGCGTACCTTCTCCCGAAGTTACGGTACCATTTTGCCTAGTTCCTTCAGCTGAGTTCTCTCAAGCACCTTAGAATTCTCATCCCGCCCACGTGTGTTCGTTTGGGGTACGGTCAGCTGTTACCTGAAGCTTAGAGGGTTTTCTTGGAAGCATGGCATCAACCACCTAGAGGCCGTAGCCTCATAGTCTCGTATCTCAGCCTTAAGAGAACCGGATTTTCCTAAATTCTCAGCCTACATACTTTCCCCAGGACAACCATCGCCTGGTAGGTTTAGCCTTCTTCGTCACCCCATCGCAGTAACAGCCGGTACAGGAATATTGACCTGTTTCCCATCGACTACGCATTTCTGCCTCGCCTTAGGGGCCGACTAACCCTGCGCCGATTAGCGTTGCGCAGGAAACCTTGGGCTTTCGGTGGAGGGGTTTTTCACCCCTCTTATCGTTACTCATGTCAGCATTCGCACTTCTGATACCTCCAGCAAGCTTCTCAACTCACCTTCACAGGCGTACAGAACGCTCCCCTACCATGCACTAAGTGCATCCGCATCTTCGGTGTATAGTTTTAGCCCCGTTAAATCTTCCGCGCAGGCCGACTCGACTAGTGAGCTATTACGCTTTCTTTAAAGGGTGGCTGCTTCTAAGCCAACCTCCTAGCTGTTTGCGCCTTCCCACATCGTTTCCCACTTAACTATAACTTTGGGACCTTAGATGGCGGTCTGGGTTGTTTCCCTCTCCACTATGGACGTTAGCACCCATAGTGTGTCTGCCATGATTGAACTTCCAGGTATTCGGAGTTTGCATCGGTTTGGTAACCCGGGATGGGCCCCTAGCCGAAACAGTGCTCTACCCCCTGGAGTTAGACATGACGCTCTACCTAAATAGATTTCGGGGAGAACCAGCTATCTCCCGGCTTGATTAGCCTTTCACTCCGATCCACAGCTCATCCCCTAATTTTTCAACATTAGTGGGTTCGGTCCTCCAATGCCTGTTACGGCATCTTCAACCTGGCCATGGATAGATCGCCGGGTTTCGGGTCTACACCTTGCAACTGAACGCCCTATTAAGACTCGATTTCTCTACGGCTCCCCTACAGGTTAACCTTGCTACAAAATGTAAGTCGCTGACCCATTATACAAAAGGTACGCAGTCACCGAACAAGTCGGCTCCCACTGCTTGTACGCACACGGTTTCAGGTTCTATTTCACTCCCCTCACCGGGGTTCTTTTCGCCTTTCCCTCACGGTACTAGTTCACTATCGGTCAGTCAGTAGTATTTAGCCTTGGAGGATGGTCCCCCCATGTTCAGACAGGATAACACGTGTCCCGCCCTACTCGATTTCACTGTTAATTTGTTTTCGTGTACGGGGCTATCACCCACTATGGCCACACTTTCCAGAGTGTTCCACTAACGCAAAAACAGCTTAAGGGCTAATCCCCGTTCGCTCGCCGCTACTAGGGGAATCTCGTTTGATTTCTTTTCCTCCGGGTACTTAGATGTTTCAGTTCCCCGGGTTCGCCTCTTACACCTATGTATTCAGTGCAAGATACCTCAAAGAGGTGGGTTTCCCCATTCGGAAATCTCGGGCTGTAACGCTTTTTGCCAGCTTACCCGAGCTTATCGCAGACTAACACGTCCTTCATCGCCTCTGACTGCCTAGGCATTCACCGTATGCGCTTATTCACTTGACCATATAACCCGAAATATTCGGGCATATGAGTTGGAATTAACCTTTGTTGTGATTAAGAAAATTGGCTACTTAATCACTAGCTGATCACATGAATAACAACACAAGAGAACATTAAATGTGAAATTGAATCAAATATCCCAAACGCGTTATAAAACAACATTTGTTGACTTGATATCAATTCTTTCATCTAGATGTTCAAACAATCATTAAACTGCAATGATTGTGTGCCTAGATTACTTTCCAATTTGTTAAAGAACGTGCCAGTTTCCCAGCTTTCTGACCATAAGTCAGAGCTAAATAAGCTCGAAAGCTTATTTAACTATGAAATATGGTGGAGCTATGCGGGATCGAACCGCAGACCTCCTGCGTGCAAAGCAGGCGCTCTCCCAGCTGAGCTATAGCCCCATAGCTTTAGACCTAGGGTTGCTCATAAGTTGGTGGGTCTGGGTGGATTTGAACCACCGA
>DS990613.1:41150-44601 GCA_000155715.1 gamma proteobacterium HTCC5015 | reverse complement strand
GAGCCGTCACACGCTTACTACCCATGTGACCAGCCATTCGCTTGCCCTTAAATACGCGACCAGGCGTCTGACATTGCCCAGTCGAACCCGGCGCACGGTGAGAGATTGAATTACCGTGAGTCGCATCCTGTGAGCGGAAGTTGTGACGCTTAATACCGCCCTGAAAGCCTTTACCAATTGAGGTGCCAATCACATCAACCTTCTGACCCGCTTCAAACAAGTCAACCTTCAGCTCGCCGCCTACTTCGATGCCTTCGCCCTCTTCGCCTTCCAAGCGGAACTCCCACAGGCCATCGCCTGCTTCAACGCCCGCTTTGGCGTAGTGACCCGCCATCGGCTTGGTGACTCGTGAAGCGCGACGCTCACCTTTTGTAACCTGAAGTGACGAATAGCCGTCAGCCGCTTCTTGGCTTTTGACTTGGGTCACGCGGTTAGGAGCCGCCTCAATTACGGTCACGGGAACGGACACACCATCTTCAGTGAAGACGCGAGTCATGCCTGCCTTGCGACCGACTAGACCAATTGCCATGACAATTCCTCAATCTTCCGCCCAACCAGTGGGCAACTAATAAAACCAAAACATCGGCCCGATACGGAATTTAACCGCTCGGGCCGACCGCTAAATCGGTGCCACCCTATCGGTGGCCTGTGGGAGCGCCAAGCTTCTCGGCGCTCACTCCCCGTCAAAGGGGCGCGTATTCTAGTTCAGTTTAATCTGAACATCAACCCCTGCAGCGAGATCAAGCTTCATCAACGCATCTACTGTTTTATCAGTAGGGTCGACGATGTCCATCAAACGCTTGTGCGTACGGATTTCATACTGATCTCGCGCGTCTTTGTTGACGTGAGGAGAGATCAATACCGTGTAGCGCTCACGCTTAGTGGGCAGTGGGATAGGGCCGAGAACGCGAGCGCCTGTGCGCTTCGCGGTCTCGACAATCTCACCCGCCGACTTGTCGATCAAACGGTGATCAAACGCTTTAAGGCGAATACGAATGGTTTGTGCTTTTTTAACAGCCATCGTGCTTACTCAGTGATTTTAGAAACAACACCCGCACCTACTGTGCGGCCACCCTCACGGATCGCGAAGCGAAGACCATCTTCCATCGCAATCGGGGCAATCAGCTCAACGTCCATCTTCACATTGTCGCCAGGCATAACCATTTCTGTGCCTTCGGGCAATGTGCAAGCACCCGTTACGTCCGTCGTACGGAAGTAGAACTGGGGACGGTAGCCGTTGAAGAATGGCGTGTGACGGCCACCTTCGTCTTTGGACAGTACATACACTTCACACTCGAACTTCGTGTGAGGGTTAACAGAACCCGGTACGCACAACACTTGGCCGCGCTCAACGTCGTCGCGCTTCGTGCCACGCAGAAGCACACCCACGTTGTCGCCCGCTTCGCCAGAGTCCAGCAACTTGCGGAACATCTCAACACCGGTACACGTGGTCTTCTGCGTATCGCGAATACCCACGATCTCAATGTCGTCACCAACGTTGATGCGACCGCGCTCAACACGACCGGTTACAACCGTACCGCGACCAGAGATCGAGAATACGTCTTCAATAGGCAGCAGGAAGGGCTGATCAACAGGGCGCTCGGGTGTAGGAATATACTCATCCATCGCCTCGGCCAACTTCACAATAGAAGGCGCGCCAATGTCAGACGTGTCGCCTTCCAGCGCTTTCAGCGCAGAACCGGTGATAACAGGCGTGTCGTCGCCGGGGAAGTCGTAGCTCGACAGCAAGTCGCGAACTTCCATCTCAACCAGCTCAAGCAGCTCTTCGTCGTCGACCATGTCGGCCTTGTTCAGGTAGACCACAATAAAGGGAACACCTACCTGACGAGACAGCAAGATGTGCTCGCGAGTCTGAGGCATGGGGCCGTCAGCGGCGTTAACAACGAGAATCGCGCCGTCCATCTGGGCCGCACCCGTAATCATGTTCTTCACGTAGTCGGCGTGCCCGGGGCAGTCAACGTGCGCGTAGTGACGCGTTTCGCTTTCGTACTCAACGTGCGCCGTTGAAATCGTGATACCGCGAGCCTTTTCTTCAGGCGCGTTATCAATCTGGTCAAACGCGCGAGCGTCACCGCCAAAAGTCTCACTCAAAACCTTGGTCATCGCCGCAGTCAGAGTCGTTTTACCGTGGTCAACGTGACCGATCGTGCCTACGTTGACGTGGGGTTTGTTACGTTCAAATTTTTCTTTAGACATGTGTCAGCTCCTCTGTCTTAGGCTGAAGCCTTCTTAATTACTTCATCCGCAATGTTTTGCGGCGCTTCGGAGTACTTAGCGAACTCCATGGAGAATGTTGCTCGACCCTGCGTTGCAGAACGCAGATCCGTGGCGTAACCAAACATTTCAGCTAGAGGCACATCGGCACGCAACAACTTGTTGCCCGCTGGCCCCTCTTCCATGCCTTGAACCAAGCCGCGACGGCGATTCAAGTCACCCATCACATCGCCCATATACTCTTCGGGCGTAACCACCTCTACTTTCATCATCGGCTCAAGCAGCACCGGACTCGCTTCCAAAGCGCCCGCCTTAAAGCCCATAGAGGCCGCGATCTTGAACGCCATTTCATTGGAGTCCACATCGTGATAGGAACCGTCAATCAGAGTGACCTTGATATTCTGCATGGGGAAGCCAGCGAGAACGCCGTTCTCCATCTGCTCGTGAATACCCTTGTCGACGGCGGGAATATACTCGCGAGGCACCGCGCCACCCACAATCTGATTGACAAATTCGTAGTTCTCTTCGCCATCTTCAGGCAACGGCTCAATCTTAAGCACAACATGGCCGTACTGACCGCGACCGCCCGACTGACGCACAAACTTACCGTGCTGCTCGACCGAGCTGCGAATTGTTTCACGATAGGACACTTGTGGCGCACCCACATTGGCCTCAACCTTAAACTCGCGACGCATGCGGTCGACGATAATATCGAGGTGAAGCTCGCCCATACCCGAGATGATCGTTTGGCCTGACTCTTCGTCAGTTTGCACGCGGAACGAAGGATCTTCCTGAGCCAGACGCGCCAACGCCAAACCCATTTTCTCCTGATCCGCCTTTGACTTGGGCTCCACCGCAACCGCAATCACTGGCTCGGGGAACTCCATACGCTCAAGCGTAATCGGATGATCTTTGTCGCACAGCGTATCGCCCGTAGTAACGTCTTTCAGACCTACGCAAGCCGCAATATCACCCGCCAAAATCTCTTTAATCTCTTCGCGCGAGTTCGAATGCATTTGCAGCAAACGACCTACGCGCTCACGCTTACTCTTAACGGGGTTGAACACGGTATCACCGGAGTTCAAAACGCCCGAATAAACACGAATAAACGTCAAGCTACCAACAAAGGGGTCGGTGGCAATTTTAAAGGCCAAGGCAGAGAAAGGCTCGTCATCACTTGATTCACGCGCTTCTTCCGTTTCGCCGTCGTCGAGAA
>DS990613.1:0-40982 GCA_000155715.1 gamma proteobacterium HTCC5015 | reverse complement strand
ATTTCCTCGCTAGACTCTGCGGCCGCCTCAACCATTTCTTCACGCAACTCTTCACAGCGAGACTGCAAGTCGGCTGGGATTTCGGCTTCCTCGTAAGTAGCCCCCATATCCGCCTCATTCCAGTAAATCGCTTTCATGCGAATGAGATCGACGATGCCCTTGAACTCGTCTTCAGCGCCGATATTCAATTGAATAGGCACCACTGTCGCCGCCAAACGATCGCGAATCTGCTGCACTACGCGCTCAAAGTCAGCTCCGGCGCGGTCCATTTTATTGACAAACACAATGCGCGGAACGCTGTACTTGTCGGCCTGACGCCATACGGTTTCAGACTGAGGCTCAACACCAGAAGACCCACAGAACACCACAACGGCACCATCGAGAACACGCAACGAACGCTCCACCTCAATGGTAAAGTCAACGTGCCCAGGCGTATCGATGATGTTGATACGATGCTGGTCGTACTGCTGATCCATGCCCTGCCAGAATGTCGTCGTAGCAGCTGAGGTGATCGTAATGCCACGCTCCTGCTCCTGCTCCATCCAGTCCATGGTCGCTGCACCGTCGTGCACCTCACCAATTTTGTGTGAAATACCTGTGTAGAACAGGATACGCTCTGTCGTTGTCGTCTTACCGGCGTCTACGTGGGCGCAAATACCGATATTGCGATAGCGCTCAAGGGGGGTTTTTCGTGCCACTTAATGAATCCTCTAAACGGGGTTACCAGCGGAAATGAGCAAAAGCCTTGTTGGCTTCGGCCATGCGGTGAGTATCTTCGCGCTTCTTAACCGCAGAACCGCGGCTCTCAGAAGCATCCATCAACTCAGCTGCCAATTTTGCCACCATGGATTTTTCACCACGATTACGCGAAGCATCGATCAACCAACGCATCGCCAAAGCTTGGCGGCGAACGGGACGCACTTCGATAGGCACCTGATAAGTCGCACCACCAACACGGCGAGACTTCACCTCAACCATGGGACTGACGTTATCGAGGGCTTGCTCCATCACTTCAACGGGATCGCCCTTACCTTTGCCATCAATGATATCGAGAGCACCGTACAGCACGCTTTCGGCCACTGACTTCTTACCGTCAACCATGATCATGTTGACGAACTTTGCGATTTTTTCACTTCCAAACTTCGGATCCGGCAAGACCTGACGCTTGGGAACTTCTCTTCTTCTTGGCATAGTGAATACCTGACTTAATCAATCTCTACAGAACGTTCAAACAGTAACTGAGCGCTTACTTGGGACGCTTAGTTCCGTACTTAGAACGGCCTTTTTTGCGATCGGCAACGCCCTGAGTATCCAGCGAGCCACGCACAACGTGGTAGCGGACACCCGGCAAATCTTTAACACGACCACCACGAATAAGAACCACGGAGTGCTCTTGCAGATTGTGGCCTTCGCCGCCAATGTAAGAACTCACTTCGTAGCCATTAGTCAAGCGAACACGAGCCACCTTGCGGAGCGCCGAGTTAGGCTTTTTAGGCGTAGTGGTATAAACACGAGTGCAAACGCCGCGCTTCTGAGGGCTGGCCTCAAGAGCGGGAACGTTGCTTTTTTCGATTTTGCGCTTGCGCGGCTTACGAACCAATTGGTTTACGGTAGTCATAGTTACTCTTCAACTATTCCAAAAGTCACGAAAACCCAACAAAACACCAGCGCCATGGCCTAGTGGCTTGTCGGGCAGTTTAAATTCAATGTAGTGATCTTGAGATCTCTCATCTCTACTTACTCAGCGGACTGCTGTTTTTCTTCAGTAGAGGACGGAAGCCATAGCTTCCTCGCCAACCCCACAATCAGTTGACTCTAAGGCGCATCACATGTCTCGTTCAGCGCGCGGCGGATTAGAACACACTCCCACCCAAAAAACAACAGGGCGGACGCCGTCAGGCGCCCACCCCGTCTTCCAAGTAATTCCGTCAAATCGGCGAGCAGCTTGCCAACCCGAAGTCGCCGCCCATCGGCAAGCCCTAAACACTGACCATATCGTCGAAACTCAAACCAGCAATGCACATCGCTCCATCGCCATAGATATCGCCCGCTTACATTGAACATTACCCCAAAAGTCCACTCTTCTAACCATCATTTTCTTCCCTACTGCGGATACTCATCCCTGTCCAAGCCGCCGGCAAAAACTGCAAAATAACGGACAAAGGCACACAAATAAAACTCGTCATCATCAAAACATAAGCCGCGTCATCACACCCTAAATAGGCAAGGTGTTGCGCTAGAAAAGCCATCGGCAATATGCCTAAAAAAGACACACAAAAACATATGTATAACAGCCTATGAGACCTAGCTTCTCGAAAAAACCGGCCAAAACCCACACAGAGATTAAAAAACCAAACCCAAACCGATACCAAAAACAAAGAAACCCAGTAGCCCCCCAGCCCTCAAGCAAAGACCAATAATAAAGAAAATAAAACAACGGCATAATAATATGGAAGCCTGAAACCCCATATACAAAGCCTTCTTTGCTGTTTTTATCAGGTAACATGACTAAACCAATCATCCGCGCCCGCACATCACAGAACATTTTCAATCATAAGGGTCATGGCAAGTTAAAAACGACATTTCACAGAAAAACCGCTCAAGGCCACACTCCAAAACACGTATTACTCTAACTATAACCCTCTGCCTTATTGCCGAAACCCAAACCTGCCCACCGCCCCAAGCAAAGGCTGGCGCCAGAGTTCTTTACTCATATCATTGATACGGGCCGCGTCAGCCCCCCCCGCCAGAGAATAGGTCGCGCCATTTTGGCAGCCTCCCACCAAGACTTGCTCAGCAAGTATTACAGGAGAGGAGCCGAGATTCTCCGATGAGAGTTCCCTCTGCCACTAATCAATCGGCGAAGCTATGGCCGCACCTGTCGCCATAAGGGCCATGCAAACCCAAAACACAGAATTTAATAATCCGACCCCTCTAGTCACCATCATCCACCTTTCCGACACTCATCCCTGTCCAAGCCGCCGGCAAAAACTGCAAAATAACGGACAAAGCCATACAAATAAAACTCGTCATCAACAAAACATAAGCCGCGTCATCGTACCCTAAATAGGCAAGATTGTGCGCTAGAAAAGCCATTGGCAAAATGCCTAAAAAAGACACACAAAATCATATGTATAACAGCCTATGAGACCTAGCTTCTCGAAAAAACCGGCTAAAACCCACACAGAGATTAAAAGACCAAAGCCAAGCCGATACCACAAACAAAGAAACCCAGTAGCTCGAACCTTCAAGAACAGACCAATAATAGAACACATAAAACGTCGGCCCAATAATCTGGAAGTTAGAAACTCTAAATACAAAGCCTTCTCTGCTGTTTTTATCAGGCAACATGACTCAACCAATCATCCGCGCCCGAAAGACTGAACTCAGCGAGAACTACCCAACACATACCGAAAAACTTTTCACACGCACAAACCATGGCAAATTAAAAAATTATTATCTATCGAAAAAACCACCAAAACTTTCACTTCTGACAAAACATAGAGTAGACCCCATCAAGTGGCGATAATCCGAATCCTCAACTTTCACCCAATACATATCCGAATTTCTACTGTCTTTAGAGAAGACAAAATCTGCACTAGCTTCGCCAGAAACAAAGCTGAGCGCTATCTCATCTGTCGGATGAGACCCGGCCAACTTAGAGTACTCGCAACCCCTCAACAAACCAGATAGCGTATTTTTTATAAAATCAGGGCTGACCTGATCACCCCCATAAAACACTTCCACTTTTCCAACCGACAAGTCATGGGCAACACTCTCTACCAAAATAGATTTCATATAGCCCTGCATTAAGAAAAAAATTAAAAGAGCGACAGCACCATGCGCTACTTTGATCTTTTCCACCCATGAAACTCGAGAACCCTTTCTAATTTTACGCACTACGCCAAATACGTAAAACCATGAAAAAGAAAAGCTTACTAATACGTAAACACCAAAAAATATAGTAATTGCATAAAACGCAAAGAGAAAATCCATACCAACACTACCCCAGAGACTGGCAAAGCTTTCTTAAATCAACCGACTTTAACCCAGGTCTAATGCGCACGAGACGCCAAACTAGGCGTCGGTTGATAACGCCACAGCACCTCTCCACTCGCCTGATCCAAGGCATAGACATAGCCGCTTTCCGTGCCATAAAAAACCTGGCCCTCAAAGCCCAGTGCCGGCGAGGCGCACACATTCCCGAGCAAAGGCTGGCACCAGAGTTCTTCATCTGCATCATTGATATGGATCGCGTCAGAGCCCGCCGCCAGAGAACAGGTCGCGCCATTTTGGCGGCCTCCCACCAAGACTTGCTCAGCAAGTATTACAGGAGAGGAGCCAAGGTTCTCCGAAGGCAAGCTATTTTGCTGTAATCCCCCCAAAAAACCATCGAGGTTTTGAGTAGAGACTTTTACAATGATCGCATAAGGAGCGAATAATGAAGAAGTCTCGATTTTCCGACAGCCAGATTCTGGCGATTTTAAAACAGCACGAAGCGGGCGTACCGGTGGCTGAGTTAGCCCGAGAGCACAACGTCAGCACGGCGTTGGTCTACCGGTGGCGGGCCAAGTTTGGCGGCATGGACGCGTCTCTAATGAAACGTATGAAAGAGCTAGAGGCGGAGAATGCTCGGCTCAAGAAAATGTACGCCGAAGAGCGGATCAAAGCGGATCTTCGTCAGGAAGCGCTTGAGGGAAAGCTGTAAGGCCATCTTCCCGTCGAGAGATGGCCAAGAGCGGTGTGGCCAAGCATGGCATCAGCATTCGACTGGCCTGCGAGGTCTACAGTATCAGCGAGACCTGTTACCGCTACCAGCCTGTGCTAGGTGGTGAGAACGCCGTCATTGCTGACTGGCTGCTGAAGCTGACCCAAACGCATAAGCGTTGGGGGTTTGGCTTGTGTTTTTTGTACCTGCGCAACGTCAAAGGTTATCGATGGAACCACAAGCGCGTGTATCGCATTTATCGCGAACTCGAATTAAACCTGCGGATTAAACCCAAACGACGGATCAAGCGAGACTATCCCGGTGAGTTGGCTGTGCCGATCGCCCCCAACCAAGTCTGGTCGATGGACTTTATGAGCGATCAGCTTGTCAGCGGTAAAACTGTGAGAACTTTCAATGTACTGGATGACTACAATCGTGAAGGCTTGGGTATTGAGGTCGACCTTTCGCTACCTACGGCCCGAGTCATTCGAGCCCTTGAGCAGATCATTGAATGGCGCGGAAAGCCCGCAGCTTTGAGGTGTGACAATGGGCCTGAGTACATTTCGCAAGCCTTGGTGGAGTGGGCAAACAGAAAGCGGATAACACTGATCTACATCCAGCCGGGGAAGCCAACTCAAAATGCCTATATTGAACGTTTTAACCGAACCGCACGCCACGAATGGTTAGATCTTCACGAGTTCAACAGCGTGCCCCACGCTCAACTGCTGGCCACACAATGGCTCTGGGAATACAATAATGAACGGCCAAACTCGGCCATCGGCGGGATCCCACCTGCCCAACTGCTACAAGTAAGCTAACCCTCTACTCATACGGACGGTTAAAAATGGGGGGATTACATTGCCACTGCCCAACCGGAACAGCTATGGCCGTGTATGGCGCCACAAGGAAAACACAACTCAAGGCAAAATTGCTCCAAAAAATCACTCTTCTAACCATCATCTACCTTTCAGAATTTCATCCCAGTTACAGGAGCGGTGTTATTAGCGGCCAACAGTAGCAACACGTGAGTAATCGAGGCCTGAAAATTTACTCTGACCTCGATTATTCAACAAAGCCCCCAGTCAGCACCATCACCTGCAATACGTAAAATAAACGCCACACTGGCTGCCACTCCATCACCACAAAACATAGAGAAAACAGGCCAGCTCTTGCTTTTCACTCTTCATTCCACTCCGAGCTTACAACTTGATAAACTAAATACTGCGCAGCAGTATCGCCAGCTTCAGCACTAGGGGGAGAACTTCCCTCACGCTCACTCCTCTTGTGCAATAGACTAATCACTCACACCTTCACTTCCAAACCAACAAACCACACAAGAAAAAGCAGTGTTATCGACCCAAGGACGGAAAACCCAACAATATAACTGGATATCATTCCATGAGACTGGTACTGCCTAACCAGTTCGATATACCGATCTTTAAAAGTAAAATACTTATAATTAAGTATTGACGTAAGGCCCATTAAGCCAACAAAAGCTATTTTACATACGCCCGAATCAGGGAAACCCCAACCAGTGAAAACATGAACAACGGATATAACTGTAGTTAGATTTATAAAAATTAGAGACGCCAGCATAAAAGAAGCATTCCAGCTGTGAAGCGCACTTTCGCCTACACCTTCAAGCTTAACGCTCCACTGATATAGATTTACATAAAGGCATTCATATAAGCGCTTTATCATTAGAACCATCCTATCAACAGTTGCCGGATACGAAACACATGAAGTCCACAACAGGCGTTACTCAGCCAACCTAAAGAAGCGCGCGTGCTAAATGATGGCGTCTGCTCCAAAAATTCCGCGAATAAATCATAACAAACAAGCCCCATCACCAGCACTTATGCCGTGTCAACATGAGAACCCAATATCCAAAAAAAAGCGGGCATAAAGCCCGCTTCACAGTTTCTCAAGAGACTGAATCTTACTCCGCTTGTGGCGGGGTATCTTCGCTCTCGGGCTCGATCACGACTTCTACTGCATCCTCTTCTGCCGAGGCCTGCATGGCCGCCATCTCTTCGGCAAAGCCCTGTTCGATGTCGAGCATGCCACCTTCGCGCTTGCGGCGACGCTCGTCGTGATAGGCCAAGCCCGTACCAGCGGGGATCAAGCGACCCACAATGACGTTTTCTTTCAAGCCGCGCAGATCGTCGCGAGCACCGCGGACCGAAGCCTCGGTGAGAACGCGCGTGGTCTCTTGGAAAGAGGCCGCCGATACGAAAGACTCGGTCACGAGCGAGGCCTTGGTGATACCCAACAACACGCGCTCGAACTGTGCCAGCTCTTTGCCTTCCGCTTCCAGCTTGTCGTTGGCATCGAGAACGCGTGCGTACTCGACTTGCTCACCTTTCAAGAACGAGCTATCCCCAGCGTCGGTGATTTCAACTTTGCGCATCATCTGACGGTTAATCACTTCGATGTGCTTATCGTTGATTTTTACACCCTGCAGGCGGTAGACATCTTGAATCTCTTTGACCAAGTACTCGGACAAGCGAGTCGCGCCCTGCAAGCTGAGAATATCGTGAGGGTTCAACTCACCGTCACAGACTTCTTCGCCGCGCTCGACGTGCTCACCTTCGAACACATTGATGTTGCGCCACTTGGGAATCAGCTCTTCGTAAACTTCGCCGTGCTCATCAGTAATGGTCAGGCGAACCTTACCTTTGGTTTCTTTACCAAAGCCAACCGTACCCGTTCGAGCTGCCAAGATAGCGGGCTCTTTGGGTTTGCGCGCCTCGAACAAATCCGCCACGCGTGGCAGACCACCCGTAATATCGCGAGTCTTGGAAGACTCTTGCGGAATACGCGCGATAACGTCACCCACGGCAACCGTATCGCCATCTTCGAGGCCGACAATCGCCTCGCCGGGCAGCGAGTACTGGGCGGGAATATCCGTACCGGGAATATTGAGAGGCTCACCCTTGTCGTCGATCAAGCGAACGGTCGGCTTGAGATCTTTACCTGCCGAGCTGCGCTTCTTGGGATCGATCACGACCTTAGAGCTTAGGCCCGTAATCTCGTCGACCTGGTTATCGATGGTCACGCCTTCGATAAAGTCAGAGAACTGAACCTTACCCTCTACCTCTGTCACAACAGGGTGAGTGTGCGGATCCCAAGTCGCTACGCGCTGACCGGAATCGACGTTCTCGCCGTCGGCAACACTCAGCTCAGCACCGTAGGGCAGCTTGTAGCGCTCGCGCTCGCGACCGTTATCGTCGAGCACACCTATCTCACCCGAGCGAGACACCGCAATCAACTTACCACTGCTGGCGTGCTTAATGGTTTTCAGGTTGTGCAGGCGAATCGTGCCAGCGTTTTTCACTTCTACGCTATTCACTGCAGCGGCACGCGATGCGGCACCACCGATGTGGAAAGTACGCATGGTCAACTGAGTACCGGGCTCACCAATGGACTGAGCGGCAATAACGCCAACCGATTCACCGGGATTCACCACGTGGCCACGGGCCAAATCGCGACCGTAACACTTGGCACAAATGCCGTAGCGAGTCTCACAGGTGATCGCAGAGCGCACCTTCACCTCGTCAATGCCTTCTGACTCAAACTGATCACAGATTTTTTCCGTCAGCATGACGCCGGCTTCAACAACCACTGCATCACTATTGGGCGCATAGACAGGTTCGGCCGTCACACGTCCCAGTACGCGCTCGCGCAAGGGTTCGACAACATCGCCACCTTCAATGATGGGCGTCATCAAAATGCCGTTCTCTGTGCCGCAGTCCTCTTCGGTGACCACCAAGTCTTGCGCAACGTCGACCAAGCGACGCGTCAAGTAACCCGAGTTCGCCGTCTTCAATGCCGTATCCGCCAGACCTTTACGCGCACCGTGCGTCGAGATGAAGTACTGCAGTACGTTCAGACCTTCGCGGAAGTTGGCCGTAATGGGCGTTTCGATAATGGAACCATCGGGCTTGGCCATCAAGCCACGCATACCCGCCAACTGACGAATCTGAGCTGCGGAACCCCGCGCACCCGAGTCGGCCATCATAAAGATAGAGTTAAATGAATCCTGCTCTACCTCATTGCCGTCGGCGTCGACTGCCGTCTCTTTACCGAGCTTAGACATCATGGCGTTGGCAACCTGGTCATTGGTGTGCGACCAGATATCAACCACTTTGTTGTAGCGCTCGCCCTGAGTCACCAGACCCGAGGCATACTGGTTTTCGATCTCTTTCACTTCGGCTTCTGCCGCTTCGATAATGCTGGCCTTTTCCTTGGGGACCACCATATCGTCAGCACCGATAGACACCGCAGCACGCGTCGCGTACTTGTAACCGGTGTACATCAGTTGGTCGGCAAACACGACGGTGGCTTTCAGCCCCACTTCGCGATAGCAAGCGTTGAGCACGGCAGAAATCTGCTTTTTGCCCATGCTGCGATTGATGTACTCAAAGCCTAGCCCCTCGGGCAGAATTTCAGACAAAATAGCTCGGCCAACGGTCGTATCCCGAACCGTAGTACTCACACTGCGATTGCCCTCTTCGTCGAGCACCACTTCTTCAAGACGACACTTCACCTTGGCTTGCAGGGAGACAACACCCGCATCGTAGGCGCGGTGCGCCTCGGAAACGTTGGTGAACAACATGCCTTCGCCTTTGGCGCCAATCGATTCGCGCGTCATGTAGTACAAGCCCAAGACGATATCTTGAGAGGGCACAATGATGGGCTCGCCATTGGCGGGCGACAGAATATTGTTCGAGGCCATCATCAAAGCGCGAGCTTCGAGCTGTGCTTCGATAGATAGCGGCACGTGGACAGCCATTTGGTCGCCGTCAAAGTCGGCGTTAAAGGCGGCACACACCAAGGGGTGCAATTGAATGGCCTTGCCTTCAATCAAGACCGGCTCAAAGGCCTGAATACCCAAGCGGTGCAACGTCGGCGCGCGGTTGAGCATGATGGGGTGCTCTCGAATAACCTCTTCGAGAATATCCCATACCTCTGGCCCTTCGCGCTCGACCAGTTTCTTGGCCGCTTTAATCGTCGTCGCCAAACCGCGCAGGTGCAGCTTGGAGAAGATAAAGGGCTTGAACAGCTCCAGCGCCATCTTCTTGGGAATACCACACTGGTGTAGACGCAGGGTTGGGCCAACAACAATCACGGAGCGACCCGAGTAGTCGACACGCTTACCCAACAAATTCTGACGGAAGCGACCCTGCTTGCCTTTGATCATATCGGCCAAAGACTTCAAAGGACGCTTATTGGAGCCCGTGATGGCGCGGCCTCGACGACCGTTATCTAACAGCGCATCCACCGATTCTTGCAACATACGCTTTTCGTTGCGCACGATGATATCAGGAGCATTGAGCTCCAACAGACGACGCAAACGGTTGTTGCGGTTAATCACACGGCGGTAGAGATCGTTAAGATCCGATGTCGCAAAGCGACCACCGTCCAGCGGTACCAGCGGACGCAAGTCGGGTGGCAAAACGGGCAATACCGTCATCACCATGTGCTCGGGCTTGTTGCCCGACTCCAGGAAAGACTCCACCAGCTTAAGGCGCTTACCAATGCGCTTTTGCTTGGCTTCCGAGCGGGTGCTTTCAAGCTCTTCGCGCAGCACCTGTCGCTCTTCTTCCAATTGAATGTCTTTCAACAAGTAATAAATCGCTTCAGCGCCCATCAAGGCCTTGAAGTCATCACCGTACTGCTCCAAAGCGTCGAGGTAGCCTTCGTCATTCAACAGCTGGCCCTGCTCTAGAGGAGTCATGCCAGGGTCGAGTACGATAAACGCCTCGTAGTACAGCACGCGCTCGATTTCGCGCAATGTCATGTCCAAGAGCAGACCGATGCGCGAGGGCAGTGACTTCAAAAACCAGATGTGAGCCACAGGCGCAGCTAGGTCAATGTGACCCATGCGATCGCGGCGCACTTTAGATAAAGTCACCTCAACGCCACACTTCTCACACACGACACCGCGGTGCTTGAGGCGCTTGTACTTGCCACACAAGCACTCGTAATCTTTTACGGGGCCAAAAATTTTGGCGCAGAAAAGACCGTCGCGCTCGGGCTTAAAGGTACGGTAGTTGATGGTCTCGGGCTTTTTCACTTCGCCATAAGACCAAGAGCGGATCATATCGGGGGACGCCAATCCCACGCGGATCGCATCAAACTCATCGCTGTTATCGTTCTGTTTTAACAGGTTCAGCAAATCTTTCATTTCTCTATCCTCTGCTCCGCTCGCCTTAGTCGTTTTCCAGCTCAATATTCAGACCCAGTGAACGGATCTCTTTGAGCAGAACGTTGAAGGATTCGGGCATGCCCGGCTCCATGCGATGTTCGCCATCGACGATGTTCTTGTACAGCTTATTACGACCGTTCACATCATCCGATTTAACGGTGAGCATCTCTTGCAATGTGTAGGCGGCACCGTAGGCCTCAAGTGCCCAGACCTCCATCTCACCGAAGCGCTGACCACCGAACTGCGCCTTACCACCCAGCGGCTGCTGAGTGACCAGCGAGTAAGGACCGGTAGAACGGGCGTGCATCTTGTCATCCACCAAGTGGTTGAGCTTGAGCATGTACATGTAGCCCACCGTGACGGGGCGCTCGAAGTACTCACCCGTGCGGCCATCGATCAAACGAGTTTGGCCGCTCTCTGGCAAGCCCGCCAATTTCAGCATTTGACGCACTTCAGGCTCTTCCGCGCCGTCGAAAACGGGCGTTGCCATGGGCACACCACCCTTGAGATTCTCGGCAAGCGCGAAGATCTCGTCGTCATTAAACTGTTTGAGATCGAGCTTTTTGTCTCGGTGGTTATAGATCTTGTCGAAGAAATCGCGCAGATCTTTTGCCTTCTTCTGCTGTTCAAGCATTTCTTCGATACGGTGACCCAAACCACGCGCGGCCCAACCCAAGTGTGTTTCAAGGATCTGACCGATGTTCATCCGCGAGGGTACGCCCAAGGGGTTTAGAACGACATCGACGGGGCGACCATCTTCGCCATAGGGCATGTCTTCCACAGGTACAACGCGTGAGATCACACCTTTGTTACCGTGGCGACCCGCCATTTTGTCACCGGGCTGCAGACGACGCTTAACAGCCACGTAGACCTTAACCATCTTCTGAACGCCAGGCTGGAGCTCATCGCCCGCAGTGACCTTAGATTTTTTGTGCTCGAAGCGACGATCTGTCTCTTCGCGGAAGCCTTCCAGCGTCGCCTTCATGCCTTCTAGAGACTTGCTCGCCTCTTCATCGCGCAGACGAATTTCAAACCACTTGTCGTGCTCAACTTCGCTAAGCTGTTCAGCCGTTAGCTTGTCACCCTTCTTGATGCCGCGAGGGCCGCCGTCAACCGTTTGCCCCACGAGCAAACGCTCAACACGAGCAAACATATCGCCTTCGACAATGCGAAGTTGATCGTTGAGATCTTGGCGGACCTGCTCAAGCTCAATGCGCTCGATCGATTTGGCGCGCTCGTCTTTCTCGACGCCATCGCGAGTAAAGACGCGCACATCGATAACCGTGCCGTGAACACCGGAGCCAATGCGCAGCGAGGTGTCTTTCACATCAGACGCTTTCTCACCAAAAATGGCGCGCAGCAGTTTTTCCTCTGGCGTCAACTGGGTTTCGCCCTTGGGCGTCACCTTGCCGACCAGAATATCGTTGGGCTTCACTTCGGCGCCAACATAAACAATGCCTGACTCATCCAGCTTGCTGAGCAATTGCTCAGAGACATTGGGAATATCCGCTGTGATTTCTTCGGCACCTAACTTGGTGTCTCGGCAGACACAGGTCAGCTCTTCAATGTGAATGGTTGTAAAGCGATCTTCTTTTACAACGCGCTCTGACACGAGGATGGAATCCTCAAAGTTGTAGCCGTGCCAAGGCATGAACGCCACAAGCATGTTTTGACCCAGCGCCAACTCACCCAAGTCAGTTGACGGACCATCGGCCAAAATATCACCACGAGCGATGACATCGCCGGGGCGCACCAAGGGGCGCTGATTGACACAGGTATTCTGGTTAGAGCGCGTGTATTTCGTCAGGTTGTAGATGTCGACACCCGTCTCACCGGCGATGGTCTCGTCATCATTAACTCGAATCACAACACGAGCGGCGTCAACGGAATCGACAAAACCACCGCGCTCGGCTTTAACCGCCGCACCGGAATCGACCGCTACCGTTCGCTCCATACCCGTGCCCACCAAAGGCTTGTCCGCACGCAATGTGGGAACGGCCTGGCGCTGCATGTTTGAGCCCATCAATGCGCGGTTCGCGTCATCGTGCTCAAGGAATGGAATAATCGAGGCCGCCACAGACACAATCTGACGAGGCGACACGTCCATGTACTGCACCTTATCGGGTGTCGACATGGTAAATTCATTCATGTGACGGCAAGAGATCAAGTCGTTATTGAAACGCCCTTTCTCATCCATCGGCGCGTTCGCCTGTGCAATTACGAAGCGGTTTTCTTCAATCGCCGACAAGTACTCCACTTCACTGGTAGCGACACCGTCAACCACTTTGCGGTAGGGCGTTTCGATGAAGCCGTACTCATTCGTGCGCGCGTAAACGGCCAGCGAATTGATCAAGCCAATATTGGGGCCTTCAGGTGTCTCAATGGGACATACGCGACCATAGTGAGTGGCGTGAACATCGCGCACCTCAAAGCCAGCGCGCTCACGCGTAAGACCGCCGGGGCCCAGTGCCGAGACGCGGCGTTTGTGAGTCACTTCCGACAACGGGTTGTTTTGGTCCATGAACTGAGACAGCTGCGACGAACCAAAGAACTCTTTAACGGCAGCGGATACCGGCTTAGCGTTGATGATATCTTGGGGCACCAAGCCCTCAGACTCTACCAGCGACAAACGCTCTTTCACCGCGCGCTCAACGCGAACCAAACCAACGCGGAAGGCATTTTCTGCCATTTCGCCCACACAGCGCACGCGGCGGTTGCCCAAGTGATCGATGTCATCGACTTGGCCGTTGCCGTTGCGGATGTTGATGATCTCGTGCATCACGTCGAGCACGTCTTCGTCGCTGAGCGTACCGGCGCCAGTCACTTCCTCACGACCGAGGCGACGATTAAACTTCATGCGACCTACCGCCGACAGATCGTAGCGATCTTCGCTAAAGAACAAGTTCTTAAACAGCGCTTGCGCCGCGTCTTTCGTAGGCGGCTCACCGGGACGCATCATGCGATAGATCTCGACCTGAGCTTCGAGCTCTGTCGTACTGGGATCGATATCGAGCGTATGAGAAATGTAGGGGCCGTGATCCAAGTCGTTGGTGTACAGCACTTGGAAATCTTTGATCTTGGCATCGCGAATTTGCGTCAAGCGCTCTTCGGTCAGCTCACCGTTGGCGGGAATCAGCAATTCACCTGTCGCCGAGTCGACCACGTCGTGAGCGAGACGCTTGCCCAACAACCACTCATCGGGCACTTCTAGCTTGTTGACGCCGTCTTTTTCAAGCTCGCGAATGTGGCGCATGGTAATGCGGCGACCGGTCTCGACCACCACTTTCTTGCCCGATTTAATATCGAAGCTAGCAATCTCACCACGCAAACGCTCGGGCACCAGCTCGAGCTCGCAGTTTTCTTTGCCGACGTGCAAATTGTTCTTCTCGAAGAACATATCCAGAATCTGGACATTGTCGTAACCGAGCGAGCGCAACAGAATCGTCGCGGGCAATTTACGGCGACGGTCGATGCGCACAAACAGGCAGTCTTTAGGATCGAACTCAAAGTCCAACCACGAGCCACGGTAGGGGATGACGCGCGCTGAGAACAGCAGCTTGCCCGAAGAGTGCGACTTGCCTTTGTCGTGATCGAAGAACACACCGGGCGAGCGGTGCAACTGCGATACGATAACGCGCTCTGTACCGTTAATAACAAAAGTGCCGGTATCCGTCATCAGGGGCATTTCGCCCATGTAGACTTCTTGCTCTTTGATCTCTTTGATCTTTTCTTGGTTGTCCTTATCGCGGATAACCAAGCGAACATTGACACGCAGAGGCGACGCGTAAGTAGAGCCACGCACCTTACACTCGCGCACATCGAACTCCGGCTCACCCAAGCGGTAGCTGACATATTCCAGGCTTACATGACCTGAATAGCTAACAATGGGGAATACGGAACTGAAGGCCGCATGCAGACCCATTGGGTCGCGCTTGTCGGACGCCTTATCCAGCTGTAAAAACTCGCGGTATGACTCAATTTGAGTCGCGAGTAGAAACGGGACTTCCAGGATCGTTGGGCGTTTGCCAAAGTCCTTGCGAACGCGCTTTTTATCAGTGAACGAATACGCCATCTGTGTTCCTCTTTCACTCGGGGGTTCTTTACCGATAAGCACTCGGTCGACAGCACTCAGTGGTAAAGAACCCGCTTAAACGGGAAAAGGCCGGCCCCCAAAAGGGGGACCAGCCCAGCGGCCCGATCTAAATCAGGCCGCGTACTGCCAATTCAATTGATCAAATACAATTGAATTACTTAAGCTCAACAGAAGCACCTGCTTCTTCAAGCTGCTTCTTAGCTTCTTCAGCGTCTTCTTTAGAAGCGCCTTCTTTAACAGTGGCAGGCGCACCTTCCACCATTTCTTTGGCTTCTTTCAGACCCAAGCCTGTGATTGCGCGAACGGCTTTAATAGCGCCAACTTTGTTGTCGCCGAAGCTCGTCATTACAACATCAAACTCGGTTTTCTCTTCAGCGGCAGCACCACCAGCGTCGCCACCTGCCATAACAACAGGAGCAGCGGCAGCAGCAGCTTCTACGCCAAATTTCTCTTCCATGTCGCTGATCAGCTCAACAACTTCCATTACGGACATGTTGGCAATCGCTTCAAGGATTTCGTCTTTAGTAACGGCCATGGTATTTCTCCAATACTCAAAAGGTTAACAATAAAATTAAGCAGCCTCTTTGGCGTCTTTGATCGCAGCCACAGTGCGCACCAGCTTGGTGGGAACAGCATTGAATGTACCCAACAATTTCTGAACCGGTGCCTGCATGGTTCCGAGCAATTTAGACAGAGCCTCGTCGCGCGTTGGCAAGCTCGCCACGCGATCCAGAGCATCAGCGCCATATACTTCGCCACTGATTGCTACCATCTTCGTTTGCAAAGCCTCGTTTTCTTTGGCGAAATCTTTCACCAAACGCGCCGCGTCACCTGGGCCCTCTTGCGAGAACGCCAACATCAGCGGGCCAACGAAGCCGTCGGTCATGCATTCAAACTCTGTGTCAGCCACAGCGCGCTTAGCCAGTGTGTTTTTCACCACACGCAGATAAACGCCTTTCTCACGAGCCACTTTGCGAAGAGCGGTTAGCTCCTCCACACCGAGACCGTGATACTCCGCGGCGACAGCAGAGAGCGCATTGGCAGCGACTTCGGACACCTCAGCAACAACTTGCTTTTTTTGCTCGATAGTCAAAGCCATACGGTTTCTCCGACAATGAGTGAACTTTGTTCACTCGGCTACTTGCAACAGCGAGTTCAAACCTCGAACTCGCCCCTTACGGCTTACCTTTTGAGTGCGAACACTCGCTAGGCGGCGCCGTCTACGCAGGTTGCTCAAAGGCAATTAAGCTCACACACCTGCGGTCTTAGACAGCCCGCGCCCTAGAGCGCGAACCGCCTAAAGAGCCCCTCCCGAGGGAGGCGCCCCTTAACTCACTACAAACCGCTAACGTCGATTTGCAGACCGGGACCCATCGTTGAAGACACAGTAACGCGCTTCAAGTAGACGCCCTTGGCAGCAGCGGGCTTGGCCTTATTTAGGTCAGCCAGCAGCGCCGAAACGTTTTCAATCAAGGCTTTCGATTCAAAATCCGCCTTGCCCACCGTGCAGTGAATAATGCCCGCTTTGTCTGTGCGATAGCGCACTTGACCCGCTTTGGCATTTTTTACTGCGGTTTCGACATCGGCTGTCACGGTGCCGACTTTGGGGTTGGGCATCAGGCCGCGAGGACCGAGCACTTGGCCCAACTGACCGACAACGCGCATAGCGTCGGGCGTAGCAATGACAACATCAAAGTCCATCATGCCGCCTTTGATCTCATCCGCGAGATCATCAAAGCCAACAATGTCAGCGCCAGCTTCTTTTGCTTTATCGGCGTTTTCACCTTGGGCAAAAACCGCTACGCGAACGTCTTGACCGGTGCCATTGGGCAATACAGTAGAGCCGCGAACGACTTGATCCGATTTGCGAGGATCAACGCCGAGATTCACTGCCACATCAATCGACTCTTTGAACTTTGTTTTGGACACTTCCGCCAACAACTCAAAAGCCTCAGAGGGGGCATAGACTTTGCCCAGCTCAATTTTTTCCGCAATCATTTTTGCGCGCTTGCTTAACTTGGCCATGATTAACCCTCCACATCCAAGCCCATGCTGCGGGCTGTACCGGCAATTGTATTAACCGCTGCATCCATATCGGCAGCCGTTAGATCGGGCTCTTTCGTCTTGGCAATTTCTTCCAATTGAGCGCGAGTCACCTTGCCCACTTTTTTCGTGTTGGGTTCACCAGAGCCACTCTTAATGCCAGCGGCCTTCTTCAAAAGAATCGCCGCGGGCGGCGTTTTCATAATGAAGGTGAAACTGCGATCGTTGTAAACCGTAATCACCACAGGCACAGGCAAGCCGTTTTCCAGCTCCTGAGTCTGAGCGTTAAACGCCTTACAGAACTCCATGATGTTCACACCGTGCTGACCCAGCGCGGGACCAACGGGTGGACTTGGATTGGCGCCGCCAGCGGGCACCTGTAGTTTGATATAGGCTTCGATTTTCTTAGCCACTTTCGTCTCCAATTGCGGGTGCAAACGCTTTCACGCACTCGGCGCTTCCGCTCCCCGGTCAGACAACAACGGCACCACTAATGCGGCGCCACCTAAAATTTTTAACCTTTCTCGACCTGACTAAATTCCAGATCGACCGGCGTCGAGCGACCAAAGATCAGCACAGACACCTTCAAGCGACTCTTCTCAAAGTCGACTTCCTCAACGACACCGTTGAAATCGTTAAACGGCCCGTCGATGACGCGTACAGACTCGCCTGCCTCAAACAACACTTTCGGCCTAGGCTTATCGACGCTCTCTTGCACGCGATCAATAATTTGTTGCGCTTCGCGCTCACTAATCGGCGCAGGGCGCTCTTTGTTACCACCAATAAAACCCAGCACCTTGGGCGTATCTTTCACCAAGTGCCACGTTTCATCGTCCATTTCCATTTGAACCAACACGTAACCTGGGAAGAACTTGCGCTCGGAGCGGCGCTTTTTACCGTCGCGGTTTTCCACCACTTCCTCCGAGGGCACCAGAATGTCACCAAAACACTCCGACAAACCCAAACGCTCAATACGCTCTTCCAACAGCGCTTTTACTTTTGCTTCAAAACCGGAATAGGCCTGAACGACATACCAACGCATGTTTATCTCCTAACCCAGCAAGGTTTCCACGCCCCAACCGGCGAGCAAATCGCACAGCAGGAGATACAAAGACAACACGCCTGTAAACACTGCAACCAACAGCAGCGTCTGAAACGCTTCCTGTCGAGTCGGCCAAACGACTTTTTTGAGTTCGGCGCGGGAGGCGCGCAAATAACCCCAAGCCACCTTGCCGACCGCAGTCATATAGGCGAGACCTAGAGCCACAACAATGGCACCAACAACAGCACCAGCCGCCATCAGGTTCGACTCTTCGGAGAATCGATGATACCCAAAAACGCCCGCGCCCAGCGCCACCAGCGCCAGAAACAGAACGATGTAGTCAATCGTAGATGTTTTGTTTTCGGCTTTTGCCGTCATACGCATTGCCTTACAAAAATAATGGCAGGCCAGGAGGGACTCGAACCCCCAACCCTCGGTTTTGGAGACCGATGCTCTACCAATTGAGCCACTGGCCTACGACAACAACACAAAAACGGGAGCGGCGCATTTTGCCACTCCCGCTTGAGTTTTTCAAAATCGCCAATTACTCGGTGATTTTAGAAACAACACCCGCACCTACTGTGCGGCCACCCTCACGGATCGCGAAGCGAAGACCGTCTTCCATCGCAATCGGGGCAATCAGCTCAACGTCCATCTTCACATTGTCGCCAGGCATAACCATTTCTGTGCCTTCGGGCAATGTGCAAGCACCCGTTACGTCCGTCGTACGGAAGTAGAACTGGGGACGGTAGCCGTTGAAGAATGGCGTGTGACGGCCACCTTCGTCTTTGGACAGTACATACACTTCACACTCGAACTTCGTGTGAGGGTTAACAGAACCCGGTACGCACAACACTTGGCCGCGCTCAACGTCGTCGCGCTTCGTGCCACGCAGAAGCACACCCACGTTGTCGCCCGCTTCGCCAGAGTCCAGCAACTTGCGGAACATCTCAACACCGGTACACGTGGTCTTCTGCGTATCGCGAATACCCACGATCTCAATGTCGTCACCAACGTTGATGCGACCGCGCTCAACACGACCGGTTACAACCGTACCGCGACCAGAGATCGAGAATACGTCTTCAATAGGCAGCAGGAAGGGCTGATCAACAGGGCGCTCGGGTGTAGGAATATACTCATCCATCGCCTCGGCCAACTTCACAATAGAAGGCGCGCCAATGTCAGACGTGTCGCCTTCCAGCGCTTTCAGCGCAGAACCGGTGATAACAGGCGTGTCGTCGCCGGGGAAGTCGTAGCTCGACAGCAAGTCGCGAACTTCCATCTCAACCAGCTCAAGCAGCTCTTCGTCGTCGACCATGTCGGCCTTGTTCAGGTAGACCACAATAAAGGGAACACCTACCTGACGAGACAGCAAGATGTGCTCGCGAGTCTGAGGCATGGGGCCGTCAGCGGCGTTAACAACGAGAATCGCGCCGTCCATCTGGGCCGCACCCGTAATCATGTTCTTCACGTAGTCGGCGTGCCCGGGGCAGTCAACGTGCGCGTAGTGACGCGTTTCGCTTTCGTACTCAACGTGCGCCGTTGAAATCGTGATACCGCGAGCCTTTTCTTCAGGCGCGTTATCAATCTGGTCAAACGCGCGAGCGTCACCGCCAAAAGTCTCACTCAAAACCTTGGTCATCGCCGCAGTCAGAGTCGTTTTACCGTGGTCAACGTGACCGATCGTGCCTACGTTGACGTGGGGTTTGTTACGTTCAAATTTTTCCTTAGACATCGTCTAAACCTTCACGTTTTCTAAAGTTGCAACAACGCCACAACGTGGCACTCAAAAAATGGAGCTCATAACCGGATTTGAACCGGTGACCTCTTCCTTACCAAGGAAGTGCTCTACCGACTGAGCTATATGAGCCCAACCTTGCTTTCACGCCCGCCGAGGCCAACGCAAAATCAAATAGCTTGGAGCGGGCAGCGGGAATCGAACCCGCATCATTAGCTTGGAAGGCTAAGGTTCTACCATTGAACTATGCCCGCCTACCCATTGCCCAGCCGACAAACTCAGTAAGGCAAAATAGTGGTGGAGGGGGAAGGATTCGAACCTTCGAAGCACGAGGCGACAGATTTACAGTCTGTTGGGTTTGACCGCTCCCCAACCCCTCCACGGGAACCAAGGGCGCGAATTGTGCCCCAAGGGCGCCGAGGCGTCAACAACCTCTCGGCGCATTTTGGCCGCCAGCTGCAGGCATGCACTCTGCCAACACAGCGCTAGCGACAAAAAAGCCCTCCTTTTCAGGAGGGCCTTCATCGAATATGGAGCCGGCGATAGGAGTCGAACCTACGACCTACTGATTACAAGTCAGTTGCTCTACCAACTGAGCTACGCCGGCAAAACTGAGGGCTACGCCCAACAGCGAGCGGCGATTCTAGGCAAACTTGGTCAAGCGGTCAATAGCCTTCGCCCACTAATCTGTGACGCACCCAAATTATTCACAGTACCGCTCAATCAACTGCACATCCTCATAGCCCTCTGTCAGCTCTCGCAACAAAGGCTCATCCAACGTCCCGAGGGGCGTGCGGTAGTCCACCCACTGTATGTTGCCATCGCGATAGCGCATCTCAATACTGGCCTGATAGCCCAGGTTGCGAAGGCGCGCTAAACGCTTGAGTGCACCGCGCTTTTGCGTGAACAAGCCGAGAGAAATCCCATTGACCTTATCCTTGGGGTTGGTGATCACGAAATTGTCTTTAACCCCCTGCTCACGCAGGTCTGCCGCTACTTGATAGGCTCTCTCGGTGCTTTCGTAGGGCTCTAGAAAAACGCGATAGCCGCTGGGCAATTGCTCGACGACCGAGCGCCAGCTGACCTTGGCTCCTGCCGCCGTCAGCATACGAACCGCTCGGCGAGCGCCCTCTTCATCGACGAATGGCCCCAGCGTGGCGCATTCGATAACGGGGGCTGGTGCAGGCTCAGGGTCGGGATCAGGATCGGAACTGGCCTCAGGCTCCAGGTCTGATGCCAGCGTGGGTTCGGCGGGCTCATCTCTTGCCAACTCCTCTGCTAGCGCGGCCTGCAAACTCTCGTCGGGCGCGCGCTCTTCTGCCGCGCCTGAATCGGGCGACTCTTCCACGACACCCTCCTCTTGGGAAGGCGGAATGTCACTAGGGGCTTCAGCTGCCGCCGCTTCTCGAGCCGGCAGATCCACCTCCGACAACAAAACCAAACGCCCTCCAGGCAAGCTGGGCACGGCAGCCTCTGCCGCCTGACGGCGCTGCTCCTCGGAATACAGCACCAAAGCCATGCAAAGGTTCAACAACAGCACAATCAGCAGCAGATATTTCATTCACTCTCCGACAGAGACAGGGCTTGCAACATACCTTCGGCCACCCAGTCGACTTCTAGGCGCGCCGGCACCGTCAAAGCATTGTACACGGCTTCGCCATCGCCACCGCTCAGCACCAAGGTCAACACGCCTCGCATGTCCAGCTGCTCGCGATAGACAGACTCCACCAAAGCGACAACCGCACGCAAAGTGCCCGCGGCAATCGCAGCTTCCGTCGCGCTGCCTAGAGCCACGCTCCAGCCGTCGACAACCGGCAAGTCCGCAGTGCCCTCGTGCAAACTGCGCCGCATCGTACGCACGCCCGGCACGATCATACCGCCGCCGTGGCGCCCCTCTGCATCCAGTACATCTAGCGTCACCGCCGTCCCCGCATCGACGACCAACGACGCTCCCTGCACATGTCGACGCGCCGCCAACAAGCCTAGCCAGCGATCGACACCGAGTGATTCGACGCGCTCGTAGCAATGCTCGATACCTTGGCGCTGAACCGAGAGCTCGCGCAGTTCAATCCCTCTGCGCTCCGCCACCAGCGCCAACTGATGGCGCCAATCGCGTCGACCGACCGCCGACAACACCATCTCCTCCACGCCCTCCAAGGGCAGCGCGTCGGCGTTAAAGTCCGTTAGCGCAGCGTCTAGAACCACGCGATCTAACCAGGCGGGCGGCTCACCATCCACCAGTCGCACCCGCCACGCTTTCAAGCGCGTATTACCCAAATCGAGTAGCAATTTTACCGACATCGCAAAGACACCTCACCAGAGACCACACGGCGGCGCTCCCGTCCAACATCCAACAACAACGCTCCCTGCTCATCGACGCCCAAGCACTCCCCTGAACACGCCTCACTCAAGGCCGCGCCCGTCACCGACACCTGCCTGCCCTGCCAAGCGTGCCGCGCCTGCCACTTCTCCCGCCAAGGCGAAAAACCGCTCTCGGGATAGCGCTGCAATACCGTCCAACACGCCGACAACAGGGACACCAACAACTGCGAACGGCGCCCTTGCCCCAAGGCCAAGCTCGCTGCCTGCTGCCCATCGACAGCAGGCGGCACGCGGCCCGTATTCAAGCCCACACCCAGCAACGCGTGACTCGGCCCCTCGGCCTCGCCGCTCACTTCCAGCAACACACCGCCGAGCTTGCCCCCATCCAGCAATAGATCATTGGGCCATTTAAGCGCCACGGCCACGCCACACTCTCGCTCTAGGCAATCGCCTAGGGCGGCTCCGATCGCCAAACTCAATCCCCCCAGCTGAACGGGGGCGCAAGGCAACTCCACCGCCATCGTCCACCACACCCCCTCGGCAAAGCCACTCTGCCAAACCCGCCCGCGGCGACCTCGACCACTCGATTGATGCTCTGACACCACGGCAAAAGGCAACTCCCGATCCAGCATCAAACGACGTGCTTCGAGCTGGGTCGAGTCTAAACAGACGCGGGCAAACACCGGAACAGGCGCCGCGGATAAGAGCCCCTCATCCAGCAGATCGATAGGCTTCGACAGGCGATAGCCGCGACCCCGCTCAGAACACAGTGTCAAACCCAGCGCCTCTAAATGAGGCCGCCAGCGCTTCATGTGCTTGGATACAGCGGCGCGACTGACACCCCAGCGCGCACCGAGACGCTCCCCCGAGACCCACTCGCCCGCGGCCAACTCGTGCAGCACCGAGCTCAAATCCACCGCCACGCTACTGCCCGCGCAGCCAGGATTGTCGCAAGCGCTCCGAACCCGACGCCATCCGCAGCTCTGCCGCGGTGCGAGCGGCGGGCTCGGGCACCACATCGAACGCCATCAGCTCATCGCGGCGAAAGGCGTGAACACGAATGGGCTGCCCGCGCAAAGCCTGAGCAACGCGAGATTCCCAATCCGCCGCCGTTACTTTCAAACCATCCATTGCCACCAGCACATCGCCAGCAGACAAGCCCGCTCGATGGGCGGGCTCTCCCTCGTAAACCACCGTCAGTTTTGCCAGACCACCCCATTCGGGCGCGGCAACGCAGCGCACACCGATAGTCTGTGGCGACGCCCCAGAGGGCGCGGCATCATTGTCCGTCGACACCGATCCCCAGTCGTCCTGCCCCTCGGGCGCTCGCCAATTGAGCGACACACCGAACTGCTCAAGTGCGGCGGCGACATCGGGATCTTCCGTACTGTACAGCCACGTGCACAGCGTGTGGCGCGCAGGCTCCCCTGCCAACTCGGCCACATAGTCTTCGATCTCTCGCTCACCCACCCCAACCTCGGCGTGGCGCTCCCACAGCAAGGCCATGAGCTGATCGAGACTGCTGCCGCTTTGCTGCAGCAGAGCATCCAAACACAGCGCAATCACCGCGCCCTTGGCGTAGTAGCTCACAATGGCATTGGGCGCATTTTCATCCTGCTTGTAAAAACGCGTCCAGGCGTCAAAGCTGGACTCCGTCACCGTCTGGCGAAAGCGACCACGACCGCGCCACACTCGAGACAAGGTCTGAGCGAGCTGCTCAAGGTAGTCTCGCTGCGAAATCAATCCCGTGCGCACCAACGCCAAATCGTCGTAGTAGGACGTAATTCCCTCAAATGCCCACAGTAAACGCGTGTGCTGCTCGCCGCTCAAATCAAAGGGCGAAAATACAGCGGGCTTAATGCGCTTTACGTTCCAGGTATGAAAGTACTCGTGGCTGCACAGGCCCAGAAAGTTGCGATAGTGCTTATCCACCGAGTCGACGCCAACACGCGGCAGAGATCGCCGCGAAGTCATCAGGGCAGTCGATGCGCGATGCTCAAGCCCCCCGTAGCCATCGCCCGTCACCATAGTCAAAAAGACATAGCGATCCACCGGAGCGGGCTCGCCAAAAAATCGAATATGATGTTCGCAGATGGTCTTGAGGTCGCGGCACAAGCGATCCATATCCGCGCTGTGGCGACCACTTAAAACAATATCGTGAGAGACGCCGCAGGCCTCGAAAGTCGCCAGATCGAAATCCCCCATTTCAACGGGATGATCGATCAATTCATCGTAGTTGCTAGCGCGATAGCCGCCAAAACCATAGCGCTCAGCACCCGCCTCGGGCAGCGCCGTGGCCACACGCCAACTCTGACACTCTGGATGAGACGGCTTTTCCAAAAACACCTCGCAGGCCGACTCGGATTGGCCGACCACTTCCAAAAACACAGAGGTGCCGTTAAAAAAACCGTGGGTCGTATCGAGATGCGCCGAGCGCACGGACAAATCCCAAGCGTAGACGCGATACTCGACCACTAGCTCGCCCTCACACGGCGCGCACAGCCACTCGCTCTTGCTGTGCCTCTCAACCGCCACGGGCTGCCCAGCCGCCAGGGCCCGCAACTCGACGATGTTGCGAGAGAAATCGCGAACCATATAGCTGCCCGGTATCCACACGGGCAAACGCAGCAACTGCCCCGCCGCATCGGGACGGGGAATGCTTAAACGAACATCAAAATAGTGGCCCGCGGGATCGGCGGGGCAAATCGAGTAGTGCTGGCAGCTCATACAACCTCATCGTCACCCACACAACACGGGCGTCCAGATCAACAAGTACATCAATGCCGCCGAGTATAAAGCAAGCCTTCGGGGCTTACAGCGCCTCTACAGAGATTGATAACCTACCCACTGATCACCACCGCGCTCCTTAGCGAGTTGCAGAGCGCTGTCCGCCTGATCCACCAATTTGCCATTTAGCACGGAGGGCTCCGCGATAGTTTGACTGGTGTCGCAGCTGGCACTGCCAATGGATACCTGCATAGGCACTTGAGTCGAGCGACCCAACTCGCAGGGCGTGTTGCGGAAAGCCTCAAGAATCCGCTGGGCGCAATCCTTGGCGCCGTGCTCATCCGACAGCGAGCAAATCACGCCGAACTCCTCACCACCGAGCCGCGCCACCACATCCGATGAGCGCACCGCTTCGGTCAAGACATTAGCAGCGTGCATCAGCGCCACATCGCCCCCGGTGTGGCCGTACTGCTCGTTAATCGCTTTAAAGTTGTCGATGTCCACATAAAGACAACTCAAGGGCTCTTCTCGGCGCTGGGCGCGGCGCAATTCGTCACTCAAGCGCTTAAAAAAGTAGCGGCGGTTGCGCACCTGCGTCAGAGAGTCGATCAAGCTCAACAACTGCACGCGCTCGAGATGAATAGCATTTTGCACGCACACTGCCACGATGGAGGACAGGCGCTCGAGAAAATCCGTCGCCATATCTTGGGTATAGCGCGAGGGATCGACACTGGCCAACGTCAAAAAGCCAATAAGCTCGTCGCGGCGAACCAGTGGCAACAACGCCAAGCTCTCCGCGTCCTCGTAGTAGTCCCCCAACAAATCGCGGTGCGCATCCTCTACCGGGCCAATTGTGGGCACCCTAGGCAGCGTTTGTAAGCCTTTGATGTCTTCGTAATCGTCTACAAAAAAGACATGCTGTTCTAAGCGCTCTCTGTCGGCTTTTTCTTGGGGTTGGTTCTCATCGAGAAATTCTTTCAGCTGCCCGCCGCGATCCACTAGTGTCAGCGTGACAGCTCGCAAGTTGAACTGCCTTCGATAGTCTTCAATTAAAATATCACAAACTTGGTAAAACGAATCCGCGTTGAGCAGCTTCACCTCCATGGCCTGCAGGTGAATCAACTTCTCTTCATTGACTCGCGCTTCGCGCAGCAAAGTGGCTAGGTCGAGGGACGAGGGGTCGTTTACCGCAGCAGTATCTGTATTCATAATAATCTTTTTAGCTTTAGTCCTATCCACCGCTTCGGTACACTGAGCCACCAACGGCGCCTTGTGCACTGCGCGGAACTTCTGACCGAGAACACTACCACTAAGCGTCGTATTTATTAAGTTCTGACTGAGGCCATCATGGATGCCATCGACAATTTACTAGGGCGCTACTCCACGCCCGCCAAACAGCTGCAAGAGCCCGCTCCTAGCGACGATCAGCTCAACACATTATTTCAAGCCGCCGTCACTGCCCCCGACCACGGCAATCTCCAGCCCTGGTCGTTCATCCTGATTCGGGGCGAGGCGCGGCATAAACTGGGCGACGTATTTGCCGAGGCCTACCAACTGCGCGACCCCAGCGTCGACAGCGAGGCGCTAGAGAACTACCGCAACAAGCCACTGCGGGCCCCACTATTGATTGCCGTCGTCGCCAAAATTACGCCTGGCAACCCCAAAATTCCCGTGCAGGAACAAATCATTTCCGCCGCCTGCGCCGCTCAACACATCCAGCTCGGCGCTCAAGCCATGGGCTTTGGCTCCATTTGGCTAACGGGCATTAACACCCGCGACTGGAAAGTATGTGAAGCACTGGGACTCGATTTCGACGACAAAATTGTCGGCTACCTCTATCTCGGCACACCGCCCGAGCAACCCAGCATTCCACCGCGTCCCGACGCCAGTCAGTTTGTGCGCGAGTGGACCGAGCCCAGCGACGCTCAGGACACGGTCATCTAATGCGCGCGCTACTGATCACACTGTCACTCGCTCTCACCCCGCTTATGGCCAGCGGCGAAGAGACGTATATCTATCAGGAGAGCGACGGAACCCGCTGGTTTACCGATCGCCACATGCACGGCGACGGCTGGCAGCTCATCGACCGAATCGGCCGCCCCACCGCCACCAAATCCTGCAAGGGCATGACGGAAAAGCGTCTCGCGCAACGCGCGTCGCGCTACGCCTCGCTGATCGACAAATACGCCAGCACCCACGAGCTCGACCCACTTCTGGTGCGCGCCGTGATCCGCGTCGAGAGCTGTTTTGACCGCCGCGCCGTTTCTCGCGCTGGCGCTCAGGGCCTGATGCAGCTGATGCCCAAAACCGCCGACTATCTTGGCGTTCTCGACAGTTTTAACGCAGATCTCAATATCGAGGCGGGCACGCGCTACCTGCGCCGCATGCTCGATCGCTTTGAAGGGGATTTAAATCTCGGCTTGGCGGCCTACAACGCAGGCCCGCACAATGTAAAAAAATACGGAGGCATCCCGCCATTTCGCGAAACACAAAACTATGTGAAACGCATCAATCGGTACTATCGCCAGTACCTAAAACAACAAATTCAATTTAGCGAGAGTCCGTCGATTAACGACTGACAATATCTTTGAGCTCGCGCCACGCTTGGCGACCCAGTTGACGCAAGTCTTCCCACTTGTGATCGCCCTCTTCAATAAAATCTTCGAGGTGATCAATCTCCTTGTGCTGCGCTTTTAGGCGCGCCTTTGCCAACTTGGCCTCGTAGCGCTCCAGCTCTTTGCGCGCCTCGGCTACTCGCTTTTCCAGTTTTTTAACTTTTTTACTCACACCATCCTCCCTCTACAACTGCGAAGTCACGGCAATTAGCAGCGCGGGCAACAGAAAAAACACGCCAAACACATAGGAGAGGCCATAGAGTTTTTTCTCTGCGGATATTTCCGACAGCCACTCAGCGCCGCGGATTGGCCAATCCCGAACGACGGGCAGAGAAAACAATACCGACACAGCCAATACATTATAAAAGAAATGCACCAGCGCAATCTGCATCGCAAATTGTGCAAACTCATTCGTAATAGCCAGAGAGGCCAACAAGGCGGTAATTGTTGTGCCGATATTGGCGCCCAACGTGAAGGGGTAAATTTCGCGCAAACTAAAAACGCCCGTCCCCGCTAAGGGCACAATCAAGCTCGTCGTCGTTGAAGAGGACTGTACCAACACCGTCACCGTCGCCCCCGAGGCAATGCCGGTCATTGGGCCTCGACCCACTGCCGAGTGCAGCGCATGCTTGGCTCGCCCCACCATGACCACTTTCAGTAAACGGCCAATCAACATGATACTGGCAAAGATCAATGCCACGCCCAGTAGCGCTAAAACCACTGCCGCCACTTTGTCGGGCAACCCCATCGACAGCAGCAGATCCTTTTCCGCACCGATCACCGGCTTGGTCAACGGCTTGATGAAATTGAGGTCTTTAATATTGATGCTTGCCTCGGTACCCGCAAAAAAGCCCGAGACCCAGAAGCTCAACTTTTCGAGGATGCCAAACGCCAATTCCAGCGGTAAAAACACCGCAACCGCCATCACATTAAAGAAATCGTGCACCGTAGCGGCGGCAAACGCTTTTCGGAACTCCTTCTTCTTTCGCACATGCCCCATGGCCACCAGTGTGTTGGTGATGGTGGTCCCTACATTAGCGCCCATAATCATTGGAATCGCCTCTGACACGGGCAGACCACCCGCCACCAAGCCGACGATCACCGACGTTACTGTAGAAGAAGACTGCACCAGCACCGTCGCCAGCATTCCCACCATCAACCCCACAAAGGGATTGGAGGCGAAGGCGAACAGCTCTCTGGCCCCCTCGGCGCCACCGGCAAACCATTTAAAGCCGGCACCCACCATGCCAACGGCCAATAAGATGCCATACACCGAAAGGGCAATGCCCAACCAAGCTCGCCAGCGCTGGCCCGTCGTCGCTAATGCTTCATCTGTACTCATGGGCCGCGATTATCCCACATGACAATTTAATGACACAGCCTCGGGGCTAAAAAAATGCAAAAAAAAGAGGGGCGCCGCAGCGCCCCTCCGGGATTTTTCATAAATTTGCACTTTTAAGGCAGCGCCAGCCAAAGCAACAGCAAACCTGACGAAACACCCAAAACAAAAAGCGTCCAAAGGGTCGCGACGTTAGCTTCATCCATCGTTTCTGCTGACGAGGCGATAGCTCGCTTAAAAAGATAGAAAGCAGATATGGCACCGAGCAGGAACAAGCCAGCACCTGACAGCAGAAGAATTATCTCAAAAGCACTCATTTCAACCTACTCAAAATCCACTTCTCTCACACGCTTACTGTCGCGTCTTTCTTCAACATATTCACGAATCTTCTCTCGCAAATCTTGTCCATTTGGCACAGCCTTAATGACAACCGTTGGGTGGCTGCGGTCAGATGTCATCAAAACGATATTACTTAACGAAAACAGCCTCAAAACAAAAGGCTGTTCGAGTTGCGAATCCTTTACCCTATATAGCTCCAGCTCATCCACTTTTTTATTCAAAACGCCATAACTAGTTTTAAGTCGCTGAGTCGTTATTTCGTAACCAGTATTCTTTACGACCAACCATTTCCAAAGAATTAAAAATAAAGGCAAAATTAACCAAAAAAACAGGCCATAAATAACAAACGAAGGAATATTAATAACTTGTGAGGGCGATCCAACCCAAACTGTTTCTTCTTTTTTTGTGGACATACATCCTCTCCTTATCCAAAAACTCTAAATATCGAGCAAGAACTCTATCAAGAACGGAATCAAGATTCTACGCTAGAAACTCCATATAAATAAATTCAGCACAGGCAAGAGAACAACTCTCGTAGAGTTTCCCGCATAAGTTAGAAAGCCTCTAAGTGTTACGGCAACCATAAAAACCACACACCCCAAGCAGACTTGAACAACCTGAAGCCACCAGAAATTCATCGCCGGCGTACGCCAATAGTTTTTCATCACATACACCTTCGATGAGACCACCTTGCCTTTCTCCATGGCATTGATGCAATCAATACTAAGAACCGAATCTACCACTGCAGTGACACGGGCGTCATTCCTTGTTGATTGGCGCCAAACTCCCGCCACAATTCCCGATAGCTGCGCCCGGCAATGGGGTGGACTCTTTCACCGATCAGTTCGGCCAGGGGACAGAGGACAAAGGCGTATTTGAGAATCTCGTCACGGGGCAGCACCACGCCGTTGAAGTCGCCCGTCTCATCGCCATAGAGCAACAGGTCGAGATCAATCACTCGCGAAGAGAACTTGGGCTGGCTGCGATCCCGACCTTGTTCGGCTTCAATGTCGCGCAAAACGCGTGCCGTGCCTTCGACACCGAGCTCGCTATCGAACCCTACGACAAGATTTAAAAAGTCATCGCCCTCAAAGCCCACGGCGGGATTCTGGTAAACCGTCGATACCTGCAGCGCACCAAACGTCTGCTCTAAACGGCGCAAAGCCGTGGCTATCTGTCGGGCTGCGTTCTGATTAGAGCCGATACTGACAAATGCGCGTTGCTTCATGTCGGTCGCTGCCCTCTCTCAATAATGACGCCGACTTCCTCCGAACCGCGTACCGCGCCCGGCTTGCCCAGTTTAAGCTTCAACCACGGGGTGTTGAACTCCTCGAGAATAATCTTCGCGATGGCTTCAGCCAGCTTTTCCACCAGTTCAAATTCGCTGTCGCGCACAAACTGGATCACGCGCTTCGCCACCGCCTTGTAATCCAGCGTGTCTTCGATGCGATCAGAGGCCGCCGCGCGGGCAATATCCGTGGCCATCTCTAAATCGATAGCGACCACTTGACGAATCTGCCGCTCCCAGTCGTAGATGCCAATAACCGTGTCGACCCTGAGGTCGCGAATGTAGACTATATCCATTGCGATCACCGAGAATAATTTGCGTCGCACACTACCCCAAAGCTCTGTTCAGCGCCACAAGCAACCCCGCCAAACCCCGATTGGGGCCAAAGCGCCTAAAATAGTTCTCGCAGCGCTTGAGCAGCCATCCAGAATACGGTAATATCCGCGACCCTTTACGATTAATTGCCCTGCAGGCCAGTCCCTAAGACCCTTGCAGGGAACAGACAGACCACGCTTAGCCCAACGGCTATAGCAAACATTTAGGTATCGACATGTCTAAAGTATGCCAAGTGACAGGAAAGCGCCCAATCAGCGGTCACAATGTGTCTCACTCGAACATTAAGAGCAAGAGACGCTTTTTGCCCAACCTGCAAACCCACCGCTTTTGGGTAGAGAGCGAAAACCGCTTCGTCAAGTTACGCATTTCTACCAAAGCAATGCGCATCATCGACAAGAAGGGCATTGACGCTGTATTAAAAGACATTCGCGCACGCGGCGAAAAGGTTTAAGGAGAGCATCATGCAAGAAAAAATCCGTTTGAACTCTAGCGCCGGCACAGGTCATTTCTACACAACGACCAAAAACAAGCGCAGCATGCCCGAGAAGATGGAAATCAAGAAGTACGATCCCGTGGTTCGCAAGCACGTGATGTACAAAGAAGCCAAAATCAAATAAATCGGTATCAAACCGATTGATTCAAAAGGCCCGCTGTTTAGCGGGCTTTTTTGTGTTTAAAAATCACGCTCTCAAGCGCAGAGGCCGATGCATCGAAAATGCCTCGCAGAGAAAAGCTCTATTGAGAGGCGGTATTCTCACCGTAGCTGCCTAAATCGGCGCGGCCCAATCCTCTTGGATCGGAGGCCGCTTCAACTTCACCCGAAGCCATGTCCCATAAAACGGCCTGCATATTGCCGTACTGACGCCCCATCTCTTTTAGCTCATGCCCCATCAGCTGGAGTTCTAACTGCTGATTGCGACTCAAAGCCTCGGGCTCAAACTGAACCACATCTGGCAAAAACTGGTGATGAATGCGCGGCGCTGAGACGATGTCATTCAATGTCCGCCCTCGGTAAAAATCCAGCGCGCCTCGCAATACCATGGTAATAATTCGGCTGCCCCCTGGCGACCCCAGCGCCAAGAGCTTGTTGTCCTTCTCAATAAAAGTGGGTGTCATACTCGATAACATACGCTTATTCGGCGCTATCGCATTGGCCCGACTCCCCACCAGTCCATAGACATTAGCCACACCGGGCTTGCTCGAAAAATCGTCCATTTCATCGTTTAAAAGTACGCCCGTACCCGGTGGCACAAACCCCGAGCCAAAGGGGTAATTGATCGAGAGCGTAGCAGCAACGGCATTGCCCTGCCGATCGACAATAGAAAAGTGCGTGGTGTCCTCGCCGCCAGCAGCTTGCACAATACCGGGCAGGGACTCGCTAGGCGTGGCGCGGTCGCTGCGAATACTCGCCGCCAAGCCCGCTGCATAGTGAGGCGACAACAAACGCTCCCGAGGCACATCGACAAAATCGGCATCGCCCAAATACTCGGCGCGGTCGCGATAGGCGCGGCGCATGGCCTCTACCTGCAAATGCAGCGCCAGCGGCCGATCCATCTCTAACGAGTCCTCGGGAAATTGACGGAGTATATTCAGCATTTGCAGCAAGACGATGCCGCCCGAAGACGGCAAGCCCGCCGCCGTCACCGACATGCCGCGATACTCGCCCACCACGGGCTCGCGCCACTGGGGGCGATAATTGTCGAGATCTTTTAATTGCCAGATACCGCCCGCACGTTGCACACCTTCGACTAAAGCTTCGGCAGTGTCGCCCGCATAAAATCCCTCGCGACCCCGCTCGGCGATGCGCTTTAGCACCGCAGCAAGATCGCGCTGCACCAACACTTCGCCTACCTTAGGCAATTCGCCGTTGTTGAAAAAGATCTCAGACGCCGCGGGCGAGGCGGCAATCGCCTGCTGGCGAAAGCCCAGCATATCGACGATCTTTTGATCAAAGGCAAAGCCCTGCTCGGCGAGCTCAATCGCGGGCGCCAAACTATCGGCCAAAGACAACTGCCCACAGCGGCTGGACAATTCATCCAGAGCGGCGGGAATGCCGGGAATACCCGCAGCCAGCGGCCCATCAATGGACAACCTCGGAACGACATCGCCGTGAGAATCCAAGTACATATCCGCGCTGGCATCTGCGGGCGCCGTTTCACGGGCATCCAGCATCTTTGCCTTTCCTTCGGCCGTTCGCGTCAAATAAAAACCACCACCCCCTAGGCCCGAGCCATAGGGTTCAACCACCGCCAAAGCCGCCGTTACTGCCACAGCGGCATCGCAGGCGTTACCACCTTGGGCAAGTACGCGATGCCCCGCCTCGGTTGCCTTGGGGTGAGCACTGGCCACTGCGGCCTGTTGAGGTAGCGCCAGCTGCGCTCCACTTTGCGCCGCGCCGACAACGCTAGACGCCAGCAACGCCGCTCCGACTACAATGTTCTGCCACACCCATAAACGCATTTAACTCTCCGTCGACTGAGTCGGTGTCGTCTGCCCAAGCTCGATCAAGCGCTCGTATTTCAGCATGAGCTCAGCTTCTGTCTCGGGCTTGTTCTCATCTTTTGGAATGCAATCAACCGGGCAAATTTCTACGCACTGCGGCTCGCCGTAGTGGCCCACACACTCCGTGCACAAATCGGGGTCGATCTCAAAAATCTCTTCGCCTTGATAGATGGCTTGGTTCGGACACACCGGTTCACACACATCGCAGTTAATGCACTCGTCAGTGATTTTTAGCGCCATATCAACTGCCCGCCAGACGCTCCACCAACGCCTTCTCCACCACGGGGTGACAGAAGCTCGAGACATCGCCGCGGTGGCGCGCCACCTCTTTTACCAGTGTCGATGACACAAAGGAGTGCTCTTCCGAGGGCGTTAAAAAGACCGTATCAATTTGATTGTTCAGGCGACGATTGGTGCTGGCGAGCTGCAACTCAAACTCGTAGTCAGACACCGCGCGCAGGCCGCGCACAATCACCTGCGCCCCCACTTCGGCGGCGAAGTCGACCATTAAATTATCAAAGCTCATGACTTCGACATTGGGGAAATCCGCCAGCACTTGTTGAGCCAACGCCACGCGCTCTTCCAGACTGAACAGCGGCTGCTTTTTAGAATTGACACCAATAGCAAAAATCACCTTGTCGAACACTTGGCAAGCGCGGCGAACCAGATCGGCGTGGCCATTGGTAATGGGGTCAAAACTGCCGGGGTAGATGGCGATACTACTCATGCTGATTGTATCCTAGCTGGGTGCGGTCACAGGAATGTAAGAAAAGACTCTGCCGAGATCAGGCGTCAGTGTACCGAGAATCCACCGCGAGGCCAAAGACGACCCGCCCGCGGCGCTGCTCGCGCCGATAGCGCCAGTGCGCCGGTAAAGCAGGCAAACCGACATCCACCGCCTGCTCGATGTACACCACGCCCTGCTTCGCGACGCAACACTCTAACCAGCGAGGCAAATCGCTCAACCACTGGCGATCGGCAAATGGCGGATCCAAAAACACCACATCATAAACTTCATCGAGCGGAGTCAGAAAATCACTCGCCCGCTGACAATGCACCGAGATATTCTGAGCGTTTAACATCTCACAATTTTTTTCAAGCTGCCGAGCGACCTTGCGGTCGTATTCGACGAGGTCGACCTGGGCCGCGCCGCGAGAGGCCGCCTCAAAGCCGAGAGCACCGCTGCCGGCAAACGCATCGAGGCAGCGCGCACCGAGAATGTGTGGCGCCAACCAGTTAAACAGGGTTTCGCGCACGGCATCGCCACTGGGCCGGAGTCCGGGCGCTTCCGCTACGGGGAGGCGACGACCGCGCCACTCACCCGCAATCACGCGCACTTGCCCCATCGCTTGGGCGCTGGCCACTTTGCGCCGACTCACTGCGGCGCCTCGCTAGTGGGTGCTTTTTCAGGTGCTGCCTCGACACTGGCCCCAACCACAACCTGTACCAAATTGTCTGGATCGATATGGCGCTGCCAAGCGGCTTTCACATCGTCTCGGGACACTTCTCGCACTTTGTCACTGAAGGTATCCAGATAATCTAGCGGCAGCTCATAAAAACCAATCATGGCCAAGTAGCGCACCAACTCGGCGTTTTTATCGGTGCGCAGCGCCTCGCTGCCAATGATGTTGTCTAGCGACTTTTGCAGCTCCTCCTCCGTCGGACCCTCTTGGATGAACTCGCGCAGATTGCTTCTCAACAGATCGATAGCCTCTTCGCGCTGCTCATTGCGCGTTTGCATTCCCATAGTAAAAGGCCCTAGCTCAGACATCGGCGACAGGCGACTGTAGACGCTGTAGGCCAAGCCTCGATCCTCGCGAATGCGCTGCATTAAACGCGCAGCAAAACCGCTGCCACCGAAAATGTGATTCCCCACATAGAGCGCGTAGTAGTCGGGGCCGCCACGACGCACGGCGGGCAACCCCATCAAAATGTGCGACTGCTGCGTATCCATTTCGATCCTCTGTTGACTGGCGCTCGGCGCCACAACCTCGGGGAGTTCAGGGGCGGCCTCACCCTCTCGCAATTGCGAACTGATTCGCGCCGCCACTGCTTCAGCGCGCGCTCGATCGACATCCCCGACTAGGGCAATCACTGCATTGTTGGCCACATAGTAGCGCTTGTGAAAGTGAAACAAGTGCACGCGGCGGATCAGCGACACGCTCTCTTCATCCCCCGAGCTGGGCGCAGCGTAGGGGTGGTCGCCGTATAAAGCGCGGTAGTAGGCTTTGCCCACTTGGGCTCCGGGCTGTTGCTTTTGCTGGCGCAGCGCCTGTATCAAACGCGCCTGCTCACGCTCGAAATCGGCCTGGGGAAATGTTGGTTGTGATAGCACTTTTGTGAACACGGTCAGCGCCGCGTCGAGGCGCGACTCGTCCGTCAAGCTGCGTAAACTCAGCGCCGCCGAGTCTCGGCCTACCGAGCCACCGAGCTGGGCGCCGACGGACTCCAGCTGCTCGGCGATGGCGTTGGCATCCCACTCGCCCGCGCCCATATCAAGTAGCCCCTGGGTCATTGCCGCAGTCCCCGAGCGTTTGTCCCGCGCCGACCCCGCATCGAAAACAACGCGAACATCTAACATAGGAATGCTGTGGGCGGGATAAAAGTACACGCGAGCGCCTTCATCCGTCGTCCAGTGCTGTATTTCAACGGCCTGCGCGCCGCTGACAAAGCCCAACGCCACAAGCGCCAGACTCAATTTCATCAACCAGCGGTTCATAGTGCCCCCTCTTGAGATGTCTTGTCCTGTCCATCCGTTTGCGGCAACAACTCCGCCGCGGTCATCGTTTGATCGGAGAAGTAGATTTTGGCCACCTGCTGAATTTGCTCGGCCGTGACGGCCTGAATGCGATCGACATACTCATCCGCGCGCTCGTAACCAATGCCGTTGGCTTCGAGCATGCCCATGACCATACCTTGATAAAACATCGAATCTTTTTGGTAGACATCCTGAGCCAGAACTTGAGATTTGACGCGAGCCAGCTCGTCCTCGCCAACCAATTCCGTTTGCAAGCGTTTGATATGACTTAACATCGCTTCCTCTAATTCCTCCAGCGTGTTCTCGCCGGCGGGCGCGCCACTCAGCATAAAGGTAGAGCGCAAACGGCTGGTGATGTTGTAGCTCGTTCCGGCACTTTGCGCGATGCGGTTCTCGCGCACTAGCTCGCGGGGAAAGCGGCTGCTAGCCCCCGAGTCGAGCACGCTGGCCATGACATCCAAGGCAAACACCTGCCACTCGTCCTCGGTGGCGACTGTTGCCAAACTCGGCACTTTCCAACCGAGGTACAAATGTGGCTGCTCCGTGCGACCGTGCACACGCACGCGGCGCTGACCGCGCTGGGGGGTTTCCTGCTGCGGTTTAGGTGGCGCCAAATCGACGGCCTCGTAATCACCAAACGCCGCCTCAACCTGCTCAAACACTGTGCGCGGATCGACATCACCGACCACCACCACGATGGCTCGATTGGGCGCATACCAACGCTGGTACCAATCGGCGGCATCCTCTAGCGTCAAACTATTCAAGTCTTCCATCCAGCCAATCACGGGATGGTGATAGGGACTATTCATATAGACCGTGGCCATAAAGCGCTCGTAGGCCAAGCCCGTGGGCTTGTCTTCCGTGCGCCATATGCGCTCTTCCTTGACCACCTCGAGCTCTTTTTTGAACTCTTCGGGGCTGAGCTTGAGGTTGCGCATACGGTCGGCTTCGAGCTCAAACATGCGCGGCAGGTGCTCTACCGCAATGGTTTGAAAGTACGCCGTGTAGTCGCGATTTGTGAACGCGTTTTGCTCGCCACCGTAGCGCGAGACGATCTCGGAGAACTCACCGGGCGCTAGCGTGTCGGTCTCCTTGAACATCATGTGCTCCAACACATGAGAAACGCCCGTAATACCGTTGTGCTCATAGCTAGAACCGACGCGGTACCACACCTGATTGACCGCTACAGGAGCGCGGCGATCCACTTTGACCAGCACCAGCAGACCATTATCGAGGCGATACTCATAGACATCGCCCGGTGCCACCTGATCGGCGGGTGGCGCCGAATCGGCAACACTCAAACGAGGCGACGCTGAATCGGCACTCGATTGCCGCTCCGAGCTCTGGGGCTGGCAGGCGGTCAAAACACTGGCGGCAAAAGCGAGTGCCAGCCACCCGAATAAAAAAACGCGTTTTTGGGGCATGAGCCCTCCTTTGAAATCGCGGTAAGCGGAATATTTTCGCAGCGCATGATGATACGATAGCGGCTTGATTAACTCTACGATTGAGCCATAGACCACAATGAGCGGTATCCGTTTCAACGAAGCGCTGCAAGACGAACAACAAGATCAAACCAGCGGTCTCATGCGCGGCTTGCGCAAAACCCGCGACATCCTCACCGCCGACATTCGCGACCTCGTCGCCTCGACGCGGCAAATTGACGACGACGTCATGGAAGAAATTGAGACGCGGCTGTTGATGGCCGACGTCGGCGTAGAAACCACGCGCAGCGTCATCGACGCCGTCAATCGCGGCATCGAGGTGGGGCAGGTCTCTGATGTCACCTCCTTAATTCGCGCCCTGCGCGACGAGCTGGTCGCCAAGCTGACGCGCTACACGCACCGCCTTGAAATCGACAGTAAGCACCGCCCCACCTCGATCCTAATGGTCGGCGTCAACGGCGCGGGAAAAACCACCACCACAGGCAAGCTCGCCAAGCGCTTTCAGCGCCAGGGCTACGGCGTCATGTTAGCGGCGGGCGACACCTTTCGCGCCGCCGCCGTCGAACAACTCGAGGAGTGGGGGCGCCGCAACCACGTCGAGGTGCTGGGCCAAGGTACTGGCGCCGACTCGGCCTCAGTCAGCTTTGACGCACTCAGCGCCGCCAAGGCTCGCGGCACCGATGTGCTCATTGCCGATACGGCGGGCCGCCTACACACTCAGGGCGGCTTAATGGATGAGCTCACAAAAATTAAGCGCGTCATGAAAAAGGTCGACGAGTCCGCGCCTACGGAGACCCTGCTCGTCGTCGATGCCACCCAAGGTCAAAATGCACTCAACCAAGCGCGCGAATTTCACCGCGCCATCGACCTAACGGGCCTGATCGTGACCAAGTTGGATGGCACAGCGAAAGGTGGCATTATTTTCGCCATAAGCCACGAGTTAGGGCTGCCCATCCGCTTTATCGGTGTGGGCGAAAGTATCGACGATTTAAAAGAATTTAAACCCAAAGAGTTCGTTCACGCCCTACTGGCAGACAGCGATAACGAAGAGCCATAAAACGAGTTGAAACGTCATGATCCGCTTTGACAATGTCTACAAACGCTACGAAAGCGGCCAAGAGGCCCTGTCGGGCATCGACCTTTTGCTGGACAAAGGGGATATGTGCTTCCTCACCGGGCATTCGGGCGCAGGCAAAAGTACACTGCTTAAACTGCTCACGGCTATTGAAGAACCCACTCGCGGCTCCCTACTCGTCAACGATCTCAACCTCGGCAAAATGCCCAAGTGGCGCATTCCCTATCTGCGCCGCCAAATCGGCGTCATCTTTCAAGATCACCAGCTGCTATTCGATCGCACGGTTTTCGACAACGTCGCTCTCCCCTTGGTTATTGAAGGCTACCGCCACAACGAGATACAACGGCGCGTGCGCGCGGCCTTGGATAAAGTCGGGCTATTGAAGAAGGAAAAGCTCTTCCCCATGACGCTATCCGGCGGCGAACAACAGCGCGTTGGCATCGCTCGCGCCGTGGTCAACAAACCACCCATTTTGCTCGCCGATGAGCCCACAGGTAATCTCGACCCAGAGCTCTCGGAAGACATCATGAAGCTCTTTGGTCAATTTAACGAAGTGGGTGTCACCATTATGATCGCCACCCACGACCTCGATTTGGTCGAGCGGCTCGGACACCCCGTGGTTTCACTTAAAGAAGGCAAGATCATTCGCGACGATCTACGCGAGCGCCGAGGGGCAACCCCCTAATGGCCTTGTTTCAACGCCGCAAAGTCGAACTAAAAACACAACTCAGTAGTTACGCCACTCACCACCTCCGCGTGTTTGTGAGCAGCTTGGGGCGGCTCTACCAATTCCCCGGGCCCAGCGCCATGACGGTTGCCGTCATCGCCATTGCCCTCGCCCTACCCACGGGCTTTTATGTGGCGTTAAAAAACGCCCAGCGCCTCAGCGGTGGCTGGGATGGCGCCACTAAGATTTCGCTGTACCTCGCACCCCACGTGTCTGAGCAGCAGGGATTAAATCTAAGCAACCGCTTAAAACCCCATCGGCAAATCGAATCGCTACGCTACATCAGCCAGAGCGAGGCGCTCAATGAGTTTGCCGATCGCTCGGGCTTCGGTGATGCGCTCAACGCCCTCGACAACAACCCTCTGCCCGCGGTCATTGTGATTACTCCTTTAATCGACAAGGAAGATCCCCAAGCGCTGGATCGCTTTCGCCACGAAATGGAACGCCTGCCCGAGGTGGACATCGTGCAGCTCGATATGCAGTGGGTAAAACGCCTGCTCGGTATTATGAGCATGGTTCAACGCGGCTTGCTAGTGATTGCCTCGCTGTTGGGCGTGGCGGTGATACTGGTGATTGGCAACACCATTCGTCTCGACATTCAAAATCGCGCGCGCGAAATTCGCGTGCAAAAGCTGATCGGTGCGACCAACACCTTTGTGCGTCGCCCCTTTCTCTACACGGGCTTTTGGTACGGCTTGTTTGGCGGCATTGCCGCTTGGCTGTTGGTCTCGATCGGCCTCGCTTTTCTGGCGGGCCCCACCTCGCGCCTCGCCGGGCTTTATCAATCCAACTTTAGTCTGTCCTACCTCAGTTTCGGCGGCGGTCTCACTCTACTGCTGCTCAGCATTGCCCTCGGCTACTTTGGTTCGTGGCTCGCTGTGGGCCGCCACCTCAAAGAAATTGAGCCCGGCCAGTAGAGCCAGCGCGACACTTCTTTACCTGCAACGGCCTCAAAAATCGCTATATTGGGAACCAATTCCACGATTAGCACTCTTATGAACAGAGTGCTAAAATCGAGCGACATTCGCTCTACAACCGCGCCTCTAGGCGCTTTTGGAGACAAAACAATGAACAAATCACTGGTGATGAGTAGCAATATGGCTCCCGTTGCGCTGTCTAACGACACGCTCGACGCCTATATGCAGCAAGTCAGCAGCATTCCCGTGCTCGGCGCAGAGGAAGAACAAGAGTTGGCACAGCGCCTCCATCGCGAAGGCGATTTGGACGCCGCCCGTCAGCTGGTTTTTTCGCACCTGCGTTTTGTCACACACATCGCCCGCGGTTATAAAGGCTACGGCCTTCCCTTGGCCGATGTCATCCAAGAGGGCAACATCGGCCTAATGAAGGCCGTCAAACGCTTTGACCCCAATGTCGGCGTGCGCTTGGTTTCGTTTGCCGTGCACTGGATTCGCGCCGAAATTCACGAGTACATTCTGCGCAACTGGCGCATCGTGAAAGTGGCCACCACCAAAGCTCAGCGCAAACTGTTCTTTAAATTGCGCAGCAACAAAAAGAGCCTAGGCTGGCTGAATCACGAAGAAGTGAAAACGGTGGCAAAAGACCTCGGCGTTGAAGCCAGTGACGTGATGGAAATGGAATCGCGCTTGGCGGGCAGCGACATGGCCTATGATCTGCCCGGCAACGATGACGACGATGCCGTCTACGCGCCCGCTCAGT
>DS990614.1 GCA_000155715.1 gamma proteobacterium HTCC5015 | reverse complement strand
AGAGAAATGACGGGTATTTCGGAGATTTGAAGCTTGGCAGGATGACGGTCATTGCTGAACACATACAATTGCGAGGAGGCGCAGCCGACGTGGCAACCTGTTGGTGCATTCGATGGGCAGATTGCTTCATTGCGTTCGCACCGATGGCGCACTGTCGGCCCGAGGCGGGCCTCCCACAGGTCAACAAGGGCATATAGGCGGCCTCCACAACAGGGCACACATCGACAACTCGAGAAACACTCTGTGGGAGGGTCGCCTTCGGCCCGACCCAAACAAGCCCTCGGGCCGAGCACCCACGAGCATAAAAGCGCCCTTCTAAACCCTGCCTGTCACCATCATCTTGCCCCCCCCTAGTCGTCATCCTGAACATGATTTGCCTACAAGGATGTCGGTAAGGGGCGGAAGCTTCAGGATCTCCGTAACTAAGACGCCAGAGCAGCCGTAGGAGCCTGCCCTGCAGGCGAATCACCAACCGGTGGCACGCAGCAACTATTCGCTTGCAAGGCAGGCTCCTACGCAGGCTTTAGCGGATATATGGCAGAACACCTTTACGCCCCACCAAGGCTACAGGCAATCAACCGCGTAATAACAAAAAGCAATAAAAACATAATCTGATATTCAAATCAGTTACCTGCCTTCTGTGCTATAGTCCGCGCCCTGAATTTACTCAAACCACTTTCAACCCTCACAATTGACAGGTGCCCTATGACTGGACTGATTAAGCCACATGGCAGTGACCAACTCATACCCCTAATGCTAGAAGGCGCAGAGCTTGAACCTGCCAAGAAACGAGCGACTGAACTCAAGCAGGTTCCACTGAGTTCACGCGAGTTTGGCGACCTTATCATGCTGGGCATTGGCGGCTTCACGCCGCTAAAAGGCTTTATGGGCAAAGCTGACTGGGAAGGCGTATGTCGCGACATGAAAACGACCGATGGCCTTTTTTGGCCCATCCCTATTACCCTTTCTACCGAACAAGCCACCGCCGACGCGCTTAATGAAGGCGAAGAAGTTGCATTGACATTTGGTGGCGGAATTGTCGGCACACTGACACTGCAAGAAAAATACAGCATCGATAAAGCCTTTGAGTGCGAGCATGTCTTCACCACGACGGAGGAAGAACACCCCGGCGTCAAAATGGTCATGGAGCAAGGTGACATCAACCTCGCGGGCCCTGTTCAGGTCTTCTCTCAAGGCGACTTCCCTCAGCGTTTTGCGGGCATCTACAAGACCCCCGCGGAAACGCGCGCCGAATTTGAAAAGCGCGGCTGGAACAATGTCGCCGCCTTTCAAACTCGCAACCCGCTACACCGCTCCCACGAATACTTGGTCAAAATCGCCATCGAAATCTGCGACGGCGTCATGATCCACTCGCTGCTAGGCAATTTGAAGCCCGGCGACATCCCCGCCGATGTTCGCACCAAGGCCATCAGCACCTTGGTCGATAACTATTTTGTCGACAATACAGTGTTGCAGGCTGGCTACCCACTAGATATGCGCTATGCAGGGCCACGCGAAGCCCTGCTACACGCGGTATTCCGCCAGAACTATGGCTGCTCGTACCTGATTGTAGGGCGCGACCACGCCGGTGTCGGTGACTACTACGGTCCCTTCGACGCCCACGACATTTTCGACAAAGTCCCCGAGGGTGCATTGCTCACAAAACCGCTCAAGATCGACTGGACTTTCTGGTGTGAAGCCTGCAATAGCATGGCCTCCATGAAGACCTGTCCTCACGATGCGGAGCATCGCCTGCTACTCTCAGGTTCTAAACTGCGTAAACTGCTCTCTGAAGGTGGCGATGTACCCGAAAACTTTAGCCGCCCCGAGGTACTCACCATCTTGCGCGAGCACTACGAAGGACTCGCGGATGAAGATCGCGTCGAGGTCAAGCTAAGCGGCGCCTCCGCCAAATAAGCTATGCTTAAGCTTAAAGGCTCCTACAGTTGGTGTAGGAGCCTGCCCATGCAGGCGAAATGCCAATGCCAACGCCATTAGCCCATAACGGCAAAAGAAACACTCAAAAACACGCAAGAGAGCGACTGATATGTACCGCTATAGCCCTAAAGACCAAAAGATGATCGAAGAACGGGTCGAGCAGTTTCGCGACCAAGTTCGACGCAATCTAGCCGGTTCGCTGGACGAAGAAGAATTTCGCCCCCTGCGACTGCAAAACGGGCTTTACTACCAATTGCATGCACCGATGTTACGCATTGCCATCCCCTACGGCATGCTCTCGTCGAATCAGCTCCGCCGCCTAGGTGACTGCGCCGAAAAGTACTCCAAAGGCTATGGCCACTTCACCACGCGTACGAACATGCAATACCACTGGCCACAGTTAGAGGATGTGCCAGACCTGCTCGGCGAGCTCGCCGAACAGCAGATTCACGCCATTCAAACCAGTGGCAACTGCATTCGCAACACCACCGTCGACCAATTTGCCGGCATTGCCGCCGACGAATTAGAAGACCCACGCCCCTATTGCGAAATTATTCGCCAGTGGTCAACGTTTCACCCTGAATTTGCCTACCTACCGCGCAAATTTAAAATTGCCGTTAGCGGTGCCAGCCAAGATCGCGCCGCCGTTAAGTGGCACGATATCGGTCTGTATTTGGTGAAAAACGAAGCAGGCGACGTGGGCTTTTCTGTCTGGGTCGGCGGCGGCATGGGCCGCACACCGCTGGTCTCGCAGTGCATGTACGAATTCATCCCCAAACGCGAATTACTCGGTCGCTTAGAGGCGATCATTCGCGTTTACAACCTACAAGGCAATCGCGACAACAAATTTAAAGCGCGCATTAAAATCTTGGTCAAAGCGCTGGGCATGGACAAACTACGCGAACTGGTCGACGCCGAGTACGATGCCATGGACAAAACGGGCCTAGAACTCAGCGACGCCCGTATTGAGGAGATGAAAACCCACTTCACCGCGCCCGAGTACGATGCTAAAGCCGTTGAATTTGAAGAGCTCGATGCACAAAAAGCAGAGAACCCCGAGTTCAGCCGCTGGGTGGTCAACAACGGCACGCGACACAAGGTCAAGGGCTACCGAGCCATGACCATCTCCCTCGCCCACGCCGACCGCGCGCCAGGCGATGTCACGACGGCAGAAATGCACGCCCTTGCGGACTTGGCCGACCAGTACAGCTTTGGTGAAATCCGCGTGACCCACGATCAAAACATCGTGTTTGCCGATGTGCGCATTGAGGATCTGTTCCCGCTGTGGCAAAAGCTGAGCGAGCTCGATTTAGCACGCAGCAACATTGGCTTGCTCACGGATATGATCTGCTGCCCCGGCCTCGACTACTGCGGCCTAGCGGACGCTCACTCTATCCCCATTGCCCAATCGATTAACGACTATTTCGACGACATCGATTACATCCATGACATCGGCCATTTAGAAATTAAAATGTCTGGCTGCATGAACGCCTGCGGCCATCACCACGCGGGACACATTGGCATCATGGGACGCGAGCGCAAGGGTGAAGAGTTCTACGCGATTCAAATCGGGGGCTCCCGCGAACTCGACGCCGAAACCGGCAAAATTGTCGGCAAGCCCGTCAAAGCCGACGAGGTGGCACCCACGGTCAAGAAATTACTCGACGAGTACCTCGATTTACGCGAAGGCGAAGAAAGCTTTATAGAAACCTATCAACGCGTGGGCATTGACCCCTTTAAAGCGGCGCTAAAGGCTTAATAATATGAGCAGCACACAATACATCATTAAAGACCAAGCCGTGGTCGAAGACCACTACCGCGAACTCAGCATGGATTGCCCAATTCCCGAGGGCGACATCATCGTCCCCTATCAGCGCTGGGTCGATCAGCATGAGATATTAAGCCATCACAATGGCCGCGTCGGTGTTTCGGTTAATGGCAATGATTACGACATCTACGAAATCGGCGCAAAATTGGCACAGTTCGATCTCGTTGCCCTCGAGTTTCCGCAATTTGTCGACGGCCGCTGCTACAGTTTTGCCAAGCTACTGCGCGAGCGCTTTGGGTACACGGGAGAGCTGCGCGCGATCGGTAATGTACTGCGTGATCAAATCTTTTACATGCACCGCTGCGGCATCAATAGCTTCGCCCTTGATGACGGTCGCAGCTTTGACGACGCAATGACCGCTTTCAAAGACTTTAGCAGCGGCTATCAAGATAACTACGCCCTTTAACCGCAGATAGATACTCTTCCTCTTTTTTTTGCAAAAGGAAAGAGAGAGCGCCCACCCTCCGTGGGTCGGCCTTCAGGCCGACAGTGTGTCATCATTGCGAGGAGGCGCAGCCGACGCGGCAATCTGCACCCCGAGTCGTCATTGCGAGCGCAGCGACGCAATCTGTTGGCATGTTCGATAAGCAGATTGCTTCACTGCGTTCGCAATGACCAAAAACAAGGCCCACACCCCGTCATTCCAGACTTGATCTGGAATCTCCAAAACGGAGCCTTGACAGGGAGATTCTGAACCAAGTTCAGGATGACAACGGCGAGGCCGAACTGAAGAGCCTGAAGCTTCCACTCCTTCTCACGCCCCTTACCGACATACCTGTCGACGAAGCAAAAAAATCGTCATTGCAATGACGAGGCACTGTCGGCCCAAGGCGAGCCTCCACAAGTGAGCTTTATAGCCGCTGTCCGAAGCGAGGCACCTACACGCTGCACCCCACCGTCGCTCCCGCGCAGGCGGGAGCCCAGTGGCTTTATCCCCCACTCACTGAAAGACGCTGGATTCCCGCCTGCGCGGGAATGACAAGCATTTCGGAGATTTGGAGGAATGACAGACATTTCGGAAAGGCACAGCCGACGCGGCAACCTGCACTCCGAGTCGTCATCGCGAGCGCAGCGACGCAATCTGTTGGCATGTTCGATAAGCAGATTGCTTCACTGCGTTCGCAATGACCAAAAACAAGGCCCACACCCCGTCATTCCAGACTTGATCTGGAATCTCCAAAACGGAGCCTTGACAGGGAGATCCTGAACCAAGTTCAGGATGACAACGGCGAGGCCGAACTGAAGAGCCTGAAGCTTCCACTCCTTCTCACGCCCCTTACCGACATACCTGTCGACGAAGCAAAAAAATCGTCATTGCAATGAAGAGGCACTATCGGCCCAAGGCGAGCCTCCCGCAAGTATTGCGGGATTACACCTCACAGCAACGGTGGAGCACGCTACACCAGCCCCTACACAAAATCCCTCAATCTCTCTGCAATAAAACAAAAATATCGACCACTGCTCAAAGCACTGTACAGCTCCTCTCTTTTCATTAAGATGGTTGGCTAATTCTATACACGCTAAATCACACCACTAGGCAATCATTATGCAAGAGCGACTCGAAGCCGCCCAAGCACAGGAGCAAGCGGGAGATATTCTCGGTGCTGAGAAGGAATACTTGGCCATCAACGACGCACTGGGCGGCCACCCACTGCTATTCAACTTGATTGCTCAAAACTTGATCAAACAACGGAACTACCGCGAAGCGGTAGACCACTTCAAGAAAGGCCTTGAAATCGCCAAAGAGCCTCAGGATATAGAGCATCTGTTATTCCACGCAGCGTTGACCTGCTACGACCATCTCACCACACGGGAAGGTATAGAACTGTTAGAGCACTACCTATCTCGCCCCTATTCACTTGGCAGCACCTCGCAACTACTTGTACAAGGGTATTCTTACGAAGGAAAAGTAGATCAGTGTTTAGAAATACTCCGAGAACTGCAAACCAGCAGCCCCACGGACTTCTGGCCAACATCTACTGCCTGTCAAATTTTAACGACTCATGGACGCATACATGAAGCAATAACGTTTTTAAAGTCCCAAAAAATCTCTACAGAAACCCCTAACGCACAACACTTGCTATACAAACTTTATCTACAAAGCCATAACATTGGGCTTGCACATAAGCATATCCAAAAAGCCCACAGACTCTCGCCCGGTGACAATGGTCTATTAAATGACTTGCTCTGGCATGATTGGGCAATGGGCCATAGTGAATCGGCAAAAAACATTGCACAAGAACTCTCTCAAAAAGCAGACAACTCTTACATCAAATTTTCTATAGGTTGTTTTCAACTAAGTTCTGGGGATTTTGCCCAAGGGATATTGAACTACGAACACATATACAACACTCCACAGCATCGCGAAAAAAAGCGATTCATCCCACTCCCCCAAAAACTCTCTATTGCACACCTAAAAGGCCGGCGTCTTCTTCTCACACCAGATCAAGGGCTAGGCGACCAGATCCGCTCCAGCCGACATTTCTTAAGCTTGGACGCCTCATGCTATGCAAAGCTTTGGGTTGCCTGTGATTCGCGACTGATTGATTTATTTAGCAACAGCTTCCCCCACATAAAATTTATCCGGGAAGACAAAATTTGTGCTGACTGGGTCCGCTCAGAAGGCTTTGACATTGAGTTAAAACACGCCAGCGCTGCCAATCTCGAGCAGCGACAAGAATTCACGCCGATCAACAATTATCTATCCTGTGATATCGACGACGTCCACCCGTCACTTTCTAACACAAAAAAAGACAACAAACCCATCATAGGACTTTGCTGGCGCAGTGTAGTGGACAACCCCAGCCGCCAACATTGGTATTATCCTCTTGCCCATTACGCCAAAGCCTTACGAGGAAAAAATATTCAAGTGGTGGCCCTACAAAACCATGTTACCGAAGAAGAGCGGAAAATTTTTGAGGCTAATGCAGGCTTCCCGTTAGAGATACTTGAAAATTTCGACACAAAAGATGACTTAAGCAGCCTCACCTCTACAGCGAAAAATCTCGACCTCGCCCTATCCACAGCTACCGCTACTGCAGATTTATTAGGCGCATGTGGCGTACCAACAATTCTTGTGGCCAAGCGACTCCCCGAGCGCTGGTATCTTGGCGAACCCTACTTGAAACAATACTATCCTAATATGACGCCAGTCGTATTGAATATGAACCAAGACTGGTCCGAGGCAGATGCCCCCTTAAAACACAATATCGAACAGCTACTCGCTCAATCAGCCGAACGGAGCACACCATGAAAGTTGCCGCTTTTTTACCCGCCAAAGGCACAAGCGGGCGCATTAAAAATAAAAATTTAGCCCTACTCGATGCCAAGCCACTTTTCCTGCATACGCTCGAAAAGCTCACTCGCATTGCAGAAATCGATCAAGTTTATTTAGACACAGAAAGCGAAGACATCATCAACCTTGCCAGCCATGTAGATTGCCAGATACTGCGGCGCGATCCACAGCTTGCTGACAATAAAACCGATGGCAATCAACTGCTACTCAACCAAGCGAAGCAAGTCGACGCAGATATTTATTTGCAAATTCTTGGAACAAGCCCCTTCATTGAAGCCGACACCATTCGCGATTGCATTCAGGCATTGATCGACAACCCCGACAAAGACTCGGCGGTGCTCGTTGAAAAATCTAAAATGTATACATGGGAAAATGGACGTCCCAATTACGACATCGACAACATTCCTAACAGCAACGACCTTCCCGACACCATCGTAGAGACCATGGGGCTGTACGCCATTCGCAAAGAGGCGCTGCAGAAAACTCAGCGCCGCATCGGCGACAACCCTATCGTCATCGATGCCAAACCTCTCGAGGCCATTGATGTCAACTACCCAGAAGATTTTGAGCTGGCGAATTTGATTGCCGCAGGTATGCACGAAAAAGAGCGTAGCCTCTTTAAAAACTTAACCAATCACTTATCCAGCCCCGTCCTCTCGGATGTACTAGACGAGCTTGGCTATCCCAACCAAGTGATACAAGGTTTAGGGCTGAGCCTGCCTGAGCGAAAAATGTTTGGCCGCGCCAAAACGCTTAAAATCAAGAAAGCCGAAGCGGGAGACCAACACGACATCTATCAGGCCTATCAAATGTACCCCACCGTTCGGCGCGGCGACATTATTGCAGTGGAAACCGAAGTACCCGAATTTGCCTACTTTGGAGAACTTAACGCCAACCTATCCTTCAGAGCGGGTGCTGTTGGCGCCATTATCGGCGGTCACACACGCGATCGGTCGGGCGTCGACAAGCTGCATTTCCCCGTCTTTTCAAAGGGCTACACCTGCAAGGATGTCAAAGGAAAAGGCAACTTTGAATTCATGAACAAGACCATCCAAATTGATGGTGTGACAATTGAGTATGAATCCTTAATTTTTGGCGACTCGGACGGGATTGTAGTGATTCCCAAAGCGCTCGAAAAAGCGGTGATTGATAAAGCGAGAGACATTATTGAATCCGAGGGAAAAATCCTTATCGACATCAACACCAACCAGAACATCAACAACATTTTAGGCGAACACGGTAATTTCTGATGGAGCATCAAACGATTTTTGGCTTCGACCTCGAAAAGGCCTATGACTATGAAAATGGCTTTTACCTTACAACCAGCAACAGCCGTCTCGCTAAAGCCATAGCCCAATACGAACTCTACAAAAGTATTGAGAATGTCCCAGGCGCCATTGTTGAATGCGGCGTCTACAAGGGAGCCTCACTGATGCGCTTTGCCACGTTTAGAGACATAGAGAATTCGGCTCTACCAAGAGAAATCGTTGGCTTTGATGCCTTCGGCCACTTCCCTGTTCCCAAGCAAGCAGACAAGGATGACCAAGACTTTATTAAAGACTTTGAAAGCAAGGGTGGCGACGGAATCCCCAAACAAGAGCTAGAACAACTACTCGCCAGAAAGAACATCAAGAACTACCAACTTATCGAGGGTGACTTACTCGAAACCGCCCCGCAATTTTTAGAGAAAAATCCAAATTTCAGTGTTGCCCTTTTACACATCGACGTCGATGTTTACGAACCTACTAAAAAGACACTCGAGTACTTCTTCCCGAGACTCGCCCCAGGCGCACTCATCATGCTAGACGACTACAACCTAGTCGATGGTGCCACCCGAGCCGTCGACGAGTTTTTAAATGAGCATCAACCCAATACTCCATTAAAAAAACTTCCCTTCACTCACACACCCACTTATTTTTATAAAGCATTATGAATTCCAAAGGCATGCAAATTCACCAGAAAGGCTTTGACTTTAACCACACTAATAAGCTGATTAACAGCGGACACTTTGACGCTGCTCAAAGAATTCTTAGTAAAGCCGAAAAAAAACTTCCAAAAAATTTTGATGTGCTTTATCTAAAGGGGAAGCTTGCTTCCTCTAGATTCCAACTAGACCATGCTCAAAAATTATTCAACAGGGCTATGAAGTACGCCCAAAAACCTTCACAAAAAGAACAAGCTTTATTTCAGATTTCCACAATTTTGTACCACAATCGGCAACTAATTGAAGCTAGGAAACTTTTAGAAAGTCACATCGACGGAAACTACAAAGATGACAAATTCACTCATCAGTACTTAAAAATACTACGTGACACTAAGGATTCCCATAAGATCAACGAAGCTATCCCCAAACTAATTGAACATGACCCTAAAAATTTACAGTGCCTAGGGCTTTGTCTTCAGTGTTTAATACAGAGCCAGCAAATTGATCGAGCTATCGAAACGGCACAGTATTTTTTAAAGAACAATCTTGGCCTTTACCCTGACCGCACCGCGCTAATGTTGTTAGGTTGCTATGAAGCTAAGGGAGACTTTCAAGAGGGATACAAGCTTCTAAAAGAGTTTGATGTTAGTAATTCTGAAAATGAACATATCAAACGCCAGCTAGCAAAATTAGATTACTTCTTGTCTCCTACGAGCGAGAAACTTGAAAAATTCCGTGAGTATGCCGAATCTGGCAAGAAGCCATTTGCTGAGTGGACCCTGTCAACCATCGAACTTGGGCAGGGCGATTTCGAAAAAGGCATACCTCGCTATGAGAAAAGGCATATTGCCGAAGGAAAGACAATAAGAGTCCACTTTCTGCCCTACCACGATCTCAGTACAGGCTTACCCCAAGATAATAGCCGCATACTGCTCAGCTACGAGCAAGGTCTAGGAGATCAAGTTAGATTTTGTCGCTACCTCAGCGGGCTAAGTCCCGAGATCAAAAAAAGAATTGCCATTCTTCCCGAACCACGCCTAGTTCCCTTAATTCAACGAAGTTTTCCCGATATACAGTGTTACCCCAACGGTAAGATCACCCTTGAACACCTCAAGAAGGACAATGTTAAGACAGAAGCCCTTATGGCAAGTGCGGCTCTTCTTAACAAGAATCTTTTCAAGAAAAGTGATTCTGGCTATTTTTCAATAAGCAAAGATATTCAAGATAGTGTATTAGAAATACTTGAAGATGGAAAAATAACCATCGGTGTTTTCTGGCGAAGCGTAAAAGTTAATCCTGAAAGAGATCTTTGGCAACCCAGCCTAGAAGATTTTATTGAAATTTTTCGAGGTAAAAACTACCAGCTACTCTCCTTGCAAAATTCGGTTACAGATAAAGAACGCGCAATCTTTAAAGATGCCGGTCTAACTTTAATAGAAACGGAAATTGACTGCAGAGATAATATTGATGGATTAGCGACACTCTGTGCCAGCACTACTGCCGTAGTTGGCGTAGGAACTGCCACATCAGAGATTAGCGCTGCCACAGGGCAGCACACTTGGGTACTAGCCACTAAACACCCCGATCGCTGGTACTTAAATGCAACTTATATGGATAAACACTACCCCAATATGCACTTGGCTTTGAGAGAGGTTCATACCCCATGGCGCGACACTTTGAAAAAGGTTCGAAACGAGCTAGAAAAGCTCGTAAGCTAACAGCGAGGAATCACTACGTCTGACCAATAATTTTTAGCCTCGATGCTGGAGAGACAAGCTATTTTTTCTATTTGATCGCGATCAAACTGTGGCGAAAAAAGTTCGAGAAAGCGAAGCATGTATTTACGCATATACGCCCCACTTCGAAACCCCACATAGGTAATGCTATCTTGAAATAAGTGGCCAACATCAACAGCCACTAAGTCACTATCAAGCCTATTCTCATAGGCTTGTCGGGCGATCAAGCCCACTCCCATTCCTAGCCTGACATACGTTTTAATGACATCAGCATCCGTTGCTGTAAAGACAATTTCTGGTGACAGCCCCTCCTTAGCAAAGGCCTCATCCATAACACCTCTTCCAGTTAATCCTTTCACATAAGTCACCATGGGATACTGAGCCAACGCACCTAAGCTGATTTTTTTAGCGAAAGTTAATTCGTGTCCCCTCGGCACCACCAAGCAACGATTCCAACGATATGCGGGCATCATGACCAAATCGCTATAACTCGCTATAGCTTCCGTCGCAATGGCCAAGTCGGCCTCACCACTGACCGCCATGCGAGAGATGCGCTCGGGGCTACCCTGAATCAAGTTGAGTTTGACCTCAGGAAACTCCGCAGAGAACTGCCGAATCACAGCAGGCAATACATATCTAGCTTGTGTGTGGGTCGTGGCCAGTGTCAGCGTGCCCTTATTGTCGTCGCGAAACTCCTCAGCTAGCGCTTTGATATTGGCCGCCTCTTTTAAAATGAGATTGGCTTTTTCAATCACTCGCTCACCAATGGGCGTGATTTGAGTGAGATGCTTGCCGTTTCGACTAAACAACTGCACACCCAACTCTTCTTCAAGCAGCTTGATTTGTTTACTCACCCCGGGCTGAGAGGTAAACAACTTCTCGGCGGCGGCCGAAATATTGAGGTTGTATTTTGCAATGGCAGCAAGAAACCTAAGTTGCTGTAACTTCATGGATGCCTCTCTAGAATCACGCCTGCGTAGCGCGACTCCCAATATATCAATTTATTCTAAAAACATACATTCTAAGTATTAAATGGAATTAAAAGACTATTACAATAAGCGCCCATACGACAACCGCAATTAAGAGAGAGTTGAGATGTCACTGGATCTAGCCGCCGTTAACGCCGAATTGAAAGAGAAAAGCCCTAAAGAAATTATCGCTTGGGCCGTCGCACAGGGAAGCAACCCCATCGTGACGACCAACTTCCGCCCCTATGAAGCCGCCATCTTGCACGTTTGTGCCCAAGTACAGGCCGATATGCCCGTCATCTGGTGCGATTCTGGCTACAACACAAGCGCGACTTACCGTCATGCTGAAAAGGTCATTGCCGACCTCGACTTGAATGTAAAACTCTATGTGCCCCAGCAAACCGCCGCGCACCGCAGCGTCGTCATGGGTGGCATTCCCGATGTCGAGGACGAACTGCACAAAACCTTTACAGAACAGGTTAAGCTCGAGCCCTTCGGCCGCGCCATGAAAGAACACAAACCCGATGTGTGGTTCACCAACTTGCGTAAAGGTCAAACCGCTTTCCGCGATTCTTTGGATATCGTCACTCAAGGTAGCGACGGCGTTATCAAAGTGAGCCCCTTCTTCTACTGGAGCGACGAGGAACTCGACAAGTACCTAGAAGACAATAACCTGCCCAACGAGCACGATTACTTCGATCCCACAAAAGTGCTGGAAAACCGCGAGTGCGGCCTGCATACACAGTAAATCGTGGCGGCTGCGAGCCGCAGGCGAAGCAATCTGCTTATAGGGGACATCCATAAAGATTGCTTCGCTACGCTCGCAACGACGACGAAGGCGTAGATTGCCGCGGCTCTGCGCTCATTGCGAGCGAGCCAGCCAACAAACGCAGACAGATATAAGTCGGACTTCAGCCCGACAAGAATGCACACACTCCATGACTGAAATCAAAACCGTTCAATTGACACACCGAAAAACGCAGTGAATTTGTATTGCTAAAAGCCAGCTACAAAGCTGTTATAATCGCTTTATGAAGAACTTGTCCGACAACACTGTGCGACTCTCTGCGCTTGCCGCTGTCATATTATTTGCGGCGCTCTACCGCGTGCTGCCCCACCCACCCAATATTGCGCCCGTCGCCGCCATGGCGCTGTTCGCCGGCGCTCACTTTCGCGACTGGCGCATCGCACTGGCAGCGCCTATCAGCGCCATGCTCATCAGCGATTTCTTGATTGGCTTACACAGCACTCTAATTTTCGTCTACGCCGGCATGGCCGCCACGGTTGGCATTGGGTGCTTACTGCGGCGACACTACAACGGCAGCACCATCATTGTCGGCAGCTTGGCTAGCTCGACTTTATTTTACCTGATTACCAACTTTGGCAGCTGGCTGGGGAGTCCCTTCTATACACAGAACGCCTCGGGCTTGTTCAGTGCCTATATCGCGGGCATTCCCTTTTACCAATACAGCGTGATCGGCGATCTCGCCTTTGCGGGTATTTTCTTTGGCGCGTACAACTTGGCCGCTCGCCACGGCACCCGTACAAAAGCCTCCTCCTTGTAAAATCTGGCCAAGTTTATTCGGCTTAATCCACCTGTCACGCAACCTTTTTAAGCTGCAGCCTCCATTTTACTCGGGAGGCTGTTGCAATGCGCTTCTTACCCAACATCGACAAAATACTCCGTACTGTTCTCGCCCTTGGTTTAATCGTCTCGACCACGCCGGCGCTCTCAAAGAATTTACAAATACACGGCTCTAACACAATCGGCGCTACTCTCATGCCTACGCTGGTAGAGGCGTGGTTAACAGATCGCGGCTATCAAGTGATCGACAACCGTCTAACCGCTGAAAACGAGCGTTTGATGAGTGCCAGCCACACGATTCACGGGGCACTCGACATTACCATTCACGCCCACGGCTCAGGCACAGCCTTCAAAGGTATTCTCGCCAATGCCGCCGATTTGGGTATGGCCTCACGCCCCATCAAACCTAGCGAACGCTCCGATGTGGCCCACATCGCCGACTTAACGGAATCGGGCAAAGAAATCGTCGTCGGTCTCGATGGTATCGCCGTGGTGGTTCACCCTAGCAACCCCATCAACCATCTGACCATTGACCAGCTTCGAGCCATTTTCTCTGGGCAGGTAACAAATTGGAGTGAACTGGGCGGTACACCAAGGCCTATCCAAGTGTACGCACGAGATAATAAATCGGGCACCTTTGACACCTTCAAATCACTGGTTCTAGGAAAAAAGGCAACGCTAGCCAGCCGTGCAAAACGCTATGAATCTAACGATCAACTGTCCGACGATGTAGCAGCAGATTTAAATGGCATCGGTTTTACGGGTCTGCCTTCCGTACGGCGCTCCAAACCATTGGCAATTGCCGAAGGCGACAATACACCGATTCTGCCGAGCGAACTCAGTGTCGCAACAGAAGACTACCCCCTATCTCGGCGCTTGTTTCTCTACAACCCCTTTAACGATGAGCCACTGCTGCGCGACCTCGTACAATTTGTCAAAAGCCAGAAGGGGCAACAGCAAGTGGCCAAGGTTGGGTTCATTTCACAAAACATTGCCCCTTACGAAGTGGGCGTCGACAGCCGAGCGCCTTCCAACTACAAAGCCACCGTTCAAGGCGCCGAACGTTTATCACTGAACTTCCGCTTTAAACCGCGCGAGTACCAACTCGACAATAAAGCGTTGCAGGATGTCGATCGTCTCGTCGATTTTTTACAGAAAAACCCACAATACAAAGTTGTGCTCGCTGGTTTTTCAGATGCCGCCGAAGAAGCCGCTTGGCGCAGCTATATTTTGTCGATGGAACGCAGTGACTTTGTCGCCAATCAATTAATCAAAAAAGGCATTGTGCCCTCAGTCGTAAGAGGCTTTGGCAGTACACTGCAAGTTGCCAGCAATCACTCAGAGAAAGGACGCGATAAGAATCGCCGCGTCGAAGTGTGGGTAAGATAGGGGCGATCGCCCGTTGATATATCAAGTCCCGTCATAGCGAGTGCAGCCGACGCGGTAATCTGTTAATGCATTCGATGGGCAGATTGCCTCGCTGCGCTCGCTATGACGGCGCACCGTCGGCTCGAGCACCCAAGCGCATAAAGGCGCCCTCCGACAAGCTACCCCACCGTCGCTCCCGCGCAGGCGGGAGCCCAGTGGCTTACTAGCCCAATCACTCAAAGACGCTGGATTCCCGCCTGCGCGGGAATGACGAAGAACCGAAGAATGACGAGTATTTCGGTGGCTTGGGGTTTGGGGTTTGGGGTTTGGGGTTTGGGGTTTGGAAGCATGACGGAAACTTCGGGAAGGCCTGCCGACGTCACAATCTGTGGGTGTATCCGATGCGCAGATTGCTTCACTGCGTTCGCAATGACGGGAAATTCGTCATTAATGATCAAAATAAGCCCCCACACCCCGTCATTCCAAACTTGATTTGGAATCTCCATAACGGGACTTCGATTGGAAGATCCTGAATCAAGTTCAGGATGACGAGAGTGTGGGTTTCTGCTGGAAGATCCTGAACCTTTCGCTCCTGCTTACGCTGCTCACCCACATCTCTGTCGGCGAGTCTGAAAGGCCGTCATTGCAATGACGGCGCACCGTCGGCTCGAGCACCCCAGGGAATAAAGGCGCCCTCCCACACCCCTGCCGTCGCTCCCGCGCAGGCGGGAGCCCAGTGGCTTACTAGCCCAATCACTCAAAGATACTGGATTCCCGCCTTCGCGGGAATGACGAAGAACCGAAGAATGACGAGTATTTCGGTGGCTTGGGGTTTGGAGCAATGACGGACTTAGGGTGACGAATGCTTAGGCCTTTCAGTGCCTCGCCATTGACTGCTGTCCTCTGCCTGTAGGCGCGCCAGCACAAAAAAATAATCTGACAAACGATTGAGATATCGCCCCGACAAAGGGTTGAGAGTGTCGCGCTCATCGTCGCACTCCGCCAGCGCTATCCACTGTCGCTCGGCACGACGAGCCACTGCCCGAGCCAAATGACAGCGCGCCGCGCACTCGCCCCCCGCGGGCAAGATAAACTCCGTCAACGGAGGCAGTGGCTCATTCAGTTCTGCAACATCGTTCTCTAGAGCCAACAAAACCGGCTCCGTCAGCAACTTCGAACCATCTGCCATGGCTAACTCGCCGCCTATATTAAACAGCTGTTGCTGTATTTCAGCGAGTGTCTCCATGTCGGGTAAGAGTGCTCGCAGAAGGCCAATATAGGCATTGAGCTCATCTATCTCACCAATGGCATGGATGCGAGGCGCAGACTTGGACAAGCGAGCGCCCGTCGCTAAGCCCGTGGTGCCGTCGTCACCCGTTCGGGTGACGACTTTTCCGATACGCCTTTTCATTAAAAGCGGTACTCAGCGGTTAGCCAACCATTCGTTCCCGCCGCAGGCTGAATACCGCCAAAGCTGTTTTCACTGGCGTTGTACTCTTTGTCACCCACATTGTTGATGCGCGCACCAAAGGCCCACTCTTGCATTTGGTAGCGAGCCGCTACATTAAACAGCGTGTAAGACGCCCGTTTCGCCAGTGTGTTCGTGTTGTCACCCGAGACATATTGCTGCCCAGTGTAGACCGCTTCGGTGTAAATCGTCAGTGCTTCTAGTGGTTCAATATCCAGCGATAAGCGCGCACTTTCCTCGGGTACACCCGACACTTGATTGCCCTTTAAGCCACCCGAGCGAAATTCCGCTTCAACGCGGTGGTAGTTGAGGGACAACTGCAACATTTGCGTCAAAGGAATCGTGGAGCTAACGATCAACCCTTGGCGGCGCGTTTCATCTAGATTGACGTTGGCACCTGGACCAAATAGACCGGGCGCTGTGGGGTCGTAAGCAATTTCATCTTCAAGGTCGAGTTGATAGAGGTTCACGCCGTACTGGATATCGTCAAACAGAAAGTCGCCGCCAAATTCATAGGAAACCCCCTCTTGTGGGTTGAGCTGGGTGACGCCAGGCGAGGTAAAGCTTGCCTCATCCGTCGTCGCGACACGGAAGTTTTGATCCGCACGGAGATATAAGCGCGCCTGATCTGAGGCGACAAAGTTGACGCCCAACTCGGCCACATCGCTGTCGTATTCGTAGGCTTGTCCCCCCATGCCTTGGTCAATCACATCGTCGACGTCGGCGTGGCGAGCACCTGCCGTGATCGACCAGCGATCCACCACGGGAATTAAGCCCTGAGCAAAAATGGCCTCGGACTCGCGCTCGGTTTGAGTGGTTCCAAACGGAGAGCGGATGCTGTAATCCACCATCGAGAAATCGCCACCCAGCGTAATACGAGAAGTACCTCGGTTCGTCTCCCACTTGCCGATATAGCGCGGGCTAAAGCTTTTTTGCTCTCGCTTTAAAAACGAATCTGATGTGGCAGCGCCAAAAGACGAACTGATTCGAAAATCTGACTCCGCCTTTTCCACGCTGATGTCGCTCTCAAACCGCCAAGTATCACTGACTTGATACTTCAATACGCCGCGGGTGAACTGTGTTTCCGTATCAGAAAAGTCGTCCACAAAAGGCGCCAAAGACTGACGGCGATCGGCCGCCACATCGGCTTGAGTCAAAGCGCCGGGCGTCTCTTGGTTTTCTATCACTTGCCCCGCTTCGAGATAGGCCTCTAAACGGTCGCCCGAGAAACCCAAACGGCCTTGGTAGCTGCCGTACTCCAATTCGTTGTTATCGCGATAGTTGTCGGCTTTACGATCTTCGACAAACACTCGGTAGTTGAGACCGCTATCAAAGCGATCCTGTACCTCGGCCTGTAACATACGGCGATTGTAGCTGCCGCGCCCTACTTGCACGCGACCCGACAAATCCTGAGGCGCTCGCGTGATGATGTTAATCACACCGCCCACGGCTTTATCTCCGTATAAAGCGCCCGCACTGCCTTCAAACACCTCAATGCGCTCGACGTTCTCTAAACTAATAGTGCTCCACTCCGGCGAGGAGGAATCGGAGTTATTTAACTCGCGACCATCGATCAAGACCAGTGTGTTGTGAGACGCCGTTTCAGAAAAACCTCGCAAGCCCACCGATGTGCGGCTGCCGTCGCCAAACAGATCCCTCACAATCGTCGACCCAATACCGCGCAGTGCTTCCGCAATGGTTCGAGCACCGCTGTCAGCCAGTTGTTGTCGATCCAGTACAGCAACATAGCCGGGGGTATTTTGAGGTTTTTCGGCCGTGCGCGAAGGCGTCACCACGACTTCTAAAGCGGCGCTAGACAGCACGGGGGAAAGACATAGGGCAGTGGACAAAGCCACCGAAAGTGCGCGTTTGCGTATCATCTTAATCTCTCATTGTAGTAAACCCATCGGCGTCCCACCGCAACCGAGAATTGACATCACTAGGCCGGTCTCCGGGCTGTGGCGCTCTCCGATGGCCTTCCCGTTTATCGCTAAACAGTGACCGTGTGAATCGAAGTCTTGCCATTACCGTTGCGGGGGCAGCGCCGGCCTTGAACCACTGCTCAGCAATGGCTCGCACCGGCTTCCCGATTATCCTCGCGCGCTGAAGGCTTGCGAGGCACCTAGTGTCGTGGAGCAATTGTACTCGATTTTTCGGCAACTCGGCGGATAAGAGAATTTAGCCACAGAGGGCACCGAGTACACAGAGGTTATTAGGGCCTGTTAACACAAATTTTATGATCTCTGCTGGAAGCCATTTTCCTGCCCAGCAAGGCAGAAGGCGTGCCGTGTAGTCCGTCTACACAAACGACTGATAACGCAGCTGGGCGGAAAATAGCTCCAGCCCTTCGGGTTGTGGCTAAAAAAGCGCCACTCATCGTTGCTCGTCGCTCATTTGGATTCACCAAACCACGCTCCTTGCGCCTTGATTGGCGCTTTTTTAGTCACAACAGTGACCATCAAATTTGTGTTAACAGGCCCTAGAAACAGTAATAGCTTGCCAAACAAGCGAATGTTGTCGGCCTGAAGGCCGACCCACGACATAGGCCAACTGCGCTGTAGCGGCCTAAAGCGAACAGCTCAATACGGCGCGTTCTATATAAGGTATAATTTCGCCCCCTTTTACAACTACCGCCGCAAAAGCCCATGACGCTTCAAGAACGCATCGACCTCCTTCAGCAATCTCTTCAAGAGCGCATTGTCGTGCTCGACGGCGGCATGGGTACGATGATTCAAGGGTTAAAGTTTTCCGAAGAGCAGTACCGTGGCTCGCGCTTTGCCGACTGGCACTGTGATGTTAAAGGCAATAACGACCTTCTGGTATTAAGTCAGCCCGAGGCGATTATCAGCCTTCACGAGGATTATTTGCGTGCAGGCGCCGACATTGTTGAAACCAACTCGTTCAACGCCACGCCCATTGCCATGGCCGATTACGACATGCAGGAGCTGAGCGCCGAGATCAACCTCGAAGCCGCTCGCCTCGCTCGTCGCGCCGCCGACAATGTGGCAAAGGAAACGGGTCGTCCACGCTTTGTGGCAGGTGTACTCGGCCCAACCAATCGCACCGCCAGTATCTCACCCGATGTGAACGACCCCGGTTATCGCAACATTAGCTTTGACCAATTGGTCGAGGCCTATATTGAATCGACCACGGCGCTCGTTGAAGGTGGCTGTGACCTAATCCTCATCGAAACGATTTTCGATACACTCAACGCCAAAGCGGCCGTGTTTGCGGTGAAAAGCGTGTTTGAGACCATTGGCACCGAATTGCCCATCATGATCTCCGGCACGATTACCGATGCCTCGGGGCGCACACTGACCGGTCAAACCACCGAGGCCTTCTACAACTCTCTCGCTCATGCCGAGCCCTACTCCATTGGTTTAAATTGTGCCCTCGGCCCCGACGAACTACGCCAGTACATCGCCGAGTTATCGCGCATCAGCGACTTTGCCGTTTCCGCCCACCCCAATGCGGGTCTCCCCAACGAGATGGGAGAGTACGATTTACACCCCGAGCCCATGGCGGAGCAAATCCGCGAATGGGCGGAGTCGGGCTTTCTCAATATCGTCGGCGGCTGTTGCGGCACGACGCCCGAGCATATCGAAGCCATTGCAAAAGCCGTGGAAGGCGTGGCACCTCGGACAATAAAACCGCGCCCAGTGGCCTGCCGCCTCTCGGGGTTAGAGCCGCTGACTATCGACAAAGACAGCTTGTTCATCAACGTTGGCGAGCGCACCAATGTCACTGGGTCAAAACGCTTTTTGCGCCTAATCAAAGAAGGTGACTTCGACACCGCACTCGAAGTGGCACAGCAACAAGTAGAAGCGGGCGCTCAAGTCATCGACATCAACATGGACGAAGGCATGTTGGAGTCGAAAGAGGCCATGGTTCGCTTTCTCAACTTGATTGCTGGCGAGCCCGAAATTTCTAAAGTGCCGATCATGATTGACTCCTCCAAATGGGAGGTCATCGAAGCGGGCTTGAAGTGCATCCAAGGCAAGGGCATCGTCAATTCCATTTCTATGAAGGAAGGCGTCGAGCCCTTCTTGGAACAAGCTCGCTTGATTCGAAAATACGGCGCTGCCGTCATTGTGATGGCCTTTGATGAAACGGGCCAAGCCGACACCCGCGAGCGCAAAACCGAAATTTGTACCCGCGCCTATCAGCTGCTCACCGAAGAGCTAGGTTTTCCACCACAAGATATTATTTTCGACCCCAACATCTTTGCCATTGCTACGGGCATAGAAGAACACAACAACTACGCGGTCGATTTTATTGAAGCGGTGCGCGACATTAAACAGACCCTGCCTCACGCGATGATCTCTGGTGGCGTTTCCAATGTATCCTTCTCTTTCCGCGGCAACGAACCCGTGCGCGAAGCCATTCACGCCGTGTTTCTCTACCACGCCATTAACGAAGGCATGGACATGGGCATCGTCAACGCCGGCCAGCTCGCCGTACTCGACGATGTAGACGCCAAGCTGCGCGAAGCGGTCGAAGATGTCGTGCTCAACCGCCGCGACGACGCCACCGAGCGCTTGCTCGACATGGCGGAAGAGTACCGCGACGGCGGAAGCTCCGGTGGTAAAAAAGTCGACCTCGCTTGGCGCGAGTGGCCCATCAACAAACGACTGGAACACTCTCTCGTCAAAGGCATTACCGAATTCGTCGAAGCTGACACCGAAGAGGCCCGCCAAGCCGCCGAGCGCCCGCTGCACGTGATCGAAGGGCCGCTAATGGATGGCATGAATGTGGTTGGCGATTTGTTTGGCGCCGGCAAAATGTTTTTGCCTCAAGTGGTCAAATCCGCCCGCGTGATGAAAAAAGCCGTCGCTTATCTTCTGCCCTATATGGAAAAAGAAAAAGAGGAAATGGGCACACAGGATGAAAGCAATGGCACAGTAATTATGGCGACCGTCAAAGGCGATGTGCACGATATCGGCAAAAACATTGTCGGCGTCGTACTCCAGTGCAACGGCTATGATGTCATCGATCTCGGCGTTATGGTGCCCGCGGAAGATATTCTCAAAGCGGCGCGCGAACACAAAGCGGATGTCATTGGCCTGTCGGGGCTGATTACGCCCTCACTCGATGAAATGGTCAATGTGGCAGCGGAAATGCAGCGCCAAGGCTTTGAATTGCCCTTGATGATTGGTGGCGCTACCACCTCTAAAATTCATACAGCAGTGAAAATTGAACCCGCCTACGAACACGGCGTGATCTATGTTGCCGATGCCTCCCGCGCGGTCGGCGTGGTAAGCCGTTTGCTCGGCGAAAACAAGACAGAGTACCTGCAAGACATTCGAGAAGATTACGCCAGTGCCCGCGCCAAGCGCCTCGCCCAGTCTGGCGCCAAGTCGTTGATGCGCTATCAGGACGCTTGCGAGAACGCGCTAAAAATCGATTTCAAAGCCGAGGACATTGTGACACCGCGCGACATGGGAGTGCAGGTGTTTGACGACTACCCCCTCGACGATTTGCGCGAGCGCATCGACTGGACCCCATTCTTCAACGCCTGGGAGTTGGCGGGCAAGTACCCACGCATTTTGGAAGACGATGTAGTGGGAGAAGAAGCACAAAAACTCTTCCGCGATGGTCAAGCCATGCTCGATCGAATCATCTCGGAAAAATGGCTCACAGCGCGCGCAGTGATTGGCTTGTTCCCCGCCAGCGCTATTGGCGACGACATCGAAGTTTATAGCGACGAAACCCGCGAGCATGTCACCACAACGCTACACCATCTGCGCCAACAAACCGAGCGCCGAGGCGATCGCCCCAACCTCTGCCTCAGCGATTTTATCGCTCCCAAAGACAGCGGCTTAGACGATTACATCGGCGCTTTCGCCGTCACCGCTGGCATAGGCATTGACGAGCATATCGCCCGCTACGAGGCCGATCACGATGACTACAATGCCATCATGCTCAAAGCACTGGCCGACCGGCTTGCCGAAGCCCTAGCCGAACACATGCACGAACGCGTGCGCAAAGAGTTTTGGGGCTACGCCAGCGACGAGAATCTCGACAACGAGGCGCTGATTGCCGAGAAATACCGCGGTATCCGCCCCGCCCCCGGCTATCCCGCCTGCCCCGACCACACGGAAAAAGCGCTGCTGTGGGAACTGCTCAAACCCGACGAAACCATCGGCCTAACCATCACCGAACACTTTGCCATGCTGCCAACAGCGGCGGTATCGGGCTGGTACTTCGCCCATCCCGAGAGCAAATATTTGGGCACGGGCGTGATTGGCGAAGACCAAGTGTCCGATTACGCAGCGCGCAAGGGCCTGAAAAAGGCCGAAGCAGAACGTTGGCTAGCCCCCGTGCTGGGCTATGAGCCCAAGAGTTGACCATCCGTCCAATCTTCCCCCTTGGTGTGGCTTTCTAGAGCGCCACACCAAGGGGGAGAGCCATTAAGATAAAACCTCCTGCACGCTTCTGAGCCGTCGGCGAATGTAAATCACTGGCTTTAAAAGCCCTTGCCCCGCTCTACGCCGCCCCGTATGATGACCGAGCTATCACTCTGACGACGAATTACTTTTATAACAAACGGCACAAAGAGTGGCAGATGGAATTTGCTGTAAGGTGTCCTAGGTGGTTTTGTGACCAAGTTACTGCAGAGCATCTGGCTCGCTACAACAATACTGTTTTGCCTATTGGGCGGGCTTTCGCTCTGGAGTACTCACAACTCCTCTACAATGGCGCATCAGGAAGCTCTCGAGCGTGAAAATCAGCTGCGAGCCGAACTGCTAAAACGCAGCATCGCCCCCCTGTTTGAACCCATGGCACAGGCCGTTGCCCAGTATCCCGCCGTACCCAGCCGCCGCCTAGAAAGCCCCGCAGGGCAAGCCCTGCTCAGCGCGATTGATGACAACACCCCCGACGAATCGGATATTAGCGTCGCGCTCTACGACGCCAATGGCAAAATACTGTTCTCCAATCACACTTATAAAATCGACAAAACCCTCGAATCTCCCGCCTTTGATCAAGCGATAGGCGGCTCTGCTAGCAACCATATCGATCAGTTCACAACTGCCGATACCGAAGGCGAACAACGCGAACAAACTTGGGTCGTCAGCTATCTTCCACTACCCGAAGAGGCTCTACCCTTTGCCGCCATTTCTCTAGAGCGCAACCACACTCAACTGCTCGCTGCACTGGCACAAAAAAACCACCGCGCACTGATGACGGAAGGCTTGGCTTTTATCGCCTTTTATGTGGCTTTGATGCTGTCTCTGTCCGTCATATTGCGCAATTTTCGTCGTTCAGAAGCCCGACACCGCAATCTAGAACAAAAATTGCAGGAACACACTTTCTACGACCAAGTCACTGGCTTGCCCAACCGCCAGAATTTTATCGAGCGCTTGGAGTACTTGTTCAAGTCCTCAGCAGAAGGCAGCCTAAACGGCCCCTTCGCCGTCTTGCTCACCGACCTCGACAGCTTCAAAGTCATCAACGAGAGCCTAGGCCACCAAGCGGGCAATCAATTGCTCAAATCGGTCGGCCACCGACTCAACCGCTGCGTCGGACCGAATGATCTCGTAGCGCGCATGGGTGGCGATGAATACGGCTTAATCATTGAGAACATCGACGATGTCACCGAGGCCATCCAAACCGCTAAAAACATTCACGAACAGTTCCAAGAGCCCTATATGATTCAGGGCCACCGCGTTTCAGAGAGCATTAGTATTGGCGTCGCCATTAGCCAGGGACAGAACCAAACCGCCGAAGAGCTTATCCGCGATGCTGATATTGCCATGTCCCGAGCCAAGCAAAACGGTCGCGGTCACTACGAACTGTTTAATGTCGAAATGCACCAAGAGGCGGTAAACCGCATCGAACTGGAAAACAGCATTCGCCACGGCCTAGAGCGACGTGAGTTTTTTAACCGCTATCACCCCATCATCGACGTCGAGAGCGGCCTCACCGTTTCCGCCGAGGCTCTGGTTCGCTGGAACCACCCCGAGCGAGGCGAGCTAGCTCCCAACCACTTCATTCCTCTAGCCGAAGAAATTGGCTTGGTAAAACCGCTCGACCAACAAGTCCTCGATAAAGCACTGGCCGACCTCTGTGTTTGGAAGAAGCACTTCCCCGAACACAGTGGGCTAACGGTCAATGTGAACCACTCCGCCCAACACTTCCACGGCCGCCCGTCTCTCGAAGTCATCCTCAATAGCTTAGAGGCCCACAGCCTACGCGGTCGCGACTTGAAATTAGAACTCACTGAAAGCTCTATTTTAAAGAACGATCTCGTCGCTTCCGCACTTTTTGGCGAGCTGCGAAAAATGGGCGTACACCTGTGTATGGACGATTTCGGCACCGGCTTTTCATCGCTGAGCTATTTGCACAAATTGAGTTTTGACATGCTCAAAATTGATATGAGTTTTGTCGCAGAAATGCTCTACAGCGACGAGGCGCGCAAGATTGTTCACAGTATTATCGAAATGGGCAATCACCTCGGTCTCGGCGTCACTGCCGAGGGCGTCGAAACTCAGGAGCAGCTGGACATTCTCAAGTCTATGGGCTGCCGCTACGCTCAGGGCTACCTATTTTCAAAACCCCTATTGGCGGAAGAAATCCCCGATTTCATCCAAAAGCGCATCGACGCCCAATCCAAAACGGCGGAAAACCTCGCCTGAGGTCGCCTCCAATCGCGTACTACAAAAATCGTAGCTTGCCCCCTCGCTCGGGGTGCCAGTACCAGATGGCGACCTGCCCCAGCGACTGAGCAATATCCAGCAACGCCCGCTCCCAGCGGGCGGCCTCGGCCTCGACAAATAATCCCCACTCGGGATACTCGCCCCAGGGATCACTCGTTTTCATGGAGTGCGCGGGCAAACCCAACTGAGCGACACGCTGCCGCAATTCCTCGCGGCGCGCTTGATTGTCTCTCTCACTAAGCGGCGCCGTGTTACCGGGGGTGTCTGCCCCCAGCCAAAACCCCTCGGGCCAGCACTGGCCACCCTCCACACGGCGGGTGATGCTAAACGCCATGTGACAGTCCGAGAACACAGTCTCAAAACGCGTTCCCGCATAGCGCTGCCGCCAAGCGTGAACCGCCTCACTGCGCCGCTGCCAAGCCCGCCTAGGCCAGTCATCGGGGACGATAAAACAGCACTGCCCCAACTCATTGGCAAGCATGACTGGCGCTGTCTCCCCAGCCAAGCTAGCCGCGGATTCAGCTCCCCTCGCCTGCGAAGACGCCACTGCCAAATGGGGGTTGAGCCAGTCCCATTTGGCGAGGCGCGACCAACGCCCCTTGCTCGCGCGGCACTGACCCCAAGCTGACAGAGTCATCCACGGTGCTTTCAAATGATCTGGCTGACACAACCTAGGGCGGTAGTCCGTTCCCTGTGGGGCAAATAAAACACCACACACCAGCGCCATACGTTTTATCTGCTCGGGACGTTCACAGCCCAGCTCGGCGAGGGCGCGCTGGGCTTCTGCTGAGGTGCTGCGCATCAGCTGTTGGCGATTGAGTTTGTAGTATTTCTTATCCAGCCGATCCTGTAGTCCTGGACCAAACCACAGCGCTTGGGAGTCGCCCCCTAATCCCAAATAAAACTTCACCGCCACTTCTAAGTGAATCCAGCTCTTGTCTTCCCGGTTTTCTAGCACCACGTCGAGCTCACCCAATGTGCGCGATCCTTGGCTCAAGACCAGATTGCTCGACACTCGATGAAGCGTCGGGTCGAGCGACAACCACAATTGCACCAGCCACTCGAAATAATCGCCGAGCTTGTGACTCTTGGGGGGCGCCCCCACCCTGTCGACCAGTGCTTCTATAGGGGCTAGTGCTAAGTCGTCGAGCGCTGCTGAGACACGCGAGAGGGAGGCGCTACGCAGGTTTTCAATGCCTTCATCTCCCTCGGCCACCCACAGCAATGGGCTCGACAACAGCCAGCGCACATCGGCTATGACTAATTTTGCACTGCGACCTGCTAACATAGCCCCACCTACTTCAGAGTTGATTCCTCATGAGCACCCGTAGCGATGCCATCTTAAACGGCCCCATCGGCCCCACCCTGCGCCAAATGACGGTGCCCATGGTCATTGGCATTATGGCCATGATTCTATTCCAAGCCGTTGACACATGGTTCATCGGTCGACTGGGCACACTGGAACTGGCTGCGGTGAGTTTTACTTTCCCCGTTACCTTTACCGTAGTCAATCTCACGATTGGTTTGTCCATTGCCACCTCTATTCTATTGGCCAAGGCCATTGGCCGCGGCGACCACGAACAAGCTCAGCGCATTACCACCGACAGCCTGCTTCTCACCGTACTGCTTACCGTCGCACTAGGGCTCGTTGGCCTCGCCACGCTCGACCCTTTGTTTCGCCTCCTCGGCGCCGATGATGACACCCTACCCTACATTCGCGAATACATGGGAATCTGGTATCCCGCAGTCGGCCTGATGGTCGTTCCCATGGTGACGAATGGCGCTCTACGCGCCACCGGCGACACGCGCTGGCCCAGCATTATTATGGTGTTAGGCGGCTTTATAAACGCGCTACTCGATCCCTTGTTAATCTTTGGCTGGGGCCCCGTGCCCGCCATGGGCATGCGCGGGGCAGCCATTGCCAGCGCCATCGCTTGGGGGCTGGGCTTTGTTTTAGCCTTTTGGTTGATTCGCGTACGCGAGCGTCTCTTGGTATTTCAGCGCATTGACTGGGGCTTTCTAACTCGCTTTTGGCGGGAGCTACTGCGCATTGGCGTGCCTATCTCTATTGCCAATATGCTCGCCCCCGTCGCCAATGGCATATTGACCGCTCTCGTCGCCCACCACGGCGAAGCGGCTGTCGCCGCCTTTGGGGCGGGCTCGCGCATGGAGGCCATCGCGCTGGTCGTGTGTCTCGCGCTAACCTCTGCGCTGTCTCCCTACATGGCGCAGAACATTGGCAAAAATCAGCTCCACCGCGCTTGGGACGCCCTCACACTGAGCCTAAAATTTGCCGTGCTGTTTCAGTTGTCACTGTACCTTCTTATGCTGCTGCTATCGCCTTGGCTCAGCCGCGTTTTCAGCAGCGACCCCGAGGTGATTGAGCTGACCCAACACTATCTGTGGATTATGCCTTTGGCCTACTGTGGCTACGGCGCAGTGATGATTATGAACACAGCATTCAACGCCAGCGGCCAATCCAATAAAACACTGTGGCTCAGCAGCCTGCGCGTATTCGTCTGCATTGCCCCCTGCGCTTGGCTCGGCAGCCTGCTGGGGGACTTGATCGGACTCTTTATTGGCGCCGTCATCGGCAACTGGCTCGCCATGCTTCTGGGGCGCCCCATGCTGAGCCGCTGTCAAGACCAGCTACACCGAGAACACCCCACGCCCTAGACGACACTAGCCAGCCAACGCTTCACGCGGCACAGTGCCCAAGGGCACTTCCTAGCAGCCTGCTAGGGTGCAAGACACTGTGAGCACCGCCATCCAGTGCTATAATCCGCCGCTATGCCAAAAGATAAATCTCGCTACGATTTCAACAAGTTACAGAAGCGCCTGCGCCGACAAACGGGACAGGCGATTGCCGATTTCAATATGATTGAGGACGGCGACCGCGTCATGGTCTGCCTTTCCGGTGGCAAAGATAGCTACACAATGCTGGAGATTCTGCGCAGCCTGCAACAAAGTGCGCCAGTCTCTTTTGAGCTGTTTGCGGTGAATCTCGACCAAAAGCAGCCGGGCTTTCCCGAGCACATTCTGCCCGACTACCTCAACAGCATCGACATGCCCCACCACATCATTGAGCGAGATACCTACTCGGTGGTGAAACGCGTGATCCCCGAGGGCAAAACCACCTGTGGCCTTTGCTCTCGCCTGCGCCGCGGTACGCTCTACGGCTATGCCGAGGAGCACGGCTTTACCAAGATCGCGCTCGGCCACCACCGCGATGACATGATTGAAACGCTCTTTCTCAATATGTTCTACGCGGGAAAAATGAAATCGATGCCGCCCAAGTTGTTGAGCGACGATGGCAAAAACATGGTGATCCGCCCGCTGGCCTACTGCAAAGAAGCGGATATCGCCGATTACGCCGAGGCCAAAGACTTCCCCATCATTCCCTGTAATCTGTGCGGCTCTCAGCCCAAACTTCAGCGCCAAGAAATCAAGGCTATGCTGCGCGATTGGGACAAGCAGTTCCCCGGCCGCATCGAAACGATTTTCTCCGCCCTGCAATCCGTGGCGCCCTCGCAGCTCGCCGATAGAGCGCTCTTTGATTTTGAAGGCTTGCAATTAAATCGAGGAGAAATGGATAGAAGCGCACAAAAGCGCTGGAGTGACGATCAAGCGACGTTCAGCACGCCACCTTCGTTGCAGCATCCCGACTTTGATTTTCAAATGCCATAAATCCACCAAGGCTCGTCATAAAATTTTATTAGCCACAGAGGGCACTGAGAACACAGAGCGCTGACAAGCCGCCCTGCCGTCATTCCAAACTCGATTTGGAATCTCCAAAGCCGTGGCTCCGATGGGGAGGCTCTGGATCAAGTCCAGAGCGACGAGATTGTTTTTGTTACCAGCACAAGGAGGCAATTTTTTTCGTTATCCTTGCTGTCTCCCAACCATCACTCTAGGCTGGATTTGGAATCTCCAAAACGATGGCACCTATGGCCAAGCTTCCATTCCTGCGGAGGCCCGCTGCTTAAGCGCCAGCCCCCAAGGCCAGCACATCGTACAAATCATCGCTAAAGTTTGCCTTAACACCGAGGCTGCGCATGGTTTGATAATGGCCGCTCACAGCGCGGTCGATAAAGGCCGTGCCCACCACAGGCTGAAAAGAGTTCATGCGTTTCATTGCCGAGGGAATATTTTTCACCACATCCTCGTGCATCGTCGAAGCCGCAAAATCAAACGGGCCGTTACTAAAGAAGGGGCGCAGAAATATCTCGCGCCATAGATCGTAGTACTCATCCTCCACCGAGGGGCCGCTGGCAATGCGCCCCCCTAGCTTGATCAAATGTTGATCGAGCGCCTCGTAATCGCCCTCCAAGCCAGCGATCACGATATGGCGGTAGTGATCCACCACATGGGGGTCAAGCTTCTTGATGCAACCGAAGTCGTACATCACCACCGAGCCATCGGAACGAAAGGCAAAATTCCCCGGGTGGGGATCGCCGTGTACGGCTTTTAACTCGAAAATCTCGCGGCCCATGGCGTGAAACAAGCGGCGGCCAATGGCATTGATTTGCTCTTGGTCGTAGTGTTCCAACGCCTCATCGCCAATATGATCTCCTGCCTCGAATGTCAGTGTCAGCACATCGTGGCTACTCAACGCATCCACCACCTTGGGAATGACAATTTTCGAGTCGTGCCGAGCGTGAAACTCTCGAAACAAATTGAGATTGGCCGCTTCGTTTACATAGTCGAGCTCTTCTAAAATACGCTCGCGAATTTCTCGAAAATAGTCATCGGCGATCCCTTTTTTGACTTTCAACAGGCGACTGGCGCGCAGGGCAAAGCGCAGATGATTCAAATCGGAATCGACCGCCTCTCTCACACCGGGATACTGAACCTTGACCACGACCTCTTGGCCAGAATGCGTCACAGCACGGTGGACCTGACCAATCGAGGCGGCAGCATAGGGCGCTCGATCAAATGTTGAGAACAACTCATCCAAGGGGCCATTTAAGCTCTGACTCACCTGCTCCTCTATGACCGAGAACTCCATCGGGGGCGCCTCGCGCTGAAGCTGAGTGAGCGCGCCCGATATTTCCTCAGGCAGCAAGTCCTTAGCCTGAGACGCAATTTGCCCGACCTTCATCACCGCCCCTTTGAGCTCGCCCAAAGTACCCGCAATTTCCTCACCGACTTTGGCGTAATACTCCGAGCGGCTGCTGTCGCGGCGCTCTTGAGATTGAAAGGCTCGCTTAAACTGATTGCCCGCGTAGCGACTGGCTACCGAGGCAGACATGCCGGCGAGTTTCATAAAGCGGCGCCCCTTCGTCGCGGGTCGCGATGCCTGCTTTTGATTGTCCTTATCGTCCGAATTCATTGACCTGCTCAATCGAGTTTCTGTGTAAAATACCCCTTTCTACCATGCAAATTTACAGTGCGCACCATGCTAATCGTCATATCGCCCGCGAAAAAACTCGACTTTGAAAACGCCTCTCCCACGGAGCGTTACACGCAGCCCGACTTTCTCAAGCAAAGCCAAATGCTAATAGAGACACTGCGAGAGTACGACGAGGCGGGGGTCGCCAAGCTGATGAAACTCAGCGACAAGCTCGCCGCTCTCAATGTGCAGCGCTACCAAGACTTTCAAACGCCCTTCACTCCACAGAATGCCAAAGCCAGCTTGTTTGCCTTTAAGGGTGATGTTTACACTGGGCTGAGCGCAGAGACGCTGCCCGACAGCGCGCTCGACTACACACAAAAACACTTACGTATTTTGAGTGGGCTCTACGGCGTTCTAAAGCCCCTCGATTTAATGCAAGCCTATCGCCTCGAAATGGGCACCAAGCTGCCGACAGAACACGGCAAAAATCTCTATGAATTTTGGGGCGACACCATCAAAGAAACCATCGAACAAGCCGTGCACGACAGCGGTGGCGACACACTGGTGAATTTGGCCTCCAACGAATACTACAAGTCCGTGCGAGAAAAGCAGTTAGACATACGAGTGATCACACCGCAATTTAAAGAGGCTAAAGACGGCGGTTATAAAATGATTGGCCTGTTCGCCAAACGGGCGCGCGGTTTAATGACGCGATACGCCATCGACCACCAGATCAACAAACCCGAAGATTTAAAACACTTTAACTGGGAGGGTTATCAATTTAACGAAGCCCTGTCAGAAGGTGACCAATGGCTGTTTACTCGCGAGTCGGCTTAAACACCCTCCAGCCCGACCCACCGAGTCAGTAGGTCGGCTTTTAAGCCGACCCCCAACGAATCCGTGCTGCAGCCATCCCTGCTGAGCACAAAGCCACCAGCGAGAAGGACAGCGCCTGCCCTGTTCGTTAAGCGTCTTCTCCCACCACTTGGTGCAGACTGTGTCGCAACTGCTGATTGAGCAACGCCTTGGTGTCGTTATTAAAAATTTGTAAGGCCTCGCTATAAACCAGCTTGTCCTCATCGTTTTCAACCACCAACTCCTGATCGAGCAGAGCTTGTGTGAAATCTCTGAACAACGATTTATCAAAATAGTCGGGGGAATTCAGTTCAAACAACATCGCCACGCGCTGGGCCAGCTTCTGCATTCGATCTTGAAATTCGTCCACCGTTAAACTGCCCGAACCGTTTTGCTTAAGCAGGAAGACCGCCATGTAATAACGCTCTAGCATGGGGCGCACTAACTCGGATAAAACGCGCAATTGCATCGCTTCCATCGTCGTCGAGGTGGGGCGACGCAATTCATTGGTCGTCCAGTGGCGCACCAACAAGCCCATATCCAGCAAGCCTTGAATACAGCGTTTTAGCTCTTCCTCAACACCTTCGGGCGGCGTTCTCAAGCTCAACTCCTGTTGCAGGAAGGGATACATCGCCATGCACACTGACAAAACGGCATCGTCACTCAATTCGCGCTTGTTGGTGAAACAACTGGCCACCAAAGACGGCAAAATAAATAAATGCAGCGCATTGTTGCGGTAGTAACTCATCAGCAGCGACTCAGGGCCTTCGAGATACAACACGTCGCCCATGGGATGCTCACGGCGAAACACCATGCCCGTGCGCTCGACATAGTCGATAACTTCTTTGCCCGTCATATTGGGCGCCGTAGAAGAGGAGGAGTAAGGCAGGTGATTGAACAACTTCAAGAAGAGATCAATTTGCCGCGCCATCTCGGTTTCACCCATGGCGCGCTTCGGCATCGACAGTAGCGCCAGAGCTGACAAGTTAACGGGGTTGAGTGCCGCCGCCTCGTTAATTCGCTGAGTCACCTCTCGACCGAGATTGTTCACCACCCCTTTCAACCAATCGGGGCGATAGTCTGTGCTGTACTGCTGGGTGCGCCAATCGGGTTGCTCGCGGTCGAGCATCTCCGACAGCTGAAAGGGCTCACCAAAATTCAAATGCACCTTGCCGAATGAGCCGCGCAGTTTTAAAAACGAGCGAATCATGCCGACTAAGCTTTCTTTCTTTTTACTTTTGCCCGACAGTTCGCTGATATAAGTTTTCGCCTCGATCAGTTTTTCATAGCCGATGTAAACGGGCACAAAGGTGATCGGCTTTTCCGAGTTGCGCAAAAAGCTGCGCACCGTCATTTGCAACATGCCTGGGCGGGCATTGAGCATGCGCCCCGAGCGGCTTCGACCGCCCTCGACAAAGTATTCCACCGACACGCCGCGCACAAAGTTGGCGTGCAGATACTCGGTGAAAATGGCTTGGTAGAGCGGGTTATCGCGAAAGCTACGGCGCATAAAAAAGGCACCACCGCCGCGCAAAATAGGGCCGACGATAGGCAGATTGAGATTGATACCGGCGGCAATATGCGGCGGTACGAGGCCATTGGTATACAACACATAGGACAGCAGCAAATAGTCGATATGACTGCGATGGCAAGGCACGTAAATCAGGCAATTGCCAGGCGCCGCTTGTTGCAGGCGCTCCAAGTGACCGATCTCAACCCCGTCGTAGAGCTTGTTCCAAACCCAAGAGAGCACAATCTCCAAAAACTTAATCACAGATGAGGAGTAGTCCGCCGCCAGCTCGTTGCCATACTTTCGCGCTCGCGCCACGGCCTTCTCTTTATCGAGCCCCTCTTCCTTCATGGTCGTAACAATGGCGCGCTTCACAGCCGCCGTTTTTAACAGCTCGTTAACCAGAGTGCGGCGGTGTGACAAATCGGGGCCAATCGTCGCTCGGCGCAGGTCGTTCAACTGCTGCGCCATGCTCTCACTCAAACGGTGTTCGAGGTCTTCCAAAGCGCTGCGTTTGATTTCCTCGCGCAGCGAAATAGCGGGACTCAACTGCAACAGCGTTTTGCGTCCGTGCAGCAAAATGGTAATCAATTTGCTAAAGCGGTTCGTCATTTTCCAGCTGTCAGAGAACAGCGCTTTGAACCAACTGTTCTCCTTTTCAACGGGACGCCCCCAGAGCACAAAAGCGGGCACCAACTGTACGTCGGTGTCATCACCGCCGCCGTTGACCACCTCGATGATCTCGCGCAATTTTTTAGGGTCAGAACGCAAGCTGCGGACAAACGCGTTGGGACCTCGGCGCGGAATGAGAGAGTAAACCGAGCGCCACTGTGACAATGGCCCCTCGCCCAGCACCGCGCGGGGGCGAGGCAACCCTAAAACCTTGGTTTGAATATCCAATACCATTAGGTTGGAAATCGAGTGGGTTTCCATCACATAGCAAACGGGTTTTTCAGGGTCGATACCGAGGTGATTCAAACTCTCGGGCAAGACGTTGACTCGAATCACCGAGTTTAATAGTCGGCGAAACAATAAATAAAACAGCATTGAAAACGATTGAAACGCTCGCATTGGCCAAGCAGCCTCCCAGTGTGCCGCAGCAAAGAACAGGCGATCATTCTAGCAGTAATAAAGCCGCGATGAAGTCATTACAACGCGGTTAAAATGTGAGGAAATATAAAGTTACTCGCCATTAAAAAAAGCCAGTGCACACCTGTTTACAAAGCATGCACTGGCCTCTTGTAGCGCCTCTAAATTATTTCAATAGTTTTGCTTGTTGTTTTTGCAGGCGGCTCGCCACCTCAGGCTGATTGGCATAGCGCGTCAGCGACGTCACTACCGCAGGCTCTAGCGCGTTCAAACGCTCGCCTGCAGCGGGGTGCGTGTGCGTCATTAGCGCCATCGATTTGTCGCTGGGGTCGATGCCATCGAGTAGCGCCAACACCCCCAGCATGGCATAGGGTGAATACCCCGCGCGCGTGGCCAGCACCACACCTTTGCGGTCAGCGGCCAATTCGTCGCCGCGATCCAAGCCCGAGGTGTACAACTGTTTACCCGCGCCGATCAGCTTATCCAGCGCCTTTTGATTGTTTTTGTCGAGTTTATCGCGACTCGCGCTCAACAGCCCCTTGGTCAACAACTGTGAACCCGAGCGTTTTTGCAGCGCGTCGATGTGGTGTTTTTCCTCGATATGAGCAATTTCGTGACCCAACACCGCGGCGAGCTGGGCTTCGTTCTCCAGCAATAAAAACAGTGGCTGAGTAATAAACACATAACCACCGGGAGCGGCAAAAGCGTTAATCGAGTCCGTGTCGAGCACGGCAAAGGTCCAGTTGAGTTTAGGTCGGCTCGACTGTTGAGCGACCCAGCGCCCAACGCGATTGACGTAGCGCTGTAGTGCCGCATTTTTAACGGGGGGCGCCGCATTTACCAGCGTTGCCGCCAAATCGCGCCCAATACTGCGTTCTTCTTTATCGCTAACATCGCCTCGAATAAAGCGCGTTTCGTGTTCAACCTGTTCAATTTTGGTTTTCGCCTTGTCGAGCTTTTTCTCTGCTTCTTTGAGCTTGTCGCCCAAACCGCCCAAATCAAACGCGTTTGCAGACAGCGTCGCGCTTAACGCAAGGAGAGCAACAATCCATGGCATACAATATTTCATGACGATGCCCCCTGAATCTCAGCCACCTTCACGGCTTTTAAGCCAGCGTTGCTAGCGGCTTTACGCGCTTTTGGTGCAGAGCTCGCCCAAGCCTTGATCTGATCGACTCGCTGGTAATTCGGTTTGGACTGTTTGAGCTCTTCTTCCGACAGGCCGCGAACGCCGATAGTGGCCACTACGCCCTGTTCGACATCCTCGCTAGCCGAGCGGCCAAATAAACGCGACGTACTGCGTATCAACATTCCCAACACACTGCCATCCTTCTTTTGTGTCACCACGCCGGCGCTTTGGCGCAGTTCGTAGCTAGGCAGCCACCCTGTCTTTCCGCCCGGCGCCGATACCTTCCGCCACACGCCATCGCTTTTGATCACGCTCACCGCTGTGCCCTGATCAATGCGACTGCCGCCGCTATTAAAGATAGGCTTGGATCGAAGCTGACTGTCTCGCACCAGCCAGTAGTCGCTACTAGCCGCCACGGTCAGCGTGGCGACAAACAGTGCAATCAGCACCATAAAACGCATACATTTCATGTGAACTCCACTCACTCAATTTCAAAACCGCTAGCAGCCTGCTAGACCTCTTCCTATGGTTGCTCCGCCACCAACACCGCCAGCCAGTGTGGATGTGCTCGCATTATTTCACACCATCTCTGCCAGACAAGCGCTGTTTCTGGCAGATGCTCCGCCACCGCTTGAAAGCGCTCTATAAAGGGCCAAATGGCAAAGTCGGCCAGCCCGACTTCCGAGCCGAGCAATGCGGGTGCCGTGTGATCCGTAGCCTGCTCCAGTAGCTGGGTGAGCTGATCGACAAACCCCGCCGCGCACGCCTCGGCCTCTAAACGCTGTTCGCGGTCGTCGCTCTCGAGAAAGGCCGCCACATAATCTGAAAAGGGCCCGTCGCAGAGTTCGATTAAATACAGGCCATCATCGAGTTGATCGACATCGGTTTCGTTCCACCACTGGGGCGCGCCGGGCTGATCCAGCACCCAATCGACAATTTCCACACTGCCCTCTAGCGGCGGCTCGCCTTTGGCGATGTTCAGCGTCGGCTCGTCGCCATCGCACGGTTGAAACTGGTAATCCATACTGGCGGCCTCTAAGGCCAAGCGAGCGCGGCGCGTATGTGGTCCGCCTTGAGTACCTTGTAAAATCATTGTTCGCCCTCGGGGTGAGCTGAGCCACTGCGCTCGGCGGCCAGTGCACGCTGGCGCTCTTTTTCCGCCTGTTTGCGCGCTTTAGCGGCTTCTAAGTCACCCGCCAAATGCGATTCGCCGCGCTGCTTAGCCAATTCCATTTGTCTCTGGCGCTCGGCAAAACGCTGGCGCTGCTCCTCGCTCAGCTTGTCGTAACACTTGGGGCAACTCACGCCCTTCACATAGTGTGGCGATTGTTTGTCTTGCTCGGTAATGGGGTGGCGACAGGCGTGACATTGATCGTACTGCCCCACTTCCAAGTTGTGTTTCACCGCGACTCGATCATCAAAGACAAAACACTCACCGCGCCACAAACTCTGCTCTTCAGGCACTTCTTCTAGGTATTTTAAGATGCCGCCCTTGAGGTGGTAGACCTCATCAAAACCTTGGTCGAGTAAATAGCTCGTCGATTTTTCGCAGCGAATGCCACCCGTGCAAAACATGGCCACTTTTTTGTGCTTTTGGGGGTCGAGGTTCTCTTTGACGTATTCTGGGAATTCGCGAAACGTCTCGGTATTGGGATCGACCGCGCCTTCAAACGTGCCAATTTCATACTCGTAGTCGTTGCGCGTATCGATCAGCAAGACTTCTGGATCGCTGATGAGCTCGTTCCACTCGCTCGGTTCCACGTAGTGACCGACGAGGCTACGGGGGCTCACTCCCTCTACGCCCAGAGTGACAATTTCTTTTTTGAGCTTCACCTTAGTGCGCAGGAACGGCTGCTCGTCACAATAGGATTCTTTGTGTTCCAACTCCGCCATGCGCGAGTCCGAGCGCAAATAGTTCAACACGGCATCAATGCCGTCGCGGGATCCAGCAATCGTACCGTTAATCCCCTCGTGAGCAATCAATAATGTGCCGCACACTTGGTGTTGTGTCAGCTTATCCAGCAGGGGTTGCCGCCAGCTTTCATAGTCATCGAAGGGAAAAAATTGATACAACGCAGCCACCACAATGGGGCCGGAGGCGTGGGTTCTAGATACAGGCATTTCTGACATGGACTTAAACTCGCTTCACAGGGCGCGTATTATATCGCCCGTACGCCCTGCTTTGCACAGGCGTCGCTTGATATCCGTCAAACGCTGGCCCAAAAATGGCCCGCCCAACACAATGAGTACACTATGAGCGGTTCCTTTGCCGATCAACTTCTCAAAGCTGGCCTCGTCTCTGAAGACGATGTCACCAAGGCCGAAGCCGATAAGCGCCGCCGCCCATCGAACAAGCCCTCGGGCAAGTCTGCTAAGCGCAAGCCGCGTCGCGGTTTGCCTCAATCGAAGGCAAAGCATTCTGCCCCCCAGGGCGTCGCTAACAAAGAGGCGCGCAAGGCCCACGCCGCTGCGAACAAAGTGAGCGAAGCAGAGCGCGAGAAGCGCGCTAAACAAGAGCAGGCCGAGCAGCGCCGCCTGCTCAATATTCAACTGCTCAACGCGCTACAGGAACAAGCGATCGAAGAGCCCGCCACCGATCCCGAAGGCAAGGTCAAATTCAACTACCCCTACGAGGGAAAAATTCGCGGTATTTATGTGACGGCTGAGCAGCAGCAACGGCTGGCAGATGGCGAGCTCGTCATTACGCTCATTAAGGCCAAAACCAAGATGATTCCCAAAGCCGCCGTCGCCTCGGTGCTCGAGATTGACCCCGATCGCTTTATCTACGAAGTGCCCCGAGAAGACCCCGACGACCCCTACAAGGACTACGCCGTTCCCGACGATTTAGTGTGGTAACCCATGAGCCAAACTTTTTACTGGTACGACCTCGAAACCTTTGGCACCGATCCAAAGACCACACGCATTGCCCAATTTGCGGGACAGCGCACCGACGCCGACCTCAACCCCATTGGCGACCCTTTAGTCATTTATTGCCAGCCCAGCCCCGATTTTCTCCCCGACCCCGAGGCCTGTTTGATTACGGGAATCACACCGCAAGTGGCGGCGCGAGAGGGCTTGCCCGAGAGCGAGTTCATTCAACGCATTCACCGCGAATTCTCCCAGCCCAATACCTGCGTGCTGGGCTACAACAGCCTGCGCTTTGACGATGAGTTCATGCGCTATGGCTTTTATCGAAACTTTATCGATCCCTACGCACGGGAGTGGCAAAACGGCTGCTCGCGCTGGGATTTAATCGATGTCGTGCGGCTCACCCGCGCGCTGCGCCCCGAGGGCATCGAGTGGCCTTTTCACGAGGATGGAACACCGAGTAACAAACTCGAAGATCTCACCCAAGCCAACGGCCTTGTCCACAGTAAGGCCCACGACGCCTACTCCGATATCGAAGCCACCATTGCCGTCGCCAAACGGATTAAAGAGAAGCAACCCAAGCTCTGGCAATTTTGTTTACACAATCGCGACAAACGCAAATTGGCGGGGCAATTAAAAGTAGCCGCCAAGGAGCCCGTCGTTCATATCTCGGGCATGTACGGCAACGAACGCGCCAGCACCGCGATTGTGGTGCCCGTCGCGCGACACCCCAGCAATAAAAACGGCATCATTGTCTACGACCTCGCCCACGATCCCGCCGAGCTCATTGCCCTCGACAGCGCGGCCATCGCCGAGCGCGTATTCACGCGCCGTGAAGATTTAGGCGATAAAGAACGGTTGCCTCTAAAAACCGTACACCTCAACAAATGTCCGGTTATCGCCCCGTTAAGCACACTGAGTGAGGAGGCCGCCCAGCGGTTGGGCATCGACATAGAGGAACAAGTAGCTCGCATCGAAACACTCAAGCCAATCGACGATTTAGAGCAACGCGTGCAAGCGGCCTTTGGCCAACAACAATTTGACCCCATCACCGATCCCGACCAATCGCTCTATGGCGGCGGTTTTATCGGCGACAGCGACAAAGCCCTCATGCGCCAAATTCACAGCGCCAGCCCCGAGCAATTGAGCAACTTGGATTTACCCTTCCAAGACAAGCGGCTGCCCGAACTACTGTTTCGCTTTCGCGCCCGCAACTACCCGATGAGCCTAGACAGCGATGAACAACAGCGCTGGGCGGAGCTGTGCCGAGAACATATCCACGATGGGAAAAGCGGCTATCTCAATCTCGATCAATTTCAAAACAAACTCATGGCACTGGCACAGGAATACGAACACGACGACAGCAAGTTACACGTCCTGAAACAACTCGCCGACTATGTAGAGCACATCGCTTGATGTGATACTCAAATTGTTTGGTTTGGGTTATGGAACACAGGGGCCACTGAGGACACAGAGCTCACAGAGCCTTGAAGTTGGAGTAGCTAGCCTTGTGGTAGCACGCTTTGTGTGACGAATCTCTTGGTGAACACAAACGTTAAAAAACCCTCTGTGTTCTCTGTATCCTCAGTGGCCACTGTGTTTCTTCACATCATCAAAACGAATGGGAAATACTTGGCCTGACCACGCCGTATCCGTAAGATGCATCACCATGTTAATCAACTACTAGCGACTTGATATGATTTCTAGCTTTCACCCCCCCGTTCGCACGCTGATGGGCCCCGGCCCCTCGGATGTCCACCCACGAGTGTCTGCCGCCATGGCGCGCCCTACGATTGGGCACCTCGACCCCGCCTTTGTCGGCATGATGGACGAAGTCAAAAGCCTGCTTCAATACGCCTTTAAAACGCAAAATGCTTTGACACTGCCCGTCTCCGCACCCGGCTCTGCGGGCATGGAAACCTGTTTCAACAACCTGCTAGAGCCTGGCGATAAAGTCATCGTCTGCCAAAACGGCGTATTCGGCGGCCGCATGAAAGAGAACGTCGAACGCAACGGCGCCGAGGCCATCATGGTGCAAGACGACTGGGGCTCGGCGGTCGATCCGCAAAAAGTCGAAGATGCCATCAAAGCGAACCCCGACGCCAAGGTGCTGGCTTTTGTCCACGCCGAGACGTCAACTGGCGCGCGTTCAGATGCTAAAACCCTTTGCGCCCTCGCACAGAAACACGGCCTGTTAACAATTGTCGACGCCGTCACCAGCCTAGGCGGCTCTGAACTGGAAGTCGACGCCTGGGGTATCGACGCCATCTACTCGGGCACGCAAAAGTGTCTGAGCTGCACGCCCGGCATTTCCCCTGTGAGCTTTTCGGAGCGCGCCGTAGAAACCATTAAAAACCGCCAGCACAAAAGCGTTAGCTGGTTTTTGGATATGGAACTGGTGATGGGCTACTGGGGCTCAGGTGCTAAGCGCGCCTACCACCACACCGCGCCTATCAACGCACTCTATGCACTGCACGAATCGCTCGTCATGCTGCAAGAGGAAGGCTTGGAAAACGCTTGGCAGCGCCACCTCGACAACCACCAAGCACTCGCTGCGGGTCTCGAAGCCATGGGGCTAAGCTTTGTGGTCGATGCAGAACACCGTCTACCCCAGCTCAACGCCGTCTACGCCCCCGAGGGCGCCGACGATGCCGCCGTGCGCGGCAAGCTGCTCAACGAATACGATTTGGAAATTGGTGCGGGGCTGGGCGCTCTAGCGGGCAAGGTATGGCGCATCGGCCAAATGGGCTACGCCAGCCGCCAGCGCAATATTCTGTTTTGCCTGTCTGCCTTGGAAAACACCCTGAACGAGCTCGGTGCCGACATTAACACCAATGTGGCTATCAAGGCGGCTAACGCGGTTA
>DS990615.1:3067-39132 GCA_000155715.1 gamma proteobacterium HTCC5015 | reverse complement strand
CGATAAGTTCCGTCGTCGCTTCCGTCGCGGCTAATTGGAATTACCGGTTATGTGCTTCAAAAAAGCGCCTTCGGGCGCTTTTTTGTTACCCTCCCTTCTTCACGAGCCACGCCCGCTCGCTAAATCGGCGACTGGTTGGTAATTGCTAACCGACTCTCCCCCGCTTCACGCTTAAAAGACGAAGCTCGCTTTTATCCATGCCACGGCTCGATGCGCTATCGACGTATTGTTGTGCCTTTCTTGAGAACAGGAGAGTAGCGGATAAAAGACGGGGAAGGCTCTAGCTAATAAGCACACTTTTTGTTTAGATTAGAGGCTGTTTAAAACAGGCAACCCAAATGCGAAATATAAAGACGGAAAACCAACGCGGCCAGCAAAAAACCTCCCTATTCGACAAGCTTCGCGAGCTTTTCCGCGGCGACACGGCTGGCGGCGCCGTACTGATGGTGGCAACCATTCTGGCTATTTTGGTTGCCAACTCACCGTGGGCCCATTTTTACCACGACTTTATTGAAATGCCGGTAGAAATTCGCATCGGTCTTTTCCAAATTGATAAGCCCCTGTTGCTGTGGATTAACGATGGCCTGATGGCTATTTTCTTTTTTACGATTGGGCTCGAACTAAAAAGAGAAGTGCTCGAAGGCGAGCTATCCGAATTATCCAAAATTAGCCTGCCCGCCTTTGGTGCTGTGGGTGGCATGTTGATTCCCGCTGCGATTTACGCTGCGATCAATTGGGACAACCCCGAAAATCTGCGCGGTTGGGCCATTCCCGCCGCCACGGATATCGCGTTTGCCCTAGGTATTTTGGCCCTTGTCGGCAGTCGAGTACCGCTCGCGCTTAAAGTGTTTCTGACCTCGCTGGCCGTGTTCGACGACATTGGCGCCATTATCATCATCGCGATTTTTTACAGCCACGAGATGAGCTTAGTGGCGCTGGGCACGGCGCTGGCGTGTGTGGTGGTGCTCTACATCATGAACCGTCGCGGCGTTTCGGATGCCGCCCCCTACCTACTCGTCGGCCTCATTATGTGGGCCTCGGTGCTTAAATCGGGCGTTCACGCGACCTTGGCAGGTGTTGTGCTGGGTCTATTCATTCCTATGCATCACAAAAAGCATCCCGAAGTCACACCGCTGCGCGATTTGGAGCACGACCTACACGGCGCCGTCGCCTTTGGCATTCTGCCGCTGTTCGCCTTTGTGAACGCGGGTCTCGATTTGCGTGGCATTACCCTCGAGCAAACCTTGCACCCCGTGCCCGTCGGCATTGCTCTAGGCCTGTTTTTGGGCAAACAACTGGGCGTGATGGCCTTTTGCTGGGCTGCGGTCAAACTCAAACTGGCACGGCTGCCTTCAACGGTTGGTTGGCACGAATTGTACTCCGTTGCCCTGCTCTCTGGCATTGGTTTCACCATGAGCTTATTCATTGGCGGCCTCGCCTTTGAAGGCGTCGAAAAACCCTTCGACGAACGCCTCGGCATTATCATTGGTTCGTTGCTGTCGGGCGTCGTTGGCTACATTGTACTCAAACGCAGCGCTCGCGGCGGCGAGGCTTACTGAGTGTTGAAAGGTGTCGAAAGGCTCCTGAAAACGACGCTAAACAACGACTCGCTTCACCGTCATGAGTGATTTTATTGTGCCGCCCTGCCGCGAGGCACTGCGGATTTTGTATCAAGACGAGCACTGCCTGTTCATCGACAAGCCGAGCGGCCTGCTGTCGGTGCCGGGGCGTCACCCCGCCAACCGCGACAGCGTAGCCTCACGGCTGCAACAGGACTTTCCAGAAGCCCACATTGTGCACCGCCTAGATATGGACACATCGGGCGTCATGGTCATCGCTCTAAACGTGGAATCCCACCGCTTTCTGAGTCGCCAGTTTCAAGAGCGCCGCAGCCAAAAACGCTACGAAGCCATTGTCAGCGCAACGCCAACCCCCGAACAAGGGTCGGTGGATCTGCCGCTGATCTGCGATTGGCCCAACCGCCCATTGCAAAAAGTCGATCACGAGATCGGCAAACCGTCACTCACCCATTACGAAACCACGGGGCCGTGGCAGGATGGCGCTGGCACTCGCGTCGTGCTCACGCCACATACGGGGCGCTCGCATCAACTGCGCGTACACATGGCCGCCATCGGCTGCCCCATTCTCGGTGATAGCTTTTATGCACCGAAAGTCACTCAAGAGGCGGCGCCACGGCTTTTGCTACACGCCAGTGAGCTCTCTATCGACACACTCACAGGGCCGCATCGGATTTCGTGCCTCACGCCTTTTTAGGCGACGAGATATGACTTCAGTCGCTTGAAATCAAGCGCCACTCGGGCATAGTGCAGAGACCATAAATACAACGACTGCCATCACATGAGTTCACGCCAAGACAAGCGCCAAGCCTACAAAGACAGCGTCTACCAAAACCTCAATCGCTGCCTACAGCATCACATCATGCGCCGAGATAGCCCCGAGTTGAAAGCGGCCGTGAGTAAAACCGCGGCATTTCAATCACAGCGCATTGGCGAAACCTACAGCGATCTCGCTCAGCAGGCGCGCTATGAGCTGGCGATCGACTATTTTAAGCACGATATGTACGGCCCCAAGGACTACAGCCGCCGCGACAGCGACGTCAAAAAGGTCTACCCCGTGGTCGAGCGCATCATGCCCAACCGACTGTTTTACATTCTGACCTTCATCATGGAGCTCAATGCATTAACCATGGAATTGGATGAGGCTCAGGCCAAACAGCTTAAGGCCATGAACGCTATTGACGATATTACCCCCGAACTCTACGCCGAGGCCTACCGCCGCTGCGACAATTACGAAGCGCGCAAGCAACAAATCGAACTGGTGCTCAAAGTCGGTGAAGAACTCGATAAATTAGCAGGCAAAAACTACCTAGGCGGCGTGCTAAAGCTGAGCAACAAACCCGCCCACGCACTGGGCCTGGGCGATCTTCACGACTTTCTCAAACGCGGCTATCACGCCTTCATGGCCATGAAGGGCGCTAAAGAATTCATTCGAACCATTAGAGAGCGCGAGATGAACATTCTCGACGCCATTTACGCAGGACAACCAGACCCTTTTAGCGCGTTCTAAACACTGTCATCAAGTGTTAATGTGGCTGCTACTCCAATGTCACAAGAAATGGGCAGGGTATAACAACAACGACAACTGGAGGCTCCCATGCAACTCGAAACCAAACGGGATTTAAGTTACATCGCTGATCACACGGAATACGATTTTCGCTATGCGGCGATTGTCGACGAGCACGGTCAAGAGCGTGAGATCACGCCCAAAATGATTGACCGCTTGTACGAACGACTGTGTGCAGAAAACACCATTCGCCACGCGCTCAAAAAACACGCTTAAATAATTTAGGAATCTACCGAATACTGCTCTTTGCAGTTAAATAACTCGCGCTCGTATTCAATACTGCTAATAATGTTGTTCAGGAGTAGCTGGGTGCGACGGTGCAACTCACTTCCCTCACGATAATCTGCCTCGGCAATAAAATCCGCTCGCCCCGCACGCAATAAATCTCGGCACACTTCACGCTGACGCTGTTTTTCACCGTTATAAACCGCCAGTGTGTGACCGCCCTCCTTTTTGGTCAGCGCCATACTCGGCACATCCGTCAAACCATCGCCAATGTAAATAATGTTACGGAACGGCACGGGGCGCTCCACCTCGGGCATGTGGCCGTTGATAGACTCGCTTAAGTTTTCAATACCCTTGTTGATGCGGAATAAATACTGGGTTTTGCTGGTATCGGTAATCACCACCTTGGGGAAGGTCGCAATGCCACGGTAGTCAAAGTAGTATTCGGACGCATAGATGTTTTTAAACTTATCTTTGATCGAGATGCCATCGAGAATCTCTCGCATACCGGCCGACACAATATAGTGACGCAAATCAACACCTGGACTGCGCTGTTCAACGTATTGATTGAGTAAATCAAACCACTGCTCGACACCTTTAAAGTATTCAATATTTTTTGCCAAATCGGCGTAGTCGCTGCGGCGGATATCGACTTTGGCCTGTTCCGCTTTTTCGAGCAGCAGACGCATATACACCAGCATATTCTCGGCGCCAGTGCGGTTAACCTCTTCTCCCACCTCGCGCCAAAAATCTTCAGCATTGATGCCCAGTTTGGGCAAGATCGCATAGTCCTGCATCGGGCGCGGCGTCAGCGTGCCGTCGAAATCGTAAACAACCGCGATATGGTCTTGGATAAACTCAGCGGGCATAGCAACTCCTTTATTAAGCCCACAGTTTAACATCGAAAATAACGCTCGCATTCTCCCATGTCCGCTCCAATTCACAGGGTACGATTAACAAAATGTAGACCACCTTTAACTGCCGCCATCCTGAACTTGATTTGCCTACAGGGATGTAGATAAGGAGCGGAAGCTTCAGGATCTGCCTACCAAGGCTCCGGTCTGGAGATTCCAAATCAAGTTTGCAATGACGAGGCATGGCGCTTGTTATTGCGCCCCCGTCGTCGCTCCCGCGCAGGCGGGAGCCCAATGGCTTTACGATCCCGCTCACTCAAAGAAGCTGGATTCCCGCATGCGCGGGAATGACTTTTTTTAAAATAGGCGAGGCTTAAAACTCGTCATTGCGAGGAGGGCGCACTTTCGGCCCGAGGCCTACAGGAATGTCGATAAGGGGCGCGAGTAGCAGCAAAAGCTTCGCCGTACTCGCAGTAGCGAGAATGTTTAGCGATTAGGGCTCACCCAAAAAAATGAAATTGAATAAAGCACCCCCAATCACCATAAAAAAACCCGGCCGAAGCCGGGTTTCTTTATGGTGGACAATTAAGCTTTCTAGAAGTAAGAAGATTCGCAAGCGGGCGTACCACCATTGACAGTTACTTCCACTTGTCCATTACCACCACAAGCGCCAAAATCTAGACGGATACCACCATTACCTTCGATCAAAAGAACGCCAGACTCATAAGATACGGCTGAAGAGCTCTGCACAAGAGGCGACTCAGTTTTGAGGCCAACCGCGCCATTTAGAACTGCATCATCGCCATGTGTATCACCCTCAAATTCGAAGGCAACATCTAAATCCATTTCTGTTTCTGTGCCTGTTGCAGTGTCAGCAGTAGAAATTTCGCCATCTAAAGATGAACTGCTAACAGATTTTCCATACTGATCACTTTCAAAAACACTTTCAATGGTCAACTCGTTATAAGTGACACGGAAAACATCACTCGAGACGGAAGCATCAAAGCCGCCATTGATTACTAAATAGCTATTAAAGTTGCCGCCATTCACATTGGCAGAAATAACATAGGTCATTTCATTAAAAGTGGCACCTGAGCCATTGAAGGTCACAGAGCCATCCAACAATAATTGAACACCATCAAACGAGTCATCACAGTTATTAAATACGGCTGAAGTTTCCGTAACGTCGGCCGTGCCGCCATTAATACAATTTTGAACCTGTAACGGCGATCGTTTAGTTGAAGCGGCCGTTGCCTTAGGATTAATGCTATCACTAAGACTCTGCATGCTTTTAGCTTGTTGAACGGAGGAAGCCGCTTGTGCCATCACTTGATCTTTATTCTGTTCTGTAATTTCAGCAGGAGCAGACGTACCTGCTCCGCCACCAGCGCCCGAGCAAGCCGTCAAAACAGCGGAAGCGGCTATCAGTGAAAACGTAAATATCTTGTGGTTCATGAAAATCTCCTAGGAATTTTATAGTGCTAGCATCCGCAAATTTAGCACTTTTCTACAATTGGACAACCCCCAATAACGGGTGGTAGTTCAAAATAGTGGATCGCTACTCCTTCACTAGACCATTTAACGCTTTTTCAACGCGCTCCGGAGAGGTTTTTAAACGCGTTTTTAGGTGCTGAGCGTAGCGGGCGACGCGCAGTTCCTCGACAAGCCATCGCGCCTCGGCTGCCTGCGGGGCCTCGAGTTCATCCCACAGCCCCTGAAAGCGCGCCCACAGGGGCTCAATTTCACTGCGTCGCAGTCGATCCTTGTCTGGCGCGTGGTCGAGTTTTTCTAGGCGAAACTGGATGGCGGCGAGATAGCGGGGATACTGAGCCAACCAGTCACTGGGGGTTTCACTGAGAAACCCGGGGTAAATTAACCACTCGAGTTGATCGTCGATGTCCTGTGCCGCTTCGACCCAATTGAGAGGCAGTTCGCCACCGATTTTTTGGCGAACACTGTGAGCTTGCCCCAGAATTTCGACTAACTGCTGGCTGAGCGCTGCCGCGGCTTCGACCATTTCACTTTTTCCTCGCGCCACTTCGCTTTCAAAATCCGCTGGGTGACTGGGCAGCTCACCGTGTTCGAGAAAGACGCGCTGGGTCACAGCGTAGATAATATCTTCCACCAACTCGTCTTTACCGCCCACGGGGGCAAACCACAGAGCCAGCTTGTCGATGTCGGGGATATGCCGTTTGAGGTATTTGATTTGGTCGCGCAACTGCAACTGAAAGAGGCGTGCCAAGCCATCTCTATGCTGGCGCTGTCTGTCCTCGCGGGTATCCAGCAAGCGAATCGAGACGCTGTCCCCCATGTCGAGCAGTGCAGGATACCCCTTGAGCTGAACGCCATTTTGTTCAAAAGCCACTCCGTCGGGCAGGCGGCCAAAGTCCCAGCGGGTAATGCCGTCGCGCTCTAAGTCGTGAAAATCACCACCGTAAAAACTGTCCTCCGCATGCTCTGCCAAAGACGCTTGCAAAGCGTTTAAGTCGCGGCCTTGGCCAATCAGTTTTTGATCGGCATTTCGCACTTCAAAGCGCATGCGCAGATGAGGCTCTAACTCCGCCTCGGCCAAATCGTTTGGCGATAGCGCAACGCCCGCATAGCGCCCTAACCAAGCCGCCAGCGCCCGACTCAAGGAGCGCACCTCGCCAGCCCCACACTGTGGGTTTTGCCGCATCAATTCGCGACGAGCTTCGCTGGCCACATCGGGCACGGGAACAAAGCGTGTGCGCTGAGCCTTGGGTAAACTTTTAATTAAGGCGGCAATTTTGTCTTCTAGCCAGCCGGGCACCAGCCAACTACAACGCTCGGCATCGACCTGCTTCAGCGCGGCGGAGGGAATATGCAGCGTAATACCATCACTGTCGGCACCGGGTTCAAAATGGTAGCTCAAGGGTAGCGTCAACTCGTCAAATTGGAGCTCGCTGGGAAACTGCGCAGTGTGGACGGCGTGATCTGCCTGTCGCAGGCAGTCTCGCTCACTGAGATACAAATAGTAGGGATCATCTCGCTCTACCTTTTTGCGCCAGCGATCAAAGGTGGCGGCATCACCCACATCCTGAGGCACGCGCTGCTCAAAAAAAGCGATGCGCGGCTGCTCATCGAGCAGTAAATCGCGACGTCTTCCCTTGGCCTCTAGCTCGGCGATATCCTCCAGCAGCTGGCGATTGTGGCGCATAAAGGGCGCCTCGCTCTGCAGCTGCATATCGGCGAGGGCGTCGCGCACAAAAATCTGACGAGATTCGACGGGGTTGATGCGGCTATAGTTGACTCGCTTGCGCGCGCGTATCACCAAACCGTAGAGGCTGGCCTGTTCATAGGCCATCACCTGTCCCGACTTGCGGTGAAAGTGGGGCTCAAACTGACGCTTTTTGAGAAGGTGTGAAGCGTACTGCTCCAGCCACTCCGGTTTGATTTCAGCAACCGTGTGAGCAAACACGCGAGAGGTTTCAAAAATCTCAGCGGCCATCACCCATTGCACTTTTTTTCGCACACCTGAGCCGGGAAATAGATGGAAGCGGCGGTTGCGCGGCCCGAGATATTCGCTTTTGTCTTCTTTTAAACCAATATTGCCGAGCAGGCCGCTCAAGAGTGCTCGGTGCAATTCATCGTAGACGGGCTCGATTGAATTGCGCTTGAGCTTCAGTTGCTTGGCAAAATCCGATAACTGTCGCCGTGTGTCACGCCACTCGCGCATACGCACCCAAGACAGGAAATTCTCGCGACACCATTTGCGCAGCTGGTTTTGACTGAGCGCGCGACTGCGCTCATTAAAGTGCCGCCACAGGTTGAGCAATGCGATAAAATCTGAGCGCTCGTCGCGCCACTGCTGGTGAGCCTCGTCCGCCGCTTGGCGGTGATCGTGGGGGCGTTCGCGAGGGTCTTGAATGCTTAACGCGGCCACCAACGTCAAGGTCTCTTCCAAACAGTTTTCCCGATCCGAGGCCATTAACATACGAGCCAAACGCGGATCGATCGGCAAGCGCGACATTTTCTGTCCCAGCGAGGTTAGCTTGTGCCGCTTACCCTGACGACTCATGGCGCCCAGCTCAAACAACAGTTTGTAGCCATCGCTGATTAGGCGGCTATCGGGCGCCTCGATAAAGGGAAACTGCTCAATTTCGCCTAATCGCAGAGACTCCATCTGCAAAATAACTTCGGCGAGATTGGTGCGCAAAATTTCGGGGTCGGTAAATTCGGGGCGCGCGTTAAAGTCGTCCTCGGAGTACAACCGATAGCAAATACCCGGTGCCACACGGCCGCAGCGCCCTTTTCGCTGATTGGCCGAGGCCTGAGAAATCGCTTCAATCGGCAAGCGCTGCACCTTGGAGCGATAGGAGTAACGGGAAACCCGCGCCAGCCCCGTATCGATCACAAAGACAATGCCCGGCACGGTGACCGACGTTTCGGCAACATTGGTCGACAACACGATGCGGCGCGGCCCCGAACTTTTAAAAATGCGCTGCTGTTCCGCATTACTCAAGCGCCCGTAGAGAGGCAGTATGTCTGCACTCTGACCGCGCCGGCTGGCGAAGTGCTTTTCTAAAAAACGCTGTGTATCGCGAATATCGCGCTCGCCTGGCAGAAACACGAGAATATCGCCGGGGCCGTTCTGCATGGCCTCGTCGACACAATCCGCTACGCCTTGGCGCAAACTGGTCTCGCGCTCGTCGTCGCTGTCGAGATCGACCAGCGGGCGGTATTCCACCTCTACGGGGTAGGTGCGCCCCGATACGTTGAGTATGGGAGCATCATTAAAATGCTTGGAAAAGCGCTCGGGGTCGATAGTCGCCGAGGTAATAATGACCTTTAAATCGGGACGGCGAGGCAATATGCGCTTGATATAGCCCAGTAAAAAATCAATGTTCAGGCTGCGCTCATGGGCTTCATCGATAATCAACGTATCGTAACGCTCAAGGAAGCGATCGCCCTGTGTTTCCGCCAGCAAAATACCATCGGTCATGAGCTTGATGTGGCTCAACTCACTGACTTTGTCGGCAAAGCGCACCTTAAACCCAACGCCCTGCCCCAGTTCCGTTTTCAGCTCTTCGGCAATTCGCGCGGCGACCGAGCGCGCGGCCAATCGTCGAGGTTGCGTGTGACCAATGTAGCCTGCAACACCGCGACCCAGCTCCAAACACAGTTTAGGCAGCTGCGTGGTTTTGCCCGACCCCGTCTCGCCACACAGAACAACCACTTGATGCTCTTCGATGGCTTTTAAAATGTCTGCGCGAGCGGCCACAATAGGTAACTGCGCGTCGTACTCGGGCGTCGGTAATGTCTCTGCCCGCTGTTGGCGCCGTTGCGCCGAGGTGTCGATGTCTTTCGCCAGGGCGCTAACAGCCTCTGCGTTGTCGGCGTCTAAACGCTTTAACCGCCGGTGCAGGTGAAATTGATCTCCCCGCATCGCCTCGGCGATGCGGGCCTTTAAAGCAGCGGCTTGGATGGGCGGCTCGCTCAAGGCGGGCTCTAGCCAGAAACTTGGTGTCGGTAGGGCTTCAAACCCATGGATTTCAGTTGGCGCTCGGCGCTATCCAGCGATGCACCTTCGCTATAGGGGCCAACAAATACACGGTAAATCTTGCGCCCATCATCCTTGGTGGCGGACTGAACCTTGGTCGGCCAATTCTGCAACAAAAGGCCTGCCTTTTGTTGGTCGGCACTCTCAAACTTGGAGTAGGCACCCACTTGCAGATAAATCGTGCCCGAGGAGACGGGCGCGGGGGCCGACTGCGTGCGAACGGACTCACTCGGCTCTGAAGCTGTATCTTGCGCCGGCGGTGCAGGACGCTTGGGCTTGGCGGTCACCGTGCCCTCCTCGCCCACACTCACTTCTAGCTCGGGTAGCATTTCGTAAAAGTCGAACGATGAATCGGTGGGGTCGCTCTCCTCCTGCTCGCGTACTTCCCGAGCATCTTTGGCCGCTTTGGCAATACTGTCTTTCAAACTCACAGGCTCACTCTGCTGCTGAGATAAAAACAGCAAAAACGCCACGAACAAGCCAATGACAAGGCCCGCTGCTAAATAAACAATTGGAGATGTGCTCTTTTCCGACATGAACTTCATCGCACTGAATAAATGTGCGGCCATTTTAGTGCATTCACCTCGGGCTTTCTATGCGGCGGCGTTTTTATCAATATGGGCGTCGGCCTCCCACCGTCGTTCCCATCACCACCCCGTCGCTCCCGCGCAGGCGGGAGCCCAGTGGCGTTACTACCCCACTTACCTAAAGACGCTGGATTCCCGCCTGCGCGGGAATGACGGGTATTGCTGAAGCTTCCGCTCCTGCTCGCGCCCCTCGTCTACGCCCTTGTAGGCGAAGTTCGATCTACGGCAGTAAACCCTCTGTGCCCTCCATAACCTTTTATGCCCACACGCAACCAAGACATCATTGATTGCCCGCGCTGTGCGAGGCTATACTTGGCTTATGAATACTTTTTTCCAGATCTTGGCCGCCAATGCACGCTGGCGATGGTTTGCTTAACACCATCGTTCCACCCTTTCGTGTATACAAGATTTGGAGTGTTCTCCCGTGAATGAAGAACCGTTTAACACCTATATTGATCAGGGCTACAACCGCATCCCCCTGATTCGCGAGGTCATGGCCGACCTCGACACACCGCTGAGCGTCTACCTCAAGCTGGCGAACTGCCCTTACAGCTATCTGCTTGAATCGGTACAGGGTGGCGAAAAGTGGGGGCGCTACTCGATTATTGGCCTCGGCTGCCGAGAACTTTTCAAGGTTGAAGGGCAACGCGTCACCATTGAGCGCGACGGAGAGATCATCGAGAGCAATCACTACGACGACCCGCTGACTGCGGTCGAGGCCTATCAAGCGCGCTTTAAAGTGCCCGATATAGAAGGTTTGCCCCGCTTTCACGGCGGATTAGTCGGCTATTTCGGCTACGAAACCGTGCGTTATATCGAGCCGCGTCTCGCCCGCACCGCCCGCAAAAAGCCCGACCCCATTGGCGCCCCCGATATTTTGCTGATGCTCTCGGACGAGCTTGTGGTATTCGACAACTTGTGCAACTGCATGTACTTAATCGTCCATGCCGAAGCGGGCGAATACCCGCGCGCGCAACAGCGTCTTGACGCCCTTGCCGAACAATTGCAAACGCCGTTAGCCCCACCCAAAAATGGACAGCCCCACACCGTGGGTGAAACGGACTTTATCTCCGAGTTCACCGAAGAGGGCTTCAAGTCAGCGGTAGAGGCCGCCAAGCGCTATATCGTAGACGGCGACGCCATGCAGGTCGTCCTGTCTCAGCGCTTAAGCCTACCCTTTGAAACGCCCCCACTGGATTTATACCGAGCTCTGCGCAGTTTAAACCCGTCGCCCTATATGTATTTTTTAAATTTGGGCGATACATCTGTAGTTGGCTCCTCTCCCGAAATTTTGGTGCGACTAGAAGACGAAGAAGTCACCGTGCGGCCCATCGCAGGCACGCGCAAGCGCGGCCATACCGAAGAGCGCGATCGAGAACTCGAGGCAGAATTGCTGGCCGACCCCAAAGAGCGCGCCGAGCACTTGATGTTAATTGATCTCGGCCGCAACGACGCGGGGCGCGTGTCGCGAACGGGTAGTGTCAAGCTCACCGATAAAATGATTGTCGAACGCTACTCCCACGTGATGCACATCGTCTCTAATGTCATTGGCCAACTCGATGACGGCTTAACTGCAATGGACGTACTGCGAGCAACCTTTCCCGCAGGCACCGTCAGTGGCGCGCCCAAAATTCGCGCCATGGAAATTATTGATGAGCTAGAACCCGTCAAACGCGGCATCTACTCCGGCGCCATCGGCTACCTAGGCTGGGACGGCAACATGGATACGGCGATTGCCATTCGCACGGCCGTGGTCAAAGACAACACTCTCTACATGCAAGCGGGGGCGGGGATCGTTTACGACTCTCAGCCCGAACTAGAATGGAAGGAAACCATGAATAAATCCCGCGCGATTTTCCGCGCCGCCAGCTTGGCCGCGTCGGGCTTCGACCGAAATCAGGAGGCGTCGTCATGATTTTAATGATCGATAACTTCGACTCGTTTACCTACAATCTCGTCCAGTATTTGGGCGAGCTAGGCGCCGAGGTTCTGGTCAAGCGCAACGACGAGATTTCGATTGCCGATATCGAATCACTCGCTCCCGAACGCATTATGATTTCGCCAGGCCCCTGCACGCCCAACGAGGCGGGCATTTCCATGGAGACCATTCGACACTTTGCGGGCAAGCTGCCCCTACTGGGCGTGTGCCTAGGCCACCAGTGTATCGGGCAGGTATTTGGCGGCAAGGTCATACACGCCAACCAAGTCATGCACGGCAAAACCTCTCCCATCCATCACCGCGGCCAGGGGGTGTTTGCCGAACTGCCCTCGCCCTACGAGGCCACGCGCTATCACTCACTAGTGGTAGAGAAGTCGAGCTTGCCAAGCTGCTTAGAAATGACCGCTTGGACGGAAAACGACGACGGTGGCGTCGATGAAATCATGGGACTGAGACACCGCGAATACGACATTCAAGGCGTGCAATACCACCCCGAATCGATATTAACCGAGCACGGGCACCAGCTATTGAAGAACTTTATCGAAGGAGTCCAAGCATGAGCGACGGTAGCGATTTTACGATTCAGCAAGCGCTGGGGCGCGTCATCAATCAACTGGATTTAAGCCGAGACGAGATGGTTTCGGTGATGCGGCAAATCATGACGGGCGGCGCAACGGACGCTCAAATTGGTGGATTCCTCGTCGGCCTGCGTATGAAATCCGAAACACTGGACGAAATCACCGGGGCGGCACAAGTGATGCGCGAGCTGGTGACGCCTGTCGAGGTGTCCGAGCTCGACCACTTAGTCGATATTGTCGGCACTGGAGGCGATGGCGCCAACTTGTTTAATGTCTCCTCCGCCTCGGCCTATGTGGCCGCGGCGGCGGGCTGTCGCGTCGCCAAACACGGCAACCGCTCAGTGAGCTCCAAAAGCGGCTCGGCGGATTTACTAGAATCCGCCGGCGTCAAGCTCGACGCCTCGCCCGAAGAAATTGCCAGTTGCATTCGCGAAGTGGGCTTGGGCTTTATGTTCGCCCCCTCTCACCACAGCGCCATGAAATACGCCATTGGCCCGCGCCGCGAAATTGGTCAGCGCACCCTATTTAATATTCTCGGCCCCATGACCAACCCAGCAGGCGTGCCGCACCTAGTCGTCGGCGTATTTAATGAAGCACTGTGCCAACCTATGGCCGAAGTCATGGGCCGCTTGGGGGCCAAACACGTCATGGTCGTACACAGTGCCGATGGGCTCGATGAAATCAGCCTCGCCAGTAAGACCTATGTCGCGGAATACCGTCATGGCGAGGTCAAACAATATACGATATCGCCCGACGATGTGGGTATTGAAGCGCAAGCACTCACTGGCTTGGAAGTCAGCGACGCCCAAGTTTCACTGGCTTTAATTCGCGACGCACTCGATCAGCGCGGCAGCGAAGCCGCCCGCAAAGCGGCGGACATGATTGCGCTGAATGCCGGCGCGGCCGTGTACGTTTCGGGCCTAGCCAGCAGCTACGCCGACGGTGTGAAACGCGCTCAGGCGGTGATCGAAAATGGCCAGGCACTCGCTAAAATGCAAGCACTGGCCGAGCACTGCGCCAACCTGTAAATTGGACAAAAAAACTACAAGGACAGCCATGAGCCAGCCAGCCGACATTTTGCAGAAAATTCTGCAGCGAAAATCCGAAGAAATCGCCGAGCGTCAATTGGCGCAATCCATTCAGGATCTTGAAAGCCTCGCCGCCTCCGCATCGCCAGTACGCGGTTTTATCAACGCCATGCAAGAGCGCATAGCCGCCGGCGACCCCGCGGTGATCGCGGAGATCAAAAAGGCCTCGCCGTCTAAGGGGCTGTTGCGCGACCCGTTTGACCCCGTGGCCATCGCCCAAAGTTACGAGGCCAATGGGGCGGCCTGTCTCTCCGTGCTGACCGATGAAGATTTTTTTCAAGGCTCAGAAGTGTATCTCCAGCGCGCCCGCTCGGCCTGCCTGCTACCCGTCATTCGCAAGGATTTCTTGATCGACGAGTATCAAGTCGTTGAAGCCCGCGCCATGGGCGCCGACTGCGTGCTGCTGATTGCCTCGGCACTGGACGACCAACGCCTCAAAGCCCTCTATCAGCTCGCGCAATCACTTGAGATGGATGTGTTGGTGGAGGTGCACAACGCAGCGGAAATGGAGCGCGCGATTCTACTCGACGCCCGCCTGATCGGTGTCAACAACCGCAATCTGCGCAACTTTGAAGTCAGTTTAAACACCACTCTCGATCTTATAGAACAAGTGCCTGTCGACACCGTGCTCGTCACTGAAAGCGGCATTCACAGCCGAGAAGATGTGGACACCATGCGTAGCAACCACGTCCACGCCTTTTTAGTCGGCGAGGCCTTTATGCGCGCCGACGATCCCGGCGCGGCGCTCAAAGCACTGTTTTACTAGGGCCTGTTAACACAAATTTTATGATCTCTGCTGGAAGCCATTTTTCTGCCCAGCAAGGCAGAAGGAGTGCCGTGTAGTACATCTACACAAACAACGGATAACGCAGCTGGGCGGAAAATAGCTCCAGCCCTTCGGGTTGTGGCTAAAAAAGCGCCACTCATCGTTGCTCGTCGCTCATTTGGATTCACCAAACCACGCTCCTTGCGCCTTGATTGGCGCTTTTTTAGTCACAACAGTGACCATCAAATTTGTGTTAACAGGCCCTAGGTCCTCCCTGCTTTAGCCCATCACCAGAAGTTGGCGATCAGTAAAGTGTTGGCTTGAAACCCAGGCCACACGACCTGAGGTACTTGTCGCTGAGGTGCTTCGGCCTCTGGATTCCGGATCAAGCTCGAAATGACGAAGTGTTCACTGGTAGGCCGGATTTCAATCCAACACCTAGGCTACACCCAAAACCTCGGTGCTCTTTTGGCGAATGATGCTCAACGTAAACTCTAAGGGCATGGGTCGGGAGTGCTGTTGGCAGGCTTGTCGGAATAAATCCCGACCTACAGAGCAACAGAAAAGACTCTGGGTTCTCGTTTTACACTGTCGCTCCCGCACAGGCGGGAGCCTAGTGGCTTTGCTGCCCCGCTCACTCAAAGACGCTGGATTCCAGCCTGCGCGGGAATGACGAATCTTTCAGAGATTAGAGGAATGACAGAGAGGAGTGAAATAACGAGCAGGAAGAGACGGTGCCCCTACACCCAGTTTTTGGGAAAGCGCCGACTGTAGAAAATCTCGGTGATCTCGTGCTTTAAGCGCTTTTCCAAGTCTTGTAATTCGCTTTCGCTGTAGTGGCTGCTGTCGTGGCCAAATAGGTATTCGTTGATATCAAAATCCACGGCGCGCATCTTAGTATGGAATAAGCGTTGATCGTAAAAATTCATATCGACCATGTCGTACATATTGCCAATTTCATCGTCCATAAAGTTTTGGATCGATGTAATTTCATGGTCGATAAAGTGTTTGTCGCCATCTTCGCTGCGGGTGAAGCCGCGCACGCGATAGTCGATGGTGACGACATCGGATTCAAACTCATGCAGCAAATAGTTGAGCGCCTTGAGGGGTGAGATTTTCCCACAGGTGGAGACTTCGATATCTACGCGGAAAGTCGAAATCCCGTTGTCGGGGTGGCTTTCGGGATAGGTGTGCACGGTTAGGTGGCTTTTATCCAAGTGTGCGAGCACGCTTGAAGGCACGGGACCGGGCTCCTCGGCTTGCATCTTGAAATTTTCCACGGGCTCTTCAGAGATCAAAATCGCCGCGCTAGCGCCCTGGGGCTCGTAATCCTGCATGGCGATGTTGAGGATATGAGCGTCGACGATATTGGCCACTTCTTTGAGCACTCTCGTAATTTTATCGGCGTTAAACACCTCGTCGATGTAGTCGAGATACTCTTCCTGTTGCCGAGGTGTTTTACAGTAGGTCACATCGTAGATGTTGAAACTCAAAGATTTGGTCAGGTTGTTAAACCCGTGCAAACGAATGGAATCTGACATGGTAATCACCTCGGTTAATGGGCGAATTTTACGTGGCCGATACGGGGAGGCATAGCCATTTTTTAACCCAATTTAAGACGATACTTTCTCGACAATTTTGTAGCTATGCGTCATTTCCACTGAGTGCTCTAGCATTTTAGAAACGGAGCAATATTTTTCGGCCGACATATCGACGGCTCGTGCGACTTGTTTCTCCGACAAGTCCTTTCCCACCACTTCAAATTCAACGTGAATTTTGGTGAAAACTGCGGGGATCGCATCGGCGCGTTCGGCTTCAATATGAACGGCGCAGTCTTCTACAGCTTGTCGAGCCCGCTGTAAAATTAAAACAATATCAAAGGCCGTACAGCCGCCTAAGCCCATAAGCACCATCTCCATGGGGCGCACGCCGAGATCGCGGCCGCCGTTGTCGGGAGAGCCGTCCATTACCACCGAGTGGCCACTGCCGCTCTCGCCGACGAAGCTCATGTTGTCTAGCCATTTAATTCGTACTTTCATAATCTCCTCGTTATACTTTGTCAGTGAGATGCTTCACGCATATGCGTTCAACCTTGGATACAGACTATGGACACCCTTAAGCCCGAAGGCCCAGTAACGCACTTTCTTCAACACGCCCATCGCAAAAAACACCCGTCCAATGCCACTATCATCAACGAAGGTGATATCTGCGATACCCTTTACTATGTGGTGGAGGGCTCGGTGCGCGTCGTGCTCGAAGAGGACGACGGCCGCGAGATTGTACTGGCTTACCTTAACACGGGCGACTTTTTTGGTGAGATGGGCCTATTCTCTGAGGACGAGCAACGCAGCGCCAAGGTGGTCGCTCGAACCGCCTGTGTGATAGCAGAGATTACATACGACCAGTTCCGCCAATTGAATCAGCGAGAGCCCGAGTTGATGTTTAACTTGGCCAGTCAACTGTCCTCTCGTTTGCGGCGCACCACTCAAAAGGTGGTGGATTTGGCTTTTCTCGATGTCACGGGGCGCATTGCTCGCACCTTAATCGATTTGGCAAAAGAGCCGGATGCCATGACCCATCCCGACGGGATGCAACTGCGCATCACGCGCCAAGAAATCGCCAAAATTGTCGGTTGTTCGCGAGAGATGGCGGGGCGCGTACTCAAGGAGCTAGAAGAGGAAGGTTTGATTACCGCCCACGGTAAAACCGTCGTGGTTTTTGGTACGCGTTAAAGCGAGTTATTCCAGCCCCTTCTCGCCAACGGGGAGAGGGGAATACTCTAACTTCCGCGTTATTTTCAAAAATCAAAGACTCTGGGCTCCCGCCTGCGCGGGAGCGACGGCGGAAGAAGGGAGCGACGACTAAATCCACTTCACCACTCCGCCCCACCTCGTTGTTTCGCCTCACCCACCTCGTCATTCCAGACTTGATCTGGAATCTCCATAACGGGGGGTTCGACCCGAATAGCCAAAGCCACCTCTTGCTGGCGTCCCTTTTCAGCATCGCCGTAAGAAAAGAATCTGCCCAAAGGGCATGTCAACAGATTGCTTCACTGCATTCGCAATGACGGACTACCAGCGAAAACTCGTTGTCGTCATGACTTTAGCGATGCCGGTCATCGCCCGTTTAATGGGCTCGGGCAGTGGTGCGGCGCCAGCCTTATGCGCACTTTCGGCGTGCTCCATCTCATCTTCGCGCATTTGCTCGATAATCTGGCGACTGCGAAGGTCTTTCTCGGGCAGTCTCTCCAAGTGACTCTCTAAGTGGGCTGTCACTTGCTTTTCCGTCTCTTCGATAAAGCCTAGGCTCCACTTGTCGCCCGCCAAGCCCGCCAGCGCACCCATTGTGTAGGAGCCTGCGTACCAAAACGGCGCCAAGCGACTGGGCTGACTGCCCAGCTCACGCAGACGATCTTCACACCAGGCGAGATGGTCTACCTCCTCGTCAGCGGCCTCTTGGAGATGCTCCCACAGGGCCTTGTTGCGCGCTAAAAGCGACTGCCCCTTGTACAAAGCCTGTGCGGCGATTTCGCCTGAGTGGTTGACGCGCATCAATCCCGCTGCCAGAGTGCGCTCCTCATCCGACAACTCGGTGGCTTCAGCGCCTTTTTCCTCAGCGGGATTGGCTCGCTGGCCTCGGTTGTTGCGTGAACTGGCGGTGCGTAAAGCGTGGTCAACCTCGCTCAACCACTTGTCGATCAATCGGTACTGTCTGCTCATGGAGCGTATTATAGCGAAGTCTCCACAATATGTTGTGGCTCGACTTGTGCATCAAGCACTGCTGAGCAGCGTGACGCGGATAAGCGCTAAAATCGCTTGTCTGAGATAGGCAAATTCTGTAGAATCCCGCCTCTTTCTGTGAGCCGAACCCTACTTAAAAGCGGTATTAACAATGAAAACCTTTAGTGCAAAACAGGCTGAAGTCCAACGAGACTGGTTTGTCGTAGACGCAGAAGGCAAAACTCTGGGCCGTTTGGCCACAGAAGTTGCCCAGCGACTACGCGGCAAGCATAAGCCCGAATACACGCCCCACGTTGACACCGGCGACTACATCATCGTAGTCAACGCGGACAAAGTTCAAGTCACTGGCCGCAAGGCCAAAGACAAGATCTACTATCACCACACCGGCTACATCGGTAATTTGAAGTCGATCTCTTTTGAAAAGCTGCTGGCCAAAGCGCCCGAGCGCGTGATCGAGAAAGCGGTAAAAGGCATGCTGCCCCGCAACCCTCTTGGTCGCCAAATGTACCGCAAGCTCAAAGTGTACGCTGGCCCCAACCACAATCACGCTGCCCAGCAGCCCCAGCCCCTGGAAATCTAAGGTATTACTATGGCTGATCAATATTACGGAACCGGTCGCCGCAAAAGCTCTAGCGCACGAGTGTACTTGCGCCCTGGCAGCGGCAACATCACGGTAAACACCAAGACTCTAGCAGACTACTTCGGTCGCGAGACCTCTCGAATGGTGGTTCGCCAACCCCTCGAGCTGACGGAGCTGTTAAACAAGTTTGATGTAAAAGTCACTGTTCGCGGTGGCGGCAACAACGGTCAAGCTGGCGCTATTCGTCACGGCATTACTCGCGCCTTGATGGAATACGACGAAACGCTGCGCGCGCCCCTGCGCAAAGCTGGCTTCGTAACGCGCGACGCGCGTGAAGTAGAACGTAAGAAAGTCGGTCTGCGCAAAGCACGCCGCGCTACTCAGTTCTCGAAGCGTTAATCTCCGCTCGAACTGGTTCACAGGAAAAAGCCCGCATACTGTGCGGGCTTTTTTTATGTCTTCAGAACAGCTACAAAACCCTTCGAACGCTGCTTATGTAGAACCACTACACTGTGCACCGGTTGGAACTACTGGACAAAAAAATGACTCCAGCAGGGGCTGCGGAATGAGTGTGAACAGGCCCTAATAACTCACATCAAGCACAATAAAATGGCGCGATCCCTTGGGAGTTTCAACCCGCACGGTTTGATTCAGTGCCTTGCCCAAAAGAGCGCGCGCCACGGGAGAGTCAACGCTAATCGCCCCCACCTCTGGGTCAAATTCGTCGGGGCCGACGATGCGATATTTAACCACTTCTCCGCTGTCGCCATCTTCCAATTCCACCCAGGCGCCAAAAAACACCTTGCCCGCCTGCTGTGGCGATGGATATACCACTTGCAACTCGTCGAGACGCTTGCTCAAAAAGCGTACGCGACGATCGATTTCGCGCAACCGCTTCTTGCCGTAAATATACTCGGCATTTTCAGAGCGATCACCCAACGCGGCAGCTTCAGACACCGCTTGAGTCACGCGTGGGCGCTCCTCTTTCCACAAGAAGTTAAGCTCTTTCTCTAGGCGATCAAAGCCCTCTCGCGTTATGTAGTGTGAACGTCGACTCAAATCTTTTGCTTTCCCGCGCTTTCATCTGAGAAAAATATCACCGAAGATTCGACACAGTGCTAGTATCAGCCTTCGAACTGTTTCGCCAAGCTATCGTTAACGAATCTATGAAATTGTCATCGCGAATTGTGGCACACCGAGGCTACCCCTCACAGTACCCCGAAAACACATTAATCGGTCTGCGCGCAGCGCTGGATGCGGGCGCACAGGCAATAGAATTTGATGTTCAGTGCAGTGCCGATGGGACGCCGTATGTTTTCCATGACGACACCCTAGACCGACTCACCGGTGCGAGCGGCCACATCTATCGCCACAACGACACCTATATTGAACAGCTCTTTGCCCACTACCCCGAGCGCTTTGGCGACAGCTACCACGGCAATCGCGTTTCCTCTCTCAGCGCCGTGGCGCGATTGCTCGCGAGCTATCCAGAAGTCGATGTTTTTATCGAACCCAAGGTGCACTCGCTGGACCACTTTGGGGTTGTCCCCGTAATGGATAGAATCTTGCGCGACACCCAAAGCCTTGCTGGCAACCGCCATATTATTTCTTTTCACCATCGCGCCTTGGCCTATGCCAGACAGCAGGGCTGCCACTCCATCGCTTGGGTACTAGACGACTTCTCTCACGCCAGCCGGCAACTCGCCCAACAACTAAAACCCGATATCTTGTGCACCAGCTATAAGATCGCGCCCGACCACCTGCCCGTGTGGGGTGACAACGAGTGGATGATCTACACCGCCGACGATCTCGCCCGTATCGAACACCTCGCACAAAGGGGCTACCGATGGATTGAAACCGACGATATCGGCCACGTCATGCGAGCTCTCAAACAGCGCGAGGAGACATCGACACCATGAGCGCCAGCACGATTTTTGCCTTTTTATTGACCGGCGTTTTCTCGGGCACAGTGGCGGGGCTACTCGGCGTGGGCGGCGGTTTAATTATTGTTCCGATTATCGTGGCGATTCTGCACGCGCAGGGCCTCGCCGTGGACTACGCAATTAAAATTGCCGTGGCCACTTCGTTGGCCATCATCATCCCCACCTCACTGTCCTCAGCTCGCGCCCACCACCGCTCGGGGGCCTTGCGCTGGCCACTGTTTTGGCAACTACTCCCCGGCATAATCGCAGGCACTGTACTCGGTGGGTTTATCGTCGACGCCATGCCCGAGCTGTGGCTGCGCCTGTTTTTCTCAGTGGGCTGTTGGGCGGTCGGCTTAAAAATGCTGCTCGGCGCGCAACCCAAACCCCACCGACAACTTCCAGCCTCACTAGGCATGAGCGTTGCCGGCTCGATCATTGGCGCCATCTCGGCCATGCTGGGTATTGGCGGCGGTTCACTCACTGTGCCTTTTTTACACTGGTGCAATGTCAATATGCGCGAAGCCGTTGCCACATCGTCGGCCTGCGGCCTACCCATTGCTGTGGCGGGCGCCATCACTTTGGCACTCACGGGCCTAGATTTGGAAGCGCTGCCCCAATACAGCCTCGGTTATATCTATCTGCCCGCTTTTTTGGGTATCGCCACAACCGCCATACTGATGGCGCCCGTCGGCGCCAAACTGGCACATCGCCTGCCCATTCCTGTTCTTAAGAAGTGTTTGGCGCTATTTTTGCTGGTCGCGGGCACCCGCATGCTGGGTAAGGCGACAGGTTGGTTCTAGGGCCTGTTAACACAAATTTGATGGTCACTGTTGTGACTAAAAAAGCGCCAATCAAGGCGCAAGGAGCGTGGTTTGGTGAATCCAAGTGAGCGACGAGCAACGATGAGTGGCGCTTTTTTAGCCACAACCCGAAGGGCTGGAGCTATTTTCCGCCCAGCTGCGTTATCAGTTGTTTGTGTAGACGAACTACACGGCACGCCTTCTGCCTTGCTGGGCAGAAAAATGGCTTCCAGCAGAGATCATAAAATTTGTGTTAACAGGCCCTAATCCGGCGAGCTGGCCATCTCTACACAATTGCGGCCATTTTTCTTGGCTTGATATAGCGCCTTATCGGCCTCGGCAATGAGGCCTCGGCTGGTAGCGCTCTCTTTCACCATCGCGTGTGCACCACCGACACTGACCGTCACGTGCTGACGGTCGTCTAACTCAGGGTGCTCTAGCTCTAACAACTCGACCCGCTCGCGCATGATCTGGGCAACGCGCATTGCCCCACTGCGCGAGGTGTTGGGCAGCAAAACAATAAACTCCTCACCACCATAGCGAGCGAGTATGTCCGCAGGGCGTCGCAAAGCACTCTGCAAGGCTCCCGCCACGGCAACCAAAGCTTGGTCGCCCGCTTGATGCCCTTGAACATCATTAAAATGCTTAAACTGATCCACATCGACCATTAACACCGACAGGTCGCCCTCCTCCCGTGCTAAGCGCTGCCACTCGCCCTCTAGGTGGTGCTCAAAATATCGGCGATTGGCCACTTGAGTCAGTGAGTCTGTCGACGAAGCATGTTTCAACTCTTGGTTGGCCTCTTGCAGGCGGTTGTTGCTGCGCTTCAAAGAGCCCGCTAGCTCTTGGTTTTCAAATTGCAGGCGCAAAGACGAGCGAATATTTTCTGCTAGGCGCGCACTGCCAATCCACAATGCCACACCGTAACCCATCAGAAACCATGCCGCCCCGGTATCGTTGGCCACACCGCGCCAGAGCAACCATGCACTGACCGGCGCAAACAAACCCAGCAGATAGACTGCGGCGGAGGAGCGCCGCACTCCAACCTCGGACACGCCGACGCCCGCCACAGCCGCCAAAACCAGCAAACACGCGTAATTGCCTTGGGCGGGCAGTATAGACATCATTTCAATGGTAGCCACAGACCAGACCACGCTAAAAATGGCGCAGCATGTTAGGTAAACGGGATACCACAAACCGCGGCCAGGCTCGGCGGGCTGCTTGGCGCGGAAGACACTGTGGCAAAAGAGATCGAAAGAAGACACAACGAGTAGCGCCAGCCACCAAATGCCAAACTCCCCGAGCGGTAGATAGTCGGAAAACCATAGAGCAACAAATGCCACCGTCAGTACTTCCAGCGCAAAGGAGATCAATCCCCTGCGATAGAGCATTCGCACCTGTTCGTGAGAAATCAGTCGATCTAGATCGTCTGCCACTGCCGCCCCCATGGAGTATTTTTCTTATATCGGCTTACGATACCAAAAAGCGGGCAGTACAACACGCTTTACCCGTCCACACACGGGAACGGGTACTGTTTGAGTCCTCATAGGGGCAACGACAATCTTAGGCAAGCGCGGCAAGGGCACATGTCACGTCACCCCTGCCGCCCTCAAGAGGCGCTCAGCCAAATACTCAACTAGGCACTGTACGTTAAGTCGAGCTGGCGAGCGGCCTTTACATCATCCAGCTGACGCACGGGCTGGGTATAGGGCGCTTGGGTCACGAGATCGGGATCGCGCTGAGCTTCCTCGAGAATTTCCACCATCGCAGCCACAAAACCATCGAGGTCCTCCTTGGCCTCCGTTTCCGTCGGCTCAATGAGCAAGCACTCGGGAATATGCAATGGGAAGTAAATGGTTGGCGCGTGGTAGTTTTTATCCAACAAGCGCTTGGCCACAGCCTTGGCACTCATTTGGTAGTCTTTGGCCTCGCGTTTCAACGTCACGATAAATTCGTGACTGGCGCGGCGCTCGGGGAAAGCCAACTCAAAACCGCGCTTCTCCAATTCGACCATCAAGTAGTTGGCGTTGAGCGTGGCAAACTCCGCCACTCGATGCATGCCTACGCGCCCCAACATGCGCATGTAGATATAGGCCCGCAGCAATACGCCGGCGTTGCCCGCAAAGGTCGACAGGCGGCCAATCGTTTCGGGTAAATCTTGCTGATCTAAATAGCGGTAGCTGTCCGCCTCTTTACCCACAACAGGAATCGGCATATAGGGCAACAAGCGCTCGGAACAGCCAATCGCACCGGCACCGGGGCCACCGCCACCGTGGGGGGTTGAGAAGGTTTTGTGCAAATTCATATGAATCACATCAAAGCCCATATCGCCGGGGCGCACTTTACCCAAAATCGCATTGAGGTTGGCACCGTCGTAGTAAAGCAGACCACCCGCGTCGTGAACCAACTCGGCAATCTCTTTGATACGGCGCTCAAATACGCCACAGGTCGATGGATTTGTCAGCATAATGCCAGCCGTTTTGGGGCCAACCACTTCTTTCAACGCTTCGAAGTCGACGTCGCCATCTTTTTTGGTGGGGATTTCCACCACCTTATAGCCACACATAATCGCCGTAGCGGGGTTGGTACCGTGCGCGGCATCGGGACAAATAATCTCACAGCGCTCGTCGTCGCCACGGGCGTCGTGGTAGGCACGAATCATGGCCACACCGGCAAACTCACCTTGAGCACCGGCCATAGGTGTCAGCGAGACACCGCGCATGCCCGTCACTTCTTTGAGCATTTCCTGCAGCTCATACATGGTTTCCAAGTAGCCCTGGGAGTGGCGCTCGGGCGCCAGCGGGTGACGACCTAGAAACTCGGGCAGCATCGCCAGCGAGTTGCAGGCGCGCGGGTTGTACTTCATCGTGCACGAACCCAGAGGGTAAAACTGCGTGTCAATTGAGAAGTTAAGCTGCGATAGGCGCGTGTAGTGACGCACCGCCTGTAGCTCCGACACCTCGGGGATCGAGTTCAACGACGAGCGGCGGCGCAATGCCTCGGGGATACGATTTTCAGCCTGCGTATCGCGCTGGCTACCATTGATGTACTGGGCGCCACTGGGACGGCCTTCAACTGCGTGTTCAAAAATTAACATGGTGTTCTCCTCGGCTTAGGCCAGTGCTTGCTCTAAAGCCTGAGCATATTGTTCGAGATCGTCGTCGGTCTTAGTCTCCGTCGCGCACAACAACAGCGCATCGCCCAGTTCGGAGTAGCGCTGGGTCAAGTCGTAACCCGCCAGAATGCCTTGATCTTCCATCGCGTCGATCACCTCGGCCACCGGCTTGGGTAAACGCAGTGCCACTTCGTGGAAACTCGCCCCCTCAAAAACGCGCTCGACACCATCGATCTGGCACACGCGGTCAGCCAGTGCCTGTGTATTGGCATGGCTGAGCTCGGCCTGACGCGTCAAACCTTTAGGCCCCATGATCGCCATATGAATCGTTGAGGCCGTCACGACCAAGCCTTGGTTGGTACAGATATTGGATGTCGCCTTCGAACGGCGAATGTGCTGCTCCCGCGCCTGCAGCGTCAATGCAAAACCCTGCTTGCCCTCGAGGTCGACGGTACGGCCAACGATGCGTCCAGGCATCTGTCGCACTAATTTTTGCGTACAGCACATATAGCCGTAGTAGGGCCCACCTGAAGACAGCGGCGCACCCAGCGGCTGACCATCGCCACAGGCAATATCGGCACCGTTTTGCCCCCACTCACCGGGCGGTGTAATCAGCGTCAGAGCCAATGGGTTGCACACCCCAATCACCAGAGAGCCATTGTTGTGAGCCCAGTCGGTGATGGCATCGACGGCCTCAAACTGACCGAAGAAGTTGGGTTGCTGGATCACAACCGCCGTGATGTCCTCGCCCGCGTAAGCGTCAAACGCACTCAACTCACTGGCTCCCGACACTTCACTGTAGGGGACTTCAACCAGTTCAATATTTTGATTTTTAACAATCGCGTAAGCGGTATCGCGGTAGTAGGGGTGTACGCCACCGGGCACTAGTACCTTGCGCGATTTGGATTTTCGATTGCCGCGCACGGCCATAAGTATGGCCTCAGCCAATGCCGATGCCCCGTCGTAGAGCGAGGCATTGGAGACATCCATCGCCGTCAAACCTGCCATCATGGTTTGATATTCGTAGATCAACTGTAACGTGCCTTGAGAAGCCTCTGCCTGATAGGGCGTGTAAGCACTGTAAAACTCGCCGCGGGTCGTGATCTGCCACACCGCTGCAGGGATGTGATGCTCGTAGGCCCCCGCGCCAATAAAATTGAGCGCGCCACCATCGCGGCGGGCGCGACCTTGCATCAAACGACTGACTTCCATTTCATCCATGGACTCGGGAATGGCCGACAGTTCACCGATGCGCAAAGCCTCGGGAATCTCATCAAATAGCTGATCGATGCTATCGACGCCGATGGCGCCCAGCATCTGATCAATTTCAGACGGGGTGTGTGGAATAAAGGGCATGAGTTACCTCTTAAACGGCACTAAATAGAAATAAATGGGCCAGAAACGCGTTTAAATGATTGGAAGTGGCAGATCGCCGACATCAAACATCGAACGCCACTGGTTCAACAGCGGCTCGCAGGAGCCGCGTGTTTCGATGCACTAAGCGGCGCCTTACTCTTCGGCGTCGAGCATCGCTTGGTAGCCGTCAGCGTCGAGTAGCGCTTCGAGCTCGCTGGCGTCGGCGATGCGAATTTTGAAGATCCAGCCGCCATCGTAGGGCTCGTCGTTAATCGCTTCAGGCGAATCTTCTAAATTCTCGTTAAAAGCGACGATTTCACCGCTGACGGGAGCGTAGATATCGGAAGCCGCCTTGACCGACTCGACCACCGAAGCCGCATCGCCCGCTTCGACATCGGCGCCTTCTTCAGAGGGCTCGACAAACACCACGTCGCCCAGTGACTCTTGGGCGTGGTCGGTAATACCTACGACATAGACATCGCCCTCTTCCTGGCGAATCCACTCGTGGCTTTTGGCGTATTTCAATTCAGTGGGCAAATTGCTCATGGTATCTCCCGAATGTTCTCAATGTTTTTCAATTTACTTTAGATTTGTGCCTGCCCATCGCGTACGAAAGGGTACTTAACAATGCGCGCAGCAATGCGTTTGTTGCGAATTTCAATCTCGACCGTGTCGCCCAGCGACGCACTATCGCGAGCGATTCGCGCTAGGCCAATAGAGTTTTTGAGTGTAGGCGAGAAACCGCCAGAGGTCAGCTCGCCCACTTCATCACCGTCGACAAACACCTTCTGATGAGCGCGCATCACGCCGCGACCCTCTAGCACCAAACCCACGAGTTTTTGCGGGACACCCGCTTGCTTTTGCTGCTCTAGGGCAGCGCGACCAATGAAATCCCGCTCGTCCTTCATCGCCACAGTCCATCCCAGCGCTGAGACCAAAGGTGTGGTCGATTCGTCCATGTCGTTGCCGTACAAATTCATTCCCGCCTCGAGACGCAGGCTGTCCCTCGCGCCGAGCCCAATGGGCGCAACGCCCACTTTATCGAGCGCTTTCCAAAAGTCGGGGGCCGACTCATTGGGCAAGATGATTTCCAAGCCGTCTTCACCGGTGTAACCGGTGCGAGCGACAAACAACTCTGCCACCTCACAGGCCTCAAATTTACTCAGCGCCAAGACGCTTTCGCGAAACTCTTCGGGAATCAATTGCAGCGCTTTTTCGATGGCCTTCGGCCCTTGGACGGCAATCATTGCCAAATCACTGCGCTCTTTGACCTCGACAGAGAATGCCGCCGCTTGCTGTTCCAGCCACGCCAAATCTTTATCGCGCGTCGCCGCGTTCACAACCAAGCGGAAAAAGTGGTCTTCGAGATAGTAGATAATCAGGTCGTCGATGACGCCGCCCTGCTCATTGAGCATCGCGGTGTAAAGCGCCTTGCCACGCTTAGTCACCTTGGCAATATCATTGGCCATCACATAGCTGAGAAAGTCGCGTACGCGCTCGCCGTGCAAATCGACCACCGTCATATGCGAGACATCAAACATGCCTGCATCGCTGCGCACCTGATGGTGCTCTTCAATTTGGGACGTGTACTGAATAGGCATCGACCAGCCGGCAAAATCGACGATCTTGGCGCCCATGTCGACATGGCATTGGTAGAGCGGGGTTTGCTGTGTCATCGCACTCTCTCGTTATCACTCGCTATCAAAAAGCTCACAGACACCCTGCGGTATCTGACGAGGCTCTTCTGTCCGCGAACCTGAGAGATTAAGCCTGCCTCAGCGGGCCGTCCCCTTCGGTGAACTCCGGTCGGAGTTGCTCTCCAGAACTGATGCGCGGCGCGCTAAAGCATCGCCTGCGTCCGCCCGCGGTCCGGGGGCCTGAGCGTTTCCGAGCCGGTTGCGCCTTCGGCGCTTCGCCAAACTAGACCCGCTAGCCGCGAAGCTCTCCCACGGGGGTGAACATCAGGGTCGCGATAATACCAGCGACCTACCCACAAATGAAGTCAAGCCCAAGCTATTGGCGCGTAGTTTTATTTTTCCTAACAAAACCACCCTGTAGGTCGGAATTCATTCCGACAGGATCATATGGCACTAAACTGAGCGTAATCCAACCGTTGCGTGGGTCGATAAAATACAGATCACCCAAATAAACTGACCCCAGCTACCTAGGGCTTTTTGCTCCCTGTGTTTTTGCCACTACAAAAACGGTGGTTTTTGTCGGCATGGGCGTCGGGCTGAAGCCCGACCCCACGGTGGCTATGTCTTTTTGTGGGAGCCCAACTCCGTGCCCTCAGTGTGCTCTGTGGCTAAAAAATCAACGAGTGTGGGGCTGCAGAAAGTGGGGGATGTCGCCGTCGAGGCCGGCGGCTTGGCGGGCGAAGCGGCGACGCAGAGGGTCAATATCGCTTACCACACTCATGCCTTGCCCGCGCAGGCGGTTCCAGTAGCCGCCACTTTGACCAAAGGCGTGGTACAGCGCGGTCATACCCGATTGCATGATCTGATTGGCGTAGCGGCGACGGCGGGCGTAGCGCCTGAGCGCCGCAGTTCGAACGCCCGCTCGCGACTCGCCCTCTAATACATCGATGAGCGTGGCGGCATCCATGAACCCCAAATTGACACCCTGCCCCGCCAGCGGGTGAATCACGTGGGCGGCGTCCCCCACTAAGGCGATGCCAGGCATGGCGTAGCGCTCGGCGTGTTGAGAGACCAAGGGAAACGCAAGACGCTGTGTTGTTTCAAGCACATCGCCCAAGACGCACTCTGATGCCTCACTTAAACGCGTTTTAAAGGTTTCGTCGTCCATAGATAACAGGTGCTCGGCGAGATCGTCATCGGCACTCCACACGATAGAGCATTGACCATTACTTAACGGCAACAACGCCAAGGGGCCCGTCGACAAAAACCGCTGCCATGCCGTGTGTTGATGTGCGCGCTCGGTTTTCACCATGGCGACAATGCCGCGCTGCGCATAAGAGGCTCGCTGTACGCCTATGTCGAGTTTGTCTCGCAAACTAGAACGCGCACCATCCGCCGCCACGAGTAAGTCGCTTTCAAAACACGTTCCGCCCTCAAGCCAGACCCGCGTCTTACCCATCTCTTGAGACACTGACTCCACACGCTCTGGGCACAGCCATTGAATACGCGGGTGCGCTTTTGCCGCAGAACACAAGGCATCAACCAAAACGGCATTTTCAACGATGTGCCCGAGGTGTCGGCGGTCGACATCCTGGCGGTCAAAATGGAGTTGACCTTCGCTCTCCGCATCCCACACGCGCATATCGCTATAGGAACAGTAGCGGCGTTCGAGCACATCCTTCCACACGCCCAGATGTTCCAGCCAAGCCTCGCTGGCCAAGCTCAACGCAAAAACTCTCAAATCGTAATCGGATTGCGCATGGCAAGGTCGAGGCTCCACCGCCTCGACCAAGACTACTTCGCGCCCCTGTTGCGCCAAACCCAAAGCGACGCTCGCACCCACCGCACCCGCGCCAACCACGAGCGCATTGCAGTACTCAGCCATAGCGCCCTCCCCGCAGACGTCGACGGCCACGCAGTCCCATGCCCTGACGCACCAAGCGCTGCCTTAACGGTTCGAGCACATCGGCGAGCAACAAGCCCCCCGCTCGGGCGTGAGACAACGGCGCTATATCGTTGGAAAACAAGCGAATCAAGCCATCGGTAAATCGTATCGTGGCGCGGCGGTCGGGTTGGCGCAGACGCTGGTACTCTTGGGTCACCGAATCGGCACCGGGGTCGCCCCCTTGGGCACTGAGTAATACATCGACCAAAGTCGCCACATCGCGCAAGCCCAGATTAAAGCCCTGCCCCGCCACCGGGTTTAAGGCCTGCGCCGCATTGCCTAACACCACGGCGCGCCGGGTCGCACAATGTTTGGACTGCGTCAGAGACACGGGATACACCGCGCGCTGCCCCACTTTTTGCAGGCGGCCTAAGCGCTGACCGAAAGCCTCGCCGAGACCTTGCAAAAAGGTCGTTTCATCGCATGCCAGCCAGTCTTGAGCTTCGTCGTGTTGCAACGTCCAGACCAAGGAGCTACGGGGGCGCCCGCCAAAATCTGTCAGCGGCAAAAAGGCCAGCGGGCCCGTTTTCGTAAAGCGCTCAAAGGCCTGTCCACGATGGGGCAACTGGTGCTCCACGTTGGCAATCACCGCACTCAATCCATAATCCGTTTGCTCCGTCTGAAGACCGAGCGCCTCGCGCGTGCTGGACTGCGCGCCGTCTGCCGCCACCAACAAGCGCGCCTCTAGGCGGTGCTTTCGCTGCCCTACGCGATAGTCAATGCTGTGTGACGTCTCACCCTGAGTCACCGCCTCTACCACAGCTGGTGCGCGCCAATCGACACTGGAGGCCGACATCTGCTCTGCAAAACACTCACCCAGCAGTCGGTTCTCAATCACGCGACCCAGCTCGACAACGCCCTCTTCGGCAGCACTCATACGCGTGAGCCCGAGGCGGCCGCGCTCTGAGATACGAATTTCTTCAATCGGCTGTCCCAAGCTCGTCAAGTTCGACCAGAGCCCCATGTCGCGCAATAACAAACTCGAACCGTAGGCAATGGCGACACTTCTATCATCAAAACTCGGCTGGCCTGCATCGCCAAAGGAAAAGGCCTCTAGCACCACGACTTTGTAATCGCTGTCATTCAGTGCCAGCGCTAATGTTGCGCCCACGAGGCCTCCACCCACAATGACGATGTCCGCTTGATCGATGGCGGGGTAATTGGAATTAGACACCGCTGCCAACCAATGACTCTATGGTGTCGATGTCTTTGGGTGCATCCTTGCTCAACACATCGTAGCCCTCTTTGGTCACCAAGACATCGTCTTCGATGCGAATCCCTATGTTGTGAAAGCGCTCGGGAATATCGTCTGCGGCGGTAATGTAGAGGCCTGGTTCCACCGTCGTCACCATACCCGCCTCCAGCAGGCGCCAATCTTCATCGACCTTGTAATCGCCTACGTCGTGGACATCCATGCCCAACCAGTGCCCGGTGCGGTGCATATAAAAGCGCCGATACTCGCCGCTTTCTAGCACCGACTGCACGCTGCCTTTAAGCAAACCTAAATCGATTAGCCCCCGCACCAAGACTCGCAGCGCCGCTTGGTGGGGGTCGTCCCAATGGTTGCCCGCCAAGGTCTTTTCGATGGCCGCCAACTGAGCTTCTAAAACGATCTCGTAAACTTCGCGCTGGGCGGGGCTGAACTCGCCATTAACGGGGAAGGTGCGGGTAATATCCGAGGCGTAACCCTGATTTTCCGCGCCGGCATCAATCAGCAACAAATCGCCGTCGCGAAGCGCATCGCGGTTGTCGATATAGTGGAGAATACAACCGTTGCGCCCACCACCCACGATCGAAGGGTAGGCGGTCGTCATACCGTTGCGGCGAAACTCATAGAGCAGTTCCGCCTCAATTTCAAACTCGTTCATACCCGGCTGGCAGGCGGCCATGGCGCGCTTGTGAGCGGCGGCAGAGACCTTGGCGGCGCGGCGCATCGCCGAGACTTCAGAGCGACTTTTAAATAGGCGGTACTCGTGCAACTGGTGATCCAAATCGATGAACTCACCGGGTGCACGCACGCCTTTGCGGGCGCTGCTGCGAACGCGATTCAACCAGTCCATCATGTGCTTGTCGAAAGCGGGGTTGCGTCCCATGGTGTAGTAAACGCGCTCGCGGTTTTCCATCAGGCCCGGCAAGATGTCGTCGATGTCGGTAATCGGAAAAGCGTCGTCGGCACCGTAGCGCTCCACGGCGCCCTCTTGCCCCGCCCGCAGGCCATCCCATGTCTCTTTTTCAGGGTTGCGCTCGCGACAAAATAAAATGTATTCGCCCTGTGGGCGACCGGGCACTAACACCGCTACCGATTCGGGCTCTTCAAACCCCGTGAGATAGAGGAAGTCGCTGTCTTGGCGATAGTCGTGATACACATCGCGATTGCGAATATGCTCTTGGGCCGCGGGCAAAATGGCGATACCGCCCTCGCCCATACTCGCCATCAGCTGGCGTCTGCGTTTTTTTAACTCGGAAAGATTCATCGTTTATTGCAAAGTATCTGGCGCTTGCGTGGAAGCTTGGGGCACGGGATTCAGTGTTTCAAACAACAGCAACACACCCACTCGCACATACTCTTGCAACTGAGTTAACTGCTCTTCGGCCTCGTCTTCATCAATGCCTTCCGTGCCCACCTGGGAAATGGCCAAGAAGTCATCAATCACTTCGCGACTGGCTTCGTCCAGCTGGCTCAAATCGTTCATGCCACCGACGCCGAATCCATAGAGAAACCCTTGGCACCACTGCCCCAACTGGGCAATACGCTCGGGCAGCAGCTCGTCTTCATCCGGCAACATCAAGTCAAAACCCATATCTCCGCCACTCATCAACTCGGCGCTGTAGCCTTTCAATAGGGCGAGGGGCTGCGTGTCTTGCAAGGCATTGGACACGACCTCGGACTCGTCGCTGCCCAATACCGTCGCCGCCCACTCACCTTCGGCGAGATCGCCGCCGGCGCAGATCAAACCACAAGTCGCACCGTGCGTTTCTGCCACACTGTTGGGCGCACCCACAGCCATCAAATAACTTTCGAGTTCTGCAAATTCAATCATGGCGCCATCCTACCATTTGCTCGCCGCTACCGCACCGCGCGACCGCCACATATTGACCGCATATAGCCGCGCGCCTACTATTGGCAACATGGATCTATTTGACGAGCAACAATCCGGCAAAAAAGTCACCGATTTGAGCGGCAAGCTCGAAACGCTACTCGGCCTGTGCGCTCAGCTCAAAGAAGAGAACCAGTCCCTGCGCCAACAGCAATCTCAGCTAATGACTGAACGCGCCGCCTTAATTGAAAAAAACGAACAGGCGCGCAGCCGCGTTGAAGCCATGATCAGCCGCCTCAAATCCATGGAAGACAACGCCCCATGAGTCAACAAGTCGCCGTTAATATCAAAGTGCTCGACAAGCAGTTTCAAATTGGCTGCAACGAAGAGGAGCGCGAAAAACTTTTAGAATCGGCACAGCTCCTCAATGAGAACATGCAATCAGTGCGTCAATCCGGTGTGCTCGGCACCGATCGCATCGCCATCATGGCCGCGCTCAATCTCACGCGAGAGATCATTGCACTGCGCCAACAAGTCGGCCAAAACGCCCAAATTGGCGAAGAGCTCGATGCGCTCTCTCAGCAAATCGACGACGCCATCGCCACGCTCAAGTAAATCCACAATTTGCGCCTTAGATCTTGTTCTCTGCGTTCAGGGGAGTACCATTTAATCACTGGGTGCTTACTGCGATGTGCGTGAGCCACTGTTATACCCCTTGAGCCTTAATTACTGCTCAGGAGGCCAGTTTCATTATTTTGTGTGCACGCTCGCCACGGCGAGAAGCCTAATAAATAATGAACAGCTTCCGCCTTGAACCGCTTGGTTCAAGGGACGCAGCCTGCCACGGCATTTGCGGGAGCACCCTTTCTTTTACCTAGGACCCCTCCTCTATGGACGAACGCGCGATTTCTCAGCAACAGAACGCCATTCGCCAAGACATCATTCGGCAGCGCCGTTCACTCTCACACAACGACATCCAGCGGCGATCACTTCAGATTGCGCAGCAAGTGCAACAGCTCGACGAATTTCAAAATGCCGAGACGCTTGCCTTGTATTTGTCCGTCCGCGGTGAAGTCGACACCCAAGCACTGATCGATATTGCTCACGCTAACAAGAAGCGTGTTGTCGTACCCAAGGTTCAAGATACAAAACTGTGCTTCTATAGATACGATGAAGATGCTCTGCAAAAAGGTCGCTTTGGCATTTTAGAACCCAGCAGCACAAAAGCTTTCGAACTCTCTGATATAGACATCATCCTCATGCCGCTAGTGGCCTTTGACAACAACGGGCACCGCATTGGCATGGGAGGCGGCTATTACGATACGACTTTGGCTGCCTATCAAAACGCTCATACACCTTTTCGATTAGGTTTAGGCTATGCGTTTCAACACAAACCGTTGATAAAACACCACGAGTGGGACATCAATTTGCATGCGATTGCCACCGAAAATAAAATTCATCGCATTAAAAACGATAGAAAACGGTAATAACTTTGACCCTACTGCCACACTTTGCTAATAATAAGCAAGTAGCTTTATTACTTTTATAAAATACTCAGTACCCTTGGTATATAACGAGATCCTTTTGGAGGGATAGGCACATGGCCACAAACGCCAAGAAACCAGTCAGTACGACTAAGAAAAAAGCCGCCGCTAAACGCGCTAAATCGAAAGCCGCTAGCAAAAAAGTCACGAAGAAGACAGTCACTCGAAAAGCCGCTGCCAAAAAGGCCGCTAGCAAGAAAGCCACCTCCAAAAAGAAAGCAGCGAGTAAGAAAAAAGCCGCCGCTAAAAAGGTGACGCGCAAAAAAGCCGCCAAGAAGAAGGTGAGCAAAAAGAAAGCCACCAAAAAGGCCGCCAGTAAGAAAAAGGCGTCAACCAAGAAAAAAGCCAGCAAAAAAGTGAGCCGCAAGAAGGCGGCCTCTAAGAAAAAGGCTACTTCTAAAAAGAAAGCCAGTAAGAAAAAAGCGACCAAGAAAAAGGTGAGCAAAAAGAAAGCCACCAAAAAGGCCGCCAGTAAAAAGAAGGCAGCATCTAAGAAAAAGGCCTCTAAAAAAGTGAGTCGAAAGAAAACTGCCAAGAAGAAAGCGAGTAAGAAAAAGACCACGAAAAAAGCCGGCAGCAAAAAGAAAACAGCTTCTAAAAAGAAAGCCAGTAAGAAAAAAGCGGCCAAGAAAAAGGTGAGCAAGAAGAAAGCCAGCAAAAAGAAGGCAGCATCTAAGAAAAAGGCCGCAAAAAAAGTGAGTCGCAAGAAAACCGCTAAGAAGAAAGCGAGTAAGAAAAAGACCACGAAAAAAGCCGGCAGTAAAAAGAAGACCACCTCTAAGAAGAAAGCCGCCAAGAAAAAGGCGAGCAAGAAGAAATAGGCGGCACTAGCCGCCCATTAAAAAGCCCGCACTACAGCGGGCTTTTTTTTTGGCATCCGATATCGCCATTGAATAAAGTCCTAGCTCATAAACAAGGAATAAGCATCATTATTGGATTCATCGACAAATTCATAACCGGTTTTTTTCAAGTAGCTATTGAGCGCCTTATCCTCGCCCTTTTGCACCTGAAGCCCCACCAGCACACGACCGTAGGCCGCGCCGTGGTTACGGTAGTGAAACAAGCTAATATTCCAGCGGCTTCCCAACGTATTTAAGAACTTTTGCAATGCGCCGGGGCGCTCGGGAAACTCAAAGCGGAAGAGTTTTTCACGCTGTTCCTCCAGTGAACGACCTCCCACCATATAGCGCGTATGTAGCTTCGCCATTTCGTTATCGGACAGATCGACAACTTCGTAGCTGTGGTCCGCCAGCTCCTGCATTAACGCTCGGCGCTCGTTACCATCGCTGCCGACCTCTATGCCGGCGAATACATGGGCCCGGCTCGCATCGGCATAACGATAGTTAAACTCCGTAATATTGCGACGCCCCAACACACTGCAAAAGTGTTTAAAGCTACCGGGGTTTTCGGGAATGCCTACGCCCAGCAGCATCTCGCGGCGCTCGCCAACTTCCGAACGCTCGGCAATATGGCGCAGGCGGTCAAAATTCATATTGGCGCCGCTAACAATAGAGACCAAGTTTTGCCCTTCAACGGCGTGCTCGGCAATATATTTTTTAACGCCTGCCGTTGCCACTGCACCAGCGGGCTCGGCGATTGAGCGAGTGTCATCAAAGATATCTTTCACCGCTGCACAGATTTCATCCGTTGAGACTAAAATCACCTCATCTACATACTGCCTAG
>DS990615.1:0-1641 GCA_000155715.1 gamma proteobacterium HTCC5015 | reverse complement strand
TGCCGCATCATTGCCGACTTCCTTGCGTAGATCGCGCAACGAGACAAACTCGCCCGAGCGCGTCGACATGGAGGCTTTTTCACCACCGCGATAGAGAATGGCAAACTGCACGAGCAAGACATCCAGCTTGCTGTCGTCGCCAGCCAGTGCGCTCATCGCTGCTTTGACGCGCGGTACATAGCCATGGTGATCCGCGCCCCACACATCAATCAAGCGGTCGTAGCCCCGCTCTAACTTCTCCATGTGATAGGCAATATCTGAGGCAAAGTAGGTAGGCACCCCGTTGTCGCGAATCACAACGCGATCCTTCTCGTCACCAAAGGCCGTGGAGCGAAACCAAAGTGCGCCCTTCTCCTCGTAGATATAATCCGCGTCTTTAAGCTTAGCAACGGCGCGATCGACCGCCCCCGTGTCCACTAAGCTGCGCTCGGAAAACCAATTTTGGTAGCGCACCCCGAACTCGCCGAGGTCTTCGCGAATGTCCGCCAAAATCGCGTTTAGGCCCGTATCAAACACCGTGCGATAGGCATCTTCGCCCAATAACTGAACACTGCGCTCAATAACGGCATCGATGTACTGCTCTTTATCTCCACCGTTGACTGCATCGTCGGGCAGGCCCTCTAAGATCTCTCCCGAGGAGCGTAGCAGCGCGTCGCCATAGCGGTTTTTCAGATCTGCGGCGATATCGTAGATGTAATCACCTTGGTAGCCATTGGCGGGGAAGGGCAAATTCTCGCCACAAGACTCCAAATAACGCAGCCACACCGAGGCGGCCAAGATATTCATTTGGCGGCCCGCATCATTAACGTAGTACTCCCGCGTGACATCAAAGCCAGCGGCCTCCAGTAAGTCCGACAGCACGGAGCCATAGGCAGCACCTCGCCCGTGCCCAACGTGCAAAGGCCCTGTAGGGTTGGCGGAAACAAATTCGATCAGCACTTTCTGGCCAGCACCAATTTGACTGCGCCCATAGGCTTCACCCTGACTGAGCACTTGGCTAACCACAGCGGCAGCATCCGCCTTACTGATGAAAAAATTGATAAAACCGGGGCCGGCAATTTCTGCCTTTTGAACCACCTCGTTATCGGGCAATGCATCGACGAGACGCTCGGCCAGTGCACGCGGCGCCTGACCACACGGCTTGGCCAGCATCAACGCGAGATTGCAGGCAAAGTCACCGTGACTCTCATCCTTGGTGCGAGTAATTTGAATAGAGGGCGCTAGATCGGCGGGCACGTCACCCGCAGCCTGTAGCGACTCCAGCGCCGACTGAATCAGTGTTTCCAGTTGATCTTTCATGGTCTTGTTTGTGCTCAGTTATCGAACGCCCGTGGGCATAACCTCAATACGGCTGAGGGCGCGGGATTTTAACACGAGCCACCCGCGGATGTACTAGGGCCTGTTAACACAAATTTTATGATCTCTGCTGGAAGCCATTTTCCTGCCCAGCAAGGCAGAAGGAGTGCCGTGTAGTACGTCTACACAAACAACGGATAACGCAGCTGGGCGGAAAATAGCTCCAGCCCTTCGGGTTGTGGCTAAAAAAGCGCCACTCATCGTTGCTCGTCGCTCATTTGGATTCACCAAACCGCGCTCCTTGCGCCTTGATTGGCGCTTTTTTAGTCACAACAGTGACCATCA
>DS990616.1 GCA_000155715.1 gamma proteobacterium HTCC5015 | reverse complement strand
GGTAGCGACAGCGGTTACTTTTTTTCACTCAACGCGAAAACCGGCAAAGAGCAGTGGCGTATGAAGGCGGATGGGCCTATCTATGCCTCAGCGGCGGCCGCGGATGAGCGTATTTTTGTGACGACAAAAGGTGGTCAAGCCCATGCCTTAAGTGCGGCATCAGGCGAAGTCCAGTGGTCTTTTAGCACCAATGCACCGATTGTGTCGTCCCCGGCGGTGGACGACGATATTGTGACTTTTGGCGGCGATAGCCACTTCCAATATGCCGTTGATGCGGAGACTGGAGAGGAGATTTGGAAGTTTAGAACGTCTGCGAAAATCAAATCTTCGGCGGTACACGATGGCAGTCGTATTATCTTTACCAGCGACGACGGTTATGTGTACTGCATTGAAAGTGATAGCGGCGTTAAGCTATGGGAGTACGCGACCGAGGGGCAAATTCCCAGTCCGCCTGTAATGGGGTCTGGAGATATTGTTTATGTGGCCAGCCTCGACGGCTTTATTCATGCCATTGATGCCGATGACGGCGAGCGCTACTGGAAGAAGGAGGTCGAGGATCAAATTGTTGCACCCATGCTGATGCACGGTGATCGGCTCTACTACACCACGATGAAAGGGGAGCTTAAGGCACTCGACGATTAAAGTGTGAATGAGAAGGGGCTTCGGCCCCTTTTTTTATCGCCTGCTGCCTAGCGTTTTAGGTGGCTGAGCTTGTCGGGCTCGCCATCCCAGTCGTCGGCATCGGGCAGTGGCGCTTTCGGCTCATCCAGCACGGGCCACAGTTTTGATAGCTCGGCGTTTAAAGCGGTGAAGTGGGCTTGACCCTCGGGCAGTTCGTCATCGGGATAGATGGCCTCTGCTGGGCAGGCGGGGACGCAGAGACTGCAGTCGATACAGGCATCGGGGTCAATGACTAAAAAGTTAGGCCCCTCGTGAAAGCAATCCACAGGGCATACTTCTACACAGTCTGTGTATTTACATTGAATGCAGTTTTCGGTGACGACGTATGTCATGAAATAGTTAGAGAGCGGGGATAGGCTTCATTCCCTAGGGCTGCAATAGTATCATGCAGCCGAACTGAATATGAGGAATAATTTATGCAGTATGTGCGCAAGGCGGTTTTTCCCGTCGCGGGTATGGGAACTCGATTTTTGCCGGCTACCAAGGCAAGCCCCAAGGAAATGTTACCCGTTGTCGACAAACCACTGATTCAGTACGCCGCGGAGGAAGCGGTGGCAGCGGGTTGCGACGAGTTGATCTTTATTACGGGTCGAACCAAGCGTGCAATTGCCGACCACTTCGATAAAGCTTATGAGCTGGAGTCTGAACTCGCGTTAAAAAACAAAACGCGTATGTTGGAGATGGTGCAGGGTATTATTCCCGCCCATGTCACCACGGTGTATACCCGACAAAACGAGACGCTTGGCCTCGGTCACGCCGTTTTGTGTGCCAAGAAATTGGTGGGCGATGAGCCGTTTGCCGTGATTTTGGCCGACGATATGATTCAAAACCTCGACGGTTCCTCCTGCCTTGAGCAAATGGTTGAGCTTTACAACGAGCGCCAGAGCAGTGTATTGGGCCTCGAGGCCGTACCTCCAGAGCTGACCAGTCGCTACGGTATTGTTGGCGGCAAGCGCGGCGAAGGGGGAACGACGGCCGTGCAAGAAATTGTCGAGAAACCCAAGCCCAGCGAAGCGCCGTCTAACCTAGCTGTTGTTGGCCGCTATATTTTGACGCCGCGCATTTTTGATTTGCTGGAAACCACGGAACGCGGTTCCGGCGGGGAGATTCAGCTTACAGACGCCATCGCCAAATTGCTCGATTACGAGACGGTTCTCGGCTACGAATTTGACGGCAAGCGCTTTGATTGCGGCGACAAGCTTGGCTATTTGAAAGCGACCGTCGAGTACGGCCTGCAACACCCCGAACTGAAAAACGTCTTCGCCGAATATCTTGCGAATTTGAATGTATAATTCCGTTGACAGAGGGGGCTGAATCCGTAGAATACGCCCCTCACCAACGATCCTCGATAGCTCAGTTGGTAGAGCAGTTGACTGTTAATCAATTGGTCGCTGGTTCGAGTCCAGCTCGAGGAGCCATCTCTGAAAAAGCAGCCAGTGGCAACACTGGCTGCTTTTTTATTGCCTAATCGGGGTTGTAAAGCCCCTTACTGCGCCTAGCTGCGTTACAATGCTGCCCATGTCAAAACACCATAGTCCACACCACCCCAAGACTCCGATTGATCCCAAGGCACCTTTTCCTTTGTCGAAGGATCCGAATGCGGCGCGGGAGGCGGCAAAATACGATCATCCCACCGCATCGCGCGAGTACATTACAACACTGATTCGAGAGCTTGGGCCGCCCATGAACGGCGCGGAAATCGCCGATGCTCTCGGTCTGTCTCAAGATGACGACGAAAGTTTAGATGTTTTGGAGTTTCGTCTGCGTGCCATGGTGCGCGACGGACAGTTGGTGCTGAACCGCCGCGGCGGTTTGATTCCCGTCGATGAGAAAGATTTGGTGCGCGGTCGCGTGAGCGCTCACCCCGATGGATTTGGTTTTCTCGTGCCCGATGAAGGGGGCGACGATCTCTACATCCACGCCAAACAAATGGATGCTTTATTCCACGGCGACCATGTGGTGATGCGCCGCGCTGGAAAAGGTCGCGGTGGCAAAACCGAAGGGCGTCTTGTCGAAGTGCTAGAGCGCGGTGTCACCCACGTTGTGGGGCGTTTGATCTTAGAGGGAGGCGTGGCCTTCGTCGAGTCGGAAAACAAGCGCATTACGCAAGACGTGCTAGTGCCACTGGACAAAACGCTCGGCGCAACAGCAGGGCAGGTGGTGCGCGCTGAAATTACGCACTATCCGACTCGTCGGCATCAAGCGCAGGGGCATGTGATTGAAACTCTGGGTGAGCATATGGCGCCCGGCATGGAGATTGATATCGCCATTCACTCGCACAATTTGCCTAACGAGTTTCCCGAAGAGGTCTTGGAAGAGTCCAACGCCTTGGGCGATGTGGTCGACGAGGCCGACAAGCAGGGGCGCACGGATTACCGTCACTTGCCGCTCATTACCATCGACGGTGAGGACGCCAAAGATTTCGACGACGCCGTCTATGCCGAAGCCAATGAACAGGGATGGAGGCTTTATGTGGCCATTGCCGACGTGTCTCACTATGTGAAGCCCCAGTCGCCCCTCGACCAAGAGGCTGCCAAACGAGCTACTTCGGTTTACTTCCCGGGCCGAGTGATCCCTATGCTGCCCGAGAGCCTTTCGAATGGTTTGTGCTCGCTCAACCCCCACGTCGATCGCCTTTGCATGATGTGCGAAATGCAAATCGATAAAAATGGACAGTTGGTGCACTTCGATTTCAAAGAGGGCGTGTTTCAATCACAGGCGCGCACGACCTACACACAAGTCGGCAAAATCCTTTTAGAACAGGATGAAGCGACACGTCAGCAATTTGAGCAGGTTGTGCCCCATATCGAAGAGCTTCACCGTCTATACAAAGCTCTGAGGCGCTCTCGCGAAGAGCGCGGCGCGATCGATTTTGACACGGTTGAAACCCGCATCGTCTTTGGCGACGACAAAAAGATTGAAGCGATTGTGCCAGTGCAGCGCCACGATGCGCACAAACTGATTGAAGAGTGCATGGTCACGGCCAATATTGCGGCCGCCAAGTATCTCGACAAGCATGAAATGCCTGCCCTGTTTCGCGTTCACGATGAGCCGGCTGAGGAAAAGTACGAAGAGTTGCGCGAATTCTTGATGAGTTTTGCGATCAGTTTGCCGGCGGCGACAAAGCCCGATGTGAAGCTGTATGCGGATATCGCCAGTAAAGCGGCGGGTCGCCCCGAGTCGGAATTGATTACCACCGTCTTACTGCGTTCAATGAAGCAAGCTCAGTACCGCGCCGAGTGCAAAGGGCACTTTGGCTTGGCGCTGAGCCACTACGCACACTTTACATCGCCGATCCGTCGCTATCCCGATCTTTTGGTCCACCGAGCCATCCGACATATTCTGCGCGGCGGCAGCAAGGCGGACTATCGCTACGATGAGGGCGATATGGCCGTGTTGGGTGAGGTGTGCTCCAGCAACGAGCGCCGCGCCGATGAAGCGACGCGCGATGCCACCGATTGGCTCAAGTGCGAGTACATGATGGACAAGGTGGGCGAAACCTATGAGGCGACGATTACAGGCGTGGCGCCTTTTGGTATTTTTGCGCAGCTTAAAGGCGTTTATGTCGAAGGCATGGTGCACGTCACCAATCTCGAAAAAGATTACTTTGACTACGATCCCGTCGGTCATCGTTTAATTGGCCAGCGTACGGGTCAGCTCTACCGACTCTCGGACACCATTAAGGTGACGGTGGACAGCGTTAATTTGGACGACCGAAAAATCGATCTCTCCATTGCCGAGCCCAAAAAGCGTGCGGCGGGCAAGCGGCCAGTAGACGATCAAGAGCGAGATTCTTAATTCGTGGCACGTCGTGGAAAACAGCGCAGCTCAGGGTCAAAGCGGGGGACTAAATCGCCCCAGTTTCTATTTGGCCTGCACGCCGTCGAAGCTTTCATACAGCGGCGGCCCGAGGAAGTTTTTCAGCTTTACTGGCAGAAGGGGGCGGATCAACGCCTAGGCAAGCTGCAGGCGCTCGCCACCCAGCTAGGGCTGCCCACTCAATACGTCGAGCGACAGCAACTGGATGACTGGGTCGACGGCGCTCGCCACCAAGGTGTGATCGCCCAGGTGCGCTCTTCGGAACTGTGGCGCGAGGCTGACCTCGAGGGTATTCTCGATGGCGTTGAAAATGTGCCGTTGGTATTGGTGCTCGATGGTGTGACTGATCCGCACAATTTAGGTGCCTGCTTGCGCAGTGCAAACGGTGCGGGCGTCGATGTCGTGATCGCACCCAAGGACAAATCGGCTGGATTGACGGCCGTGTCGCGCAAGGTGGCCTGCGGTGCCGCAGAAGAGACGCCGTTCATCCAAGTCACCAATCTTGCGCGAACACTAAAGGGGTTGGCAGAGCGCGGCTTGTGGATTGTGGGGCTAGCGGATGGCGAGGATCGCAGTCTCTACGAGGGGCGTCTCGATGGCCCAATGGCGCTGGTCATGGGGGCTGAGGGCGATGGTTTGCGACGTTTGACGCGAGAAAGTTGTGACGAAATTGTCGCCATTCCCATGGGGGGTAGCGTGAGTAGTTTAAACGTCTCAGTCGCTGCGGGCGTGTGTCTGTATGAAGTCGTGCGCCAGCGTCGAGCCCCTTCAAGTTAACCAAAAAACCGATTTTTGTGCCGGAGAATCTAGATGCTCCAATTTCGCTTAATCCCCGTGACGCCTTTTCAGCAAAATTGCAGTCTGCTGTGGTGCGATAGCAGTCAGCGCGCCGCCGTTGTCGATCCTGGCGGCGATGTGGACAAAATCCAAGCGGCCATTGACGAAACTGGTGTGATCGTGGAAAAAATTTTGCTCACCCACGGTCACCTGGATCACGTGGGTGCAACGGCTGAAATGGCTCGACGCTTTGATGTGCCCATCGAGGGGCCTCAACGCGAGGACGCGTTTTGGATTCAGGGCTTACCCATGCAAGCGCAAATGTTTAATTTTCCCGCAGTAGAAATTTTTGAGCCCCAGCGCTGGTTAGAGCAGGGCGACAAGGTCACCGTGGGCGAGATTGAGTTGGAAGTGCGACATTGTCCGGGGCATACGCCAGGCCATGTGGTCTTTTACTCCGCGCAGGATGGTCTTTTGTGGGCGGGTGATGTGTTGTTTCAGGGGTCGATTGGTCGTACAGACTTCCCCAAGGGCGACCACGCCACATTGATTGAGAGCATTCACCGCGAGTTGTTTTCTCTACCCGATGAAACGCGTTTCATACCGGGTCACGGCCCTATGTCGACGATTGGCGCCGAGCGTCGCAGCAATCCTTTTGTCGCCGATCGCTACGGATAGTCCATTGTCGTCTTGAATCTCGTTAGATCGCCCCAAGATATCGGAGTCTGTGGCATACTGTGCGCCATTTTTACCGAGGTGAATCATGTTAGTTGAAGATATTCTGAACTTTGTTATCAGCCCCGCTCACGCCGAAGCGGCCGCTCCCGCTGGTGCCGACGGAGGGCTCCTGCAACTGTTACCCATCGTCGTCCTGTTTGTGGTGATGTATTTTCTGATGATTCGCCCCCAGCAAAAGCGTGCGAAGGAACATCGCCAAATGGTAGAGGCGTTGAAAAAAGGTGACGAAGTGGTGACTTCTGGCGGTATTCTCGGCAAAGTGACTGAAGTGGGCGATGCGTTTATCGAGCTCAAGGTCAACGACAACAGCAGCCTGCGCTTACAGCGCCAAGCCATTCAGTCTGTTATGCCTAAGGGCACGATTAAAGACGCTAAAAACGATAAAGCCGCCCAAGAGTAAGCGGCGAAGGACAAAAGCCAATGCGTTCCGCATTGGCTTTTTTGGTAAGACGGTTAATTTTGCTAGACATCAATGAATAAGGCCCTATTGTGAATCAGTACCCCGCTTGGAAGTATTTACTACTCGTTGCCATTCTCGCTTTTGCCTCCCTGTACGCCGCGCCCAATTTGTACGGTGAAGATCCCGCTGTGCAGGTGACAGCGACGGACGGCAGCGAGCCGAGCGACAGTTTGGCGGGGCAAGTCGAGCGATTGTTGTCCAATGCTGGCGTTGAGGCGCAACAGGTGGAAAAACACGACGGCAAATTGCTGGCGCGCTTTGCCAGCGGTGGCGATCAGCTCAAGGCTAAGGATATTCTCGAGCAGGCACTGGGTGACGACTACGCAGTGGCGCTCAACTTGGCTCCAGCCACTCCCACATGGTTGCGCGATTGGGGCGCGGCACCCATGTATCTAGGGCTCGATTTGCGCGGTGGTATTCACTTTTTGATGCAGGTGGATATGGCGGGCTCTTTGAAGAGCACGCTAGAGAGTTTTGAAGGCGAGATTCGCACGCTGCTGCGCGAAGAAAAATTGCGCAATCGCGGCGCTCGCGTCTACGGCACACAAGTGATCGTACGCTTTACCGAAGCCGATACGAGAGAACAGGCGCGCTATGTCTTGAGGGACCGCTATCCCGATATGGAGTTCATCGAGCGCTCGGTCGATGGCAATCCCGCATTGATTGCCCGCTTTACAGAAAAGGCGCTTATCGAAGAAAAGCGCTCTGCCATTACGCAGAATATTTCCGCTTTGCGCAACCGCGTGAATGCGCTCGGTGTCTCTGAACCCGTGATACAACAGCAGGGCTTGGATCGCATTGTTGTTCAATTGCCCGGTGTGCAAGACAGCGCCAAGGCGCGTGAGATTCTCGGTTCGACCGCCACGCTGGAGTACCGTATGCAGTACGGTACTTACCAAGATGCCGTCAGCGTCGAGAACGGGGGGCGCGTGCCATCCGGAGCCAAGATGTATTTCGAGCGCGACGGTTCTCCCGTATTGCTAGAGCGTTCGATTATCGTCACGGGCGACAATATTCAAAACGCGGCGGTGACCTACGACGAAAACAACCAGCCCGCCGTGCGCGTCACCCTCAACGGCGACGGCGCCGACCGCATGTATCGCATCACTAAGGATAATGTGCGACGCCCCATGGCGGTGGTGTATAAGGAAACCAAATTTGAGACTCGCGTGGTCGATGGCGAAGAGCAGCGCGTTGCCCGCCAAGAGGAAACGGTCATTAGTGTGGCTACGGTGCGCGAGCCCTTGTCCAAGCAATTTATTACCACGGGGCTGCAGCAAGACGAGGCGGCGCGCCTTGCGATTCTTCTGCGCTCTGGGGCCTTGAAAGCGCCGATGGAAATTGTCGAAGAGCGCACCATTGGCCCCAGCCTCGGTGCGGAAAATATCGACAAAGGCTTGGCCTCGGTGGTGATTGGCCTGTGCTTAGTGTTGGGCTTTATGGCCTTTTACTACAAAGTGTTTGGTCTGATTGCCAATGTGGCGCTGGTGGCGAATATCATCACGATTGTTGCGGTAATGAGCTTGCTTCAAGCCACGCTGACCTTGCCGGGGATTGCCGGTATCGTGTTGACGGTCGGTATGGCCGTCGATGCCAATGTACTGATTTTTGAACGGATCAAAGAAGAACTGAATCGCGGCGCCAAAGTACAAGAGGCGATTTATCAAGGTTACGACAAGGCCTTTAGCACCATTGCCGATGCCAATGTGACGACGTTTATCGCAGCGGTGTTGCTGTTCACGTTTGGCACGGGACCGATTAAAGGTTTTGCCATCACACTGTCGATCGGTATCGCGACTTCGATGTTCACCGCTATCATGGGTACGCGCTCCATCGTCAATCTAATCTATGGCAACCGCCGACTGAAAACGTTGCCGATGGGTTGGTCGTTCCTGAAGCTCAAAGAAACGAAAATCCCCTTCATGCGCGGCCGCTTCATGTCGCTGGCCCTGTCGGCGGTTTTGGTGGGCGGTGCTATTACGGGCTTGGCCAGTAAGGGCTTAGTTTATGGTATCGACTTTACCGGTGGCTACTTGGTGGAAGTGGGCTATCAAGAGCCCGCTGAGTTAAGTGATATCCGCGATACCCTAGAGCAGGGCGGTTTCCCCGATGCCGTGGTGCAAAATTTTGGCACGGCCCGCGATGTGTTAATTCGCATCCAACCGCGCGAAGGGGTTGAATCGGTAGAGGTCAGCGAGCAAATCATGGGCTTGCTGAGAGCGGAAAATGCTCAAGTAGAGCAGCGTCGGATCGAGTTCGTCGGACCGCAAGTGGGCGAAGAGCTGCGCGAAAGCGGCGGTATGGCGCTACTGTTTGCTCTGATTGCCATTGTTATTTATTTGGCGTTCCGTTTTCAGCTTAAATTTTCGCTGGGTGCCGTGGCCGCCTTGGTGCACGATGTGCTGATTACGTTGGGGGTCTTTGCCTGGACGGGGATTGAGTTTGATCTCACCGTGTTGGCGGCGCTGTTGGCGGTGATTGGTTATTCGCTCAACGATACTATCGTCGTCTTCGATCGAATCCGCGAGAACTTCAGCATTATGCGCCGAGGTCAGCCCATCGATATTATGAATACTTCGATTAACCAAACGATCTCGCGTACGTTGATGACCTCGGTAACAACGATGCTGGTACTGACAGCCTTGTTTTACTTCGGTGGTGAAATCATCCACTCCTTTGCACTGGCCCTGTTGGTAGGTGTTGTTATTGGTACTTACAGTTCGGTCTTTATTGCCAGTACGGGCTTGGTGTTTATGAAGCTCACCAAAGAAGATCTCATGCCGCCCGAGCAAGAGGCGGCGGACGAAATGCCCTAACAGCAAGGCTAGGATATCGATAGAAAAGGCGCTTCGGCGCCTTTTTTGTTGATATGCTTCTAGGGCCTGTTAACACAAATTTTATGATCTCTGCTGGAAGCTATTTTCCTGCCCAGCAAGGCAGAAGGAGTGCCGTGTAGTACGTCTACACAAACAACTGATAACGCATCTGGGCGGAAAATAGCTCCAGCCCTTCGGGTTGTGACTAAAAAAGCGCCACTCATCGTTGCTCGTCGCTCATTTGGATTCACCAAACCACGCTCCTTGCGCTTTGATTGGCGCTTTTTTAGTCACAACAGTGACCATCAAATTTGTGTTAACAGGCCCTAGTGGACGGCCTGCGGCGTAAGCCAAAGTTATAGAACTGTCATTGTTGCGAGCCGCAGGTGAAGCTGTTGTTTCTGTATGCGTCATTGACGAGAGTTTTTGTGGGAGGTCCGTTTTCGGGCCGACAAACGCAGGGTCTAGGGTGGTTTAGCCGTTAGGCGTAGCCCACTGTACATCTCGTGGCCACGTTGTCTCCCTGAAGTGCTCGTTATTCCTCAAACCTTAAATCTCCGGCATGCCCGTCATTCCCGCGCAGGCGGGAATCCAGCGTCTTTGAGTGAGTGGTGTCGTAAAGTCACTGGGTTCCCGCCTGCGCGGGAGCGACGGTGGGGGTATTGTCATTGCAATAACGAGTTTTTCGTAAGGGAGGGGATGGCATTGGGTGCTCGGGGCGAGCCTCCATAACCGCCACCCGTCATTCTCGGCTTGATCGGGAATCTGCTTAACCATTCCCCGTCATTCCAGACTTGATCTGGAATCTCCAAACCGGAGCCCTGATAGGGAGATCCTGAAGCTCCCGCTCCTTACCTACATCCCTGTAGGCAAATCTGACTTCAGGGCGATGGCGCTATTTAGTGATTATTCTGCACCACTATCCGGCTTAACCAGAGCCAGCATTTCGTTGTAGACCTTAGGTGTGCCACACACGACTTCGCCGCTTTTTAAATGCGTTTTTTGGCCATTGAAATCACTGATTAAACCGCCCGCCTCTTGAATCAATAGCGCGCCGGCGGCGATGTCCCAAGGTTTCAAGTGATCTTCCCAAAAACCGTCGAGACGGCCAGCGGCGACATAGGCCAGATCAAGCGCGGCGGCGCCGGGGCGGCGAATGCCTGCCGTGGTACCCATAAATTTCTTCATCGTATTGAGGTAGGCTTCAAAGTCGCGATCGGGAGAAAAGGGGATGCCGGTGCCAATGAGGGCGCCTTGCAGTCCGAGGCGATTGGAGACGCGAATGCGTTTGTTGTTAAGCATGGCGCCACTGCCGCGGGCAGCAGTGAACAATTCTTCGGTGACGGGATTGTAGACCACGCCGATTTCCAATCGGTCTCGCAGACGCACGGCGATGGAGATCGCGTATTGGGGAAAGCCGTGCAAGTAGTTGGTGGTGCCATCGAGTGGATCGATAATCCACTGCATATCGTGGCTGCCGTCCTCGCCCGATTCCTCTGCCAGAATGGCGTGATCCGGATAGGCTTTTCGAATAATCTCGATAATTTCCGCTTCGGCGAGACGGTCGATGTCAGAGACGAAGTCGTTGCGCGACTTTTCCTCAACATTAAAACGATCGAGTTGATCGGCATGGCGCGTTAGTGTGTTGCCCGCTTGGCGAGCGGCGCGTATGGCAATGTTTAATAGGGGATGCATGGTCACCTCAGTCTCAGACTTTGTGCAGTCTCGATATGCGTCGATGTGTAAAAGAGCGATGCGCATTTTAACAGAGTTTTTAACGGGTGCTTTGCCAATACTCGCTATTCGCGCCTCGGGCTTGGTAAAATGCCCGCCCACATTGAGATTGCCATGTTAGATAAGATTCGAATTGTACTGGTTCACACTTCCCACCCCGGTAATATCGGGGCGGCGGCGCGCGCTATGAAAACCATGGGCTTGAGCGATTTGGCGCTAGTGCAGCCCAAGTCCTTTCCCGACGACGAAGCCACGGTTCGCGCCTCGGGCGCCGATGACGTGCTCGCCAAGGCCCGCGTGTGTGAAAACTTAGATCAGGCGTTAGAGGACTGCCACTTGGCGATTGGCACCACTGCCCGCGATCGCACGATTTCCGCTGAGCCCTTGATGCCACCTCAGGCGGCTCAACGCGCGTTGCAGGGTATCGAACAGGGGCAGCGCATCGCCATTTTATTTGGCCGCGAGCGCTCAGGGCTCAGTAATGAAGAACTCGATCGATGCCAGCTGACGGTACACATTCCTGCCAACCCCGAATACAGTTCGCTCAACTTGGGGGCGGCGGTGCAAGTGCTGTCTTACGCGTTGCGAATAGCCTCGCTAGAGATGGATTCAAGCGAACAGAAGTCCGATAAAGCGAATACATCGGCACTGGATTGTAGGGCTGAAGCCAATGCGCTAGAAAGTTTCTATCAACATCTCGAAACGGTGATGACAGAGGTGGGCTTTTTAGAGCAAACCAATCCCACCTTGATTATGCGTCGCCTGCGGTGTTTATATGATCGTTCAGAACCCACCGTGCGCGAATTAAACATCTTGCGTGGCCTGCTGAGCGCCACACAAAAACATCGACATCCCAAGATCGAGACGGAGACCAACGATGCGAGTGATTGATCTCATCAAAGAAGACATTGCCAGTGTATTTGAGCGCGACCCCGCCGCGCGCAATGCTTTTGAGGTGCTCACTTGTTATCCCGGCATACACGCTTTGTTAAATCACCGCTTTGCGCACTGGTTGTGGCAAAAGCAATTCAAGTGGTTAGCACGGTTTGTTTCGCACATGTCTCGCTGGATGACGGGCATCGAGATTCACCCCGGCGCCACGATTGGCCGACGTTTCTTTATCGACCACGGTATGGGGGTGGTAATCGGTGAAACCGCCGAGATCGGCGACGATGTGACGCTCTACCACGGCGTGACCCTAGGCGGGACATCTTGGAACGCGGGCAAGCGCCACCCCACCTTGGAGAGCGGTGTCGTTGTCGGCGCCGGTGCCAAAGTGCTCGGGCCGATTGTGATTGGTGCCGAGGGCCGAGTGGGCTCCAATTCGGTGGTGGTCAAAGCGGTTGAGCCCGGCTGCACGGTGGTGGGGATTCCCGCTCGCGTCGTGCGCCAGCCCGCGGATGTACAGGAACAGCGCCGCGAGGCGATCGCTAAGACGATGGGCTTCGATGCCTACGGCACGACCAAGGACATGCCCGACCCCGTCGCTCAAGCCATCAATCGCATTCTCGATCATGTGCACAAAATGGAAGAGCGCTCGGAAACCATGTGCAAGGCGATTCAAACCTTGGGCGAGGCCGAGGATCTCGACATTCCCTGCCTCGACACCTATGACATCGATGCCGCCCGCCGCAAAGACGAAGAGTCGATGATTTAATGCACTCGGCGGAAGTCGTTTTAGGGGACGGCTGATTGATGTGATGGCAATATCTGGCTCAGATCGCACACGCTAAAGTGCGGGGCGCTGAGACTGCCGAGATACAGCTTGCCCTCGTGTTCGATGGCACTGGTAATGTCCGTCGTGGCAGCCTCGGGGTCCTGTAGGCTGGCTAGCACATCACCGTCCGAGGATAATTTCACCACATGGCCGTATTGATCGCCTGTGGGCAGCCAGGAGAAGGGCAGGCGCGACACCATTTTTCGCACAAAAGGGTAGGGAGCGAGTACATCGCTCATGGTGTTGCGAGGTTTGATGAGCGCCAGCCAAAAGCCGCCGTCGGGGGCTTCGGTGATATTGTCTGGGTAACCGGGCAAGTTGTCGATAAAGACCTCCGTACTGCCCGCCTTGTCTCCGCGAATCCAGTGTCGCAATACTCGGTAGCGGCCCGTCTCGTTAATCAGTACGAAATCCTCTTCTCGACTCAGCGCCACACCGTTGGCAAACAAAAGGTCATCCACCAAAAGTGTGAGCTCACCACTGAGTGGCTGGTAGGCGTAGAGACGGCCATGACCTCGACCTTCCAAAATGTCAAAGGCGCTCAGTTTGAGGGGGTTGCTGCGCACGGAGGAGGGCCAGTGTTTGCGCGAGGCATCGCTGAAATATACCGTGCCGCTGTCGGCAATCGCTAGATCGTCGACGAAGCGATGCGGGCCACTCTCAGAGGCTTGAGACCGAATATTAGGGGTGTTATCCACCAATTGAACGAGCCCTAAGGTCGCATCGGCGATCCACAAGCCGTTGGGTGCTGCTTCGACCCCGAGTGGATGGCCCTCCATCTGAGTTCTCTGGGTGAATTGCCCGTTTTTCCACTGCCACAGTGTGCCGTCGTGGCTGCTCATCACCAAGGTTTCGCCGTCGATGGCAATGCTCTCTGGTGCGTAGGCATCGCCCGGTAGGTCAATCAATCGGCATTGCTTGAGTGCCTGATTGCTTTGCCAGGGGCCGACCCACTCAGGAGCAGCGGGTGGCTGCCACGCCACGGGATCGAGTGGTGTGGGAGCGAACAGTAGGTACAAAAGGCCTAGCAAACCGAGCGCAATGGAAATTCGTCGAATGTTTTTCATTTTGACAGTCTATACCGATGAGCGATTAAGACGACAGCTCAGTGACACGGGCGACGATTGCCTAGGTGTCTTTTTACGATTTGTCTATGCTGGCTTCACCACGCTAGGCATTCACAGACTAGGAGTTGTTGCAATGAGTACACGCCCCCAAGACACACTGACACTGCCCTCGGGAACGGTGTTGAAAAACCGCCTCGCTAAATCCGCTATGAGCGAGGCACTGGGTACAGTGGATAACCGCCCCACTGAGGCGTTGAACACCTTGTACGGGCGTTGGGCCCGAGGGGGATGTGGCTTATTGATTACCGGGAATGTGATGGTGGATCGTCAGGCGCTGGGCGAACCTAACAATGTCGCAGTTGAAGACTATCGCGACATGGCCAGCTTAAAAGCCTGGGCGAAAGCGGCGCGGCAAAACGGCACGGAGGCGTGGGTTCAGCTGAATCACCCTGGCAAGCAGTCGCCCAATGTCTTGTCATCTCAACCTGTAGCGCCTTCAGCCATTCCCTTCGACGCACCACACAATCGCTTTTTTAACACGCCGCGAGCGCTAGAGTCAGCTGAGATTGAAGCCTTGATCGAGCGCTTTGCGAAAAGCGCGGCCATCATGCGAGCAGCGGGCTTTACAGGGGTGCAAATTCACGGCGCGCACGGTTATTTGGTCAGCCAGTTTTTATCGCCCCACCACAATCAGCGCACGGATCAATGGGGAGGCAGCCTAGACAATCGCATGCGTTTTGTAACGGAGGTCTACCAAGCGATTCGCCGCGAAGTGGGATCTTCTTTCAACGTGGGCATTAAAATGAATTCCGCCGATTTCCAGCGCGGCGGTTTTACGCAAGAAGAATCGATGATTGTCGCTGAGGTGATGTCGGATTTGGGCATGGATCTCGTCGAAATTTCCGGTGGCACTTACGCCAGCCCAGAGATGACGGGCGTTAATAAAAAAGCGCCTCAGAAAGCCAGTACCCGCGCTCGCGAAGCCTATTTCATGGATTACGCGGAAAAAGTGCGCGAGCGCGTTAAAGCACCGTTAATGATTACGGGGGGCTTTCGCTCCACGGAGGGCTTGGAATCGGCGCTGGCGAGTGGGGCAATGGATCTGGCTGGTTTGGCGCGCCCGCTGGCACTCGATGCCGATTTCGCCATGAAAGTGCTCAACGGGGAATCTGTGGTGAGCGACGTCGCACCGATTAAAACCGGTATTAAGATGGTGGATAAAATGGCGCTCATGGAGACGGCTTGGTACACGCGCCAACTCGCTCGCCTCGGCAATGGCAAACAGCCCATGCCCAACGAGGGCGGCTTTTCCTCTTTAATGAAAGTGATGGCGACCATGTCGTACCGCGGTTTCCGCACGCGTGTAAATCGCGTGGCTGGGGGGTAGCAGGCTGCTAGCGCGATAGGCGGCGTTTTGTAACGCAAAATTGGCGCACCTGCACTTGTTATTTCAAGCGCTCTAAGATTGAATCAAAGTTTCTTTCACCCTAATTTATGACAGCCAAACAGGTGCCCTCGGTGTAGGTGCGCCGATAAGAGGTAGAACATGAACGAGCTTCCCGTGTTGATTGAAGATGGCGCAGCGCTTGAAACCGCTTTTACAAACCAGCGCCAGGCAATGCTTCACAATGCCCCCGCCGATTACGAACATCGCAAATCGCAACTCGATCGACTGATTGCGGGCCTGCGCGAACATCAAGACAGTCTGGTGGACGCGATGAATGCGGATTTTGGCCGCCGTGCTCACAGCGAATCGCGGTTGATTGATGTGATGGGACCGATAATGGATGCCCGCCACGCGCGCAAGCATCTTAAGAAATGGATGAAGCCCAGCCGCCGCTCGCCAGAGATGCTGTTTAAAGGTAACAGTACACAGGTGCGCTACCAGCCCAAAGGGGTCGTCGGTGTGATTGTGCCTTGGAATTTCCCACTTTATTTGGGCTTGTCACCGATGATTGCCGCTCTCAGCGCGGGCAATCGGGTCATGATTAAAATGTCCGAAACCACGCCGCGCACGGCTTCAGTGCTGGCTGATTTTTTGCGCAGCTTATACCCGCCCGAAGAGGTCGTCGTCGTCGGTGGCGAGGTGGAGCTGGCCCAGCACTTCTCCAGTTTGCCCTTCGATCACTTAGTTTATACGGGTTCGACTCATGTCGGCCGCCTCGTAATGCAGGCGGCGGCAAAAAACCTCACGCCTGTAACCTTGGAACTGGGAGGGAAGTCGCCGGCGATTGTCTCTGAGAGCGGCAGCCTTGCTATGGCGGCGTCTCGTATTGCTCACGGAAAATCGGTCAACGGCGGACAAATTTGCATTTCGCCCGATTACGCTTTGGTGCCTCAAGACAGTGTCGATGAGTTTGTCGATGAGCTCGGCAAAGCCTATGCAAAAATGTACCCAGCGGATGCGGATGGCAGCCACGATACCGATGTCGTGACGCAGCGCCACTTTCAGCGCTTACAGGAGTTGTTAAGCGACGCCGAAAGTAAAGGCGCCAAATTGCATTATCTCAATGACAAACCGCGCAGCGAAAAACACTTGCCGCTGGTAGCGGTGACTCATGTCAGTGATGACATGCGCTTGATGCAGGAAGAAATTTTTGGCGGCATTTTGCCGATCAAGGGTTATCGCGTACTCGACGACGTCGTCGAATACATCAATCGTGGCGAGCGCCCCTTGGCGCTGTACTTCTTTGGCGACAACCAAGCTGAGGCCGAGTTTATTCTAGAGCACACGCACTCTGGCGGTGTGTCTATCAACGATTGGGGCTGGCACGCCTTTAACCACGATATGCCCTTTGGTGGAACGGGCGCTTCGGGTATGGGGCACTACCACGGCAAAGAGGGCTTTTTGGAGTTGTCCAATGCGCGAAGCGTATTTCAGCGCCGCCTATGGTTCCCCATCCACTTATTTAATCCGCCCTACGGCGGCATCCACAAAATGGCTTTTCGTTTGTTTATTGGAAAGCCCTCTAAATAAAAAATTGGCAGTACAGTGAAGAGAAAATTATGAGTGATTCAGTCTTAATTGTTGACGGGGCCCGCACCCCCATGGGTGGGTTTCAAGGAAGTTTGGCAGCGGTGAGCGCGCCTCAGCTAGGGGCGACGGCGATTGCCGAAGCGGTGCGCCGCGCGGGTTTGGCGCCTGAGGATGTGCAAGAGGGAATTCTCGGTTGCGTCCTCCCTGCGGGGTTAAAACAGGGGCCTGCGCGCCAAGCTATGCGTTTAGCCGGGCTGAAAGATGCGACGGGGGCGACGACTATCAACAAATTGTGTGGCTCGGGGATGAAAGCCACGATGTTGGCTCACGACACGATTGTGGCCGGCACCAACGATGTCGTGTTGGCGGGCGGCATGGAGTCGATGAGCAATGCGCCCTATGTGTTAGATAAAGCGCGTTCGGGAATGCGCATGGGGCACGGCCAAGTCTACGATCACATGTTTCTCGACGGCTTGGAAGACGCTGAAACCGGGCGTCTAATGGGCGCTTTTGCCCAAGATGTGGCCGATCAGCGCAGCATCAGTCGCGAGGACATGGACGCGTATGCCATCGAATCCCTAAAACGCGCTCAAACCGCCATAGACGAAGGTTGGTTTGCCGATGAAATCGTTCCTGTCACGGTAAGCTCTCGCCGCGGCGACACCGTGGTGGATACGGACGAACAACCCGGCAACGCCAATATCGATAAAATTCCCGAGCTGCGCCCCGCCTTTAAGAAGGACGGCACTGTGACCGCCGCTAACGCCAGTTCTATTTCAGACGGCGCCTCGGCGCTGGTTTTGGCTCGGGAGTCGGTGGTCGAGCAGCGCGGTTTGAAAGCACAGGCGCGCTTACTCGCTCACGCCACGAACTCTCGCCACCCCAGCGAATTTACCATCGCGCCGATCGGTGCCACCGAGGCCGTTATGCAAAAGGTGGGTTGGACGGTCGACGATGTCGATCTGTTCGAGATCAACGAGGCCTTTGCCATGGTGGCGATGATGCCCATGCTCGATTTGGGCATTCCCCATGAAAAGGTCAATATTCACGGCGGCGCTTGTGCACTGGGCCACCCCGTCGGCTCGACGGGATCGCGCATTATCTTGACGCTGATCCACGCTTTGCGCCGCACGGGGGGTAAGCGCGGTGTAGCCAGCTTGTGTATCGGTGGCGGCGAAGCCACAGCCGTTGCCATCGAATTGTTGTAATTTTTCTGCGAGCCATTGTGCTCGCCGTGGTTTTGGCAGCGGTTAAACGGCTTAAGGCGAGATGGGTTCAAATTGACCCATCTCGATCGCGTCTTTACAATTCCGAGTAAATTAGTCGGATATTGAACGCCACCATGAAACTCACCACGAAAGGCCGCTACGCTGTGACTGCGATGCTCGATCTCGCCTTGCACTGCGAGCAGGGGCCCGTGGCGCTGGCGGACATTGCCGAGCGCCAAGCCATTTCACTGTCGTATCTGGAGCAGCTGTTTGGGCGTTTGCGTAAGCGTGGCTTGGTATCGAGCACGCGCGGCCCGGGTGGTGGCTACGCCTTAAATGCCGAGGCGGGAGCGATTTCCGTGTCGGCCGTCATCGATGCGGTAGACGAGAGCGTCGATGCCACCAGCTGTGGTGGTGCCAGCAGTTGCCAAGGCAGTATCCGCTGCCTCACTCACGACTTGTGGACCGATTTAAGCCAGCAAATTCAGGGCTTTCTAGATTCGATTAGCCTACAAGACCTCGTCGATCGCCGCGGCATTCAAGCGATTTCGGCGCAGCGTGATGAGCAGGTGCTCAAGCGCCTCGACAGTTTGGCGAACTCCGCGCAATAGTGCGACGGCCCTAGGCACTGCTTCTCACGCTTAGTTGAGCTTTCCAATGACAACATATTTAGACCACAACGCGACAACGCCGCTCGACCCAAGAGTGCGCGAAGCTATGCTGCCCTACATGGGCGAGCTCTATGGCAATGCATCCAGCGTGCACCGCCACGGACGCCTCGTACGCGGGGCTTTAGATCGGGCCCGCGAGCAGGTGGCGGCGCTGGTGGGGGCACACCCTTCACAAGTCACCTTCACCTCTGGCGGCACCGAGGCCAACAACTTAGCGATCAAAGGTGTCAGCGATGCATTGCGCGCCACCCGTGGCACAGAGGGACGCCTGTTGGTGGGGGCGATAGAGCACCCCTGTGTGCTAGACCCCGCGGATTTGCAGTCGCGACTGGGCTGGCAGGTCGATTATTTGGGGGTCGATCAACAGGGACGATTTGATATCAAAGCATTTGAATCCGTCTTAAATGCATCGAATCCGCCCGATTTGGTGTCATTGATGTTGGCCAATAATGAAACGGGCGCGATCCAGCCGTTGGCGGAGTTGTCTGCCATAGCCCGACAACATCACGTTCCCGTTCACACCGACGCGACGCAAGCGGCGGGCAAAATACCGGTGGATTTCGAAGCGCTGGGCGTTCACTTGATGACGCTGTCGTCGCACAAGCTGTATGGGCCGCTCGGGGCGGGGGCGCTCATTAGTGACAAGACACTGACGCTGTCGCCTCAGTTGCACGGCGGTGGCCACGAGCGCGGATTGCGCTCGGGCACAGAAAATATTGCCGCTATTGTCGGCTTTGGTGCGGCGGCGGAACTGGCCCTGCAAGAGTTAGATCAACGCCATGCGCATATGCGCGCTCTGCGCGACCGCCTAGAGCGTGGGCTGGCTCAGTGGCCTCAGGTGACTGTATTCGCGCAAGCGGCTGAGCGTCTACCCAATACGGTGCAGTTTGGCATCGACGGTATGCACGGTGAAACGACCTTGATGAAGCTCGATATGAAGGGCATTGCCGTGTCCAGCGGCTCGGCTTGCCACGCCGATCACGCCGATCCTAGCCACGTCCTGACTGCCATGGGCGTCAGCGCGGATTTGGCGTTGACGGCCATCCGCGCCAGTATTGGAAAAGAGACTACGGAGGCGGAGATCGACCACTTGCTCCGCGTTTTAGAGCAGCTGCTCAACGATCCCTTAAACAGTGCCGCTGCGGCGCGCGTGAGCCAAGCCTGAGAGAGTTGAATGACGACGCCAATCTATATGGACTACGCTGCGACGACCCCCGTTGATGAACGGGTGGCCGAGCGCATGATGGCGTTTTTGACCCGAGAGGGCGACTATGGAAATCCCGCATCGACGGCTCACAGCATCGGCTGGACGGCGGCGGATGCGGTGGAGCAAGCTCGAGAGCAGGTAGCTGAGGCCGTTGGCGCCAGTGACCGAGAGATTATTTGGACCTCGGGCGCCACGGAATCCAACAACCTCGCCATTAAAGGCGCCGCCCACTTTTACGCCAAGCGCGGGCGCCATCTGGTGAGCTGCAAGACCGAGCACAAAGCGGTACTCGACACCTTGCGCCAGTTGGAGCGCGAGGGGTTTGAAGTCACGTATTTAAGCCCCGACGCCAACGGCTTGATTACCGTTGAGCAAGTTGCTGACGCACTGCGCGAGGACACGCTGCTGCTGTCTCTGATGCATGTGAACAACGAGACGGGTGTGATTCAGGATATTGCCAGCATCGGGCAACTGTGCCGCGAGCGCGGCGTGCTGTTTCATGTCGATGCCGCTCAGAGCGCAGGCAAGTTGCCACTCAAGCTCGATGAGATGGCGGTGGACTTGATGTCGTTTTCCGCCCACAAACTCTACGGCCCCAAGGGCATTGGTGCACTTTACGTGCAGCGTCGCCCACGAGTGCGACTCGAGGCTCTGATTCACGGTGGCGGCCACGAGCGCGGTCTGCGCTCCGGCACCTTGCCGACCCATCAGATTGTCGGGATGGGGGAGGCTTTTTCCCGTGCTGAGGCGGATCGCGAGAGCGAACAACAGCGCTTGCTGCGTCTGAGAGAGCGCCTTTGGCAGGGGCTACAGGATTTACCTGCCGTGACGCTTAATGGGCATCTGGAGCAGCGTGTTGCCAATCACTTAAATGTGAGTTTTTCGGGCGTGGAGGGCGACAGTTTACTGCTGGCTCTGCGGGATGTGGCGGTCTCTTCGGGATCGGCGTGCACTAGCGCCACACTGGAGCCTAGCTATGTTTTGACCGCCATGGGGCGCGATCATCTGCTGGCTCACAGCGCCGTTCGCTTCAGTCTGGGGCGCTACAGCACAGAGAATGAAGTGGATCGAGCCATTGAAATTGTCAAAAAAGGCGTTACACATTTAAGAGAGATGTCGCCTTTGTGGGACGCCCGCGATGGCTAGGTCGCGCTCGCCGCAGTTTTTGGCGCACTTTGATCAGCCGCGCAATGTGGGTGAGCTAGACGACACACAGGAGGGCGTTGGCAGTGCCTGTGCGGGTGACGCGCACCGTGGCGAGCACCAACTGCGAATTCAGCTCTATGTAGGCGACAGCGACTGCATTGAAAAAACCGCTTTTAAAGCCTACGGCAGCGGCGCAGTGATCGCGTCTTGTTCCTTCGCCACGGAGTGGGCGAAAGGCAAAACTTTGGCGCAATTGTCAGATTTGGATGCCGTTGCGCTGTGCGAGGCGTTACAATTAGAAGACAGCGAGCGCGGTTTGGCCGTGCAAGTGTGCCAAGCCCTCAATAGGGCGGGCGATGATATTGAACAAAAGCAGAATGCTGATTGAGAGACTTAGAGAGACATTATGGCTGTAACCGTGACACAATCTGCCGCCCAGCATATCGAACGCTATTTAGAAATGCGTGGCACTGGGTTGGGTATTCGTCTGGGAATCAAAACCACGGGCTGTTCGGGTTATGCCTACACCTTGGAGTACGTCGACGATTTAAAAGATGACGACCAAGTCTATGAACACCTAGGCGTCAAGGTGGTTGTCAGTAAAGACAGTTTGCCCTATGTCGACGGAACCGAGCTAGATTTCACCAAAGAAGGGCTCAACGAGGGCTTTAAATTTAACAACCCCAACGTCAAAGACGAGTGTGGCTGCGGCGAGAGCTTTTCCGTTTAGCCCGCTTTAAAATCGCAGCCTTCACAGCCGCGTACCGACTCGTGTGCTGACTGGAGCGCGCCCGAGCGCAGGAATATCCAAGAGCCATTGGAAAATCCCCGAAAAGCGGCGTAAAATCGCGCCGACTTTCAACCCCACACAACTTAATCAAGGGAGCCCTAGCATGGCCGTTGAACGCACTTTATCCATTATTAAGCCCGATGCCGTCGCGAAAAATGTGATTGGTGAAATCTATTCTCGCTTTGAAAAAGCAGGTTTGCAGATTGTGGCTGCTAAAATGGTTCACTTGAGTGACGAAGAAGCGGGAGCTTTCTACGCAGTACACAAAGAGCGCCCTTTCTTTAAAGACCTCGTTGGCTTTATGACATCGGGTCCTGTGATGGTACAGGTACTTGAGGGCGACAATGCGATTGCCAAAAACCGCGACTTGATGGGCGCGACCAACCCCAAAGAAGCGGAAGCTGGCACAATCCGTGCCGACTTTGCTGACAGCATCGACGCCAATGCAGTGCACGGCTCAGACGCCGCGGAAACAGCGGCGCAGGAAATTCAGTTTTTCTTCAGTGGCGAAGTAACCGTTTGCCCACGCGGTTAATCATTTGACTCAACGGGGGCGCTCTTGAGCGACACCGCAAAAATCAATTTGCTCGATTTGAACTTCGAGCAGCTTAAAGCCTTCTTCTCCGATCGGGGGGAGAAGGCTTTTCGCGCTACACAGGTGACCAAGTGGATTCACCATCGCTGTGTAGACGATTTCGATGAAATGACCGATTTGAGCAAATCGCTGCGCGAGATGCTCAAGCGCGATGCCGAAGTGCGGGCACCCGAGGTGGTGCTCGAGCAAAAGTCTGCCGATGGCACTCGCAAGTGGGTGCTCGACCTCGACAATCAAGCGACGGCGTCGCGCACTACGCCCGCCATTGGCAATAAAGTCGAGATGGTGTTCATCCCCGAGGACGGTCGCGGCACGCTGTGTGTGTCATCCCAAGTGGGGTGCTCCTTGGATTGCTCGTTCTGCTCTACGGCTCGTCAGGGCTTTAGCCGCAACTTGAGCGTGGCTGAAATCATCGGCCAAGTGTGGCAGGCCAAGCGGACCCTGCTAGAGCTCGGTGAGGACGAACGCCTGACGAACGTGGTCATGATGGGCATGGGTGAGCCTCTGATGAACTATCGTCCTGTGATTCAAGCCGTCAACACCATGATGGACGATATGGGTTATGGCCTCTCCAAGCGCAAAGTCACGATCAGCACTTCGGGCATGGTGCCCGCTATGGAGCGCATGATCGAAGACACGCAGTGTGCACTGGCGGTTTCTTTGCACGCGCCCAATGATTCACTGCGCGACGAGCTCGTCCCCATTAATAAAAAACACCCGTTGAATGAGTTGATGGGAGTGTGCGATCGCTGGGTCGAAGCGGGCCCCAAGCGCAATGTGACCTACGAATATGTCATGCTCGAAGGCGTCAACGATAATCGTGAACAGGCTCACGAGCTGGGTAAATTGCTCAAGGCGCGAGAAGCGAAAGTCAACTTAATTCCCTTCAATCCCTTCCCTAACTCGGGGTATAAGCGCTCTTCAGAAGCGCGGATTAAAGAGTTTAAGCGGATTCTCAATAGCTACGGCGTATTCACGTTTCCACGAAAAACTCGCGGTGACGACATCGATGCGGCTTGCGGCCAGCTGGTAGGTAAGGTACAAGATCGTAGTCGCCGCCACTTAAAGTTTGCACAACCGCGTTTTGGCGAGCGAAATTCTAAGTAGTTGTTTTGGGAGGGGGAATGCGATATTTATTCATGGCCTGCTTGGCGCTTGGTTTAGCGGCCTGTGCCAGTGTCGTAGAAAGTCCTAATGCAACCAAGCCCGATTTGGTCAAAGCCTCTGAGGCCAATGTCAGTTTAGGTGCCGCCTACTTGCAACAAGGATTGTATGGCTCAGCTAATGAAAAGCTAGAGAAAGCATTGGAACAAAACCCAGATTCTGCTGAGGCGCACAATATTTACGCTGTTTTAATGGGAGAGCTAGGAAAGCCAAAAGAGGCTCAGAAACATTTTGAGAAATCTCTAGATCTCGACCCGGAAAGTTCTGATATCCGCAATAACTACGGCACCTTTTTATGCGGCCAAGGTAAAATTGATGAAGCGGTTGAGCAATTCCAACAGGCCTTGCTCGATCCACTGTATGAAACGCCCGCCTACGCGTTTGCCAACGCGGGCGCGTGTTTGATGCAAGTTCCCGATTTAGTTCGCGCAGAAGAATTTTTGCGCAAGGCATTACAGCATAATAAGCGGTTGGGCTCCGCACTGTTTCAGATGGCAAAGCTGAACTATCTGAAAAGTAACTACGCGGCCGCTAAAGCTTACTTAGAGCGCTACCACCGAGCGGCGGGTAAAACCCCCGCCAGCTTGTGGATGGGCATTAAAGTAGCTTGGCAGGTGGGCGATAACGAAACAGCATCTAGCTACGGGTTGTTATTAAAGAATCAATACCCCGATTCGGTAGAAACGCAAAAATTGCTACAAGCTGAATCGACCCGAAAGTAGGTGAATGAACATGAATCAAGAATCAGAAACTGAATCGGTAGAGATGGAGCCAGAACAGCAGGTTCGCTATGACAGCGTTGGCGACACATTGCGAAACGCTCGCGAACAGCAGCAAATTAGCGCTGTCGATTTATCCGATAAGCTCAAGCTGTCCACCCAACTGATTCAAGCCTTAGAGTCAGAGGATTTCGACGCCCTGCCAGCGCCGACGTTTGTGCGTGGCTATTTGCGTGCGATCGGCAGTGAACTCGGCCTCGATACAGACGCCTTGGTCGAAGCCTATTCCAATCGGGTTCCCGAGGACGAGCTTGCCCTCAGTAGCACATCGACTGCGGCGCGCCAACGCAGTAGCAAAGATCCGCTTATGGTGTGGTCGACGGTGGCGATTGTCGTCGTTCTGACTGTGCTTGTGGTGGTGTGGAGCTTGGGTTTTTTCCCTGGACAGGATAAGCCCGAGCCACAGGCGAATCAGGAGGTGGAGCAACAGCAGCCCGAGTCAGAGAGCGATGCGGATCAGGGGCTACCCGATATCCAAATTCAGCTCGAAGAGTCCGATACAGCGGCCACTGGGAATTCTGCCGCTGTGGCGCCTTCGGAGCCTGTAGATTCGGAGAGCGAATCGGAGCCATCTGTGACAGCTGACGCCGACGACACAGAGTCGGAAGAGGCAACACAGGAAGCGAGCTCCGCTCCCACTTTGTCGACGAATCAGGTGGCTACGATTCACCCAGAGGCCCCTGTGGGTGACGATACCTTGGTGCTCACAATGACCGGAAGCAGTTGGGCTGAGGTCAAGGACGCCAATGAATACGCCCACGTATTCGGTACAATTGGCCCCCGAAACAGCCCATTGAGACTCACGGGCAAGGCCCCCTTTGATTTGTTTTTAGGTGATGCGCGACAAGTGGCTATTACCTATAATGATCGCTCGTTTGATCACAGCTCGTACATCCGCAGTAATAATGTGGCTCAATTTCGAGTGAAGTGATTTCTCTATCTCTTCTTATTTAACTCTTCCCAAGGTTTCATGGCTAAAGGCATACAGTCTATTCGCGGGATGCACGACATCTTGCCCGATCAAACACCCGCTTGGCAGCAACTCGAATCAACGCTCCAACACTTGATGCAGCAGTACGGTTATCGAGAAATCCGTATGCCTGTACTCGAACAGACAGAGCTCTTTAGCCGATCTATTGGCGATGTCACCGATATCGTTGAAAAGGAAATGTACACATTCGAAGATCGCAACGGGGATAGTCTGACATTGCGGCCAGAGGGTACGGCGAGTTGCGTACGTGCCGGCATTCAACACGGCTTGCTATTCAATCAAACGCAGCGACTTTGGTATATGGGCACCATGTATCGCCACGAGCGTCCACAAAAAGGCCGCTATCGGGAGTTTCGACAGATCGGGGTAGAAACCTACGGTATGCCAGGCCCCGATGTGGAGGCCGAGCTTATATTGATGAGTGCGCGATTGTGGAAGCGGCTGGGGCTAAAACAAGTGCGACTCGAGCTCAATACGCTGGGCACCGCCGAGGAGCGCCAACAGTATCGCCAGCAATTGATCGAGTTTTACCAAGCCCATGAAGAGCAACTCGACGAAGAAGCGAAAAGCCGTCTGCACAGCAATCCACTTCGCATTCTCGACAGCAAAAATCCTCAGGTCGCCGCACTTAACACATCGGCTCCCTCGTTGATGGACGCCTTAGGTGAGGAGTCCCGCGCTCACTTTGACACCTTGTGTGAACTGTTGCGCGCGGCCGGTGTCGATTACTGCATCAATCCCAAGCTCGTGCGCGGCCTCGATTACTACTGCCACACCGTATTCGAGTGGATTACGGACGAACTCGGCGCTCAGGGCACCATTTGTGCAGGTGGGCGCTACGATGGCTTGGTCGAACAGCTCGGTGGTCGCGCCACGCCTGCGGTGGGAATGGCGATGGGGATGGATCGTTTGCTGGCGCTTTTAGAAGAGCTCGGCGAGTTGACCATGCCCTCGGCAGCGGACATCTATGTGCTAGCATTGGGCGCTGACGATGAAGCCGCTGCTATGCAGTGTGCCGAACAGCTTCGGGACCAGATGGTCGATTATAAAGTGCAGTGGCACTGTGGCGGCGGCAGCTTAAAGAGCCGTTTCAAAAAAGCGGATAAATCGGGCGCGCGCTACGCCGTTTTGATCGGCGGCGATGAGGGCCAGCGCGGCGAAGTGGTGATCAAGCCGCTACGCGGTGGCGAACAAATTACCGTAGCCAGTGATGAACTGGCACAGCGTCTTACTTCATACATACAAGAGTGACAGAAAAATGGTTGATGTCTACGAATCGGAACAGGAACAAATTGAAGCGCTGAAACGCTGGTGGAGCGAAAACGCCGTCTCTGCCGTACTCGGCGTGGTACTTGGCTTGAGCGGGCTATTCGGTTGGTATCAATGGCAGGACTATCAAGGTGGCCAGCAAGCGGGGGCTTCCGCTGTATTCACTGAATTGTTGCGCGGTGTGCAAGAGGACAACACCGACAATGCGCCAGCGCTGGCGGATCAATTGGTCAGTGACTATGCGGGTACTCACTACGCCAATCTCGGTCAGTTGGCGGCGGCCCGCGTCGCTGTGGAAGCGGGCGACCTTGAGACAGCTGCAAGTCGTTTGCAGTGGGTGGTAGACAATGCCTCAGCCAGCCATTTTGAACAGGTTGCCACGCTGCGCCTCGCGCAATTGGCGCTTGGACAAGATCAGCTGGCAAAGGCCGAGCAATTGCTTTCCGGCACATTCCCTAGCAGTTATATGGCGATAGCCGAAGAACTGCGTGGTGATCTCGCCGTGGCTCAAGGCGATAGCAATGCGGCTCGCGTGGCATACGACCGAGCACTCAATGCGGAGCTACCGCTTCAAAACCCCATGCGAGTCGAGATGAAGCGCGACAACTTGGGTAATGTCGATCTCACGAACACCGAGTCAAGCGATTCCTAATGCGCTATTTATTGCCCGTTATTTTCGCGGTTGGCCTCGCCGCCTGTAGTAGCATCAAAGACACCGCCGAGCCGCCGACGCCGTTGCAATCGATTGACCGTGAGCGCGCCCTCGAAACTGTCTGGAAGCGCGACACGGGCGCTGGTGTCGAAGAATTTCTCGTGGCGCTTGCGCCCGCGATGGATGCGCTGCGTCTCTACGTGGTGGATCACGAGGGTCGAGTGGTCGCTCTCGATAAAGAAAAGGGCAAGCGGCAGTGGAAAATCGATGTCGATGAAGCGATTAGTGCGGGTGTAGGTATTGACGACACGGCGCTTTACCTCGGCACGCGCGAAGGTGAGATTGTTGCGCTCAATAAAAGCGATGGCAGTGAATTGTGGCGTCGCGATTTGGCCAGCGAAATCATGGCAACGCCCGTGTCAAACTTGGGCACCGTCGTGGTTAAAACCATCGATGGAGCCATCCACGGTTTGAACAGCACCACTGGCGACGAGCTGTGGACGAATCGCCGCAGTGTTCCCTCGCTAACGTTGCGCGGCGCCTCGGAACCCGTTATCAACGGTGGCGCCGTTTATACCGGCATGGATAACGGTCGATTTATGGCGCTCTCATTGCTTGAGGGGCGGGCGATGTGGGAAACGCCGTTGGCGTCGCCACGGGGCCGCAACGAGATTGACCGCATGGTCGACGTCGATGCCAAGCCCATGCTCGATGAAGGTCTGATTTTTGTGCCCGCCTTTCAGGGTCGTGCGGTGGCTCTGGGTCAGGCCAATGGCCGCATTCTATGGGCGCGAGATATTTCGGCTTACCACGGTTTTCAGCCCTCGCTGCTAGGTCGGCTCGCTTTGGTAGACGAGCACAGCCAAGTGTGGAGTCTCGACAGGCGCTCGGGCGCTACACTGTGGAAGCAGGAAAAGTTGCGCGCCCGTCGTTTGACCGCCTCTGTATTGCTGGGTGATGTTCTGATCAGTGCCGACTTTGAGGGCTATGTGCATCTACTCAACCCCGCAGATGGCCGTTTGGTGGGGCGCCATCAATACGACGATGTGGGCTATCAGGCGACGCCGCTGGTGGATGGCGATATTGCCTATTTAATCGATCGTGAGGGCACGATGCGGGCGCTGCGTTTAGAGCCCAGCGATTCGGAGTAACTGCCCTTGGGGCGCTTTCTGATACAGAGCTTAAAAGCACTGCTCGTACTGGCGGTGCTTTTTATTGTTTGTCTCCCCGCCGGCTTGGGCTGGTATCTCGACCGACAGCTGTACCAACGTTCAGATGCTCTGACGGACTGGCTTGCGGAACACGGCTTTCCCCAAGCGCAATTATCGATTCAGCGTCAGCACTTCGCTTGGCTCTACAGCGATTACCGTATTGCCGTTACCCTGCAGGCGGGCAACGATACGCCGGATTTACGGCTGAATTCGCGCTTACAGCACGGGCCGCTCAACTGGGAGGGGCTCACGCGGGGGCAGTGGCATTGGCAGTTGGCCAGCAGCGCTACACAGTGGCAGTTTGAAAGCCAACTGCTGCCCGATTTGAACACCCAGCAACAGCTCGACTTTAAGGGGCAGCTGCGAGGTGATTGGCGCTTTTTGGGCTATCGCGGCCAGCACGGTGAGCGACGCTTTGACATCGCCAACTCGAGTGGGCGCTGGCACTACCAACCCGACAGTCGCTCGCTTGAGGCTGAATTATCACTGCCCGATCTGCGCTTGCGCTTGGGCGAACACGCCCTACAGCTCAGTGAGTTTTTATTAGCGCTCTCGGTGAGTGGCACGGGAACGGCGCTACCTGTGGGCGATGCGCGGATCACGCTGGGCACAGCGCGTTGGCGTGAACCAGGGCGGGACTGGCGTCTACGCAATTTTCGCTGGCAGGGCCTATTCAGTGATTATGAATCCTTGAGCAACTTTCAGTGGAGCGCGCGCAGCGACTCTCTAGAACTGAATCAGTACGCGTTGAATCAGCTGGAAGTGGACAGCGCTCTGCGCGGCATTAGCAAATCCAGTGTGCAAGCCTTGATGCCCGACCAAGGGTGGGGAACCTGGAAGGAGACCTGGTCGATTTTGAGCCAGCAGTGGCAGCAGCGCGCGGGCGATATCGTGGCCAATAGCGAATTTGAAGTCGCCCACCTTGCGGTGCAGACCCCCGAGGGGCCAGTGCGCGGTTTTCTCAGAACCAATGTGCCTCCTACCGCGGAGCTCGAAACTTCTCAAGCCAGTGCCTTGCTATCGGCCATGGATTTAAGCGCTGAAGTTAGCGTACCCCAGACGATGATGCATGCTTTGTTAGAGGACTCGGGCATACAAGAGCGGTTTTTTGTCGATGAGCACTATCGATTTTTGAAAAAGAAAACGAGCCCTGAGCGACTCCGCGAAATGGCGGAAAAAGCGGCCAAGCAGCAGTTAAAGATGGTGGTTTCTCAGGGGCTAATAGCGGCGGGCAACGGCCAGTACTGGACACAGATTCGCCTCAAAGAGGGTCAACTCTCTCTCAATCGGCAATCGGTGTACGACTTTACTCGAAGCGCCCCCCAGAATTAGCGTCTGAGTCCACAATAAACATGCACAGGGAGGCGCTGCGTCGGTATAATCGCGCCATGAAACCTGTTATCGCTATCGTCGGCCGCCCCAATGTCGGCAAGTCCACCCTGTTTAATTGTCTCACTCGCACAAGAGACGCGCTTGTAGCGGATATGCCGGGGCTGACGCGCGATCGCAAGTACGGCAATGGCAAGTTGGGCGACCGCGCCTATGTGGTGGTGGATACGGGCGGCTTGAGCACGGATCAAGACGAAATGGACAACCTCATGGCCAGCCAAGCTCAGCAGGCCATGGATGAAGCCGATATTCTTTTGTTTATGGTGGATTCTCGCGAGGGCATTAATCCCATCGACGAAAACATTGCCCGCGAAATTCGCAAAAAGGGCAAGCCCGTCTTTTTGGTGGCCAACAAAATGGACGGTTGCGATCCCGACGTGATTCGGGCGGACTTCTACCAGCTCGGCCTCGGCGAGCCGCTGACTATCGCCGCCTCCCACAACCGCGGTGTTCACTCACTCATTGAGACACTGTTCGAAACGCTGCCCGATCACTTCGACGAAGAAATCCCCGACAAAGAGCACGATGACAGCGTCCGCATCGCGGTGGTGGGACGCCCCAACGTGGGGAAGTCGACATTGATCAACCGCATTCTTGGCGAGACGCGGGTATTGGCTTACGATGCCCCGGGAACCACGCGCGACAGTATTTTTGTGCCCTTTGAGAGCGAGCTGGGGCGCTATACGCTGATCGACACGGCTGGCGTGCGCAAGCGCGGAAAAATTCATGAAACCGTGGAAAAATTCTCGGTGGTTAAAGCGCTGCAGGCGATTGCCGAAGCCCACGTTGTGCTGCAAGTGATCGACGCTCGACGCGGTGTGGCCGAGCAGGACTTAACCCTGCTCAGAGAGGTGCTGCACCAGGGCTCGGCACTGGTTTTTGTGATTAATAAATGGGATGGGCTCAGCCCCGAAGAGCGCGACTTTATTAAAGAGGACTTATCGCGTCGTCTCAATTTTATTAGCTTTCCCGAGTTTCACTTTATTTCTGCGCTGCACGGTACGGGCGTGGGACATATTCTCGAGGCCGTTAATCGCGCCTACGACTCGGCCATGATAAAGCTCGGCACAAAGCAGCTAACCGACGTGTTGGAAGAGGCCACGGTTGCGCATCAGCCGCCTCTTGTAGGGCGCTATCGCACCAAGCTGCGCTACGCCCACCAAGGGGGTAAAAACCCGCCGCGCATCGTGGTTCACGGCAATCGCGTTGAGCATTTGTCCAATAGCTATAAGCGCTATCTGAACAACCACTTTATGAAGCGTTTAAAACTCACTGGGACACCATTGCATATCGAGTTCCGCTCGGGCAAAAACCCCTATGAGGGTCAGAAGAACCAATTGAGCGAACGCCAGCTACAGCGCCGCAATCGACTGATTCGAGATCGAAAAATCAAAGAGAAGAAGCGTAAAGGTAAGTAATATCTATTGACGCTCGTGTGAGGGTCTTGTCATATAAGCGCCGTAGAGTAGGCATGTTTCATTAACATTTTGGGAGAACATAATGAAAAAGCAGATTTTTGCGGTGGCGATGCTCGCCGTCACTTTAGGTGCGCAAGCGCACGAAACGGGCTATTGGAGCAACAGTAGCGGTGAATCGGTGCGCACCGGCACAGGCGATTGCGTCAAGACCGGACAGTGGGAAGAGGCTCATAAAGGCCAAGACTGTGGAATGCGGGCCAATGATTCCAAGCGTCGGATTCCGACCCCCGTCTCGAAAAAGCCCATTGATATGGACGAGGTCGCCAAGCGCAAGAAAGCTCAAGAAAAAGCCGCCGCGGAACAAAAGGCCGAAGAGCAGAAAAAGGCTCTCGACAGTGTACGCAGCATCAATTTGTCCTCTGGAGCCGCATTTAGTACGGGCAGTGCCAAGCTCAGTAGTAAAGGCAAGGAATCTCTCGACGATCTCGCGATGAAGTTAAAAGCCCTTGGTAACGGCGTGAAATCGGTTCAAATCGATGGGCACACCGATAGCCAAGGCAGTGAGAGCCTGAACCAGCGCGTCTCTGAACAGCGCGCCCAAGCGGTTAAAAGCTATTTGGTAGAGCAGGGTGTCGATGGCAGCCTGATCAATACCAAGGGCTATGGCGAGTCCCAGCCTGTGGCTGACAATGCGACCGCCGCCGGGCGCGCACAAAACCGCCGTGTTGAAATCAGTGTTGACGGCGACATAGTTGAAGCAATCAAGCGCTAACACAAGCGAAACAGAAACTGATCTAGATCAGTAGTGTGCGAAAAAGGGGCTTTAAGCCCCTTTTTT
>DS990617.1:9682-26625 GCA_000155715.1 gamma proteobacterium HTCC5015 | reverse complement strand
CTCGGCTGCGACGAGGATCTCGGCCTCGATGTATTCATCAAGGTCTGAAAGGCGCTCTAGGCGATTCAAGTTGTTACGGTAAACCTCACGGACAAGTTCGGTTTCATTTCCAGTGGGCTCTTGAACCGCGTTACCGTTGCCGTCACCGAGCGCCATTTCGGTGATCTCTAACGGTGATTCGTTGGCAATGGCGGCCGCGACTTTAGCGCGACCGATTTGAGTCAGTCGGGTATAAAATGCCATGTCGATTCCTATGTAAAGCTGCCATCTGCTACCCAATTATTCGGGATACCAGTCGTCTCTATGTAGACCTCATTGAGTTGCGTAGAGTCACTAGTGACACTGCCGCCAGTGAGCGTGTCTGTACCCTGTGTAACCAGAGAAATAGCGCCGCCCTGTTTGTTTCTGAATTTGAAGCGAGATAGTTCGTCGATATGCTCCGTGGAGAACTCGGGAAGATTGATGGAGCACGGGTCTGCTGTATCAAATAGGATTACGCCACCGGCATCCGCTTGGGTTAGCGTTGTCGAGGTTCCGGCCACCTCACGCTTTTTGCTAAACCGGTAGGAAGATAGGCTGGGCAACCATACCTGGCCCCTGAAATAGGCCTCTATTCGGTCATTTATGAAGTTATAAAAAATGCCATTGATCGGCATTTTTTGTACAGTGCCTTCTTTGACAAGGTATTGAGCAGGAACGCCATTAGACTGATCGATTGGAAAATTGACTGCTTCGTTCGGTGCGCAAATTTCAACCTTGTTATAATGTGAAGCTCTAGCCGAAATGGTTAGAGGCGTTACAAAATCATAGTCAGCCTCTGAAATTTCCACCCGATCAATTAGCGAGTTGGTTTCGGAGAGAATCAGGAAGTGCAACTTCCCGGCAATCTTGCCAAAGCCCACCTGATAGACGGCATCTGCATTAGTGCCACCTCCCCACGAGTTGCCGTCCCTTGTTTGAAGGTTTCTGTTGACAGTACTAGAGCCTACTCTATATCTAAAATTATAATTTGAGATGTCGAAAAGATAATAACTTCCGCCATCATTGATGGTGATTTGGCTTGCTTGACCGCTTCCGCTTGAGCCTTCCTTGAATTTCACCGTCAAAAACTTGAAGTCTTCATTTGGCATAATCGCTTGATCCAGCTCTGCGGTAGCCATAGTTGAGTGCGTGACATTATTTGGATCTAGTTCCAATGAGAATTGATAGTTATCTACATTAGAAATAACAGCATCTGTATTAGTTGTGATCGTGAAGTTGGTGCTAACTGTTCCGTCACCTTTTACAGGTGCAAAAACCGACAGTCCTGTGTGAGCATTACGGCGACTGCCAGTAGCCAAGGCTTCTACGCTTTCAGCCAGGGCGTAGGCGTTATCCGCCGTCTGCTGCGAATTGCCTGCAGCTGATTGAGCATTATCAGCTGTGGACTGAGCACTATCTGCTGCTGTTTGAGCATTGTTAGCCGCTGTCTCGGCGCTTTCGGCTATGGCTTGTGCCACAACTGCGGATGTAAGAGCTTCAGTTGCCTTATTGAATGCGGCCTGTGCCTCGGCGGCAGTCGCAAAACGAATGGGGGCCTCCCCTGTTTTGGGGAAGCGCCAGTATTCGCCTGCTTTAAAGTCAATACCTGCTGCCGTTGCGTCTTCGGCAATTACATACTCTCGACCTGACCCTTCAGCGCCTTCTGGAGCTACTAACTGAGTGCTATTTCCCTCGGTTGCGGGGCTTTCAATCCCCGCCCAGCCTGCGGCTGAGAAATCGGTAGTTTGGGTATCGTTTAATACATACCCAACCTGATTTCCCATGACAGAGAACCATGCACGAGATGGCAGGGCAGAAATGTCCAAGGCACTGGTAGATCCAACCAGCGAGCCAGCGTTGTCGTACACCGAGATCACCAGCGCATTCGCCCCGCCATTAAATGTGACATAGGCAGGTAGGTCACAGGTGACCATTAGCTCCGAATTACCATTATTCATTACAATAAAATTGCCACCTTGTGCCTGCAGGTAGATTTTATTGCTGGCATCGCTAACGCTGACCTCGTCAAATGCTTCCGTCGCAGTGAGCGTCGAATCGGCGAGTACAGCCATAAAACTGGTTGAACTGGAATCCACCTTGACCACCTTTCCGTCGAGAGGAACCGTGGGCAAAATCTTCGCAACAGCGATGGGGTACTGATCGTCGCTGTACTCGTACTGCACAAGATCTTCGTTATCCGTAACGACGGAGATACCAGGCATCGATGCGCCGTCGTCGTTGTAATTAACCGATGCAGCGACCATTTCATCGGTAGGCGTCCATTCTGGTGTTGCGCTGTGCGCAATGAGCGCTACCTCTTCTTCTGATAGGGATAGCCCCCCACCGCCACCTTGGTTGCTGGCCATTTCTGCATAGATGCCCGCTAATGTGGGGATGGGGCCTTCGTCGGTTACGATAACCTCTTCTGCTGTACCGTTGACGAAGGCGTGCAGCTTTTCTTTGTCTTCTGCGATTTGCTGAACGATGGCGATGAATTGCTCGTGGACTTGGCTCATGAGAGGTTCTCCAGTGCGTGATATAGGTCGTGCTCGACGATTTGATGTAGGTGATTACTGAAAATGAGTGGCCCCATCACCGACCAAGGGAAAATATCGGTACTGGTACCAGCGACTGTGGCTGCGGCGATGGTTTGAGTGGCTGAGCTGCGCGCTGTAAATCCAAATGATTCTAGGTTTGAGCGCCTAGACTTAGCGGCCACCACGACATTGACTAACTCTGTGTAAAGCGATTGGCTGACTCCGTCACTGTTGCCGTCAAACTCGAACTCAACACGGAAGCTGTGCGGGGCTAGCTCTGGGCTGTTGAACCATTCGATGAGTTTGGCGCTAAACCCGAGTGCCTCGATTGAGCGCTTGACGGCACTGGGTGTGCCGTTTTTTTTATGCAGCTCTACTGCCGCTTTGATGACGCCGCGCTTTTGTGTGGCAGACCAGTTGGTGTCCCATCGGTCAACACTTAATGACCAAGCAAGCCACGGCAACAATGGCTCTGGGCAGGTGTCGGGATTCCAAAGCGTTTTAATAGGTACGTCGACAGCCACTTCTTGGTGCAGCGTAGTTTCCAACGCACGTTGTAGTGGTGTGCTTTTAGGTGGCAGCAGCGTGTCATTCATCGGTGCCACCGAGTGTTATGTCGATTGCGGTGCAGTAGGCGGCCTCTGATTTAGAGACCTCTATATCTGCCACTGGTGCAGTGAGCGCGACATTTTGGACGCCCTCTTTATGCAGGGCGGCATGCAGTCCGCTAATGGTAATGTCGCGGCCTAAACGGTGGTTGTCGGACACATAGGCGGCGACGGCTTGCTGTGCAGATTCCAGCACTGTGGTGCCATCGGGCCCTGGGTAAATAGTGAGCTCAGCCTCAACGGTATAGTTGATGATGGTGGCACTTTGAACAATGACATGATCGGTCGTGGGGCGGGTGTCTTCTCCGTTGACAGCACTTTCTACCGCTGTGAGAAGGTCGCTTGGCGCTGTGCCGTCACCATTGTTGCTGAGGACACTAATGACAACATCACCAGGCGATGGCTCAGCTAAGCCCGCATCGTAAGAGGGTATGAGCACAATGGCGCCTGCTGGCAGTGTGGCTTCGACACCGGGATCGAGCGTAGCGCGAGTGAATGTGGGCGCGTCTACCTTGGCATCTTTTACGCGGGGGTCTGCGCTACGGGCGTGGTATACATAGCCTTGCTCTGGGCCCGCAGTGGAGAGACCGTCTAGGCTGAGCTGGATCCGCTCACGGTAGGCAGTGTTTGATTCGAGCACCGCTTCGATGGGTGGGTTGGCACTTGGGTCGGCTTCGACCAATGTGAGCCTTGGTACACCAAGTAAAGCACCCAAGTTCTCTAAATCAGCGTCGACGGCATAGGCCAACATAACGGATTTGGCTGCTTGGTTAATACGCTGCCGCAGGTTGAGCTCTCGGTACGCGCTGACTTGTAGCTGGATGGTGAGCGGCTCTGACTCTAGCGCTAGCGTATCGGCCAGCTCTGGCATGATGGTGAGCAGCTCGGCCTTTCGTTGTGCGAACAGTGTTTCGTAATCGAGTGGCTCGACGACATCGGGAGCAGGCAGTTTTGATAGATCGATGGTATTGGACTGCGTCATGTGCGCACCTCTAGTTTTGCTCGTTCTGGAGTGCCCGTGTCGTAGCGAATGACATCGAGTTCTAAGGTGACTCCACCCTGCTTTGATTCATCGGTAACCGCCTTTATGGAATTCAACTCGATTCGTGGTTCCCACTGAGCCAGCGCCATTGCTGAGGCCGCGTAAGCTTGTAGTAGGGCCGCTTCGTTAGTGGGTGCATCGATGAGGTCGGGCAGGAATGAGCCGTACTCACGGCGCATGACTCGACTGCCCACCGGCGTGGTTAGGATGTCTTGCACGGACTGCTGAATGTGCGCTAGGCCGTCCAGCTGCTGACCTGTTTGTGCGTTCATTCCGCTCATGTGACTGGCCAACTCCCACTGCTACTGCCACTGCTGACATTGGCCGTGGCGGTGGCGTGAATATGCTCTACCACAGCCTCGGCCACAGCCGTGCATAGGGCTTGGATGTCGCTGTGTTGATTTTGTGTGTCAAAGCCAGCGGCTTGCAGCTTGGCCTCTATGAGACTGGCGAGGGCGGTGCTATTCATTGCCATATCTACTGCCCTGCCTTAACGGTGGTGGAGCAGTGAGAATGTGGATTGCCCGTGAATTGGCAGACATGCGCCCCTGTTACCACACCAGCGCCGCCGTTGTGCTCGATGAGCGGTGCGTCGACGGTGGCGGTGCTGCCTGCTGTGATTGCAGCGGTATCGCCAACATCGGCAAGGAGACTCCCGCCGACTTCTGCCGTGAGGTCACCGTCGACGATTAGATCGACATTCCCTGTTACTACGAGAGAGACATCACCACGAATGTCGATCGTGAGGGTGTGTGCCTGATGGTCGTATTCCACATGGGTGCCGTCGGGGAATTCGCGGCGATGTGCGTTGATGTTGGAGCTGGGCGCTGGATTCGCGTCGCTGTAAAGACCGGTGATGATAATCGCTTGAGAAAGATCGCCCTCGGGGCTGAGCAAAACCACCTGTTCACCGATTTGAGGGGGTGACCAATGGGCTGTAGTGGCTGCGCGCGAGGCCAGCCATGGTAGCCAAGTCGTATCATTATCGCCCGTTTTAACCCGTGCTTTTGCGGACTGGGCGTCGACCTCTGTGATGGTGCCTGTTCGAACGATATTGTTGAGCAGGCGCAATAGCTCGGCAGGATTATTCAGCATAGAGCTATGGTCGCCAGCTAATGAATTGGCTGCGAGCGGGGTGAGTTGTAAGTGATTGGTTTACAGCTTGTCGAGGTGTGACAGGATGAGCCTCTCTAGCGCCGCGATGTCGCTTTTGGCGAAGCCCAGCAATTCTCGCTCTGGGAAGTCATAGATTGTACGGTTTTTACCCAAGCGTTCGCGTAGACCATGATGGTGAACGTTGGCGATGCGGGCCGCGCGACCTGCAAAACGAACGACAGCACCCTCAGCTGTGGCTTCGGCTTTCATGTATTTTGCCGTTCGTAGCTTCTTGAACATGATTTTGCTGCGAATTCCATTGCGGCGGCGCAGGCGCCCGTTGGGGCCTCGTTTTTTTGGCTCGAAGGACTGACCATCGGGGCTGACTTGGCGTTTGATGCGATCTTTATTCTGGTCGCGCATGGTTCGCGCTAACGACAAACTGAGTTGGCGCTGCGCTTTTGGCTCTAGGCTTTTGATGAGTGGCCCTAGCCAGTTGGCCAGTTTTTCGAAGTCATCTTCCATTACTGCGGCGATTGGATGATGCTGTCTTCTGGCGATGGCCCGCTGGCAGACGTTTCTAGCGCGGCATCATCGTCCATGGCGATGGGCTGGTCTGGCAACACGTGGTTAATTTTGCGGGTTCCGTCCTCATTGGTAACGATGACTCGCTCAGTGATGCGCAACTCGAACAGTAGATCCATTTTCTCGTTGTCGAGAATCTCAGTTTCAAAGCGCAGTACCTCATGCGGGTTGTAGCCCGGTTCGCGCACCTTTATCCATTCGAGTAGTGGTAAAACGATATCGTCGGCTGACGACGACCAGTCCGTAATAACTATGCGGACTGGCATATTGTAGTGGTGGCTGTAGTTATCGCCGTCATGGGCGGTGATTTCACCATTTTCAACGAAGGTGAGCAGACGCTCTGGGTCGCGCGCTAGGACAGGTATTCGCTTGAGTAGGTATGCGCGGAGATCGGCAAGCTTATTCATGATTGGGTTGATCTTTTTTGAGTTGGGCGCTGGCGTGGTTCTCGTGGCATTCAATGAGGCTGTCGACCTTGATTGCACACCTGAGCCAATCAGACTCGGTTTTCTCAATAAGTAGGTTTAAATCGCCTGCCGTTGCTGGGTTACTGGGCGAGAGCTGGCAAGGGCTCGGTGTCGCGCAAGTAATGACGGTAGGCGTTGGCTCCGCGGATGGAGGGGCGCTGGCGCAGGCGCTTAATAGGATTAGGCAGAGGCTGGCTAGACCAGGCATTGAGCTGTTCATCTTGTAGTGCCTTTAGTTTTTGGATTCGTTGATTGGCGTCTGACTGAGAGCGTTCGAGCGCCTGCCTTAATGTGGCTTGTTGCTGGGCGCGCTCTGCGTTTTGCTGCTGGAGAGTAATGATGGTGCCATTGGCAGATTTAAGGCTTTGCTGAAGCGTGCCAATGGTTTGATCGAGCGTTTCCATTTTTTGCCCCATGACGCGGGTTTGCTGCCACACAAAGCCAATGGCGCCCAGCAATGCGGTAATGACAATTAAGGCGGCCGCTATGATTTTGAATTGCATTCAGTAGCTCCAGATCGCTTTTCTAACGGCCCATGTGTCGAGGTGGATATAGCGTGGGCGACCAGGCTTTTGGCTGATGCCAATGCCTGTAAATCCCAACTTTAAGGCGAGCTCGACGACTTTGTGCGCATCGGGATTGCGCACTGGGAAGTCGACCGCGCAACCACGAGGGTGTGCACCGGGTTGGTCTTTTTTTCGCTCTGCACTGTGGCTGGGGCTGCGATATCCCGATGAGGGATTGATGGGCTTTCCTAGCTCAGTTCTAAGTTGCTGCAGTTTTGACATGAACGCGGGATCCATGTCGCATTCGCCCGTTTCTGAGCAGGTGAATTCGTGCTCTGAAAAATTTGGATAATCATCCCAATTAATGTTCATGGTAAAGCCCCTTCTAGCAGCAGTGCGACATTGCCTTTCGCGATGACCGATCGCACAGCCAGATAGACTGAGAGAAGCGCGATACCAACCGCCAATGGCAGATAGCTAATGCCGACGACAAAAAGCCAAACACTACCCACTAAACAGATGTTAATGAGCAGCCAAGCAATAAAGGAGACAAGCGGGCGATACCGACGATTGCGTCGGCGGAAAGTTAATAATCGGATGGCTACCACTAAACATGCAATGGCAGCACAAAGATTAGAAATTGCGATTAGCATTTGCATTACTTTGGAGGCCTTAACCAGTTGTTGATGTCGATTTTGTCGACGCTTTTGATGAGCTTCTGCCCTAGGCCAACGACGCACGCCGAGAAAACAAAAGCTGCGACAGCAGGCTCGCCGAATATATGTCCGAGTACGGCCTCGCCGCCGATGTACCCCATGCCTAAACTGATGCAGAGGTAAATCAAGCGCGTGAGCACACCTAGGTCAGACGCGCTCATAACGAACAAGCTGGCCCCCGCTGCACTACCTATAAGCAAGTTGGGGTCTAGGCCTGTTAATAGGCTAGTTAATGTGATGCCGGTGGCAGTGCTGACGGCGACAGTTGTTGATGAAGGTTCTGCCATTGTTAATCCCAGAGCTGTGATGTTGTCGTTGTTTCGGCCGCTGTATCAATAGGCAGGTTAATTACGGTGCCTTGAGGGATAACGCCTGTGAAATTTTCGACACCGGGATTAGCTTCAATGACTGCTTCGGTAATTCCAGCGGTGCGACCGTAGTGGCGGTAGCAGATGAGGTCGATTGTGTCGCCTTGCTGTGCAGTGATTTGATCAATCATTAGATCAACTCCACCGTGACACGCGGCTTTTTCATGATGTCGTTAATAGCCCAGGCGGCATCGCGCCGAAGCTCGCCGATTGAGTCTTCTAGCTCTTCGGCTTGGTCGGCACCACTGCGGGTGGTGTCGTAGTCTCGATAGCGCTCAATTAGACTGGCTTTAGCCAATGACCAAACCGCCCGAAAGTAAAGATTTTCAACGGCGCCTGCGGGTTGCCCAGGGCGCTCTTCTACCTCAGAGAGATCAGAGGCACCAGCGGATTGCTGCTCAGCCATCCACGGCATGAGGCGGTGGTTTACTTCGATAACAGACAACTGGAGTGCGTGCTCGATGCGGTCGTCGGTGGCTACATGATCAACGCGCTGTGCTGTCCGAAAACTGTTTAACGACAGATCGGGATACCATGGGTGATTAACCACGGTGCGATCTTCGGGCGGCTCAGGTGATGGTGCATTGTGTGCGTTGAAGCTGTTACTCATGATGCCCCATTTAGATTAATAGAGCGCGGTGGGCGGGGGTGTTGCGTTACTTTCACCATTTGGGAAAGTCGCTACCCCCGCGCCGCGCGGCGTCGAGGAGATCGACCTGGTCACGAGCTTGACCGCAGCTTTTGCAGTCGCTCGATGTCTTTTTTAACACCGGCGTTTTTATCGAGTTGTAACGCGCGGTTAAGTGATTCGAGTGCTGCATCAAATTGGCCGGTTAAGCTGTATGCCCAACCGAGTGCTTTTTGATGTTTGGCACGGATTTGATCGTGCATGTCCGCGTGCTCGGTAATGCGATCAACAACCTTTAGGTGCTGAATAACTTGGTTGATTTCATCTTGCCAAGAATCTTCATCGGGAACGATGAGATCGCCATTTTCAAATTTGGGGCGATAACGTTCATTGCGCAGGTAGTGATCGGCTAGCTCTTCGACCAGTATAGATGGCACTTCACGCTGGTACGCCTCGGGGCTTTTTAGCTCGTGCTCCATGGCGTATTCGCCAATATTTAACGCAAGATCGATGCGACCAACATCGAGGCACCAAATCATCACCGTCATTAGAACATCGTCTTGAGCTCCGCTGCCCTCTTCTAGGACACCTAGAACATACGATTCATAATTAGGCAGCAGTTCGGCCTTGAGCTCGATTTTTCGCTCAATAGACTGAATGTCTTTCAGGCGGCGACGGTCTTCAACGAGCGCAGCAAACATGAGCTCGTAGGCGTCGCCCGTTTGTGGCTGCTGTGCCTCGGCCTCAGCTGCGGCTTGCGCAGCTGAGGATTTCATGAAGTGTTTGCGTGCTGGTGAGACCATTATGCGTTCACTTCTGTGATGTTTTCGACGACGCAGCCGAAGCCGTAATCTTCAACGACATAGGCGTCGTTGGAGCTTTCGAAGTTTTCAATGCGGTTACGGCGTGGGTTTTCGATGATGTGACGACGGCGGGCGCCCTCTTGCCAGTACAGCGAAAGGTTGCTCAGCGATGTGACCATTAAGGTGCCATCGGGCATGTAGGGAACGCGAACCGCTTGCAAGCCACCTAGGCGTTTTTGCGAAACCAGCATATCAAGCGCCTGATGCTCGCTGGGTGCGTTATCGGCGTTGATAAGCGGGAAGTATTTATCGGCCATTAGTTTACGGCCCACTACCACGACTAAATCGGTCGACTCGCGATGCCAGGGGTCAATCAGCTCGTTGACTGCATCGAACACTAGCGCGTCGAGGTTTTTGTAGTCGGCAGCAGCTCCGCTTCCTACACCAACCACACCCGCTTGGCCGCCTTCTGTAAGTACACGACTCGCCGCATGGGTGCGGTATTTTTCAAGCCAGCCGATGTTGACATCTTGCAGTAAGGGGTTTGCCACCCGATTGCTTTCAGTGGCAGCACTGGTGCCGTTAAAGCCGATCATGATGCGATCAAGCGCTTGGCGAACAAGGATTTGATCACGAAGCATTGATTGAAATTGAGGGAACTTGGCCCATGCATCGAGCATGGCATAGCCAATGAATGTGTCGAATTCGGTGAGCGCGCATTCGTAGCCATCTTTTGACAGTGCCGAAACATCACGCGGTGCGCGGTCGTTGGATGACACATCGGTACGGCCAGCGATGGGGCCTGATACGCCTAGTCCGACCTTTTCGCCTTTGAGCTCATCGACGCCAATCACATTGATGCGCGATAGGAATTCACTAGATTCCTGCATGCGGCGCTCGAGTGTTTGTTGCACGGTTGGGTCGACGCTGAAAGTTTTTGTTGCGTCGCTGACACCGTTAAGTTCAGCGATGCGATGCGTATATTGTTCGAAGTTCTTGCGTGTATTGTTGCGCATTTTTTTGGCCTGTGTGTTTGTTTAAATATTGGCTACTAGAGCGTTTGGCTGTTAACGATTAACAATCGGTTTGCTCTACACCGCCATTGCCGTCGGCACGGCCAAATTGTTTACTGCGGTGTTGAGGTTGACTGGATAGCTTCTCGGTGAGCGCTTTGAACTCTTCTTTCAGCGCCTCGTGCTCTGATTTAAGTTTGTTGAACTCTTCCGCTGTAGCGGAAGCTTCGTGGTACTCGCCAATTTTTTCGACGATTTGGGTCATTGCTGACTCAAGGTCTTTGGTAAAAGACTCCATGTCTGTGCTGTTTTTCTCGGTGCGCTTGAACAGCTGCTTGACCATGGCGCTCAGTTTGTTGGGCTTCTCGGGCTCGTCGCTGAAGTCCATTTCCACTTCCATGGCCGCTGTGAACAGGTTGCTGGGGGACTGCTTGCGAGTGGCCAACGGGTTCTGCTTCTGCTCCGCGCTGAACTGCAGCATTTCGGTACCCAGACTAGCGGGGCTATCAGTTACCGCCAGACCGACTAGGTAGGCTTCGCCGGTATCAGCAAATTCAGGATCCACTTCGATTGAGGTGTAAACTTTTTGCCGCTTTCGTGAATACGCGATTAGTTCTTCCGTGGGGGCCAGCTCGGCTACCAAGGCCAGCTTTCCGTCATGCTCTTCTGTGGTCAGACTGAGTACATCACCGAGCATGGGAAGCGGGCCGTCCGGGAATAGGCCGCGAAGATGCTCGATATTGATGCGGGCGCCGTAAGTTTCAGGGTTGTAGTTAGCGGCCATCTGTTCAATCCACTCGCGTGTGATTGTGCGTCCGTCGGTGGTGGCGCCTTCTCGGGCAATTCGGAATTTTTTCTTGAGCATGGTGGCCTCTTAGGGTGTGCGTTTGGGCACAGAATCGGCCTGATAGCCCTTGCTTGCCAAGCGAGTGCAGTTGTAAGTGAGCGGTTTACAGCTAGAGAGGGTGAGGCATCGGCTTTTGTGGCTGCACACTAAGGCCCATGACCACCATTACTGAGAAAGATGCTGACGTTGATGGACTGCGCAATAGGGCGCGTGCGCTCTATTGGCAGGGCTGGGGCATTCAACAGATTAGCGATGAGCTAGATATTAAATACCAACGTGTTTACGCATGGAAGCGCCGTGGCGAGTGGGAGAAAGCTGCGCCGATTTCTCGGATTGAGGCGACGCTTGAAGATCGACTGGTTCAATTAATTGCCAAAGAGGACAAGGCAGGCAAGGATTTTAAAGAGATTGACTTGCTAATGAGGCAGCAAGAACGCTTGGCCCGTGTGAATAAATATAACAATGGGGGCAACGAGGCTGACCTGAACCCGAAAGTAAAAAACAGAAATAAAGGGCCAAAGAACTTTAAGCCTAAAAATGATGTGCCCGACGAAGGCGTGATTCAGGTCATTGAAAAATTTGAAGAGGAGCTCTTTGATTATCAGCGAGTTTGGTACCAGGCGGGCAAGAACCACCGCAACCGGAACATTTTAAAGTCGCGACAGATTGGGGCGACTTGGTTTTTTGCGCGAGAGGCTATTTGTGATGCCTTGGAGACGGGTAAGAATAAAATTTTTCTAAGTGCCTCTAAAGCACAGGCTCACATATTCCGATCATATATTGTGAAGTTTGTACTGGCTGAGACAGGTATCGAACTGAAGGGAGACCCCATCCGACTGCCCAATGGTGCTGAGCTTTATTTTTTAGGTACAAACGCACAAACCGCCCAAGGCTATCACGGTGATGTATACATGGATGAGTATTTTTGGATCGGACGATTCAAAGAGTTCAAGAAGGTGACATCGGGAATGGCGATGCACAAGCAGTGGAAGCGAACTTACTTTTCTACCCCTTCTGCATTAACCCATGAGGCTTATCCGTTTTGGTCTGGCGAAGATTGGAAGAAACGCCGCCCCAAAGACCAAAGAGTTGATTTTGATGTGTCACATGAGGCATTGGCTAAAGGCGCGCTGTGTCCCGATAAACAGTGGCGCCAAATTGTGACTGTTGAAGACGCTATCCGCGGCGGATGTGATTTGTTTGATCTTGACGATTTGCGGCAGGAGTACAGCCACGAGGAGTGGCAAAACTTGCTTATGTGCGAGTTTATGGATGACACGCTTTCGGTGTTTCCGCTGCCTAAGCTACAGGCATGCATGATCGATAGCTGGATTCAGTGGCGTGACTTGAAGCCGTTTGCTGCCAAGCCGTTGGGCGATAGTCCTGTATGGGTGGGCTACGACCCATCGAGTGATTCTGAGCAGGGCGATGGCGCTGGGTTAATTGTGCTCTCACCCTCCAAGAGCAAGAGCCAAAAGCACCGGATTATCGAAAAACACCGATTGCGGGGCATGGACTATGAGGCCCAGGCCAATTTCATTTTGGCACTGCGCTCTCGGTACCAGATTGAATACTGCGGCATTGATACGACCGGTGCTGGTGCCGCTGTAGCTGAATTGGTAGAGAAAAAATTGCCTTGCGTTCGGCGCCTGAACTATAGCCCTGAACTGAAAGCTCAGATGGTCATGAAGACACTCAATGTCATCGATCATCAGCGCCTTGAGTTTGATGCTGGCTGGTCTGATTTGGCCCAGAGTTTCATGGCAATTCGTCGAGCGATGACTGATACCGGTCGGCGCGTGACTTATATCGCGGGCCGCCGAAAAGACACCGGCCACGCTGAGCTGGCCTGGGCAACGATGCACGCTATTTTTAACGAGCCGCTTGAGGGCCCATCCGAGGGTGCCTCTGGTTCAATTATTGAGATATACGAATGAGCGATCCCATCCAGTTTTCATTTGGCGACCCTAAGCCTGTATTGAGTGTGTACGACTTGATGTACACCGGCTGCATGCCGTTTTCCCGCTACTATGAACCGCCGTTTGATATGCGTGGTCTTTCAAAGCTCTACCGAGCAACGCCACATCACGGATCGGCGCTGCAAGTGAAGCGAAATATCTTAGTAAAAACCTTCATGCCGACGAAGCTTTTGAGCCGCACCGATTTTGCGAAGCTGGCGTTGGATTATTTGGTATATGGAAATCTGTACGCGGAGCGCGTTGATAACCGTCTCGGTGAGCTATTAAAAATTAAACCCCGCTTAGCCCGCTATATGCGGGTCGGCATCGAGGAAGAGTCGTACTGGTGGACACACACGCACGGACTCGAAGAGGAGTTCGAGGCAAACTCTATCGTACACATCATGGAGCCAGACATTAACCAAGATGTTTACGGTGTGCCTGACTATATAGGGTCACTGCAGTCGGTGCTCCTGAATGAGTCAGCAACCCTCTTCCGAAGAAAATATTACGAAAATGGCAGTCACGCGGGCTTCATTATGTATATGACGGACTCTGCTCACAGCCAGGACGATGTCGACGCCCTTCGGCAAGCGATGAAGGACTCAAAAGGCCCTGGAAACTTCAAAAACCTATTTATGTACGCCCCCCAGGGTAAAAAGGATGGGATTCAAGTAATCCCTGTGAGTGAAGTGGCCGCCAAGGATGAATTCTGGCAAATCAAGAACACCAGCCGCGACGACCAACTCGCCGGCCACCGGGTGCCTCCTCAGTTGATGGGAATCATCCCGTCAAACACCGGCGGATTCGGTGATGTCGAAAAAGCGGCGAAGGTCTTCGTGACGAACGAACTGGATCCACTAAAAGAGCGGTTTTTGGAGCTGAACGACTTGCTCGGTGAAGAAGTGGTAAGGTTTGATCAATACTCGCTCACCGATCTCGGGCCAACCATGAACTAAGTTTCGTCTTCTCAAATCCTCTGAGAGCCTCGAGTTCGACCAACGCAAGCCGTGACGCCTGTCACGGCTTTTTTATTGCCTAGCACAAGCACACGCAAGCACAGCCACAGAACCATCCCCGTCACGAGCCAGCGCGCGCCATCGACTCCTCGCCGCGCCCTCGAGCTTTTTGTGTCTTTATTTTTGCAGTTGAAACGATAGTTGCCACCTATGACTAATTGTCCGCTAATGACCTGAAACAGGTGTAATTCGCCTGAAATCTGAGTTCGGCATCGGAAAAAGGTAACAAAGGTTACAAGTGCCAAAAACAGGCTTAAGTATTTGATTTTAAAGGGGTGATTTGTAACCTTTAAAAGGTGATGCAAGGTGATGAAAAGGTGACGCGCTTGTAAGTCATTGATTTTAAAAGATCTTAACAAATTGAATAGTGACTTCAACAAAAGGTGATGTGTAACCTTTTCATCACCTTTTCATCACCTTTGTATTCAACTGTTTTTTTCTTTATATATCATATAGTTATGTTTGTTTTTCATTTACTGTTACCTTTATCACCTTTTTCCGACGGTCAACTTAAAAAATGAATAAAGGGGGCGGTTGATAGGTTTCAGCAATAATTCATTAGCCCAAGACTCAGCCACGGCCACGCGGCTGGCGTAGACGTTTTTAGCCAGTGCTTGCTTATATTTTGCTAAGAAAAAACTACGTGGCCTGTAAGGCCATGAATTTGAAGTGATTTATTTATTGCTCGTCCAATCCATCATGGGCGCGACGGATAGGGTGCGATCGAGGTGAGCGGGCCTAATGGGCTGATTCACAAAAACACCTTACACAAAACAATGCGGCGAACCATATTCTAACTGCCTCAATATGAGCATAAAAAAAGCCGCTTCCGAAGAAGCGGCTTTTTAGTATAGTGGCGTCCCGTAGGGGATTCGAACCCCTGTTGCCGCCGTGAAAGGGCGGAGTCCTAGGCCTCTAGACGAACGGGACGCAGAGTTCACGCTTAGCTCTATCTCGCACGGCCTAAATGCAAGAGCAATTTGGTGGAGCTAGGCGGGATCGAACCGCCGACCTCTACAATGCCATTGTAGCGCTCTCCCAGCTGAGCTATAGCCCCACTGTGCGTGGAGCGCGTATTCTACTCAAACACCCTCTGCCGTCAAGCATTTTGCTCAATTTTTTTCTCGACAAAATCAATCGCTCGATCGAGGCGGCGCAGGCAGCGTTCGCGCCCCACCAGTTCCAAAGTCACATCCATGGACGGCGACTGACCGGTACCGCACACCGCTACGCGCAGAGGCATGCCGACTTTTCCCATGCCGACCTCTAACGCCTCGGCCACCCCTTGCACCACATCGTGCAATTCGCCACCCCGCCATTCGCCCTGCTCTGAAAAACGCGCACGCAATGCCTTCAATGGTTCTAGGGACACGGGGCGCAAGTGCTTTTTGGCCGCCTTTTCATCGTAACTTTCAAAATCACCGATAAAAGGAGCCGCCTGACTCACCATGTCCACCAAAGTATCCACCCGCTCGCGCAGCGCTTCCACAACCGACTGCGCCTGACTCGGCTCGACGTCATAGCCCGCTCTCTCGGCATAATCGACAAACAAGCGCACTAGGCGCTCCGATTCGCACTGTTTGATGTAGTGCTGGTTAACCCACAGCAGCTTCTCCGTATTAAAGGTAGAGGGCGCACGGTTTACCGCCGACAAATCAAACCGTTCGATCATCTCCTCCAAGCTGAATATTTCTTGGTCGCCATGAGACCAACCGAGACGCACTAAATAATTTAATAACGCCTCGGGCAAGATACCCTGCTCCTCGTATTGCATCACACTCACGGCCCCGTGGCGCTTGGAAAGGCGCTTGCCATCCTCGCCAAGAATCATAGGCACGTGGGCAAACTGCGGTGGCTCGGCACCCAGCGCTCTATACAGGTTAATTTGTCGCGGCGTGTTGTTGACGTGGTCATCCCCGCGGATCACTTGCGTCATCCCCATGTCCATATCGTCGACCACTACGGTGAGATTGTAAGTCGGCGTGCCATCCGTACGAGCAATAATCAAATCATCGAGCTCGGCATTGGAAACGGAAATATCGCCCTTCACTGCATCCTCGATTACTACGACACCCTCTTGCGGGTTTTTAAAGCGAACCACATAGGGCGCTTCACTTTGTTCGCTGATAGCCTTGTCGCGGCAACAGCCGTCATAGCGGGGTTTTTGCTTGTTTGTCATTTGCTCCTCGCGCAGCGCCTCCAAGCGCTCTCGGGAACAGATGCAGCGGTAGGCCTTGCCCTCCGCCAGTAATTGGTCAATCACCTCCTTGTAGCGGTCGAAGCGCTGAGTTTGGTAATACGGCCCTTCATCGTGCTCCAAACCCAGCCAGCGCATACCGTCAAAAATCGCCTGTACAGACTCCTCGGTAGAGCGCTCCAAGTCGGTGTCTTCAATACGCAGCACGAACTGACCTCCATGGCGCCGCGCGTACAACCAAGAGAACAACGCCGTACGAGCGCCTCCAATGTGCAGGTAGCCCGTTGGGCTGGGTGCAAACCGAGTCTTTACCGTCATAGCATTTCCAACAATTTCAAACTTAAGCGAGGCGCATTCTAACAAACATCCTAGCAGGCTGCTGAAAAACCCTTGCATGCTCAGCGTGTTCTGAAGCGTGCAGATGCGATACCCCATTCGGGGCACAGGGGCGCATTGTGCAGGGAAGGGTGATTCTCCTTTTCAAGCAATGCAACGACGCACATGCGCGCTTCAGGCCACGCCCGGAGGGGCTT
>DS990617.1:0-9662 GCA_000155715.1 gamma proteobacterium HTCC5015 | reverse complement strand
TTTGTCTTTTCGTGAGCGCACGGGGTGACAATTTTTGGCAATAAGTCTCGGCATTGCCGTTTTAATATGGCATATTCAAACTTATTAGATAAATACTGCTTACATATCACGGCATTTATGGCAAAAGCTCTCGACTTCGAATGGCGCTCCTGCGGCTTGACCACGGTTGGCACCGTCCGTAAACACAATGAAGACGCCTATCTGACACTGCCCGAGAATGGACTCTGGGTCGTTGCAGACGGCATGGGTGGCCACGCCAAAGGCGACGTAGCCAGCCAGTCGATTATCGATGGTCTGAGTGACTTTAAACCCAAGCGCACACTCAGCACTTCAATCGAGCATATTGAATCTAAGATTCTCGACGTGAACGCCGACATGTACGCTCAATCACACGGTAAACCCGAAAATGTCATGGGCAGCACGGTCGCTCTGGTTTATGCCTATCAGGAGCACGTATTTTACATGTGGGCGGGCGACAGCCGTATTTATCGCCTGCGCCATGGCGATTTACAGCAAGTCAGCCACGACCACAGTTTTGTTCAAGAAATTGTCGACAAAGGCATGATGAACCCTGAAGAGGCGGCCTCTCACCCCTCATCCAACATTGTTACCCGCGCCGTCGGCGTGTCTGATCACCTCGTCATCGAAATTGACCACGACACCGTTCAAGCCGGCGACAAATTCCTTATTTGCAGCGACGGCCTCTTTAAAGACATCACGCTCACAGAAATTGCCAAAATGATGGAGCAAATTCCATTTAAAGCCGCTCAGGCGCTGATCGACCAAGCGCTGGAAAACCAAGCGAATGACAATGTTACCGTCATCGTCATTGAGGCCGCAGCTAAGGACAAGGACAGCTGATCATGGTTTCACCCAGCCGCAACCACAATCTACGCATTTTATCGATCGCCTATTCCAATGGGCGACTGACGAGTGGTCAGTACACCACCTTGCGCGCACAGCAGCTCAGCGCCATCGAGTTCGATAAAGCGCCACCCCCCATCCCCCCCGAACTTAACAATATTGATGTTCCGACATTGAATGTCGATCCCATTTTTATGCAAAACACGGGGTCTAAAAACAATAAAACCGTTTTGCTGGTGATCGCAGGTATTTTGTTGCTGCTTAGTATGGCACTCGTCGTCTTTTTTGTCGTACAACACCGCAGCCAAAATGCCCCCGACACTCCTGCAGCCGAAACCCCATCGGTCCCCACGCTCCCACAAACACCCGAGAGCACCCCAGCAGCCTCGGAGGCCGTCGGCGATGCCAATAGCGAGCACGAGCCGACGAGCCAAGACAGCTCACCTCAAGGCAACCCTCAATTACTGGCAGAGATTGCTCGGAGCATTGCCAGCCAATACGGCACTCGGCTCGACGCGCTAGACGCGTTTATTCGAGAGTGGAATCACTTAAACGGCAGCGAACAGGCACTGCAACGACAAGCACCTTGGAGTGCCAGTTTAATTAACAAACTACGCGGCAGCGCCACCGACAGCAGCCGCCCCAAAATTCAGCGCCGCAGCCGCCAAATTCTCGGGCTACTAGGCGTCACCGTCACGACCCCAGCCCCGGCACAAGATAAACAGAGTGACAAGGCACTAGAATCTTCAAAAACAGACGCTTCAGTGCAAGAGCCACAAACTGAAACTAATGAGGCTTCTAGCGTGCGCCCCGCCGGTGACATCCGCCCATCTTCTAAGCCTGAGGCGCCCGCTGCTCCTTCAAGTGGCAGCCCGTCACAAACGACCTCAGATAGTGCCACAGGTCAACAAGCAGACACTCAAGGTGACACAAACACCCCCTCATCAGACGCCAATACCGCCAGCAAGAATAGCGCCCCAGAAGAAGTTTCTGCGGAGGAGCCCTCGCAAAGCAGCGATGACAATGCCGAGGAAACAACAGCGGAGGAGGAAGTGCCTCCCACTCCCAGCGATAGCGGCTATAACTCTAACCCCGAGTACGAACCCGAGCCCGAATTTGGCAAGAATGCGCGGGACGCCATTCTCGGCGACACACCGAGCTATTAAACTCAGAAAACATCCCGCAAGCTGAGCAAAACCCGTTGCAGCAGCTAGAAGCGCTCAAGTGCTTGAACGACACTCTGAATACAGCACGGAGAGTGACGGGTTTTATTAAACGTGAGAACGCGGCAAGCCGCCCCGCACGCAGGACGACAACCGTATTAAGTTGTAGGCGCCGAGTACGTCAATCAGGGAATGAAACGCTTTCGGTATTCACCAGGCGACATACCCTGCCAGCGTTTAAAAGCGGCATAAAAATTAGCGGGCTCTGAAAAGCCCAAATTGGCGGCAATTGTCGCCATGTCCATGGAAGAGTCTCTCAAATACTCCTCAGCAAACCGAAAGCGCACACTGTCCCGCAACTGCGCATAGCTAGTGCCCTCTTCTTTCAACCTACGTTGAAGAGTTCTCTGTGTCATATTGAGCTCGCCGGCAATATCTTGCATGCTAAACACTGCATAGCCAATTTTGCTCTCGATGGCCTGTACCACTTCCGCCGCTAGGCTGCTATCCGAAGGCAGCCGCGACAATAGCACTTGTGCTTTTTCGGCAAAGCTTTGATTAAACTGCGGAGAGGCCCCCGACAGGGAGGAGTTCATCACCTCACTGGGCACGCGAATATGACACTCAGACTGGTTAAAGAGCACAGGAGCCTGAAAGATGCGTTCGTATTGCTCAATATAATCTGGCTCCGCGTGCCTAAAAGAGGCCTCAGTGATTTGATACTTATCACCGTGCATAAAGCGGCCAATCGTTACCAGCGATGTCATAAAAATTTCTTCGTAGCGTGCCGATTTAGAAATCGGCCAATCCTCATCACCCGCATAGGCAATAATCGTCTGCCCATCCTCTTCCCGAATCGAAAACTCGGCAAACGGGTGAATAATGTCTTTAAACTCGTTGTACTGTTCTAGGGCTTGGCGGGTGGAAGTCGCCGTCGCGATGAGTTGCCCAATCACCCCTAACGACTCAAACCGAATATAAGCGCCCAACTCCAAGAAAAAGCTGTCATTGCCTGACTCATCTCGGAACAGACAAAGCATATCGTCCAACTTTTCTAACGAGATGCCGGCAAAGGGGTCATTGAGATCCGGCGGTTCAATACCCAGTTTTTCGTTAAGGCTGTCTAAACTAACGCCGTGCTGAGCGGCAAGAGAAATAAACCCTGGAATTAACGCTGTGCAAGTGAATAACTGAGCCATGGCATAGTACTTTAATTGTAATAGGGCTCATCATACCGCCCACAAACGCAGGCGGCTAGAGAGATATTCTAAAAGCGCATGGTCGCGGTAATCGCGGCAATAAAGACTTCCGTTTCAATATCCACATCCAGACCTGCATAGGGGTTATAGACAATATTGTCGATCCCAGTAGCGTTGAGCGAGGTACTGCTGTTGGCAGGAGCGCTCACCTTGGATTCCATATAGGCCAGTGAAAAATCAAACGACTGGTTGTTACTCATTTTGTAGCCGACACCGACACCATAGAGGTTGGCATCAGAAAAGGGCACTAGCAGACTGACTTTATCATCCGGCACAGAACTCTTACGCGGCTCCCAGCCAGCGCGAAGCTCCCAGCGCGAATTCAAGTGGTATTTGGCCCCGAAAGCAAAGTGTGCACGGGAAACAAAACCCTGAGGAATCGACAGCTGTGTTAAGGTTGTCACACCCAAGAAACTCCCCAACTGCGTTAAGGCAGTACCTCGGTTGAGAATCATGTCCAGCTGCGCCCATTTCTCCCAGTCTGTCCAGCGCCAATCGAGATTAAACTGCAAACGATCGGTCACCTGAAGCTTGGTGCCAATAGCCACGTGTTCAGGCAAAGTCAGATCCAAGCGAAAATCGCCCTGCTCCTCCTCGGGGACATTGGTCGGCAGGCCCAAAATTTGTACGATTGCCGCAATAAACGGATCACCTTGGAGCGCATCAAATGTGGTGACTAGCCCTTCCGAGTTTCTCGTTTGAAACTCACCGCGAAAGTTCATCTCAGCTTCGCTTTGGTAGACCATGCCAATGGAAAGAGCCGGATCGGGCTCCCACAGAAAGCCCAAATTGTAGGACAAACCAAATGGATCCGTCGCTTCTAAGGTAATAGAAGTCAAAGTATCAAAAGGATTGAGGCCATCACCCACACAATCTGGCGGGATAAACGGAATGGCACCAGAGCCTTCAAATACGGGGCAGACATCCTCTTTCAAGAAGCGCACCACACCCACAAATTCGTTGGGCGAACGCATATCCAAGTCCATGAAAAAGGCGCTATAACTCATCCCGATAGAGGCGCCAAATGCGAAGTTTTCGTTAACCTGAACGGCAATCGAGGGAGAGAGTAGCGTAATCCGCTGTAACGCCAATGTTTTGCCCTGAAAGCGACCGGGGTCATCTTCACCGCGCTGATACCCTGCAGCAAGGGGTGCATAACTCGTCGAGGCAATCACATAGGGGGCGTCTTCGGGGCGGTAAGCCAAACCTGCCGTCGGCACAGTGAACGCCTCTGGTTCAACGATGTCCCCACCAGGCACATAGAGAGTCAACTTATCGGTAAAGCTGGTATTGCCTTGGTACTCCGGGTGCGAAGTATCAATGATGGGGTCATCACTAAAGCCAAACACCTCATAACCTTCAGGCGCCCTAAAGCGAGCCCCCGTTTTAAAGGTAGGTGCCAATAAAGTTAAGGTATTAGTCCCCCCATTCGGAAGATTAATTAAACCCGCCGGATTGTAGTGAACAGAGTGAACACCGGGTGGATCAGCGGTGACAGCATTCCCCATCGAGAGCGCACGCGGGCTGACTGTCAAGTTCTCAGCCAATGCCGACCACGCCGTAGAGGGTGTCGCCAGCACAACGACAGCCACAAAAGCGGCTTTCACACAGCTTGCTCGAACACTTTCGATACAGTTATTCCACATAGCTTTTCAGCCTACTCTCCGTCGCCACCAAAGTAGGATTTAAAACCCTCAACAGAGAATGGAATATAGAAACCTACAACGAAGTCGGGCGATTCACGTGTCAGCCCCATCGCCAAGTTAACACTCAGGACCGTGCCCGGCGACGTTCTAAAGCCGGCACCAATATTGAAACGAGCAGCGTGTCCGCCGAATGACTCAAATGTTTCGTCCGTAAACTCCAATTCACTATCAGAGCCGAAGCTATGAGAAAAACCCATATTCATCGACACACCATAAGTTAGGGCGTACCCCATACCAAAGCTGTAACCAAAAGTACCTCCTGGCTTAATACCCTCTAGTACGCGGCTGCCCCGCTGCTGGCTAAAACCATCGTCCTCAAATGCCTGCGAGTAAGAAACACTGCCATAGGCAACAATGGGGTCAATCAGCTTATTCACATTTGCCGAAAAGCCCAAGGAGTACAGACCCGAGCCTGTAGGCAGCGTATTGTTAATATCAATATCGTAGGGGCTTGTGCCAGTTGGCAAGCCAACACTGCTTGACAGTGTCATATTGGCTTTACCAGGACGAACGGGAAACGGCTGCCAACGCATGCTCACAGACATGTCGCCGACGCCATCTTCACTGATGCTATCACCCAAGGTACTCGTACTCACCAGTGGTATAGCCACACCCAAAGTTAAATTATCGGACAAGCCATAACTCATTGAAATAGAATTGGTATGTGTCAAACGGCCATCGCGAGTCACCCCCGTGACGACCACCTGACCTGACGTTGTATCCGTATCCAAAACCAAGGAATCCGACGACGAGTACGACATATTGTAGCTGTACTGCAAATCAACGGAATTCTCTTTTAGTAGGCTGTAGTTCTCATCCACCGCGTTGAGTGCATCTTCCAAGGTGGTGTCTTCTTCGTCCTCTTCCGTTTTGGCGAGCGCTTCGCGAGCCGAATCGTAGTCATTCGCCGACACACCGGAACTGGAAGTGTCAATAGAACGGTATTGAGGCGCATCGTAGAAGATATTAACTTCCGCAAAGTCTCCGCTACCTTCCCCGGCACCACGGGATTCTAAACGCGCATTGGGGAAATCGGTTCTCGAAGCAATTTCCTCTCGCACGGACTCGGCGCGAAGACTCGACAAATTAGCGCTGTCACCAAACTCCGCGCGCTCGGCGGTAGTCAGCTGCTCACTTCCCGTGTAAGCCACCACTTCAATGCGGAGATTTCGATAGTCACCAAAAGATTCAATCTTGCTTCGCAGCCCATCAAAGAAACCTGAGGGAAAATTAGGCTCGACACCCGAAAAATTAACGCGCTCTAAAGCAGCCAGCTCTTCCTTGGCCTCGTAACCAATTAGCTGCCTATCCGCCTCAGGGTTATCCACGGCCCAAACGGGTGCTGACAGGCTTAACAATACCGCTAGACCACTGCCCCAAATTGCTGACTTTCGAATCATAGACATAAAAAAATTCACTAAGGTCGATAATAAAATTTGTTTTCCGCCGCGAAGTCTACTTCGCGATCCATAGCATGGTAGAACTCTGGAATTTTCTGGTTGAGAACACGATATACGCGCTCTTCATCCATATACGCCAAGTCCTCATCCGAAATCTCTAAGGCATCTATCTTCTGCTCATCCGTGGCATAGACCAAGAACAGCACATTATTGCCCCATAGCTCCTCAAACTCTGAAATTGTCAGCGTGAGATTGCCAAAGGCCGGATCCGCGATAAAAACGCGATCCCCCACAATATTTCTCAACACAACAAAGTGCTTAAAGTCCCCATAGTGGATAGGGATAATTGCGGGCTGAGTAAGCTCTTGTAAATCCGACACTTCACCGCGAAAGCCACCGCTCTTGTACCCCAAAGCCGATACAAATCGCTTCATGTCCGCCAGAGAAAAACCTCGACGTTCGACAATTTTCTCGCGCTCGCCGTAGGTCAACAAGCCATTCATAACGCGTGACTCGTCGAGCTCTAGCCCCAAAAAGTGGTTAAGCACCGTCGTCAACGCCGCCGAGCCGCAGCTGTAGTCATAGCGCTGACGTACAACATGGCGATTGCGAATCTCGCTTAGAGGAGTCACTTCCACTTGGTCTGATGCTAAATAGCTAATGCGATCCACAGAACCCACCGTTTGGGGCACCTGCACCATCACACCATCCATTTCTTCGTATTCTAAGAACACGCTGGTTTGCCAGATCGCCAGCAGTGCGGCCAATGCTACTACCACTACATTCCCCTACTGAGTTTGCCGAATGACAATACGGTTGCGCATTCCTTCGGGCAAGCCAATCGCCAAAGAGCCAAATGAAGGCGCCAAATCGGCACTTAAATCGTCTTCGCCCAAGCGAATTGCGTGCGTGTGTATATCGGCGCCGGTTTTCATTTCTGATTCAATCACTACTTCGGCTTTCCGCTCACCATTTCGCAAAGGGCGAGAAACTTTCTGCTTGCTTTCAATAATCAACGGACCGCCACCCTTGGCACCGATATAAAGCCCCTCAAACAGGACAACCGCTTGATCGGGCCGCCCCTCATCAATCACATGGTAGTAATCGAAGTGATCCAAAAGAATTTCCAAAGTAATGACTTGAGAATTATCCACCAACAAATCCAAATTGGCGACTTCCGTTGTATTTGCAAATTGCTGAAGGTAGCGAGAGAAGCTTTGCTTGGCAATGCGCTCGCGCTCTCCGCTCTGATCCACTTCACAGTCACCGCGCGTTTGCTCTTCTTGACTGTGATAGTAGTGACAAGCCTCTCTATCGGCACGCTCAAAGTGGGTATTGCCTTCGTCATCTAAGCGATAGACCATGTTTTTTGATGTGTAGCCATCATGTTGTGACAACTCTTCATCCGACAAATACTCTAAAGCCCACGCGGCCTGAGACACACCCGCCAACAGTACAATAAACGTAGCGATAGTAATCCATGGCTGTCTCACTCTCACCTCCATCGCCTAGTGCGCCGAAATTCGTAAATTCGTGCCCGTCATATCCAAGTTGGAAATCTTGGCAATACCCAGCAAGTTCGCTTGGTTAGCATTGATATAGGCTTGGTTGAAATAGTCGCCCCCTGCAGGCGTACCACGACCGCCCTCGCCAGCGTCGCCACCCAAGGTCTGCAAAACGGGCACCCCATTGCCATTTAGATCTGCCGCCCCTAGCTGAAGGGCAAACTCAAAATTTGCGTTCGTAATTAAAGGCGACACCACCAACGAAGCGGGGCGCGCGCCGCCATTCCCCGCATCGACATCTAGGCGAATACCCGGCTCACCCGTAATAAGAAGATCCATATTTAACAGGGCATCACCATCTGCCATTTTGGTAATCCCCGCATCCATCACATAATCGCCGCGAAAACGCACCTGAACGGCGTTACCCGTGCTAGCGGTATCAATGGTTAAAGGCGTGCCACCGGGAATGCGGTTAATAAAATCCGCTACGGTATTCGCCGACGTCTTATCCGCGAAAGCCTCGTCCGAAGCCCCCAGCCCGAAACTGATCAATTGATCTTCAATTGGAGTTAATACAATCGCGTTATTTCCAAAAGCCCCTCCTGAATCGGCTTCGCCATAAAACGCACCCGTTAGGCGAACATCGTAAAGATTAAAAAAGCCTTCAGTGCCGCCATCGTAGCCATCTTCATCCCCCAAGTAGAAATCAATCCCACCTTCGGCAAAAGGATCTCCACCTGTCGACGGAAATACTGTTTCAACAACTAACGCTGTTTCTGTAACCATAGGATCAGGTGCTGAAATGGTAATTGCCCCCGTGCGAGGATACTTAACACCAATATCCGCCAACTTTGTCCCTAGCGCACTACTGACTTCACCGGAGACACCCGAGACAATCCCCCACTCGGCCACCGACGCCAAATCCGACCCTTGCAATGAAAGCACAAAACCACTGCGCCCCGTACCACCGATACCGCCCGAGCCATCAGAACCAATCACATTGCTATCCCAATCTAAATTGATGGGCTCGGATTCAAAGACAAAATTCTGCAATTTAAATGCGCCGTTGGGTGCCAAGTTGAGATTTGAAGCAAAGCCATCGCCATCAATATCAGCATTTAGCGCCACTTCATCAACACCGCCGCCATCAATAATCGAGATATCTACACCACGTACAGATTGATTCAAGTCGACTTGAGAGTTGCTGACACCATAATTGTGCTCACGTCCATCAACGCCCGTGGCAGGAAATTCTTGAGTAATACTAAATCCCGCCTGCCCCGACACATCTGACATTGCACTCTCATCCATGGGCTGCAGCGCCCCCCAAACAGGAACACCAACCACGCAGAGCAAAATTGTGGCGTAGATGCGAGTCATTTCGATTTCAGCAGCCTTTTGCGCCCTGAGGGCACTTAATCTTTGAATATTGAACTCTTTTTTATGCACTGGATAGTCAACGCATAAAAAAGAGGGGCGCAAGCGCGCCCCGCTTTACAACCGAGCTTAGTGAGCTTGGATAGTTTGCACCATGCCAGCAGGCAATGAGATTGATACATCTGCCATTTTGCTTGCGCCAGTAGGAGCTGTAGTAGCGTCAGCAGCTACACCTAACGCAAAATCAATTGTCGTAGCATTTTGAATATTTACGACAATCGCTTGCTGGCCACCGTCAAAGTCGATATCGACAGTACCGGTATTCTGAATATCAAAAATATTCAAGTAGCCAGCAGTCGTAGTAGAATTCGTGCCAAATGAAGAACCA
>DS990618.1 GCA_000155715.1 gamma proteobacterium HTCC5015 | reverse complement strand
AGCCGTGGAGTATCTATCAAGTACCGCCTAAAGTAAATCAACAGATTTTTGTGGTGCGCGACTGTACTCCTTAATAAGCGACTAATTCGCCGATTTCAGCAGTACATAGACGGCGCCAGCGCCGCCGTCGCTAGCCGGTGCGGAGCAAAAAGCAAGAACATCTCCGCGCTGTCTGAGCCAGCTGTTAACGAGGGGCTTGAGCACAGGGCCGCTTTCGCGATGAAGTGCGCGACCGTGCACAATGCGGACGCAACGGCGTCCGTTGCTTCGACTGCGATCTAAAAACTCGACGAGTGCGGGGCGGGCCTCTTCGCTGCGGTAGCCGTGGAGGTCGAGCTCTGCTTCCATGGCGTACTGGCCGCGTCGCATTTTTTTGAGTATGCGTTTTTGCTGGCCAGCGCGTAGAAAACTTAATTCCTCTCCGGTTTCCAGGCTGTCGTCGAAGTGATCCGAGAGCATATCTTGTAACACTTGGCGCTCGTCGGCTTCGCGCTGTCGCGGTCGAGCTTTGGGCGGTTCGGCTTTGGAGTCGGCTTGGTTTTGCTCAATGGGTTTGACATCACCCACCATCTCGCGGAATAGGGCGCTGTCGTCGTCTGAATCTTGATTGTCTGTGGGGTTTCGACTCATCTTTGGGCGGCTCAGGGTAGAATCCATCAATGATTCCAGTATATTAGCGGCCTTTACATAACTCCACACAGACAGAGCGCGGGGCATGCGGATTTTAGTCAGTAACGATGATGGATACAGAGCACCCGGTATTGAGGTGTTGGCGCAATCGTTGGCTGCGCTGGGCTCAGTGACGGTCGTCGCCCCAGATCACAATCGCAGTGCCACGAGCAACGCGTTGACGTTGTATAACCCGCTTCGCGTTCATCGCGAGGAGCAGGATGTTTACGCCGTCAACGGCACGCCAGCCGATTGCGTGCATTTGGCGATCACTGGGCTCTTGGACGAGACGCCCGACATGGTCGTTTCCGGCATTAACAATGGCGCTAACATGGGCGAGGATGTCATTTACTCGGGCACGGTTGGGGCGGCAATGGAGGGACGCTATTTGGGGTCACCCAGTCTTGCCGTGTCGATTGCCGCCTTTGATCCTCAGCACTACGCAACGGCGGCTCGCGTCGCCTCGGAAGTAGTACAGCGTCTCGTGGATAAGCCGCTGCCCGCCGATTTGTTACTCAATGTCAATGTGCCCGATATGGCCTACGAAGCCCTCAAGGGGTGGCGTGTGACGCGCTGTGGCTATCGGCACCAGTCAGAGCCTGTCATTCACGATCGAGATCCTCGCGGGCGCGATATGTATTGGATCGGCTCCCCCGGTGCCCAAGCAGACGCGGGGGAAGGGACGGATTTCTGGGCAGTAGAGCAGGGCTATGTCTCCATTACACCACTGAGAATTGAAATGACGGATCGCGAGCGCCTAAGCACGATTGAGGAGTGGCTAGCATGAGCGGCGGTTTTACTCGGCAAGAGATCATGGGCATTGGTTTTACCTCTCAGCGCCGCCGCGATGAATTGGTACAGCGCCTGCGAGAAAAAGGCGTAAAAAGCGAAGAAGTGCTCGATGTCATTGCCCAAATGCCGCGGCATCTGTTTGTCGACTCGGCCATGGCTAAACGGGCCTATGAAGACGATGCCTTACCGATTGGTCAGGGACAAACGATCTCGCAGCCGTACATCGTGGCGAGAATGACCGAAGAACTATTGCGCGGTGAAAAAAAGCCGAGAAAGGTCTTGGAAGTCGGCACGGGTTCGGGCTATCAGGCCGCGGTTCTGGCTATGTTAGTTGATCAGGTCTATACCGTTGAGCGCTTGATGGGTCTCTATCAGGAGACCGATGCACTACTGCGAAAAATGGGATTTAAAAACATCCACACCCAGCACAGTGATGGCTCTTGGGGGTGGGAAGAGCACGCGCCCTACGATGCCATACTCGCCGCAGCGTCACCGGACGACATTCCCGAGTCCCTCCTGATGCAACTCGCTGTTGGCGGCAAGTTGGTACTGCCTTTAGGTGCGCCCGGTGGCGGGCAGCAACTCACCGTTGTTCACCGCATGAGCGAAAACGACTTTGAAACCGAGGCCTTTGAAACAGTGATGTTTGTGCCTTTTTTACCCGGCCATCAATAGGCTTCTTACTCCATGAAATTATTTGCACCCGTTTATGAAAAAACCCTAAAGTGGGCTGAGCACCCTAGAGCGACTTGGTTTCTAGGCGGTATGAGCTTTGCCGAATCTTCGTTTTTCCCGATTCCCGTTGATGTCATGCTGGCGCCAATGGCGCTACAGCAGCGGAAGCGCTGGGCTTATCTCGCGGCGATTGCTGCCCTTTTCTCCGTGCTGGGTGGCGTGTTGGGCTATGTCATCGGGTATGGCTTTTGGGGCTGGGCCGAAAGCTGGGTGAGTGAGCTGGGATGGATGCCTACCTATGTGAAAGCAGTGAGCTGGCTGGATCAGTACGGTTTTTGGATGGTGCTGATGGCGGGCTTTACTCCGCTGCCCTACAAAGTTATGACGATTGCGGCCGGCACGCTCAATATGGCGTTGCTGCCGTTTGTGTTGGGTTCCTTGGTGGGCAGAGGGGCGCGGTTTTTTGTTGTCGCAGGGGTGGTTGCCTGGTTGGGCCCCAAGGTCGAGCCTAAAATCCACCAATACATTGAGTGGCTGGGGTGGGCCTGTGTTATTTTGGTCGTCGTCTTGTACTTTCTATTGAAGCATTAAATGTCTCTAAAGCGCGCCGTTTACATACTGATGCTTTGCACTGGGATCGTGTTTGGCTTGTCAGCTTGTGTCGGCACGGGCTTCAATACCCAACAGTACACCGTAAAAAGTGGCGACACGCTGTACTTTGTGGCGTGGAAGTACAAGGTAGATGCCGATCAATTGGCGCGCTGGAATAATCTCAGCAAGCCCTATACGATTTATCCTGGCGATCAGATCTTGATTAACCCCAATGGCATGGGTAACCCGCCTAAACCCAGCCGTCGTCAGGAAAGTGGTGTTTACATTGTGCAGCGTGGAGATACTTTGTACGCCATTGGGCGAGAAGTTCGCATGTCGCCCGGTAAAATCGCCCGCATCAATGGATTGACGGAACCCTACACGATTTACCCAGGGCAGCGGCTTCAGCTCGATGGCGATGCTCAAGCCGTCAGCGCGCCGAGCGCCTCTCAAACCGCGAGTTCTACCACGCGCCGATCCGCCCCTGTGGTCAAATCACCGAGCCGCTCTAGCAGCGCGTCACCCAGCTCGTGGCAGTGGCCCGCTAAAGGAACGCTGTCAAAAACCTACAAAGGTGGAAATAGCACGCAACAGGGCATTGATATCGTCGGTCGTGAGGGAGATCCCATCTCCGCCGCCGCCGCGGGCACTGTGGTGTACAGCGGCGGTGGTTTAATCAACTACGGCCAGCTGGTTATTGTAAAACACAGTGATGCCTATCTCAGTGCCTACGGCTACAACCGCAAGTTGCTCGTCAAGGAGGGCGATAAGGTAAAGCAGGGGCAAGCTATTGCCGAGATGGGTCGGATGGCGCAAGATAAACCCACACTGCACTTTGAAATAAGAAAGTATGGGAAACCAGTTAATCCCATGAATTTTTTGCCAGACCGCTCTTAGAAGCGGCGACATCGAGGGGATACAATGGCGGAAAACACGGATGAGGTGGAAGCTACGCGTGAAGCGGGCACAGCTGAAGAAAAAGAAGAACACTTCACAGCCGCAGAACTAAGCTCTAGTCAATTGGACGCCACGCGTCTGTATCTAAAAGAAATTGAGTTTTCGCCACTGCTGACGGCAGAGCAGGAAATTCACTACGGCCGCCTCGTGCAAGAAGGTGATGAGGCGGCGCGCCGAAAAATGATCGAAAGCAATTTGCGCCTCGTGGTGAAGATTTCGCGCCGCTACATGAATCGCGGTTTGCCCTTGCTAGATTTAATCGAAGAGGGCAACTTGGGCTTGATTCGAGCCGTGGAGAAATTTGACCCCGAAAAGGGTTTTCGCTTTTCTACGTATGCCACTTGGTGGATTCGGCAGACCATCGAACGCGGGCTAATGAATCAAACGCGGACAATTCGCCTGCCAATCCATGTTATTAAAGAACTCAATGTTTACTTGCGCGCTGCCCGCGCTATGCAACAGGAGTTTGCTCGCGAGCCGACGCCCGAGGAAGTGGCCAAACACCTCGACAAGCCCGTCGACGATGTCTGTCGCATGTACGGCTTGAACGAACGGGTGGCCTCGGTGGATGTGCCCATTGGTAAAGAGGGCGATAGCCTCTTATTGGATTTGATCGCCGATGATTCAGTGCCGGACCCAACCGCTTTGCTGCAGTCCGAAGAAGTGGCTGCTTACGTCGATCACTGGCTAGAGGAACTCGACGCCAAGCAGAAGGCGGTGGTCGAGCGGCGTTTTGGACTACATGGGCAAGATTACGCCACTCTAGAGGTGATTGGTCACGAGTTGGGCGTCACTCGCGAGCGCGTTCGTCAAATTCAAATGGAATCTTTGAAAAAGCTGCGCAAGATTCTCGAAGCCGAAGGTTTTTCTCCGGAAACCTTGTTTCGGTAAAGTTTTATTAAAAGGCTAAGGAGCCTCTTTCTTGGAGTCGCTGGCGTGGACAGTGTGTGGGCGAAACAGTAGAATCACGCGCTGGACGAGAGCGTCCAAATAACAACCGCGGAGAGACTCCATTGATCGAAGAATTCCCCAGAATCCAACGCCTGCCGCCCTATGTTTTCAATATTGTGAATGAATTGAAGGCTGCGGCGCGAGCACGTGGCGAGGATATTGTCGATTTCGGCATGGGCAATCCCGATCAACCCACTCCGCAACATATCGTCGACAAACTGTGCGAAGTGGCACAGCGCGGCGATACGCACCGCTACTCGGTGTCGCGCGGTATTCCCCGTCTGCGCCGAGCCATTGCCGGCTGGTACAAGCGCCGCTTTGATGTCGAAATTGATCCCGAGACGGAAGCCATTGTCACCATCGGGTCAAAGGAGGGGCTCGCGCATTTGGCTCTAGCCACCTTGGGCCCAGGAGATGCCGTGTTGGTGCCCAATCCCGCTTATCCCATCCACCCCTACGGCGTGGTGATCGCGGGCGCGGATATTCGTCACGTGCCGATGACAAAGGATGTGGATTTTGTCGCCGAGCTGGAAAAGGCGATTCGCAATACGTATCCCAAGCCCAAGATGCTGATTCTCAACTATCCCGGGAATCCAACGGCAACGACAGCAGAGCTCGACTTTTTTGAACGCATTGTGAAGCTGGCTCGCGAGGAAAACATTTGGATCGTGCACGACATTGCCTACGCCGAAATTGCCTTTGACGGTTATAAGCCACCTTCCATTTTAGAGGTTGAGGGCGCTAAGGGTGTGGCAGTGGAGTTTTATTCGCTCTCTAAAACCTACAATATGCCGGGCTGGCGCATTGGTTTTATGTGTGGCAATCCCACGCTCGTTGCGGCGTTAGCTCGTATCAAATCCTATCTGGACTACGGCATGTTCACGCCGATTCAAGTCGCTGCGATTCACGCACTGGAGTCGGATCAATCCTGTGTGCAGGAAATCTCAGATATGTACCAAAGTCGCCGCGATGTGTTGTGCGACGGCTTGAATGCGATGGGGTGGTCGGTAGAAAAGCCCAAGGCAACTATGTTTGTATGGGCGCCAATCCCAGAGGCCTATCGCGAGATGGGGTCTTTGGAGTTTTCTAAAAAATTATTAAGTGAAGCCAAGGTGGCTGTCTCTCCAGGTATTGGTTTTGGAGAGTACGGCGACGATCATGTGCGCTTTGGTTTGATTGAAAACGAACACCGCACGCGCCAAGCGCTGCGTGGCATTAAAGATATGCTGCGTAAAGACGGTGTGATTACATCTTAATCAGGTTGTTTATGTTAGAACCCGTTCGAATTGGTTTATTAGGTGTCGGCACCGTGGGTAGCGGCACAGTCAATGTGCTTAAACGCAACGCCGAGGAGATCGAGCGACGCACTGGTCGTCAAATCCTTGTGACTCGCGCGGCGGCGCGGAATCCCGACAAGTTGGCGGCGGATCCCGAGGGCATCGAGCTCGGCACGGATTTAGAGTCGGTCGTCGATGCTGATGATGTCGATGTCGTCGTAGAGCTGATAGGTGGCTATGAGCCAGCGCGCTCACTGGTGCTGCGCGCCATTGAAAACGGCAAGCACGTGGTAACGGCCAACAAGGCACTGATCGCCCTTCACGGCGATGAAATTTTTGCCGCCGCGGCTCAAAAGGGCGTGAGTGTGGCCTATGAAGCGGCCGTTGCCGGTGGTATTCCGATTATCAAGTCGGTGCGCGAGGGCTTGGCGGGCAACCGTATTGAGTGGCTTGTGGGCATTATCAATGGCACGGGTAACTTTATCCTCAGCGAGATGAGTGAAAAGGGACGAGAGTTCGACGGTGTGCTCAAAGAGGCTCAAGAGCTTGGCTATGCCGAGGCCGATCCCACTTTCGACATCGAAGGTACGGATGCGGCGCACAAGTTGACGATTCTGGCGTCGATTGCTTTTGGCGTGCCACTGCAGTTTGATGCGTGCTATACCGAGGGTATTTCGAAACTTTCGCCCCAAGACGTAAAGTATGCCGCGGAGCTCGGCTACACCGTCAAACACCTGGGCGTGGCGCGTCGCGAAGACAATGGTATTGAGCTGCGCGTACACCCAACGTTGATTCCGGAAAAACGCTTGCTGGCCAATGTGAACGGTGTGATGAACGCCGTTGTGGTCAAGGCCGATGCGGTGGGGCCGACGTTGTACTATGGTGCGGGGGCGGGTGCTGAGCCGACGGCCTCTGCGGTGGTGGCCGACATCATCGACGTGGCGCGCCTAATCGGGCAGCCCGCGCATACTCATGTGCCCGACTTGGGCTTTCGAGCGGAGCGCATGGGCGAACGCGGCGTGCTGGACATCGAAGACATCGAGAGCGCCTACTACTTGCGCATGCAGGTGAAGGACCGCGCTGGTGTGATGGCCAAGATCACGTCCATCTTAGCTGAGCAAGGGATTAGCATTGAGGCAGTGGTTCAAAAAGAGGCTGAGGACGATGCGGCGGATGAGCCCATTTTGCCAATTTTTATGGTCACCAGTCAGATTCAAGAGAAATCGCTCAATGCCACTCTGAAAGAGCTTGAGGCTCTGGATGAAGTGGTGGGCTCTATCGTCAAAATTCGCATTGAGTACTTAGATTAAGACTCCGTTGTTTATTACCGAACAGGAAAAGACATGACATTTCGCACGCGCTACACAGGTTTAATTGATCGCTATCGCGACCGTCTACCCGTGCACGATGACACGCGCATCATTGGTCTCGGCGAGGGCAATACGCCTCTAATTCGCCTAAATAATATCCCCGGTGCCCTCGGCAAAGATGTCGACATCTATGTCAAATACGAGGGTTTGAACCCCACGGGTTCTTTCAAAGATCGCGGTATGACGATGGCCGTGACAAAAGCGGTAGAAGAGGGCGCCAAGGCGATTATCTGTGCGTCGACGGGCAACACGTCGGCCGCCGCCGCTGCCTACGCGGCGCGCGCGGGCATTCAGGCGTTCGTGCTGATTCCCGATGGAAAAATTGCCATGGGTAAGTTGGCGCAAGCCATGATGCACGGTGCGATCGTTATTCAAATTAAGGGCAACTTTGATGAAGGCATGCGCCTCGTCAAGGAAGTGGCCGAAGAAGCGCCTGTGACGATTGTTAATTCGATTAACCCCTATCGTTTGCAGGGCCAGAAAACGGCGGCGTTTGAGATTGTCGAAGAACTCGGTCGCGCTCCTGATTACCACTGCATTCCCGTGGGCAATGCTGGCAATATTACGGCGCACTGGATGGGCTATAGCGAGTACTTTGAACAAGGTATTGTCAACAATCGCCCCGTCATGTTGGGCTATCAAGCCGAGGGAGCCTCGCCCTTTATTAAGGGGGAAATGGAAGACAACCCCGAGACTGTGGCGACGGCAATCCGCATTGGTCATCCACAAAGCTGGGACAAAGCTTGGAAAGTGCGCGAAGAGTCCAAGGGCTGGTTTGATTCGCGCAGCGATGAGCAGATTTTGCGCGCTCAGAAGATGCTGGCGGAAAAAGAAGGCGTATTTTGCGAGCCCGCATCAGCCACGTCGCTCGCGGGTGCTATTCAGGACCTCGAAGAAGGCAAGATCCCCGAGGGGTCGACCATCGTCTGTACCCTGACGGGACACGGTTTAAAAGACCCCGATATTGCGATCCAGCAAAGTGGTTCGGATATGGTGACTGTGGATGCGGATCTAGGTAGCGTCAAAGAGGCGATTTTGAAAAACCTATAATCTGTCACTAAAGGCGGACAACTGGCATCAAAAAAAGGAGCGCTACCGTTTTGCGGTAGCGCTCTTTTTTGTATAGTCTGGCTATATAGGGGAGTTGCTAATGAGATTTAAACAGTATTTGCTACTAGCTATTATGGCGTTTATGGCAACACCAGCCAGCGCCAACCAAGATGTTGTGACGCGCTACTTCTGCGTCTTCGATCCCGTGGGGCGCACGGGTGATATCTACACAACCGCCAGAGATATTGCGACCGACTTTTTGCAACTAGGGGTTAGATTGCAGTTGTATCCCTATTCGACAGAAAGTGCCGCAAAGTCTGATTTTAGGTCGGGATTGTGCGATGCCATGATTTTGACCGGCTTTGCCGCCCGCAACTACAACACGTTTACTACAACAGCCGAAGCTTGGGGCGGGCTCTATGACTTTGAAAGCGCTTGGCTTTTGCTGTCGACCCTCGCTAGACCTGAGTTGGCGCCCTTATTTTCGCAGGATGGCTACGAAGTGGCAGGTATTTATCCCGCCGGCGGTCTCTATGCGATTATGGCGGACAAAACTTGGACGACGCCTGCCTCCGTTAAGGGTAAGCCCACCTTTGCCGTACGCGACGAGCCCACGGGAGAGGCGTTTGCGCACAAAGTCGGCGTGAATCCTGTCTACGGTGACACCACAAACTTTGCCGCCAAATATGTGCGACGCAATGTGGATATTACTTTCTCGCCCTCTGCGGTGATTCCCGCTTTAGAACTCGATAGAGCGATGGAAGAGCGGGGTGGCGGTTTGATTGACATGCCCATGGCCTTTTTGACCTTGCAAATCATTATTCGTCCGGAAAACTTCCCACCGGGATTTGCGCAGACCGCTCGCGAGATGTCGCTGGGCTACTACGAGCGTATCTACGAGTTGGTGAACAATGCTGAGCGAAAAATTGACCCCTACCGCATTAAATTGACCGATGAGGAATCGGCACAGTGGCAGGACATTGCCGAGCAAGTCCGGGACGATTTAGCGGGAGAGGGCATTTACGATAAGCGCATGCTGAAGCTGCTCAAGCGCATTCGCTGTCACACAAGTCCAGATCGCCCAGAGTGCCAAGGCTAGTCTGTCGTTTCTAAAAATGAGAATACTCCTTCTACTGCTCGTTTTTTGCGCTTTGTTCCTTTGGTTGCGCTTTTTTGTGTTAGTGGGTGAAGCGCAAAAAATCCCACGCGCGGTTGTCTCTTTTTTAGCGGCTGTGTGTGGGATGCTATTTTTCTACATTTTAATTCTCGGCATTATCCAAGGCTTTTAGTCTTTGCCCACCTAGCGCTGGCAGTTCGGGGTCTCTCCCGATTGCTTTGCTTTTCTGTACAAGGGCAGGGCTTTGTTCATGTTTTGAGACAGCTCTTGAATGCGCGTTTCGTTGGAAGGGTGAGTCGATAAAAACTCCGGTGGTTTTTCGCCCCCTTGTTTTGCCATGTTCTGCCATAAAGTGACACTTGCCCGAGGGTCAAAGCCCGCTTTGGCCATTAATTCTAGGCCAATCAAATCCGATTCCGACTCGTGCTTGCGGCTGAAAGGTAATTGAACGCCTACCTGAGCGCCAATGCCGAGTGCCGCAAAAAGCAGTTGTTTTTCTGGGCTGGGTTCGCCAGAGAGTGCCTGAAGCAGTTGCCCACCCGTTTGTGTAGCGAACTGAATCGACATGCGTTCGTTGCTGTGATGGGCAATGACATGGCCCACTTCATGGCCCAGTACGGCGGCGAGTTGATCGGGTGTTTGAGCCACATCGAGTAAGCCCGTATGCACGCCGATTTTGCCACCGGGGAGAGCAAAGGCGTTGGCGGTGTCATCGGCGAATAAATTGACCTCCCAATTGCCGCCGCCCATGGCGTCAGTAATGGCGGAGGCAACGCAGCGCACATAGCGTTGATCCCGTGCGTTATTACTGAGCGTGCGAGATTGTTTGATCTGTTGGTAACTGGTTGCCCCCATTTGCTGCATTTGGCTCTCAGGCATGAGGATAAGCTGCTTGCGCCCAAGGGGTGAGGTGGCGCAGGCTGCTAACAGTGCGCTGATCACGGTGCCAATTAACAGGCTTTTATAAAAGGTCTGGAGGGGTGTCATCGTTGTATTTCCTGGGTTAAACGTGCAACAAATCGCTCTCTGTCTATCTCGGTGGCGCCTAAGCTGCGCAAGTGAGGGTTCATAACTTGGCAGTCGATCCAATCATAGTCGTTTGAATGGGCGATGTGTATCAGGGTCGATTTTGAGGCGTTAGTGCTGATACTGAACATGGATTCGCCCGAAAAGATGCGCCCTGTTGCAACGCCGTAGACACCGCCGACCAATTCGCCCTGTTCCCAACACTCGTAGCTGTGCGCGTGACCGGCGTTGTGCAGTTCGATGTAGGCCTGTTTCATGTCCTCTGTAATCCAAGTGCCCCACTGCTGTGGGCGAGGTTGGCTGCAAGCCTCTATGACGGCTTCGAAGCATTGGTTGTGAGAGTAGGTAAAAGGTTCCCGCTTGAGAAAACGTTTCATGGAGCGCGAGATGTGGATGTTCTCGCAGGGAATAACTGCGCGCTTGGCAGGCGTCCACCACAAAATCGGTTCGTCTTCGCTGTACCAGGGGAATATGCCTTGCCGATAGGCCGTCACAAGGCGATCGACACTGAGATCTGCCCCCGCGCACAGCAAGCCATCGGGCTCCTCCAGAGCGAGTTCTCGCGCTGGAAAAGGGTCCGAATGAGCCAGCCAAGGGAGCCTCATGTTACTTGCTCCTCCAAGCGGCGTCTTTCCTGAGTGAGATCCTCTCTAAATGGAGAGAGCGACCACAGGTGCTCGGCGTAGTCGCTGCCGATAAGGCGGCGCTCTCTCGCTAAGTAGTGTTCAATGGCTTGAGAGAACTGAGGTTGCGCAATCCAATGCCGCGAGAAGGTTTTTGTGGGTAAAAAACCGCGGGCAATTTTGTGTTCACCTTGGGCGCCAGGTTCAAAGATGGCCAAGCCTTTTTCAATACAGTGGTCGATGCCTTGGTAAAAGCAGGTTTCAAAGTGCAGGCTGTGGTGCTCTCCAATACAGCCCCAATAGCGCCCGTACAGTCGTTGTTGGTCACAAAAATTGATGGCGCCTGCAACGGGGGCATCGGATGTTTTGTGGTAGGCCAGAACGACCACAATATTCTCCCCCATAGTTTTGCCTATGCGCTTAAAAAAGGCCTCGTTCATCCACGGTATATTGCCTTTTTGAAGAAAGGTTGAGGCGTAAAATTGATAGGCGAAGCGCCACTCTTCGTCGCTTAATTGGTGCCCCATTAAACGTCGAAAGTGAAACTGTTGCTCGCGGACGCGCTCTCGCTCGCGGCGCAACTTTTTGCGTTTGCGCGATTTCAAGTCGGCTAAAAATGCATCGAAATCCGAGTAACTGCGATTGTGCCAGTGAAATTGATAGTCAATGCGGGGTAGCCAATTTGACCGTGCCGCCAAGTGCGCGTCGTTGTCCGCATTGTGAAACAGCGAGTGAATGCTTGAGCATTGATGGGACGTCGCTAAGACCTCAAGGGCATCCAGCAGAGTGTCGTTGATGGCTTGGGTATCGCTTTCATCGCGAGTTAACAGACGGGGACCGCCGATGGGACTAAAGGGGGCGGCGAGAACTAATTTAGGGTAGTAGGCTAGGCCATGTTGGTGGTAGGCATCCGCCCAATTCCAGTCGAAAACAAACTCGCCGCGCGAGTGATTTTTTAAGAAACAGGGGAGGGCGCCGACCAGCTTTGATTCGTCATAGGCGAGCAGGTAGCGCGGGTGCCAGCCCGTGCCATCGCCAACACAGCCCGTGGCTTCTAGTGCGTCGAGGAAGGCGTGCTTCAAAAAGGGGAATGCCCCGCGTTCTGGTTGATCAACCAGTGCATCCCAGTCTTCGGCGGCGAGGTCGCTGATGCGCTGGCAGTGTTCGACGCGATAGGCCATAGACAGGGCGGCGGGCCGCAGGTGCCCGCCGCAAACGGTTTAGCTGTCGAGGTTGTCGAGGAAGCGCTCGGCGTCGAGTGCCGACATGCAGCCCGTTCCCGCCGAGGTGATGGCTTGGCGATAGACGTGATCCATTACATCGCCACAGGCGAAGACGCCTTCGACACTGGTTTGTGTGGCGTTGCCCTCAAGGCCGCTGTTGACGGTGATGTAGCCGTCTTTCATATCGACCTGGCCCTCGAAAATGCTCGTGTTGGGTGTGTGGCCAATGGCGATGAATAAGCCGTCGATGTCGAGCTCTTGAGTGTCGCCCGTTTTTTTGTTTTTGATGCGAGCGCCAGTGACGCCCATCTCGTCGCCGAGAACTTCGTCGAGTTCGTTGTCCCACAAAATGGTGACATTGCCGTTCTCCGCTTTTTCCATCAGTTTGTCGGCGAGGATTTTTTCACTGCGAAATTCGTCGCGGCGGTGAATAACCGTCACATGAGAGGCGATATTGGACAAATACAGGGCCTCTTCAACGGCCGTGTTACCGCCGCCGACCACGGCCACGGGTTTGCCTTTGTAGAAAAAGCCATCGCAGGTCGCGCAGGCGGAAACGCCTTTGCCCATAAAGGCTTCTTCGGAGGGCAGGCCAAGATATTTGGCGCTAGCACCAGTGGCAATCACCACGGCGTCGGCGGTGAACTCATTGCTGTCCGCCTTAATCACGAGCGGACGCTGGCTAAAATCCACGGAATTGACATGGTCAAAAATGATTTCGGTGCCAAAGCGTTCGGCATGTGCTTGCATGCGCTGCATTAGCTCGGGGCCTTGAACGCCCTCGGCGTCGCCGGGCCAGTTGTCGACATCGGTGGTGGTGGTGAGCTGGCCGCCCATCTGCACGCCCGTTACCATAACGGGTTCGAGGTTGGCGCGCGCTGCGTAGACAGCAGCGGTGTAGCCCGCGGGCCCTGAACCAATAATTAGCAATTTGCAGTGTTTGGTATCGCTCACAATAGTCTCCGTTTTTGACCGTGTCGGCATGAAAAGAATTGCGTGGCATTATAGCGGTTGGATCGTTTGCTGCACACAGTCTGGCACAGCTTATAGCGACTGCGTATGATGCCGATTCACTACTGTGATGAGCGATCTTTAAGTGGCTATAAATCTCTTTTCTGAATGCATTTTCATTGTAGAAAATTGGTAAAAAGTGTAGATTAAGTGTCTGAAAATAAAGGCCTTTACTGAATGAGTTCTGCGAAAAAATCTGCCGCGACTCGCGGTGCCGCGCGCAAGGTTAAAGCCAAGCGCACGCTGTCGCCTTGGGTGAAACGGCGCTTATTGGAAAGTGCCCTGTGCCTGTTGGTGGCTTTGGCCGTCTATGTTTTGTTGGTTTTGTGGAGTTATGACCCCAGCGACTCGGGGTTCAGTCACACTGGGCCGAGGGATCGCGCGGCGAATTTGGGCGGGATCATCGGCGCACATATCTCCGATTTATTGCTGTGGGTCTTTGGCTATCTCGCCTACTTAGTCCCCATTATGGGGGGCTATAGCGCATGGCTTATGGTGCGCACGCGAAGCGCTGAACGCAGTTTTGACGGCCATCTATTAGCGGTGCGTTGGGTAGGCTTTGTAATGATGGTGGTGTCGGGCTGCGGCTTGGCAGGCATTCACTTTAGCGTGAACGAGGGGGCGCTGCCCGCGCAGCTGGCGGGCGGTCTGTTAGGTCAGCAAGTTGGGTTTGGTCTGGTCGACTCGCTAAATATCGTGGGCACTACGGTGCTCTTACTCGCACTGTTTCTCGCTAGTATTCCCATGTTTACGGGGATTTCTTGGCTCAAGGTGATTGATTATACGGGGCGCTATGCGCTGCTGGCTGGGCACTATGCGTTGCAAGTTTCGAGCAGTGTTATGGATCGCTGGCGCGATCGACGCCAGTACAGCAAGGCTCGCCAAGAGCGTAAGGAACTCTTTGAAGAAGCGCAAAAAGAGGTCAAGGAGCGCAAGGCAAAGGCACCCAAGCGCAAAATTGAGCCGAAAATGGCGCCTGAGAAGCGCGTGAGTGAGCGCGAGTTTAAAGAACAGCAAATTCCTTTATTTGAAGCACCGCCCAATACAGAGCTGCCGCCCATTAGTTTGCTCGACGACCCCAAGGAGCAGACCTTTGGCTATTCGGCAGAGGCGCTAGAGGCGATGTCAGACCTCTTAGAACACAAGCTTAACGACTTTAATGTCACCGCTGAGGTCGTCAATGTGTTGCCGGGTCCCGTGATTACTCGGTTTGAAATTCAGCCTGCGCCGGGCACTAAAGCCAGCAAAATCACGGGCTTATCGAAAGATTTAGCGCGCTCTATGTCTGTGGTGTCTGTGCGCGTTGTCGAGGTGATCCCCGGTAAGTCCGTTGTAGGGATTGAGATTCCCAACGAAACGCGTGAAATCATCTCCTTCCAGGAAATCATGCGTTCGAAGTCTTACGAAAAACTTAAATCGCCTTTGGCGATTGGTTTGGGCAAGGACATCAGCGGTGTTCCCGTATCGGCGGATTTAGGCAAGATGCCCCACTTGTTGGTGGCGGGTACCACGGGCTCGGGTAAGTCTGTGGCAATTAATGCTATGTTGCTGAGCTTGCTCTACAAAGCGACTGCCGAGGAAGTTCGCTTGATTTTGATCGATCCGAAAATGCTGGAGCTGAATGTCTACGAGGGCATTCCCCACTTGCTTTGTCCGGTTGTGACAGACATGAAAGACGCCACCAACGCACTGCGCTGGAGCGTGGGGGAAATGGAGCGGCGCTACAAATTGATGTCACAACTCGGCGTGCGCAACTTGGCGGGCTACAACCGCAAGGTGAGGGAGGCCATCAATAAGGGCGAGCCAATTTCAGATCCTATGTACAAACGCGAGGAAGCCTTTGACCCCGACGCGCCACCGCCCACATTGGAGCCGATGTCACATATTGTGATTATTATCGACGAGTTCGCCGATATGATGATGGTGGTGGGTAAAAAGGCGGAAGAGCTCATTGCGCGCCTTGCGCAAAAAGCGCGTGCCGCTGGCATTCATATGATTCTGGCCACGCAGAGGCCCTCCGTTGATGTGATCACCGGTTTGATTAAGGCGAATGTTCCCACCCGTATCGCCTTCCAAGTCTCTTCGCGCGTGGATTCGCGCACGATTCTCGACCAAATGGGCGCGGAGCAGCTGCTGGGTCACGGTGATATGCTCTACTACCAGCCTGGCGTTACCAACACGCCCGAGCGCGTCCACGGTGCGTTTGTAGACGATCACGAAGTCCACGAGGTCGTCGAGCATTTAAAACGCACGTCTGGGGAACCTGAGTACATTGATTCTATCTTAGAGGAAAGCAGCGAGCCCCTGCCGGGTATGTCACCCGAGGCAGCAGGAGGTGGCGGCGAAGAGTTGGATCCTTTGTACGATCAAGCGGTTCGCGTTGTCACCGAAAGTCGCAAGGCCTCGATTTCCTATGTTCAGCGCCGCTTGAAAGTGGGTTACAACCGCGCGGCGTCCATGTTGGAGGTGATGGAAGAGCAGGGCGTCGTGACCAAGGCCGAAGGCAATGGCAGCCGCGAAGTACTGGCGCCACCGCCGCCTCCCGCAGATTGATAGAGAGAATATTATGAAGTACGCATTATTCGGTTTTTCACTACTGCTCGCCTCGAGCGCGAGCCTCGCCGGTGAAGCGCTAGAGCATCTAGAGCACTTTCTCAGCCACACTAAAAACCTAAAGGCCGATTTTAGTCAGACGCTGGAAGATTCCAGCGGGCGCCAATTGCAGCAGCAAACGGGTACCGTGGTGTTGCAGCGTCCCAATCGTTTTGTTTGGCACTATCAGCAGCCCTACGAACAGCAGTTGGTCGCCGATGGCCGCAACCTGTGGCACTACGACGTGGATTTGGAACAGGTCAGTGTGCGCCCGCTCGACGAGGCACTCGGCGCGGCCCCGATCGCGTTGTTGAGTTCGGATACGCCATTGAAAGAACAATTCGTGATCACCGAGCTGGGCAAAATTGATGGGCGCTACATGGTGCAGCTTGAAGCCAAGGTAAAAGATACGGACTACGGCTTTGCCCTGCTGGCTTTTGACGCGCAGGGGCAGCTCGACATCATGCAGCTTAAAGATCCCATGGGGCAGGTCACGACGATTGATTTAGACAATCTCGCGAGCAATACCGCCATAGAGCCGGGCACATTTGATTTTGTTGCCCCCGAGGGTGTGGATGTCGTCGGGCAACCGGTAGACGATGGCCTCTGATCTTTTTTCCGAGCAAGAAGCTCAGTCGACACAGGCCAATCGGCCTCTGGCTGATCGGTTGCGCCCGCGGCGCCTTGAGGACTATTGCGGCCAACAGCACTTAATTGCCCCCGGCAAGCCCTTGAGAAAAGCCATCGAGAGCGACCAACTGCACTCGATGATTTTCTGGGGGCCTCCGGGTACGGGTAAAACCACACTGGCAAGGCTGATTGCCGAATACTGCGATGCCGAGTTTATGACGCTGTCGGCGGTTCTCTCAGGTGTTAAGGATATTCGTGCGGCGGTAGATGAGGCCAAGTTGCGGCGTCGGCAAGATGGCCGAGCCACGGTATTGTTCGTCGATGAAGTACACCGCTTCAACAAGTCTCAGCAAGATGCCTTTTTGCCGCACATCGAAGACGGCACGATCTTTTTTGTTGGCGCTACAACGGAAAATCCCTCATTTGAACTCAATAACGCGCTTTTATCGCGGGTGCGAACCTATGTGCTCAAGAGCTTTGACGACGACGATATTGAGCAGATTGTAGACCGCGCATTGCAGGACGAGCGCGATGGTCTAGGGCAACTCGGCGTACGGCTAGAGCCCGAGGCGCGGGAATTGCTCCTGAGGAGTGCGGATGGAGATGCGCGTAAAGTATTGAATTTGCTCGAAGTGTCTGCCGATTTTACGGAGCGTGGCGGCGTGATTGGGGTTCGGCAAATGCGCGAGGTCAGCGCGGTTTCGCTGCGGCGTTTCGACAAGGGCGGTGATTTGTTCTACGACCAAATCTCAGCACTCCACAAATCGGTACGCGGCTCGAGTCCCGATGGAGCACTGTATTGGTTCTGTCGCATGATCGATGGTGGTTGCGACCCTCTTTATATTGCGCGACGCCTCATACGAATGGCCTCGGAGGATATCGGCAATGCTGATCCTCGCGCCCTGAGTATTGCCATGGATGCCTGTGAGGCCTTCGAGCGTTTAGGCAGTCCCGAGGGCGAGCTGTCACTCGCTCACGCGGTGAGCTATCTCGCTTGTGCGCCCAAGAGCAACGCGGTGTACACGGCTTTTAAAGGCGCTATGGCGCTAGCCAAGGACTCAGGTACGGCAGAGGTGCCCGTGCACTTGCGCAATGCGCCGACAAAACTGATGAAAGAATTGGGCTACGGCAAGGCGTATCGCTACTCCCACGACGAGCCGGGTGCCTACAGTGCAGGCCAGACATACCTGCCCGAAGAGCTTGGAGAAATCACTTTATACGAACCTGTTGAGAGAGGGCTTGAAGTGAAAATATCCGAAAAACTCAAATACTTGCGTGGACTTGATGAGAAAATAGATTAGTATGTGAGTTCTGACTGAGAACAGGTTACATATCAGGAGAGGGGATGAACGACAATCTGACCGTGTTGGTTGCTGACGATTCGCGCGTCATCCGCAAGGCGTTTAGCCGAATAATGAAAGAACACTACGAGCTGATTGAAGCCGAAGATGGCCAATCTGCTTGGGAGCTGTTGCAGTCAGAAGATGAAATTTGCGCCGTTTTTACCGATTGGGAAATGCCCCATTTAGACGGCCTCGAGCTCACCCGACAAATTAGGCAGTCCAAAAATCCCCGTATTAAGGGCATGCCTGTCATTATGGTGACGTCAAAAACGGAAGACGAAGCCACCAAACAAGAAGCCTTTGACGCCGGCGTTAACGACTTTGTCGCCAAGCCTTTCGATACTGCAGAATTGTTGGCGCGCGCGCGTGCTCACGTCAAACGCATTGATCACGAGGGCGAGCAGGAAGCTGATAAGGCGGTGATGGATCCGACCAGCCGCATCGGTAATTCGCAATACTTCCAGCAGCAGGGCGCCCAAATGGTGGCCTTTGCCAATCGGCACAACCTGCCGATGTCGCTGGCATTAGTGGGGATTGATCGTTTGGGCGAGCTTAGTAAAAAGCACGGTGCCAACGAAAAACAGGTGGAGGAGCTGGCCCAAACTATTGGCGGTTATCTTGCCAACGCCATGCGTAAAGAGGATAGCGTTGCGCGAGTTGGACGTGGTGTATACGGCGTTCTACTGGCTTCAACTGATGTGAAAATGGCTCACAACTTTGCCAGTCGCGTGCAAAAGACCGTCTCCAAAGCGCCGCTGATGCTGGCGGGCGATGTGCTAGAAAATGTCACGCTTAGCGTGGGTTTAGAGTCGACAGAGCCCAGCCGAAAGAGAAAATTGCCCGGTCTGCTCAAAACAGCGCGAGAGCGCTTGATGTTGGCCGCCCGAGAGGGAGGCACCGTACGGCCCACACTGGGTAAACGACAGAGCCTGCGCAAAATTGATTCGATTGATCGCGCGTTGTCACTGGTGGTGAACCAGCGCAGCAAAGATGTGGATTTGGTTTACTTGATGAAGCGTTTGCTGCCACTGTTACTGCACTACGACAAAGAGATGGGCAGTGAGATGGCGCAGCAAGCGGTAAAAATCATCAAGGGGCAGTTGCCCGAGAAGTAGGCAATAAAAAGCCCGCTCTGGGAGCGGGCTTTTGGGCGTTTTGGCACCGTGTTTAGTGCTCGTGACCACCGGGGCCGTGAACGTGGCCGTGATCGAGCTCTTCCTGTGAAGCGTCGCGTACTTCTTTAACAGTGACATTAAAGTGTAGGGTCTCGCCAGCCAATGCGTGGTTAGCGTCAATAGTCACGCTCTCTTCGTTGGCTTCTTTGACCGTAACAATTTGTACGCCTTGACCTGTCTGCGCTTGAAACTGCATGCCGGGCTCAATTTCATCGATGCCTTGGAACATGTTGCGCGGAACAGCTTGAATCAGGTTGTCGTCGTACTCGCCGTAGGCTTCAGCCGGAGGGATCGAAGCGTCGACCTTGTCGCCTTGGGTTTTACCGTTTAGCGCGTTTTCGAGGCCGGGGATGATGTTTTGGTGGCCGTGTAGGTAGCTGAGAGGGGCCTCGGGGCTAGATTGGTCTAGCACGTCTCCTGCGTCGTTGCGGAGCGTGTAATCGATGATGACAACTTTGTTGGATTCAACTTGCATGAGATACTCTTTATTTGCGCGGTAAAGCGCCTCAGTGTACGCGTCTAAACGCCCGACTTCTATGATAAAACCACTACGCAACTCAATTTTGGCACTTGTAATGCTGTTGGCGGCGCCTCAGTTGTGGGCGGAGAGCGATTTATTTGACGGCATTGAAGTGAACGGGTTGACCGATAATAAAGCCATTTTGTTTTATCAAGGGAATTTATTCCTGCTCAAGGAGGGCGAAAGCGCCGAGGATATACGCTTGATTGAGGCCAATAATCGCTATGCGGTGGTCGAGCGGCAGGGGATTCAGCGGCGCTTGTTCTTGCGCGAAGCGGATGCCAGCGACTACAGTGACAACTTCATTGCCAGCTCCGATCAGCTGACGCGCGAACAGTCGGGCATTTTGGCCTCGCGCATTCTAGCGAACGCCGACAGTCACATCATTGAGGCTAAGGAGTATTCTCGCGAGGAAGATCGCGTGCGCTTTCGCATAGAGTATTTCTACAACGCTTCCCATGGAGAAAAAGCCTCACTGCGGGCCTCCGTTTACCATGAGGGCAGTCCTGTCGGGCAGTCGGTCTCTACTTACACGCGAATTTACCCCGGCCGAAACACGGCGGATATTGAAGTGCGTATGTCTGACGCCGCACCCCAAAATTTCACCTCAGATGCGTTGCAGTTTGAGATAGTAGGCAGTGAAGCCATTGATGGCGTGTACCGCGTTTTGAATAAGCGCATCCCCTATGAAAAACACTGGCAGCGCCCCGAGAAAAAACCGGAAAAATTTATTGGGAATGTGGAATGGAAAACCTCCTCGCAATAGCGCTCGGCGGGGCAGTGGGCGCACTGTTGCGTTATGGTTGCACTGTTTGGGTGGGCGGAATGGCGCCTAGAGGGTTCCCCTGGGGCACCTTGAGTGTCAATGTGGTGGGCTCATTTTTACTGGGCGTTTTAGCCGTTATTCTGGCTCAGCGCGTATCCATAAGCCCCGCGGTCAAACACGGTGTGATTATTGGCGTTCTCGGTGGTTTTACCACGTTTTCTACTTTTTCGCTGGATACTTGGCTCTTGGCTGAAGAGGGTTATGGCTGGCGTGCGGGAGCCTATGTCGTGGCCAGTGTTGTTACCGCTCTGTGCGCCGTAGCACTGGGCGCTTGGCTTGGGCGCCAGCTCGTTTGAAGGTCTAGCTGCCTGCTAGCAATCTCCCCCTGTGAACTTTTTTCTGACAAGGTAGAATAGCGCCTTTCTTTCGCACTATTGGACGAAATATGCTCGATCCCAAACGCCTACGCAGTGACTTAGATGCCGTCGCCGACGCTTTAACCAAGCGTGGGTTTACGCTTGATAAAGATCAGTTCTCGCAGTTGGAAGCGCGCCGAAAATCGGAGCAAACGCGTACACAAGACCTACAGAACGAACGCAATACGCGGTCTAAGTCGATCGGGCAAGCCAAGGCCGCGGGTGAGGATATCGAGCCACTAAAAGCCGCAGTCGCCGAGTTAGGCAAAGAGCTAGCGCAGTCGGAAGGCGAGTTGAAGACCATTCAAAGCGAGCTAGACGAGTTGGTTTTGGGCATTCCCAATGAGCCTCACGAAACAGTGCCCGAAGGCAAAGATGAGAGTGACAACGTGGAGGTGTCGCGCTGGGGGGAGCCGAAATCGTTCGAGTTTGATGTTAAGGATCATGTCGCACTGGGCGAACACAAAGGCTGGATGGACTTTGAAGAAGCCAGCAAAATCACAGGCTCTCGCTTTGTGGTGTTGCGAGGTGCGATGTGCCGCCTCCATCGGGCGCTCACTCAGTTTATGCTCGACACTCATGCCGATCAGCACGGTTACCAAGAAGTCTACGTGCCGTATATTGTCAATCAGGACAGTCTCTACGGCACGGGGCAATTGCCGAAGTTTGGTGAAGACCTCTTTAAAATTGAGCGCGAGGGGGAAGACAATAGTTTTTATTTGATTCCCACTGCCGAAGTGCCCGTGACGAATATGGCGCGGGATGTGATATACGAAGAGAAGGACCTTCCGCTTAAGAGGGTGGCGCATACACCGTGTTTCCGCTCAGAGGCGGGTTCTTATGGTCGCGATACGCGGGGCATGATTCGACAGCACCAGTTTGAAAAGGTCGAACTGGTGCAGTTAGTGAAGCCCGAAGACTCTTGGCAAGCACTAGAAGAGCTGTGTGGGCACGCGGAAACCATTTTACAAAAGCTTGAGCTGCCCTACCGGAAAGTCGTGTTATGTGGTGGTGATCTCGGCTTCTCTGCCGCCAAAACCTACGACCTAGAAGTGTGGCTGCCTGGGCAATCGGCCTATCGAGAGATATCTTCATGCTCCAATTTTGTGGATTTCCAAGCGCGCCGTATGAAGGCTCGCTACCGCAGTCCCGATAGCAAAAAGCCCGAGTTGCTGCACACATTGAATGGCTCTGGCTTGGCGGTGGGCCGCGCGTTAATTGCGGTGCTGGAAAACTACCAGAATGCCGATGGTTCGGTGACTGTGCCAGAGGTGCTACGACCCTATATGGGCGGTTTAGACGTTCTAAAGTAAACCGATTGAATTCAATCGGAATGCTTGAAAAAAGCCCCGCAATGCAGCGGGGCTTTTTTGTGGGTGGGTCGTGAGACGCTCAAGCCATCTGCGTCAAAATGAGTACAAAGCCGATCACAACCAGCAATACCGCTCCGACATTAAACCAGTCGTTGGCCGTGCCTTTGGGACTGTTTTTCACCGCACTGATGGTTCTAGGCAGAATGAAAATAAACATACCCACTAGCAAAATTAAACTGCCAATTTGCATCATATCCATAGTGATACTCCACGCGAAAATGCGTTAGACATAAAAAAGCGGCTCACTCAAAAGAGTGAGCCGCTTTTTATGCTTTTTTTAGTCGTCGCCACCGGCAACGCCGAGAATTTGTAGCAAACTAATGAAAATATTGAAGATATTCAGGTATAGAGACACCGTCATCACAATGTAGTTCGCCGTGTGTGGTTGATTGACCATGCGGCTGGTGTCAAACAGTATAAAACCGCTCATCAGCAGAATCACGACGGATGAAATGGCCACCGAGAACATGGGCATTTGTAGGAAGATATTGGCAACTGCCGCTACGATGACAGTCAGCATACCTACCATCAAAAAACCGCCCATAAAGCTAAAGTCTTTTTTAGACATGAGGGCATAGGCCGAGAGGCCGATAAAGATGGCGCCCGTTCCGCCCATAGCCGTGGCGATAATCGATGAACCATTAGGCAGCTGCAGATACATGTTGAGCATAGGGCCAATGGCAAAGCCCATCAGGCCAGTAATGGCAAAGACGACGCCGAGGCCTGCGCCCGAGTTCGCCGTGCGCGGTAGGGCAAACCAAATCAACAAAAAGGCAATGCCGATGCTGATCAGGTAGGTCATGGGAGGTGTGTTCATGTACATGGACAAGCCCGCTGCGGCCGCGCTGAAAAGCAGCGTCATAGCGAGTAATGTATACGTATTTCTGATGAGTTTGTTGGTCGCTAGGGTGCTCGTTTGCGAGACCGATTGCGACAGTACTTCTTCGTTGTG
>DS990619.1 GCA_000155715.1 gamma proteobacterium HTCC5015 | reverse complement strand
CGAGACAAACATTCTGTGACACAAATTCCAAAGTCATTTAAAAATAAATGCTTCTGTTTTATTCGCGCGGCCCAGTGCACGTTAATTACGCTGGCTGCTTTATGGCTGAGTGCTTGTACTTCCGTGTTTTTTTACCCCGATGACGATATGCGTCACACGCCGACTGATGTGGGGCTAGCATATCGTGAGGTGATGATGGCGGGGCAAGCGGGGCAGTTGCACGGCTGGTGGTTGCCTGCGGTACAGGGCGAAGCAGAGGCTTTGGGGACGCTTGTCTATGCCCACGGCAATGCGGGCAATATGGTGGAACATTTTACAGCGGTGAGCTGGTTGCCCGAGCAGGGCTACAATGTATTGATGTTCGACTATCGAGGCTACGGTTACTCCGAGGGAGAACCGAGTCCCAAGGGGATTGCCAGGGATACACTTCGAGCGGTGGAATGGGCGCGCGCCTATCTGAGTGGCTTAGGTGATGCTGTGGCACAGCGAGGCGTGATGCTTTACGGGCACAGTTTGGGCGGTGCAGCGGCCGCCGTCGCCGCCGCTCACGTGCCGAGAACGGAACAAGGCAAAGTGCCTTTTAAAGCCCTTTTGTTGGACTCGACCTTTGCCAGTTATCAATCCATGGCAAAAGCCAAGGTGCGCGGCCAGTGGCTGACGGCGTGGCTGTCGCCTTTGGTGCCACTGTTGGTCAGTGGCGAAGTGCCCACGGTCAATGCTTTGCCGCGTTTGCAGGGTTTGCCCCTGTGGGTGGTGCACAGTGAGTCCGATCGCATTGTGCCTTTTGAGCAGGGGCGGCAAGTGTTCGAGGCGGCGCTAGAGCCTAAACAGTTTCACACCTTAGCGACGGATCGACACAACCACGGTTGGCAACACCAAGAGGATAGAGCGTGGCTCCTTGAGTTACTGAATCGCATTTTTTCTCACCCCGACGACACTGATGCTCTTGGTTGAAAAGAGTGACTAGTCACGCGGACCTTTACGGGCTAAGCTAGCCTCATGAATACATTACTACGCAACCAGCGAGTCCGAGTCCTTTGGTGTAACGCCAAGGCGGTTTCGCGTGTCGTGATGTAAAAAATTCGAGTCATCACCGTTTCACGTTAAGGCCGCAGATTACTTCTGCGGCCTTTTTCGTTGTGGGGATGACATACAGCGGCGAACTTAAAAGGAGTCTCTCGTGCAAATCGCTTTGGCCTATGCAGCGGTACTGTTGATTTGGGGTACGACACCACTCGCTTTGGTGTGGAGTGCCTCGGAGTTTCACTACGCCTTTAGCGCAGCGGTGAGAATGGTGGCGGCTGGCCTGTTAGCCTTGCCGATCGTTCTGTGGGTGAATGGTCGTCTGCCGTTGGATAAACGCGCGCTGCGTTCTTACTTGGCGGGCAGTGTGGGCATTTTCGGTTCGATGCTGAGCGTGTACTGGTCGAGCCAGTATGTGCCCTCGGGCCTGATTGCGGTGATGTTTGGCTGTGCGCCATTGCTTACGGCGGTGGTGGCGGTGGCCATGCTGGGCGACCGAGTGACGTGGGCGATGTGGCTTGGCATGTTCGTGTCGCTGCTCGGCTTGGCTTTGATTTTTTCCGACCAGCTGAGCTTGGCGGGGCAGAGTGTTAAGGGAATGGCGGGCCTCTTTGTCGCCGTGTTTTTATACGCGTTGAGCTCGGTTCTGGTCAAAAAAGTCAGTGCGCCTGTCGCGCCCTTCCAACAGACGGCGGGTACATTACTTATTTCGATACCGCCCTACCTGTTGGTGTTTGGGCTGACCGGAAGCGCGTGGCCCGATGAAATCACTCAAAAAACACTGCTTAGCGTGTCCTACTTAGTGTTGGTGAGTTCGCTGCTGGGATTCTTTTTGTACTACACCGTGTTGAAAGCGCTGAGTGCGGGGGCTGTGTCGCTGACGATGCTGGTCACGCCTTTAATTGCGATGGGCTTGGGTGCGCTTTTGAACGACGAGCACTTTGCGCCACAAACGCTGGTGGGGGCGGTTTGCGTATGTGTGGGTTTATTGTGTTACCAGTGGCCGTTTTTACAGTGGCAGTGTTGGCGTCTGCTCCACCGTAGAGCGCCTGCGGATTAGGGCCTGTTACCACAAATTTGATGGTCACTGTTGTGACTAAAAAAGCGCTAATCAAGGCGCAAGGAGCGTGGTTTGGTGAATCCCAATGAGCGACGAGCAACGATGAGAGGCGCTTTTTTAGCCACAACCCGAAGGGCTGGAGCTATTTTCCGCCCAGCTGCGTTATCCGTTGTTTGTGTAGACGTACTACACGGCACTCCTTCTGCCTTGCTGGGCAGGAAAATGGCTTCCAGCAGAGATCATAAAATTTGTGTTAACAGGCCCTAGTTCGATGGCTTAGCGCCGTCGGGCTTGCGCGTTCGGTTGTTGCGACGCGGGCGCCGCCGGTTGTTAGAGCCTTTACGATTGGGCGGTGGGCCGCGGCGGCGCTCGCGTTTGATCGGTGGCTCGGGTGTGGCTAATAGATCTGCTGAGACAGCGGCGGTGGGGATACTGCCCTCAATGTACTCTTCGATGTCCATCAGGTTAAACGCCGTATCTTCGCAGGCGAAACTGAGGGCGTAGCCGCTCTCGCCAGCCCGAGCGGTGCGGCCAATCCGATGGACATAGTCCTCGGCGGATTGGGGTAGGTCGTAGTTGAAAACGTGGCTGACGCCGGGAACGTGCAGCCCCCTAGAGGCGACATCGGTAGCGACCAGCGCCGTTAGCTCGCCCGCTTTAAATTGTTCCACCATTCTCGTGCGCTTTTTCTGGGGAACATCGCCAGAGAGTAAAGCCGCTTCGATACCATTGCCTTTGAGGTAGCCCCAAACCGTGTCGGCATTGCGCTTGGTGTTGACGAAGATGATGCTGCGCTGAGGCTGGTAGTGTTTGAACAAGCCGAGCAGCAGAGGAATCTTCTCGTCGTTGGCGGGGTGGTAGAGATATTGTTCGACGCGATCCGCAGTGACCTGTTCTGCCGCCACTTCAATTTTAGTGGGGTTGTCCATGTGTTCGTAGGCCAGCTCCTGCACGCGCAGCGACAAAGTGGCCGAGAATAATAGGCTTAGGCGCTGCTTGGGCTCGGGGCAGCGGCGCATCAAATAGCGCACATCTGAGATAAAGCCCAGATCAAACATGCGGTCGGCTTCATCGAGTACGACGACTTGGCAATATTTTAGGTCGAAGACCTTCTGTTTCCAGTAGTCAATGATACGGCCCGGCGTGCCGATCAAAACATCGGCGCCGGCCTCAATCGTCTTGCGCTGTTGCTCATAATTGGCGCCGCCGTAGGCCAGCGCCAGTTTTAAATCGGTGGCTTGCCCGAGCTGCTCGGCATCTTTGTGAATTTGAATGGCCAATTCGCGGGTGGGCGCGAGGATCAGCGCGCGAACTTGTTGCGGTTTGCGCTCGGCGGGTGCGGGCTGGCGCAACAATCGCTCAAAGGTGGCGATTAAAAATGCGGCAGACTTGCCCGTGCCCGTTTGGGCCTGTCCGGCAATATCCTGTCCCTTGAGGACGAGGGGCAGTGTTTGCGCCTGAATAGGTGTGCAGTATTCAAAGCCCGTGGCTTGAATGCTGTCGAGAAGAGCGTCGGAGAGGCCGAGTTCGCTAAAGCGCGTATTGGATAAATGGGTTTCACTCATGGCCGTAAAGCATACTTGAATAAGGCGCGGTTTACCTACTTTATAGAGACAATCTATCAAGGCTTGCTTGAAATACGCGGAAAAATCCCCACACTATGCATCAGAGCCGCTTCGGCGGATGTTCCATATTCGGAGGATTTATCACCGTGAGTGATTCCATTACCTATTTGACCGACGCCACTTTTGACAGCGAAGTGCTGGAATCTGATCTGCCTGTATTGGTGGATTACTGGGCAGAGTGGTGCGGCCCCTGCAAGATGATTGCCCCCATTCTCGACGAGGTGGCAGAAGAGTATAAAGGCCGTTTGAAAGTGGCCAAGCTCAACATCGACGAAAACGGCGACACGCCCCCTAAATACGGCATTCGTGGCATTCCCACGCTGATGATTTTTAAGGGCGGCAATGTCGACGCGACAAAAGTAGGCGCTCTGTCTAAGTCGCAACTGATCGCCTTTGTCGACGCCAATCTGTAAACCTTCTTACGCGCCCGCTGGCCTTTGTCGGCGGGTGTTGTGGTAGCCCGCATTGCGTGCTACTGTTTGTACCAAGTTCAAGCCCGTCCGGGCGCTGCTGAACCCAAATAATATTCAATAAACCTAAACCAGACGGTTTTATCTAAATCTTTATTAGACGAATGTAGCCATGTCCTTTGGCTGCGCCCTTCCATTATTTGAATCTGACTTCTATGCACCTAACCGAACTTAAGAAAAAGCCAATTGCGGAGCTCACCGAACAAGCCCAATCCATGGGAATGGACAACCTAGGGCGCTCGCGCAAGCAAGACATCATTTTTGCCATGCTCAAGAAACACGCCAAGGGTGGCGAGGATATTTTTGGCGATGGCGTGTTGGAAATACTGCCCGACGGCTTCGGCTTTTTGCGATCGGGAGACAGTTCTTATCTCGCGGGCCCCGATGATATCTATGTGTCCCCGAGTCAGATTCGACGATTTAATTTGCGAACGGGGGACACGATTTCAGGCAAAATTCGCCCCCCGAAAGATAGCGAACGCTATTTTGCCCTTCTTAAAGTCGACGAAATCAACTACGACACACCCGAAAACGCCAAGCGCAAAATTCTCTTTGAAAACCTCACCGCCCTCCACGCCGAAGACCGCATCCGCTTAGAGCGAGGAAACGGCAGCTCTGAAGACATTACCTCTCGCGTTATCGACATTGTCGCGCCCTTTGGTAAAGGCCAGCGTGGCTTGCTTGTGGCCCCGCCCAAGGCGGGTAAAACGGTGATGTTGCAGAACATGGCCCAGAGCGTCATGGTCAATAATCCCGATGTTTATCTGATTGTTCTACTGATCGATGAGCGCCCCGAGGAAGTGACCGAAATGCAGCGCATGGTGCGCGGTGAAGTCATCAGCTCGACCTTCGACGAGCCCGCGAGTCGACACGTTCAAGTCGCGGAGATGGTGATCGAGAAAGCCAAGCGCTTAGTCGAACACAAGCGCGATGTAGTGATTCTGCTCGATTCAATTACGCGTTTGGCTCGCGCCTATAACACGGTGGCACCCTCGTCCGGCAAGGTGCTGACAGGGGGGGTCGATGCCCACGCGCTGCACCGTCCCAAACGCTTCTTTGGTGCGGCTCGAAATGTCGAGGAGGGCGGCAGTCTGACGATTATTGCCACGGCCCTAGTGGAAACTGGCTCGAAAATGGATGAAGTGATTTACGAAGAGTTTAAAGGCACGGGCAATATGGAGATTCACTTGGATCGCCGCATTGCCGAGAAGCGCGTATTCCCCGCGATCAATATCAACCGCTCGGGCACGCGTCGCGAAGAGTTGCTGATGGATGCCGAGGAGCAGCAGAAGATTTGGATTCTGCGCAAATTCTTGCATTCCATGGACGACCTCGAGGCCATGGAATTGCTACTAGGGAAAATGCAGTCGACGAAGAGTAACGACGAGTTTTTCGACTCGATGCGCAAGTAAGCTTGCCTCGCTGCTGACCGAGAAGCCCCTCACCGCAAGGTCAGGGGCTTTTTTGTGCGAGCCGCTAATCGGCGGGTAGTCATCAAGCCCCCTGTCACGGCGAACCGTAGTCGAGGGAGGAGGGTTACGCACTGCCCTCGCTGCCGTCAGCCTTGCCACTCTGAACCCCGCCGCTGTCATTCTGAACTTGATTTGCCTACAGGGATGTCGGTAAGGAGTGTGAGTAGGAGCGGAAGTTTCAGAATCTTCCAACCGAATCCTCGATATGTAGATTCCAAATCAAGTTTGGAATGACGGTGGGGATTTTGGAATGACTGCAGGGAGCTTGGAGTGACGGTAAGGTGTTTGAAACGACGAGTTAATCGTCATTGCGAGCACAGTGACGCAATCTGTTGGTATGTCCGATAAGCAGAATGCCTGACTACGTTCGAAATGACGACGCATTGTGGGCCCGGGCACCCAAGGGCCTAAAGACGCCCTCCCACAGGTATTGCTGAATGACACCTCGCAGCTAAGCCACCCCTACCGTCGCTCCCGCGCAGGCGGGAGCCCAATGGCTTTACTGTCACACTCATTCAAAGATGCTGGATTCCCGCCTGCGCGGGAATGACAGATTGGTGGTTTGCAACGATGAGTGGCGCTTTTTTAGCCACAACCCGAAGGGCTGGAGCTATTTTCCACCCAGCTGGGTTATCCGTTGTTTGTGTAGACGTACTACACGGCACTCCTTCTGCCTTGCTGGGCAGGAAAATGGCTTCCAGCAGAGATCATAAAATTTGTGTTAACAGGCCCTAGTGAAAATCGTTGCGCCCGAGCACCCGAGGTGGATGATTCAGATCGTGGTTGAATTGGTCTGGATCAATGTCCTCGGTGGGTGTCCAAATGGTAATGCCGTTCTTGATTTTGTTGCGGTAGCCGCGGAAGAGGCGGCGCATCATTTCACTGGTGTATCGACGAGGGTTTTCAATGGGGTCGTCGAGGGCGAGCTCAATTTGAAACATGCCCATGAAAGCATTGGCGCGCTCTGGCGTAATCCCTGATTTTTCCAGCAGCTCGCGCACGGTCGTGGATTGTCCTTCGGGCCAGTGACTGGCGAGGTCAATTAAGGTGCCGATGGGGTGGATGTCCACATCGAGATGGAATAGGTCAAACAGTTCTTGAATCGTGGCTTTGTCGAGATTTTGCTGCTCGAGTATTTCATCGAAATATAGGCCTTGTTCTGAGCCTTCAATGACGGCCTGAAAAATGCCATCCAAGTCATAGGGTTTCATGTCGTGAAAAAAACGATCCGCTAGCTTTAGCGCCTCTGCAATCTCTTCTAAGGCGATACTGTCCGTGTGCAGTTTAAAGCCGATTTTAGTGCGCAATCCCTCATCGGTTTTTTCGTCTTCGAATAAGATGCGCGGGTGTAGTCCCTCGATATCGAGAATTTCCTCGGGGATGGCACTGGTCGTCATAATGGTGCCTTCGGGATGGCGGAACCATAGCCACTGACCGGGCAAGAAGGTTTGCCGAAGGCGCGTTTCGTAGTGGCTGTTTTTGCCATCGGCTACACCGTAGCCCTCGGCATCGCGGCTGGTGCGCTCTAACTTAATTTGGGTGTGCTCAAAGTTTTGGTATTGCACAAAAAACGTGGCCTCTGGCTCGACCAGCCAGCGCGCGGCGCGGCGCATACTGCGAATTAAGCGATCCATACGAGGTTTATTGATTTCGATACCGGGTGCGTTCATGGCGTGGTCGTAGGCGTTCATCTGCATTTGCATTCTGAACACGGGAATGGCGAAAAAGGTCGAGCGCGCCTCTAGTAGTAAGTTGTTGCGCACGGGGCCGCGGTGAGCGGCTTTGACCTTAAGTGTGAGGTTTTTTTCGTTGCGAAAATTGACGCGCAACATTCGGAAGAAGATGGAGCTTTTAAGCTCAAGCAGCGCTTTATCCAGCAGGTTGCTGGAGTCAGTTTCTCCAATACTGTAGTGAGTGCCGCGGCCAAGGTCTTCACCATCGACTTGATAGCGATAGTTGCTGCCTGTGAGAAGGCCTTTTTCGGGATCGTAGTGCGGCGCGTATTCGACACTGCTGCGGGGCGAGTAATCTTGCATTAAGTAGGTGTAGCGGGGTTTCCCCGTTTGGCTAATCAGCGTGTACTCCCTGATGATGCTGCCTTCCTCTAGTTGAGGTTCGATGGGCAGGCGCTCCGTGCTGGCGTCGCGGTACATAAAGACCAGCTTATCTTCGGCGTCGAACTGCTCGGCCTCTCCGCGCTGTGGCGCGTCATTCTCGCTGCCGGTATAAATCAACCCGAGCGCATCGTAGGCTTCAAATTGAAAGGGGATGGGCTCGAGTTTGCCATTGCGCACGGTGGCTAGCGATAGGGAGTCGATATCGAGCCCTTGCGCCGTGGGCGTTTCTTGAGCACTGATGGTGACGGGGTGGTAGTAGCTGTAATCACCGGCGTGCAGCGGTGCTGTTGCCGATAGGGACGATGATTCAGCGGATGCAGATAGTGTGCTCGCGAGTAAGCCGCCAACGGATAGTGTGTGCGTGAATAGGCTCTTCAGGCGCATGTGATTCCCCCTAATGTGGGGGACACTATAGCGAAGGCCTACGCCCTTGTCAGCGTTCGTCGACAAGGGCGATGCGGGCGGGCATTTTTGGCGGTGCTTCTAGGCGTTTTTTTCGCGGGCAATGGCGCGGTGGCCGATGTCGGTGCGATAGTAAACATCGTCCCATTGAATGGTTTTAACGCCTTGATAGGCGCGCTCTTGGGCGGCGCTTACTGTATTGCCGAGGCCGACCATACAAAGCACGCGGCCACCACTCGTTAGTGCTTGATCGCCGTCGAGCTGAGTGCCCGCGTGGAATACTTTGGCATCCTCGGCATCGACGCGATCGAGACCGCTGATGACGTCGCCTTTGCGATAGCTGGCGGGGTAGCCTCCAGCGGCGAGCACGACCCCCAGTGCACAGCGTGGATCCCAGTGGGCGGTGCTTTGGTCGAGCTGTCCGTCAAGGGCGGCTTCGCACAGTGCCACAAGATCCGATTGCAAACGCATCATAATGGGCTGAGTTTCTGGATCGCCGAAGCGACAGTTGAACTCTAGTACTTTGGGCGTGCCGTCGGCTTCCATCATGATGCCGGCGTAGAGAAAACCCGTATAGCGAATGCCGTCGCTTATCATGCCTTGGACCGTGGGGCGGATGACTTCGTCCATGATGCGTTGGTGCAGCTCATCGGTGACCACGGGGGCGGGGGAATAGGCTCCCATGCCGCCAGTGTTGGGGCCTAGATCGCCATTGTCGCGAGCCTTGTGATCTTGTGAGCTTGCCATAGGCAACACTTGGTCGCCATCGACCATGACGATAAAGCTGGCTTCTTCGCCTTGTAAAAATTCTTCGATTACCACGCGGTGACCCGCTTCGCCAAAAGCGTTGCCCGCCAGCATGTCGCGCACGGCGTCTTTTGCTTGTTCGATGGTTTCGGCGATGATGACGCCTTTGCCAGCGGCTAAGCCGTCGGCTTTGACGACAATAGGAGCGCCCATTTGGTCGATGTAATCGAGCGCGGGATCAATCTCGGTGAAATTTTGATAGCGCGCAGTGGGAATCTGGTGGCGCGCTAGAAAGTCTTTGCTGAAGGCCTTGGAACCCTCGAGTTGAGCCGCCTCGGCAGTGGGACCAAAAATGCGCAGGCCCGCATTGCGAAAGCGATCGACGACGCCGGCGACCAAAGGTGCCTCAGGGCCGACGATGGTGAGGTCGATGCCTGTGTCCTGAGCAAATGCCAACAGGCCGTCGATGTCTTCTGCGGCAATGGCAACGTTTTCTATATTGTGTTCGCGAGCCGTGCCCGCGTTGCCGGGCGCGACGTAGACGGTGTCGACTTGAGGGCTTTGGGCCGCTTTCCAGGCCAGTGCGTGTTCGCGGCCACCGCCGCCGATAACAAGTACAGATTTCATAGTCTTACCGTGTGCTAACAAAGGGTTAAATGGGCTTTACCAACGTGTGAATGAATTGCTCGAGGCTCAATTGATCCTGAGCAAAGCGGCGAATGCCGTCGGCCAATTTCTCATGAGCCATGGCGTCTTCGTTGAGGTGCCACAAAAATTGGCTCTGAGTAATCGGCGGCCAGCGTTCCACTTTTGCTTTTTGGGCGGCCTCGATTGACAGCTGCTGTGCTAAATCGCCCTCCCGCGCTGCGAGGTTTTGCAACAAATTGGGGGCGATGGTGAGTAAGTCGCAGCCCGACAGAGCGAGCACTTGTTCGGGCGTACGGAAGCTGGCGGCCATGACCTCGGTGTCGTAATCAAAGTGTTTATAGTATTGGTAGATACGCTGTACCGACTGAACGCCTGGGTCGTGCTCGGGTTCAAAGTGCTCAACGCCGTCGCGCGTTTTGTACCAGTCGGTAATGCGGCCGACAAAAGGCGAGATCAACGTGGCTCCCGCATCGGCGCAGGCGATGGCTTGGTTCAGACTAAACAGCAGCGTCATATTGCAGTGAATGCCCTTGTCCTCAAGAATTTCGGCAGCGCGAATGCCCTCCCACGTCGAGGCCAATTTGATGAGTACGCGATCGCTGTCGATGCCCGCTGCTTGGTAGCGATCGATAATAGAGAGTGCGCGACTGACGCAGGTGTCTGTGTCGAAAGAGAGTGTGGCATCAATCTCTGTCGAAATGCGCCCGGGGATGTGCTGCAAAATTTCGACACCAAAATCGACGAACAGCTGGTCGCAGAGTGCGGCGGTGTTGTCACGGCCCTCGGCGCTCGCACAGCGCTGAAGGCTGGCCTTGACCATTTCGCGGTAGGCGGGCATTTGCGCCGCCGCCAAAATCAGCGATGGATTGGTTGTGGCATCCGTGGGTTGGTGTTGTTTAATGGCTTCGATGTCGCCGCTGTCGGCGACCACCGTGGTCATCGTGCGCAGTTGATCCAATTGGTTCATGGAGTCGGTCCTTGTATGGCCCTAGTGGCGGAAGTGGCGCATGCCCGTGAATACCATGGCAATGTCGTGCTCGTCTGCCGCGGCGATCACTTCCTCGTCGCGCATGGAACCGCCGGGTTGAATGACCGCTCGAATGCCCGCTTTCGCGGCGTTGTCGATGCCGTCGCGGAAGGGGAAGAAGGCGTCGGAGGCCATGGCGGAACCCGCTACTTCTAGGCCGGCATGTTCGGCTTTAATGCCCGCAATACGCGCTGAGTTAACACGGCTCATTTGCCCCGCGCCGACGCCAATAGTCTGCCCCGCATTGGCGTAGACAATGGCGTTAGATTTGACGAATTTGGCGACCTTCCAGGCAAACAGCAAGTCGTCTAGCTGTTCGTCGCTGGGCTGGCGCTGGGTGACAATTTTTAAGTCTTCGGGCTGAATAGAACCGAGGTCGCGATCTTGCACCAGCAGACCACCGTTGACGCGCTTGTAATCAAAGCCGCCATCGCGAACTTCCGACCATTGCCCAGTGCGTAAGAGGCGAACGTTTTTCTTGGCGGCGACGATGGATGCCGCCTCGTCATCGACTTCGGGGGCGATGATCACTTCGACAAACTGCTGGTCGACAATCGCTTGCGCGGTGGCCGCATCAAGACGTCGGTTGAAGGCGATGATGCCGCCAAATGCCGATTCTTTATCGGTGGCAAAGGCGCGCTGGTAGGCGTCGAGAATATTGTCGTCTACCGCAACACCACAGGGGTTGGCGTGTTTAACGATGACACAAGCGGGCGCATCAAATTGTTTGACACACTCGAGGGCGGCATCGCTATCGGCGACATTGTTAAACGACAGTGCTTTGCCTTGGATTTGTTGCGCTGTGCTAATCGAGGGTTCGCCGGGATCCGATTCGGTGTAAAAGGCCGCGCGCTGGTGTGGGTTTTCGCCGTAGCGCATGTCCTGTGCTTTGTGAAATTGAAGGTTGAGACTGGAGGGAAACGTTTGCTCTTGGCCCTCTTTGTCCAGCGCGCCTAGGTAATTGGCAATGGCGCCGTCGTAGCGCGCTGTATGCTGAAATACTTTCAAAGCAAATTCGAAGCGCGTGGCGGCGGTGACCGCGCCTTGGTTTTCGTGCATCTCGTTGAGCACTTGGCGGTAGTCGCCCGAGTCGACCACCACGGTGACACTGGCGTGGTTTTTGGCCGAGGAGCGCAACATGGCGGGCCCGCCGATGTCGATGTTTTCAATGGCGTCGGCTAGGTCACAGTCGGGTTTGGCGACCGTGGCTTCGAATGGATAGAGATTCACCACGACGAGATCAATCGGCGGGATATCGTTCTCGCGCATAACGTCGTCGTCGATACCGCGGCGACCGAGTAGCCCACCATGGATTTTGGGGTGTAGCGTTTTCACGCGGCCGGCCATCATCTCGGGAAAGCCGGTGTGGTCGGATACCTCGGTGACATCAATGCCCGACTCTCCAAGCAGGCGAGCGGTGCCGCCAGTGGAAAGAATATCGACGCCGCGGGCTTGGAGTTCGCGGGCGAATTCGACGATGCCAGTTTTGTCCGACACGCTGATCAATGCGCGTTGAATAGATGGGTTCATATGAGACTCGTTTTTAAATGAAAAATGCTTAGGCAAGCAGTGTCTTGGCTAAGCATTTTTGAGTTTTTGTGGCTGGGAATTATAACTGAATTGCTCGCTGCTGGGTTAAATGAAGCCGTGGTCTTTCAGTTTTTTGCGCAAAGTACCGCGATTGATGCCGAGACAGTCGGCGGCGTGAGATTGATTGTGATCCACATGTTCCATTACGCACTTGAGAAGTGCCGCTTCGACTTCGCCGACAACCAGCTTGTACATACCGTGGGGTTTTTCACCATTTAGCGCGGTGAGATAGTCCTTCATGACTTGCTCGACGGAGTTCCTAAGTGGTGCGGGCTTCATGCAGCGAGTTCCTCGTGTTGTGTATTGCGAAGTATGGCGTCGATGGCGTTGTATTGCTGTTGCGGGCACTCAATGGCGAATAACGTTTTTTTATGGCGTTTGAAGTCGCTTCGAGTTTTGAAGTACCAACCGATGTGTTTTCTGGCGATGCGTGGCCCCATGACTTCGCCGTAAAATTCGTAGAGCGCAGTCAGGTGTTCGAGCAGCGTTAGGCGAACCTCGTCGGGGTTGGGAGGGGCTAGATGTTTTCCTGTCTCGAGAAAGTGGGCGACCTCGCGGAAAATCCAAGGGTTGCCCTGAGCGGCGCGACCAATCATTAAGCCGTCGGCTCCCGTGTGGTCGAGCACTTGTCGTGCGCGCTCTGGGCTGTCGATGTCGCCATTGGCAACCAGCGGGATATCGATGGCGCGTCTCACGGAGGCAATGGTGTCGTACTCGGCGTGGCCTTTGTACAGCTGATCGCGCGTACGGCCGTGGAGTGCAAACATTTGAATACCGCTGTCCTCGGCGAGCTGGGCGATACGCACCGCATTGCGTGTGTCGGCGCTGGGGCCTGTGCGCGTTTTCAGTGTGACGGGAATATCGACGGCATTGACGACGGTGGTGAGAATGCGGGACACAAGCGGTTCATCGCTCAGTAAGGCAGACCCCGCCGCGACATTGCAAACTTTCTTGGCGGGGCAGCCCATGTTGATGTCGATGATGTCGGCGCCATGCTCCGCATTAAATTGCGCCGCCTCTGCGAGCTGGGCGGGGTCGGCGCCGGCAATTTGGACAATGATCGGGCCGGGTTCTCCGCGGTGGTCCATGCGTAGTCGCGTTTTGCGGCTATTTCTCAAGCTCGCTTGGGAGGTGACCATTTCCGAGGGCGTCCAGCCCGCGCCGAGCTTTCGGCAAAGTTGCCGAAAGGGTCTGTCGGTGACCCCTGCCATTGGCGCCAGTGCCAGAGGAGGGGTGAACGTGTGTTTGCCGAGTCGAATCATCAGGCGGCCAATTTTAGACCGAATTCAACTGATCAAAAAGTGAGCAGCTTTAACAATGGGCGTCAAAATGCGAGCGCTTGCTTGCAGATACAGTGAGTGAAGGCTCTTTAGGGCCTGTTACCACAAATTTTATGATCTCTGCTGGAAGCCATTTTCCTGCCCAGCAAGGCAGAAGGCGTGCCGTGTAGTACGTCTACACAAACGACTGATAACGCAGCTGGGCGGAAAATAGCTCCAGCCCTTCGGGTTGTGGCTAAAAAAGCGCCACTCATCGTTGCTCGTCGCTCATTTGGATTCACCAAACCACGCTCCTTGCGCCTTGATTGGCGCTTTTTTAGTCACAACAGTGACCATCAAATTTGTGTTAACAGGCCCTAGTAAAAGTGTATTTCAAAGGCGACGGCGTCACTGCCGGGGTCGGCAATTTCAATAGAAAACGACGCCTTGTCTTCGGGGAGCATGCCGCGCTCGATGGCTTTGAGGTCGTTTATGTATTCGCTGGGATTAAAGTGGCGAGAGGCCACAGTTTGGCCGCGTACATTGGACATGCTGACCAGTAGTTTGGGGTAGGCTTGGGCAAAGCGCGCGGTATTGCGAAAGGTGGCGCTGATGATCAATGCGCCGTCCCGATTGGGGTGAGAGACCACATGGCGACTCTCCAGTTGAATGGCGTCGAGATTGCGAGGCTCTGGAATGTGACACCAAGGCTGAGCTTGTTCGCACAGCGATGTGACGTAGGGAGCGACTTGGGGCCAGCGGACGAGTTCACTGCGAAAGTAGTAGGCCGCTTGCAGTAAGAGCATTGCCACTGCCAATACGGTGAGTGTAAAGAGCACGAGTCGTTTAAGCAGGCCGCTGTGGCGTGCGGTCTCGGGGGTTTCGTCACTTGAGAGTAGTTCTGGATGGAACAGGGAAGTCGCGTTGCTGTGCGCGGGAGCCGTGTGGTCGCCAGCGTTGTATGGCGCGCTCTCTTGGAGAGTGGGAATGTTGTCATCTGCCACCTCGCTTGCCTGTTCCTCTTCAACGAGCGACTCGGTGGCGTCAAAAATATGGCGACACTTGGCGCACCGCACTTGTCCCTCGGCCTGCTCTAAGATCGCATGGTCGACGGGAAAAACAGTGAGACAATCTGGGCATTGAGTTCGCATGTGCGGATTATGCGCGGTCGGCGCGGGACTCACAAGTTGCGACAGGGGGCTGTCAGTCCCCTCACAATGGTTTATTCTTTGTGAAAATGCGTTAAGTTGATGAAGCTGGCGCGCTACAATAATTGCAACTTTCAAGGGAGTTACACATGAAACATTTTGCCATTGCACTCATGGTTGCCATGACGGCAACGCCTGTGGCAGCGCTGGAAACTGCAGTCGGCCTAACGGCGGGTTTGTACGGTGCTGGGGCGACAGTCACTCTGGGCGTGAATGAAAATATTGGGGTTCGCTTTCAGTTTTCCGAGTTTTCGGTGGATGAGGAAGTCGACGCCGATGACATCGATTACGATGCGGAACTCACCCTCGGTGGCTTTGGTGCGATGTTTGACTACTATCCGCTTGCTGGAAAGTTCCGTATTTCGTCGGGGCTGTTTAGCAACGCCTCTGAGATAACTGCCTTAGCTGCGCCGGAGAAGGGAACGACCATCGGGGGGGGCAGCAGTGAGACAGAGACTAAAGAAGGTGACACGCTGTCGATGGATATGAGCTTTGGTGGTGTGGCGCCTTACTTTGGCTTCGGCTGGGGTAATGCTGCAGATCCCGATGGCTGGCCGATTGGCTTTGGCGTCGATTTGGGCGTTGTGGCCATGAGCCCCGATGTGACTCTGACGGCGACGGGTTCTATCTCAAATGCACAGGATGCTCTGGATGCCGAGGCGCGCCAAGCGGAAGACGATTTGAAAGAGTTTAAATTGTACCCCGTGATTCAATCGAGCTTGTCTTACCGCTTTTAACGCCCATTTTGGGCATTAAAACGCCGCCCCACGCCTCAGTGTAAGTGTCGCGTCTCTGGGGTTTAGGTAAGCCATACAGAACCCACTTTAATAAAAATGCTGGACTCCCGCCTTCGTGGGAGTGGCGGAGACGTAGGTCGGCCTTTAGGCCGACACCCATGCCTGTAAAGACATCGTTTTTTGGGGCCTGTTCTCTATGTTCATTGTCATTGAAGTTAACAGGAGTAAGCCCGTTTGACTCTGTCGGCCCGAGCACCCACGGGCATAAAGGCGCCCTCCTACGGAACCGTGTTGTTCGCGTAGGGCTAGCACAGCTTCATTTGCCGCCTTTTATTTCTCTAATCCGCGAAGACGCTTTTCAGGGGCTAGCGACGCTGGCCTGTGACTAAGGCCCAGCCATCTTCGTACTCGGGTTCGCTGAGTTCAAACCACTGCGCATAGCGTTCGACAATTGCGGGGACTTGTTCTTTGAGCAGCCCCGACAGTGCCAGTCGACATCCTTTGGGAGCATATTCTGCAAATTGTGGAGCCAGTTCGATCAGTGGTCCCGCCAGTATATTGGCAACTAAAACATCGATCGCTTGTTGAGGCGCTTGGCCTGTAGCCAGTTCGTTGATTTTGTGATGGACGCCGTTGATGTCGGCATTGCTTTGGGAGGCCTGAATCGCCTGAGGGTCGATGTCGGTAATGTCGGCGCGCTCAGCGCCTAACAGGAGTGCAGCAATAGCGAGGATACCCGAACCACAACCAAAATCGAGCACGGTTTGCCCCTCGAGCGATTGCCCCTCTAGCCAGCGTAGGCATAGCGCTGTGGTGGGGTGCGTGCCTGTGCCAAATGCCAACCCTGGATCGAGTCGCAGATTGACGGCGTCGGCCACAGGCGGTTCTAGGTGGCTGGGGACAATCCACAAGCGCTGGCCAAATTGCATGGGTTGGTAGTGATCCATCCACGCTCGCTCCCAGTCTTGGTCGGGGAGGTATTCACACAATAGCGTATGAGCTTCCGAGTGGTGCAGTCGCAGTGCCAACTCTGCTTGAAGCGCGAGTGGTTCGGCGCCGCTTTCAAAAATGCCTGTGACGATGCTCTGATCCCACAGTGGCGTCTCGCCGGGCTTGGGTTCGAGCAGTGGCTGGTCGGCGGCATCTTGCAGCATGACAGATACGGCACCGAGGCCGAGAAATTGGTTCTCCACAAACTCGGTGCGCTCTGCCGAACACTGCACTTTAATTTGATGCCAGCCCACTATAAATCCTAGCGGCGAGCCTTGAGGCGATTTTCTAAAAAGTGAATATCGGTGCCGCCCTCGGCAAAATGCGCATCGAGGACTAAGTCGCGCAACAGCGGAATGTTGGTATGAATGCCATCGACCACAATTTCACTCAGCGCTCCGGCCATGCGACGGATCGCGTGCTCGCGACTGTCTCCACGAACAATGAGTTTGCCGATGAGAGAGTCGTAGTAGGGCGGCACGGTATAGCCGTTGTAAATATGGGTGTCCATGCGTACACCGGGGCCGCCGGGCGCGTGGTACTGGGTGATGTTGCCGGGGCTGGGCACAAAGGTTTCCGCATTTTCCGCATTGAGGCGACACTCAATAGAGTGCCCGTCGATGCGGATGTCCTCTTGAGAAAACCACAGTGGTTCACCGGCGGCAATGCGAAGTTGCGCCTGTACGATGTCGGTATTGGTCACGCGCTCGGTGACGGGGTGTTCAACCTGAAGGCGCGTATTCATCTCGATAAAGTAAAATTCGCCATCTTGGAATAAAAACTCAAAGGTGCCGGCGCCAACATAGCCAATGCGCTGGCAGGCCTCGACACAGCGTTGGCCGATATCATGGCGCTGCTGTTCGGTGATGCCGGGTGCGGGCGCTTCCTCGATGACCTTTTGATGGCGGCGCTGCATAGAACAATCGCGTTCACCGAGGTGGACGGCATTGCCGTGTTGGTCGGCTAAGACTTGTATCTCGATGTGGCGAGGGTGGCCAAGGAATTTTTCCATATACAGCTCGCCGCTGCCGAAGGCGGCCTCAGCCTCGGCGCGAGTGGTGGCAATGGCGCTGTTGAGCGAGGCTTCTGAATGTACGACACGCATGCCTCGGCCACCGCCACCGGCAGCTGCCTTGATGATTACCGGGTAGCCAATGTCCCGCGCTAGGGCGTGGTTTTGGGTGCTGTCTTTGCCCAGTGCACCCTCGGAGCCGGGGACGCAGGGAACCCCCGCTTTTTGCATGGCTTTTTTGGCAGAGATTTTATCGCCCATTAAGCGAATCACGGAGGCGGGCGGGCCGATAAAGGTAAACCCGCTGCGCTCGACTTGCTCGGCAAAATCGGCGTTCTCTGAGAGAAATCCGTAGCCGGGGTGAATGGCGACGGCGTCGGCAATTTCGGCGGCGGAAATAATGGCGGGAATGTTGAGGTAGCTCTCGCGGCTGGCGGCGGGGCCTATACAAACAGCTTCATCGGCGAGGCGCACATGCTTAAGGTTTTGATCCGCTTTGGAGTAAACCGCCACCGTTTGAATGCCCATGTCGCGACAGGCGCGAAGAATGCGCAAGCCAATTTCGCCGCGGTTGGCGATCAGTACTTTCTTAATCATGTGGCGCACCTAGGGGCGAATAACAAACAGTGGATCGCCGTATTCGACGGGCTCGCCATTTTTGCGTTCAACCGAGACGATGGTGCCCGAGCACTCGGCTTCGATTTGATTCATGATTTTCATGGCTTCGATGATGCACAGCGTATCGCCCTTCTCGACCGTGCTGCCGACACTGACAAACGGATCGGCATCGGGCGAAGCGGCGGCGTAGTAAGTGCCGACCATGGGGGATTCAATCACTTCGCCATCGATCGGTTCTTCGCTGGCGGTGTCGTCGCCGCCACTGGCAGGTGCCGGTGTGGCGGCGGGCGCAGAGGCGGGCGGCACGCTGTACTGCACGGGCGTCGTCGATGAGCCACCGCGAGAGATGCGTACAGATTCCTCGCCCTCGTGAATTTCTATTTCATTGATGCCAGATTCCTCTAGCAGCTCAATCAATTTTTTAACTTTGCGAATATCCATGGTGTTAGGACTCCAAATGTTGCGCTACCGCTTGCAGCGCCAAGCTATAACCCTGTGTGCCTAGGCCCATAATGACGCCCGCGGCCACATCCGACAGATAGGAGTGCTGTCGGAAATGTTCGCGTTTGTGCGTATTGGATAGATGCACTTCGATAAAGGGAATGTCGACCCCGAGCAGCGCATCGCGCAGAGCCACGCTGGTGTGCGTAAAAGCGCCCGGATTGATGAGGATGTAGTCGGTTTGTTCCCGCGCCGCGTGAATGCGATCGACCAATTCGCCCTCGTGATTGCTTTGAAAGCTGTCGAGAGAGAGACCGAGAGCACGGGCTTCCTGCGCTAGGCTGGCTTCGACATCGCCGAGTGTCGTATGGCCATAGATCTCGGGCTCACGGCTGCCGAGCAAGTTAAGATTAGGGCCGTTTAAGAGTAAAACGCGGGGCATAGCGGACTCCGATGCATTGATGTCTCGGAGTGTGCCGAATATTACGGTTTCTGTCTAGTTTAACGAAATTAGGTGCTATTTCGGCGAACTTTGCTGCGGTTTCTTGTTATTTTTATCAGTGTTAAGCAGTTCTTCTAGCGTCTCTCGAGCTTCTTCATAATGCAAAATCCCCTTTGAATGCTTTGCGACAATGTCGCCCTGACGGTTGATAAATACCGTATAGGGGAGTGTGCCTATATCATTGCCATAGCGCTCTAGTAAGCCGTAGCCTCCTCCCTCGGCGATGAGTTGGGGGTAGTTAATGCCGCCGATTTCATCGATAAACTCCAATACCATCTGGGGTTGGTCGAGGGCGATGCCAATCACTTGGATGCCCTGTTCGCCTAAGTCGTCTTGCAGGCGAACAAAATCGGGAATCTCCTCTTTGCAGGGCGGACACCAGGTGGCCCAGAAATTCAGCATGATGACCTGCCCGCGCCACTCGTCGTGATGGCGGAGCTCTCCGCTTAAATCGGGCAGTGAAAATGCCAGTGGCGAGCTGGGAGGTTCGACCGCTTCGGGACCGCGCTGTTCGCCGTGCCAGTAAAAGCCAATGGCAGCGGCGATGAGAGCGACTGAAAGATAAAGAGCAGTATTTCGCATGGTGGGTAAGGAGTTTACGGTTTTGCGTTTAAAGATTGAATATGCTGGCGGAACGCTTCGGCTTTTACAAAGCCGACCACGCGAGAGGCGTCTCTTTCAATTAAGTGGCCGCTGTCGTCGGCGGTGTAGAAAAGTATGGCGGGTGGACCGAACAATCCCAGTGATTGGAGTAAGGCTTGATCAGTCTCGCTGTTGGCTGTGACGTCGGCCTTAAGCAATCGCCAGCCCTCTAGCGCTTGCGCGACGCTGGGATCGCTAAAGGTAAAGTGTTCCATCTCTTTACAGCTGACGCACCAGTCGGCGTAGAAATCCAGCATCACCGGTTGGCCTGCTCGCTCCGCCTCGAGTAGGGCACTCTCTAGTGTCTCCAGAGATTGAACCGATTCGAAGGGAAGTTTCGTTTGCGCGGGTGCTTGGGCGGAGCTCAAGCCCGCTAGTGGCTGGCTTAAACTGGCTTGCCCCGAGAGCAGGCCCAGACTGAGAGCTGCCGCGTAAAAAAGCAGAATGATGGCGCCGCCGAGCCGCAACCGAGCTGCCGCGTTGGAGAGTTGACGGGGTAACAGTGTCACGCCCATTGCGAGACTCAGTAGCGACACTAGGGCGACTGTGACGCCGAAGGGGACGACGCGGTCGAGCATCCAAATGGCTGTGGCCAGCATAAGGAAGCCAAAAAACTGTTTAACCGCTTCCATCCAGTTGCCCGCCTTGGGCATCCAGGCGCTGGCGCCCGTGCCAATGGCGATTAAAGGCAGGCCCATGCCGAGGCCTAGGGCGAAGAGGGCGAAGCCGCCGAGAACGGGATCACCCGTTTGGCTGATATAGATCAGGGCGCCAATCAGGGGCGCAGTCACGCAGGGGCCGACGATGAGCGCCGACAGCATACCTAGAATGGCTGCGCTGAGGATGCCGCCACCGCGTTGTCGGCTGCTCATGTTGTTCAGCTTGGATTGAATGGCATTGGGCATCTGCACATTAAAGAGGCCAAACATGGCCAGAGCCAAAACCACAAACAAGGTTGCCAAGGCGCCGATGATGGCGGGGTGCTGAAGGCTGGCTTGGAGGCTGGCTCCACCTAGACCGACGAGTACGCCTGCCACGGTGTATGTGAGCGCCATGGCCAATACATAAACGCTGGATAGGATAAAGCCGCTGGCGGCGCTGCGTTGCTTTTGTCCGACCACCATGGTGGTGACAATGGGGATCATGGGAAAGACGCAGGGTGTGAGGGCGAGCAGCAAGCCGAGCCCAAAGAAACTGGCCACGATCCAAGGCAATTGTTTTTCACCAATCCAGCGCGCGTAGCGATCTTGATCGGCTTCACTCCGTTCTCCTGCTAGCGAGGCGGTCGCTTGTCGAGGAGTGGAGGTGCTAGCGGGTGAGTTTGTTAGGTCTAAGCGCGTTTTCTGTGGTGGGTAGCAAACTCCGACATCTGCACAGCCTTGAAAGTGAGCCATTAGTTGGGCGCCGTGCAGCGTATTTTGGGGCAGAGTCACGCTGAGTGTGTGTCTGTAAATGGGCGTGGGGCCTTCAAAGGGGTCGTCGTAGGTGTCGGCCGCAGGTAAGCTGGGTTCTAGTTGGCTGCCGTCCTCGAGTACAAACTTCAAGCGCTTTTGATAGAGATAATAGTCGGGCGCGATAAAGTAGTTTAGCTGTAAATCGCCGTTGTCGAGATGGCTCTGGCTAACGGAAAAAGCTTGCTCTGGCGGTAGCAGGTCCTCTTCGCCTGAGGCGTTGAACATGGCGTGGGCAGCGGGGGGTAATACCCATAGACCGAGCAAGAGGTAGCAGAGGTTGGCAGTATTTCGCAAAAACATCATCGAACAATTATAAAGCTTATCGGCGCATACTTGGTGCATTGCCGCGGGCAAAAGTTTCTTAGCGAGGCAATTTTGCCTTGTATTGTGCTAGATTTTACTTTAACTTCCATTCATAAGTTTAATTCCTTGCACAAAAAGGGAAAATCGCGATGCTGAATCGAATCCAGTTGTTTGGCGCGGTCCTCACCGCCAGTGTTTTGCTCTCCAGCGTGGCTCAGGCCGAGCGCATTAAGGACGAGTCGAGTATGTATTACGGGCTCGCTGTGGGTACAGGTGAGATTGATCTCTCGCACACGGGGCCGGCCACTTCCTCTACATCCAGAATGCCCGGTTTTAATGTGGCTTTAGGCTATGAAATGAGCCCCTACTTGTCGTTAGAGGGACGTTTGGTCCGCCAAGACCACGATTTTACCACTAATATGGCCAACGCCTA
>DS990620.1 GCA_000155715.1 gamma proteobacterium HTCC5015 | reverse complement strand
GTACCGCGGTGCAATGGCTTCAATTTTCTCTGAGCTGGTTCGCCAAGAGCGTCTGGTGGTGGTCGAAGACATTACAGTCGACGCGCCCAAGACAAAGCAGTTGGTTGGTAAGCTTAAAGAGATGGAGCTGGAGAGCGTTTTGCTGGTAAGCGAAACAGACGATATCAACCTGTATTTGGCGGCTCGCAATCTAAACAGTGTCGATGTCACTGATGTGGCGGGCTTGAGCCCTGTCGATTTGATTCGCTTCGATAAAGTTTTGATTACAGTGGACTCGCTCAAGCGTGTTGAGGAGCAGTTGAAATGAATCAAGAGCGTCTCCTCCAAGTGATTGTCGCTCCCCATGTCACAGAGAAAAGTGCCATTGGTGCAGAGCTGAGTAATCAGCATGTGTTTAAAGTCGTTAAAAATGCTGCGAAAAGCGAAGTGAAGGCGGCCGTTGAGCAAATGTTCAACGTCAAAGTGGAAGCTGTTCGCCTGATGAACGTTAAAGGAAAGACGAAGCGTTTTCGTGGCTATGCCGGCAAGCGCGGCGATTGGAAGAAAGCCTATGTTCGCCTCGCTGAAGGTAGTGAGATTTCCTACGAGGGAGCAGAGTAATGGGTATTGTTAAGACAAAGCCAACATCGCCAGGTCGTCGCCATGTGGTTGGCGCCACCAGTGATGTAGAGCTGTACAAAGGTGCTCCCTATGAGCCTTTGTTAGAGAAAAAGACCAAAAGTGGTGGCCGTAACAATGCGGGTCGAATCACTACGCGTCATCGCGGCGGTGGTCACAAGCAGCGTTACCGCGTGATTGATTTCAAGCGCAATAAAGAAGGCGTAGCGGCAAGAATTGAGCGTATTGAATACGATCCTAATCGCACTGCTTACATTGCACTGGTTTTGTATGCTGACGGTGAGCGTCGCTACATTATTGCGCCCAAGGGTATGAAGGCGGGTGACCCCATTCACAATGGCAGCAACGCCCCCATTAAAGTGGGTAACAGCATGCCCTTACGTAATGTGCCTCTCGGTTCTGCCGTGCACTGTATTGAAATGCGTCCAGGCAAGGGTGCTCAGATCGCACGCTCTGCCGGCACGTCCGCTCAGTTAGTCGCTCGCGAGGGCAATAGTGCATCTCTGCGTTTGCGCTCGGGCGAAGTTCGCAAAGTGCACGTTGATTGTCGAGCCACCTTAGGCGCGGTCAGCAATGGTGAGCACAGTCTGCGCGAACTCGGTAAAGCGGGTGCTAAGCGTTGGCGCGGTGTTCGTCCGACCGTTCGCGGTGTGGCGATGAACCCCGTTGATCACCCACATGGTGGTGGTGAAGGTCGCACATCTGGTGGTCGTCACCCCGTTTCACCTTGGGGTGTGCCTACGAAAGGCTATAAGACTCGTTCTAACAAGCGTACCGATGGCCAAATTGTTCGCCGTCGTCACAACCGTAAATAAAGGGAGTAGCAGATGCCCCGTTCACTGAAGAAAGGTCCCTTTGTCGATCATCATCTTTTGGCGAAGGTTGATAAGGCGGTTGCCGAGAACAATCGTCGTCCCATTAAAACTTGGTCGCGCCGCTCTATGGTGCTTCCCGAGATGGTGGGTTTGACTATTGCGGTACACAACGGCCGTCAGCATGTACCTGTGCTGATTAACGAAAACATGGTTGGCCACAAGCTGGGTGAGTTCGCGGCGACGCGCACCTTTAAAGGTCACATTGTCGATAAAAAGGCGAAGAGATAGTCATGCAAGTTAGTGCCAAACATCGTTTTGCGCGCACCTCTGCGCAGAAGGCACGTCTGGTCGCAGACCAGATTCGCGGCCTGCCTGTTGAGCGCGCGGTTGAGTTGCTTCAGTTCAGCCCCAAGAAATCGTCCGCCCTCGTTAAAAAAGTGCTGGAGTCGGCTGTTGCCAACGCTGAGCACAACGAAGGTGCCGACATCGATGAGCTGACAGTATCCGCTGTTTTTGTTGACGAGGGTCCAACAATGAAGCGCTTTCAAGCTCGTGCTAAGGGTCGCGGCAATCGCATCCTGAAGCGTACTAGCCACATTACTGTGACCGTATCTGACTGAGTTAAGAGTTATGGGACATAAAGTTAATCCAACTGGAATTCGCCTGGGCATTGCCACCGACTGGACTGCCAAGTGGTATGCCGAGCGCGGTGAGTACGCCGAGAATCTGTACAGCGATATTCAAGTGCGCGATTTTATTCGCAAGCGCTTGGAGCAAGCTGCAGTGAGCCGCATTCAAATTGAGCGCCCCGCTAAGCAAGCGGTCATCACTATTCATACGGCTCGCCCCGGCGTAGTGATTGGTAAAAAAGGTGAAGATATTGAACGTCTTCGCCAAGAGGTGGCCAAGTTGATGCAAGTGCCCCCTCAGGCGATCAAAGTCAATATTGAAGAAATACGCAAGCCCGAGCTTGATGCGACACTGACAGCACAAAGCGTCGCTCAGCAGCTCGAGCGCCGTATTATGTTCCGCCGCGCAATGCGTCGAGCAGTCGGTAACGCCATGCGTCTTGGTGCTCAAGGCATCAAGATAAATGTTGGCGGCCGTTTGAACGGTGCTGAAATTGCGCGCACGGAGTGGTACCGCGAAGGCCGTGTACCTCTTCACACATTGCGTGCTGATATTGATTATGGCACGGCCGAGGCGAGCACAACTTACGGCATCATTGGCGTAAAAGTGTGGATCTACAAAGGCGAAGTCTTTGACTTCGAGGCCAAACGCAACAAGTCCGCTGGCGATAAGTCGGCGAAACAGTAAGGGTTTAGAGCAATGTTGCAACCGAAGCGTACAAAATTCCGCAAGGTTCAAAAGGGTCGCAATCGTGGCCTAGCTCACCGAGGCAGCAGCGTCAGCTTTGGTGAGTATGCCTTGAAAGCGACTGGTCGTGGTCGCATTACCGCGCGTCAAATTGAGGCCGCGCGTCGTGCCATGACACGTCACATTAAGCGTGGCGGTAAAATCTGGATTCGGATTTTCCCCGATAAGCCCATCACCAAAAAGCCCGTCGAAGTTCGTATGGGTAAAGGTAAGGGTAATGTCGAGTTTTGGGTGGCTCAGATTCAACCTGGCCGCGTTCTTTATGAAATGGAAGGTGTTAGCGAGGAGCTTGCACGCGAGGCGTTTCGCCTAGCGGCCCGCAAGCTGCCTGTCAGTACCACCTTTGTTAAGCGCACGGTGATGTAATGAAAGCTTCTGAACTGCGAAACAAAACGGCGGCTGACCTCGGCGAAGAGCTCGTTAACCTGCGCAAAGAGCAGTTTAACTTGCGTATTCAAACCGCGACAGGCCAAGCCAAGCCCAATGAAGTCAAACGAGTGCGTCGCGATATCGCACGCGTCAAAACTGTGCTGAACGAAAAGCGTGGTGAGCAATAATGAGCGAAGCATCTCAGAAAACTGAAAGTCTACAGCGTACGCTGACAGGCACGGTCGTTAGTGACAAAATGGACAAGTCCATTACTGTCTTGGTCGAGCGCTTTGTGCGTCACCCGATCTATGGCAAATACATCAAGCGCAGCACCAAAATTGCTGTTCACGATGAAGCAAACGAGTGTGGCCGTGGCGATACGGTGGTTATCGAACAGTGCCGTCCTATCTCCAAGCGTAAGTCTTGGCGTTTGGTCAGCATCCAGGAAAAAGCGAGTCAGGTGTAAGTCATGATTCAAATGCAATCAAACTTGATGGCTGCGGATAACTCTGGTGCTCGCCGCGTGCAATGCATCAAAGTTCTCGGTGGTTCCAAGCGTCGTTATGCCGGCATTGGCGATATCGTTAAGGTAACGGTTAAGGATGCGATCCCCCGCGGCAAAGTAAAAAAAGGCGAGGTGTACAACGCAGTTGTCGTTCGCACTCGCAAAGGTGTGCGTCGCTCGGACGGTTCTTTGATCCGTTTCGATAGCAATGCCGCTGTTCTCCTGAACAATAAGCTCGAGCCCATCGGTACCCGTATCTTTGGTCCCGTAACGCGTGAGCTGCGTTCTGAGAACTTCATGAAGATTATCTCTTTGGCACCTGAAGTGCTTTAAGAGCGGAGGTTCTAACGATGCGCAAAATTCAAACTGGTGATCAAGTGATCGTGATTGCAGGCAAAGACAAAGGCCGTCAAGGCAAAGTCATTTCTGTGAACACGGCTCTGGACAAAGTGACCGTCGAGAATGTGAACATGGTGAAAAAGCATGTTCGCCCCAACCCGCAAGTGGGTGAGCCCGGCGGCATCGTTGAGAAAGAGATGCCTCTTGATGTGTCAAATGTGGCCATCTACAACGCCAAGACAGAAAAAGCCGACCGCGTCGGTGTCCGCGTTGAAGATGGGAAGAAAGTTCGCTACTACAAGTCGTCTGGCGACGCTGTAGCTTAATAGCTGTTTCGAGAGTTAATCATGGCGAGACTGCAAGCCGAATATAAAGATAGCATTGTTGCCAAACTGCAAGAGCAGTTTGGATACAAGAGTGTGATGGAAGTCCCACGCATTACTAAGATCTCATTGAATATGGGGCTTGGTGAGGCGCTAACGGACAAGAAAGTGCTGGAAAATGCCACGGCAGAAATGGCGGCCATATGCGGCCAAAAGCCTGTCGTGACTTATGCACGCAAGTCTGAAGCGGGCTTTAAAATCCGCGAGGGCTTCCCCATTGGTTGCAAAGTGACCTTGCGCCGCGAGCGCATGTACGAATTCTTGGATCGCTTGGTGAACATTGCCGTTCCCCGTATTCGCGACTTTCGCGGTTTGAGCCCCAAGTCTTTTGACGGTCAAGGCAACTACAGCATGGGCGTGCGCGAGCAAATCATCTTCCCCGAAATTGAGTACGAGAAGATCGATGCAATCCGCGGCATGGACATCACCATTGCGACGACTGCAAAAACTGACGAAGAGGCCCGCGCATTATTGTCGGCCTTTAACTTCCCGTTCAAAAACTGATTAGACGAACTTATGGCTAAGATCTCAATGAAACAGCGCGAACAAAAGCGCGCTAAGCTGGTTGCCAAGTACGCTGACAAGCGTGCGGCGTTGAAGGCGATTATTGCCAATCAAGACAGCAGCATAGAAGACGTGATGGCGGCAGTTGAAAAACTGCAAAAGCTGCCTCGCGACTCCAGCCCTGTTCGCCAGCGCAATCGTTGTAATCAAACAGGTCGCCCCCACGGCTACCTGCGCAAGTTCGGTTTGTCACGCATTAAGCTTCGCGAAGCGGCGATGCGTGGCGATGTGCCTGGTCTGCGTAAGGCCAGCTGGTAAGAATTTTAAGACGAGGATATCGATATGAGTATGACTGATCCCGTTTCAGACCTGCTTACTCGCGTGCGCAATGCGCAGCGTGCCAATAAGGCAACAGTAAGCATGCCGGCCTCAAAGCTGAAGGTTGCCATCCTCAATGTATTGAAGGAAGAAGGCTACATCGGCAATTTTGAGTCGTCTGAAAACGGTGGCAAGCCGGTAGTGAGTGTGACTTTGAAATACTATCAAGGCGCACCGGTCATTGAGACTATTAAGCGCGTCAGTAGACCCAGTCTCCGCATCTATCGCGGTAAAGACGAACTGCCTTCAGTGAATGGCGGTTTGGGAACGGCGATCATCTCTACTTCTCGCGGCGTGATGAGCGACCGAGAAGCTCGTAAATCTGGACACGGCGGCGAAGTGCTGTGCTTCGTGTCTTAAGGTAGAGGAGAGAGAGAATGTCACGCGTTGCAAAAAAACCTGTTGCGATTCCTTCTGGCGTTGAAGTTAAGGTCAGCGGTCAGGATATCGAGGCAAAAGGCCCCAAAGGTACAGCTCAGCTGAGAATTAACGAGTTAGTTAATCTTGTGCAAGAAGATGGTGAGCTGCGCTTCGAGGCAGAATCGGCCCAAAACATTCCCATGGCTGGCACAATGCGCGCCCTGGCGAATAACTTGATAACGGGCGTGAGTGAAGGCTTTGAGAAAAAGCTCGAGTTGGTTGGCGTGGGTTACCGCGCGCAGGCTCAGGGCAATAAGCTAAACCTGACACTAGGTTTCTCACACCCTGTTGAATACGCCGTGCCCGAGGGCATTACTGTTCAAACCCCGAGCCCGACTGAAGTGATTGTATCCGGTGTGGATAAAGCGCTTGTCGGTCAGGTTGCCGCGGAAGTGCGTGCGTACCGTCCACCAGAGCCTTATAAGGGTAAGGGTGTACGCTACGCAGACGAGCGCATCGTCCGTAAAGAGGCTAAGAAAAAGTAGGGTAATACGATGGATAAAAAGACATCACGTATCCGCCGTGCGCGCCGCGCACGCGCTAAAATTAGCGAGCTGGGCGTACACCGTTTAACGGTTCACCGCACGCCTCGCCACATTTACGCTCAGGTGATTACACCTGCGGACAACACAGTAGTGGCGACGGCTTCTACCGTTCAGTCTAGTGTTAAAGGCGAGGTCAAAACGACCAGTAATGTTGAGGCCGCCGCTGCTGTTGGCAAGGCGATCGCCGAGGCTGCTAAGGCTAAAGGTGTAACAACTGTTGCCTTTGATCGCTCTGGCTTTAAATATCACGGTCGCATCAAAGCGCTAGCGGATGCCGCCCGTGAAAACGGACTGGAATTCTAAAGGTAATCACAATGGCAAACTTTGATAAAGACGGCGTCAATGACGGCATGATCGAAAAACTGGTTGCCGTTAACCGCGTTTCTAAAGTGGTTAAGGGTGGTCGCCAGTTTTCATTCACAGCATTGACCGTTGTAGGCGATGGTGAAGGCAAGGTTGGCTTTGGTTACGCCAAAGCAAAAGAAGTGCCTGCTGCCATTCAAAAGGCGATGGAGCAAGCTCGCAAGTCAATGAAGCGCGTCAACTTGAAAGACGGCACATTGTTTTATCCCGTTAAAGCCAATCACGGTGCGGCAAATGTGTTTATGCAGCCCGCTTCGGATGGTACTGGCGTCATTGCCGGTGGTGCTATGCGCAGTGTGCTTGAGGCAGTTGGTGTTAAGAACGTACTGGCTAAAGCGACGGGGTCACGCAATCCTATTAATGTGGTTCGCGCTACCATTAAAGGCCTCACCGCAGTTCACTCTCCCGAAGAAGTGGCGGCTAAGCGCGGTAAGTCTGTCGAAGATATTCTGGGTTAAGAGGTTGAGTCATGGCAGAAGCTAAGAAAATCAAAGTGACCCAGATCAAGTCGGCTATTGGCCGCTTGAAGAATCACCAGGCAAGCCTGCGTGGTCTGGGTCTTCGTCGCATGCATCAAACAGTAGAAGTGATTGATACGCCCGAAAATCGCGGCATGATCAATCGCGTTGCCTACATGGTGAAAGTTGAGGAAGCCTAAGTATGAAACTCAATGATTTGAAACCAGCAGAAGGTTCACGTGGCCGCGTTAAACGCGTTGGCCGCGGTATTGGCTCTACGCTGGGCAAGACGGGTGGCCGTGGCCACAAAGGTCAAAAATCGCGTTCGGGCGGCTTTCATAAGCAAGGCTTTGAAGGCGGTCAAATGCCTATTCAGCGTCGCTTGCCTAAAGTGGGCTTTACTTCGCGCGTCGGTCGTCGATCAGACGAAGTTCGGCTCTCTGAGTTGAACGCGGTTGAGGGTGATGTTGTCGATTTGCCTGCATTGAAGTCAGCAGGCGTCGTTTCGGCTCGCGCTGTTCAAGCGAAAATCTTTGCCTCGGGTGAAGTGACCAAGGCTGTGACAGTTAAAGGCGTGGCTGTGAGCAAAGGTGCTCGCGAAGCGATCGAAAAAGCTGGCGGCAAGGTCGAGGAATAATCGAGTATGGCCCGTCCCGGTGGACAAATGAATCCGACAGCTAATCTCGGTCAATTGACCGAGGTTCGCAATCGTATTTTATTTTTGCTATTTGCGCTGTTGATTTACCGCGTTGGCACTTACATTACGGTGCCCGGTATCAATCCTCGCGTAATGGCTGACTTATTTGAGTCGCAGTCGGGTGGCATTTTGGGCATGGTCGACGTTTTTGCCGGTGGTGCACTGGGGCGCATGTCGCTATTTGCCCTTGGTGTAATGCCCTACATCACGGCGTCGATCATTATTCAAATGATGGGCCATGTGCACCCTCCTTTTGTTGAGTTGCGCAAAGAGGGTCAGCAAGGTCAGCGCAAGCTGACACAGTACACTCGCTATTTAACGGTACTGTTGGCAACGGTTCAGTCTGTGGGTATCTCTGTCGCCTTGCAGAACCCCGAAGTAGCGGGGCCAAGCTTGGTGACGAATCCAGGTATTAGTTTTGTGTTCACCGCCACAATCACGCTGGTGACAGGGACGATGTTCCTGATGTGGCTGGGCGAGCAAATTACTGAGCGAGGTATCGGTAACGGTATCTCAATGTTGATTTTTGCCGGTATTGTTGCGGGTTTGCCCACAGCAATTGCCAATGTGTTCGAGCTGACTAGCGAAGGGCAAATGTCTTACCCGCTTCTGCTGGGTGTGCTGGTTGTAGCGGCTTTGGTCACATACTTTGTCATTGTGATGGAGCGTGGTCAGCGCCGCATTACAATTAACTTTGCCAAGCGTCAGCAAGGTCGTCGTCAATATGCGGCACACAGCTCTCACTTGCCGTTGAAATTGAACGCTGCAGGTGTGATTCCGGCGATTTTTGCGCAGGCAATTATTTTATTTCCGGGGACGATTGCGAGTTTTGCCGGCAACAGCGGCCCAACTTCTTGGATTCGTGATGCTGCGGCTTTCTTGGCCCCCGGTCAGCCCGCGCACATGATTATTTATGGTGCGGCGATTATATTCTTCTGCTTTTTCTATACGGCGCTGGTGTTTAACGCCCGCGATACCGCCGACAATCTGAAAAAGCAGGGTGCATTTATTCCTGGGATTCGCCCCGGTGAACAAACTGCGCGTTATATTGATGGCGTGATGACTCGACTCACGGTTGTGGGCTCACTGTACATCACTGCAGTTTGTCTACTGCCTCAGGTTTTGATCAGCGAGTTTAATGTGCCCTTCAATTTTGGCGGTACTGCGCTTCTGATCGTCGTGGTCGTGGTCATGGACTTCATGGCCCAGCTTCAAGCTCACATGATGTCTCATCAGTATGAGGGCTTGATGAAAAAGTCTAATTTAAAAGGTCTTGGCCCCCAGGGCTCTCGCTAAGGCGAGGATTTGGAGTAGAGAAATGAAAGTACGAGCTTCCGTCAAAAAGATTTGTCGTAACTGCAAGGTAATCCGCCGTAACGGCAAGGTACGAGTGATTTGCAGTGATCCTCGTCACAAACAGGTTCAGGGTTGATTTTCTTCCTTGGCGTTGATTTTTAACCTTATTTCTATAGAATTGCGCCCCTTCGGTTGATGGGCGCGGATTCAGGAGTTTGGCTCAATGGCACGTATAGCCGGTATAAACATTCCAGTAAACAAGCACGCTTGGGTTGCATTAACCTCGGTGTACGGCATTGGCCGCACTCGTGCTTATTCAATTTGTGATGCAGCGGGCATTAAGCCCGACGCGAAGATCCGCGAATTGGGTGACGATGAAATTGAAAAATTGCGTACGGAAGTGGGCAAGTTTTCAGTGGAAGGTGACCTTCGCCGCGAGGTGTCTATGAACATCAAGCGCTTGATGGATCTAGGTTGCTATCGTGGCCTGCGTCACCGTCGTGGTCTGCCTTTGCGCGGCCAACGCACTAAGACCAATGCGCGTACTCGCAAAGGTCCTCGTAAACCCATCAAGCGATAAGCCTGAGATTTTAGGTAGAGAATACTATGGCAAAGCCAACACGCACGCGTAAAAAGAATCGCCGCACAGTCACTGAGGGCGTCGCCCACATCTATGCGTCGTTTAACAACACTATCGTGACCATCACCGATCGCCAAGGCAATGCTCTGTCATGGGCTACATCGGGTGGTTCAGGTTTCCGTGGTTCGCGCAAAAGCACGCCTTTCGCAGCTCAGGTAGCTGCCGAGCGCGCGGGCGATGCAGCCAAAGAATACGGTTTGAAAAACCTCGACGTTGAAGTAAAGGGTCCCGGCCCAGGCCGCGAGTCTGCCGTTCGCGCCTTGAACAATGTCGGTTTCAAAATTTCACACATTAAGGATGTCACTCCGTTGCCTCATAACGGTTGCCGTCCTAGCAAGCGCCGTCGCGTATAAAGTAGGAGATTTGTTGTGGCAAGATATCGTGGCCCCAAATGTAAATTAGCCCGTCGCGAAGGCACCGACCTGTTTCTCAAGTCTGGTATCCGTTCGCTCGATTCCAAGTGTAATATGGAGCGCACGCCTGGTCAGGCTCAAGCGCGCCGCGGCCGTCTTTCTGATTACGGTCTGCAACTGCGTGAAAAGCAAAAGGTTCGCCGCATCTACGGCGTGCTGGAGCGTCAATTCCGCAATTACTACAAGACGGCCGCTCGTCAAAAGGGTTCTACGGGTGAAAACCTATTGAAGCTCCTCGAGTGTCGTTTGGACAATGTGGTTTATCGCATGGGCTATGGCTCAACACGTGCTGAAGCGCGTCAGCTAGTGAGCCACAAAGCCATTTTAGTGAACGGTGCCGTTGTCAACGTCGCGTCTTACCAAGTGAAGGCTGGCGACGAAGTTAAAGTGCGTGAACAATCAGCACAACAGACTCGCATCCAAGACTCTATGGAACTGGCGCAGCAGCGCGGTCCGGTTGAGTGGATGGAAGTAGATACTAAAAAGCTGTCTGGCGTTTTCAAAAATGTCCCCGACCGCTCTGATCTGCCCGCTGAGATCAACGAAAGTCTCATCGTCGAGCTGTACTCTAAGTAATCGAATTTTTTAGGAGAGCGCCTACATGTCAGGCAATGTCAACGAATTCTTGAAGCCACGTCTGGTCGACGTGCAACAGTTGTCAGACACCCGCGCCAAGGTGGTATTGGAGCCTTTGGAGCGTGGTTTTGGCCACACATTGGGCAATGCGCTGCGCCGCATTCTGTTGTCCTCCATGCCTGGAGCGGCAGTCACTGAGGTGCAAATCGACGGCGTCCTTCACGAGTACACCACGATTGAGGGTGTTCAGGAAGATGTGCTTGAGATTCTTTTGAACCTCAAGAACTTGGCCATCGTACTCAATGCTAAGAACGAAGCGGTTCTGAGCTTGAGCAAAAAGGGCAAGGGTCCGGTTAAAGCGGGCGACATTCAAGCGGATCACGATGTAGAAATCGTGAACCCCGACTTCGTGATTGCCAATCTCACTCAAGACAGCTCCGAGCTGAGCATGACCTTGAAAGTGAAAAAGGGTCGCGGCTACGAGCCCGCTAGCCAGCGCCGCGAAGAAGCGGAGACAGCTGCGGTTGGCACGTTGCAACTGGACGCGAGCTACAGCCCTGTCTACCGTGTTGCCTACACTGTGGATAGCGCTCGTGTTGAGCAGCGCACCGATTTGGACAAGCTGATCATCGACCTCGAAACGAACGGTACGATCGACCCCGAAGAATCTATTCGCCGTGCGGCGACGATTCTTCAGGAGCAAATCTCAGTATTTGTCGATTTGCAGGCTGAAGACGTCTCTGAAGAAGAAGACGACGCCAGCGATATCGATCCCGTGTTGTTGCGTCCTGTCGACGATCTCGAACTGACGGTTCGCTCGGCGAACTGCTTGAAAGCAGAGAATATTTACTACATTGGCGATCTCATTCAGCGCACCGAAGTGGAGCTGTTGAAAACGCCTAATTTGGGTAAAAAGTCTCTCACTGAAATTAAAGATGTACTGGCTCAACACGGCTTGTCGTTGGGAATGCGCCTAGAAAATTGGCCGCCCGCTTCAATTGCCAAAGAAGCCAGCTAATCGTTAGACCTTTTATTTGTAGGAATTTGAGCCATGCGCCATCGTAAATCCGGTCGTAAGCTAAATCGTAACAGCGCACACCGCAAAGCCATGTACACCAATATGGCGGGGTCGCTGATCGAGCACGAGCTGATCAAAACCACACTGCCCAAGGCGAAAGAACTGCGCCGCGTTGCCGAGCCTTTGATTACATTGGCTAAGAGCGACAGCGTCGCCAATCGCCGTTTGGCCTTTGCTCGCCTTGGAAACAATCGCAACGCTTCGCGTGTTGTCGGCAAGTTGTTCTCGGAAATTGGCCCTCGCTATCAAGAGCGCAACGGTGGTTACACACGCATTCTTAAGTGTGGCTTCCGCTCAGGCGACAACGCGCCTATGGCCTATATCGAGCTGGTCGACCGCCCCGTTGTTGACGCTGGCGAGGTTGCCGAAGCCGAGTAAGTAAAACCGCACTGCGGCTCTTTACAGAAAGACTTAAAAAGCCGAGCACTCGCTCGGCTTTTTTGTTGCACTGGACATCTTGGCTGTCCTAGGGAAGGCGCGGTATCAAGCTATAGCCTGTTCTCTTGTCGCGCTCAAGCAAAGTTAGAGTCGTGCTGGTCTGGTTGTATAGTGATGACTCATCTGAAACCTCGCTGTCCACTGTGTTCTCCGAGGTCTCTGTGTTTTTTCGAATGAGCTCAAACTGTCTACGCTAGCATAGGTTTTAAATACTTGCCGGTGTAGGATTTTTTGCATTTAACGACTTCTTCAGGTGGGCCGGCAGTGACGATTTCGCCGCCGCGCTCACCGCCATCGGGGCCGAGGTCGATAATCCAGTCGGCGGTTTTGATGACGTCTAGGTTGTGTTCAATGACTACCACGGAATTGCCGTGATCCCGCAACCGGTGTAGTACCTTGAGAAGCTGTTCTACGTCGTAAAAGTGCAGCCCCGTCGTCGGTTCATCGAGAATGTAGAGGGTTTTCCCGGTGTCGCGTTTTGAAAGTTCACGGGCCAACTTGACCCGCTGCGCTTCGCCCCCTGAGAGCGTGGTCGCGTTTTGTCCTAGCGTGATGTAGCTCAAACCCACATCGAGTAGTGTCTGTAACTTGCGGGCTAGTGAGGGCACGGCGTCGAAGAATTCGCGCGCCTCTTCGACGGTCATCTCTAAGACTTCGTGAATGTTTTTGCCTTTGTAGCGTATGTCCAAGGTCTCGCGGTTGTAGCGTTTTCCCTTGCATAGATCGCAGGGCACATAGACATCGGGTAGAAAGTGCATTTCCACTTTGATCACGCCATCGCCCTGGCAGGATTCACAGCGTCCGCCGCGTACATTAAAGCTAAAGCGGCCTGGCTTATAGCCGCGTGACCGAGCTTCTTGCGTGCCTGCAAACAGTTCGCGAATCGGGGTGAACAGTCCTGTGTAAGTGGCGGGATTGGAGCGCGGCGTGCGGCCGATAGGGCTTTGATCGATGTCGATGACCTTGTCGATTTGCTCGAGGCCTTCGATGCCGTCTGAGGGCGCGGGCTGGTGGCTGCCACCATTTAAATGTCGCGCGCTGTGGGCGTATAGGGTGTCGTTAATCAGCGTCGACTTGCCCGAGCCAGAAACGCCTGTGATACAGGTGAGTAGGCCCACTGGCACGTCGGCATCGGTGCCTTTTAGATTGTTGCCGGTGGCGTTTTTGATACGGATCCAAGCGTCGCCGGCTGCATGGCGCTCACTAGGCACGGCAATTTTTCGCTGCCCGCTGAGATATTGACCCGTGATAGAGGCTTTGTTTTTTTCGACCTGTTTGGGGGTGCCTTGAGCGACAATGTGCCCGCCGTGCACGCCAGCGCCTGGGCCGATGTCGACAATGTGGTCGGCGGTTCGAATGGCGTCCTCATCGTGTTCAACAACGATGACCGTATTGCCCAGGTCGCGTAGATAGGTGAGGGTGTTTAGCAGGCGGTCGTTATCGCGCTGGTGTAGGCCAATGGAAGGCTCGTCCAGCACGTACATGACGCCGACTAGTCCCGCGCCAATTTGTGAAGCCAAGCGAATGCGTTGCGCCTCGCCACCCGATAGAGTGTCGGCGCTGCGCTCCAGCGAGAGGTAGTCGAGGCCGACGTTGTTGAGAAAATCGAGGCGCAGCGTGATTTCGTTGAGAATTTTCTCGGCAATCGCGCCCTTGGCGCCATCCATCGTGAGCGATTTGAAAAACAGGGTGGCTTGTTCGATAGAGCGCTTGGTGATGTCGTGCATCGCTGTATCGCCAACGAACACATGGCGTGCCGCTTGGTTTAAGCGGGAGCCGCCGCAGTCGGGGCATTGCGACTGGGTTTGATACTTGGCCAGCTCTTCTCGTACCGCGCCCGACTCGGTCTCGTGATAGCGGCGCTGCATATTGGGAATGATTCCTTCAAAGGCGTGGCGTCGAATCCACTCTTTATCGCGCTCGCCGCGGTAGACGAATTCAATGCTCTCGCCGCCACTGCCGTAGAGAATCGTGCTTTGAATGCGATCGGGCAGCTCGTTAAAAGGGGCCTCAATGTCAAAATCGTAGTGCTTGGCCAGTGAGGTCAGCATTTGGAAGTAGTAGTTATTGCGTCGATCCCATCCGCGAATGGCGCCGCCCGCCAAACTGAGGTGGGGGTTGGTGACGACGAGGTTGGGATCAAAAAATTGCTTGATGCCGAGGCCGTCGCAGCCACCACAGGCGCCCACGGGACTATTGAAGGAAAACAATCGCGGCTCAAGATCGGGAATGCTGTAGCCACAGTGTGGGCAGGCAAACTTGGCAGAGAAGGTGAGTTCTTGGCCGTCGTCGTTGCCGGGCATCGGCGCAATAATGGCAATGTCGTCTGCCAAGGCCAGAGTGGTTTCAAAGGATTCGGCCAGCCGCAGTGCCAAGTCATCGCGCACTTTGAAACGGTCGACGACGACTTCGATGCTGTGTTTTTTCTTGCTGTCGAGCAGGGGGGCGGCATCGAGGTCGACGACCTCGCCGTCGATGCGAGCGCGAATAAATCCCTGAGCGCGCAAATTGTCGAGCAGTTGCAGGTGCTCGCCTTTGCGCTCGCGAATCACGGGGGCGAGTAGCATCCACTTGCTGCCCTCGGGGAGATTGAGTACCTGATCCACCATTTCGGTGACGGTGCGTGCCTCGAGAGTCTCTTGGTGGGTGGGGCAGCGAGGTGTGCCCGTGCGGGCATAGAGCAGTCGCAGATAGTCGTAAATTTCTGTGACCGTGCCCACCGTCGAGCGCGGGTTGTGCGAGGTGGATTTCTGCTCGATGGAAATCGCGGGCGATAGCCCTTCGATGTGGTCGAGGTCGGGCTTTTCCATGACGGACAGGAACTGTCTGGCGTAGGCCGAGAGAGATTCCACATAGCGGCGCTGGCCCTCGGCAAAAATGGTGTCAAAGGCGAGAGACGATTTGCCCGAGCCCGATAGCCCCGTAATCACAATCAGCTTGTCGCGGGGGAGGTCGAGGTCAAAGTTTTTAAGGTTGTGTGTGCGAGCACCGCGCAGGCGAATGGTATCCACAAAAGCTCCTAGATAATCGTTGTCGCCGATGGAATGGACAGCCGAGCATTGTAAACCATTCGAGTGAGTCGTGCGTTATACGCTTGCCGAAGGCGGAGCGGAAATACGCGTTTCTATAATGACCGAGTGCGGGGCGGGGCGCTGTGCTAGAATGCGTCGGTTTCAGCGCCTAGGTCGAGGGATTTAGGTGGTACGAAGCAATCTAGCGCCCCAATTGAGTCTTTGTTAACGGTTTTATGGCGACGCCTTCCCCTTCATACGGTTCCAGTGCGTCGAGTGCAGCGTCCTCGACGGCCGATAAGATGTTGCCCAGCGAGCGCCGCGCGGCGCTGTCGCTGGCGTTGGTTTATATGTTCCGTATGGTGGGCTTGTTTGTGGTGCTGCCCGTGTTGGCGCTTTACGCCGACGGCTTGCGGGGCGCGACGCCGCTGCTGCTCGGCTTGGCGGTGGGGACATATGGCCTGACTCAGGCGGCGCTGCAAATTCCCTTCGGCATTATGTCGGATCGCTGGGGGCGCAAGCCCGTGATTGTGGCGGGCCTGCTGGTGTTTGCTGTGGGGAGTGCTGTGGCCGCGACGGCGGATAGCATCTACGGAGTGATTGCAGGGCGCGCACTACAGGGCGCGGGTGCCGTGGCCTCGGCGATCATGGCGCTGGCGGCTGATCTCAGCCGAGACAGTCAGCGCACCAAGGTGATGGCCATTATCGGCGCCTCCATCGGCTTGGCTTTTATGCTGTCACTGATGCTGGGACCGGTGATCAGCGCGTGGGTCGGCGTGTCCGGCTTGTTTTGGTTGAGTTTGGTGCTGTCTCTGATGGGGGCGGCTCTGGTGTGGCGAGCGGTACCCACACCAAACAGTTTGAGTCAAAGTGCAGGCTTTTCTGTCAATGAGCTGAAAAGAGTGCTTTTAGAGCCTAGCTTGTTGGCTTTGAACCTGAGTATTTTTTGTTTGCACGGCTCGCTCATGGCGTTGTTCGTGGTTGTGCCATTTTATTTGCGCGACCAACTCGGCTTGATGAGTGAGCAGCATTGGTGGGTTTACTTGCCGGTGATGCTGGTGTCTCTGCTCGTGGCGTTGCCGTTAATTATGCGCTCGGGGCGCAGTGGCGCTCAGGCGAAAGCATTGCGCATTGGTGTGCTCGTGGTCGGTTGCGGGGCGGCGGTGATGGCAGCGGGGCAGTGGTTGTCTGTGTGGGCGGGCCTGTGGTTAGCGGCTTTCGCCCTGTATTTTGTGGGCTTTAATGTTTTGGAGGCCTCGCTGCCATCCTTGGTGTCACGCTTGGTGCCCGCGGGTCACAAGGGGGCGGCTCTCGGGGCTTACTCGACCAGTCAGTTTCTCGGTACTTTTGTCGGCGGCGCCGTCGGTGGCTGGGCGCTGGGCGCTTTGGGCGTTGCTTGGGTGATTGCAGGTATCGCTGTTATGGTGGCGATCTGGGCGGTTTTGCTGTGGCGTGCGCCACTGGAGACGCCTTGGGATAGTCTCGCTGTTTTCGTGGCGAGCAAGGATGCGGGTGCCGCCGTGGCGGCGGAAATTCAAGCCCTAGAGGGTGTAGGGGAAGTGCACTGGGTGGCGGTTGAGTCGTTGCTCTATGTGCGCTTTTTACCCAGTGATATTTCCGCCGAGACGATTTATCGAAAAGCCAAGGAAGCGCAAGCACACGAGTAATATTTGCGGCATAATGAGCCGCTTGAGATTGGAGGAAAGGCAATGGCAAGTGTCAACAAAGTCATTCTGGTGGGCAATCTAGGCCAAGATCCAGAGATCAAATACATGCCCAGCGGTGGGGCAGTAACCAATATTAGTATCGCTACCAGCGACCGCTGGAAGGACAAGCAGACTGGCGAGCAGCGCGAGCGCACCGAGTGGCACCGCGTGGTGTTCTTCAATCGCCTAGCCGAGATCGTGGGCGAATATTTGCGCAAGGGGTCGGCTATCTATGTG
>DS990621.1 GCA_000155715.1 gamma proteobacterium HTCC5015 | reverse complement strand
GCACGGTGGTTTTGTTGTCCGCGAATTAGGGCTATTTGATATCGATGGCGATCTCATCGCCTACGGAAACTACCCAGACATTTACAAAGCATTGCCCGCCGAAGGCACAGCGCAAGACCTCGCCTTTAAAACCACCATACAAGTCGCGGCTACCGCCGATGTCACACTGGTAGTAGATGCCAATGTGATTGCGGCAACCCGTGCCTGGGTAAAAGCAGAAGACGACGCAGACAACCACCTCCCAAGCGATGGAACCATCGGGCAAACGGTCGTCAAAACGGGAAATGGCGAAAAAGACTACGAGTGGCAAGATCCCACCGAAGCCAATGTGGTGGTAAACGCCGTCACCGAAGAACAAGCCCTCGCCGCGTCGCAAACTGTTATCAACTTAGCCACCGTTACTACCGTAGGCACGGCATATTACATCGACGGCAATCGTATGTACCCGCCTGCCTACACGGTTAACTCATCCACTCAAATTACGCTCACCGATCCCGCGGCAGGCGGGGAAGAGTTCTTGGCGGTTCAAAACGAGCCCAATAGTCAAATCAAAGCTCCTCAAATCGAAATGGATCCGCCTATCGGTGGCCACCCGAGCATTCAGCAGTTGCTAGAGAGGCTTCATCTATCCGACCCCGCAGGTCGTACTGAAGATTTCGCGGGCACCACCCCCCCAGGCGGATGGCTTTTCTGTGATGGCTCTGAAGTCTCGCGCACGCAGTATCCAGCACTGTTTACTGCCATTGGCACCCTCTGGGGCGATGGCGACGGATCAACTACTTTTAATTTGCCCGATCTCCGCAACGATTTCCGGCGCGGCTGCAGTGATACGCGCAGCGTTGGTGATAGTGAGTCAGACCAAATCAAATCCCACTCTCACTCAGCGTCAAGTGAAGATAGCGGCGCTCACACTCATGGCGGACGTTCATCTGATAGTGGCGCCCACAAGCATAGAAGCGGCTGGGGGGAGTCCAACCGAAGTGACGCGCCGTTTGGAGCTACATCGGGGAGTGGTCATAGGGGGTCAGGCGATTCTGATTGGGACAACTATCTCTACTATACCGACACTGCTCAACCACACTTTCACTGGTTAATTATCAATCAAGCAGGTTCGCACAGTCACCCAATTAACATTGAGCCAACCGGCGGCGATGAAACACGCCCCCGCAACAAAGTCCTTATGCCGATAATCCGCGCTTACTAGCTGTAAACCACGCACTTACAACCGCCCCCGCTTTTATAGCGGGGTGGCGAGCGCAACACTGGCCCTAACGCTTAGGCCATCACTATTAGGAGCTGTCATGAGCCAATATCACCACGGTGTTCGAGTCGTCGAAATTAACGAAGGCACGCGCCCCATTCGAACCATTGCCACGGCAGTTATCGGTTTGGTGGCCACAGCGCCCGCCGCGTTCGCGGGCATTACTGCCACCGCCTCCATCGAATCCACTGCAGCCGACAGCACCGTGGTCTACACCGCCGCCACCGTTGGCGATGCGGGAAACAACATCACAGTCCAGCACATTGATCCGCAAGATACCGATCAAGCGCTCTCAATTAGCGTCACGGGTAGTGCGATCACCGTTTCTCTGGCAACCGATAGCGCGGGCGATATCGTTTCCATGGCAGACGACATCATCACCGCCATCAACGCTCACGCCACAGCCAGCACTATGGTTGTCGCCAGCGCCGCAACGGGTGAAGACGGCACTGGCGTCACCGAGGCATCAGCGGTTACATCGCTAGAGAATGGCGAAAACGAAGCATTTCCGCTCAACACCCCCGTGCTGGTTACCGACATCCTCACCGCCATGGGCCAAGCCGGTGCCGAAGGCACACTCTATGCCGCGTTAGATGCGATCGCCGATCAAGCCAAAGCGCCTACTATTGTTGTACGGGTAGAAGAGGGCGCCGACCAATCCGCCCAAGACGCCAACACCATTGGCTCGGTTACCGCACAGGGCCAAAAAACAGGCCTCAAAGCCTTACTGGCTGCCGAGCAGCGCACCGGCCTAAAACCGCGCATCCTAGGCGCCCCTGGTCTCGATAGCCAAAATGTCACCACAGAGCTAGTCTCCATCGCCCAGTCGCTACGCGCATTTGCCTATGCCACCTGCTTTGACTGCGCCACAAAAGAAGACGCCACCGCCTACCGCGAAAACTTCGGCGCCCGCGAGCTCATGCTAATTTTCCCCGACTTCACGGGCTTCAACATCAATACCCAAAGCACCATTGCTGCCTCAACCATCGGCCGTGCTATGGGCATGCGCGCCAAGCTCGACCAAACCGTCGGCTGGCATAAAACATTGTCGAACGTCCCCGTTAACGGTGTCACAGGCATCAACAAAGACATCTTCTTCGACCTGCAAGATCCAAACACCGATGCGGGCTACCTCAACGCCGCCGATGTCACCACGCTTATCAACCGAGACGGCTTCCGTTTTTGGGGTTCACGCACATGCAGCGCCGACCCGCTGTTCGCCTTCGAGAACTACACTCGCACGGCACAAATTTTGGCCGACACGATAGCAGAGGCGCATCTGTGGGCGGTCGACAAGCCCCTACATCCCAGCCTCGCAAAAGATATCCTCGAGGGTATCAACGCCAAATTCCGCGAGCTAAAAAATGCCGGCTACATTGTCGATGCCCAAGCATGGCTCGACGCAGAAGCCAACACCGAGACCACTCTCAAGGCAGGCAAGCTGTTGATCGATTACGACTACACACCCGTACCGCCGCTCGAGGATCTCACGCTGCGTCAGCGCATCACCGACAGCTACTTGGTCGATTTCGCCTCGCGCGTCGCGGCGTAAGTTAACACTCAAAGCAAAACAGGACTAAACCATGGCACTGCCCAAAAAACTGCGAAACTTTAACCTCTTTGGCGACGGCGAAAACTGGGTCGGGCAAATCGAAGAAGTCGTGCTGCCCAAGTTGTCACGCAAAGTCGAAGAGTACACAGGCTCAGGCATGGACGGCGCCATCGAAATCGACATGGGCCAAGAAAAGCTCGAGCTCGAATGGACAGCCGGTGGCCTCATGCCCGACGTATTCAATGGTTACGGCACACTCAAAATCGACGACAACATGCTCCGTTTTAACGGCGCCTACGTCAGCGACGAAACTGCCGAAACCATCCCTGTCGAAATCGTTGTCCGCGGCCGCCACCGCGAAATTGATATGGGCACCGCCAAAAACGGCGACAACAACCAAGTCAAAGTAATGACCAGCTGCACCTACTACAAGCTCAGCATTGCAGGTGCTACAAAAATCGAAATCGATGTGCCTGGCTATAAATTCTTAGTGAACGGCGTCGATCGCCTCGCTGAGCAACGCCAAGCCATCGGACTGTAATAGCAGTAGCCCGAAGTTGCGCCAGCACCTCTTCGCTGGCGCTTTTTTTAACGCATCGAGGAGAGCAAAATGGCAAAAGAAAAGCCTCACACCATCACATTAGATGTCCCGGTTAAACGCGAAGGTGGCGATGTCACAGAGCTAGACATTCGAAAGCCCCAGTCAGGCGAGCTGCGCGGCCTCAATTTAATGGACATCATGCAGCTAGACGTCAACGCCATCATAAAGCTAGCCCCGCGCGTCACAAACCCCGCTCTAACCGAGAACGAAGTCCGTCAAATGGAACCGGCAGACCTCACCCAACTCGGCACGGAGCTAGCAGGTTTTTTAGTACCGAAATCGGCGAAAGAAGGGTAATCCCCCAAAGCGCCGATGACGCCATGGCCGACATCGCCGTCATCTTCCACTGGGGGCCAGATCAAATGGCCACAATGGAACTTGCAGACTTACTGGACTGGCGTGAACAAGCGCGCCAGCGAAGTGGAGAAGACCAGTAGTATGATCTATACTCAAAGCCATGAACGAACTCACAGTAGCCAGCAACCACTCCAGCTTCTCCTACAAAGTCGGAGAAGTTATCGGCGTTGTTTTGGGCTTGTGTTTACTGGCAGCCATCGCAGCTGCGGTTTATGGTCTTTTCACCAGCCCAGCCGTCACCCTTTTCTTATTGGTCTCCGCCTTCTTTGGCGGTCTCTTGCTAATCGCGGGTATCAGCATCATGCTCATCCCCGTGCTGTACCTGCTCAATCGGCTCTTCATCGGCACCGTCTCCTAACGTCACCGCTTCTTGGGGCTGGCCATGTCTAGCCTCAGCCTCACTTTAAACATTCAAGACAACCTCAAGCAGGTTCAGAAATCGCTAAAAGGGCTAAACAAAGAGTTTAGCCAGACCAGCGAGCGTGTGAAAAAGCTACGCAAAATAAAAAACCTCACCCGTGACTGGGAGCGGCACACCGACGCCATAAAAGAAACTCGACAAGGCCTAGACACAGCCCGCGAGCGGCTGCGTCGCATGCAGCAAGAAATGAATCGTGGCGGAAAAATCACCAAAAAATTCCGCAACGAATATGAAATTGCCCGACGGAATGTAAAGCGCATGGAAGATACGCTGGGTCACCACAACAAAAAGCTCTCTAAAACCAGCAAAGAGCTCAAGGAGGCAGGCTTTAGTACAAAGAATTACTCACAATCCATTAAGAAGCTAAACCAAAACCTCGAAAAACAAGACGCCAAGCTCGCCAAGCTTCACCAGCGCAAACGCAAAATCAGCGAGCTCGATGAAAAGCACGGCAAACAAATGCGCCATCAAGCGGCTGTGGCCACCGGCGCCGCGGCATACGCCTACGGTTCAGCTGCCGCTCTTCGGCGCGGGGCAGGCCTACTCACATCAGGCGTCGATTACGGCGCCATGGTCTCAGAGCTACAAGCCGTCGCGCGCCTCCAAAAAAACAGCCAGCAAATGGCAGGCCTCAAGCAGCAATCGCGCAGCTTAGGAGCCAGCACCCAATTCAGCGCCAGCGAAGTCGTCGGTGGCCAAATCTTCCTAGCCCGCGCAGGCCTCACACCAGAGGCCATCGGCTCATCCATGCGCGACGTGCTCAACCTCGCCATGGCCAACAACATCGAGCTAGACCAAGCCGCCGACATCAGCTCAAACATCGCAGGGGCCTTCAAGCTAGATCCAGAAATCGAAGGCAACATGAAGCGTGTCGCCGATGTCCTATCAGGCACTGCGGCCCGCGCGAATGTCGATCTACAAATGTTAGGCGACACTATGAAATACCTCGGCCAAGCCGAGGGCCTGAATGTCTCAATAGAGCAGGGCGCGGCACTGTCTGGCTTATTGGGTAACATCGGCATCCAAGGCAGCCAAGCGGGCACCACCATTCGAGCCATGCTCAGCCGGCTATCAGCGCCCGTCGGAAAAGCCAAAGACGCCATCGCCGAACTCAAGCTAGAAATTTCAGACGAATCGGGCAACATGCGCGCCATTACCGACATCCTCGCCGATGTCGACAAAGCCACCGCCAACATGGGCAACGTCGCACGCGCAGGCTATTTAAAGCAAATATTTGGTGAAGAAGCAGGCTCAGGTGTCTCAGAGCTCATCAAACAGCAAGGCAGTGGCTCACTGGCCAAGCTCATCAAAGAATTAGGTGCCGCCAATGGCGAAGCGCAGCGCATGGCCGACACCATGAAAGACAACCAAAGTGGCGATCTAAAAGCCCTCGCCAGCGCATGGGAGGCCGTAAAACTCAGCATCAACGACGCCATGGAACCACTCACACGCCCCATCATTCAATGGGCCACAAAATCACTCCGCTCACTCAGTGAAGTGCTCTCAGAAAATGCCGGCGTCGTAAAATGGGTAGGGGGTTCTATCGCGGTCATTCTAGGTGCAGTATCCGCCATATCTAGTGTGGTATTTGCTATCAGCTCAGCATTAATACCATTAGGCATCGTAAAATTCGCGCTGCAAAGAATCGCACTCTCTGGTGGCGTTCTAGGAGGTGTCGCAAGAATGCTAACCGGCGTAATGAGCGGCTTAGTAGGCGTCCTAAAATGGTTAGGCAAAGGCATCCTCTGGCTCGGCCGCCTCATGCTCACTAACCCCATAGGCTTATTAGTCACAGCCATAGTGTTGGGCGCTTACCTTATCTACAAGCACTGGGACGCCATAAAATCCTACTTTAAAAACCTATGGGCCGAACTAACGGCCGATGTGCGCGGGGTCGTGTCGGCCTTTAATGATCACTGGGTAAAAGGCTTCGGAGCTATCGCAACATTCCTCACTAACTGGAGCCCCCTAGGGTTTTTGTATAAAGGCATTGCCAAGCTATTGAGCTACTTTGGAATCGACCTGCCCGAAAAGTTCACAGAGTTCGGTGCCAACATCTTGCAGGGTCTCTGGCAGGGCTTCAAAAACATGATGCCAGAGCTAGCCAGCAACATAGAAGGCCTCGCAGGCAAAGTGGGTGGCTGGTTTAAAGACAAGCTAGGCATCCACAGCCCAAGCCGTGTATTTGCTGAGTTCGGCCACCATACGTTAGCCGGCTATCAGCAAGGCATAAAAAAGCAAACCTTGCCCACGCTCAATCAAGTAGGTGGCGTTAGCCGTCGCATCGCCCAAGCAGGTGCAGGCCTCGCTTTAGCGGGCGTCGTCGCTGCGCCTGCCGCGGCCTACCAAGTAGATGGTCGCGCCCCACTGGGCAGCGCCAAAGGCAGTGGCGCCATGGGCGATACCATCCACATCACCGTACAAGCCGCTGCGGGGTCATCAGGGCACGACATCGCCCAGCAAATCGCCCAAGTGCTCGACCGCCGCGATCGAGAAAAAGCCGCCCGTCGGCGATCCAGCCTCTACGACACGGAGTAACGTAATGCTAATGACCCTCGGCTTTTTCGTGTTTGATGTCGCCACAGCGCCCTACCAAACGCTCGAGCGCACCACCCAGTGGCGGCACAGCGTTCAAAACCCTGTCGGTGAGCGCCCCAACTACCAATTCCTCGGCCCAGGCGAAGACAGCATCACCCTCAGCGGCACACTTTACCCCCACTTTACCGGTGGCCGCCTCAGCCTCGATGCGCTGCGCGTCATGGCCGAGCAAGGCAAAGGCTGGCCACTCATCGAAGGCAGCGGCCGCCTCTATGGTTTTTGGGCGGTCACAAAGGTGCGCGAAACCTCAACCCACTTCATGCGCGACGGCGTGCCCAAAAAAATCGAATTCAGCGTGAGTCTAAAGCGGGTCGACGACAAACGGCTCGACTTGCTCGCGGCCGCACTCGATGCGGGCTTGGTGGCTACCACGGGCTTACTCGCCAAACCGCTCAACAAAGCGCGTAATGCGCTCAGCGATGGCATCCGCAGCGTCACGCGAATCCCTAACCTATGACGCCCATACAAAACCAACCGGCCTATCGGCTCAGCGTCAACGGCAACAACATCACGGCCAAACTACAAGGTCGGCTGTTGCGGCTCACGCTTGTCACAGAGCGCGGCGAAAAGGCCGATCAACTCACCCTAGAGCTCGACGATTCAGACGGAAAGCTCGACATCCCACCCACAAAAGCCGAGCTGTCCCTCGCCATCGGTTGGGTAGGCAGCACGTTGGTTGAAAAAGGTACCTTCACTGTCGATGAGGCCTCACACTCCGGTCCACCCGATGTGCTCACTATCCGAGCGCGTAGTGCCAACCTCATCGATGCGTTACCAGGCAAAAAATCCCGCTCATGGGAGAACGCCACGCTGCAAGACATCGTCACCGACATCGCAAAAGAGCACGGCTACCAACCCATTGTTGGGCAAGCGCTCGCAGGCATTCGCCGCACCGACACCCAGCAAACCAACGAATCCGACATGCACCTACTGCAGCGCCTCGCGCGCGAATACGATGCAACGGCCACCGTCAAAGCAGGGCGTCTACTGTTCGTTAAAAAAGGGGCAGCACAAACGGCCTCAGGTCAGCCCATGCCGTCACTCTCCATCGCCCGATCGGATACCACCTCCCACCGCTACCAGCGCGCCGAGCGCGATGTCTACACCGGCGTCAAAGCACAATGGAACGACAAAGCAGGCGCCCAGCTGCAATCAGTCATTGTAGGTGAGACCGAAAACCTCAAAACACTGCGCTCCACCTACGCGGCAGAGGAATACGCCCGAAGCGCCGCTCAGGCTGAGTTCGACAGGATCCGACGCGGTCGTGATGAACTTGAGCTCACGCTCACCACGGCAAACCCCGAGCTTGATGTGGAATGGCCTATCAAGGCCACGAGCTTTAAAGCAGAAATAAACAAAAAGGACTGGGTTGCCAAAAGCGTGTCGCAATCCTTGACGGAGCAAGAGTTCACTACCAGCACTACGGCGGAGACTACTGTTTAAACGGGGTCATACAAGTTGGAAACTTGTACTGGGAAAGAGTAGTCCAAGTTTTCAATCAGAGCATTTATAGACTTTTCGAGCCAAGCCTGGCTGCTTGGAGCAAGATATAATGTCTGGATTAAGGCATTTGGTTCTATATCTATTTCAATGCCTAGAGGGCTTTTTTTCGGGTTATTGGAGCTCATGTTTCCCGAGTGAAGGAATAGTAATCTAACTTCTTTTTCGTGCTCAAAGCTAAGTCTTTTCCGGAAGGCTGGAAGCAAAAAGTTCGCCCCATCAGAAAGGTGTGGCTGACTATAGTCTCTATATTCAATATGCCCAGCTACTAAATCTTTATCCGGATTAATCCCGCCAACGGATAAAGACTCCTTCAGTCTCTTAAAGTTGGTTTTAATCCCAATTCCTTGGTTTTTAGAGTATAAATCCCACATGGCGGCTGATTCGAAATCGTTAGCATGCCAGCATGAAACATAGTTCCAAGTTTTCGCACTGTCCGACACATCTTTATAAAAATTTGTGACATTCCTGATCATCTCTCTTGTTCTTGGTGAATCATCGAGCTTAGATAGGATAAATTTTTCTTCCTCTTGTTTGTGCATCTGTATTGTTACATCAGTAATATGGCCTTCATATGGGTCTTTGAACTGATCAACACGGCGCATATAGAGCTTTTTTCTGGTTAATAGTGAAATGAGCTCAGCAAGACTAATGTATCTCCAAAGGGCTTGATTGTCGGAGGGGGGCTTCAGTTCTTTGTGTGTTGTAAATTTCATTTTTACATCCTTCGCCCAGACCAAACCACACGCCCAATCACCCGCTGGGTCTCAGCACCCAGATCGTCGCGTTTCATCGTCCATGTTGGGAAGGCCTGATTATCGCTAATGACATTCAGCACGCCACCGGGCAAGCTCTGTAAGCGCTTAACTAACAGCGCCCCATCAACCAGCAGCACATAAATCCCATCGCGCACTACGCCAGTATCTAGGGTGTTCAGCATAATCACATCGCCTGGCGAAAGAGTGGGAACCATGCTCTCACCATCCACCTCAATCATCACCAAATCTTTAGGGCTCACCTTCAGCGCGTTGCGGAGCCAATCGCGGTCAAACGACAAAAACTCCACCAACTCCTCAGCCTGAGCTACCAGCCCATTACCCGCGGCCGCCTGCACATCAAACAGTGGCAAACGCACATAGTCAGAGTAATCATAGGCCGCTGCAGGCTCTCGAATACCCACCACATCGCCGCCATTCATCACATAGCGCCAGTCAACGCCAATGGCCTCTAGCCGCTCCATGTAGTCCACGCTAAAGGCTTTCCCCTTTTCGTATTCGCCCTGGGCATTGCGCTTTACGCCACCAATAGCGCCGAATTCATCCTGATTTTTATGCAACCGTTCGCGTTCACTGCGCAAGCGCTGCCCTCGTTGGTGGTCTTTTTCTGGGTAATTTCCTTTGTATGTATTCATTAGCGTGCATTCCTAGTTGACAATGTATTCAAACGGGTGCATTCTTCAAACATATTCAAGCGTATTCAAGTTGTTAAGAGAATTTAATAGATGAAAGGCCAAAAAACTACCTCTCGAAAGCACATCATGGTCACCGTTCCCCCCGAACTTGGTGAAAAGATTGAAAAAATCGCCCAAAAGGAAGATCGCAGCATCGCGTCAGTTTGCCGCCGCTACATCCAAAACGGCGTCGAAAAAGCTGAATTAATCGCGCAGTAGGCATTACCGATGCACGCATTTGAATGCATTTTGTGTCTAGGAGCACTGGCCTTACTGGGGGGCGTCATTCTTGGCCTCCTGCTCGTCAAAAACAGCACTCATAAAAAGGATTCAAGCGATGTCTGATCTTCCCCAAAAAAACACCAAGTTACGCCTAACGTGCCCCCACTGCGGTTACTACGCGCGAGTGCGCCACAGCAGAGAGCTCAGCAAGCTCTACCGCGAAGGCATCGCCGAGTGCCAAAACATTGCCGAATGCGGCTGGCGCGGAAGAGTCTCGGTCGCCTACGAAGCCGAGATAACGCCCAGCGCGCAACCCAATCCAGAAATTTCCCTCCCACTCAGCGACTACATCCGAAAACGCTCGCAGGGTGGCATCGAGCACAAAGCAGAAGAGCAACTCGAACTCTCAATCGACGGAGCCAGCCAATGAACGAAATCACCGATCAAATTCAAGCATTTGCCAGTGAATGCATCCGCCAATGCATCAAGCACCATATGCAACAAATAGAAACCGTGCGCTACGCCACGCAGCTGATTACTGAAAAGTTCAGCATCCCATCAGCCAAAGCCGAGCTGCTCGTCTGGCGCGAGCTCGCCGAGGCCGATGCCAAACGCTGCAACAGCAGAGAATGGATCGACATTAGCAAAAGCACTAGCCAGCTGCTCGTTATCCATACCCCGCAGGGTGATGCCGTCATTCCGCTGACCGGCATTTTTAAACACCGCTCGCCGGTAGGGGTCGGCAGCGTTTTCCCAGCCCCTAAACGCCTGCAATGAACACTGGAAAATGGCCCAGGCACTGGGCCGCAGAAATACTACAACTCCCAACTCGCGAGCAAAGAAAGGCACACCTACAAAAAGTGCCAGAGCACCTGCGCGATTGGGTTGAGCACATAGTTAAAAACGAATTCGAGCTACGCAATGCACGCAAACGCAGCATCAATGAATCAAGCGCTCAGAGCTGACATCGTCGCCCGCCTAATTAGCGACTACGATTTTGTCGAGCGCGGCAGCTACCTGCAAAAAGGCCGCTGCCCTAGCTGTCACAAGCGCTCGGCATTTGTCAGTGCCGATGCACCATGGATGATCAAATGCGGTCGCGAGAACAACTGTGGCCACCAATATCACGCCAAAGAACTGTTCGCCGATCTGTTTAACAGCTGGTCAGAGCGCTTTGGCAGCACCGAGCACAAAAGCAAAAGTGCCACGCCCGTAGCCGACGCCTACCTACAATATGGTCGTGGCTTCGACATCGGCCCACTCAAAGGCTGCTACACGCAAGAAAACTACTACAACCACCAAATAGGCCAAGGCAGCGCCACCGTGCGCTTCACGCTAAACAACGGCTCATGGTGGGAGCGCATCATCGACAAGCCCGAGCGCTTCGGCAAACGAAAAGCCAACTTCAGCCCAGGTAAAACCTACACCGGCCTATGGTGGCAGTTGCCCAACGTCACCTTTGTCGGCGCCAAAGAGGTCTGGATCACAGAGGGCATCTTCAACACCATCGCGCTCGAGCAAAATGGCATTCGCTCAGCCAGCGCCATGAGCTGTGTTAACTACCCAGCACAAGCACTCGAAGCGCTGCGTGCAGCCTGTACTCAGGCAGGCGCTCAATTGCCACGCATCATCTGGGCGTTCGACAACGGCCCCGCAGGGCTAAAGTACATCCGCAAATTTGTTAGCCGCGCGCGGCGCGAAGGTTGGCAATCAGGGGCAGCCCTGGTACCGCGCCGTGGCCGCGACGAACTCGACTGGAACGACGCGCACCAAGCAGGTCGGCTCAAAGACAAAGACACCGACTACAGTCGCCACCTAGGCGAGCTCGCCATCGCAAAAACCGCCGGCGAAAAAGCCGTGCTCATGTACCAACGCAACGAAAAAACCGAATTCCCCTTCGAGCACCGAAACCGTCTCTACTACTGGAAGCTCGACACCACCAAATATCAAAAAGAACTCTCCCGTATCTCAGCCGACGAAGACCACGGCGACAAAACCGAGGAAGAAATCCGCGAAGCGGCTCTAATGGCGTCAGGCTGCATTCAACCAATCGCTGACTGCTACCCCCAAGCCCTCTACTCAATGAGCAACGAAGTCACAGACGAAGCGTGGTTTTATTTTCGTGTTCAATTCCCCGACGGGGCCAGCGATGTAAAAGGCACATTTACAGCGGGCCAAATCGCCAGCGCGCCAGAGTTCAAAAAGCGGCTGCTGCACATCAGCCAACGCTCACTCTGGACGGGGTCAGGAGGGCAGCTCGATGCCTACCTGACCGAGCAATTCCGTAGCATTCGGCGGGTCTCCACCGTCGACTATGTCGGCTACAGCAAACAGCACCAAGCGTGGGTGTTCGATCAGCTCGCTATCAGTGGCGGCAAAGTGTACGAGCACAACAACGAAGACTTCTTCGAGATCGGCAGCCTCGCCATAAAAACGCTCAGCCAAAGCGTGCCACTTACCATCAATAAAAAAGCAAGCCTTGGCCGCCCTGAATGGGGCGATGCACTACTCAGCGCATTTCGCGAGCAAGGCGTGATTGCCCTGGCATACTGGCTCGGCACACTGTTTGCCGAGCAAATCCGCGAGCAGCACAAATCCTACCCATTCCTCGAAATTGTCGGCGAAGCGGGCGCAGGTAAATCCACGCTCATTGAGTTCCTCTGGAAGCTCCTAGGCCGAAGCGACTACGAAGGCTTCGACCCCAGCAAAGCCACACTCCCAGCACGCTCTCGTAACTTCGCCCAAGTCAGCAACCTCCCTGTCGTGCTCATCGAGTCCGATCGCGATCAAGAGGGCGCCAAGCAGCGCCAGTTCGACTGGGACGAACTAAAAACGGCCTACAACGGCCGCAGCGTCCGCGCCCGGGGCGTCAAAAACGGTGGCAACGACACCTATGAGCCCCCATTCCGGGGCGCCATCGTCATTAGCCAAAACGCCGCGGTCAACGCCAGCGAGGCCATTATCCAGCGTATCGTGCACCTCACCTTTACCCGTGCAGAGCAAACCTCACAAACGCGCGCGAGCGCCGAATTCCTAGAAAGCTACCCCATAGAAGAAGCCAGCGAATTTCTCACCCGCGCCGTCACTAACGAGGCCAAAGTTCTCGATATTTTCAAAAACAAATTCCACCGCTACGCCGAGGCACTAGAACAGCAGCCAGAAATCCGCGTGAACCGCATCGCCAAAAACCACGCCCAGCTGCTCTGCCTAGTCGATGCCCTCGGGCCAGAAGGCCTCGGCCTGTTTGAAAAGGGCGAAATCGAACCAGCGCGGCAAACGATCGCGCCCATGGCGATCGAGCGCCAAAAAGCCATCAGCGCCGATCACCCCGTCGTACAAGAGTTTTGGGAAGTCTACGACTACATCGAAGGCCTACATGAAACCACTCGCATTAACCACTACGGCGAAGGCAGCGAGCTAATAGCCGTCAACCTCAGGCAGTTCGAAGCTTGGGCGGCCGACCTTAAATTGCGCATCCCTTACATGGCCGACCTCAAGCGCCACCTGCGCGCCAGCCGCAGCCGCAAATTTGTCGATGCCAATCGCTCAGTGCGCTCCAAGCTAGGCAGCGCGCTCGACTCACCCAAAACCGTCAAATGCTGGGTATTCGAAAAATGAACACAAAACTCGCCCTCATGAGCATCTACGAAGCCTGCGACATCCCACTCGACAAAGTCGCACAAGAATATTTCGGCATGGCACCCAAGCGCGCCAACACCCTAGCGCGCGCACAAAAGCTGCCCGTCCCGGTGTACCGCACCGGTGGCCAAAAATCGCCGTGGTTGGTCAGCGTCGACGACCTCGCCAACCACATCGAAAAAAGCCGCACCCAAGCTCAAGAGCACTGGTCGCGGATGCACCACAACCAAACCAACCAAAGCCACTAGAGGAGATCAACATGGCACAGCAACCCAAATGGTTTACCGAAAAACAGCTACCCCCAGCAGGCACCCGCTGCCTAGTCAGCTACGAGGGCCAATACTACCCCTGCGTCATTGTCGGCCACCGCGGCGGCCTCGCCGTATTCGAGTCAGAAAGCTCGGCATACCCCAACGAGTTCGACGCCGCGCTAGCAAACTCATTCAAGCCCATCATCGAGCAATCAGAAAAAGAGGTCGAAGAGATCAATCGCCTCATCATCACCGCCTGCGCCCAAGGCCTACAGCTAACGGATCTGGCTAACTGGCTACACCAAAACGGTGTGCGCCCAGCAGCGCTGGGGGGGCAGTAATGATTACTTTGATGGCATACAAAGAGCTTCGGGCGATCGCTAACCTACTGGCTGTCGAGTTGGCTGAACACGATGACGAAAGTCGGCTTGTTGCCGAGCTGGATAAATGGAAGCGGCTCTATGATCCCAAAAACGATCAAGAGCAAGATGTTGGAATAAATGCAATTTCTCGATCGGTTTGGGATTGGGTCGAAAAAGTAGGCTGGCACAACAAAACAGTGCTTGAGAGCTTGGCACTAATCAGCTCGGAAGTAGGCGAGGCTACTAACGAATGCCGAGGCGCAACACCCAGCGATAAGTTAGGTGGAGAGCTGGCCGACATCATTATGAGAACAGCTGACTTGGCTTATTCTCAAGGCATCGATCTCGCACGCGAGATTCAAATAAAGCATGAAAGAAACCACTTTAATGGAACTCGCGGGAGGGCCAAATAATGAATCTCAGTTGCTTTCTAGTTATACAAGGCAAAAAGCCAAAATATGGCCCTAACAAAGAGCACCAAAGAGTCGCAGGAAACGTCAAAGTCACAAAAACCAAGCCCAGCGTGAGCAGCGACGAGATCGCACTAAAACTCAATCTGGTTGTGCCCGATTCGCTCTACTACAAGCCCACACTCGAGGCGACGATAGCCGTGCCTAACGAAGTCGAGCATGGTCCCGTAATCACAACAGAGGTGGCCGATAACATCGGCCAAATCGTGCGTGAGCAAACGGGAATCACCTTAGAGATATCTGGTGGAGGGAGTGAATGATGTCTAGAGCATATAAGGATTTGCAGCTGAAATATGAGCACGCCCTTGATTCACTTTGGTCGTTGTTCAAGTTCGGCCTCGAGCGCGAAAAAGCCATGGAAGAAAAGCTGAATAATATCAGGCTGATATGTGAGCGCTCATCTAGCGATGCCGATAAAAGGGTCGAAGAGGTAATCCAAGTGCTAAATGACCACCGCAACGGCGAGTAGGAGGTATCTAGTGAGTTATATAACCTCCCTCGAAGCTGATCAGTTGCAGGCTATTGCCCAAGACATGGCCGACCAACTGGCAAAAATGCCCCACAAGCCACCAGTGGCCCAAGAGGCGCTCGCCAACTACATCCTGTGGAAGGAGAGCGTCAAGTCCAAGCCACCGCATCGGCATTCACCGCATGGCGGGCCCCATGTCCACACGATCAACTACCCCGGTAAAAAGGAGGATCACTAATGCAACAGCCAAGCCCACAAGATAGAACACAAGCCCTCATCGATGAGGGCTTGCCCATCAACATCATCGTCTGCTGGGCAGCTTTAGATTATAAGGCCGCCACACAAAGTAAAGAGTTTGCAGAAGCACACGGCGGTGAAGAAGAGTTCCAAAAAGAACTCTTCAAGCTGGTCGACCAGTGGGCCGAGAATTACTTAGATTGAAGCTCGGCGATAATGCGCGCTACCGTTGGCTCACCCCAGCCACGAGGGTGCTTTATTTGAACGCGGCCGCCACTGCCTATTTTGGCAGCCAGGTCCGAGAGTTTTTTGGCGTGTTTTTGAGGCCACCCATTTTCAACGGCTAATAAATGCACCTCGGTGCTGTCAATCGGAACCCCTTGTGCATACAGGGCTTGAAATAGCTCCTTTGCACGAGAATCGTCAAACGGGTGTGCCAAGCCGGTAGAGACATTAACAACGGCCGAAAGAGTATTAATGCACTCTTTAATAATGGGGTTTGCAGCGGACATAAGACTTTCCTTTGTCAGGTTTATTGAAATCAGGAGTATTCAAAAGTTGAATAAAATATTTACATTTTTAGCACTCTGTGCCAACCTTTTCTCACTGCCGCAAAATCGGCAGTCGGGTTTGACGACCTGAATCCAAAAGAGGCACGAAGGGCGCCTCACTGAAAAGTAGCGCCTTTTTTCGTGCCTGCGGCAAACCAATAGGGTGGGCCGTGGTGGGGATCCTTCGGGGTCGCCGGCTTTATCTTTTGGACCGGTTCGTCAACCCGTCACGGTCTGCCACCAGTTTTTGACGAGGCTGGTGGCAGGTAATTAACCCTATTTATAGGTACAAAAGATATGTCACAAAACCACTCCGCGCAGCCAGCGCAAACCGAGCTACAACAACAAATCCCCACCAATCGTGGCCTGCTAGAAGCCCTAGAGGTCGATATTAGCGATGCATTGCTCTTAGACCCGAGAGACCCAACCGACATGCTGGTCTGGGCGTGGGATTCCCTCAGCGAATTGGTGGCCGAGTGCATCCACCGCTGGTGTCCAGGCGCCGATAGCCTGCGCTCCACAAAAAGCGATCATCACCTGCTCGGGCTCATGATCCGAGAAATCCACCAAATGCTCCAAGAAGGCGAGCCACAGCCCGCACACAACGCGGTCTTTCTCGACTTACTGCGCGAATGTCAGCCCCGCTTACTGCTCAGTACCCAAAGTTGTGAGATAGCGCGGCGCATCAAGCAAAATCAGGGCGAGCTCGATGGCCCCCAATTGCTCGAAGACTTCCATCTGTCGTATCATTGCCTGCAAGACTTAGTCGGCGGTCATGACGACGGCATCGATGGCACGCCCCTCGCGGCGCTGATGGATATAATGAACGACCGCTTAAGTCTCGCGCGGCAAGCCGTCGATCAAATGAGCCGTCAACAACGCACAGGAGGTGCACAATGAAATACCCACTCAAACTCGATACCCGCCTAGCACTCATGAGCATACACCTCGGCACAGATGTGCCGCTCGATAAGGTGGCTACCGATTACCTAGGCATCAACCCACAAGAGGCAGCTCAACTCGCCAAAGACGACAAGCTGCCCTTCCCATGCTGGCGCGCCAACCACTTCGCCCCCTGGCTAGTCCGCATC
>DS990622.1 GCA_000155715.1 gamma proteobacterium HTCC5015 | reverse complement strand
TGAAACATTGGCCGTAAATCTACCCTAGCCACTCTGCACCATAAAAGCGCTAAGGCCGATACACGCCAATGCGAGCGATCAACCTTTGCTCACTCAAGTGACGGGCATGCAAGCGACTCATTACACCCTGATCGCAGTACAGCAAATACTGCCCTTTGGGCCACTGCTCCGCAGTACGCTGCAACTTATAAAAGGGGACGCACTCGACTCGAGCTCCGATCTCAAGGGGAGCCAGCTCCTCTTCATCGGGATGGCGAATATCCACTACCACCGCGCCCTCAGGCACCTCGGTGTACTCTTCAACCGCTGTGGTCTCGCGTCTCGGGTCGCCCAATTTTTCAATACTGACAACGCGAGCGTTTTCAACCGCCTTATCGAGCACCGAAAAATCAAATTGACTTTCCTCGGCTTCGATCTTGTGGCGCCGCGCGTGGGTCGTCGGCTTTTGTGAAATCACCCCACAATACTCGGGCATGTGCGCGGAAAACTCTTCGGTACCAATCTGACGAGCAATGCGAATAATGTCTTTTTTGTGGGTGGTGATCAGGGGCCGCAGCACGAGGTGCTCCGTCACTTCATCGATCACCGCCAAGTTCGGCAAGGTCTGGCTCGATACCTGTGCAATCGCCTCCCCCGTCACTAGGGCCTCAACTTTGTGCACCTTGGCAATGTCACTGGCCGCGCGTAAAAACATGCGCTTGAGCACCACCCCCATTTGCGAATTCTTCACCTTGTCTAAAATCTCTGCCACTACGGGCTCGAAATCGACACTGATAAACTTCACCTTGTGGGAGCTCCCATAGCGCTGCCACAGATAGTAAGCCACTTCTTTAACGCCCACCTCGTGATCGCTACCACCGAGATTGAAAAACAAGAAATGCGTCTTTAATCCCCGCGACATGGTGAGGTAGCTGGCCACTGCCGAGTCAAACCCCCCAGACATAAGAGACATAGCTGCCGCTTGGCTGCCAAGTGGAAAGCCCCCTATGCCCTCGTAGCGTCGCTCCACCACTCGTAGATTTTGATCACGCACCTCGATATGAATCGTGATATCGGGCGCTTTCAGCGAGACGCCACCCGTCTCAAAATTTTGGTGTAACCCGCCGCCCACATAGCGTCCGATTTCGGTTGAGGAAAACTCGTGCTGTCCCACGCGCTTGGCGCGCACAGCAAAGGTTTTCCCCGCAAGGCGCTCGCCCCAAATGGCAGCGGTTTTCTCATAGATGTCGTGCAAGCCCTCAAACTCATAAGTTTGCACTCGAATAAAATTGTCGATGCCCGGCGTCGATTTCAGTAGATGCACGACTTGTTCTTCTAGACCGACTCTATCCTCTGCGTCGAGCTGTAAATAATCCCAGCTACCACTAATCACACAGCTTTCATCGAGCCGATAAGCCAGCTTAGCCAAGTTAGTACGCAATTGCGCCACCAACGACTGTCGCACCTTGCGGCTTTTGATCGTAATTTCGGGGAATAATTTGATAATAAATCGCATAAAATCGCGCAGGATTGGGTTGGCTACGTGGGCCGGTATTTTGCCACAAGCGCCGCCACACCACACTTCACACTTGTAAACTACGGCGGTGCGCGCACAATAGCAGCACATGAAAACGCTCTTCATTACAGGCACTGATACCCATGTGGGTAAAACTTGGATCGGCCAAGGACTCGTTCGCACCCTGCAAAAGCGCGCACTCACTACCATCGCCCGCAAGCCTGTTGAGAGCGGCTGCGTGGAAGGCGAATACGGTGGCCAAGTGCAGCGCCTGCCCTCTGACGCCATGGCCTATGCCGCACTGACCGACGAGCCACTAGAACACGTTTGCGCCTATCGACTCAGCGCAGCTATCTCACCCGCCCGCGCCGCTCAAATTGAAGGTCTATCGATTGACCTCTCGCAGCTTGTCGAGGCCTGCCAACCAAAGTGTACAACGGCGTCTCCCGCCGATTGGTGTATTGTAGAGGGCGCTGGCGGATTCTATTCGCCCCTGTGCCGAGACGGGCTCAATGCCGACCTCGCTCAACAGCTTTCGGCCCCCGTGTTGCTGGTGGTCGACGATCGTCTAGGTTGTTTGAACCAAGCACTACTCTCGCTAGAAGCTATCGAGCGACGCGGGCTAACAACGGCTGCCGTTGTCATCAATCAGCAGCAGCGCACGAACGAGCACAGCTGGGGCATGAGCAATGCCGACGAACTAAAACAGTACGGCGATTGGCCCATTTGGCACACTGAGCAAGCCAACTGGCTGAATCAAGTCGCTGAGCACTTGGCGACAAACGCATTTTTATAGGCTGTATTAAGGGGACATCATGTACTACGGCGAACGCCTCAACTCCATCTCTCACCTCGTGGGAGCGGCACTGGCTCTGGTTGGGCTCGGCGCACTACTCACCGTATCCATTCAAAGCGGCGACCCCTGGCGCATTGCCAGCTTCAGCGTATTTGGTTTTACTTTGGTGCTGCTCTACACCATGTCAACGCTCTACCACAGCTTTAACCAATCAAGCGTGAAAGAGGTTTTCAAAATACTCGACCACGTCAGCATCTACTTACTGATTGCCGGCTCTTACACCCCCTTTATGCTGGTGCTCATGCGCAACCCTACGGGATACACCATACTCAGTTTGGTCTGGGGATTGGCCTTGATCGGCATTGCCTCGGAGATTTTTCTCAGAGGAAAAGCGGTGAAGGTGACGCAAATGGTGATCTATCTCGCCATGGGCTGGGCCTGCACCATCGATATAGAAGGCATGCGTCAGGGCTTGTCTGAGATCGGCTTCGACTGGGTCATGTGGGGCGGTTTTGCCTATACAGGAGGGGTCGTGTTCTACATTCTCGATAAGATGAAAAAGCTCAATCACGCCCACGGTATCTGGCACTTTTTTGTATTGATCGGCAGCAGCTGTCACTTTGTCGCCATACTGCTTTATGTCTAAAACACCTTAGCAGCCTGTTAAACGGACGCCTGTCACAAAACAGAGGTAGAGCGAAGCCGCTGGCTTTGCGACAATAGCGCCCCCAATAGGAAGGAGCTGCCATGTCTGCCACTGTCACGATCAACCCCGCTATTTTCCGCGCCTACGACATCCGCGGTATTGTCACTTCAGACTTAACCCCCGACGTTGTGGAAACCATTGGCCACGCCTTTGGCAGCGAGGCCATAGAGCGCGGTCAAAAACAGGTGGTTATTGGCCGCGACGGACGGCTCTCTAGCCCCTTGCTGGGCAAACATCTGAGTGAAGGCCTGCGCCGAGCGGGCTGCGACGTGATGGACATCGGCCTCGTGCCAACGCCCGTTTTGTACTTTGCTACACGCCTCTACAACACGGGCACAGGCATTATGATTACCGGCAGTCACAATCCCGCTGATTACAACGGCCTCAAAATGATGCTGGCCGGTGACACCTTGCATTCAGACGGCATTCAAGCGCTACGTCAGCGCATCGACGACGACAATTTGACTGTCGCCGAACAGGCGGGGGATTTTGAGTCGGGCTTTGTGCTTCAAGACTACCTCGAAACCGTGTTGCGCAGCATTCGGCTCGAGCGCCCGATGAACTTCGCCTACGATTGCGGCAACGGCGCAGCGGGCGAGCTCGCCGAGCAGCTTTTCAACAACATCGCAGGTGAGTCGGTGGGGCTGTACACCGATATCGATGGCCACTTTCCCAACCACCACCCCGACCCCAGCAAGCCCGACAACCTCAAAGACCTCGTTCAAACCGTTCAGGATAAACAGCTAGATCTCGGCCTCGCGTTCGACGGCGACGGCGATCGCTTAGGTGTCGTCGACACCGAGGGCAATATCATTTGGGCCGACCGCCTGATGATTCTCTACGCCACCGACATTCTCGCCCGCAATCCCGGCGGCAAGATCATCTACGATGTGAAGTGTTCACAGCATCTTGCCAAAGCCATCCAAGCGGAAGGTGGCCAAGCCATTATGAGCAAGACAGGGCACTCATTTATCAAAACCATGATGAAAGAGGAGATGGCACTGCTCGGCGGCGAGATGTCCGGACACATCTTCTTTAACGAGCGCTGGCTGGGCTTTGACGATGGCCTCTACGCGGCCATGCGCCTACTCGAAGTGCTGAGCAAAGACGAGCGATCTCCCACGGAGGTGTTTGCCAGCCTTCCCAACAGCATCAATACGCCCGAAATCAATATTACTTTTGAAGAGGGCGAGCACTTTCAGTTTATTGAGCGCTTTGTCGCCGAAGCCGAATTTGAGGGTGCCGAAAAGATCACCATCGATGGCGTGCGCACTAACTTTGAAAACGGCTGGGGTCTCGTCCGCGCTTCCAACACCACACCCTGTCTGGTACTGCGATTTGAAGCGGATACTCAAGAAGCTCTAGAGAACATCCAAGCGCAGTTTCGCCGTGAGCTACTCAAGATCGATTCCAATATCGAATTGCCGTTTTAATGGATCGGCAATCTGTGGCCCGATGTAAAGCGCCTATGTCTTTTAGGGCCTATTGCCTGCAGGCGCATATTAAAGTCTTTATAATGCCTGTAGTTTTTCTATCGGTTTTGCACTATGGACAATCAATCCGCCATTAACACTGCACAAGTCCTCACCGAGGCGCTGCCCTATATTCAGCGCTTTTCGGGTCAGACCATTGTGATCAAATACGGCGGCAACGCCATGACCGACGAGGCACTGCAAAGCAGCTTTGCTCGCGACATTGTGCTCATGAAACAAGTCGGCATGAACCCCGTCGTCGTGCACGGTGGCGGCCCACAAATCGGAGACTTACTCGAGCGCTTGGCGATTCAATCAGAATTTGTCCAAGGCCTGCGCAAAACCAGTCCCGAAGCCATGGATGTAGTGGAAATGGTTCTGGGCGGCTCCGTCAATAAACAGATTGTCAGCTTAATCAACAAACACGGTGGCAAAGCCGTCGGACTCACCGGCAAAGATGGTCGCTTGATTCGCGCCCACAGTGTGCAAGTAGAAGTCGATGGCACCACTGTAGACATGGGCCGCACGGGGGATGTTTCCAGCATCGATCCCAGTGTGGTGAGCATGCTGGACAGCGACGACTTTATTCCCGTGATTGCCCCCATCGGCGTCGACAGCGAGGGCAACGCCTACAACATCAACGCCGATTTGGTCGCAGGCAAGCTGGCTTCCGTGCTGGATGCCGAGAAGCTGATTCTTCTCACCAATACTGCTGGCGTACTCGACGGCAACGGTCAACTGCTCACTGGGCTCACTCCCGATGCCGTTCAATCGCTGATTGATGATGGCACGATCTACGGCGGTATGCTGCCAAAGATTCAGTGTGCGCTCGACGCAGTCGCCCGTGGCGTGCGCAGCTCACATATTATCGATGGGCGCGTTTCTCACGCCGTCCTCCTCGAACTTCTCACCCACGAAGGCGTGGGCACTCTGATAAAAGGCCCAGGCTACAAGGGCTTCGACTTTTAAGGCAGTTTTATGCAGTACGACGTTTACGGTTTAGGCAATGCTCTGGTCGACTACGAATACGAAGTCACCCCCCTTTGGCTGGAACAACAAGGCATCGACAAGGGCGTGATGACGCTGATGGATGAAGACCAGCAAATCGACATCATGGGTTCCATCGACCACGGTGCGGTTGAGAAAGCCTCGGGGGGCTCGGGCGCCAACTCCATCATTGCCCTAGCCCAAATGGGCGGCAAGGCGTTTTACACCTGCCGCGTGGCGGACGACCACGATGGCACGTTCTACGCCCAAGACATGCTCGACTGCGGCGTAGATAGCAATATTGTTCACAAAAAACACGAAGATGGCACTACGGGAAAGTGTCTCGTCATGGTCACCCCCGACGCCGACCGCACCATGAATACGTTCTTGGGCATCAGCGCCGAGCTCGATGAGAGCGACCTCGACTTTGATGCGCTCAAAGCATCGAATTATTTGTACATGGAGGGCTTTCTGGTTTCTTCCGATAGCGCTCGTGCAGCAGCGATCAAGGCCCGCGATTTTGCCCACGAGCACGGCATTAAAACGGCCCTGTCACTGGCCGACCCCAATATGGTCAAATTCTTTAAAGAGGGCTTAGAGGAAATGATTGGAGACGGCGTCGATCTGCTGTTTTCCAATGAGGAAGAGGCCATGGGCATGACCGGCACGGACGACGCTTACGCTGCCGCCGCCGCGCTAAAACCTTACGCCAACACCTTTGCCATCACTCGCGGCGCCGAGGGGGCGCTCGTCTACGACGGCCAAGACCTGATAAAAATCGACCCCGTCCCCACCAAAGCCATCGACACACTGGGGGCGGGCGATATGTTCGCCGGCGCCTTCCTCTACGGTCTTAGTCAAAACATGGGGTTTGAACGAGCGGGGCAGCTCGCCTCACTGGCTTCATCGCGCATGGTGAGCCGCTTTGGCCCTCGCTTCAACCTTTCGGAAACTCGCGCCATATTGCGAGACTTTGAAGCGGCTTAGCGCCGCTTCTATTCAGAGCATGCCGTTTCCTATCTGTTTGAGGCACCATCGCCTCAAACTGTCACAAGCACGCGAACGCCTTCCATTTTTAATGTCGCCTCGTTGACCGCCTCTTTGGCCGCTTCAACTTTAACGCCCAACTGATCAATCTCGTCACTTCTCACACTGGCGTTGTGCGCTTGTAGTGTAATTAAGCGTTGTAACTCCGGCTCTAGCTCTTGGGTAATTTTTTGCAAGCCTTTCTCGATGGCGGGGGCTAGGGCGCCCTCGGCAATTTGCTCAGCGCGGTCTAGCATGGGCTCAAGCAGTGACCGCTGACTGTCGATCACTTGCTTTGCCGTCTCTCTCGGCACTTTGTTGACATGCATGGCCACTTTAGAAAAAGGCAGTGCAGAGCTGATATGACGTTGCTGTGCATCAATGACGATGCGAAACAGCTGGGGCGGCAAGTAGCGGCCCAACTCCAGAGAGCGAGGAGCAACATGGTGAATTCGGAACAAACACTCCACCAATAATTGGCCTTCGGGCAAGCCCGATTGCTCCAGCGTACCCACGCTGGCAGCGCCCATGTTGCTACCCGCCACATCGTCCATTGCATCAGTGACTAAAGGGTGCTCCCAAGTCAGGAACAACAAATCCTCTCGTTCCAATGCCTGCTGACGATGCCATGTCACACTTCTGCCCTCGTCACTGAGATCGCGCAGCCCGCCGCGGTAGTGATCTCCGGGGCGCATCAGTGCCACATCCGTGTCTAGCATTTCAAAGTCGACACCAAAGTTGTCACAAACTTGCTCTAAATAACTCAGTAGCACCTCTTCCGCTTGGGGCGTTTCCTGTGCTTTTAAGCAATCCAACAACGGCTGGGCGCGATCAATGTCACAAGAGCTGCGTTCTAACAAGCGATCGCGCCCCTTTTCCAGCTTGGTTTTTAAAACACGGTGAGCCTCTCGGGTTTGTTCAATTAGCGCATCCAGTACCGCGCCATCTTCAGCGTGAGACATGGCTTGTTCAATGGTATCATTCATCGACTCCCGTACAGCCGAGGCGGCGGGACAGGGCGCAGAGAAGGCGTCTAGACCCTCGTCATACCAACGCATCAGTACCGCTTCTCGGCTGCCCTCGATGACGGGCACATGGATATCCACATCCTGCGCTTGACCAATGCGATCGAGTCGACCAATGCGCTGCTCTAAAACGTCCGGCTGGTCGGGCAGATCCATCAAGACGAGATGGTGCGCAAACTGAAAGTTGCGGCCTTCACTGCCGATCTCCGAACACAGCAGAGCCTGAGCGCCCATATCCTCGCCGAACCAAGCGGCGGCGCGATCTCGGGCCAGTAATCCCATGCCTTCGTGGAAGGCCGCGCACAAAATGCCCTCTTTGAGTTGCAGGCGCTGCTCGAGCGCCACGGCGCGCTCAGCGCTGTGGCAAATCACCAGTACTTTCTCGCGGTGGCTCTTGAGCCACTCGACTAACCAGTCTTCGCAGTGGACCTCATCACTGTGGACATAGCGATGTAAATGTCGTCGCGGAAAGTGTGTGAAGTCGCTGACATGGCTGCGCGTATTGCGAAATAAAACGCGTCCTGTGCCGTGCCGATCCATCAAATCGCGAACCAGCTGTTGCCGTGCGGCCTCATCCTTTAGAGCTTGATCACTCGGTAGCTCAGGGTAGAGCGCCTGCAGCGTTTGGCGCTGCTCTTGTGATAACGGTTCACCCTGCATCAACCAGTCGACACCATCGGCGGCGGCTTCGTAGCGCGACTCCTCCTGAACAAATTGCTCCAAATCGTTAAAGCGAGCGGGGTCCAGCAACCGCAAACGCGCGAAGTGACCCGCCCGCCCCAACTGTTCGGGGGTGGCCGTCAACAGCAGCAAACCCGCCGTTTGGCGCGCTAAACGCTCAACCCATTGATACTCGGGGCTAACCGCTTCGGGCGTCCAGCCGAGGTGGTGCGCCTCGTCAATCACCGCCAAATCCCAATGGGCGGCCAGTGCCTGCTCGGCGCGCTCTGGTTCCGCCATGAGGAACTCCAGTGAGCACACCACCAGTTGTTCGCTAACAAAGGGATTGTCATCGGTCGCCATCTCAGCGGCGCGACAGCGCTCTTCATCGAAGTGAGCAGCGGCTAAGTTAAAGCGGCGCATCAATTCCAATAGCCACTGGCTAACCAGAGCTTGCGGCACCACAATCAAGGCGCGCTGACAGCGTTCGGTGAGCCACTGGTGGTGTAAAATTAAGCCTGCTTCAATGGTTTTCCCCAAGCCCACCTCATCCGCGAGCAATACGCGGGGCGATGGGCGCGAAGCCACTTCACTGGCAATGTAAAGCTGGTGAGGTAAAGGCGAAATTCTCGCCCCTTGCAAACCGCGAACATCACTTTGCTCTAGGCGCGCACGCTGACGCAGTGTCTCATAGCGCAAGGTAAAGGCACTGTGGCGGTCGAGCTGGTTGGTAAACAAACGATCTCGCGGCGCATTGAGTTGAATGTCGTGAGCCAACTGCGTTTCGGGAACGGCCACCGTTTCACCGTCATCTCGATGACCTCGATAGGCCGCTAAGCCCTGCTCTTCAGCCACCTGATCGACGGTAAAGTGCCAGCCCTCTCCGTGTCGAACACGCTCGCCCTCGCGTAGTAACACGCGACTCAAGGGGGCGCTGCTAACTGCGTAAGTACGCTCTTCACCGCAGGACAAAAAGGCAATGCGCACGCTGCGCACATCGGCTTCAATAACCAAACCTAATCCTAAATCGGGTTCTGCCTCAGAAATCCAGCGTTGGCCGGGGGAAAACTTCTGCATGATCGCTCCGCCACTTGTGAGGGTGGCGCATTATACGGCTTCCGTTTCCATCTCGCACGGGGTGATGCCTTTCAGCTCAGACAGGGATTAGCCACAGAGGGCACAAAGAGCACAGAGCTTTAGGGCCTGTTAACACAAATTTGATGGTCACTGTTGTGACTAAAAAAGCGCCAATCAAGGCGCAAGGAGCGTGGTTTGGTGAATCCAAATGAGCGACGAGCAACGATGAGTGGCGCTTTTTTAGCCACAACCCGAAGGGCTGGAGCTATTTTCCGCCCAGCTGCGTTATCCGTTGTTTGTGTAGACGTACTACACGGCACTCCTTCTGCCTTGCTGGGCAGAAAATGGCTTCCAGCAGAGATCATACAATTTGTGTTAACAGGCCCTAGGTGGGTTTATGCCCTTTAGGATATTTCAACCCAATAGAACACGCTAAAAGCTGCTTTATCTGATTGTCCCGAATTCCGTATGCGCTCCCACCCAAAGCGTGAGAACGGGCCTGCACCTCTGTGCCCTCTGTAGCAAAATGTTCAGTGTCGGCCAGAGGAGCCAAAACCGCCGTCGCCTCGATCACTGCTATCAAACTCTTCAACAATGTCGAACTCGGCTTGTACAACGGGGACGAGAACCAACTGCGCAATGCGTTCGGCGGGCTCAATGGTGAAGGTGGTTTGACCGCGATTCCACACAGAGACAAACAGCTGCCCCTGGTAATCGGAATCGATCAAGCCCACCAAGTTGCCCAACACAATCCCGTGTTTGTGCCCTAGGCCAGAGCGCGGCAGGATTGTCGCCGCTAAGCTGGGGTCGGCAATGTGAATGGCAATGCCCGTTGGAATAAGCTCTGTTTGACCAGGCTCTAAAATCACGGCTTCATCGATACAGGCGCGCAAATCCATACCCGCCGAACCCTCGGTAGCATAGTGAGGCAGCGGGATGGAGTCGCCCATTTTAGGGTCGAGAATTTTAACTTGCAGTGCGTGCTTCATATTTCTATCAACTTAGATATCGGGTTGTTGGTGTTCGGCGATCAGCTGTATCAACTCGCGCGCTAATCTGGTTTTAGGCATATTGGGGTAGTGTTTCTTGCCATTTTCCCAATAGACGTGCAATTCATTCGAGTCGGCATTGAACCCCGTATTGCTATCGCCGTGAACGCGATTCGCGCAGATCATACTGAGTTTTTTGCGCTGCAGCTTGCCCATAGCATAGGTTTCGATATTCTGCGTCTCAGCGGCAAAGCCGACACAAAATGGGGCCTCTTCACGGGAGGCAATCGTCGCCAGTATGTCTTCGTTTTTGGTCAGGGTAATCACCAATTCTTCGTGGTCTTTCTTAATTTTGTGTTCATTGACCTCAGCTAGGCGGTAATCCGCCACGGCAGCAGTCGCGATAAAAATATCACATCCGTCGGCGTACTCCTCGCAGGCCTCCAGCATTTGTTGTGCCGTCGTAGTGTTCACACGCTCGACCCCCTCAGGCGTTTCTAAACTGACAGGGCCCGTCACAAGGGTCACTACAGCCCCAGCTTCCACAGCCGCCTGGGCCACCGCAAAACCCATCTTTCCAGAGCTGTGGTTGGTCAAATAGCGTACGGGATCAATATTCTCCTGAGTCGGCCCCGCCGTGATCATCACTCGCAATCCCGCTAAACTGCCGGTATTAAACAAATCGTTGACGCGCTCAGCAATTTCTAGCGGCTCCAGCATACGCCCTGCGCCGACCTCACCGCAGGCCTGAGAGCCCGATCCAGGCCCCCACACTGCCACATCGCGATGGCGTAACCGTTCGATGTTGTCTTGTGTAGCCGGGCTGCTCCACATTTGCTGATTCATGGCGGGCACCACGGCAATCGGCAAACTGGTTGCCAAACACAGCGTCGACAACAAATCATCGGCCGTTCCCGCCGCAAGCTTGGCAATCACATCCGCCGTTGCGGGTGCAATAACAATGGCATCCGCCCAGCGCGCCAGCTCGATGTGCCCCATCGCGGCCTCTGCTTTCGGGTCCAGTAGGTCCGTGTGCACAGGGTTGCCCGACAGCGCCTGAAAGGTCAGTGGCTGCATAAATTCTTGAGCGCCGCGGGTCATCACCACGCGCACATCACAGCCGTGCTCAGCCAAGCGGCGCACCAAGTCCGCACTTTTGTAAGCGGCAATGCCACCGCTCACTCCCAGTAATATTCGTTTGTTTTTGAGTGATCTCATGGGCCGAGTTTACCCCAGTGGCTCTATCTCTACACCTTTTTAGCCGCTTCTCCAGCCACAAAAAAGCCCGCCATTTGGCGGGCTGTGTGCGATATTAGGCAATCGTCCTAGTGGCGGCGCAGACGCCGAGCCATCCACGGCAAGACCAGCAGCAACGCCCAAGGGCTTATCGCAATAGAGCCCCCATTCTTGAAGCTGCCCACTTCGATAGTTTCTAAATGAGTCGCCTCTAAACGATCGTAAGCCACTCGGTTAGCACTGCGCACTTTAAGCCCAACCTCGCGAGCACCAATGCGCGATGGCTCAATAGTGAAGGTGATCCGACGCACGTCCGTAACCGGCATCCCTGAGAGATCGCATGTAAAGCTAGACGCACCGTATTCACACTCAATGCTCTGCGAATCACTCTCGACCACAGGATTTTGCACTAACTGCATATCGCCGACGTAGTTAACTTCTAGCTCTACATCGCGAGCATCGGCTGGGCCATTGTTCGTGATGGAGGCCGTGAAACGAATACCGCGACCTGGCTCAATTCGGAAATTAGAGCGGCGCACGACGAGGTCGAGCTCGGAGATACGAGCAAACGCCCCCACAACATTGTTGCTCCCCCCCGTGTACATAAAGGCGTTGTAAACGGGCTCTAGAGCCAGCGCGCTGGCGGCCTGCAGACCTTCAATAGTTGTACCTGACTCTGTTAAGTCTCCCTCACGCAGTGGTGCAGGATTCTCAAGCGCCTCATCATCCTGATTGTATCGGAGGTAACTAATCGCACTCTCGCCTTGACTCGTGACAAACAGTGGCGAACGAATGTCCAAACCCACCACTAAGTCCGAAATGTTATCCAGTCTGACATCCGCATCTGAGGACTCTAGCGACAGGCTCTGGAACTGAGGTGTCCCCACCGGCCCTAATTTAAATAGTGAGATGGCATTAGCCGTTTCCCCGCCGGCGCAATTTGCCTCCTGAGCACCGGTTACCCACATTGTATCGGGATAGCGCCCGCTATAGGTGATTTGCTGTGGTTCGCACAGGCCATTTTGAACAACAGGGCCGTTGTCAATATGGGAGACATAAGTCAGTGCGCCACCACTATCTATAGACAAATGCATGAATGAACTATCGGCACCACCGTTGAGGTAATAAATATCAGTCCCCACCTGCTTCAAGTCGCGAGGATTATCAATCTCGACATTCGACAGGTCAGTAGTTTCATACGAATCAACATGCGTCAGCTCAATGTCTTCGCCATTGCCAGGTTCAAAATCGATGCTGCACACCACTAATTCGCCAGCACCTGCATTTACAGTGGACATCACCAAATAGCTGCCACCCTCAACGGCGGCAAACTCCACGCTATAAACCTCGTGAGTCGCTGTTAAACCAGCGCCTAAGCAGGTCCCTGTCGCGACCCCTGAGGCGGAGTTCAGAGCCACAGGGAAATCCACCGTTTCAGAACCCGCGCCGCGGCGCAGCACCTGCAAGCCCGCGCCGCCGTTGTTGCCGGGATCGCTATTACCAACAAAGAGATATCGCCCACCTCCGGCGAACACCCAATCCGTTACCGAGTCGAGACCGTCAACGGCAGCATCTGTGGTGACATTACCCGAACTCGGCACGGTCAACTGACCCGTATCTTGAATAATTTCCAGCGCTTCGATCTGGCTCTCACTATCAGAGTAGGTGTAGAGGTAGCGCCCATTGGGCT
>DS990623.1 GCA_000155715.1 gamma proteobacterium HTCC5015 | reverse complement strand
TCGAGGGTCTGGAGGACGTCGACGCCGACAAAATTCTCAACGACACGCTGCGCAATGTATTCGACGGCGTCGCCAAGAAAGAAGTCGCCACGGCCTTGATCATGTCGGCGCGCACCATGATCGAAAAGGACCCCAACTACTCACAAGTGTCGGCGCGCCTATTGCTCGACTCCATGCGCGAAGAGGCGCTAACCTTCTTGGGCGACGGCGCCCCCGCCGCCACTCAAGCGGAAATGCAAGAGCGCTACCCCGAGTACTTTAAGCACTACATTGCCCGCGCCGTGGAACTCGAACTCCTCGACGGCGAAATGCACAACTTCGACCTCGAGCGCCTCGGCCAAGCTCTGCTGCCCGAGCGCGATCAGGGCTTTACCTATCTCGGTTTGCAAACGCTCTATGACCGCTACTTCATCCACGACGACAGCGGTGTTCGCTTTGAGTTGCCCCAAGCCTTCTTTATGCGCGTCGCCATGGGGCTGGCCATTAACGAAGTGGATCGCGAAGAGCGCGCCATCGAGTTCTACACCCTGCTGTCCTCGTTTGATTTTATGAGCAGCACACCCACGCTGTTCAACTCGGCCACCCTGCGCCCTCAATTGAGCTCGTGCTATCTCACCACCGTGCCCGATGATCTCGATGGCATTTTCTCGGCGGTGAAAGACGACGCCATGCTGTCTAAATTCGCCGGCGGTCTCGGCAACGACTGGACGCGCGTCCGTGCCCTCGGCGCCCACATCAAGGGCACCAATGGCAAGTCACAAGGTGTCGTGCCCTTCCTTAAAGTGGCCAACGACACCGCCGTCGCCGTCAACCAAGGCGGCAAGCGCAAAGGCGCCATGTGCGCCTACTTGGAGAGCTGGCACTTGGACATCGAGGAATTCCTCGAGCTGCGCAAAAACACCGGCGACGACCGCCGCCGCACCCACGACATGAACACGGCCAACTGGATTCCCGATTTGTTCATGAAGCGCGTCGCCGAAGACGGCGAGTGGACACTGTTCAGCCCCAACGATGTCGACGATCTACACGATTTGGTCGGCAAGAAATTCGAAAAGGCCTACACCGCCTACGAAGCCAAAGCCGACAGCGGCGAGATCAAGCTGTTCAAGCGCGTTAAAGCCGTCGACCTGTGGCGCAAGATGCTGGGCATGCTGTTTGAAACAGGCCACCCTTGGATCACCTTTAAAGACCCCTGCAACCTGCGCAGCCCCCAACAGCACGCGGGCGTGGTACACAGCTCTAACCTGTGTACTGAAATCACGCTCAACACCTCCGACATGGAGATCGCCGTGTGCAACTTGGGCTCGGTCAACATGGCTCAACACGTGACCGAAGAGGGCGAGCTCGATGTCGCCAAACTCGAGCGCACCATCAAAACCGCCATGCGCATGCTCGACAACGTGATCGACTACAACTACTACTCCGTACCACAGGCGCGTCGCTCCAACATTCGCCACCGCCCCGTGGGCCTCGGCATTATGGGCTTCCAAGACGCGCTGTATAAAAAAGGCGTGGCCTACCAATCGGACGAAGCCGTCGAGTTTGCCGACCGCGCCATGGAAGCGGTGAGCTACTACGCCATCTCCAGCTCTGTGGACTTGGCCGAAGAGCGCGGCGCCTATTCCAGCTTCCCCGGTTCACTCTGGAGCCGCGGCATCCTGCCCATCGACTCCATCGACATTTTGGCCGAGCACCGCGGCGACTTCCTGCAAGTGGATCGCTCGCAAACGATGGATTGGGACAGCCTGCGCCAACGCGTTCGCGAGAGCGGCATGCGCAACTCCAACTGTATGGCGATTGCGCCCACGGCGACCATCTCCAACATCTGTGGTGTCTCGCAGTCGATCGAACCGACCTATCAAAACCTGTTTGTTAAATCGAACTTGTCGGGCGAGTTCACCGTGATTAACCCCTACTTGGTTAAAGAGCTCAAAGCACGCAACCTGTGGGACGATGTCATGGTCAACGACCTCAAGTACTACGACGGCTCCGTGCACCCCATCGAGCGCATTCCCGACGACCTGCGCCAGATCTACTCCACCGCCTTTGAAATCGATGCGCGCTGGTTGGTCGAGGCGGGCTCGCGCCGCCAGAAGTGGATCGACCAAGGCCAATCGCTCAACCTCTACATGTCAGAGCCATCGGGCAAAAAGCTCGACAACCTCTACAAGCTGGCGTGGGCGCGCGGTCTCAAAACCACCTACTACCTGCGCTCTATGGGCGCGACGCATGTTGAGAAAACAGCCTCTCGCCCCGCTCCGGGCAGCGGTGGTCAACAGGGCGGCTCCAGCGATGGCACGGCCTCGGGTCAAAGCCAAGAAGGTCAAGCGGGCCAAGGTGGCGTCAGCGCCTCGGCACCGACGGGCGCGAGCGCCCAGCCACCTCAGGCTCAAGCCACGGCCCCCGTATCGGCGACGGCCAGCGTTTCCAGCGATGCCTTTGACAACATCAGCTCGGAAACCGCCCCAGAGGCCCCACAGGCTTGCAGCATCGACAACCCCGATTGCGAAGCCTGTCAATAAACATCCACGCGGAGAGCCTAGCCATGACCATCAAAACCAACGGAAAGGCCCAACCCTGGCAAGCGCAGCAGCGACGCCGCCGCGCTCGCCAGTGGCACCGCAACGAGAAGCTGGAAGACCAGCAAACCACTTACACATCATTGGCCAAACCGAGCCAACGATAGGCCCCACGGCCAACGAATAGAGAGGACAACACAATGTTGAATTGGGACGACCCCCTCGCAGAGGGCAAACCACAGCCACCTCAAACGCCGCCGCCCGAGCCCAAAGTCGAGCACAAAGGCGATGCCACCTCGGGTGACGAGTTTGCCTACGAAATTCCCGCCGAGCCCACGCCAGCGGAACCCATCGCTATGCGGGCGCCTTCGGACATTCCCGAGCAAACCAACGCCGCGCAGATGAGCGGCGGCGTCAATCCCGTCAAAGCCGAAGACAAAAAAGTCGTCAACGGCATGGCCGACATCAACCAGCTGGCGCCGTTTAAATACCCTTGGGCTTGGGAGTACTTTCTCAACGCCAACAAAAACCACTGGACGCCACTCGACATCAACATGGCCCAGGACGTACACGACTTTCACCACAAGCTGACGCTGGAAGAGCGCCACGTCTACACCAATGTACTGTCCTACTTAACCACCTCCGACATTATGGCGATGCGCAACATCGGTCTCGCGGTCATGGAAAAGATGTCAGCGCCCGAGCTGCAAATCTACCAAGCCCGTCAGGTCTACGAAGAGTCGCTGCACACCTGGACCTACCAACACTGCATCGAAACCCTCGGCCTCGACCAAGGCGAGGTGTACAACCGCTACCGCGTCGTGCCCGAAATCAACGCCAAAATTCAAATTGCCAATCGCCGTTTGAACAGCGTGATGCGCCCCGATATCGATCTGAACGATCGCGACGAACTGCACAACTTCTTGATGTCCTACATCTTCTTTGCGGGCATCTTCGAAGGCTGCTGGTTCTACAACGGCTTTAGCCCCATCTTCGCCCTGCAGCGCCGCGGCCTGATGAAAGGCACCGCCGAACAGCTGCAATACATCATGCGCGACGAAGTCATGCACGCCAGCTTCGGCCTGCGCGTGGCTCGCCAAATCATGCGCGAGGAAAACATCCAGCCCGATCCCAAGGCCATGCGCGAAATGTGGGACGAGTGCGAAGCCGCCGAAGAAGGCTACGCCCGCTACCTGCTACGCGACCCCATCTTGGGCTATTCAGCGGAAGACCATGTCAACCAATTCCGCTTTATCGCCAACCGCCGAGCCAACAAGCTAAGCCTGGAAGAACCCTTCCCCGGCGCCGAAAACGCCCTGCCCTGGCTCGACGAACAGGCCAATATGCGCAAAGAGAAGAACTTCTTCGAAACCCGCGTCACGGAATACCAGGTCGGCGGCGGGCTGACCTGGTAACAGCGAAGAACTTGAGGTGGGTTACGCCTGCGGCTAACCCACCCTACGCTAATTATTCCATGGGTAATGGTGTTATATTGGTGGGCCCCCCCCACGAGGTGGGAAACTCGCCTCCTTGTACATCGCGATGAAAGCTGGAATACGGCCAGTCTCTTACACGTTGAACATAACCGTGCCTAACAGGGTTAATGTAACAATACTCTATATGATTTTTGTAATCTTCCGCATCGCGTATTTGATGTTCCCAAAACCGACGTTGCCATAAACCAGCCTCTCCACGTTTTTCATTTCTAAGGGGTACACGCTCTGAATCCGATAAGGATTTAACAAAGTAAGTCTTAATCAAACGCCACCTCAAAGAAAAATCTGAATCCTCTTCAGCCAATGTCCACACCGCATGCATATGATCGGGGAGCACTACCCAGGCATTAATTTCAAATGGATATCGAGTGCGCACTTTTTTCACGGATGCGCGCAGGATATCAATGTGCTTGGTTAATGTTTGGCTTTTTCGATTTTGAAGATTCACAGTAAAAAACCATGTTCGTCCACCATCGATCTTTCGAATATATTGCGGCATACCACCTCCATGTGGTTTTGATCTGGTGGGTTACGCCTGCGGCTAACCCCACCCTTTACGAGATTATTCAATGACTTAATTTCTTGTATTGGTTCCTCCTACAGCAAGAGCGGGTAACCAACCTCACTTCTGGGCCACTGAATGCGGGAAAACCCCAACGCGTAAGGTGGATTAAGCGAATTCCGTCATCAACCTTTTACGAAGGCTTCCATTTCCGAAAAAACTGGTAGGTGACGCCCGCGGCTCACCAGCTTTTTATTGTATCAACGCCCCTCCCCCTGTTTGGGAGATTCCAAATCAAGTTTGGAATGACGAGGGGGGGGTGCATTGTTTTTGCTTATTCGAGCCGAAGGCAAAGCTTTCACCCCTTCTCACATCCCTTATCGACACCCCTGTCGGCACAGTCATCTGCCCCAGCGTAGGGCGTTGCTCTGTCATTGGGCTTTAAGACAAAATTCATCAAAAAAAAGGCAAGTCAAGCTCACATATTGCCGTTGGGTTTGATAGTCTGTGTCGGAAATAATGTTTTATAGGAAAAAAATAATGAAAACCTCTCTTCTCTCTCTTTCCTCTCTACTGATTCTATCCAGTGCCTTTGCCTTGAGCGCCTGTGGCGGTGGTGGCGGCAGCGACGACGATTCTGCCATTGTTGACGGCAACAACACCGACGGAGAAATCGGGCGCCATGTGCGTTTAAGATACAACTACAATGTCGTCGAGAGCTACGAGCTTGTAAATTTTCAAGCCAGCGCTGCTGATGTACAAGTCGCTGCCAACTGTAGCGAGCTACGCTGGGTTGAAGACAATGATGGTGAAATCTATAGCGAAGATACGGCACAAGGCACTGCCTCGGTTACGGTATCCAATGGCGAGGTCGATGTGAGCACGACAGGCACAACAGAGTTAAGCACTGCTAGCTTTGGTCACTGCCCACAGGGGGTTCCTGGGAATGGAACGAGCTTTTCTAGCGATATTCGCTGCTACGACGATAACGAAATTCTCTACTTGAAAGCCGAGCAAGATAACTATGCCGATGGCGAGGCCGCCTGTACCGACGGCGTAGGTGGTTCTCTGGAAGCGTAAAAACAAGCATCGTTTTGGGTGGGTTGCGGGTGCAACCCACCTTGCCGACCCTCCGCTCCACTCGCTCGACGGCTACGCCTTCGGCGTATCCTGCTTCACCACCACCCCTATGCGCTTAGCCAGATAATCGCAAAAATGCTGCGACACATCGCGTCCATCTAAGTCGAGAGCAATGGGGATTGTTTGGCCTTTTTGATCGGTGGCTAAAACTTTGTAGTGTTCGATTTTATCGACGCCCTCTCCCGTACTGCCTGTGCGTTTAATGTTTAGGTTTTTTATTTCCGACAAAGCGCGTCGGTGAATTTTGATGGGAATGTACATCCAGCTGCGAAGTGCTTTGATGCCCTGTGCATCAATCGTGACCACAAGTCGATTGAACGGCAGATACAAGGTCACTAAAGTGGATATCACCGCAACGATGGCAAAGGGCAGACAAAACAGTGCGATAAAAATACCGAATGCACCGCCGTCCGAGGCCAGCTCGATCATTTTGTAAGAGGCAAAACTAAAACCGCCTGCAAACACCGCCGCAACGAGGGACAAGACTTTGTTGCGGAACATGGGGAACACCATTTTTATCGACGAGCCAAAGTCTTCGTACTGCATGGCGCGAGATAACCCGGGAATATCAAACTGCCCCGAGGCAATCGCCATGCGAGCCTCTTCCGATTCTCGCTCGCGCTCTTCACGAACGGGTTGGCTGAGGTCGTATCGAATGTGTCTAGACTGCTCGCTGCTGCTAAAGGCGGGAATATTGTAATGGCGTTCTAAATCCACGCCGTCGATATCGACTTTCAGCGTGAGACGCCAAAAGTGATACTCCCCCGATTGCTCCACATCGGCTTCGGGCAGCCCCTCGGGCACATCAAATCGAAAAGAGAGACGCGTGCCCTGCCCCGCCAAACCGATATGGGGCCGCCCCTGCTCAGCCCATTGAATGCGCTCGCGGCGCGAGCGATTTTTACCGGAGCCCGACACATAACTGTAAACGCACTCTAGTTTGACGAGAATATCGGATTCTGCGGCTGTGGCATCTGAGTAGGCCAGGCGCGAAATATCGACCGTCGCGCCCATATGGCCGCCAATCGCTGCGGGATAGGGGTCGAGCTCAAGCAACACTTGACCGTAGTGGCGATAGGCGCGAGTCGCTTGAACCGCTTTATAAATAATGAATAAGCCCGCTATAGGAAACAGCAGAGCGACCAATATCGCCCAATTTCCACTTTTTAATTCATCGGGTATAGCAAACAGAACGGGGGTGCTGATCGCATTCCAAAACACGGCCATAAACCAAAAACCGTAAACACCGCGTTTGGCATTGGAACGGATTTGAGCACTTTCCCAGCCCTTGCGTGACTGCCAGTCGTGATTGCCTGATTGCATAAGTCTCATCCATCGCTATCGATGAACTCATCATACAATAAGGTGGCATTCAGCAGAGGTACTCATTCACGGGTTATCCCGTGTTTTATCGACTTCGTCGGTAAGCTGTTGAGAGCTACTATTGCACTAGCAGCAATGTCACTAAGGCGGGCTATAAAAAAGCCGCTCTCTAATGAGAGCGGCTTTTGAGTACCGTACTGTAACTTACGGTGTGTATGTATAGTTGTACTTGGTGGAGTCATCTCCTTCAGTTCCCGATGCAAAACTACCGGTTCTCGTCTCTTTCAGAGCACCCTCTTCAAACACTTCGATTTTCCATGAGCTAGCGTTGCCGTCAAAATTATTGACATAGTATTCGTATGTACCCGACTGCAGATTCTCACCAAAATAAATGTTCTCGACGGCGCCAGAACCACCGAATGTATTATCCGTATCCCACTCGCCATCAACAACTGAATCAGCGCTAGCGCCATCGAAACCTAACAGCGTTCCATTGGGCGCTTTCACATGTAAATCGAGGTCATTCAGAGCACTCCAAGTCAGCGAAAAACGTAACACCCCCTCTTTCACACAAGTGCCCGTCACACAGGTTTCACCCGTGGCACAATCACTGTCGACGGTACACATACCGAATTCACCAGGGCAAGACGCCGTGTACTCCCAAGCAGTACCACTATTTTCGCAGCCTGATACGACCACTTCTACATCACCACCTAACGCGGGGTCGTAAGCGAACAAAAACTCACTGTTTTCACCCACATAGCCCAAGGCTTCTGTGGCTTGTGCGCAATCCAGCGCTGTGCGAATCGAAGAACGACTTGTGCTAGGGCCTGTACCTGCTACCCACTGGCCGTTTTGGAATATATCGATTTTGTCTTTTACTGTGTAAGTTTCGTAATCGACGAGAACGGTTCCTGGATTCGTCCCCATTTCGTGCAGTGTGTTGGTAACGCCTTCACCGCCGGATACTTTTTTGGTATCGCAAGCCAGCGGAGGAATCACGGTAATACAAATGGTCTGCTCGGCACTGACCAAGCCACTACTATCGACCAGTTTTACATCAACACAAAACTGGCCAGAATCAACATTCGAGGGAATACCAAGAGGCAGCACAAAAACACCGCTGCTAGCAGCGTCTGATAAAGACACGCTAAAATAACTGTAGGCCCCTTCTACGGCAAATAAAATCTCGGATAAATTACCATTATTTGCTTCATAATCGACGGGGAGACTTACCTGCGTTCCCGATGAGTAGGAGACATCCGTTTCACTACGCGTTACTGTCGGCGCATTTGCATCACTCGAGCTTGCTGGCATAGAGCCATCAACCTGCGTTGTACCAGGCAGTAGTATTAAAGCGTCAGATAAGGCATTGGGATCGGAAGGGTCAATGGTAACAACATTATCATCATCACCATCATCTTCACCACCTCCACCACCACAGGCAGCGAGTTAAAAAACAACGAAAACACACGACAAGTACCGCAGAAAAGTCAGCTTATTCATAAGCTCAGTCCTCTTTTTTATTTTTCGCAGCCCACCGACGCTAAACCGCTGGCATAATTTTTTATACTACCCCAAGCCAGACAAAAAGTTATTCTTAATAACAATCGATAGAAGAAAATCAATTACTTTTGTTTGACATTCATCGTGATGTCGGCGTGAAACACGGTATCGCCATTGGTGTCTTTAACATCGACGGGAATCACTACATTGCCCGTGACACTCAGGTCGATATCGCTCGCATCGGCAACAGCGGTTAAGTCGGTTTTGGCTTTTTTGATGTACTGCACCGTCATGCCCGCGGGAATCCAACGCGCGCCCTTGGGTATGGATACATCGGTCATCAAGCCGCCAGCAAGCTCGGCCATGTTGCACATGGCAATCGCGTGGACTGTATTGATGTGGTTGGTCACTGAGCGACGCTTTTTAATCTGTACTTCGCAGTAATTAGCGCGCAAATCGGTAATCAACGGCCGTATCGTAGAAAAGTAAGGCGCTTGATGGCAAACCGCTTTAGTAAACAACACCTTACCGAGCGGATACTGCTGAAGACGATCGTAGACTTTTAAAATATTCATCACTGGCTCCTCGGTTTGACTCAATGTATCGAGAACTTAGCCGAGGCTCTATTGTGTATACCAACCCGCAAGTGACGATTGGCGACCTGCTTTTCACAGGCATAAAAAAGCCCCGCATTGCGGGGCTTGATGTACATAACGAATATCGCTTAGGTGCCGAGTACCGATGACAGCAAGCCCTTGCGCGATTTTTTCTTATCGCTACCGAACTGGCTAAACTCGAGCTCGTCGTCATTCAACTTGCCGTAGCGCAGTGCGGGCAAGTCGTGTAGATAGTTATTCAATACGCGCCACGGGTCGCGCTTGCCTTGGCGCGGCAGGTGTTCAGACGCGCGCACAACATAGCCCGACGTCAAACCGAGGAAGTTGTCATCGGTATCGCAACCTTCCACATCGCGCGGCGTGACTTGCTTGGCGCCGGTCTCTTTCATGTGATTCAACACGCGGCAAACAAATTCGCTGGCCAAGTCGGCTTTGAGCGTCCACGACGAGTTGGTGTAGCCAAACACCATGGCCATATTGGGTACGTCGCGCAGCATCACCCCTTTGTAGACCAGCGTATCGTTGGGGTCGACTTTTTCGCCATCGACGGTGCCTTCAATACCGCCGAGCATCAGCAAGTTGAGGCCAGTGGCTGAAATGATGATATCCGCTTCGATCTCTTCGCCCGATTTCACGCGAATGCCTTTCTCGGTGAAGGTGTCGATATGGTCCGTTACCATTGAGGCATCGCCGCGGCGCAATGTTTTAAATAAGTCGCCACGGGGGACGGCACACAACCGCTGATCCCATGGATTGTAGCTCGGCTCAAAGTGCTTCATATCCACATTGGGGCCAATTTGTTTTTTGACCAGTCCAAGTAGAAAACGGCGCATCACCTTGGGCTTTTCCTGAGACATTTTGTAGACAAAGCGCTGCAAACCTATATTGCGCGTCCGCGCCATGCGGTAGACCACCATTTCAGGCAAGAATTTGCGCAGCTTAACGGAAATGGGATCGACCTCGGGGATGGAGGCAATGTAAGTGGGTGAGCGTTGCAGCATGGTGACATGCTCCGCGTCG
>DS990624.1 GCA_000155715.1 gamma proteobacterium HTCC5015 | reverse complement strand
GCGCTCTGGTCTTCGGGCTCATTATGTGGAGCGTGATCTTCCACCGCAAATCGCGCGGAGTGGAAGCGGCCAAGTGGCACGAGAGCTTGACGGTCGAGGTGTTGTGGACGGTTGTTCCCTTTATTATTTTGATCGTTCTCGCCTTCCCCGCGACGAAAACGCTGATCAAGATGGAAGATACAACAACGGATGTGGATCTCACCATCAAGGCGACAGGCTATCAGTGGATGTGGTCTTACGATTACATCGATTACGGTGTGAACTTCTACAGCAAGCTCGCTGAAGAGAGTAACAAGATTCGCCAAGTGAAGTCGGGCATGGATCCCTACGAAAACCCCAATTATCTATACGATGTGGATAAAGAAGTGGTCGTTCCCGTCGGCAAGAAAGTGCGCTTGCTGACCACGGCGGCGGATGTGATTCACTCTTGGTGGGTGCCTGAACTCGGCGGCAAGAAAGACGCCATCCCTGGCTTTATCAACGAAATGTGGTTCACCGCCAAAGAAGAGGGCGTCTATCGCGGTAGCTGCGCCGAGCTATGCGGTAAAGACCACGCGTTTATGCCCATCGTGGTTCGCGTGGTGTCACAAAAAGAATTTGAACAATGGGTGACTGAGCAAGGCGGTACCTTGCCCGAAGTCGAATCTGAAGAAGTCGTCGCCCAGGCGTCTCATTAAAGCGCATAAGGTTTAGAGGAGATAAGTTTATGAGTGCAACAGCTGCTCACGATCATCACGACGATCACCATCACGGTCCTCAGCCTGGCCTGATGCGCTGGATTGTAACGACCAACCACAAAGATCTCGGGGCTATGTACCTGATCTTTGCACTGACCATGTTCTTTGTCGGCGGCACGATGGCGCTGATTATTCGCGCCGAGTTGTTTGAGCCCGGTTTGCAATTTGTCGATCCCCAGTTCTTTAACTCCATGACAACTATGCACGCCTTAGTCATGGTGTTTGGTGCGGTGATGCCCGCCTTTGTTGGTTTTGCCAACTACATGGTGCCGATGATGGTCGGTGCACCGGATATGGCGATGCCGCGCATGAACAACTGGAGCTTCTGGTTGACGGTGATGGCCTTCATTATGCTGCTGTCCACATTGTTTATGGACGGTGGCGCGCCCGCAGCGGGCTGGACGATGTACGCTCCGCTAGTACTGCAGGGCGGCGACAGCTTTCCCTTTATGGTGTTCTCTGTTCACTTGATGGGGATCGCCTCGATTATGGGTGCGATTAACATCATTGCGACCATTTTGAACCTGCGTGCCCCCGGCATGACCTTGATGAAAATGCCCTTGTTTGTGTGGACGTGGTTGATTACGGCCTACCTACTGATTGCCGTTTTGCCGGTTCTGGCGGGCGCTGTCACCATGCTGCTGACCGATAAGTTCTTTGGCACGAGTTTCTTCAGTGCCGCAGGTGGTGGCGACCCCGTTCTGTATCAGCACATTTTCTGGTTCTTCGGTCACCCCGAAGTTTACATTATGATTCTGCCAGCCTTTGGCATTGTCTCGACGATTATTCCCGTTTTTGCTCGCAAGCCGTTGTTTGGTTACGCCTCTATGGTGTATGCCACGGCTTCGATCGCCTTCCTGTCATTTATTGTGTGGGCGCACCACATGTTTACCGTGGGCATGCCCTTGGCAGGCGAGCTGTTCTTTATGTTCTGCACCATGCTGATTGCGGTGCCAACGGGCGTCAAAATCTTTAACTGGATTGCTACCATGTGGCAGGGTGCGATGACATTCGAGACGCCAATGCTGTTTTCGATTGCCTTCGTTATCCTGTTTACCGTAGGTGGCTTGTCCGGCGTGATGATGGCGATGACCCCCGTGGATTTCCAATACCACGACACGTATTTCATTGTGGCTCACTTCCACTACGTGCTGGTGCCCGGTGCTGTGTTTAGCTTGTTGGCGGGTGCCTACTACTGGCTGCCTAAGTGGACGGGTGTGATGTACAGCGAGTTCTGGGGCAAAACGCACTTTTGGATGTCAGTGATCTTTGTCAACTTGACCTTCTTCCCCATGCACTTTGTCGGCTTGGCCGGTATGCCTCGCCGTTACGCGGACTACAATATCGCCTTTGCCGATTTTAACGCCGTAGCCAGCATTGGCGCCTTCGGGTTTGGTATCGCACAGCTCATTTTCGTGTTCTTTGTGTTGATCCCCTCGATTCGTCGCAAGGGTGAAAAGGCGACCGCCGAAGTGTGGGATAACCCGGAAGGCCTAGAGTGGACAGTGGCATCACCTGCCCCTTACCACACCTTTACGGTGCCGCCCGAAGTGAAGTAATGCTATGGGCGTTCGAAAGTGAGCGCCCTCGAATTTAAATGACTGAGCAGAGAGACGAGAAGGGTAAGGAGAGCAACGGCCGAGTCGCACTAAAGATGGTGCTGATTGTGATTGCCATGTTTGGCTTCGGCTATGCCTTGGTGCCTTTATACGATGTTATCTGTGATGTCACAGGGCTCAATGGAAAAACGGGTCGCGTTGGTGTTGAAGAGGCGACGGGCCCCGACTTGGATCGTGAAATCACGGTCAAGTTTACCGGGAGTTTAGGGGCGGGTACGCCTTTTGAATTTCGGCCGAGTGAATCTTCGCTAGTGGTTCACCCCGGTCAGCCCTACACCACGAACTATGTGGCAAAAAATTTGACGGGAAGGCAGATTACGGCTCAGGCCATTCCCAGTGTGTCGCCTTCAGTGGCGTCGCTGTACTTTAATAAAACCGAGTGTTTTTGTTTTAGTCAGCAGATGTTTGAGCCAAAAGAGAGTAAGGACATGCCCGTTCAATTTATTATTGATCGAGACATTCCAAAACATGTGAAAAGCGTGGTGCTCTCTTACACATTTTTTGAACTAAAAGATAACGCTGGCAGTGAGCCAGACTAGAGAAAGGTAATAGCGATGTCAGAGAACACCCAAAACGACTGGCAAGAGTACTATGTTGCAGAGAGCGCTGGCGTAGTTCACTGGGGCACAGCAGGTTTGTTCTTGCTGCTGGTGAGTTTTGCCTTGTTGCTAAACGGCTCCTCTTGGGCGCCCTACGGCATGGTCGCTGGTACAGTCCTGACGATTTATATGATGTTTCGCTGGTTTGCCGACCAAATTCGCGAAAGTCACCAAGGCTTATTGAGTGCACAAGTCGACCGCACCTACCGCTGGGGTATGGGCTGGTTTATTTTCTCGGAAATCATGTTTTTTGCCGCTTTCTTTGGCGCTCTGTGGTATGCCCGCGTTTTGGTGATGCCTTGGTTGGCGGGTGAGGGCGCCGAGGCCTCAACACACGAGTTTTTGTACTCTGCTTACGAGCAAGCGTGGCCAACCAATGGGCCCGGTAACTGGGGGGGCGACTTTGCTCTGATGAGCTGGGCGGGACTGCCCCTGATTAACACTCTGCTGCTGGTGACCTCGGGTATTACGATGGAAATTGCCCACCACGGCTTAAAACATGGCAAGCGCGGACAGCTCAATTTGTTCTTGGTACTGACGGTGCTTCTGGGTGTGATCTTCCTTGGCTGTCAGGCGCTGGAGTATGTTCACGCTTACCAAGATATGAACTTGACGCTGGAGTCGGGTATCTACGGCTCGACCTTCTTCATGTTAACGGGCTTCCACGGTATGCACGTACTGGTGGGAACCATCATGATTGCTGTGATTATGTTCCGCTGCTTTAAGGGCCACTTTGATGAAAAGAACCATTTCGCGTTTGAATCGGCGGCTTGGTATTGGCACTTTGTCGACGTGGTTTGGTTTGGCTTGTTTATCTTTGTTTACATTTTGTAAGTCAGGCCACACCGAGCAGTTGTCACAATAAGAAAAGGGGGCGAAGGCCCCCTTTTTTTGCTATCGCATTTTGTCGTCGATGAAATTAAGCCTGTGTTAGCGAGAGTCTTTTGACGGTTCCGGTGAGGGTTGCGTCGCTTGTGACTGACGCGCCTCCTCGGCAATTTGATCGATTTTTTCCGGCGAGGGGTTCATGTTTAATTTGCCCGTCAGTACAGAAATCGCCAGTATGGCGAGCGCAATCGCGCAAAACCCCACGCGGGTCATCAAGGCAAACATCGTGCGCTTGTTGCTGGCGTTGGCGTCGTCTTTTAGCAAAAAGAACAGCCCGACAAATAGGCTGATAACGGCAAAGAGAAAGAGGATGACGACGAGCGTTTTGATCAACATAGAGTGCCACTCATTGTTAGTCCGACAGAAGCGGGTTTGGAGAAAGCTTGAGAATAGCATTTAACATAGGCGCGCGGCGATTTTCTGCACACTGGCTGCCCACGTTGCTGGTGTGTCTGGTGGTGCCCATCATGCTGGTTTTAGCGCACTGGCAATACACGAGGGCACAGGAGAAGGTGCATTTACAGCAGGCCTTTTCGCAGCAAATGGAGCGGCCGACAGACCGTCTTGAAGATTGGAATGTGGCGCCACAGCGCTGGCATTTTCGCCCTGTTGAACTGCGTGGACGCTTTGATACCGAGCAGCAATTTTTACTCGATAATCGCATGCACGACCAGCGCGCGGGTTATGTCGTATTGAGCCCTTTTCGCCATCGCAGTGGTCAAGCGGTTTTGGTGCGCCGCGGCTGGGTACCTCGGGGCGGTGATCGCAATGCGCTTCCCAGCGTTGGGGTGGCGACCGCTGAGCGCGTGGTAACGGGTCGTGTCAGTGTGCCGGGCAAACCTTTTAAACTGGGCGAAATGACCTACGAGCAGGGCTGGCCGCTGCGCGTTCAATACATGGACTACGAGGCCATGTCCGAGCGTTTGGGCTACGAATTGATGCCGTGGGTTTTGGTGCTCGACGAAGACGACTCGTCGGCCTACGCCAGCGACTGGCAGCCAATTGTGGAGGGGCCAGCGCAAAATTACAGCTATATGGGACAGTGGCTGGCCATGGCTAGCGCAGTGCTTATTCTGTATTTCTATTTAAACTTTCATCGGCGAGAACAAGATGAGTGACGATAAAAATCTTCTGATCACCAAAATTAAACTGATCGCATTGATGGCGGTCTTCGGTGTGCCGCTGGTGGTGGCTTTGATTTTTGCCCGCCTGAGTGATGACGGATTGCCCGACTTTGTGGGCACCTCCAACAATGGCGATTTTATGGTGCCTGTAGTGCCGCTCACCGAGTGGGATTTGCGCACCCCCGAGGGTCAGTCACTCGATGAAGGTGTACTACAGGACGATACCGAGGAGTGGACACTGGTTTACTTGAGTATCAATGGCTGTGCCCCCGTTTGTCAGCGGCAGATTTACAGCATGCGCCAGCTGCGCCTGATGCAAGGCCGCAACGCGCTCCGACTCGACCGCTTGTTCATCTACGGTGGTTTGCTTGAAAAAGAGGTGGCGTCAGTGGCCCAGAGCTTCCCAGAGATGAAGATGGCGACGGGTAGCGAGGCAGAGCTTCAGCGTATTCAGCAACAGTTCCAGCAGCCGGGGCACAATTCGAGCGACCGAATTTATCTCGTCGATCCCGTGGGGCAGGCGATGATGTCCTATCCTGCGGATATCAAACCGCGCCTCATTTACAAAGATCTTAAGAAATTATTAAAAGTCACGAGCACTGAGTGAGAGAGAACATGAAAAACGCAGTGATTCAGAAATTGGCGCTGGTCTCGGTGGCGTTGACGTTGGTTGTCGTCGTGCTCGGCGCCTATGTTCGCCTGAGCGATGCTGGACTTGGCTGCCCAGACTGGCCCGGCTGTTATGGCCAAATTGGTGTACCCAGCGCCGAGCACGAGGTGGCCGCCGCCAATAGCGCCTATCCCGAGCGCCCAGTAGAGGCGCACAAAGCTTGGAAGGAAATGATTCACCGCTACGCCGCATCGACTTTGGGCTTGTTGATTGTGGTGATGGCTGGCGTTGCCTGGTTTAAGCGCAAAGCGGGTGTCAGCCCGTGGTTGCCCACAATGCTCGTCGCGTTGGTGATTTTTCAGGGGCTACTGGGCATGTGGACAGTGACGCTGCTGGTTCAGCCCGTGATTGTCACTGCACACCTGTTGGGCGGAATGACGACACTGGCTCTGTTGTGGTGGTTGTTCTTGGAGCACAGCGATTTTCAATGGCAGCGTCAGGCGAGTTCACTGTCCTTGGTGCGCGGCGTCGCGTTCTTTGCCTTGCTGGTGCTCGTGCTGCAAATTGCTTTGGGCGGTTGGACGAGCACGCACTACGCGGCACTCGCCTGTTACGGCTTTCCCACTTGCAATGGAGAGTGGTGGCCGCAGAGCGCTGATTTTGCCGATGCCTATTCCCTGTGGCACGAGCTCGCGCCCGGCCAGCGCGACTTTGAAGGTGGAATATTGCATCAAGGCGGTCGCGTGGCGATTCACTTGAGCCACCGAATTGGCGCGGTGCTGGCGACGCTGGGTGTGGCTTGGCTAGCGGTGTCTGTTTATCGCAGGGCTTCAGCCGCTGCGTCCACGGGCTTAAAAGGACTGGCCGTGCTGACATTGCTGGCGCTGCTGGTGCAGCTGAGCCTAGGCATTGGCAATGTCTTTATGCAATTGCCCCTGTGGATGGCGACGGCTCACAATGGCGGCGCTGCGGTATTGTTACTAGGCGTAGTGACACTGGTCTACGCCAGTACGCTGCGAGGAGAGCGTTCATGAGTGAAGTAGAATCCACCTCGACGGGCAAATTGGGCGTGCGAGATTTTGTGACGCTCACCAAGCCCAAAGTGGTGCTGCTCTTGGTGTTTACCGCTTTCGTCGGCATGTTGTTGGCCGTCGAGGAGTGGACTTGGGAGAGCGTGTTCGATGTGTTTTTCGGCTGTGTGGGTATCGGCCTCGCGGCGGCATCGGCGGCGGCCATCAATCACATCGTTGACCAGCGCGCCGATGCGATTATGGCAAGGACGAAAAACCGTCCGCTGCCAACGGGCTCGGTGAATAGCTGGGCCGCGTTGGCATTCGCCAGTGTACTGGGCGGTGTGTCGATGGTGATGTTGGTGTTCTTCGTCAATCCGCTCACTGCAGTACTGACTTTTTTTGCCTTGATCGGCTACGCCGTGATTTACACCATGTACCTCAAGCGTGCAACGCCGCAAAACATCGTGATTGGCGGGCTCGCTGGCGCCATGCCACCGGTGCTCGGTTGGGCGGCGGTGAACAACGAAATTCACGCCTACTCGCTGGTGTTAGCTTTAATTATCTACGTGTGGACGCCGCCCCACTTTTGGGCGCTGGCGGTCAATCGCCGCGAAGAGTACGCCAAAGTGGATATTCCGATGCTGCCCGTCACCCATGGCCCGGAATTGACGCGCTTTCACATCACGCTCTATACCATTTTGCTGTGCTGCGTCACATTATTGCCTTATCTAATGGGGGAAAATGGGCTGCTGTATCTGGTGGGCTCATTGGTACTGAACGCTCGGTTCCTTTGGTACGCTTTCCGCCTACAGCGCGAGCGAGATGACAAGCTGGCCATGCGCATGTTTGTCTACTCGATATTTTATTTAATGTGGTTGTTTGCACTGTTGCTGCTTGATAAGTACCTGCGTTGGTATATCGACCCTTGGGTGTTTACCAGCGCGCTGTAAACGCCAGAGAACAGGGATATAGCGATGAAGATTACTCATTATTTTGTCGGTGTTTTAATACTGTGGTTCGCTGCATTTGGCGCCTTGGCTGCGCCGTCTGGTGAGTCTATCGGCCAAGTGACGGAGAGCCGTGGCACGGCCATTGCGTACAGTAATACCGGTGAGAAACGACGGTTAGTAAAAGGTAGCCATCTCTATCAAGGCGAAACTTTGATTACGGGCCGCGGTGCCCTGTCCAAAATGCGCTTTAAAGACGGCGCTTTCTTTATGCTCGGAGAGAACACACAGTTTCGGGTGGAGAATTACAAGGCCAGTCAA
>DS990625.1:2647-5840 GCA_000155715.1 gamma proteobacterium HTCC5015 | reverse complement strand
AAACATGGACAGCCAGTAGCTGGAAATTTTTTTGATGCACGCGCAGTACCACATCGGCAGCATCGCCAATAACAGGCAAGCTTCCGACCAAGAAATCGACGCCTAGATACGCCAGCATGCGTAACAAAACCCGCTTAGGGCGCGCCCATTCGCCACCCTTGGTAAGTCATATATACCCCCACCAAAAAACTGCTGCCATCGCCCACAACAGGCAATAACCCCAGCAGGGCATCCAAACCGATGGGGATGCCGCCCACGTTCCAGCGGGTATCCATCCACGCCGCCAACTTTTCTACGCGCTGCCACCTCGCCTGCTGTTGTGACAAACTCGAACTCGATCTATCCGACACACTCACTCTCGCTCTAGAACATTCTGTATTGATCTGACTAAGGCTATAATAGCGTTTCGCTCAACAGGGTACCGTATGTTAAAGAAAGAACGCGCCGATTATGTGCTCAACAAGCTACAGGCACTCTATCCAGAGACGCCCATCCCGCTCGACCACAAGGACGAATACACCTTATTAATTGCCGTGTTGCTGTCCGCCCAGTGCACGGACGAGCGCGTTAACCAAGTGACGCCCGCTCTCTTTGCACTGGCCGACACCCCGCAAAAAATGGTCAAACAATCCGTTGAATCGATTAGAAATATTATTAAACCCTGTGGCCTCTCACCGAGAAAATCCGCGGCGATTCACCGCCTATCAGAAATACTTTTAGAGCAACACGACGGCCACGTTCCCGAGAGTTTTAGCGAGCTAGAAGCTCTGCCTGGTGTTGGTCACAAGACGGCTTCCGTCGTCATGAGCCAGGGGTTTGGCCACCCCGCCTTCCCCGTGGACACTCACATCCACCGCCTCGCCCAGCGCTGGGGTTTATCCAAGGGGCGCAATGTAGAACAAACTGAGGCCGATCTTAAAAAGCTATTCCCCGAGGCATACTGGAACCGCCTGCACCTGCAAATCATTTACTATGGGCGAGAGTACTGTACGGCTCGCGGTTGTGATGGCACCGTCTGCCCCATGTGTCGCGCGCTGTACCCTAATCGAAAAACGCCACCCAAGGTCAATAAGGCCTAGCGGCGACTGATCCGACAAGGCGCGATAAAAACAGATAACTCGCATAAAAAAGCCCACCGTAGTGGGCTTTTTGCGAGTTTTCATCCGCTATCCGTACCAATTAGTCCTTGCTCTCCTGATAAACATGGACGTCGCGTTGCGGGAAAGGGATGGAAATACCGTTTTGATCAAAGGTTTCTTTAATGTTTTCCAAGGCATCCCAGTAAACCCCCCAGTAATCCGCCGAGTTCACCCAAGGGCGAACGAGGAAGTTAACACTGCTATCTCCCAATTCACCCACGGCAATCACGGGCGCGGGCTCAGCCAAAATGCGATCATCAGCATCCAATACTTTTTGTATCAAGTCGCGCGCTTTTTTCATGTCATCGTCATAGCCAATGCCAATCACCAAATCGACACGACGCGTAGGCTTGGCTGAGTAGTTTGTAATCGTGCCGCTATAAATATGCGCGTTGGGAACGATAACTTCTTTGTTGTCGGGGGTTTTCATAATGGTGTTAAACACGCTGATTTTTTCAATCACACCCGCTGTACCGCCCGCTTCGACATAGTCGCCCAATTTAAAGGGTTTGAACAAAATCAACATGACACCAGCGGCGAAATTAGACAGCGAGTCTTTTAAGGCCAAACCGACGGCCAAGCCCGCAGCACCTAATAGGGCCAACAGAGACGTCGTATCAACGCCCAACTGCTCCAAGGCCACAAGCACGACGACAAAGGAGAAAAGTACACTAAGAATGCTGCTCAGAAAGTCTTTGAGCGCGTCATCCATGCCGCGGCTGTCCATCATTTTTCCGATAAGTGTCAAAATGCGCTTGGCGACCCACTTACCCACGACATAAATCAAAATGGCCACGACCAAGTTGACCGCATAGGGTGTAATCACCTCAATCCAGTTGCCATCGGCAAAGAACGACTCAATCTTCTCTTTCATGGTTTCGACTCCCTTGGTCAAAATAAACAGGCCTTAACATAGATTCGCACCATTATTTCTGGGCGAGTTCGTGTTCGAGAATATACTGGTAGTTGCGGATGCGCTCAACATATTGCACGGGCTCCATACCCCGCGCGTAACCGTATTTAAGGTTCTTGTAATAATTGGGGTCACTCAAAAGCGGCAACACCTCTTTGATGTCTCGCCAACGATGTGGATCTTTGCCCAACTCCCTCGCCAGAGATTGTGCGTCGTGCATATGGGCGCGCCCCACATTGTAGGCAGCCAGCGCCAGCCAAGTGCGGTCGGGCTCGGCAATTTCATCATCGAAACGCCCTAGCATTTTATTGAGATAACGCGCGCCCCCGTCGATACTTTGGTGCGGGTCAAGCCGGTTGTTGACGCCCAGAGAGCGAGCGGTATTGAGGGTCAACATCATCATGCCTCGCACGCCCGTCGGGCTTTTCGCCGTCGGCCGCCAATGCGACTCCTGGTAGGCTTGAGCCGCCAGCAAACTCATGTCGATCTCGTATTTATCCGCAGCCCGCTCAAACAGTGGCTCATAGTGGCGATAGCGCTGATCGATTCGGCGCACAAATTTGCGCGTGTCGACATAATCAAACAGCGAGGCAAAACCGTAGTAGCGGTTACTCCAATCATCAATGGCTTCTTGTGTACTCGGCTGCTCCATCCAATCTTCCGCCAGCGAGTGCAGAGCGCCTTCACTCTCAGGGAAATACCAGACTAAATTCTCGGGTTCGCTCAAATCAAAACGCACTTCGAGCTCGGGCATAATGCGACGGTTTAGGGAGACAATCGTGCTATCGGAGACCGTGCAATCAATCTCTCGTTGCCACACATGTCCCAACAATCGCTCGCTACTGGTATCCTCTACTTTCCAAGCTAGTTTGGGCAATTCGGTGCGATACTGCTCCAGCAGCGCCTCATAACTACTGTTTTTTACCACCACCAGCTTTAAACCAATTAAATCTTCGACCTGATTCGGCTTGGCGCCGTCGCGGCGACACACGACCTGCTGGGTCACATTTTGATAACTGGGGCTGGCATCAAAGCGATCGGAGCGCGCCTCCGTTTGCGTTAGCCCCGCCGCTGCAAAATCGACAGCCCCCGACTCCAAGCTTTTAAAACCGCGTCGATCGAATCCATCTGGACAAATTCC
>DS990625.1:0-2281 GCA_000155715.1 gamma proteobacterium HTCC5015 | reverse complement strand
CTCTCAAGATGAGAGCGACGAAGCCAGCAGCCCAGCGAGCGACAGCGCGACATCGGCCCAAAACAGTACGGCCGCCCCGCCACCATTCGCCTTTCAATCGCCCGAGAGTGTGAGCGTCTATGGTGAAAACTGGATCGTGAGTAATGTCGGCGCCGAACTCAAACCCACGAGTAAAGACGGCGACGGCCAGCTCCTACTCGTTCCAAAAGGCGGCGATCTCAAGAGCGCCCAAACCATTGGAGCCAGCACAACACTGCACGCACCCAAGGGAACGCTTGTTATTGGCGACACACTCTATGTGGTCGATATCGACACGCTGCACAGCTTCGATTTAAAAACGCGGCAACATCAACAAGCGATTAAACCCCACGAGTACCTGCCAGAGCGCGCGGCGCCACAGTTTCTTAACGCCATTGCTCAAGGCGACAACGGCAATCTTTATGTGTCTGCCACCGACACCAGCGACATTTATATTATTCACCCCGGTGAACAAGTTCGCGTTGGCACACTGGCGCTCAACACACCACTCAAGGGCCCCAATGGTCTCGTCTGGGATAAGCAGCAACAGCGTTTATACGTCGCCGAGTGGGGCACCGACAATCAGCCCAATGGACGCCTAGGCTATATCGAGATGAAAGGGGAGCCGCCTTATGACTTCACCGTATTGGGTGAACATACCGGTTATCTCGACGGCTTACAGAAAGTGGGAGAGCATCTGTACTTTTCAGATTGGGTTGCCTTTGAAAAAGCGGGCAAGGTGCACCGCTACCATCTGGAGGCTCACGAACAAACAAGCCTCAACAGCGACCCCATTGCAGGGCCTGCCAATTTTCAAGTGAGCGCAGACGGCTCGGAACTGATTGTACCCAATATGTTGGGCAATCAACTATCCACCATTCCGCTGGCTCCCCTTAGCACGGACATTCAAGCGGAGTAAAAATCATCGTCTAGGAGCTGGCGCATGGCCTCTTTGACGGCCTCGCCCAGCTCCTCTTCAAAGGCTTCGCGCTCGCGATCAAATGCCATGATCTCGCTGCGTTTATACTGTTTTCTCTGATCGAGAATAGGCATGTGCGCCGTCGCCCAAGCCAGCTCGTAAATGGGACGATAGGGCTCTCGCGGGCACGCATTTTGGGTTAAACCGTCGAGTAACACCTTAATACGGATTGCGCATTCGGTGATATTGGCCTGGCCCGCCAGCGCTGCTCGGGCAATCAAGCGCACGCTCTCTTCCCAGTGCTCGCGTTTTTCTTGCTGTTCTTTAAGCCGCTGAGTCTCTGCATCAGCTCGCTCTTTGCGCTGGCGAAACACTTTCCGCCACAAGTGAAGACAGTACAAAGACAACGCCACTACCACTGCAATCGCCAACGTGACGAGCCACTGTTCTATACTCATTTTTTACCTCTGAAGCTCAAACCTTTAGGAATCCATTTTTTGAGGCTATTCAAGCCCTCGGGTTCCACCTCTCGCCCAAGTAGGGGCGCGAGAATATCACTCAAGCCTAGAAACTCCGCCCGCTCTTCAATCCAATCCGCCTGCTCCCACTCTAGCTGTAGAGCCACTTCGCGCAGGCGGCGCTGTTGCTTGGGCACCATGTGGGCACAAAGCTGCAAAGCGGCATCCCACATATCCAGCTCGACCACGGCTTCAACCAATGCGAGTTGATCCGCTTCACCGAGGTGGGCCACTGCATCCGCTAGTCGGCCTTTATGTGTCATGGAGTCGGCGATTTGAAGCAGCGCACGCGGCGAATCAATCTCCTTGGCCAATGCCAAGATGCGTTCTTTGTTGAGGTGCTCGACGATTTGGCCAAGTTGGTTGTATTGCTGATCGGCCAGTAAGAACAGTACCGATTTCTTCAAGGTACTAACGGGCATTTTTAAGAGCAGCGCCCCCGCCTCGGCCGCATCCGTGTGCTGCAATACTTCCGCTAAAAACTGAGGACTGAAATGTTTGCCAATGCCAATGGCCGTTTTGGTGTCGAGATGGCGCGTCATCTGGGCTGCGATGTAGGGGCCGAGCGCCTCTTGGGTAATTTTGGCGCACAGGCGGTTGGGGAAAAACCGCACACTCTTAGCCAGTGCCGGCCACAGCGGCGACATCTCGCCACTAACCGCGCTGTGCACCTGTTCGTACAAGTACTTTAGCTCAGCTTGTTCCAAACTCGACAAGTACTGCAACTCTCTCTCCTCACAGTTCAAAATTTGGGAGAGTCGCTTCATTTCCGTTCGCTGATGGGCGCTTAATGACATGGATCACCTCAGTAGAAGAGCGCCGATTT
>DS990626.1 GCA_000155715.1 gamma proteobacterium HTCC5015 | reverse complement strand
CTTTCAGGACAGCCGTTTATTTCCGCACTTGATGTCACGGGAAACTTACAGTTTGGTGCGAAGCGCCGCGTTAAAGTCCCTGATGATGATTATCGTCATGAGGTGATTGATCTGTTGGGGCTGGCAGGGTTGTTGTCGCGCATGCCGAGTGATTTGTCCGGAGGGGAGAAGCAGCGAGTGGCCATTGCGCGCGCATTGCTGAGTGCTCCCAAGCTTCTGTTGATGGACGAGCCTTTGGCGTCTCTGGACGAGGCTCGAAAGTCGGAAATTCTGCCTTTTCTTGAGAGGTTGCACCGAGAAGTCAAAATCCCCGTTCTTTATGTCAGTCATAGTATTGAAGAAATGCAGCTACTGTGTGATCGAGTACTGGTGTTAGAGCGCGGACGCAAAACTTACGAAGGGGGAATGGTCGAGGCTTTGACTCACGAGGGCACACCATTTTCACAGCAGCGCAATGCTTCTTCTCTGTTTGAGGTTAGAGTGCAGTCTTATGAGCCAGCCGACGGCGTCAGCGAGGTGGTTTTGAAAGGGGGTGAACGCTTGTTGTTGCCCGATCACTTAGAAAAAAATAGCACCTTAATGCTCAGGGTGCAGGCTACCGATGTCAGTATTGCCCGTGTCAGGCCACAGCAGAGCACCGTGCTTAACGTCCTCTCCGGACGCGTTGTTCGCGTCATTAATAGCACGGCTCATCACATTACTTTGCTCGTGCATTTGCAGGCAGAGGAGCCGCTGTTGGCGCGTATTTCACTAAAGTCTTATCGCGAGCTGGCTTTGCAGCCCAGCGATGACATTTTTGTCATGATCAAGGCTGTTTCCATTCATGGTATTTAACGGCTTGTATTTACTTGTCGTGAATTCACAATGGAATTCTTCTCGGAAAAAGCGTTTTATAGCACATTACGGAACTTGGGATTTTTGCGTCCCTTTAATAATTAATTAAGACCTAAATTCTGCAGAATTTAACAATGAAAGGAGGAAAAGGTAAACTACTTCAATTAGTTACGACCAAATAACAATTAAAGTAGAGTCACCTTTTCCATGAGTAAGAATACTAAGAAATCTGCCCGAAAACCAGCCCCAAAAATCCGCTATCAGTCCTCAGGCAAAGGGCTCACCAGCCAAGCTGGGGTCATCCCTGCGGTTCATTTTCTAAATCAACTCGGATTCAATGACGTTTGCGATAAGCATATCCACTTTCAGCGTGGTGACAATGCCACCTATAGTCTCACCGACTCCGTTTTCATGACATTGTTGGGCATGATTGCGGGAGCCAATTCCCTTTTAAAAGTGGTTGCTGTCTGGTCCGATCAAGTGTTGCGCGATGTTAGCGGTTGGTTGTCTGTGCCGGATGACAGCACGCTGGGGCGAATTTTCCGGCAAGGTAAACAGAAGCATGTGGCGCAACTGGAAGAAGTGAATCACCGACTACGTCATCGAGTATGGGAGCGTTGCCTAAAAAGTGGGGCGATGCAACCCGGTGATTTTTACCGTTCATGGGTTGATGTCGACTCTACCGTGAAAACGGTCTTTGGTCGACAGGAAGGAGCGGCAAAAGGCTACAAT
>DS990627.1 GCA_000155715.1 gamma proteobacterium HTCC5015 | reverse complement strand
CTACGAAAAAGAGACTGGTCGCCAAGTTCTGGTCAGCAGTGGCTCGACGGGCAAACTTTATGCACAAATTAAAAATGGAGCTCCATTCGACTACTTTATGTCAGCCGATGCCCTGCGTCCCGAGCTTCTTGCTGAGGAGGGGGACGGTGTGGCTGCCAGCCTACATACCTATGCCATTGGTCGGTTGGCTTTTTTGAGTCGGCGGGACGACCAAGGCAAATGCCCAAAGGCGCCTTCTCACCCAATCTGGAAAGGTGGCTATTGCCAATCCGGCTTTTGCGCCCTATGGGCTCGCAGCTGAGCAAGTGCTGAAGGGGTTCTCTGTGTGGGAGTCGCTGCAGGCAAAATTGGTGCGTGGTGAGAATATTGCACAGGCCTACCAGTTTTTTTACTCGGGAAACGTAAGCATGGCCTATGTCGCCAAGTCTCAAGTACAAAAGCGGTCTTTGCCGGAGTCAGTGTGTGTGGCTGTTGTTTCAGCTGAGCAGCATCAGCCGATAGTTCAAAAGGCTGTTGTGCTGAAACGTGCTGACGGCAAAGTAGCCATGGATGAATTTTTGCACTTTTTTGAGACCAAGGTCGTGCGCTCAATTCTGGAACGTTACGGTTACTTGGCGGGATCTTCATGACGGGTATTTCTGGTCTCGGGCCTTTGCTGCTGACACTCAAGCTAGCTTTTGTCACGACAGCAGCGTTGCTACTCACCTGCACTCCATTGGCTTGGTGGCTGGCCAATACGCGTAATCGTTTTAAGCCTTTGTTTGAGTCGGTGGTAGCGTTGCCACTGGTGCTGCCGCCTACCGTTTTGGGGTTTTATTTATTGACCTAAATTCTGCAGAATTTAACAATGAAAGGAGGAAAAGGTAAACTACTTCAATTAGTTACGACCAAATAACAATTAAAGTAGAGTCACCTTTTCCATGAGTAAGAATACTAAGAAATCTGCCCGAAAACCAGCCCCAAAAATCCGCTATCAGTCCTCAGGCAAAGGGCTCACCAGCCAAGCTGGGGTCATCCCTGCGGTTCATTTTCTAAATCAACTCGGATTCAATGACGTTTGCGATAAGCATATCCACTTTCAGCGTGGTGACAATGCCACCTATAGTCTCACCGACTCCGTTTTCATGACATTGTTGGGCATGATTGCGGGAGCCAATTCCCTTTTAAAAGTGGTTGCTGTCTGGTCCGATCAAGTGTTGCGCGATGTTAGCGGTTGGTTGTCTGTGCCGGATGACAGCACGCTGGGGCGAATTTTCCGGCAAGGTAAACAGAAGCATGTGGCGCAACTGGAAGAAGTGAATCACCGACTACGTCATCGAGTATGGGAGCGTTGCCTAAAAAGTGGGGCGATGCAACCCGGTGATTTTTACCGTTCATGGGTTGATGTCGACTCTACCGTGAAAACGGTCTTTGGTCGACAGGAAAGAGCGGCAAAAGGCTACAATGCTGCGAAGAAAGGAGCCCTTTCCTATCATCCGCTGGTCGCCTTTAGTAGTCACACGAAGAGATTCTACAAGCCTGGTGCGAACCGGAAGCGCTTACACCAGTAATGGTATCGTC